>CAWEXT010000003.1:0-676813 GCA_963813105.1 uncultured Simkaniaceae bacterium
GCCGTAGAGCGTCTCAATGGGGAATATATCTGCGCCGAAGACGCCGGAAGTACTACAGATGATATGATGTACATCCACAAAGAAACCCCCTACGTCGTCGGACTCGCGCATGAAAAAAGCAGTGGAGATCCCGCACCTTTTACGGCATGGGGAGTCTTCCGCGGCATCCAATCCGTCCTAAAAAGAATCTATGGAGATGAGTCTCTTCTGGGTCGCACTGTTGCGATTCAGGGACTCGGAGCCGTAGGCGCTAAGCTTCTCGCCCACCTATTTTGGCACGGAGCGAAATGCGTGATCACCGATACCCACACTGACCGGATGGAAAAACTCGCGAAACAGTATGGCGCAAAGACCTGCAAACCCGATGCGATCTACGATGTAGAGTGCGATGTATTTGCTCCCTGCGCCATGGGCGGTATCCTCAATCCTAAGACCATACGCCGTCTTAAGTGCAAAGCTGTCGCAGGTGCGACCAATAACCAGCTCCTTTCCGATACCGATGGCGACGATCTAATGCGAAGAGGCATCCTTTACGCGCCTGATTTTGTCATCAACGCTGGCGGACTCATCAATGTGACCCGCGAACTCGAAGATGAAGGCTATCGGCCTGGCTCTGCCCATCAGCAGGTGCATGGTATCTTCGATAAATTGATGACGATTTACGACATCGCTGAGCAAAATCGCTTTTCCACGAATACTGCGGCGATTGCTCTTGCTGATTATCGGCTTAAGTACAAAGTCGGCAAACGAGTGACTCCGCCGAATTTTCATCATTCGTCCGTATAGTCGAATAACTTATGCAAAATCTGATCGTCGTACTCCAAAAAATGGCGACGGCGGCTATTCATGAAGCATTTGGCTCGTCTTTAGACGAGCAGTTAGCTCTTGCGGATGTCGCTCCCAGTACACAACCTCAATTTGGCCAGTATCAGTGCAACAGCGCCCTGAAAATCGCTAAAGCGCTGAAAAAATCTCCACGTGAAGTTGCCCAGGCTATTCTTTCCCATCTAGAGATCACAGACCCTTCAAATAAACCCATCCTCGCGCATTTAGATATCGCAGGACCTGGTTTTATCAATATGACCTTGGATACTACCTTCCTCGCCGAAGAGATCGAAGAAGTGCTTAGAGATCCTAGGCTGGGCGTTCCCCCATTGGAAAAAAAACAAAGAGTCGTCGTCGAATTTTCTTCGGTCAATATCGCAAAAGAAATGCATGTCGGGCATTTGCGATCGACGATCATCGGCGATTGTTTGGCTCGGGTTTTTGAATTTCTCGGCCATGATGTCCTTCGTCTCAATCACGTCGGTGATTGGGGTACGCAGTTTGGCATGCTCATCACGCATATGCGGGATCATCATAAAGATGTCTTGGAAGGAAAAAAGACGACCGATTTGCTTTCTCTCATGACATGGTATCGAGAGTCAAAAGCCCGTTTCGATGCCGAACCCGAGTTTAAAAAAAGAGCGCAGCTTCAAGTCGTCGCTTTGCAAGGCGGAGACCCCCAGGCGATTGCCGCTTGGAAAATGATCTGCGAAATTTCGAGACAAGGATTTCAGGAAATTTACGACCTTCTCGATGTGAAACTCATCGAGCGTGGCGAATCCTTCTATAATCCTCTTCTTCCCAAAACCATCGAAAGAGCTGGAAAAAAAAGGACTCATCACGATTTCCGATGGGGCTAAATGCATCTTCATGGAAGGGTTTGTCGGCAGAGAAGGAGAAAAGCTGCCGATGATCGTCCAAAAATCTGATGGCGGCTACAACTACGACACTACCGATATGGCCGCCATTTGGCACCGCGTACATGAGGAAAAAGCCGATCGGATCATCATCGTTACCGATGCCGGTCAAGCCCTGCATTTCCAGATGGTTTTCAAAGCAGCTGAGCTAGCGGGATTCTACGACCCGCATAAAGTGCATTTCGATCATGTCACATTCGGCGTTGTCTTAGGGCCCGATGGGAAAAAGTTCAAGACGCGCTCAGGAGAAACCGAAAAGCTGATCGATCTTCTTCTGAAAGGGGTCGAAAAAGCTCAAGAAATCCTGATTGAAAGAATGCCCGATACCCCCATCCACGAAATCGAGAAAATGGCCCAAGTATTGGGCATCGATGCCGTCAAATACGCAGATCTTTCTTGCCAGCGGATCAAAGACTACGTCTTCAGCTACGACAGGATGCTCCGTTTTGAAGGCAACACCGCAGCCTTTCTTCTCTATGCCTATGTGCGCGTTCAAGGCATCAAACGCAAAACGGGCAAAGACCCCGTTTCGCTCATCGGCAAAGTCAAAATTGAGCTCGACCATCCTTCAGAAGTCACTTTGGCTGTGCATATCCGGCAATTCGGCGAAGCGATCGTCCATGTCGAAAAAGATCTCCTACCCAATCGTCTGACCGACTATCTTTATGAGCTCGCAGAAAAATTTCATGCCTTTTTCCGCGATTGCAGAGTCGAAGGCGATGAATTTGAAGATAGCCGTCTTCTTCTATGCGAAGCGACTGGGCGCATTCTGAAAAAGGGTCTCGAACTCCTCGGCCTCAAGACCCTCGAAAAAATGTAATTATTTCTGTTTTTTCAATTCTTCCAGAACCTCAGGACTTGCCAGCCCTGCATCAGCGAGTTTTTTCATTGCCTTAGGACTTGCCCGCCCCACTTCGATCAAGCGTTCCATGAGTCCGCAATTCGCTAGATTTTTCATCATTTCAGGAGAAGCGAGTCCGAGATCGACGAGCCTTTCTGAAAGGAGCTCCAGACGTGTGGCATTCGCGTATTTGCGAACACCCCCTGTCCTTGCGATACAGGAAGCGAGCGGATCCAAATGGTCCTCTGAACGAGGATGGACGAAGAAGACGATCGAATAGCGTTCATAGTTATCTTTCAATGCGACAACGCGATGAAGACCGCTGCGGAATTCGCCATTGGTGATGTTTTCTAGCATATCGCCACCATTGACGATGAAAGCACCTTCCGGAACTTTGATGTCGATCCATTCTCCCTGCTTGTTTTTGACTTGCAGCCCTTCTGCAGTAGCTCTCGGCAGAATCGTGAAGAGATCGATGTCGGTGTGTTCAGCCGCCCAGAACTGCTCTTTGGGAGGATTGGAGGGATAATGAATAGCGCGAAGAAGAATATCGCCTTCTATGGTCATGTTGGTGAAGAGGTCTTTGGGCTGTCCTATCGATTCGGCCATCGCTTCTTCCAGCGGGACCATCGATTGTTCCAGTGCTGCAAAGAGTGCGCAGACAGGATCCTTCAAGTCGAAATCGCTAGGCCAAACATTCTGCCAGAATGCAGCGGGTTTGCTTTCAGGGGGATTGAATTCTCTTCCAACATGGTAAAATTCCTTAAAGTCTTTACGGCCTTGTCCTTTCGCCGATTCACCGGGCACATAGCCGCGCTGGCCATTGCTCGATGGGACATTGACTTGCATTTTATCGCTATAAGGAAGGGCAAAAAAATCGAAGCATGCTTGGTAAGCATTATCAAGAGTATGGATATCGACTCCCGAATTGATCACGGCAAAAAAACCCACTTCTTGCAAAGCATCATGGAGCTCAGCCAAGAATTTTTGCTTCGTTTCGGGATTTTGATACTCCTTCATATCCACAACGGGAATCGTCGCGTCGAAGGCCGATTCATCAGAAAATAGTAAACTCGATGACAGTGTCATAGTCGTTAGCAGGAATTTTCTCATATTCATAGATGACCCTTTGTGATGTTGGTAAAACATGCGTTTACAACGCAGGTGTTTTACTAACAAAATTTTAGGGAAAAATCAAGAATTAGAGAGTGGTCTTGCCGGCTTTTCCGGGAATCTCGCGGACGTATTTCGGGACGCCGTAGCCGCCAAGCCGATCTTGGAGTTGTTGAATCAAAGAGTGACCGACGCTTTCCTCGACATCGAAATGATGCGCTCCAGCAACTCGGTCGTGTTGATGCAAGTAGTAAGGAACGATGCCATTGTCGACGAGCTTGGTGCATAGCGCTTCAAAAGCCTCGATCGTGTCATTCACTCCCTTCAAAAGCACCGATTGATTGAGCACAGGAATTCCTCGTTTCAGGACCTCCTTTAAAGCGCTGAGGACGGTCTCATCGAGTTCATTGGCGTGATTGCAATGGATGACAAACCAAAATTGGAAGCGGCGGTTTTCAAAAAGATCGAGCAAGGCAGGTTCGAGTCTTTCCGGAATGCCGATGGGAAAGCGTGTATGAAAGCGGATCCGTTGGATATGAGGGATTTTCTCCAAAGAATCGAGCAGGGCCTTTAAAGCGCGGTTGCTGAGCGAAAGAGGGTCGCCGCCGCTGAGATATAATCTCTTTAAGAGTGGGATCATCGGCGATCATCTCAAGTTCTTTATCGAAGTTCGGCGTACTGACATCATAGGGAAATTCCCGGCGGAAACAGAATCTGCAATGCATAGCGCAGGCGCTTGTACAGACTAGAAGAGCGCTTCCTTGATATTTTTTGAGGAGTTTTGAACTCTTGCGAAACTGGCTCTCTTGAAGAGGATCGGCGACATAATCGGGGTGTTGGATAGTCTCCTCTTGAAGAGGAACGAACTGCCGTAGGATCGGATCGTCGAGCCGGTTCTTGGCGATCTTGCAGGCAAGCCGATAGGGAAGGTTGAGCGGGAAGGAGTTTTTCTTGAGAACTTGACTCCTTGCAGCGTCATCGAGCTCGAGAAAATCGCAGAGCGCTTCCCAGGTTGTGAAATTTTTTCTTAACTCAGTTTTCCAAGACAACAGAACCCCCGGCCCATCGGGCGCGGAGGAGTATACCTTTAGAAGATCAAGGAGATCAAGAAGCGGATGCGATCATCATGGGGATAGACTTAGGATCGGCGTTGGTTCGGGCGATATCGGCGCCTAGGCTGGCGAGCTTTCCGACGATGTCTTCATAGCCCCGATCGAGGAACTGCAGTCCCCCAATTATGCTCTCTTCAGGGGCGAGCAAGGCAGCCATCACATAGGCAAAACCCGCGCGAAGGTCGGGAATCGCGATCTCCCGCCCTTTTAGGGGTGTGGGCCCCCGAACGATGAGACTATGATGAAAACTTCTTGAGGCGAAACGGCATTCCTTTCCGCCGAGGCATTGGGTGAAGAGTTCGACATCTGCGCCCATCAGTTTTAAGGCATGGGAATACCCAAATCGATTTTCATAGACAGTTTCATGGATGACAGAGTTTCCATGGGCTTGTGTGAGAAGTACGACGAAAGGTTGCTGCCAGTCGGTCATGAAGCCGGGATGCACATCGGTTTCGATATGAACGCCGCCCTTGAGAGGGCCTTTATAGAAAAATTCGATACCGTTGTCGCGCACTTCGAAACCTGCGCCGATTTCATGCAGTTTGTTCAAGAACGTGATCATGTGCATGTGCTGGGCGCCTTCGACAAACACTCTTCCTTTTGTGCTGATCGATGCCATGCCGAGCGATGCTGTGACGATCCGGTCGGTGATCACGGTGTGGACGACTTCATTAAAATGCTGGGTTTCTTGAATGCGAATCGTCCGATCGACATCGACGAAGATGATCACGCCCATTTTTTGTAAAAAGAGGATGAGGTCGATGATCTCGGGCTCTATCGCAGCATTTTTGATGACTGTAGTGCCTTTAGCTCTTGCTGCTGCGAGGATCGTATTTTCCGTGGCGCCGACAGAAGGGAAGGGCAAGTGGATGATCGCGCCATTCAAGCCATTGTGGGCATGAGCAAAATAGGCGCCTTCTTTTTTCATTTCGCGGTATTCGATTTTCGCGCCGAGCTTTTCTAGAGCAGAGATATGGAAATCGATTGGCCGTTGTCCGATTTTGCAACCGCCTGCAGTAGGAACGATGATGTCTTCTTGTGTGCGGCCTAGAAGAGCGCCGATCATCAAGATCGGAATGCGGTTCGATCCGGAAAATCTCTGCGGAACGTAGGAGGTGCGCAGTTCTTTCGTCTGCGTTTCGATGATTCCCGCTTCTTTATCCCAATGGATCTCCGAACCAATTTCGCGGCAGAGATCGACGGTGATTTCTACTTCGGCGATTTTGGGAACGTTATGAAAGATGCATTTTTTGTCGGAAAGAAGAGAAGCGACGAGTAATTTCGTGATCGAGTTTTTTGCGCCAGCGGCTTTAACTCGACCTTCCAAAGGAAGCCCGCCCTTGATCTTCAGTACATCCATGTTCGTTCCCACATAAACCTACCCTGAGTCTTATCGCGAATGGAATTTATTAATCAACAAAATCCGCGCTCAGCTGCTTCTGGAAGGCTATTTTCTGTTTTTTGTGTGTGATGACATGAAGTGGAAGAAGTGCGCGCAATGCATCATTTCGATCGACCAAAGAAATGCGAAATCGACGATCAGGAAAATATCGCTTCTGCATTTCTAGCGCTACCCAACCCATGGTTTTTCTCGCGTTGATTTCGACGACCGGTTGCAAACGGCTCTCTTCGTAAATCATTGCGTCGAATCCCACGTGACCGAAATATCCCTTCTTTGCAAAGAGCGCGAGCAGTTTTTCCGCTTCATCTAAATGCTTTCGAAAATGGCGAAAATGCACGCCCATCAGCAATTCAGGATCTCCAACGACTGTGCCGCGGTAGTGGCCACGCTCATCGTTTTCACAAAGTGTGAAACCTAAGAAGCGCTTCTCTTTGTTTTTTTCGAGAAGCCACTGCGTGCTGAAATCGAGCTGCCGTTTGACCCAAGGCTCAGCGATGAGTGGAAGACCATGCGTCCAGGAACGCTTCGCGAAGGCTTCAAGTGTTGGATCGTCGAGATTGCGCAAGTGATAATGTCCCCATCCCGATGTTCCGTAGCAAGTTTTCAGCACGCGTTCTCCTGAAGTAGAATGAAACCAAGCTTCGAGTTCCTTTCGATCGTGCAGAAGCGCTGCGCCGGGAAGTTGTGGTGTGTTGATGAACGAAAAAGCCTTGGAGTTGATTTCTTTGATGACATCCCAGGGCGGCAAGTCGAGTTTTAAACGGTGTAGATCGGCCCATTGCTTCAGTGGAAGGGTATCTCCCCAACTCGCCACATGAGCGCCTTCTGGAGGCTCCATAACTAATTTTGGCGGGGTAAGGCCAAATGCCTCAAGGCGCGTAAAAAAATGTTCATCAGGTTCGGCAATGGTGAAGACTCTATCTTCTTTGTTTCCATAGAGAAACGGAAGAAACTGCAGCTGAAGATGGACTGGATGGGACTCTAAGATCTGAGGAAAGGAAATAGGTGAAAAGCTGCCGATTTCTTGTTCAAAACTCGTATTGGCGACATGGAGAGTTGGCACAAAATCAAGATCCGTTTAAAGTTTCTGCTTTTTCACTAGGATAGTATGTCTTCATTTCCCTTCCGCATACGAACTGGGATCGGCCAGGATAGCCACCGGTTCCTTCCCGATGACTCGACCAAACCGTGCATCATCGCCGGACTTATTTTCGAAGATGTTCCAGGACTCTCAGCTGATTCCGACGGAGATGTAGTTTTGCATGCCATTTGCAACGCGATCACTTCGATATCCGGAGTTCCGATTTTGGGAGGAATTGCGATTGAACTATGCCATAAGCATGGAATTACCGACAGTAGCGTCTATCTCGAAAAAGCCCTTGCGACGTTAGGAAATAAGCATATCGAGCATGTCGCCTTCACAATCGAAGGAAAGCGTCCCCGTATGCAAGCGCGGAATCTCGAAATGCGTACAAAAATTGCAAGTCTCATGAAAATCGGCGTCGACCAAGTAGGCCTTACGGCAACCTCCGGCGATGGCCTCACCGACTTCGGCTGCGGCGATGGCCTGCAATGCTTCTGCATTCTGACCACTATCGAGAAAACGAATTAGCACGAGTCTGCCGTGGCCCCACTTTTTGTAGTAAGATATAATGAATCAAAGCAAAAAAACCATTTTTCCATGGTTTTCGCATTTTTTAACCTACTTAATATTAACCACCTGCGATTTCATCCTGCTCAAAACTGACATTTGTCAGTTTTGAGCAGGATGTCTTGCCTTAAAGTCCCCGCTTATCTAAAATTGATGAATATGAAACCATTTGTCGGAAGAGATAACGAGTTACAAAGATTGGAAGATTTGTCCAAATCAGGCCGAGCCTGCTTGCTGTCATTAAGGGGCGTCGACGGATAGGGAAAAGTCGTCTTGCTGAAGAGTTTGGGAAAGGCAAAGAATTTCTGTCTTTCAGTGGGTTAGCTCCAGTTAAAGGAGTGACGGCGCAGGATCAGCGAGATGCTTTTGCGCGCCAATTGACGGTCTTGTTTCATCTTCCCCCTCCTTAACTTTTACAGATTGGAGTGATGCCTTTGCCCATCTATCAAGATATCTTACCAAAAAACCCACTGTCATTCTTTTTGATGAGATTTCTTGGATGGGTTCAAAAGATCCGACATTTATTTCCAAATTGAAAGTTTGGTGGGATCTTGTTTTGCAAAATCATCCATTTGTCATCCTTATTTTATGCGGCTCAATTTCGACTTGGATCGATAAAAATATCATCAATAGCACAGCTTTTTTTGGACGGGTTTCTCTTTATCTGGAACTCACAGAATTATCGATTCCAGCAATGCAGAGAATTATTGAATCTTCAAGGTTTCAAAGGATCGGATCTCGATTTTTTTAAGATTCTTAGTGTGACTGGCGGAGTGCCTTGGTATCTAGAACAGATTCAAACTCATCAAAGCGCTGATGAAAATATTAAACGTCTCTGTTTTGAAAAAAATGGTCTTTTAGTTCATGAATTTGATCGGATTTTTAATGATCTTTTCAGCTCAAGAGGGGAGATCTATAAAAAGATCATTAAAATATTAAGCCAAGGCATGAAAGATCGAGCAGCTCTTCAAAAGACAATGGCTTATTCGCCAAGCGGTACATTGAGTCATCATCTTAAGTCTCTTGAAATCTGTGGATTTATCAGCAAACATCCCGATTGGTCTTTAAAAACAGGTAAGCCGGGAAAATTGACTCTTTATCGTCTTTCCGATAATTATCTTCGCTTCTATATCCATTATATTGAACCCAATCTTACAAAAATTGAGCAAGAGTCATTTCTTGAAGTTCCTCTTTCTAGTTTGCCTGGATGGGAACCTATGCTTGGATTCCAGCTTGAAAATCTTCTGCTGAAAAACAGATCTCTTATTTACCAAGCACTTGGAATTCATGCTCAGGATATCGTTATTGACAATCCCTATTTTCAAAAAGCCTCAGGTCGAAAAAAGGGATGTCAAATCGATTATCTGATTCAAATGCATTCAAATACTCTTTTTGTCTGTGAAGTCAAAATGCGCCGTCGTGAATTGGGTCTTGAAGTGATCGATGCAATGAAAACCAAAATAGCTTCTCTTTCTCTTCCAAAAGGTTTTGGGATTTCGCCTGTTCTGCTTCATTTAGGTCCAGTCTCCGATGCTCTATTAAGCAGCCGCTATTTTTACCGTATTATCGATATCGCTGATTTGTGAGATTTTTCCAGTTTCCGATAAATATAAGGGTTTCTTCAGAGAATTGAAAAAATCTCTCCATCTTGCATATATCTTAATAAATCGTCTAGTGTTTTCGTTTTTGATAACGAACGTCTTCTATGCGATTGAAATTTCTATCAATTTTTCTGGCATTGACCCGCTTTTTATCCGCTGATCCTGCTCCGGGATCTGCAATCGACGGAGAACCGAGTCTTCTCGTCAGCGATCTCGTCGATCCGTTTACCGGCACCTGTTTCTATCATGCCGAAGATATGCGTGTGGAAGGATTCGTCCCCATTGTCATCGAAAGATCCTATGGAACAGGGAATGGAGACCATCCCAATACATATGGCGGATGGCGTTTTCTTCCACACCTTTGTCTCCATTATCATCAAAATATTATTGAAGATGGCAATGAGTTTTTTATTCATGGGGGAATGGCAATCGTTCCTGAACGTTCAGGTGGAGTCATCTGCTACAAACAATGCGATTGGAGACAGTTTGAGATAGATTTTACACAGCATAATAATGGATTCACAAATACCGGCAAAGGGTCAATCAGTTCAAGGACCAATATCAAAAATCATCGTCTTGAATTCGATGGCAGAACCTTCACTTTTAAGGCAGCTGATGGTGGGATACGCGTATATCGCTATGATGGAAAAACTATCCCTGAAAGGACTAAAAATACCGATTTCGATTTCTACTTGATGGAAGAACGGCTGCCGAATGGCTGCTGGTATCTTTATTCCTACGACCGACAACATCGGATTTTCGAAATCCGATCGACTAATCCCTCAAGGACCAAGACCTTTGCCTGGGTGAAATTCCATTATACGAACAAGTTCAAATATGGGATGGAAGTCGAAGCATCGGATGGAAGAAAAATCCATTACGAAACTTCCCAAAATCGCGGACTTTGCGAAGTCAGCAGTACGGAAATCCCTAGAAGAAGATTCGAATACGTCAAACATCATGGCGTCCATGAACTCTCCAAAGAGATCTTGCCCAGCGGCTCTTGGTTCTATTTCCAACATTATGCAAAAGGACTCCACGATCTTGGAAATGATATCCGCATAACCCTTCCCAGCAATGAAGATCCTCGCTCCGACCGAGTAAAGTTGATCGAATATCCGCCAAATCTCAATACTTCTAAAAACCTTGCATATCGCTTCATTTATCACGTAAAACCCCGTGGGAAAAAGGAAAAACGTGATTATCTTAGCAATGTTTCCGAGGTCCTCGATCCCGAAAGTAATCAGACCTTCTATTACTATGATGATAAGGGGAAACCGTTTTCCATCATCCAATATGGTCAAAAAGGCCACGGGATTTTATATGGGAACTGGTCGTATGCCTATGGTTCCGGCAATCCTCATGGAGACCATGAACTTACTGCACGAAATGTGGAAACTCCTTATGGACGCACCGATTTTTCCAAAACATTCCTCTATGATGAGAAAGGAAATGTCCTCAAAGAACGGCTCTGGGGCAATCTCACCGGCAAATCTTTAGCGCCGCTTAGCTTAGATGAACATCGATGTCCTATCGCCAACGGTTGTGAAACCATCACGACGAAATATGCCTATTCTTCGGAAGGGCTCTTGATTCGCTCCGAGGAAGAAAATGGCCTTATTACGACATATGAATATCTTCCTGGAATGCCTCTTCTCATCAAAAAACTCCTCTGGGATAAAGACCATCTTATTCGGAGAGAATTTTTTTCCTATGACGATGACCATATTCCCATCTGTCATATCGTCGATGATGGAATCGATTCTAACCCTGACAATCTTTCCAATGTCACATACCGAAAAATTCTCCGCATCCGCCCCAAACAGCAGATGCCTGCTTGCGGTCTCCCGGAACAAATCAATGAATTCACCATTGATAAAACCACCGGCAATGAACTCCTTCTAAGAAAAACTATTATTCATTACGACCCCCATGGCCTTGTCAACAAAGAGGAATTCTTCGATGCGAAAGGGATATTCTCTCATTCACTTCAATATCGACGCGATGAAAAGGGACGCGTCATCGAAGAGATCGATCCTTTGGGAAACAGCAAACGATGTGCCTTTGACTGCGATGGTCTAAAAATCAGCGAAATTTCTCCAAGCGGTAACATCATCAAAAACATCTATGATCTTAACGGCCATCTCGTTACCCGATCTGAAGAATCCTCGGGATCTTTTCATACCTCGTCAATTGTCTATGACTCATTAGGCCTCCCCGTTCGCATCGTCGATTATCTCGGTCATGAAACCTCCTTTATTCTCGACCGTTTCGGCCATCCGCTCCTTACCGTTCTCCCTAATAGAACCTCCCAAATTGGGAAAACTTTTGATGGCCTCGGCCATGAGCTCACCTGCATCGATCCCTTGGGCAACATCAAAACTACCGATTACAATGCCAGAGGAAAACCAACCTACATCGCCTTCCCCGACGGGACCCACCAGGAATTTCTCTATGCTACTAATGGAACCCTTACAGAAATAATCGATCAAGAAAGGAATCGGCAATATTTCGAATATGATTGCCTCGGCCGCAAAACGTCCCATACATATTTCGATGCCAATGGACAGTTTTTGAAACAAGAAAGATTTGTTTACGACGCTTTCCATCTTCTTGAACACATCGATGCCGCCGGCAATGCCACACACTTTTTCTATGATGAAGCCGGCAGGAAAATCAGGGAAAGCGGCATCCAAGACATCGTTTATGAATATGACGACAATGGGAGGCTCTTCAAAAAAACTGTCGGTGAAAGCGCCAATCTCTACTTCTACGATCTCTTGGGCCGCATCGTCGAAGAAAAAGAAGAAACCCTCCGAGGGCAAATCATTTCCCACCGCAAAACAGTCTATGACCAAGAAGGGAGAGTCATTGAAAAATGGGTTTGGAACGGCGATTGGCAAATCGAGGGCGCCTGCGTCTATGACGGCTTCGGAAGAATCGTGGACAAGATTGATGGATGCGGACGCGTCACGCATATCGCCTATGATGAATCGTACATCGAAAATGGTAAGCGGCTCCTTCGCATCATCACTACTGATCCCAGTGGCCTGCAAACTATCGAAATCAAAGATCTTTCCGACAGATCGCTTCGTATTGAGATCATCGGATTTCTTAGCAAACGACTATCTCTCGTTGAATATACCTACGACGCCAGGGGCTGCAATATCCGAGAAACCCTCACGAAAATCACCCCGGCCTCCGAACATAAGATCATCACCCTGAGAACATGGGACAGCATGGGCAGGGTGCTTTCTCTTACCGAAGCTGCGGGCACCGATAAGGAGCGAATCACCCGCTATGGCTATACCGCGCGAGGACTTCTCGCCTTCACGCAGAAACCCGACGGCATCATCATTTCTACCGCCTATGACGCACTTGGTAGAGCCTTAAGCAAACATTCCAGCGACGGCACTATCGATTACTCATACGAATATAATCTTCTCGATGAAGTTCTCTTTATCGAAGACCATGTCTTCCAATTGACTAGCCAGCGTGCTTATGATTCTTGGGGTCGTCTTCTCAACGACCACCTCGCAACAGGATCTTCGATCGATTTTACCTATGATGACCTTGGCCGCAGAACTCAAGTTATGCTTCCCGACTATTCTTCCATCGCCTACCGCTATGACAATAACTATCTTACAAGCATCTCCCGGCACGATCCTAGAGGACTCGAACTCTATGCCCACCGCTATCTCTCCTATGATGGCTTGAAGCGGGTTGTCGTCTCTCAATTTCCTGAACGATTTGGCATCGAAAAGCTCTGTTATGATGGTTGCGGTAAACTCATCGAACGAAAATCTACCTTTTTCAAACAAACTATCCTCAAGCAAGATCCCGATGGCAATGTCCTAGAATTCTCCTCAGATGATATTATGAAAATCTTCGCCTATGATCCACTTGGCCAACTCATTCAAGAACCCTGCCATACCTACTCCTTTGATAACCTCCATAATCGCCTTGAAAAAGATACCCATCCCTATCAAGTCGACGATCTCAATCAACTCCTCTCTTCTTCCGACACGGGTTTTACCTACAACATCAATGGCTGTCCGCTCGTTAAAAATACACCCGATGGGGAGATCCATTTCATTTATGACGCTCTCGATAGACTCATCGCCGTCGAAAAAACCGCCTCCTGGCGCGCGGAATATTACTACGATGCGTGGCATCGAAGACTCCACTCTGTAACGTATACCTTCGAAAATGGCTCGTGGAAAGAAGCCAAGTCCGAATACTATCTCTGGGATCATGATTGCGAAATCGGATCCTGTGATAGTTCAGGAACCATCCAAGAATTCCGCGTTCTCGGCTGGGGAGGTCCTTCAGAAAAAAATACCACCGTTGCTATCGAACTCCATGGTCAACTCTACATCCCCGTACACGACCTCTTCGGCAGTATTCATCGCATTCTCTCCTACGGCGCTACTCGCATCGAAACCGAAACTTACGACACTACGATGTTCGGTGAAGGCGTCGGAGAATCGTCTTCCAGCAATCCCTGGCGTTTCGCCGGCAAGCGCTACGATCCCCTCACCGGTTTTATCTACTTTGGCAAGCGCTTCTATTGCCCTAAAGAAGGCCGCTGGCTGACACCTGATCCTAGGGGGCTATCCGTAGGCATCAACCTCTACGCCTTTGTCCGTAATAACTCCCTCCGCTTCTCCGATGCTTTCGGCGAAGCTTGGGAACAGGACAATATCTTCAAAGATGTCGTAGGAGAACGAGATGAAAATGGCGCCTATACACAAGATTTTTTATTCCTCACCGAGGTAGTCCAGGACGTTATCCATCTCCTCGGAATGGGAGTTACGGCTATAGGTTTGCATTTCGTCCCCGATGTCCTTGGCGGCGGAGTCCTTCGCCACACCGGCGATTATATGCAAACTATCTGTGAGCCGGGACTTTATGATCGTTTTCCCCATCTCAAAGATCCCACTTTCGAAATAGACACTAAATCAGGGCTTATCCGAATACCAGGAGAAAAAGTACCAAAGACTGCCCATGTTGGTGTTAACGGAATGCTCAACCGACGTTCTGATGCTATGAAATTGGGAAGGGCGATGTCGGCAGCTCTTGGAGGGAGGGAGGTTTATATCCTCTACAATGCCACCCATGGGATTTTTGCCGATCTCTATGATTTTGCGATGGAAAAGTGTAATATCATGAACCATCCCTCCAGTCTGCTCAGCAAAGCAATAAATTCTTTCCTTGATGAATTTGGCGAAGGCGGCAGAATCATTATATTCGCCCATAGCGAAGGAGGCGCCATCACCAAAAATGCCCTCCTCTCCTTAAACCAAGAGAAGAGAAATATGCTCGAGGTATATACTTTCGGCTCCGCGAGCCTGTTTGATAAGACTCTTGCAGGAAGCGTACAGCACTATGTCGCGACTCGTGATCCCTTTCCATTCTTTGCAAGCCCTCTCGATTACGCCAAAGCGGTATTTGCGAATGATGGCTCTGTGAAGTTTGTGGGTGATGCAGCCGGCTTGCCTGAACATGGAATGATGCAAGGGACGTATTGGGAAAAATTTACTGCTATAGCTGATGACAAAAAAATATCATATGGATGTCCCAAATGAAAACCTTCATTATTCTTTCAATATGCATATGCCTATTTGGATGTATGGTTGAAAAAAGTTCTTATCCAGGACCCGATTTGGCCGATAAACAAATAGCTGTTTTTTCCAAAGAAGTTGAACAAGAGAAAAAATTTATACTTGTTGGTAGTGGTGGCAGAATGATGAATTGCATTAGTGAATTAAGTCTTGATTTCGATTCGTGCTACCCTATGAGACTATCTATCGCTGAAGCAAGAAAACTTATCATTGAAATGACAGAAAAATTGAAAAATGAGGTTAATGCGAATGAGGCAATTCGGCCTTACTTATCACAATACCCAATTGATCAGAAAAATGTCGAAATTGCAATTAGCTTTTTAGATGCACCACATAGGCGAGTTCCTGAGGATTTTGTTGCCAGAGTTAGACAATCAGAGGGGATTGTCTATTATTCCTTTTTTGATCACAAAACAGGATTCTTTTCAGATCGTTTTGTAAGAGAACCCTATGAAGAAGCCCTCAGACTTGCCCACCAAGAAAAATGTCATTCTAAAACCGCATTAAATAAAAGATTTTGTTGTAAAATTGATATTGATTTAGTGAATTATGTATAGACTAGGCGTAGTCTTATTTTCTTTAGCTTTTCTAGGATGCATGGCGCAAAAAGTTTCATATCCTGGACCTGGATTAGCTGATGAGCAAATCAATCATTTCGCCGAAGAAATGGAAAAAGAAAAAACTCTTTTTCTTGTTGGAAGTGGTGGTAGGATGATGAACTGTATTAGCGAGTTTGATCTGCATTTTATTTCAAATTCCAATCAACAGGTTTCTATTTCTCAAGTTAGAGTACTTGTTGTTGAGATGATGGAAAGATTCAAAAAAGAGGTAAATGCTAACGAAAAAATTCGGCCTTATCTCAGCAACTATCCGGTAAGCAATAAGAATATTGTTATTAGAATATCTTTTTACGAAAAATTTCCGAATCGAAGAGTGCCAAAGAGTAGTGTTGCTTTAGTTTGGCAAAGAAATAATAAACTTTACTACGAATTCTATGATAATGAAACAGGAGATTTTATCGGTAAAGGATTTAATGAAACCTACGAGGAAGCCCTCAGACTTGCCCACCAAGAAAATGTCATTCTAAAACCGAATTAATTAAAAGATTTTGTCGTCAAATTGATGTTGCTTTAATGAATTATGTATAGAATAGGCGTAGTTATATTTTGTTTAGCTTTTCTAGGATGTATGACTCAAAAAGCTTCGTATCCAGGACCCGGTTTGGCCGATAAACAAATAGCTGTTTTTTCCAAAGAAATTGAAAAAGAGAAAAAATTTATTCTTGTTGGTAGTGGGGGTAGAATGATGAATTGCATCAGCGAATTAAGTCTTAGTTTTTGGTCATATTATCCAATGAGACTGTCTATTCCTGAAGCAAGAAAACTTATAATTGAGATGACAGATAAATTCAAAAATGAAGTTAATGAAAATGAACAAATTCGTCCTTATCTTTGCAAACATCCGATTGATCAAAAAAATATAGAAATTAGCGTTTGTTTTTGGGAAGCGCCTCATAAGAGAGTACCTGAGGACTTTGTCGCTGGGGTTAGGCAGTCACAAGGAGTAATCTATTATTCCTTTTTTGATCACAAAACAGGATTCTTTTCAGATCGTTTTGTAAGAGAACCCTATGAAGAAGCCCTCAGACTTGCCCACCAAGAAAATGTCATTCTAAAACCGCAGTAAGCGACTATGACAGGTAGGATGCCGCGAGTAGAGAGCGGGTGCTTCAATAGACGTCGGTGAGATACCGTTTTTGTTTGCGGAAGTCATGAAGGAGCGTCTTAGCTTCTTCGTGGGAAAGGTTTCCTTCGGATTCGAAAATCGAGATCCAGGTCGCTTCGACCTGTTTGGCCATTTTTTCGGCATCGCCGCAGACGTAGATGACCGCTCCGTCTTGCACCCATTGCCAAAGCGTTTTACTATGCTCGAGAAGTCGATGTTGGACGTAGACTTTTTCCTCTTGGTCGCGTGAAAAGGCTGTGGAAAGATGCAGATGGCCTTTCTGCTGAAGGTCTTTCCAATACTCGGCGTAGTAGAAGTGGCTGTCTTGTTGCCTTTCGCCGAAGAAGAGCCAGTTTTTCCCTTGTGCGCCTTGAACGATCCTTTCCTGCATGAATCCCCGATAAGGAGCGACGCCGGTTCCCGGACCGATCATGATGATGGGCAAGGATGTATCTTGCGGCAGCGCGAAGTGGATAGCTGGCTGGAGATAGATTGGAATGGGGGTCGAATGAAGCTCTGCTAGGTGGCAAAGAAAATGGCTGGCGACGCCGTAGCGCGGCTCTTCATGATGGTGATAGCGCATATGGGCGACAGTGAGATCGATCTGATCGGGAGAATGCATTTTTGAGGAGGCGATCGAATAAAAACGAGGAAGCAGAGGAGGTAGAGCATCACAGAGAGCTTGATAAGGAAGAGTCGGCGAGCATTTACGAAGTACGTCGAGTGGTTCATGTGCTTTGAGATATTGACTGAGCTCTGACGCTTTATCTGGGGAAAGAAGAGCGAGAAGATCGTTTGGTGCGGAGGCATTGAGGATGAGTTTGAAGAGGGAGGAAGTTAGACGAGCTAAATTTGCCCGTTTGGAGAGAAATTCGCGGAGGGTCAGCCGTTCATGGGTTTTGGGGGCAACGATGTCCTCGAGTCCGGTGGCTTTTAGAGCGCTTATCCAGGAATCGACTAGTTTTGGGTTGTTTTGTCCGTAAATGCCTATTGAATCGCCAACTTTGAAGTCGAGATCGCTCCCGCGGATGTCGAGGACGATATGAAATGTCTCTTTGTCATCGCCATGGGGGGTTAGGCGCGATCGTTCGATGACACGCGCAGGAAAGGGGTTGTGCCGGTCGACTTTAACGATACTAGGGGCAGGACTTGAATTGTTCATGGACAATTTAATTTAAATAGAATAAAAATAAAGAAGAAAGTAATAGCTTTTCATTATGAAAACAGCAGCTTTATTCTCTTTGTTTTGTTTGTTCATGTTTAGCGGCTGTATTGAGTCCGCTCACTCCCAAAATTATATCATTTCTCACGTTCCGCCAGAAGAAGAAGTCGTCGGGGTCGAAGATTAAACGTAAGCCCTTACTGCATTAAGCCTTTACAATCCTTTTTTGCCCAGGCTTTTGTCAAAGTGTCCATTTTTTTATTGGAAATTCCGCCTAAAAATTCCATGGCTCGAAGTAACCTGGCCCGGGTGCGGTCCTGTCCGAGGATATCGACGGAATCATAGAGGGGCGGACCATGGTGCTTGCCCATGATCGAGGCAAAGAGAATCGGCATGACCATCTTCTTATGATGGGCCCCGAAGACTTCCGCGACATCACGAGAAGCCTTCTCGATGCCGCTGCGGCCCCAGTTCTCCTGCTCATCCATCGACCAAATGATCGATTGGAGAAGGAAGCAGGTCTTCTCTTCAGTGAGTCCGGCGGGCAGTAAAAGCGCCTTGTCGTAGGGAATGTGGTTGATGAAGAAGAATTGGCAGAGATCCATAAAGTCGCCAAAGGTCTTGATGCGGGTATGGATGAGCGGCATGAGCTTGGCCATGAACGCGTCATTGAAGGTCCATTGCTTCATCCTATCCCAGAGGCGGTCTTCAGGAATCATCTTGATGAGATATTGCTGATTGAGCCAATCGAGTTTCTGAACATCGAAAAATGCGCCGGAAACGCCGATCCGTTTGTAATCGAAATCAGCGACAATTTCATCAACGGAATAGATCTCCCTTTCATCGGGCATGCTATAGCCCATGAGCGTGAGGAAATTCATAAAGGCTTCAGGAAGGTATCCGCTATCGCGGTAATAGAAAATCGAGGTGGGATTGCGCCTTTTCGATAGCTTTTTACCATCTTTTCCGAGGAGAAGAGGCATGTGCATGAAGATCGGAGGTTTCCATCCGAAACTCTCGTAGAGATAGAGGTGTTTTGGCGTGGAGCTCATCCATTCATCGCCGCGGATCACATGGGTGATTTCCATCAAATGGTCATCGACGACAGCGGCAAGATGGTAAGTAGGGAAGCCATCGGATTTCATCAAAATCTGGTCATCGATATCGGCCCAAGGAGAGGTGATGCGGCCTTTGATCGCGTCTTCGTAAACGCATTCGCCCGTGAGAGGGATTTTCAAGCGAATGACATAGGATTGCCCCTCGGCTTCGCGCCGCGCAACTTCTTCGGGGGAAAGGTTGCGGTATCTGCGGTCATAACCGATGCGATTGCCCATTTTCGCGGCCATTTCGCGCATTTCCGTAAGTTCTTCCTGTGTCGCAAAGCATTTATAGGCTTTGCCATTGTCGAGAAGCTTTTGGCAATATTCGCGGTAGATTTCAGTCCTTTCTGATTGTCGATAGGGGCCAAAAGGGCCGCCGACATCAGGGCCTTCATCCCAGCGGATTCCACACCAATGCAGAGCATCGAAAATGCTCTTTTCATATTCGGGCCGAGAGCGTTTTTGGTCGGTGTCCTCGATGCGGATGATGAACTTTCCTTTATATCGCTTGGCTAAGATGAAGTTGAAAAGGGCCATATAAGCGGTACCGACATGGGGGTTGCCAGTCGGAGAGGGGGCAATTCTTACGCGTACAGTCATGATCGTGATACGGGGTTACAATGTAGTAGGAACATTGTGACCCGTCGAAACTTAGAATTCAAGCTGCAGCGGGCGTCATAGGATGATCGGACGCATGCTCGCTCATCAAGAAAATAGTATCCTTCATGATATTGAAGGTTTCGAGCAATTGAAAGTCATTATAGTTGAAGGCCTCGAACATCTCAAAAGCAGCATCTTCGTTTTCGATTTCCGTAAGAAATTTTTGATAGGTGGCGTTGGCCTCTACCCGTTCTTGGGAGTTTTTCTTGAGGATCGGCAAGACTTGCTCATAGGTCGTCAGAATCGTTTGCAGGTGATCTTTGTAGGCCTTTCCAAAGCGGAAGCGATGGAAGGGAGGGATATCTGCTAATGTATCTTGAAAGTTCGGTGGGATGCTTTCATTGGCTAGAGGATATTTTGCAAATTCCTCGCCGATTTTCATTTTAGAGAAGGGTCCTGCGACGATGATATCGGAGGAAACTCCATGAAGTTGCGGGCTCTTTCCTGAAACCGTATAGTAGCGTCCCCTCGTCACTTTATACTCCCCTTTCGGATTGACTTTCCCATAATGGTTGGTTTCTAAAGTGAATGTCTGAAATGTGCCCTTTCCGTAGGTTTTTTCATCGCCGATGACAACAGCTCTTCCATAATCCTGCAAGGTTTGTGCGACGATTTCCGCAGCTGAAGCGCTCAAACGGTTCACGAGGACGATGAGATGTCCATCCCAAGCGATATTCTCTTCGACATTGCGAAGATGCTGCACAAAGCCTGTATTGTCTTTGACGGATACAACAACGCCTTTTCCAATGAAAAGGGCAGTAACATCGACGGCTTGGGACAGCAATCCGCCAGCATTATTGCGTAGATCGAGGATCACTCCTTTCAGAGGCCTTTGCGCTTGCATTTCCTTCAGGGCTATACGAAGGTCTTCAGCGGAGGAAGTCGTGGAATCCTGGTAGAAGGAGAAAAGATGTAAATAGGCTATGGCTCCATCGCCGAAGGCCTCGAGGCGTTTATCCATGCGGGTTTCTTTGAGAACGACCTCTTCACGGGTGATTTCGATATCGAGTTTTTCTTCTTCTTTAGAACCCTCAGCACCTTGAGGACGAAGAATTGTCAATACGACTTTAGATCCTTGCGCTCCGCGAATATGCTCAACGGCTTCTGTAATTTCCATGCCCACTAAAGGTTCATGATTGGCTGCAATGATACGGTCGCCCACTTTCAGTTTATTGCTCATAAGAGCAGGACCGCCTTCAATGAGTCGGATGATAGTAAAACCATTGAGGTCGTCGCGAAGCTGAGCGCCGATGCCAAAGAGTCTTTGCTCTACCTGCTGCATAAAAGAATTGGCTTCAGAGGGTGTGAAATAGTTGGTCTGTGAATCGAGGGCAGCGCTGACGGATTTAAGAACGACTGAGAGCAGGAATTGGTTTCGTTCCGTAGCGCTTATAGGAGTGATTTCTTCCTCCCTTTTTATCCGTCTTTTTTGGATCCGCTTTAAAAGCTGTTCGCCTGCATCGGGAGAAAGCTTGGACGTAGCCTCGACCTGCAATGCACGTATTTTCACTAGGCGGTCGCGGAGTAAATCGATCGATGTTGCCCAGGTTAAATCCTTGAACTCTTGAGAATCGACCTTTTGGGGTAAAACAGCTGTGGCGATTTCCTGTTCCAGCTGGCTTCGGCGCTGGATGGCTTCTCGCATTTTGCCATGGATGGATTCAAATGCGCTAAAGTCTTCGCGCTTAATGCCTTCAAGTGTTGACTGCAAAAGCTCTGGAGAAGCCTCCGTCCAGGCGAGAAGTTCATCCGCTAAAAAGTAGGTTTTTCCGGGGTCGAGCTCCTCGAGGCAGTTCAAAAACGACCTTTGGATGATCTCGGGGGTCAGCTTTTGATAGGAGACGTGAGCCCTAAGGATTTCCTCAATTTTATTGCAGGTATCCCTAGGGGTCAAAGTAGGAGGTTTTGCGTAGACCTCCGCTGCAAGGCCCATGAAGAAAATAAAGAGCCCAACAAAGGCCATCGCAACTCTTTTAAACATAACCTTCTTACTCCCAGCCAGTTATAGGAAGATGCTCTCCCGCTTAGCCGTAGAATAGCGGAGGAAAATTCTTTCGCGCTACGAAAATCGCTTTACGCAACTAGATGATGAAGAAAATTCTTCTAAAAATCGAGGGGTTCGCAATCATGGGATTTAAAGCCAATAATCGGTTTTTCTGGTTCAAAATGCTATTTGAACGATAAGTCAATAATACTGAGGTCTTACCAATATAAAAATAAAGGCATTGTCAAATGTAAGTAATAATTTTACCAAGAAATGCTCAAAAAATGGTTACATTAGCAATAAAGATTGTATTAAGATAAAAGAAAAAACCCATAAATTTTGGAGGGGGGTCCCCCCTTCATTTTAAACGTATCTCTTTAAGTTTAAGAGCGCTTTTGCTAGACTTCAACGCGCTTGAAATATTTTTTATGGTATTTTCGACCCCAAAAGGCTGCTTCTAGACCTTGTAATATAATCAATTATCTGAGATAATGTTAGGTCTAATAGCAAATATAAGACTTTGCTAATTACTGTTGAGTAAAGTTTTGTAATGTTTATGTTTATTAAGGAGGAAGGCTAAGCATGGATAATCCATACGGTCAAAGACCCGACGGTAACAGAGGCGAGGCAGCAGCTTCGGATCCGAAGTCGAAACGACTCGTATCTATAACTGAAGCAGCGAAAATCAACAATGTTACACGGCAAGCAATTTATGTTGCTATTAAGCAAAATAAATTAAAAGCTTCTAAAGATTCCACTCGTTGGACGATCGATTTAGACGATCTAGACGAATATCGCCGCCAAAAATACTCGCGTACAAAATCGATGTATAATGGCGAGCTTCTATTTGACAACAAACGCGGATTTTATTCTGTCAATCAAGTTGCCAAACTTTTGAATGTACCTGCCCAAAAAATTTACTACGCCACACGCGTAGGCTTAATGAAAGCGAGCCGTAAAGGTGCAGCTTGGGTAATTCATCAAAACGAAGTGGAAGATTATAAGAAGAACTATCTAAACAAGAAGGACTCTCAAGGACAAGTAGTCTAATTGAGAGTTTTTTTCTACTGCAGGGGTTTTCCTCCTGACGAAACATAAGCGTTACAGAAGTCGCTCGGTGAGATTTCTCCCGAGCGATTTTTTTTATCTATAAGTATTCCTTCCCGAAACATCCAGAAAACGTCTCTATTCGTCTCTACGCTTCCTCTATAGAGAATTACCTTTAGCCAGAAATACGCGATTAGAAGGCCTTTAATAGGGCTTCCTGCAGGCAGGGTGAACTCTCTCTAATCTTCTTTAGGAGTAATAACTTTGAAATCCCGCATGAGGAGCTGAATGCTGCTCTTATTGAGGAAATTATTGATTTGAGGGCTAAAGGCGATTTGAAGTTGAAGATTCTTTCGAGAAAGTTCTTGTTTCCTCGAAGCCATGCCAAACGCAATTCCCTCTAGAAGCCGATCGTTATGTTCAAGGTACAATTTCAAATGAAGTTTACCGACCACTTTGGGAGGCCAAATTTGCTTCACATCGCAGTAGAAGACGGGAGAGGGATTTTCATGGCCATAGGGCTCGAGTAAGTTGAGCGATTCCATGAAATCAAAGGTGAGATCTGTAAAAGAGATCTTTGCATCCAAGCGGAGTTTAGAAATGACGTCTTGATCTGTCAGACGCTCTGCTGCAGCTGCGATGAACCGTTCTTGAAATTCGTGAATATTGCTATCGCGGATGGTAAGTCCAGCGGCAAAATCATGGCCGCCAAAGTTTTCTAAAAGCGCCGCGTTGTCTTTCAGAACGCTAAGAAGAGGAAATTCGGGAATCGTTCGAATAGATCCTTTGCCGATGCCCTGATCGATTGCGATGACCACGGTAGGGCGATTGTATTGCTTGGCGATCCTGGCGGTGATGATAGGAATAATGCCGGGATGCCATTTATCAGAATGTAAAACGATGGCTTTTTTCTCGAGAATCGCAGGGTTTTGCTGCAGAAAAATCTCGATATCTTCAGCATCGCGACGTTCAATTTTTTGCCTTTCGATATTATTGAGGTCGAGTTCTTTAGCAAGAGCTTCGGCTAGAGTTGCATCGCGAAGCAAAAGAAGCTCAACGCCTTTTCGAGGATCGGCGATTCGGCCAAGACTATTGAGTCGTGGAGCGACTTTCGAAGCGATATCGACAGTGGTGATTTCGCCGGGCTTGAGATCGCAAATCGTAAAAAGTTTGGAGAGTCCGATCCGTCTTGTTTTGCGAATCTGTCTAAGACCGTAGCGGACGAGAATGCGATTTTCATTCAGAAGCGATCCCATATCGGAAATCGTGCCTAGGGCAACGAGATCGAGATACCGTTTTAGATCGATTTTTCCGCTTGCGATTTCTCCATTGGCGATGAGTAGGTTGGTCATCGCATGAGCAAGTTTGAAAGCAACGCCGACGCCTGTGAGGTCGCGATTAGGATAGGTGCTCGAACGGAGTTTGGGATTGAGAGTCGCAATGCAATGAGGCAATTTATCGGTGGGTTCATGGTGATCGGTCACGATCACATCGATATGGCTGCTCACTGCGCTTTCGATTTCTTTGGCTGAAGTGATTCCGCAATCGACGGTGATCAGAAGATGGCATTGATTTTTGAGAGCATAATCAATGGCATCGAGCATGACGCTCTGTTTTAGTGTATTGCGGTTCGGGACGTAGTAGAAGACTTTTGCGCCGATGAAGGTGAGAAATTCGGTCAGAAGCGCCGCAGCAGTGATCCCATCGACATCGTTATCTCCATAAATCAGAATGGCTTCATGGTTTTTTAGGGCTTGAGAAATCCGCTCGACCGCCTTATCCATATCGGGAAAAAGATGGGGGTCGTGCAAATTGGGGAGTTTGGCGTAGAGAAAATCGTGAATTTCATCGAGGTCTTTAAATTCACGTGATGCTAGCACCTGCGCTGTTACAGGATGAATGTTGAATTCGGTAATGATCTCTTTTACCCATTCGGCATCGATACTGGGATAGACCCAGATAGGTCCTTCTGCAGGTTTGAGCATCATGCATAACTCACGGTTCCACCCCGACTAATCCTTTTTGCTTTTCCGCTTCTCTGCGATGGAAGTAGTGCATGAGCGGCGCTGCGATATAAAGCGAAGAAAGAGTTCCGAAGATCACACCGATGGCCATGACAAGGGCAAAGGAGAAAATCGTACTGCCGCCAAGAAGGATGAGAGGCAGCAAGACGAGAAGCGTTGTGCCCGACGTCATAAGAGTTCGGCTCAGCGTTACATTTAAGGCATGGTTGATGATCTCAAGCACGGAATGTTTGCGCATGAGGCGCATATCTTCACGAATTCTATCGAATACAATGATCGTATCATTGAGCGAGTAGCCTACGATCGTCATGAGCGCAGCGATTGTATGCAGATCGATTTGTACAGGGACGCCGAGCCAATGCAGAATGGCCATTACGGCAACTGTAAAAATAAGATCGTGGACAAGGCAGATCGTAGCGCTTGCCGCATAGGTGAATTCAAAGCGCACAGTGATGTAGACAAGGATGCAAAGAAGCGCGATGGCAAGACCGATAAAGGCTTGATTGCGCATCGTATCCGACATTTGTCCACTCACGGAAGACCAGCTTTGATCAAGAGCAACAAGCGAATCCGGTGCAACGCTTAAGCCTGCTTTTTCAAGAGCGCTGATCACCCAAACAATGCGGGGATTCGTTGCATAAGGATAGGGAGGATCTTTGTCATCGAGCTCGAGCGGCATGTTATAAAAAGGATGCCCCGATTCTTCCATACTATAGGAGAGGAAGAGACGTAAGTGATTCGCTGGGCTAAGTTCGCGAACGAGAACATCCTGCTGTGTTGCGCCTTCAGCAAGAAGTGCTTTTTCGACAACTTGACGATAGTCGGCTTCTTTACGCGGCTGCACTTCGACAGAAAGAACATACCCTCCTGTAAAGTCCATGCCCATCAAAGTTTGGCGCTGCGTAATGGCGATAATGCCACCGATGATGATGACAAAGGCGCTTAGCAGTAAGGTGGGTTTTGTGTATTTCAGGAAGTTGTAGTTCTTTGGCTTGAACAGGTTCGCCATTTTGAGTTCTTTGTGCTTAGGATTTTGCACCCAGCGAGCAAAGAAATAGCGTGTCATGAAAAGAGCTGTGAACATCGATGAGGCAATACCGATGATCAGGGTAATCGCAAGTCCTTTGATCGGGCCTGAATCGAAATTGAGAAGGATGAGGGCCGCGATAAGGGTAGTGATGTTGGAATCAAAAATAGCCGAAAAGGCTTTGCGATAACCGGCATGAACGGCTGACGCGATTTTGCCCGAATGCGCAAACTCTTCTCGAATTCTTTCGAAAACAAGAACATTGGCATCGACGGCCATTCCAAGAGTCAAGATGATGCCCGCAATGCTGGCGAGTGTCATAGTCGCTTGGATATTCTGTAGAGCAGCCCACATGATCAAGAGGTTCAGCAGCACGGCTACAGATGCGACAAGTCCGCCGAATCGATAGTAGCTGACCATGGAGATAACGACTAAAGCAAGCGCCACGAACATGCCGAGAATGCCCAAATGACGTTCTTGTCCGCCGAGTTCAGGGCTGACGTTCTTTTCAGAAAGGATTTTAGGGCTATAGCTCAAAGAGCCTGCTTTAAGATCCGCTTCGAGTTGGCCGAGTTCTCTTTGTGTAAAGCTGCCCGTGATCGATGCAGCATTGCGAAGAGGGGTTGAAAGCGTCGGAGAGCTGATGATCGAGCCATTGAGAATGACCGCCATGCGCCATCCTTCGCCGCGAGAAAATTCGCCTAAAGGAGTTCCTGCAAGTTTTTCTTTGCAATATTTCGATGTCCAGGCTTCGAAATCATCTCTTGGGTTGCTGAAAGGTCCTTGATTTTTTGTCGATGAACCTTTGACGCCGAAATTGATGTAATTTCCCTTAGAAGGATCGTAAGAGGCCATGACGTTTTCAAGATTCGATCCTTCGAGGACAAAGTTGCGGAAGACGACGACAAGCGGATGAGGTCTTCCGTTCCAATCGAGGAAGCTTTCGCCGCGCATGACGGCAAGTTTCGAAATGTTATCTTCGAGTATGGACCCTGTGAAACTGTCTTGGGGATTGGCAAGACGGAGGCCTTGTTCATGGAGAACCCTAGCTGCGATGCTTCGAGGTTGGATGACATCGGGATCTAAAGAATCGCCATGGACATGTCGCCATGCAATCGTGTTGATCTCGTCGACGGATTTATGTCCCGTGACCACAGCTTCATTCCAGATGTCTTGCAAAAACTGCTCGACATACGTAGTAAGAGAGGCATTTCCATGAGAAAATTTTTCGTTCACGACATGGAAATACATCGTGGAAGCTTTGACGAGTTCCGCAGCAGAGAAGGCTTGTGATCCGGGGAAATCGAGAGCAATGGAATTTCCTTCCTGACGAATGCTCACTTCGGAAACGCCCATTTTATTGACGCGGCTATAGAGCTCGTTGATTCCCTGACGAATATCGGCTTCTTTAGTGACAAGTCGATTACTTGCATCGCGCAGTTCGATTTGTACAGTTTTACCTCCGGAAAGGTCTAGGCCCCAACGAAGGATCTTTCGCTCGTCGCCGCGGAAAAATTTGACGGCGCTGAGTTGGAGATTGCTCAAGAACGCGCTTTGCGTCGGTTTAGGGACATCGAACTTCGACATTCCCTTGATACCAAGAGAAGCGGCGTAATAATCATCGCGCGATTTAAGCAGATCCTCATGAATTTTATTGTCGATCGTATTCTCAGCCAAAATTCGCTGTTCGACATTGGAAAATTCGAGAATGGCAAAGCGCTTGGTTCCTTTGACTAAGAAATTTTCGCGCGTAGCTTTGAGGACATCGTGATAGTAGTCTTCTTTTTCAAAGATATAATCGTTGGAAAATTCCGAACTGATGTAGGCCGACTTGCCTGAATATCCATAAAAGCCATGCTGTTGCATTGTGGCTCTTAGGCTATCGAAATCCTTGAAGAATTGTTTAGTTGCCTCAGATTCTGGATTGTTGCGCAGATTTGCCAGCATTTTATCCAATCCACGAGCAACAACGTATACGGAATTCATCTTCATGCCTTCGGGAGGAGGCTGATTGCTTGCTGCGGGGGAGTAAACTAAAAGCCCGAAATCTTTTTCCGCTTTGGGCAGCGCTGCATAGGTCTCTTGATCCCAAATAGGGAAGGCATCTCGTTTAAGATCGAGATGGGAAGGATGCCAACCTCCTTCGAGCTCGGTTCTCAAAGAGACGGTTTCTTTTTTGGCAATGGCAGATAGGCGCATTGCAAGAAAACTTTTGGCATTACTCAGATCGCTCAGCTCTACGACGAAGTGATCTTGCGAAGGAGAGATTTTTTCTGCGGAAAATTGAGAGACCGCAGCTACTTGGTTGTAGATGATCTGATCGACTTGATCTTTGAGATATTGTGAAGCTTTCTTCTGCTCGAGCTCTTTTCGATAGGCGACGAGATCAGGATGGACTTTAAGAAGGAGCCTACCATTTGTCCAGTCGATGAAAATTCTCTCAAAGACAGGATTGCGGCCTTCAAAAGATACTTCTTGGGCATTGTCGGATTGGTGTAAATTGGCAAGAATGCCTTCATAATTCCATGGGCTTTGGCTCTTTTGAAAAAGAGGCCCATATTTTTTCAAAAGGCTTTCAAACTCGGTCAAGGTGCTCTCTCGCGCCATCAAAAGGTCGAGTCTTTGTCGCTTCACTATGTCGAAAGAACCACCCTGGCTTTGGGCGGAAGATTCTTCTTTTTGCAAAGAAATTTTTTCAATGCGCAAGCGGTCTTTAATGCCGTTGATCGAAGCGAGGAGTTTGCCGGCGAATTGGTTTTTGTCGCCGAGGTTGCCTTGGCTGAGCGATCGGAAAAACCGGGCGGTAATGGTCGAATCATCTCCAAAAAGACGCGCGACTTCGACGATTCTCTGACCTAGACTCACTGCTAGTTCTTGCACTTGAGGGTCTTGAGAATGATCAAGAATAGCTTTTGCTAATTTGGCATTTTCACTAGTTCCAGCAATGCTAAAAGCAAGCTGCACAATGCGATCTTCGACGAGAGCTCGATAAAGAGGGGTGGTATTTCCCTGTGCATCGACCATGGGAGAGTATTGGAAGTACTCGTCGAGCTTGTCTTTGTTGAAATGAAGGGGGATCCTTCTTTCGACTGTGACAATGCTGTGGGTTGGCTCTTCAGAGGTTGCTGAAGAAAGCGAAAGTTGGGCTGGGGTAAAGGTGATTAAACTTCCGGCTCTTGGCAAATAATGTCGGAATGTTTCGGCCTCCGATTCTTTAGCAAAGGAAAGCGTGAAAAATTCTGGAGTGCGCGGATCGGTTTTAATTTCTAATGGTTGAACATGGAGAAGTTTACAGAAAGAAGTCAGCCACTCTTTGGAGGATTCTTCCATGCCATTGACCCGATCGGCGATCGATATGGCAACCGAGTTTGCGCGAGATTCGCTAATCGGCGAATGGAGCGGTTTCGCGTAAAAGAATATTGTAGGGAGAATATTGTAAAGCGTCAAAGCCAAGGTGGCGATGATGAGCCAAAAATGCCAGCGTTTCTTCGTTTCCATGGATGATCCTCAGATCCCAAATAGGTAAAAGAAATAAATAGGTAATGGGCTAGCATAATTCTTATGAAGCGATTCTGTCCAGGGCGAACGTAGGATTGGGATTTTTCTGCCACGATCGCAGAATATAAAGATTTTATTTCATCTGAGGCAGTCTCCGATCATCCTATTTCGAAAAACATCCAAGGGAATTCTAATTTGCGTTATGCTCGAGGCTGAAAACTTTTACTCCTGGGTTAGGGATGCCGGCTAGCATAGTCGTGGGATTGCAATGGGGTGATGAAGGAAAAGGGAAGATCATCGATCTTCTCACAGCAAAATCACAACTTGTCGTCCGGTCGCAGGGCGGCAATAATGCTGGCCATACCATCGTTCGCGATGGGCATGAATACAGGTTCCATCTTGTTCCTTCGGGAATTCTCTATCCCCACGCTTTTTGTTGCATCGCCGGGGGTACGGTCATCGATCCGGCTGTCTTATGGAAAGAGATCGAGCAACTAAAATCAGCAGGTATAACGGTTAAAGGGCGTCTTTTGATTTCTCCCTATGCCCACGTGATATTTCCCTTCCATCGAGAACTCGATAGGTTAGCTGAAGAGAGGAAAGGTAAATCGGCCATAGGAACGACAGGACGGGGTATAGGTCCTTGCTATGTGGATAAAGCGGCAAGAATCGGGGTGCGGATCGCCGATCTTCTAGAAGCGGATGCACTCCGGAAAAATCTGCAACTTCTCGTTGAAAGCAAAAATTTGGAATTAGAACGCCTTTATGGCAAGCCGCCCATCGATTTCACAGTCCTATATGAGGAGTATCTCGAATGGGGTAGGAAGTTGAAGGATTTTGTGGGTCCTGTGGAAAAGCGCATACAAGAAGCTCTGAGGGAAGGGAAACAAGTCCTTTTTGAAGGAGCGCATGGAGCGCTACTCGACGGTACGTATGGCACTTACCCATTCGTCACTTCTTCTTCTACGCTCACAGCGGGGGTTTTATCGGGGGCTGCTTGTTTTTCAGAAGGAAAAATTCATGCTATCGGCGTGTCCAAAGCCTACTCGACAAGAGTTGGAAGCGGTCCGTTTCCAACAGAACTTACTAGCGAGCAGCTCCATCTGTTTCCTTCGCATGAGCAAATGCGCGAAATTGGAACGACGACAGGTAGAAAGCGGCGTATTGGATGGCTCGATCTTTTTTTGCTCCGCCATATGATCGAGATGAGCGGCATCCACGAAATCGCTCTCATGAAAATCGATATTCTCGATAGTGTTTCACGTGGAAAGATTTGTACAGGCTATCGAAGCAAAGGCAAGTTGCTCGATGAACCTCCAGTGACCTCTACTGCTTGGGATTCTGTGGAACCCATGTATGAAGAGTTCGAAGGATGGAACATGGCGACAACACGATGCAAAGATATTTCTGAGCTTCCTAAACAAGCAAGGCGTTATTTAGAAAAAATCGAAACGTTTTGCGGAGTGAAAATAACTTGGCTTTCATTAGGTCCCGACCATAATCAAACCTTGCATTTACAACGTCCAATTCTTGCTGCAACACGATGATCAATACTTTACTCGATACGCAACCTTCCGAGTCTTGTTTCGATGAAAAGGATCTACTCCTTCTCGACGCTTCTCGAGTTCCACATCATATTGCCATCGTCATGGATGGGAATCGCCGTTGGGCCAAAAAACGGCAGCTTCCGGCTATGGTGGGGCATGCACAAGGATGCGCGACTCTCATCGATATCGTCGAGGCGGCCGAAGAATTGGGAGTGAGAATTCTCACTGTTTATGGATTCTCCACGGAAAATTGGCAAAGATCTCCCTCGGAAGTAGACGGTTTGCTCGGCCTTATCAAGAAATTCTTGTCCGATCAGCGCGAAACGATGGTCAAACAGGGGGTTCATCTCGAGACCATAGGCGATTTACGGCGGTTTCCCCGAGATGTTCTCGAAGAGCTCGATCGCACAAAAGAAGCCACTAAAGAGTGCACAAAAATCGATCTCGTTTTAGCGCTCAATTACGGAGGCAGGGATGATATTTGTAGGGCCGCCCAATCGATCCTTGAAGACTTTTCCAAAGGGCACCTAAATAAAGACGAGCTCACAGAAACGCTATTCGAAAGCTATCTCGATACAGCGAAATGGCGCGATCCCGAATTATTTATCAGGACAAGCGGAGAAAAGCGGCTAAGCAATTTTCTTCTCTGGCAGCTATCCTATGCTGAAGTGTACATTACAGATGTACTATGGCCTGATTTCAATGAAAAACAACTTCTTCATGCAATTCTCGATTTTCAGCAGCGAGATCGGCGCTGGGGGGGTTGACACTTGTCCTCTCTAAGCTTTAACCTCATTTCTTTTTGAGCGCGACTTATGAAACTTTCGCAAGTTTACGACCTCAATCGGAGATTCATTACTTCAGCGATCGTCATTGTTGCTGCAGGGATTCTCATTGGTTTTTCCCCTTATCCATGGATTGGCATTTTGACCGCATGTGCGATTGCCGGCCTCGCTGGAATCGCTGTTTGGGAATATGTGCAGTTGGCGCAGGCCAAGAATTTCCATCCTGATTCAAAGTTGATGATCGTCGTTACAGTCGTCGAGGTATTCGCCTTTTATTTTGCCCAGCGGCACCTGGTATTTCCTCTGCTCCCTCTTATGGTTCTATTCATCGGGGTGATCGTATTTTTCCTGGCGCATTTTCATCATTCCTATAAAGCGCTTGCGCAAGTGGCCATCGAACTCTTCGGCATCATCTACATCGCGATCCCACTTTGTTTCATGCTCGGCATTCTCTATCCAGATGCCGATCAAGATGGGCGCTGGTGGCTAGCATATCTGATCGTGGTCACGAAAATCACCGATGTCGGCGCTTATTTCGTCGGGCGTTTATGGGGAAAAAAGAAGCTTGCCCCCTTGCTTAGCCCCAAAAAAACGGTCGAGGGAGCAATCGCCGGGTTCGTTTGCGCTGTTCTTGCGAGTGTTTTCTTAAGCTGGATAAGCGGCCGTTATTTAGCGGACTCTTTTGATTTGGAACTCATGCAAGCTCTTTGGCTCGGCGCTTTGATCGGCGTTTTGGCACAGATCGGAGATCTTGCAGAATCTCTATTGAAGCGAGATGCTTTTGTCAAAGATAGCAATCGTCTGCCAGGTCTTGGAGGAATTTTCGATATGGTCGATTCGCTGCTTCTCACGACCCCAATCATCTACTTCTATCTTTCTACACTTGCCTCATGATCATCACTATCGACGGTCCTTCTGGAACGGGTAAATCTACTGTAGCGAAAAAAGTGGCCGAGGCATTGGGCTTTTCTTTTTTCGATACCGGCGCCATGTATCGCGCTGTGACACTCTTCATGCTGAAGAAAAATATCCCTATCAAGGATCTGAAAGCTATCGAACATCTATTGGAGAATTTCGCCTTTCGGATCGAAGAGAAGAACGGAAAAAAACGGTATTTTGTCGGAAGCGAAGATGTCACAGAGACGATCCGCTCTAGAGAAGTCACTTCTCATGTATCGGCGGTCTCAGCGATTCCCATCGTCAGGCAAAAAATATGGGGCATCCAACGCCGTTTTGGCGAGCAGATGGACGGCGTATTTGAAGGTAGAGATATGGGATCGACCGTATTTCCGACGGCCGATCTTAAAATCTACCTCACGGCGCGTCCAGAAATTCGAGCTGAAAGACGCTTTAAGGAACTGGAAAAAACCGGAACATGGCCACCCGGTCTAACCCATGAAGAGATTCTCAAAGAAATCATGGCACGCGATGAGGCCGATTCGACAAGAGAGCTCTCCCCCCTTAAAAAGCCCTCGGATGCCGTTGAAATCGATACTTCGGATCTCACCCTTGATCAAGTCGTGAAAAAGATCCTTACTTTGGTGAAACTGTAATGCTCTATTGGATCGTTATCCGCTCAGCCCGTTTTCTTGCTAAGGTTTTTTATCGGCTTAAGATTTACGGAAGGGAGCATATTCTTCCTGGCTCGGCGATTCTAGCGTCCAATCATGCTTCTTTCCTCGATCCTCCTATACTCTCTGTTTCATGCCCCGAGGATGTCTATTTTCTTGCTCGCAAGACGCTTTTTCGTGGATTGTTCGGCAAATTCATTTACGCGCTAAATGCCAGACCTGTCAGCGCTGGATCGGCCAACCTCGAAGTATTTCGGCAAATCGCCGCGCTTTTGGGAGAAGGAAAAAAGGTGATCCTTTTTCCCGAGGGTACTCGCAGCACCGATGGTAAGCTTGGCGAATTTAAGCCCGGGATATTCTTGCTTTTTCATCGTACTGGCTGTGCTGTGCAACCTGCCTATATTGCAGGTACCGATACTATTTGGGGACGTACAAGAAAACTACCCAAGCTATTTGGAAAAACGGCCTGTGTTTTTGGAACCGCTATCCTATGGGATAGTTATGAAACGATGCCAAAAAGAGAAGCTGAAGCACAATTTTCCAAAGACCTTAGAAAGTCGATTGAAGAGTTGAAGACATGGTATGAATCGGGAGCTAAGGGGACGCCTCCATGAAACAGAGTAGATCTCCTTGAGACACCGAAATCGAAATCTCCTTATCTAGACATATATTCGAAAGGCTCAAGAAGCGTTTATCGAGTGTAGCGTCGTGCAATTCCCATTTTAGACCTCGTGTCGTCACTCCTTGCGCCGGACCATTGATAGGAAGAAGAGAAAGAGTTTGTCCGGGGAGAGTTTTCATCGTATTTTCTTTGCCGAGAGCAAAGACCCGTTCATTTTTGGTCCTATATTCCAAGCGTCCTGGAAAACGTGAGAGAAGCACGAGATTATACAAAGAATGATCGGTTCTTCCCCCAAGGGCGGCATATACGTGTAGAGGGCCGGATGACATCTTAAAAGCGATGTCTAAAGCGAGTTCGAGATCGGATTGATCTTTTTCTTCGGAAAAAAGATGCGTTTCGATTTTGGGAAACCGGTCGAGATCTTCTTGAGAAGTCGAATCGAAATCCCCGACATAGATCGTCGGTTTCAATCCCAAACGATGGCAGTGTTTAAGTCCCCCGTCGACGGCGATGAGATAGGGAGTTTTTTTCAGATATTCGATCTGCTCATGCGAGAGTTCGCAAGATCCATTGGCAATTAGGCAGAGGGGCAAGTGAGAAGTCATGTGGCAATGTTAGCCAGAGGCTCTTTTCTTGACAGCAGCATTTATGCGCGCTGCCCGCTCGAGAAGGTTAGTAAAAAAATCTTTGAAAAGTAGGTTTGCGGCCAAGATGACTCGAACATCCACCGAGTTGCCCCGACTAGAACCTGAATCTAGCGCGTCTACCAATTCCGCCATGGCCGCATAGTGCGAAGATAGTATAGGTCGGATACGCCGTTTTCTTCAATCTTTCCCTCTAATGGCCCTTCCTATATAATGGCCTAATCATTTAATGAATTCTTAAGGGCGTATCGTTCTTAGGAAAGGCAGGAGGATATTATGGCCGGTGAGCACATCAAGCACATAACTGAAGATTCTTTTTATAAGGATATCGAGAAAGGGCTTACCCTGGTCGATTTTTTTGCCGATTGGTGCGGTCCCTGCCGCATGCTAGCCCCTGTCCTGGAAAAAGTTGCCAAAGAACTCTCTGGGACGGCTGTCGTCGGCCATCTCGATATCGATAGTGCCCAAAAGGTTGCTTCTTCTTTCCAAGTGACTTCGATTCCTACCTTGATTCTTTTTGATAATGGCAAAGAAGTCGGCCGTCTAGTGGGTCTACGCGATCAGACAGCGATTATGTCGTTTGTCAAAAGCAAGGGCAAATCGAGCTAATTCTACCACTGAAAGATATTCCTCAAGATCGACCAACGCGGTGGTATCGCATTGGCGCCTTGTGTCTTCCCAAGAACCCAGAGATTGTACTGTTCATTAGAAAAACCATCGTTTTTCTTAAGCTCAAGCCATAGATTTACGTAGTTCAGAAAGAGGTTCGCACCTTGGGGCATGGCATAACTAAGCGTGTCGATGCCGAGTGCAGGACAGGGATGGACAATCGTATAGCCCGGGTGCAAAACTACCCATGCAATCGCCTGTGTTTCTGATAATAAGAGCGCCTCGGCTCCGCTAGCTGGGAATTCATCACAGTTTTCTATAGATACAATAGTCTGATCAGAGAAATACATTTTTGCCAGGGCTTCATAGGAAGAGCCTTTCAGGACAGCGATCTTCATATGGTCGTTGCCGCTAGTGGCTTCTGGCGAGGAAAATTCTTTTTTTTGCGTTTCTTTCACGACGAAGATATTTTCCGATTCTGAATAGGGCGTTGTGAAGTAAAGCTGGGAAAGCCTTTCTTCCGTCATCGTGACAGCCGACATGCCGATATCGAATTCTCCTTGAGAAAGTTGCTCGACGAGTCTCCCAAACTCCATGGGAACTAAGACGAGCTGGCAGCCTAAATCTTGCGCGAGCTGCTGCGCAAAAGCGATGTCATAACCCGAAATTTGCCCGTGGGCATTTGTGAAGCAAAACGGAACGACGGTGGGATTGAAACCCACTTTCAGCACTTTAGTTCGAAGGATTCTCTCGAGGGGATCGCCAACTATTGCTTGTTTTTCAGGAGCCATGATCGTTTGAGACGAAGTGAATTCGATATCGTAAATGCTGGGCGTACAGTTTTGAATGATAGGCAGGGGATTGTAGGCTTTTATCGCGACTACTAGGAGAAATATCGGAGCCGCAGTGAAAAGACTTTTTCGTAAGACGCGCCCGATTTTTGGGAGCATCAGCTTGTGGCAGGAGAGTGTAATCAGGAGGGAAAGCGAAGCGATCTCCATAGCGGAGAGCATCGATTGAAACCCTGCTGTGAAGGGAAGAGTCGTCAGATAAATATTCACGGCGTCTGTTGGAAGTCCAAGTGTATCCAGAATGAAATTCAGGGAATTGATCCAAGCGCCGAGACCCACTGCTCCTAAACTCGTAAGGAAAGCGCTGATGAAAAGCTGGATTTGTCCGGTGGCTTGAAGAGGGCTGCCGTAGAAAATCGCTATGAAAAAAATAAAAACGGTAATGAATAGAGACCCGAGCGGCATGTTGAATACAACTGAAACAGTGCCTTGGATCTGGCTTTGCATTTGTTCATCGGTGGCGCGGAATTGTTGGATTTCTCGCTTGATGAGTTCGATGATGAACGGCAGGCAGACGATGATGACATTCGTCGTATACGCCAGTAAAAGGATCGGAAAAAGATCCCTCACCCAACGAAAAGAGCGGATATTGGTGAGAGAACTGACGATCCTGGGAAAAATCCAAAAGACAATGAGGCAAATGATCAGGATGTAGATGATGATATAGGTGCTAACCTGCTTGATGGTATCGAGTTGAATCGTGCCGACCTGATTGGCAATGATGAGAAAAGTTCCAAACGGCGTGATGCGGCTGATCCAGGAAGTCACTCTTGTCAGAGCATCGACCAAGGAGCCCATCATCGTCATGAAGGAGCCTTTTTCTCGGATATGCATGAGTGAAATGCCGAGGACTAAACCGAAAACGACGATGGCCGGGACGACATTGTTACTAAGTGCATAAAAGATGTTTTCTGGAATGAGAATACTCGCAAAATCGATGGAAGCGGAAGAGCCTTCGATAAAGCTTGCCATCGTCGCTCCACCCCGATGGGGGAAAAGAGAAACGGAAAGATAGATCATGACGATGTTGATCGCCCAAGCAAGCGCAATGAAAAACAGCCCTTTTTTGAGGATCTGCAGCGCCTGCCCTGTATGGAGCTGCCCAATACCGTGAATGATGGCGCAGATCAAATACGGGATCGTCGTCACCTTGAGGATCATGATGTACGCGGCAGTCCACGGCGCGAAAACGGAGCAATATTCTCCGAAGAATAGACCGGTGATAATCCCCAGAATCGTTCCGAGGACCATTTGCCAGGTCAATGAGATTTTAAATAATTTCATTTTGCCAAAAGCGTATCGAAGCCCTTCTGCCTAAGGGCCTCGTATAACACTATCGAAACAGCATTTGCGAGATTTAGGCAACCGTAATCTAGGGGGTTTTCTTTACGGATAATAGGTGCGCAAGGAATCGTATAAAAATGATCGGACCACTCTTCTCGGAAGAGCGGGGGAAGGCCGCTTGTTTCAGAGCCAAAGATCAATAGGGCATTTTCAGGATAGGAAGCTTCGGTATAGAGTTTCTCGGCGCGCCGTGAGAAAAAAAAACGCCGGCGCACCGCTTTGCCGAAGATAACCGGGTAGATCGTCGATGACCTCGATTTGCGTAGAAGACCAATAATCGAGGCCCGCTCGTTTGAGATGTCTTTGTGCAAGACTAAAGCCAAGAGGGCGCACGAGGACGAGACTCGACTTGGTCAATGCGCAGCTACGAACGATATTCCCGGTATTTTGGGGGATCTCCGGCTGAAATAGGACGACCTTCACTGTGCTTTTTTGTCGCTCGTCGTCTCGTTAGCAGCAGTCTGTTTTGCATCTTCTTTTTTCGTCTCGGAAGTCGCTGCAGTATCTTTTGCAGGTTGACCATTTGCTTTAATGAGCTCGATTTCGAAGATCAAAAGAGAATTGGGAGGAAGTTGCCCCATCGTGCCATAAGCGAGATCAGGATGGATGTAGAGGATGCGCTTTTCTCCTTCTTTCATTCCCATGAGACCCTTGCCAAAACCAGGGATAGTCTCATCGAGAACAACGAGGTCGTCTTCTTTGGAGGTGCCAAAAACTGTGCCATCGAGGAATTTGCCGGTGTAGCGAATCACAGGGCTGCAGCCTTCCTGTACGACGGCTCCTTGTCCTGGTTTCTCGACTCGATAATGGAGTTTGCCCTTTTCGATCGTGGCAATTGTGGAGTCTTTCAGGTTCTCTTGCATGAAGCTATTGGCCTTATCGAGGTTGGCAGCTGAGAGTTCTTTAAAAGCGGCTTCACGTTTTTTCGTGATCGCCTCGATACACTCGTTATCAGTCATAGGAGAAATTTTGCCTGCTTCGGCATCTTTCAATCCCTTGATCACGCTTGCGATATCGAAATTGACGCCGATCGATTCGATGTGTTTGGCGATGATGTGGCCAAAGGCTTCGGAGATCACAGCGATTTTTTCCGCTTGTTTGTCTTCCAAATCAACATCGAGCAATTCAACTTGCGCTTCTTCAGCAGCAGCTGCGGTGGCTGGTTCATCTGCATGGAGCCCGAAGCTCGCCATGAGCATGAATAAAATAGAAAGATGCTTCGTCATGAAAATCCCTTTTTTTGGATATAAAGTTTTTGGATCTGTGAAAAAAGCTCGTCGAGGAAAACGGGTTGGGATTGTCTTGTGGCCATTTCCTTGAGCATAGCTTTTTTCGATTGAAGTTCTTCATCGCCGATGACTAAGGCGTAGGTAGCCTTCGATTGATCGGCGAGTTGAAGGGCTTGTTGAAGTTTTTTGCCGAGAAGATCGATCTCCACCGGTATCCCTGCATGTCGAAGTTTTGCTCCAATATGAATGGATAGACGACGCGCCTCGTCTCCAAGACCGATAAAATACACGAACGGTCCTGCTGGAGCGGGAAAATCGACTCCTTGCCTTTGCATAGTTTGCAAGATCCTCTCGATGCCGGTTGCAAAACCGACGGAGGGAATCTCGGGTCCACCCAGCGAAGCAATAAGACCGTCATAGCGTCCACCTCCACCAAGTGCATTTTGAGCGCCTAAGTGGCTGCTGGAAACTTCAAAAACTGTGTGGTTGTAGTAGTCCAATCCTCTGACTAAACGAGGTTGGATTTTCCAATCGAGGCCAAGATCCGAAAGAAGCTGGCAAACAGTGGTAAAATGCTTGGCGGCAGATGGGGAAAGGAATTCTTGGATCGTGGGCGCTTTTGCAATAGCCTCTTGATCTTCAGGAGATTTCGAATCCAAAATGCGCAGGATATTTTTTTCGAAACGGATTTTGCTTTCTTCGCTTAAAGAAGGAAGATGCGTGGAGAAATAGTCGCGCAAAGCGGCTTTGTAAGCATCGCGGCTTTGTTGATCTCCCACGGTATTTACCATCACGGAGAGTTCCTTGAGACCAAGTCTTCGGTAGAGCTCGCAGGCCATATCGATGATTTCGACATCTTGCTCAGGAGAGCCGGAACCGATCATCTCGACGCCGAGTTGGTTGTGTTGCCGGTAGCGCCCTGCTTGTGGCCGTTCGTAGCGGAACATGGGCCCGATATAGAACCATTTATGCATGGGGCCGTGGGCATAGACTTTCTTTTCGACAAAAGCGCGAATGGTGGGCGCGGTTCCTTCAGGACGCAGGGTCATGGAACGATCGCTCTTATCGAGGAAAGTATACATTTCCTTGGACACGATGTCTGAGCTTTCTCCAACGCCGCGGACAAAAAGCTCGGTCCTTTCGAAAATGGGCGTGCGGATTTCTTGGCATTGATAATCGCGGGCCAGCGTGCGCATGACCCCCTCGATATATTGCCAATTCGAGGAAATGCGCCATCGGTCCTCTTCACGAGGCTCGAAAGGAAGAATGTCGTAAAGACCTTTAGGGATTGCGTAGTCCATTATCCGTCAAAAAGCAAAACAAGAAGATCTTATATGACTGAGGAGAAAAAGACTAGTGAGCAGAATTTAAAAGAGTCCGATAATTTCATTGATTTTGCGTACCCATTCCCCAAGTTTTGACTTCTCGGGGTTCTCGAGATCTTCTTCATGAAGAGAAGAGAGAAGTTTCATGAAGGGAAACGGAATCCATTCCTGTCCAGCGTGTTCCGTCAGATAATAGCCAAGGGTGAAATCTTCCCCGGGGGGATATTTGTCGATTTCCTTGATGAGTTTTAGGATTTCGCTCGCCAATGTATCAAGATGTCCAACTTTGTCTTCGAGGCCGCTGCAATTTTCATAGACATGCTGCCATTGATGACTAAGCCTTTGTGTATATTCGGGATTGTGGCCTTTATCTTCGGCGCGCAATTCATCAAGAAGTTTTTTGAATTCCCGCAGATCAGTTAACGCTTTATCGGTATTAATCGATGTTGTAAGTGATTTGGCTACATTGACGAAATGATCGATGAATTTTTTAAAATAAAGAGTTGCTGCAGTTAAAGCGAAAATTTTGGATTTGGGATTATTCAGTACTTCTTCGCCGGTAGTCCGATCTTTATCTTTTTGCAATTGTGCCAGATAAAGAGGATCATTCATCCCTCCCCTTCCAAAATTATCTCGCCCGCCAATAGTACCCATATTCCTTATTGCATAGCATTCTTGATAAAATTATTTCTAATCATTCTCATACTAGGGATGGGAAAAAGGGTTGACGATAGATCGTTTGCCCCTTAGACTTTTTTCTTTCGATTTCATAAGCCGTAGTTGTTTCTTAAAGCGAGATATCCTCAGGAAAAAGACAACCTAATAAAGGTAGAAGAGTGAGTTTTACCAATATCCTTCGTCCTGCCCCTCATATCCCCCCAATCGAAGATGAAAACGCCGTCAAAGAAAACTATAAATATTGGCGTATGCGGATCTTCTTCGGAATGTATATCGGCTATGTTTTCTACTATTTCACCCGTAAAAGTTTTACCTTTGCCATGCCCTCGCTCATGCAGGATCTCGGCTTTGAAAAAAGCGATATGGGGATCTTGGCGAGCATCATGGCCATTACTTATGGCCTAAGTAAATTCTTAAGCGGCGTTCTAGCCGACCGTTCAAATCCTCGATTCTTCATGGCATTTGGCCTTATTATGACGGGGGTCGCGAATATTTGTTTTGGATTCTCTTCCAGCATTTTATTTTTTGCGCTTTTCTGGGGGCTTAATGGATGGTTCCAAGGATGGGGATGGCCTCCCTGCGCCCGCCTATTAACCCATTGGTATTCTCAGAAAGAACGGGGAACTTGGTGGGGCTTTTGGAATACGTCCCATAGTATCGGGGGAGCGGCGATCCCGATTCTCGCTGCATTTTGCGCGACCTATTTCGGCTGGCGTTCGGCAATGTACGTACCCGGCGTTCTTTGCATCTTCATTGGTTTGCTTTTGATCAATCGTCTACGCGATACCCCCCAATCGCTCGGACTTCCCCCGATTGAAAAATTTCGCAATGATTATCCCTATTCAAAAGAATCGGTCGAAAGAGAAAGGGAATTGACCGCCAAGGAAATCCTCTTCAAATACGTCCTCAACAATCGGTATATCTGGATCCTGGCGTTCTCCTATTTCTTCGTCTATATGATCCGGCAAGGGATCAACGATTGGGGCATGCTCTATCTATGCGAAATCAAAGGATATACAAAACTTTTTGCCAGCTCTTGCATTGTGAGTTTTGAGATCGGCGGCGTGTGCGGCAGTTTGGCTGCAGGCTGGGCGTCGGATAAGATCTTCAAAGGAAAGCGAGGTCCGATCAACGTACTCTTCAGCTTGCTCGTCATCTTCGCGATTCTCGGATTGTGGTTTTCTCCGATGAATGCCGAATTGCTCGATTCGATCCTCATGTTCATCATCGGGTTCCTCATCTTTGGACCGCAGATGCTCATCGGCATGGCAGCAGCTGAGCTCTCTCATAAAAAGGCTGCAGGAAGTGCTACTGGTTTCATTGGTTGGGTGGCGTATTTAGGCGCGGCGACAGCCGGCTATCCTCTCAGCTTGATCACCCAACTCTGGGGTTGGGAAGCGTTCTTCATCGCTCTCGGCATAAGCGGCGTTGTGTCGGTCTTACTCCTTCTTCCTCTCTGGAAGGTCAAGAGCAATCCCAGATATCAAGACGTCACTGCACCAGCTCCTTTGAAGGAAACATCAGAACAAGCATAATAGTTCCTTCGGTATATAGTTCAGAAAAGGGGAGATTTCCGTGACCTGGGTGCCGTTGCATGTTCGTTCGCAATTCTCCATCCTTTCTTCATCGGCTTCTGTACAGGCTCTTGTCGACCGGGCAAAAGAATGGGGGCTTCCTGCTTTTGCTCTTACCGATCAAGGAAATCTCTATGGCGCAGTCGAGTTTTATAAGGCTTGTAAAGCAGCGGGCATTCATCCCATCATCGGCTGCGAGCTGAGCGTTGCGCCGCAATCGCGCTTGGAAAAAAAGAAAATTCCCGGACATCCTAGCGGCTATCCCATCGTCCTTCTAGTCAAAGATCGCGAAGGCTATACGAACCTTTGCAAGCTCAGTTCGAAAGGATTTCTCGAGGGTTTCTATTACACTCCACGCATCGACAAAGAACTCTTGAGACAGCATGCAAAAGGTCTGATCTGTCTATCGGGTTCTTTAACAGGTTCCATCGCTTCATTAATCCTTCAGGGAAAAGACGAAGAGCTAGCAAAAGAGATCGAGTTTTATCGAGAAATCTTCGGCGATGATTATTATTTCGAAATCCAAAGACATCCGCTCGATCAGCAAAAAATCGACGCCTATCGGATCGAGCAGGAAGTGTGGTTCTATCAAAAGATGCTCGATTTTCGAGAGAAAGAAAAACTCGTCGAAGAAAAACTCAAAGTCTTAAGCGATCAATGGAAGATCCCGCTCGTTGCGACGAATGATTCTCGTTATCTCGAAACGGAAGATTGGAAAGCTCATGAGATCCTTGTGAATATTCTTTCGGGCGAACCTTGCGAGATTTGGGAGACGGATTCTCATGGCAATCCCAAACAACGGATTCCAAATCCTAAACGCGATGTAGAGCCGACGTTGGAATATCCTTCAAATCTCCCGAGCAAATGGCCGCGCTTTTTCACGATCTGCCAAAGGCAGTGGAAGCGACGCAAAAAATCGCCGATGCTTGCACGTTCGAACTCGATTTCAAATCCAAGTTTTATCCTGTCTTCATTCCTCCAGAGCTGGAAGGCAAATCGTACACGGCGAAATCGCGGCTTAAAGCAGTGGAAAACTATCTCAAGCAGCTATGCGAAGAAGGAATTCCCATCCGCTATACCCCTCAGGCGCTTGAAAAAGTGCAAGAAAAATTTCCCGGGAAAGAGCCCCTCGATGTCGTAAGAGAGCGGCTTGCCTATGAGCTCGAAGTGATTATCTCCAAAGGGATGTGCGACTATCTGCTGATCGTTTACGATTTCATAGCTTGGGCCAAACGCAAGGCATCCCGATGGGTCCTGGACGCGGTTCGGGACTGGTTCGATCATTCTCTATCTGATCGGCATCACCGATATCGAACCGCTCCGCTTCAATCTTTTCTTCGAGCGATTCATCAATCCTGAGCGGATTTCCTATCCCGATATCGACGTCGACATCTGCATGGATCGGCAGGCAGAGAAGTGATCGATTATATCGTCGCAAAATATGGCAAAGACAAGGTCGCTCAGATCATCACATTCGGCACGATGAAAGCGAAGATGGCGATCAAAGATGTCGGGCGCGTTCTTCAGCGTTCCTCTTGTCAAAGTCAATGCGATCGCCAAGCTCGTTCCCGAAGATCCCAACATGACGCTTGAAAAAGCGCTGGAGATCGATCCCGAACTGCACAATCGCTCTATCGAGACCGATGAGGAAGCGCGCGACGTTCATCGACATTGCCAAAAAGCTCGAAGGCTCGGTCCGCAATACCGGCATCCATGCGGCTGGGATCATCATCAGCGGCGATCCGCTCACCGACCATATCCCTGTCTGCACAGCGAAAGATTCTGAAATGGCCGTCACGCAATATTCGATGAAGCCCGTCGAAGCGTCGGCATGCTGAAGATCGATTTTCTTGGGTTAAAAACGCTGACCTCGATCCAAAAACGCTGTCGATGCGATTCAAAAAACGAAGAGGGATCGACATCGATTGGGTCAATTTTCCCCTCGACGACAAGGCGACATTTGATCTGCTGAACCAGGGCAAGACACTCGGGGTATTCCAGCTCGAGTCTGGCGGAATGCAGGATCTCTCGCAAACAGCTCCATATCGATACGTTTGAAGAGATCATCGCCGTCGGCGCCCTCTATCGTCCAGGCCCCATGGAGATGATCCCTTCGTTCATCAATCGCAAACATGGGCGAGAACCGATCGAAATCGACCATCCTCTCATGAAAGACATTCTCGCTGAGACCTACGGCATCATGGTCTACCAAGAGCAGGTGATGCAGATCGCCAGCTACTTGCCGGATATACGCTTGGAGAGGGCGATGTGCTCCGCCGCGCCATGGGGAAAAAAGACCAAGAAGAGATGGCCAGCCAGAGGGAGAAATTTCGACAAGGCGCTCTCGAACAAGGGAATCGACGAAGATGACGTCGATGCGTATTTTCGACAAGGTCGAAAAGTTTGCCTCCTACGGATTCAACAAATCCCATGCCGCAGCCTATGGCTATTTCACCTATGTCACCGCCTATTTAAAGGCAAATTATCCCGAGCGAATGGATGGCCGCGCTCATGACCTGCGATCGGGACGATGATCTCGACAAAGTCGCAAAAATCATCCGCGAAGCCAGAGCTCTTGCAATTCGCCATTTTGCCTCCGGATGTCAACGAATCAGGAAAAGAATTTGTTGCGACTGCCAATGGAATTCGTTTTGCCATGGCCGGGATCAAAGGCGTTGGAGAAGGAGTCGTCGAAGTCATCATCTCGGAAAGAGAGTTGAAAGGAATTTTCTCCTCCTTCAACGAATTTTTGAAGAGAGTCGATACGCGCAAAATCGGCAAAAAAGCCATTGAGCAGCTCATCGAAGCCGGTGCATTTGATTTTACGAAACTCCCACGAAGCCGTTTGCTAAAGCAGCTCGATCCTCTCTATCAAGAAGCCTCGAAATCGCAGAAAGAAGCAGGCCTTGGAATTCTCACGCTCTTTTCCTTCGAAGACAAGCCACAGGATCCTGCTGAACTAGAACCACAAGAAAATTCCCCAACATCGCTGCTGCAGATTCTCAAAAAAGAAAAAGAGCTCCTTGGGTTTTATCTCACCGGCCATCCGCTCGATCAATACCGCGAAAAAATGAAAACGCTGTCTTGTGTCGATCTTGCGCAAGCTTTAGAAATGGACCACGATGCTGTTTTTCGCAGTATCTTCATCATCGAGAGCATTCAGATCAAACTCGCAAGCCGCAGTGGTCGCAAGTTCGCGATTCTCACAATTAGCGATGGTGAAGAACATCAAGAGCTTCCAATCTGGTCCGATCTCTACGAGACAAAATCCGCATTATTTCAGGAAGGCAAACTTCTCTATGGAGTTTTGCAGATCGACAAGCGGGATGGAACACCCAAATTGCAAAGCAAATGGGTCGATGATCTCGCTTGTGTCGATGAGGCGATGATCAAAGCATGCGATGTTGCATATGATCGCGCAAAAAGACAGAGTCGATCTCCATCAGAAACAAAAGATTTTCGTTCCCGAGGAACCATGCCAAAATCCGAAGAAAAAAAGGGTCGTCTAGTCATTAAGATGCATTTAGACAAGGTGCGCCTTAGCCATATCATCGAACTAAAAAAAACCTTCCGGCGCCATAGCGGCAATCAGCCCATCATCGTCCGGTTTCAGGAAGATGAGCATGTAAAAGGAGATCTTCATATCGATGCATCTTGGGGTGTGACGCTCAACCCTGAATTAGAAAAAGGGGTAAAAAACATTCCCTCCGTAATCCAATTTTCAGTAGAATAGGTTCCTATGCTTCGTATTACTTTAGCTTTTTTTCTTTGTTCGCTCGCTTCCGTGGATGCTGCCTATGCCGTGAAAGATGGCAAGCTCATCCATCATGACAATCTCGCTACGATGTCGGTGCAAGAGCATCATGGCCTAGCCCTCGAGGCGCTTCATTCTCAGAAATGGGAAGAGCTCATCAAGCAAGCGACGATCATCATAAAGAACTTTTCCGGCACCCCCTTTAGCCAGGAAGCGCAGTTTTTTCTTGGAAAAGGCTACCTAGAACTCAAAGATTACGATTTGGCTAACCGCCATTTTACCCAATATCTCAAAAGACAGGGCGCCCCGAAGCATTTCGTGGAAACCATGGAAGGCAAGCTTTGCATCGCCGAGAATTTCAGCAAAGGCGCCGGCAAACATCTCATGGGATGGGAAACGATGCCCAAGTGGCTTCCCGCCTATGATGAAGCTCTAAAAATCTTCGACGAAGTCGCTACCGCTATGCCCAATCACGAAATGGCGGCAAGAGCCCTCATGGGCAAATCGCTCCTTCTCTATCAGCAAGATGAATATAAATCGGGCATCGAGCATCTGCATACCCTAATCCGAAGGTTTCCCAATAACGATTTGGCAGCCGAAGCTTTCATGGAGATCAACCGGTTTTACTTGAAACAAGTACAGAAGGAATTTCCCGATCCCGGCCTTCTCGAGCTTGCCGAAATCAATATGCGGAAATTTTATGCAGAATTCCCCGGAGATCGCCGTCTAGAAACAGCGCAAAATCATCTCCATGAGATGCAGGAACTCTTCGCAGAACGGCTTTTCGATACCGGCCAATTTTTCGAAAGAACGAAAAAACCCCACGCCGCTCTCATTTACTACGCAAGAATCCAGCGAGATTTTCCAGTGACGCAAGTCGCCAAACGTGCGCAAGGAAGAATTGCAGTATTGAAGCCTGAGACCCCAGCGTCAGGCGAGATCGTCAAGAATGAAACCAAGTAACTATTTACCCGCGCTCCTGCTCCTTTTCTCCTCTTGTGGTTATCGGTTCGATGGTCCCTCTTTAAAGGATGGGACCGCTACGTTGACCATTCCTTATGTCGACGGCGATATCAACGGCCAACTCACCGATGAACTCGTACGGGCCTTTGCCTCCTCAGGATGTTATCGGTATCGAGATAGTAACGGAAGGCTCGAACTTCGCGTCTCGCTCAAGGAGAAAAAGACCGATCCCATCGGCTGGCGGCGACAAAGAAAAATCGATGGGGAACTGCAAAAGGAATTGATCGATATCGAAAGAAGATTCCACCTCATCGCCAATGTGGAGCTCGTCGATACCGCTACGGAAGAAGTCCTCTTCGGTCCAATCATGATCAGCGCGAATGAAGATTACGATTATGTCGAGCCCGAGAACATCCGCGATCTCAGTTTCATCGATTCAGCAGGTGTCAGGCAAACCTCCATCCAATTTTCCTTGGGACAGCTCGACTCGACCGAAGGAGCTTATGATGATGCCTATCTCCCAGTAAGTCGAAAGTTGGCTAAAAAAATTGTTGACCGCATTTTGCGCGCAAGGTACTAATGGGTTTTATCGAATCTTTAAAAACCCGTTATCGAAATGCAGGCTCATATCGCATTTTCAGCGCGCATTGAAAACCTCGAACCCATGATCGCTTGGGTACGCGAGAGAATCGAAAGTTCACCCTTCAAAGAAGCCGAACGCCGTAGAATCGAACTCGCTATGGAAGAGGCACTTGTCAATGTCATCATCCATGCATACCCGAGGCGGTCTTCGAAAGCTATCGTAGAAATTATCGTCCAAGGATTGAGCGATCAGCAGATCGAATTCAAGATCATCGACAAGGGACTTCCCTTCAATCCCTTATTGCAATCTTCAAAATGCAATCCTTATGCAGGGCTGGAAGAACGTGAGGAAGGGGGGCTCGGTATCCATTTCATGCGACAGTGCATGGACGAGGTTCATTATGAAAGGCACCATCCCTTCAATATTCTGACTTTGATCAAAAAAGCCGAGAAAAGTTAGCTCTTCTTTTTGCCGATTGAAGAAATGACGGCCTCGGTGTCGAGCACTTCAGAAATGAAGTGTTGTAAGACCTTGAGGATGTACTTCGGTGTATTATAAACGCCTGTCGTAGAAAAGACGATCTCGAGGTGGGGCTTAGTGCTATTGTTCAAAAAGGCGATGAAGGTCAAGGTCGTCGGCTGTTCATCGATGACTTTTGGCACGATCCACACTGCGAACTGCTGATTGAAGAGAGTGACTTTCTCTTGCGTCTCCAGCACATGGAAGAAATGCGCGAAGGTATCGCTGGAGCTCTGCTCGAAGTGAGCATGGTGCAAGAGACCTAGCTCATTGAGCAATGTCAAATTCACCGGAATAACGCCATCAGGAACCCACTTACTAAAGTTCTCACTGAATTCCTTAAAAGCCTCTTCAAGTTCTGCTGGGCTGATCATTGATTCTCCACGAGTTATTCGGCTCGACCGGTACCCTCATTTTATCGTGCCACAGGCCACCTTGTCAAGCAGCGCTGCCGAAAACCCTAAGGAAGCAGCTCACCTTTTTTTTCGCAATACCTACTCAAAAAAACTGAAAAAAAAATTTCGGAGAAAAAAACTCAAAGTGGAAGAATTGCTGCCGAAGTCGATCTCTCTTAATTATTTACCTTTGATGCCCGCTTAAGGCATATTGACCCATGCTCATCGAAAAAAAGTTAAATCTGGTACAAGGACATCATAACTTTTCATGAAAACGACGTGGATTTTTGCCATTTTTGTGTGGACATCGGCTCTATCTGCAGGGCAACTTCGCGTTCCCGTCCGTGCGGAAGCGGCTCTTCTCCTCAATGCAGAGACAGGTGCGATCCTCTATGAAAAAAATGGCGATCAGCCCCGCGCGCCTGGCAGCATTACCAAAATTGCTACCCTCTGGTACATCCTGGAAAAATATGGACATCGTCTCGATGAAACGGTGGTCGTCCCTAAGCTAGCCCTCGATTTCTGTACGACGCGACTAAAGAGAGCCTTTCCCGAGAAATATCCCTCCTATCTCCATGAAGAGGGAAGCACGAAAATGAACTTGAAGCTCGGTGAAAAAGTGCCCATGCGCACGCTTCTGCATGGCCTCATGATGGTATCCGCGAATGATGCTGCCAATGCCCTCGCCCTCCATCTTGGCGGCACGATCGAGCAGTTTATGGGGGATCTCAACCAATTCCTCAGAGAGAAGGGGATCAAAGACACCTGGTTCTTGAATCCTCATGGTCTTCATGGAGAAAAGCACCTAACAACGGCTAAAGAGATAGCCCAAATCACCGCTATGGCGATCCGCCATCCACAGTTCAATACGTATTTCACAGCGAAAACCTATGAAAAAGCCGCTACCAATATACAGCCTCCGGCCTTGATCAAACAGTTTAACCGCATGATCCTTCCCGGAAGGTATTTCTATCCCAAAGCCATTGGGGGCAAAACAGGGCATCATTCGAAAGCAGGGTTTACCTATGTAGCCGTAGCAAAACATGGCGAGCGAACGTTAATTGCGGTTCTGCTCAATAACAAGGAAGTGAATGATCGCTATATCGATACTAAAGCCTTATTCGAAGCCGCTTTTAACGAGAAAAAGCAGATACGCACCCTCCTTACAGAGCAATACGATCAATTTTCTCTTCCTCTAAAGGGGGCTAAACAACCCAACCTTTTGGCGAAATTGACCGCGGATCTCAAGCTCCAATACTATCCTTCAGAAGAGCCGAAGCTCAAATCCAGCATCCAATGGGTGTTGCCCAGATTCCCCATTCAAGCAGGGCAGAATGTCGGCGACCTCGTGCTTCAGGATGAAAAAGGTCGTATCGTCTTGCGCCGTCCTATTGTCGCAATGAACACTGTCGAGCCGACCTTTTTTAAACAAGGCAGCAGTATTCTTGGCAAGCTCATCAGCTCCAAGAGGACATTGCCGCTTTTGACGATGATGGGAGCGGTGAGCCTGGCTTCTGGCGGGATTCTTTGGGTTCTCAACAAGAGAAAACGGCCTCGTAAAAAGTGAGGAATTGCTCCATTGAGAGCTCCTCAGGACGCGCCTCTGCAGCAATGCCCGTGCGCTCGAATATCGCGGGAATTCTATCTGTTTCTACAAGACCTTTCAATGAAGAGCGGAGCATTTTGCGTCGTTTGCCGAAGACCGTGCGAAGAAGCTTTTCGAATTTCACAGGGTCGACTTTGGCAAGGGGGGCGTGAAGCAGTAATTGCACTACAGCCGACGTCACAGAAGGTTTGGGATAAAAGCAGCTCGGTGAGACGTCGAAGCAATACCGGGGATCGCTGAAGAGACGGACAAAAAGTGAGAGAGAGCTCGTATTCTTAGTTCCGGGTAGTGCCGTCATCCTCTGGCCCACTTCTTTTTGCACCATGACAGTCAGGCTTTCAAGCTGGTGATGAAGCGGCAAAAAGCGCTCGATGAGAGGCGTCGTCAAATGATAGGGAAGGTTCGAAACGAGCTTGGCCCGTTTGCCTTTAGAAAAAAGCTTCTTTAGATCGGTCTTAAGCGCATCTTCTTGAAAGACTGTTAGACGATGGTCGGGGGTTTGCAGACGCTCGAGAAGCTTGGCAAACTTCCTGTCCAATTCGATGGCGATCACAGAGGCTCCCTGTTCTAGAAGCGCTTCCGTCAAAGCTCCAGGCCCCGGGCCTATCTCGATGATCGCATCCCCTTCTTCCACTCGGGCAGCGGCCAAGATTTTCCGGATGATGTTCCCATCGATGAGGAAATTCTGGGATAAGCCCTTTAGTGCAGCGACTCCTTCAACTTCGAGAAACTCTTTAAGTTCGCTGGGCCTAAAAATCCTCATTGCTTGGTCGCGAATTCCAAAGAGAACGGTTCGAAATGCGAGGGAAGCTCTTCTTGGACCAAAAAATGGCCATAGCGCTGTCTAAGTTTATTCTTATAGGCGAGGTCTTCTCTTTGCATCACTTCTTCGATTCTCTTCTGTTGAAGCTTATCTTTGAGTTCCTGGAAAGCCGGGGCTGCTTTGACCCCATGCTGTTTTAGATAGAAGATCCTCTGCACAGGATTTTTCTCATTGCCGCCGCCGCTGATCTGCAAGATGGGCTGGCTGCATTCTCCATCTTTCAAACCTTCCAGACCTTTGCGATGCGCCTGAGAGATCGATCGTTCTGTGGCTATGAGTTCATCAGAGATGACGAAGGAAATCGCCTCATTTTGTTTTTTCCTCTCTTCGAGAGTATTCTTAAGCGCGGCGAAATCGCTTTTTGCACCATGTAAGAGGGTATACGCTTCGCGTGCAATCTGCTCGGACATCTGGGCTTCGGGAGTGCGGATGGAAATGACCTGATAGGTCCAAGTTTCCTCGCTCGGATGCTTCGTCAGATAGTCTTTATACTCATCGCGAACGTCTTGGGGACCCACTTGCTGTAGGGACTTCGATTGCACTTTGAACCAGGTCATCCTTTGCAGAATGAGCTCATCCTTGGTAATTTTCTTCGCTTCTTCATAGGTGAGGCCGCATCTATCCAGCGTGGCCATGACATTCGGCCCGAACTTTTGCAAAATCGCTTCGCGGACATCGCCTTCTGTGATTTTGAGATCCTTCTCTCCCACATCGTTCAAGACAAGCTCGGAATCGATCATCTGTTCGAAGACCGCCCGCCAATTCGAGGAATAGAATTGGTAACGAAGAAGCCTCGACTCCATGGCCTGTGGGTAGTTGGCCGTGAGAAAGATATCCATCTTCTTGACCACATCAAGAACCGAGATCGTCTTGCTGCCGACCTTAGCTAAGATCCGGTTATAGATGATGATGTCTTGGGGTTCTTCGTAAGCAGCGGGAGATGGCATATCTGCCTGCAATAGGGATCCGACGAGAAGAAATGCGATAGAGAGCGATCGAGTGAACATAGGTTTCCTCTTAATAATCCTGCTACTATAAAGCTTTTTGTAAAATGACGCCAAAAAAACCGTCCATCTCTCCTAAACAAGGAAGACTGCGGAAGGGTTCTTTCAACTGTTTTAGTCCATATTCTTTCAGGAATCCCTCAATTTGGGCGTCGTTTTCTTGTGGAAGCACGCTGCAAGTCGCATAAACGAGGAAGCCGCCGGGTTTCACGAACTGTAAAGCTTCTTGAACAATTGCCTTCTGCAGTTCGACAAGCCTATCGAGTTCTTCGTACTGGAATTTCCACTTCCTGTCGGGATTTCTTCGCAATGTTCCTGTTCCTGTGCAAGGAACATCGACCAAGACCCAATCCATGCGTCCCTTCAAAATGTTCTTTTTCGAGGGATCGACGATCTGCGCATTTTGGATACCGGCTCTCGCCAGCCTTTTTTTTGCCTCGACCAGAGCTTTTTGACGAACATCGTGAAGATAGATCTGCCCCTTGCCGCCGAGTTTATGAGCAAAGGCAAGCGTCTTGCCTCCAGAGCCTGCGCAATAATCGAGAACATGATCGCCGCTCTTTGCTTCGACAAGATCCGCGATGAGTTGGCTTCCCTCATCTTGCACTTCGAAGAGTCCCTGCGTAAATTCCTCCATCGCGAAAAAGTTCTCTCTTTTCCCGAACTGGATTCCATAAGGGCTTATCTTTGTTGGCATAACCTCATAGAGCTTTTCCCAACGCTTCATCAAAGCTTCTCGAGAAGTCTTCAACGTATTCACACGAAGTGTCGTCGGCGCTGGATAATTGCTCGCCAGGCAAAAATCCCACGCCTCTTTTTCCCCCAGGCTTTCAACAAGAAGTTCATAAAATGCCTTTGGAAAACTCAAGCGGACATGGGCAGGGAGTGAAAGGTCCTGGAGATACCGTTCGGGTTGCAAGGAAATGAAGGCTTCGATGCGCCCCTGCCAAGAGATCGGTTTTTTGAGCAAATGATCGAGAAGTCCCTGCCATCTTGTGATCCCATAGACGATTTCGCTTAAGATCTTCCGATCTTTGGAACCGATCGCCTTGTTGGTGCGGAAATAATGAGCAAGGTAGCCATCCAAGGGGCAGTCCATAGAGGCGAACTCATTCAATAGAATGCTGAGGTGGTTCTTACGAAAGGGATTGATTTCGAGCATAGTGGCTAGGAGTATACTGGAACCTCCGCCAGCCAGCAATCGATTGTAACAAGTAGCTAGAACTTATTTTGAAGAGCGCGCAGACGATTCTTTTTCTCTCGATACACGGTTTTCAGCACAGCCGCGTATTGAGGCCACTTCGTGATCGTCGTAAAATATTTAGAGTCAAGATCCTCGAGGTTTGTTGCTTCTTGAATAGGGGAAACATCGAGCATGTTGAGCACGGAAGATGCTTGGAATGATTGAATTTTTTTATTTATCTTCCACATTTTGTAATTCAAAATAGTATTCCAACAAGTAATAAGCGAATGAATTACAAAGATCGGTGTGAACTGATTCGTAGGATGGAGTATTTCGCGAAGGATGATGAAGAGGCTAATGGGGGTCAGTAAGAGAAAAATCCCTAATAAACGGGTTCCAGGCTTTTGGTATGCAAAACGATAGAAAATATTTGTGAAACCTAAAAACAGACAGAACCCTGAGATAAGAATCCAAATGGAGATTTCCACTTCCGGATTTCGTCGTGGAACAAGGCCGACATATTCAAAGCAATTGTAAAGATGCCCGAAGAAGAAAGTCGTTAGTAAACTGAAGAACCAAAGCTTTCTGGTTCGTAGTTCTTTTTCACTCAAGATATGGGAGAGTCCAATATTGCTCATGCCTAGCGATAAGATCCATTAAAGAAATCAAGCTTGCGCAAGGCGATTTTTTTTGTCGACGGTTTTTAGGGAAATCGTGTGGGGAATTTTGCGATATGTATTTAACGAATAAATCAATTTCACTACTATTCGAGAATGACTTTATTTTGAAAATCCTTATTATTAGTAGAAAAATAAAGAACGTTCTGTCATTTCGAAACTAGACATTCTGTGAGGGAATATGAAGGCGTTGCAGATGATCATAGCTTGCCTGGGTAGATTATGCTTGGGCGCGATCTTTATTATGACTGGCCTCAATGTGGTTCTCAATTGGAACGGCTCGCTGCAGATGTTCCAGAACGCGCTTTGTAACTGGTCGTATCAGGCAGCTGCACTTCCCATTGCGGAGCCTCTTGTAAATACACTGCTTCTTTGGCTTCCGACGATCTTGATCATTGCGGTCGTTTTCCTTCTCTTGGGCGGATTGCTCGTATTCTTTGGTGTGAAGCCTCGTTTTGGCGCATTTCTGTTGATCCTCTTCGTGCTCGCGCAGACGCTTGTATATCATTCATTTTGGATGGCTGCGCCCGAAGATAAATCGATGCAAATGGCCTTGTTTATGAAAAACCTCGCGATCTTGGGCGGGTTGCTCATTCTTTTGGCCTTTGGCAATGGGGGCAGTGGAAAGAAGAGCGCATCTCAGGGTTCTAAAGGTTCATGAAATCTACCAAGGTAAGCGGCTTATTCTTGTATGTCGTGAGCCTTCTCTTGGTAGGATTCGGACAGCCCTCTTGGGTTTCTTGGCTAGCTCCTATTGCAGCGGTTGGAGGATACGGCCTTCTTTGGATGTCCTTAAAGGACATGCCATCGAATAAGACCCGGTTTTGGGCAGCCCTTCTGTGGTTCACCTTCGTTCAGACGATCCAACTCTCTTGGATGACATCGATAGAATACCAAGGGATCTACATTCTTTTCGTCTACATCGGCTTGTCCTTGGCCTTGGGATTTGAGTTCGCCATTTTTACCCATTTACTTCTAAAGAATACGCTGCTGACCATGCCGCGTATTCTGGCATTTTCAGGATTCTGGACCCTGATTGAATGGAGCCGGTATCACATCCTTTGCGGCTTTAGTTGGAATCCGGCGGGAATGGCGCTCGCGAGTTTTCCCGTCAGCATGCAACTCGCTTCGATAGGAGGAGTGCTGGCTTTGAGTTTTTGGGTCATTGCGACCAATCTTTTGGCTTTTCGCAGCAAGATGGAGAATTTCGCAAAAAAGCCGGTCATGCTTTGGTGCGGCGCTGCTGTTATCCCTTACATTCTCGGTTCAGGGATTTTATTTCATCATCAGACACAGATGGAAAAACATGGCACACTTCGAGCGCTGCTCGTCCAGCCTGGGCTTCTTCCCTCACAGAAAATCCCCCTCGATGGACACATTGCTGATTTCATGTCTCCATGGGATCAGTGGACCTCGATTTTCCGCGCTTTGAAAGAACATCATGGGAATCCAATCGATCTGATCGTGCTACCAGAGTCTGCCGTTCCTTTCTGCGTGAAACAAACGGTCTATGATTATTCGACAGCGCGTAGCTTGATCACGCGTGAATTCGGCAAGGATGCGCTTAAAGCCTTTCCCGATCTAGTAAAGCCCTATACAGATGCAGGCAAGGTCTCCAATGCTTTCTTCAGTCAGTTCCTAGCGAATTATTTTCGCACGAATTTCATCATCGGGGTGGATGATCAGGAAGGAAAGCAGTTTTTCAGCTCCGCGCTCCAATTCACGCCTTGGCAAGATAAACACGATCATTATGCGAAAAGGGTTCTCGTGCCACTGGCGGAGTATTTGCCTTTTCAATGGTGTTTGGAATTTACGAAGGCGTATGGAATCGAGTCCTTTTATACGCATGGGACTGAGGCGAAAGTGTTTTCTGGCCCGCTTCCACTCTCAGTTTCGATTTGCTACGAAGAGACATTCCCGGATCTCATCCGCGAAGGCAGGCTGAAAGGCGCCTTGGTCTTTGTAAACATCACCAACGATAATTGGTACCCGAATTCTAACCTTGCTGAGCAGCATTTCGACCATGGAAAACTTCGGGCAGTAGAAAATGGGGTGCCGGTTCTAAGGGCCTGCAATTCGGGAGTCACGGCAGCTGTCGATGCTTTGGGACGCACAATGGGTCGTTTAGATGCAAAGAGCGGAACCCTTCTTGCCGAAGTACCCAATTATCAAGTCACGACGATCTATACCTATATTGGCGATGCGCTGATCGTGGGCTTAAGTCTAGGTTTTATCCTCTTCTATCTAGTATTTAAAAGAGCAATTACTAGGAAAATAAAATTCTTTAAAAAGCGATAAACAAATCGCTTAAGTTTAATAGTATTTTATTTCGTTTGTTTTTATCTTAAGACCTTTTTTGATGCTGTCTTGCTGAAAAAGAGGCATTTTCGCTAATCTCTCGACGATTACTTTGTCCTAGATTCTAGAAAAAAAGAAAAGGGTTGCGATTGTCCGCGGAAATCATAACGCTCGATAAAGCCTCTTTAAGGCCGATGCCCTTCAGGCAGCGGACCTTGCGTCGATCTATTTCGTATTCGGGAGACGGGCTTTTTACCGGCAAACCCATTGAACTCGTTATCCATCCTGCCCCGGCTGGCCATGGTATCGTCTTCGAAAGGCTCGATTGCCCTGGTTCTTCTCCTATAAGGGCAAGGCTCGAATCGGTGAAGTCAACCCCTCGATGTACGATTCTTGGAAATGACCAAGCCCAGGTGCAAACCGTCGAACACCTCTTATCCGCCCTTCGAGCTTCGTACATAGACAACGCCCTGATCACGATTACCGGTCCAGAAGTGCCCATTGCCGACGGAAGCGCGCTTCCGTTTGTCGAAATGATCAAAAATGGGGGCATTGAAGAGCTTCGAGAGTTTAGAAAGCCCAAAATGTTAACGGCGCCCGTCTTCTTTTCTCAAGATGACATCCACCTTATCGCCTTGCCTGCCCAAGAATTTCGCATTAGCTACACGCTGCACTATCCCCATTCACCGCTGATCGGAACGCAATTCTATTCTTTTGCCCTCGATGAAGAAAGCTATGAAAAAGAAATCGCGCCTTCACGTACTTTTTGTCTCTATGAAGATATCGCGCCGATGGTCGAAAAGGGGCTTCTTAAAGGAGGCGGATTGGAGAGCGGCGTCGTCGTCGCAGAAGACCGCATCTTGAATCCCGAAGGGCTCCGTTTCCCCGATGAAATGGCGCGCCATAAAATCCTCGATTTGATCGGTGATCTTTCTCTTCTAGAATTTCCGATTCTTGCGCACATTCTCGCGATTCGTTCCGGGCACGCAACTAATATAGCATTTGCTAAAGTGCTCTTTAACCAGCTTAATAGGGAGTCCTATCGATGAGTGTCCATACCACGAAACGCCCCTTCGTCTTTGGCATTAAGGAGATTTCGCGCATTTTACCGCATCGTTATCCCTTTTTGCTCGTCGACAAAATCCTCTTTTTGAATCTCGAAGAGAACCTCATCATCGGCCTTAAAAGCGTCACTATGAACGAGCCGTTCTTTCAAGGGCATTTTCCTGGAACTCCGATCATGCCCGGCGTCCTCGTGCTCGAAGCTATGGCGCAAACAGCCGGTATTTTGATCCATCAGAAAGGCTTTACCGATAAGATCGCGGTTTTAATGAGCGTCAACAATGCGAAATTCCGGCGTCCTGTTGTGCCGGGAGATGCGCTCCATTTGCATGCGTCCGGTGTTCATGTTTCATCGAAAGGCGGAAGGGTACAAGCAAAAGCTACTGTTAACGACCAGCTTGTGGCGGAAGCAGAGATAGGTTTTGCCTTAGTCGATATGGACCAACTCTAAGAAATGGGTGCTCATGTCAAACATTCATCCTAGCGCGATCATCGAAGACGGTGCGCAGATCGGAAAAAATGTCACGATCGAAGCGTACGCCATTGTCAAAAAGAATGTGACTTTGGAAGAAGGGGTCGTCATTAAGTCTCATGCCTATATCGATGGTTATACGACCATCGGCGCAGGCACGATCATTTGGCCCTCTGCCAGCGTTGGAACCAAGACGCAGGATCTAAAATTCCGTGGTGAGAAGACCTTCGTCGTCATCGGTAGGAATTGCGAGATTCGCGAATTCGCTACAATCAATTCATCCTGCCAAGAAAATTCGGTTGTCCGCATCGGCGATAACTGCCTCATCATGGCGTATTGCCACGTCGCGCATAACTGCGAAATCGGCAACCGCGTCATCATGTCTAATGCCGCGATGCTTGCAGGCCATGTCATCGTCGAAGATTGCGCCATCATCGGCGGCATGACGCCGATCCATCAATTTTGCCGCATCGGCGCTTATGCGATGGTGGGAGGGTTCAGTCGTATTTCCCATGACGTACCGCCTTATACGATCGGCGCAGGATCACCTTACAAAATCGGCGGCCTCAACCTCGTAGGCCTAAAACGGCATGGTTTTCCTCTTGCCGTGCGAAGACAACTTGCGCGAGCCTTCAAATTGACCTATCGCTCCGGCCATAAGCTCAACGAAGCCCTCGATATTATCGAAAAAGAAGGCGTGCAAAACGTGCATGTCGCCCACTGGCTCAATTTCTGTAAAACGACTAAGCGTGGACTCATCGGCTTCCAGAATCCTCTCTTCGATGGCCCTGAAGAAGATGCCGAGGAAGATATGGAAGAAATCGAAAAACTGTTGGAAGAGCGGCTTTGAAAGTTGTCTTTTTTGGCACCTCGTATTTTTCAGCTGGCGTGCTCGAATTTTTGCATACGCAACCTGAATGCAAAATCCTCGGTATCGTCACACGGCCCGATAAGCCCAAGGGACGATCTCTCGAAGTTCTGCCATCTCCCGTGAAAGAAAAAGCGCTCTCTTTGCAATTCTCATGCCCGATTTTCCAACCCGCTAAAGCTTCGACAGAGGAATTTGCAGAAGTCCTCAAGAATCTTCATCCCGATCTTTTTCTCGTCGTCTCCTATGGCGAAATCATCAAGCAAAACCTGCTCGATATCCCTAAATATGGCTGCATCAATATCCATCCTAGTCTTCTTCCCAAATATCGCGGAGCTACCCCTATTCATCGCGCCATTATGCATGGCGATAAAGAGACAGGTATCACGATCATCGAAATGGTCCTGGCTATGGACGCGGGCCCCATGCTCAAGAAAAAAGTCGTGGCGATCGGAGAAAATGCGATATTTGCCGAAGTGGAACGCGACCTCATCCACGCGGCCTGCCAAGCTGTCATGGAGACGCTTCATGATATTCAAAAGGGCAGGGTCGTTAAAGAAGAGCAAGATTCTAACCATGCGACATACACGACAAAGCTAACGGCGGAAGAAGAGAAGATCGATTGGCAAAAGTCAGCGCATGGCATCCACAATCAAATTCGCGCATTTTCCCCAACTCCCGGAGCGTGGTGCACAGTGCTGATAGGAGGCGCAGAAAAACGATTAAAAATTAAAAAATCTCTTGCGCGAGAAGATCTTTCAGGCCAGCCGGGCCAGATAGTGGAGAGGTCAAAAAACTCTTTACTTGTCGCCTGTGGGCGAGGGACTTTGCAGATTCTCGAGGTGCAACTCGAAGGTAAAAAAACCATGTCTATTGAAGAATATCTCCGAGGTCTTCAACCCGGTTTTCAAATAAAGTCTTAGGATTGCTGTTATCTCGCTAAATGGTGATAATCCTAACAGATTGTTGACACTTTCTTCACAAACGAGGTATTTCATGGGTTCCGTATCCGCAGTATGTCCTAGTGTCGTGCGCTGTAAAGCAGAAGCTCCGGGCAAGTCCTCCAATAAGCCTGAGAAACAGACTGATCGATGCTATAGCGAAATCTTCCGCGACTATCTCAAAGACTGGAGTGGTGTGAAGAACGTCGTATTCAAATCTTCCACGCAGCTGCTTGAAGGGATTAGCATGTACAATCCTAGCATGACGGGTGCTGCAGCTTTGGGAGCAGCGACCAAACAAGCTAAGAACCTCGGTGAAGCCAGCATGCTTCCTAAGGCGACGAAAGAGTTATTTGAGAAAACCACCGTCTTTACGGCAAATCCTTCTGTTCATGGCCTAGGCGGAATCATCAATAAACTTGCTGGTTGGTACGTGCCGTTTTGGGATGCGTTCAATGCCGTCACAAAAATCGCTATGCCTCTTACTGAGAGAGTCGCGAAGATTATGGGCGCTATGGGTTCATCCGCTACCCTTACTGCGATGAGTTTTGGCATCAATGAAGAAATGACGAAAATTGCCAAGGCAACCGCCCTGATCGCTAAAGATAAAGCTAGCAGAGTGGGATACGAAGCGCAGATCACCAATAGCCATATCACCATCGCTAGAAACCTCAACTATGCGGCATTGGGAGCTTTCGGTCTCGCTGCTACGATCCTAGGGATGACGGCACCACCGCTTCTGATGTGGACATTCGCAACAGGCGGAGTCTCCACGACGATCGGCGCGCACGTCCATAAAGAAAAATTTGTTCCAAAGGCAATATCGGATGCGGTTGACCCTGATAAGGCTTCCAAGTCTAAAAAGGCCGCTGCAGCAGCTTAGTATCCTTGTAAAACAAATTTTGTTTTCAATTAAACCCGCTTTTTAGCGGGTTTTTTTATTAATACTCTATTTCTCGTGTTTTTGATATAATTAAAGCATGAAAATAGATGGATATAGTTCTGTTAGTAATCCTGTTTTTGATATTAACGGCAAAGCAGATACGCTTGTCGATAATCTCGGCGCATTCGAATACATCTGTTCATGGATATTAAAAAGCGATCCTAGGGGCGCATGGGTAGACGCTCTCAAAGGCGCTTATAAGCAAACTAAAATTTTTCGTCATATCGGGATGGCGGTCGATTTAACAAGCAGCGTTCAAAAACTTGCTACTACGCTTGAGTCCCCCGGTAAATATTCTCATCGAATCATTGAAGCAGGATCGCTGGTCTTTGCTAATGGCTTGAATGTCGTACTTTGGCTCAGCTCCAAGGGGCTTTTCGCTCTGACTTTTTTCGGCAAGGATTTGACGTCTCTTGGCTCTAAAACCCTATCCGCGATCTTTTTGCCCAATGATTTGTTGAAACTCGGAAGAGCTGCTTTGTCCTTGAAAGCAAGCCCCAGCGATGCTGTGAAATGGCTTAAGGTCGCAAGAGCTACCGGTCAAGTCGGGATTTCCCTTTTCTATACGGCTGCTGCTTTCAATCCCAATGTAGTCATCGGCAAGAGCGCTCTCTTTCTAGGCTTGCAGACAACCAACTCGATCATGGGGCTCGCGAAGAGATATCTTCTGACAAGTCCGAAAGGGGCTCAGGACGACAGCTTAGGCTTGCCGAAATACTCTGAAAACGCCATTTCGTTTGCAGGCGGCTAATCTAAAATAAATCTTTGGCAATACTTCTGTATTGCGAAGTAGAGATACGTCAAATTTTCCATGATCGTGATATGGCTTAAGGCAAACTCGCGGCAATTTTCTGCGATCTTCCTGGCTTCATCATCATGTTCTGAGGACCATAGGAGTTTTTCCACTAAATCGCTGAGGTCCTGTCGAACGGGGATGTAATGCACATAGGGGATCAATGCCTGGGTATACCACTGGATCCAATCGGAATCAGGTTTACAAATCAGGGAATTGCCAAAGAACTTCCATCCTGAAGTCGAATAGGGGCAGGTATTTCCATCGATGAGAATGTGGTATTTATACTGCAGCTGCTCCTCATAGCTAAGCCGCTCTCCTTTAAATTGTTTCAAGTAGGGGATCTTCTCTCCCCCTTGAGCGAAAATCGTAAATTTTGCATCGACCCATTCTGGAGAAGTTTGACTCAGTTCGCATAATTTGATGCGTGAAAAAAGATGAAGGTTATTTTCGGTTATCTTTGTCCATAGCTGGGCGGTCGATCCTCGCCAAATCAGCTTTTCCCTCTTCGTTTCCCAGGGGAAAACGTTCTTGGTGATATCGCCTTCTTTTAGAACTTGGTAGCGAGATCCTAGCGCTTCATAATCAGGAAGTAGGATGATCTGATTCGAATCTTTTTTACACATGGCAAAGATCGGCATTCCTTCCTTTACGTTGAGCCCATCGTTCACAGACAGAAGAAAGGTCGTATTGGGAAGGCCCGCTGCTTGACACAGCAACTGAAGAGCCTGGCGATAGCGTTCATAACGCGCTCCATCGTTCGCTGGGTGGACGAATTTTTTGTCTATGTCGACATGGTTGTTTTCAAGAGTAATTTTGACGAGTTGTAAGTAATCTCCCCGTCTTTCATAGAACTCTTCAAGTTCCTCAAGCGAAAAAGAGCGGTTTTTGAAATAGGCAAAATCTATATCGAGCTGCTGCTGCATCCAGGGAGCTATTCCTTCATCGATTTTTCTTTTGATGGCATTTTCGGTTGGCAAATAGGCGTAGGCGGAGGCGATCTCTAAGAAGAAAAGAAAAACCTTCTTAAACATGAAGAGCCCTCATACTGTAAAAAAACACGACATCATATAGAATCTTTGCTCCGAAAGTATCTGAAAAAAAAGCTGTCCCATGCTGACTCGTGAACTCTGCGCCATGATCCTGATCCTCGGCATTCTCTTTGCCGTAATCTTCGCTTCTCACAAGAGGGCCGGCCGAGTGGAAACGCTTGTGCGCCAGTCGCAACAGATCCAGCAAAAATAATTTAAGCTTTGTCAAAAATCACTCCTCTGCTAGATTGTCCGCTTTGATCTTGTTTGAGATCATGAACTTGGAGAAGGCAGCATTGCTGCTTTCGCCGGATAAGAAGAGCAGAGCCGTTCGACGCTTCTTGCAGACCTTATCTTAAATCGCTTAAAGCTTCTTTGTTCACCCTAAAGGGAAAGACAAGAAAGTACTCATGCGGTAGCGAACATTCGATCGATAGGTACATTATGACTTTGAAACTCATGGGCATCAAAAAAGGGATGGCGCGCATCTACGACAAAGAGGGAAATCTCGTCGTATGCACCGTTATTGCCGCAGAGCCCAATATCGTGTCACAGATCAAGCGCGTTGAAAAAGACGGATACAATGCGATTCAGCTTTCCGCGATCAAAGTTACGGCTCCCAAAGTGCAAGGGGTGACAAAGCCTCTGCGCGGCCACTTCAAAAAAGCCGGCATTGAGCCAAGAAAACATCTCGCCGAATCGCGCATCCAAAACCCTGAAGAATATCAGATCGGCCAAGAGATCGGCGTCGGATACTTCGATGGCTGCGAGTTCGTCGATGTCGTCGGCGATTCAAAGGGCAAGGGCTACCAGGGCGTAATCAAGAGACACCATTTTGCCGGCGGACCTGCAGCGCATGGTTCTGGCTTCCATAGACACGGCGGATCCTGCGGTATGAGAACGTCTCCAGGACGTTGCTTGCCGGGACAAAAGAAAGCAGGCCGTATGGGCCATGAGCGTGTCACGCAGCAAAATCTCAAAGTCGTCATGGTCGATGCAGAAAAGAATGTTCTCGTCGTTCAGGGTGCGATTCCGGGTGCTAGAGGCGGTCTCGTGTACATCACGAAAGCCATTAAGAAGCCTGCGAAAGACATGAAACAACAGAAGAAGAGATAGAGGTACACCGTGGCTTCGATTAAAAAATACAACTTAGCTGGCAAACTTCTCGAAGAAGTTGCTATTGACGGCGAGCTTCTTTCTCAAGAGATCTGCTCCCAGCTCATTAAAGATTATCTAGTCGCTTTGCGCGCCAATGCAAGACAGTGGTCTGCAAGCACCAAAAAGCGTTCTGAAGTTTCGCACTCCGGACAAAAACCTCACCCGCAAAAAGGCACCGGAAAAGCTCGTCAGGGCTATCTCGGAGCTCCTCAATATAAGGGTGGCGGAAGGGTTTTCTCTCCAAGACCGAAATTCGATCAATTCGTCCACGTCAACAGAAAAGAACGACGAGCAGCGATTGGTTATCTACTCTCAGAAAAAATCCGAGAATCCCGCCTCCATCTTCTCGAATTCAAAGACATGAAAGAACCCAAAACGAAACATGTTGCGGATTTCCTGAGCAAACTAGCGCTTGAAGGTAAAAGAGTGCTCTTCCTAGCTCCTGTAAAAAGCGAGCATGGAAATTTCCAAAAAAGTCTGCGCAATATCCCTAAAATGGCCTTTCGATTGGCACAGAACGTCAATGGTTATGACCTGACGGTTAGCCACGATATCGTCGTCATGGCGGGCGCGCTCGACGAACTCAAATCGCTTTTGAAGAGCGAGGTATAACATGTTGAAAAAAACACCTTACGACATCATCAAAAATCGCCACGTGACGGAAAAAGCGCGTGTTCTCGAGCAGCTGCAATACAATAGCAGCAATCCAAGCGTAAAGAAATGCGACGCTCCTAAAGCTGTCTTCATCGTAAACGGCAAGAGCAACAAATTTGAAATCGCGAGAGCCGTCGAAGAAATTTACAGCGACAAGAAAGTGCAAGTCGTAAAAGTCAACATTGTCAATATGAAACCAAGATCGCGAATCTACCGAGGAAGATTGTCCATGGTGAAAGGATACAAAAAAGCCATTGTGACATTCCGGCCCGGCGATAGCATCGATGAAAAAGTTTAATCGGGAGCTCTTACTAGTATGACGAAAAAATTTCGACCAGTCACACCAGGACAGCGTGAGCTAATTCTCAATAGCAACGAAGAGCTGACACGTGTAAAAGGGCGTGCTACGGTAGCCCCGCTTAAGTCTCTTATGCAGCATAAGCGAAGAACCAACGGCCGCAACCACCATGGGCATATTACTTGCCGCCATCGCGGCGGAGGCGTGAAGAGCTTTTACCGTCTTGTCGATTTCAAACGCGACAAAGAGAAAATCGCTGCAAAAGTAGCTTCCATTGAATACGATCCTAATAGAACAGCGCACATTGCTCTTCTTCACTATGCAGATGGGGAAAAGCGATATATCATCGCTCCTCAAGGGCTCAAAGTAGGCGATACCATCTCATCCGGCCCTGAAGCGCGAGTTCAATGTCGGATGCTGCATGCGGCTGAAGAACATGCCGCTGGGTTCCGTGATTCACAACATTGAAATGTATCCAGGACGCGGTGCTAAGCTCGTCCGCTCTGCAGGGCTTTCTGCCAGCTGATGGCGAGAAGCGGTGGCTATGTGACGCTCAAAATGCCATCAGGCGAAGTGCGCATGGTCAATGAAAATTGCAGAGCGACATTTGGCGCAATCTCCAATGCGGAGCGCAACTTGCGCGTAGAAGGAAAAGCTGGACGTATGCGTTGGAAAGGGATTCGTCCGACAGTTCGCGGTACGGCGATGAACCCTGTCGACCACCCGCACGGTGGCGGTGAAGGGAAGCACAATGGATACCTACCCCAGACACCATGGGCGATGTACACCAAAGGATTTCAGAACTCGATCTAAGCGCAAATCTAACGAAAATGATCGTAAAAGATCGCAGAAAATAGAGTAGGGAAAGATTATGGGAAGATCCTGAAGAAAAGGACCTTTTGTCGACCACCATCTGATGGACAAAGTGATCAAAATGAATAAAGGCGGACAAAAAAGATCCGATGAAAACGTGGTCGCGCCGTTCGATGATCGTGCCCGATATGGTCGGTCATACGTTTGAAGTTCACAACGGAAGAAAATTCATCACCGTGTTTGTTTCTGAAAACATGGTCGGACATCGCTTAGGAGAGTTTTCTCCGACGCGCATCTTCAAAGGACACGGTTCTAAGAAGATCGCTGAAGCGGCTGCATCTGCGGAAGCGGCAAAACAAGCTCCTGCAGCGGAGCAGCACCGGCAGCAGCGCCAGCACCAGCAAAGGAATAATGATATGCAAAAGGCAAGAGCTAAAACAAAATATGTACGAATCCGCCGCGCAAAGCGCGTCTTGCTGCTGATCTGATCCGCGGCTTAAAAGTGTGAAGAAGCGACAGTGCAGCTGCAACTATTGCAAGCTAAAAGCGGGAAGACTCTTGCAAAAGACGCTCGACAGCGCTGTGGCCAATGCAGAGATGCAGCTCAATGTGCAAAGACGCGATCTTAAAATTAAAGAAGTGCGAGTCGATGCAGGTCCAGTCATGAAACGAGCAAAATCGAAAAACAAAGGCGGCCGCGTGCCAGTTATGAAACGCACAAGCCATTTTACAGTCGTTGTCGGCAGCAGAATAAAAGGAGAGAATAACATGGGACAAAAAACATCTCCAACTGGTTTCAGATTAGTCCGTAATAAGAAGCTGGAGATCTGTGTGGTATGCCAATAAGCAAGAATTCGGCAATCTCCTCGGTGAAGATCAATGATCCGCAAATTTCTGATGACAAAGCCTGCTGCCAAGGCACTTCCCAGCTCACGATCAAGCGAATGAGCGGCAAAATTGAAGTGACAATTCACACCGCGAGACCTGGCCTTGTCATCGGGAAAAAAGGCGCTGAGATCGATATCCTGAAAAGCGAGCTTGAGAAACTGACAGGAAAAGAAATCTGGATCGAAGTCGAAGAGATCAAACGACCCGACCTCGATGCAAAACTCGTTGCTGATGGAATCGCAAAGCAACTCGAGCGACGGTCCCTTTCAGACGAATTATGAAAAAAGCGATGCAGGCGTCGATGGATGCAGGCGCTGCTGGCATTAAAGTCCAAATTTCAGGACGTATCGGCGGAGCTGAAATCGCTCGAACAGAATGGTACAAAGAAGGACGAATTCCTCTGCAAACTATTCGAGCCGATATCGATTATGCCCAGGGACGAGCTGAGACGACTTATGGATCGATCGGTGTCAAAGTGTGGATCAATAAAGGCGAAGACCAACTCTACCAAAGTCGCAGTAGGAGGCTGATCTATGGCCTTGATGCCAGTACGAACCAAATATAGAAAAATGCAAAAAGGCCAGCATGCTGGCCTAAGCAAAGCAGCCAATTTCGTCGATTTCGGCGAATTTGGAATGCAAGTTCTCGAACGAGGACGCATCACTAACCATCAAATCGAAGCATGCCGCGTGGCGATCAACCGCTATTTCAACCGAAGAGGCAAGGTATGGATCCGCATTTTCCCCGACAAGTCGGTGTCGAAGAAACCAGCTGAAACGCGGATGGGTAAAGGAAAAGGAGCGCCGGATCATTGGGTTGCGGTGGTTCGTCCAGGACGAGTCATGTTTGAAGTGGGCGGCGTTCCGAAAGAGATCGCGCAAAATGCTTGAGAAGAGCAGCTGCAAAGCTGGGTCTTAAGACCCGATTTGTCGAACGCGTAGAAAGAGTATAGGAGCGAAAGTTATGAAAAAAGCAGCCGATTTCAAGATCAAACCGCAGAAGAGCTGAAAGCTCTCTACCACGAGACTTTCGAAAGAGATATTCGCCATGCGCAATGAACAAGCTATTTCGAGAAAATCGAAAAACCGCATCTGCTCAAAGAAAAAAAGAAAGATCGCGCTCGCGCTCTTACCTTCTTGAGACAGAAAGGCGGAAGTCTCATCTTCATGATGAGGAAATATGGAAGATAACAAAAGAAACGCCAGAAAAGTTCGAGAAGGCGTCGTCGTTTCGAACAAAATGCAGAAGACGGTAACCGTCCAAGTAGAAAGGACATTCCGACACCGACATTTGAAAAAATCGTCAGACGAGCAAAAAAATATTATGCTCACGTCGAAGATGCGCAAAAAATCGCCGTAGGCCAAAAGGTCGTCATCGAAGAAACACGTCCACTTTCCAAGCTGAAACGCTGGCGAGTTGTGGAAGTCTGTAGAGAATGAAGCTGAATGAGACGTCATGATTCAACAGGAAACAGAATCTCGAAGTAGCTGACAACACCGGCGCCAAGAGGGTGCGTTGTTTTAAAGTCCTGAAAGGATCGAAGCGGCGATATGCCGAATTGGCGATATCATCATTTGCTCCGTCAAAGAAGCAGATCCAAAGGGAGCGTAAAAAAAGGCGAAGTTGTTAGAGCTGTGATCGTACGAACGAAGAGCTATATCCGACGAGCAGATGGTTCTTTCTTCCGCTTTTACGATAACAGTTGTGTGATCATCGATGATAAAGACAATCCCCGGGAACCCGTATATTTGGGCCTGTCGCACGAGAAGTGCGCGAAAGCGGATTTGTCAAGATTAGTTCCCTTGCACCAGAAGTGATATAGAGATTGGGAGCTAGCATGAGCAAATGGATAAAAAAAGGTGATAAAGTCGTGGTCATCGCAGGAAACGAAAAAGGAAAGTCGGGGACGTAGTCGCACGACATGAAGACAAGATCGTCGTCAAAGGCGTGAATATTCGAAAAAAACACGTAAAGAGCAAGGATCGCGCTGCAACTTCGCGCGATCGAAGAGATGGAAATGCCTGTACACATTTCAAATGTCGCTCTTTGCGATGCCGATGGAAAGAGAATCCACGTGAAGGTCCGCGAAACGTCGAAAGGCGGAAAAGAATTTTTCTACGTCGAAGATGGCAAAGAAGACGGTCTACCGTGAGCTGAAAAAAACACTCAAAGAGTAGATGAGCAATGTCTAGGTTACAGAAAAGATATAAAGAAGAAGTGAAACGCAGCTTCAGGAGAAGTTCAAGTATTAAGAACGTGATGCTAAGTTCCTGTCCTGAAGAAAATTGTCATCAGCATGGGAATCGCGGAAGCGACGAAAGATAAAAACGCTATCCAAGATTGCCTGAAAGAAATGACGATGCTTTCCGGCCAAAAACCGATTTTGACAAAGTCCAAAAAAGCGATTGCGAACTTTAAGCTCCGAGAAGATCAACCGATCGGTGTGAAAGTGACGCTGCGCAAGAAAAGAATGTACGATTTTCTTGATCGCTTTTGCAACATCGTGTCTCCGCGTATTCGCGACTTTCGTGGATTTCCCTTAAAGGCGATGGACAGGGAACTATTCTTTGGGTCTTGAAGACCAGCAGATTTATCCAGAGATCAATCTCGATGAAGTGAAAAGAACGCAAGGGATGAATATCACGTTTGTCACATCAGCGCAGAACGATGAAGAATGCATAGAATTGCTGAGATTGCTCGGCATGCCTTTCAAAGAAGAAGCAGGAGAGAAAACGAATGTCAATGCATGATCCCATCGCTGACCTTTTGACAAGGATTCGTAATGCGAGGCAAGCTCGGCATCGCTATGTCGATTTCCACGTAAGCAAGATGCAAGTCAATGTCATCAGAGTTCTTCAAGAGCAAGGATTTGTAGAGCAATTTCTCGTCGACGATGAATCGGGAAAGGGAAGAATCATATTGAAATACGCCCAAGGAAGAGAGCCTGTTATTCAGGGTCTCAAGCGAATTTCTTCTCCTGGCCTTCGCCGGTATGTTTCCGCGAACAAAATTCCCAAGGTGCTTAGCGGTCTTGGCATCGCCATCGTATCGACTTCGAAAGGCATTATGGACGGAGAATCGGCACGCAAGCAAAAGCTAGGCGGCGAACTCTTGTGTTTGGTTTGGTAATTTAAGGAACTCATATATGTCACGACTTGGTAAAAGCCCCATCGAGCTTCCGAAAAACGTCGAAGTGAAGATCCAAGATGGAAAAGTACACGTAAAAGGCCCAAAAGGGACACTAGATTTCCCTAGCACAGAGGGACTAAAATTCCGCGTAGACGGACAAACGCTTTTTATCGAATTCGATGAAGGCGTCAAAATGTCTAACGTACAACATGGTCTCTACCGCGCAACGATCAATAATATGGTCATCGGCGTGAGCAAAGGATTTGAAAAAAGACTCGGACTCGTCGGTGTAGGTTACAGGGCGGCTATTCAAGGCCACCTCCTCGATCTGCAACTTGGGTTTTCCCATCCGACGCAAGTGCCGATCCCGAAAAATGTAAAAGTCGAAGTGGATAAAAGCGTGACGATCATCGTCACAGGAATGGACAAACAGGCCGTAGGGCAATTTGCCGCAACGGTCCGTGGGAAACGTCCTCCTGAGCCCTATAAAGGCAAAGGGATCCGCTACGAAAATGAATATGTACGTAAGAAAGCCGGAAAAGCCGCTAAAGGCAAAGCCGCATAACGCTTAAGGAAGACTACTATGGAAAAAGCTCTTATCAAGAGAAACGGACGTCGCCAAAGACGCATATTCCGGGTAAGAAAACATGTTCGCGGATCGGCCGAAAAACCACGTCTTTGCGTATACAAGACAAACCAGCACATATCCGCGCAGATCATCGATGATGATAACCAAATCACCATCGTTAGCGCCGGAACGCAGCATAAAGACTTCGGCAAAAAAGGCGGCAAGAGCAAAGAAACTGCGCGCCAAGTTGGAGCGCTTCTCGCTAAAAAAGCTAAAGATAAATCGATCTCGGTCGTCGTTTTTGATCGAGGAAGATACAAATTTCATGGAATCATCGCCGAACTTGCCACTGGTGCACGCGAAGCGGGATTGCAGTTTTAAGGACAACGGGGATTAGAGGGTCATAATGGCACATCAACAGCAGAATAGGCGCCAAGAAAAAGAAAACGCTAACTCTGAATACGAAGAAAAAGTATTGTACATCAACCGCTGCGCTAAGGTCGTTAAAGGCGGAAGAAAATTCAGTTTTTCCGCTCTGATTCTCGTCGGCGACGGCAAGGGCAAAGTCGGATTTGGATTTGCAAAAGCTAACGAAGTCTCCGACGCAATCCGAAAAGGCGGCGAGGCGGCTCGTAAAAATGTCCGTAGTTTCGAAATGGAAGGAACGACGATCCCTCATGAAGTGACTGTGGAATGGGATGGGGCGAAAGTGATGTTGAAGCCTGCTCCGGAAGGTACAGGTGTGATCGCCGGCTCTAAAGTACGAGCGGTCCTCGAACTTGGCGGCGTCAAAGACGTCGTTGCTAAAAGCCTCGGGTCGAGCAATCCATTGAACCAAGTCCGCGCGACAATCCGCGCACTCGGCTTGCTGCGTAATCGCAAAAAAGCTCTGGAAATACGAGGAATGGCATGATTACACTATCGACACTCCAAAATACGACACGACCTAGAAAGAAGATCCAACGCATTGGTCGTGGCATTGGCTCAGGCCGCGGCAAAACATGCTGCCGAGGAGTAAAAGGTGACAAAGCCAGATCGGGCTCTAAACGCCGCTTTGGACATGAAGGCGGACAAATGCCGCTTTACAAAAAGCTGCCGATTCGCGGATTTTCTAATGCGCGATTCAAGACACAAGTCTTCGCTATCAATCTTGGGATGATCGAAAAATTCTATAAAGATGGCGAGATCGTCAATCTAGAGACTTTGAAAGCGAAACGACTCTTAAACCGCAAATCTTCTAAAGCGTTCAAAATTCTCGCTGGCGGAAAGCTGACGAAAAAAGTAAAATTTGATGTTGCTACGCTCTCTGATAAAGCGCGTAAAGAACTCGAAAAACGTTCCTTGCTCGTAAACAAGCAGTAACCTAAGAGACTTCAAGAAGTTTTACAGCCATGAAAATGCTGCAAGCGATAAAAAATATTTTGTCCGTCGAAGAACTCAAGGAGAAAATCGTCTTTACGCTTCTGATTCTTGTCGTTTGCCGCATTGGTGCTTATATTCCTGTTCCCGGCATCAATGGCGATGCGGCAGCAGCAGTTTTCGGCAGCACAGGCGGAGGCCAAAATCTCTTCCAGTTGATGGATGTTTTTTCCGGTGGCGCATTTGCGCAGATGACGATCATAGCGCTTGGCGTGATGCCTTATATCTCCGCCTCGATCATCATGCAGCTTCTCATGGCGCTCGTTCCAGTCTTTCAAAGAGAGATCAGAGAGAATCCTGAGGCAGGCCGGAGAAAGATGGGCAAGTGGACCCGGATGTTGACTGTTGCTGGCGTTCTTTCAGGCTGGACTCTTTGCGAAATATGCTGTTCAGCTTAACGCGGGCACAGCCCAGGCATCATCGTCAATGAACTGCTCGATGTCCAAGATTTTTGGAGTCCCTGGCTGTTTTATCTTCATCGTCATGTCGACGATGACTGCCGGAACGATTATGCTCATGTGGATCGGCGAGCAGATCACCGAAAAAGGGGTAGGCAATGGCATCAGCTTGATCATCACGATCGGCATCCTCTCTGCCTTCCGAGCACGCTCGGATCGGTCATCCAGCAGCTCAATCTCGATTCGCAAGAACCCGGCCAGACTGACCTTTTCCACGCTCTTAGTTCTACTTTGCGTCTTTGTCTTCATCATCATAGGAACGATTTTGATCATCCAAGGACAGCGAAGAATTCCTTTGCAGTATGCACGGCGAGGCGGCAGCGCAGAAGAGGTACAGGGCGGAAATGCTCATATTCCTCTAAAGATCAACTATGCAGGCGTAATTCCCGTTATTTTCGCCTCCTCGCTCCTGATGTTCCCGGCGACGATCGGCCAATTCGTCGGACAAGGGAACATGGCTAGGCACAGTTCGCGAATTGGCTATCGCCTGGACAATGGCTTTATCTCATCGTCTATGTACTGCTCATCATCTTTTTCACTTATTTTTGGACAGCGACCCAATTCCACCCCGAGCAGATCGCCTCCGATATGAAGAAAAATGGAGCTTTTATTCCAGGGATTCGCCAAGGCAAACCGACACAAGATTATCTTGAATCGACGATGAATCGCATCACCTTTGCCGGTGCGATTTTTTTGCGGCTATCGCGATTTTGCCAACCCTTGTAGGAAAATTTTTACAGTGTAGATGCCACTATCACCTATTTTTTGGAGGAACCTCCCTGTTGATTCTAGTCGGGGTTGTTTTGGACACGACGAAGCAGATTGAGTCTCATCTACTTATGAAACGCTACGACGGATTTATGAAAGGGTCGTTTGCGAGGAAGATGAGAGCGTTATAACAACTTGAGTTTTAACCAGTAAGCCTGTTAAATTTTTCAGAGAAAAAAGGAAAATAGACATGCCTAGAGTCATTGGGATCGACATCCCGGATAATAAGCGTTTGGAAGTGAGCCTTACCTATATTTATGGGATCGGGAGGAAACTTCTCAAACGAAATCATCGAAAAGCTTGGCCTGAATAAGGACATGCGTGCCAAAATGCTCACGGAAGAAGATATCGCAAAGCTCAATGCGATTCTGACATCGGAATATATAGTCGAAGGGGATCTGCGCCGACAGTTCAAAACAACATCAAGCGCTTGATCAGCATCCATTGTTATCGAGGCATGCGCCATCGTTTAGGCCTACCAGTTCGAGGCCAGCGAACACGCACCAACGCACGTACCCGCAAAGGCAAACGCAAAACGGTTGCTAACAAGAAAAAATAAAGGAGAGATCCCTTGGCTAAGCAGGAAGCAGAAAAGACAACAGCCATTGCTAAAAAACCGACTGTCGCAAAAAGAAGAAAGTCGCACGTTCTGTCCCAGTGGAATCGTTCATGTAAAAGCGACATTTAACAATACGATTGTTGCGATCACCGATCTGGCTGGCAATGTAATCTCTTGGGCATCAGCAGGAAAAGTCAACTTTTCCGGGTCGCGCAAATCATCCGCATTTGCAGCGACAGTGGCAGCGCAAGATGCCGCAAAAGCAGCGATGGCTGCAAGGAATGAAAGAAGTCGAAGTCAATCTAAAGGGCCTGGAGCTGGACGAGAATCCGCAGTTCGCGGCCTGCAAAGCTCAGGACTTATCATCACGATCATCCGCGACAAGACCCCGGTTCCCCATAACGGATGCCGTCCTCGCAAGCGAAGACGCGTTTAATCAATATTCCATAGGAGAGCTGTACATGGCAGTAAAGTATGGCAAGTTTGAGTTGCCGAGAAAAATCAAAGTCGATGAAACGATCGCGTAAACCTCATCATGCTCGTTTCATCGCAGAGCCATTTGAAAGAGGATTTGGGCATACCGTCGGGAATGCTCTAAGAAGAATCATGCTCACCTCTCTGGAAGCGCCAGCCATTATGTCCTTCCGCATTGAAGGCGTTCCTCACGAATATATGGCTGTCGAAGGAATCATCGAAGACATGACGCACATCGTCCTCAACCTGAAAGGTGCGCTCCTCCGCAAACTTCCGACCGAAGAAGAGTCGGGAACACGCGAAAATCGCATCATCACCAAAATGCTCGATATTACACCTGAGCAGCTCGAAAAAGCTGGCGGCCAGTATTTCGTGACACTGAAAGATCTTATCGGCAGAATCCGACTTCGACCTCGTCAATCCCGATCTTGCTCATTTTCACGGTGACAAAGCCGATGATCAAACGAGTCGATCTCAAAGTCGGCGTCGGCAGAGGATATGTCCCTTCTGAACGCCATCATGTCTTGGACAAAGTCGTCGATGAGATCGTCATCGACTCTGCTTTTTCTCCGGTGCGCCTCGTCAATTATTTTGTCGAGAACACACGCGTCGGACAAGATACCGACTACGACCGTTTGATTCTCGAAGTGACGACCGATGGACGGATCACCCCCGAAGAAGCGCTTACATTTGCAACGCAGATCGGCATCTTCCACTTTGAAGTGTTCGATCAGATCAAGCTCCACAACATTTCTTTCGAACGCGATCAAGTCGAACTCAACACCGACCGCGATGCGATGATGGCCAAACTCGCTCTCAAGATCAACGAGATCGAACTTTCTGTTCGTTCGACCAACTGCTTAGCAGGCGCTAACATCGATACGATCGCCGAACTCGTCGTCATGCCAGAATCCGAAATGCTGAAGTTCCGAAATTTCGGAAAAAAATCGCTCAATGAAATCAAAGCCAAACTCGAAGAAATGGGACTTTATCTCGGCATGGACCTCAGCCAAATTCGGCATCACTCGCGACAACGTCAAGACAAGTCATCACAGAATATTTGACAGAAAAAGCAGGAAAGGAAGTATGAGACACGGAAAACACACATTTAAAATCGGCCGCACAGCATCCCACCGTCGATGCATGATCGCCAACATGCTCAAATCGCTGATCGAGCACGGACGCATCGAGACGACCGTAACCAAAGCAAAAGAACTTCGCCGCCATGCAGACAAAATGATCACCCTGGCCAAAGAAGATACACTTGCCAGCAGACGCAAAGCGATTGCTGCACTCATGGTTACTTACAATGCTCTTACCCCTAAAGAAGCGCGAGCTGCAAAAGCAGGCGACAAGAGTGCTTATAATAACGACCGTCAAGTCATCGGCAAGCTGCTCGATTTGGGCAAACGTTTTGCAACACGCAATGGCGGATATACCCGCATCATCAAGAAACAACGCGTCGGCGATAACGCTCCTACTTGCTTCATCGAATATCTCCCAGAATAACGAAATTATCGTGTGCGAGCTTCAGGCTTAGCACACGATTTTTTTTGTCCTAATTTCTTCAATTTTTTTGCTTTACAGCTTTGGAGAAGTTCCTTACCATTTGATGTGCATCTATCAAGGAAGGCATCCCCAGTGAAAGCCAAAGTAGCCATCAATGGATTTGGAAGAATAGGCAGGCTTTTTTTACGCGTAGCGCTTGAGAAATCCCGAAATTCGAAGTCGTCTGCGTCAATGATCTCGTTCCTGCTGACAACTTAGCCTATTTGCTCAAATACGATACCGTGCATCGCAGCCCTTCTTTTGATGTCAAAGCGAAGGAAATGCCATCGTGTCAAAGGAAAAAAATCCAGGTCTTCTCAGAAAAAGATCCGGGAAAAATTCCCTATGGAGATCTCGGCGTCGATTACGTCATCGAATCTACTGGCCATTTTACCCATATTGAAGATGCCAAGAAACATATCCTAGCCGGCGCAAAGCGCGTGATCATTTCCGCGCCAGGAAGAGATGGCGACATGCCGACATTTGTCTGGGCGTGAACCATACCAATTACAATCCCAAGACCGATAATCGTCTCCAACGCCTCCTGCACCACCAACTGCTTTGCGCCCCTCACGAAAATCGTCCTCGATAATTTCGGCATCGAAGAAGGGCTCATGACCACAGTCCATGCGATGACGGCATCCCAGCCTAGTGTCGATGGCCCTTCAAAAAAAGATTGGCGAGGCGGAAGAGCTGCTAGCGTCAATATCATTCCCGCAACGACTGGCGCTGCCAAAGCTGTAGCGCTTTGCATCCCTGCAATTAAAGGAAAGTTGACCGGTATGGCGTTTCGTATTCCGTCATGGATGTCTCCGTCGTCGATCTCACTGTACGTACTAGCCGTGCAACGAGTTATGAAGAGATTTGCGCAGCCGTCCGCAAAGCCGCGGATGGCGATATGAAAGGCATTGTCCAGTATAGCGAGGAAGAAGTCGTATCCTCCGATTTCATCAGCGGCCACTATTCCTGCATTTTTGATAAAGGCGCAGGGATCGGTTTAAATGACCGTTTTTACAAATTGGTGGCATGGTATGATAACGAAATGGGATACTCAAGCCGCTGCGTCGATTTGATCGACTACATGGCTTCGAAGGAATAAAGAAATGATTATAAATCTCGTACGAGTCTCGTGCGATCTTAAATTGGATTATCACCGTGCATTATACACGCGAACCTATTATCGAAACTGTCATCACTGCCCGCGACGGCTTCAAGTTGACCGTCCGCAACAGCAAGGGGAGTGAGAATGAAGAATACTCAGTAGAAGCCGTAGAAGTCGTCTCCTTCGGCAGCGCGCTTTTTTTCCGTTGTCTGGAAAAACCTAAAGCGTTTCTTCTACCTGTAAGTGATTACGAAGTTCTCGAAACAAAAGAAACACGCGTTCTCTTAAAGAGCGCATCTGTCGAGAAATCGATCAAAATCGGCGGAGGCCGCGAAGCGCCACTCCGAAGAGAAGCTCCCGTCGAAGCTCTGAAACCGTCGTCGAAGAAGAACCTCAGAAGGGGGTCTGCAACCTCCTCGAGAAGGCTCTCGTATGGATAAACGTCGCGATCGTCGTCGTCATCGCCGTCGTCGTACCAACGATGAACGGACCGAATTGAAAGAATGGAGCGAGAAAAAGGCAGAAGAAACTTCCCTGGCGAATCTAGAACCCACAGAAGAAAATATCGAAGAGCCACCAGCCACACCTTCGCCGCTTTTCGGAACGCTCATTCCTCCTCCGACAACGCTCATATCCGAGTCGCTGGCTCGTTATAAAGATACGATCCACATGGAGAATCCACATCCTCCTACGAAAGTGAATGAACCTAAAGCGGAGGAACAATCCGCCGAGACAGTTTCTGCTTCCGAGGAAGAATTTCAATAAGACTCCTCAGAAGCTGTCCTAAAAGCAGATTTTATTAAGCTTTGAGGACTTTTTGATGAGATTTTATGATGTCCGACGAGGACAATATGCGAAGCTGCATATGGCCGAGGAGGACAGCTTAAAAGATCGCAAAAAGCCCCAAAGATTATAAAATCTAGTTTTAGGATAGCTTCTCAAGGCTCGGATGGTGGAACGGTAGACACTGGGGACTTAAAATCCCTTGGCTGAATAAGCCGTGCAGGTTCAAATCCTGTTCCGAGCAATTTGAGAGGAAAGCAAGCCAACTGCTTGGCTTGCGTCAGGATTTGAAGAAGATAGGGCAACATGTTATTGAAAGAAGCAAAAAAGATATTAAATGGTCACAAGAAAGATCTTGTGCGGCTAGGTGTTCGTGCACTAGCTCTTTTTGGCTCTGTAGCCAAAAATAAGGCATCAACTAAGAGCGATGTTGATATCTTAGTTGATTTTGATGCGAAAAAGGGACTATTTGGCTTCATGAATCTTAAGAACTATCTAGAGGAACTTCTTCATTGCGATGTTGACTTGGTGACTAAAAATGCCCTACACCCAGCCTTAAAAAAGAGAATTCTGAATGAAGCAAAAAATATCTTCTAAGGAATGGGTATTTCGAGTTCAAGATATTCTCCAAGCGATTGTGAAAATCGAGCGTTATGTGGATGACATGACTTTAGCGAAATTTAAACAAAATCAGCTCGTGATCGATGCCGAAGTAAGGAGTTATAGAGATTATCGGCGAGAAGCAGAAGTGTCCCTGTTCTGTTCAACATTTTCAACCTGATATCCTTTGGAAGGAGATGATGGGCATGAGGGATGTTTTAATACATAAATATGCTAATGTTGATGTCAAAATTCTTTGGCATACCATGAAAAATGACCTACCAACTCTGAAGAAGCAGCTCAAAGCGCTACTTCAAAATATCAAAAGCAAGTCATAATAGCTTTTGCTTGTAAAATGACTGCACCAATACTTCTATTCGAAAGTCACGCTACATCAGAAGATAATGAGAGAGGCCTAGCCTCTGGACACTTTGACTCTCCGCTTTCAGAAAAAGGCGTATTGCAAGCTCTCGAGCTTGGAGCGCGCTATAAAGAAACACCACCAGACATCATACTATGTTCCGATCTTCACCGTTCCTACAAGACCGCAGAGCTCGCTTTTTCACAAAAAGCTATTCCTATTCTTCGAGATCGCCGATTAAGGGAATGGAATTATGGAAACTACAATGGTAGCCCCGTAGCTGAAGTAGACGTGTTGAAACCCACATTTATCCACTCCTCTTTTTCTGACGGGGAAAGCCTTCAAGACGCTGTGAAACGGATTTTGCTTTGTGTTGATGAATATCTAAAAAAATATCCTCAAAAAACGTTGCTGCTCATTGGACATAGAGCTACTTACTATGCGCTCGAGAATAGATACAACGGCATCTCTCTTGAAAGGATCTGCCAAGCTCCCTGGAAATGGCAACCAGGATGGCGCTTTAAGGCCTGATTAGTCAATTGGTGGATCAAAGATCGACATACCAAAAGTTTCGCCATTCATCTGTCTGGCGATTTTTTTCGCACCCGCAAGAGCCTGTAGGATTCCAATTCCATTACACCCGAGATTATACCAGAGATGGGGATGATCGCGATCTTCGCCGACCCACCTGAGCCCATTGTGGGTATAGCCCATAGTTCCATGCCAGAAATAAGGAATTGAAGTGGGATGCTCAAGCCGCTTACTGAGGAATTCTTCCATAAGCGCAAGACTTTCTTCTGCTTGGTCCGTTGTATCTTCGGGAGTGAGTGGCGAAGAGAGGGTATATTCGGGTCCTCCGATGACACAGACTCTATGATCGCCATTGCTTTGCGATACAGGAGCCTCTGAGAGATACCAGTACCGCACCGCGGGATGGGAATCCTCTTCGTTCATAAAACCTATCAATGAAGAGCGAGTCGCTTGGCTTGGATAAGCCGCCAAATAGCCTTCTCTTTGAAAGATGAGTTTCTTCAATTTTGTGACGGTCTTTTGTATTCGTTCATCAAAGATGACAAAATCTGTGTAGGCATTGGTGCAAAGGATTACATCTTTTGTAAAAATCTTACCGAAAGCATGATGCAAAACTTGCTCATCGTCTCGTAAATCGATTCGGGAAATTTCGCTTTTTTCAAAAATCAGGCAGCGATCGGGAAACGTCTTTGCCAGGTATTGCAATATTCGGTCGCAAAACAGCGGGTTATTCATACGGACTCTGCTTCTTGCGTCCATCGCCATGGCAATGTACTCTGTGCCTTTGATTTCTAAAGCCTTGCTTATTTGCTCCTGAGAAACCCACTGGATTAGATGATGAAAACGGGAAGGGATTTGCTGTTTGATCTCTTCATCATCGAGTACCCAATAGGTCCAATGAAGATGCCCTATTTGTCCAGCAGGCTCGCCTCCTTCCAAAAACTGAAGAAGTATAGAAGCAGAAGGCAATCCAAAATAGACCCCAGGAATAGGAAACAGTTCTGACTCAAATCCAATTTCTGCGGAGATGTCATAGAGCAGCTGCATGCCGGACTGAATCTCATTATACGCTTGCTTGACAGGTTCAAATCCGAATTCTTCGATCAATTCTGTGATCGGCCTTTCTATGTACACTGTTGGGAGACCCGCATTATGCCCAGAGGCGCCACTGGCCACAAAAGCTCTTTCAAAAAGAGCCACTTTCTTGTCTGTATGGATCAATAAATAGTAGAGGGTTGCTACACCCGAAATGCCAGCGCCGACAACGGCAACATCGCAATCCAAGTTAGCCTTGAGTTGCGGCCAAGAGGCTCTTTTCGAATCTAACCAAAGAGAACGGTATTCCATGGCGTAACAATGGATGGGTAATAGTTGGATGAGGAGTAAAAGAAGAACCCTGAGTGCATGATAGCCGCAAATAGCCAAAAGGTTATCCCTTACCAAATTTCAAGGCATTTTCTGGTGCTTCGCGCTATGGCCATCACACGAACCCGACACTATAAAAGGATCGCTTTTTCTATGCTATTCTGCAAAGAGTTTTACTTGAATTAGAATCTTCCTTTTTTTGACCATTCGTCACTTAACAAAAATTGGGAAAGTCAGCTGACGACTGATTGTTTTTTTGAAAATTGCCGAATTCCAAAAACAATGGCAACGAGAAGCACAGTTATACCAATGCCCTCAAGCAAGGGCGGAAGCCTTTGTGCAAGGATATAGTAGAATAGAACGCCGAAGATCGTTTCAAAGATGGATAATTGCCCGCCAGCGAAACAGGAAGATAGACACTTGCTTTATTCCAGAAATAGGCTCCCACCCAAGAGCAGAATATCCCGAGAATGCCGCAGCCGACAATGAACCTTAGAAGTTCATTACTCCATGAGAGATACTTTACCGTATCGACTCCAGCAAAGGCTCCATAGATAGCCCCCATGACGATCGCCCAGAATAGTGTCGTGACACCAAACAGAGTGGACCAATCACTCGAACTCACTTCCGGATGGTTTTTCAAAAAGCGAGAATTAGCGACCACATACCAACTCCAAGAAATCAACGCGACAAGAGCGCAGAGGAGTCCCAAAGCATAGGTGGAAAGCGAGCCGCTAGTTTCGATATGTGGAAGATTGATGATGAGCAAACCTACAAGAATGAGCACCGAGGGAAGAATGAGGCTGCGAAAGGAAACTTCTCTTTGTTTCCAGTTGCCATAGAAGGCAATCGTGATTGGACTGATGCCGATGATCAAAGCGCAAATGGCGGGCGTAGAATAGCGCAACGCAAGAACGATGAAGGGATAATACCCTACGCAGAATCCCAAAGAAAGACTGAGGACTTTGACCCAAACATGTTTTGGGTAGCGGCAGGTGCCTTGGGTTCTTGCCTTGAAAAAAAGCAAACAAGAAATGATGCCATAGACTAAATAGCGTCCTAAAGCGACTTCGAGCGCATCAAAGCCGTTCATGAACTCTGGAACAACGAAAATTAGGCCCCAAATAAAACAGGCGCCAAGTGCGAAGAAAATTCCCGTAATCAAAGTCGTATCTTTTTTTTGCAGAGTAGTTTAGCAAAAACAAGGGAAGTCTACAATGGAATGCTGGTCGAGAATCTAAAATTATTTTTTTATATCTTACTAGTTCGATAACAAAGAATCCTTCATTCATAAAAGAGCTTTTGTTAGAATTCTCCCCTACATGAAACTTTTTTTGACGCTCTTAGTTCTTTTGTTGAACGTATCTATTTTCGGCAATCCATTATCGCTTGCCGAATTAGTCGATATTGGTTTGAAAAATAATCCAGAAACAGAAAAAGCCTGGGCCAATACCAAACGTGCACAAGCCGCGCTGGGCATTTCCAGAAGCACGAATTATCCCACCGTCGATGCAACGGGAAATGTGATGCACGGAAGGGAACTTAAATTCCCCAACGGCCCCAACACCAACTTTACAAGCGTCGGAGCCGAACTTTGCCTTACCTACCTTCTCTATGATTTTGGAGAAAGGAATGCCACGATTGAGGCCACTAAGGATGCATTGCGTGTAGCCAATTGGGGAGCCGACTTTACGATGCAGCAAGTCATCTACAAAGTTTGCTCGCACTACTACGAATATTTGAATGCAGTCGAATTGCTCAAGATGAAAGAAAGCACCTTGAAAGATGCGAATCTAATCTGCGATGCAGCAGGGGAGCTCCATAAAGCCGGGCTTCGCCGTGGTGGCGATCTCAATTTGAGCAAGGCTGAAGTTGCGCAGATCCAGATGGATGTCGCGCAGCAAAAGGCGCAGGTGGCGATTGCCTACGGCAAGCTTCTCACAAGTCTTGGCCTTCCGATCGAATCGAAAATCGAAGTGCAGACCAATGCCGAAGGTATGGAAATCCCCTTTTTTTCTGAAGGGACTTCTCAATTGATCGCTGTTGCGGAAGACCAACGCGCCGATCTCATGGCCAAAAAAGCGAGTCTTGGAGAAATGAAGCAATTAGTAAAGCGGGCAAACCGCGCGCCACTGCCGAAATTTCGTGCATTAGGTCAGGGCGGATGGCTGCAATACAACAAGCACCAGGGCAGCAGTTATAACTACAATGTCGGAATTGCTCTTGAAATGCCGATTTTCAAAGGCTTCGAATATACCTACAACAAGCGGCTTGCTCTTGCGAATGAAGAAATTACTCTCGCCGAACTCAAAGAACTGCAAGATGCAATTGCCCTAGAAGTTTTGACTTATAGTGAATCGGTCAAAGCCGCTCAAGAAGCGCTCAAGTGGAGCGACGAGTACATGGATGAGTCGATGAAATCCTATGAAGGATCCCTGGAGGCCTATAAAGCTGGGTTGCAGAACATCTTCGATCTCATCCAGTCGCAAAGATTTCTTGGCGACGCACGCATCAGAAAAGCGCAAGCGAGAACGCAATGGCTCGTATCCCTTGCTGAGCTCGCATTTGCAACAGGGAGCATCATGAAATGAAATATATCCTTTTAGGCCTTGTCCTAGCTAGCTGCTCAGGAAAAGCTCCTCAGCAAACCAACTTTGTTCCTCCCGCTGTGCCTGTCACGACAGCGGAAGTAGCTATTCGCGATGTCCCTCTTTATTTCGAAGAGATGGGAATAGTCACACCTTATCAAACGGCAGAAGTCAAACCGCAAGTCAATGGGCTCATCACTTCTGTGCATTTCCAAGAAGGACAATGGGTCGAGCAGGGCGAGCTACTCTATATCATCGAAGAAGCACCTTATAGCATTAAAGTACAAGAAGCCGAAGCGCAGCTTGCGCAGAATATGGCGAATCTTCAAAACGCAAAGAAAAAACTCGATCGCTACAAAAGCTTAAGCAAACAAGATCTCATTGCGCAGGTGGAGTGGGATGAACTCGAAACACGTATTACCCTTTCTGAAGCGATGGTCAAAGGCGATGAAGCAAGACTTGCCGCAGCGAAACTCGATCTTGCTCGTTGCCGAATCGTCGCGTCGATTTCTGGAAGGACGAGTAAAACTTCTCTGCAAGCAGGCAACATGGTCGCCAGCCACACGACACTCGTCACCTTGTCGCAAGAAAAGTCGCTCTTTGTCGATTTCTCGATCACAGAAAGAGAGCTTTACCAACTTCCTTCTTCCAAAATTTCTTTCGAAGTATTCGCGGCAGGTGAAGAGGAATGCCTTGCGTCAGGAGAAGTGACATTCATCGACCATACGATCGACCCTGAATCAGGAATGATCGCGGCTAGTGGCTTGCTTACCCATATGCACAAGCCCCTTTTTACAGGGCAAATTGTCCGACTCCATGTCTTCTTCGGCAATAAGCTTCAGGCTAAACTCGTTCCTCTCAGAGCGATCAAGACCAATCAATCAGGCGCCTATCTTTTTTCCGTGAAGGAAGATAGCACTGTGGAACTACGCAACGTCAAACTCGGACCTGAAGAAAAAGGAATGATCGTCGTCGAAGAAGGTCTTGACGGCGCAACTAAAGTCGTCACCGAAGGACAACTACGGCTTTTCCCTGGGTTAAAAGTTGAGGAAGTTCACTGATGAACCCTTCTGCGCCGTTTATCAAAAAACCGGTAATGACCATCATCCTCATGGCAGCGATTGTCCTGATGGGGATTCTCTCGTTTTTCAAACTCCCTGTCACAGATCTCCCGAGCGTCGATTATCCGATGCTCAATGTTTCCGCGATGTATACAGGCGCAAGCCCCGAGGTCATGGCGCGTACTGTTGCAGCGCCTCTGGAAAAAGAACTCGTCAACATCAATGGCCTCAAGCACATCACTTCACAAAGCAGTCGAGGAATGACATGGATTACCCTCATGTTCGATCTCGATCGCGACATGAACGACCTCGTCCAAGATGTGCAAAGTGCTTTAAAAAAAGCGGAAAATGCTCTTCCTCCCGACCTCGATCAAAGGCCAACCTATTACAAAGCCGATGCCCATTCAGGATGCGATCATCTATCTCATCCTCACTTCGTCCTCGTCTACCTCTTTCTGAGCTTTATGATTATGCACATGCCCGCATCGAACAACGCATAGCGCGCATCGAAGGCGTCGGCAAAGTCGAAGTTCATGGATCTCCCTATGCTGTCCGCATTTCTCTCAATCCCGAACTGATGACTGCCCGAGGACTCACCTTTGAAGAAGTGCGCACATCGATTGCGCAAGCAACAGGCACCCTTCCTTTAGGCAGGCTCGATACTCCCGGCCGCAAGTTCACTCTCGAACTTCCTGGCAGGTTCCAAAATGCCGCCGACTTTGCCAACCTTGCTCTCACTCCTCATGTGCATTTAAAAGATATTGCCGAAGTGAATGACGGTCTGGAAGCAGGAAGAAGTTTTCCACTATGTCACCAAAGACCAAGACAATCTCGCAGTCATCTTCGGCATCCAAAAACAAAATAATGCCAACGCCGTCAAGATTTCTCAAGAACTGAAAAAACTCTTACCCGAACTAAGAGCAGAACTTCCCTCTACCATGCAGCTCGAACTCTGGTTCGACAAAGCGAACTGGATCAAAGAAGCGATTCAAGATGTCGAATGGTCCCTAATCCTAGCATTTATTCTCGTTCTCGGCGTCATCTATTTAAGTCTTGGGCGCCTCCGAGAAACTCTCGTTGCAGCCGCAGCGCTTCCTCTTTCGATCATCGGCACGCTCATCGTCATGCAGCTGCTCCATTTCAACCTCGATCTGCTTTCTCTGCTCGCGCTAACGCTTGCCATGGGATTCGTCATCGACGATGCCATCGTCGTCCTTGAGAATATCGTCCGTCATCGAGAAAAAGGTCTTTCCCCACTGCAAGCGGCTCTACAAGGATCCAAGCAGATCTGCTTTACAATTTTTTCCATGACCCTCTCGCTCGTCGCTGTTTTCATCCCCATGCTCTTCATGCAAGACATCACCGGCAGGCTTTTTAGAGAGTTCAGCGTCACTCTTGCCATCTCGATCCTAGTTTCAGGTTTTGTCTCGCTCACGCTTACACCGATGCTCGCGAGCAAATTTAGCTCTTCGCATCAGAAGCCCGCTCCGCTGTTCAATACCGCGCTTCTCAGTTTCTACAAACGCACTCTCCATTGGTGCTTGAACCACAGAAAAACAACGCTCTCTTTTGCCTGCGGAATGGTCGGACTTACCGTCATGCTTTTCCGTTTTCTTCCGATCAATCTCTTCCCGGAAGAAGATCGCGGATTCATTTGGAGCTTCGTGCAAATGCCGGGCGGCATGTCAAAAAAAGACACCGAACTCTATCAAGGCAAACTCAACAGGATCGTCCAAGAACATCCTGCCGTCGATACCTTCGCTACCCTCAATTTCAAAGATTTCCAAATTTATCTCATCCGTCTGATGCAGTCCGATCGCGTCCCCCAAGCAGCTGTCGTAGGCGAACTGCAGACCCAACTCAATAGCATTCCAGGAACACAAGCCTTCATGCGCGGGATTCAGCTCATCTCGAATACCATGGGTGGTTTTACACGAAATAACTACCAGTACTTTTACGGGGCTCCGACCTCGATGAAGTGCGCGTTGCCGCGGAAGTCTTAAAGCAAAAACTCACGCTAGATCCGAGCTTCATCTATCCCGACCTCAACATGAAAGCCGACGATCCCAAGCTCGAAATCACTATCTTCACGCAGCTTGCCGAAAAGCTCGGCCTCACACGCCAGTCTATTCAAACCCTTCTGCAAAATGCCTATGCCGGTGGAAGCATCGGCAAAATCGAGAAAAACTCCGAGCAGTACAACGTCTTCCTCGAACTCGGACCGCAATTCCAAAAAAATACCGCCGCGCTTTCCAAGCTCTACTTAAAGACTCCCGCCGGCAATAACGTTCCTCTTAAATCCATCGCCTCCTGGAAAGAAAGTGTTGGCCTGCAGACTATCGAACACATCGATCTTCTTTCTTCCGCTGTACTTTCCTTTGACGTTTCCAAGGAAATCCCCCTTACCGAAGCCCTGGATAAACTCAAAAAAATCGCGGCTGACACACTCCCTCTTCCGTCTGCGGCAAACTCGAAGGTCTTGCGGAAATGGTCGACAAAACCAGCAACGATACCGCCATCCTTCTCCTTCTCGCCATCGTCGCCATGTATGTCGTCTTAGGAATTCTCTACGAGAGTTTCATCCATCCTTTCACGATTCTCTCAGCGCTTCCCTTTGCTTGCCTCGGCGGGATTCTTACCCTCCTCATTTTTCAAGAGCCCCTTTCGCTTTACAGTATGGTCGGATTCCTTCTCCTGATCGGCATCGTGAAGAAGAATGGCATCATGATGGTCGACTATGCTCTGGAAATTCAGCGTTCGGAAAATAAACTCTCCCCTCAACGCAATCCAAGAAGCATGCCAGATACGATTCCGGCCCATCATGATGACGACCATCGCTGCTGTCATGGGCGCAGTCCCCATTGCCATCGGCATCGGCGCCGGCTCAGAAACTAGCCGCGGACTTGGTCTTGTCATTGCCGGTGGTTTGATCTTCTCGCAGTTCCTCACTCTGTTCATCACGCCGATTCTGTATCTCTATCTTGAGAAACTCCGATCAAGAAAGAAGAAAACACCGATTCTTCAACAGCAGTAAACCAACTTCATCCTTCCTTAAAATTTCCTCAAGAGACAACACTCAAAAATTTGTTGTCTTTAAGCGCATGTCTGCGTAAAAATCAAATTCTATAAATTGCCATCAAATTTCAAAAATTTATTTAAATGTATCACGTTCTTTTTAAAAAAATCTTTTCACATATTCAGCTAGTGAAATTACGAACAATTTTCATGCAACCTCGAGTTCATGCAGATAAAAAATGATAGAAATCGGACATATAGTTTCTAGATTTGCGAAAGGTTGTTTATCTTTCTTATTGTCCCTCGCTCTTGTTTTTTCTAAACCTCTTTCTGCAAGCGACAAAATACCAACAACTGGCCCAATCCTTTCCTTCATCAGCATCACCGGACTCGATGATGAAATCATCAAAATCGGAAAAGGAGGAGATTGCGGCAAACCTCCGAAACAAGGTCCTCCAGGCCCTCCGGGTCCTCCAGGTCCGCCTGGTCCCACAGGTCCCCCAGGAGCTGGAACAACAGGGCCAACAGGGCCAACTGGAACTCCTGGTCCAACAGGCCCACCTGGATCAGGGTCAACAGGACCAACTGGTCCAACCGGAGCAACAGGCGATCCTGGAACAACTGGGCCGACAGGACCAACTGGGTCGGGACAACAGGACCAACCGGTCCAACCGGAGCGACTGGCGATCCCGGACCAACAGGTCCGACAGGACCAACTGGGTCGGGACCAACAGGACCAACAGGTCCAACCGGAGCGACGGGCGATACCGGAACAACTGGTCCAACAGGACCAACCGGGACCAACAGGACCAACCGGTCCAACCGGAGCGACGGGCGATCCCGGAACAACTGGCCCAACAGGACCAACTGGGTCGACCAACAGGTCCAACCGGTCTAACCGGACCGACGGGCGACCCGGAACAACAGGACCGACAGGACCAACTGGGTCGGGACAACAGGACCAACTGGTCCAACTGGAGCAACTGGGCCAACAGGACCCTGATCAGGGTCAACAGGACCAACAGGTCCAACGGGAGCAACGGGCGATCCGGACAACAGGTCCAACAGGGGCAACTGGATCTACGGGTGAACTGGCCGACAGGACCAACAGGCCCAACAGGGGCAACTGGATCTACGGGTGATTCTGGTCCGACAGGACCAACAGGACTAAGGGGCAACTGGTCAACAGGTGATTCGGCCACAGGACCAACAGGCGCAACAGGTGCAACTGGATCAACAGGTGACTAGGTCCAACCGGTTCTACAGGACCGACAGGTCCAACAGGAATAACCGGACCAACAGGTCCGACAGGTATAACAGGTCCAACAGGAGCAACTGGGGAAACTGGATTAACCGGAGCAACCGGCCAACAGGACCGACCGGTGCAACGGGCCTACAGGAGCAACTGGGGAACTGGATTAACTGGAGCAACTGGGCCAACTGGCCCGACGGGTGAACAGGAGCGACAGGTGCAACTGGGCCAACTGGTATAACCGGAGAACAGGACCAACAGGTGCGACAGGTGTAGGCACTGGCCAACTGGGGCAACTGGATCGACTGGATAACTGGGCCAACTGGCCCGACCGGAAACAGGATCGACGGTGCAACTGGGCCAACTGGATCAACCGGAGCAACAGGACCAACGGGTCCAACAGGTCAACGGGTCCAACAGGAGCAACTGGGGCAACTGGACCAACTGGAGCAACTGGGCCAACTGGACCAACGGGTTCTACAGGACCACCGGTGCAACTGGGCAACTGGATCAACAGGTGCAACTGGCCAACTGGACCAACGGACAACAGGGCCAACTGGACCAACTGGGGCAACTGGATTAACCGGAGCAACTGGACAACTGGTCCGACTGGTACAACGGGTCCAACAGGAGCAACTGGGAAACAGGATCAACAGGTGCAACTGGTCCAACTGGACCAACAGGACCTACAGGACCAACTGGTCCAACTGGGCAACCGGAACAACTGGCACAGGACCAACAGGTCCAACAGGCCTACAGGACCAACAGGTGCAACTGGCCAACTGGACTACAGGAGCAACTGGCCCAACAGGACCGACCGGATCTACAGGACCAACGGGCCAACAGGTGAAACCGGACTACAGGACCAACAGGACCAACAGGTCCAACAGGATCTACAGGACAGGCCCAACAGGACCGACTGGACCAACTGGAGCAACAGGACCAACTGGTCCGACAGGTCCAACAGGACCAACTGGACCAACAGGACCGACTGGACCAACTGGACCAACTGGACCAACAGGACCAACAGGACCAACTGGTCCAACAGGACCAACTGGTCAACGGGACCGACTGGACCAACTGGGCCAACTGGACCAACAGGTCCAACAGGTCAACAGGACCAACTGGCCCAACAGGACCAACTGGAGCAACTGGCAACAGGCCCGACTGGTCCAACAGGTCTACAGGACCAACTGGACCAACAGGACCAACTGGATCAACTGGACCAACAGGACCAACTGGTCCAACAGGTCCAACAGGACCAACTGGTGCAACGGACCAACTGGATCAACTGGACAACAGGACCAACAGGTCCAACAGGATCAACAGGACCAACAGGACCAACAGGTCCAACAGGATCAACGGCCCAACAGGACCAACAGGACCAACCGGACCAACAGGACCAACAGGTCCAACAGGATCGACTGGGCCTACAGGACCAACAGGTCCAACAGGACCGACAGGAGTAACTGGACCGACAGGACCAACAGGTCCAACTGGGCAACAGGACCAACCGGAGCAACAGGTCCAACAGGAGCAACAGGACCAACTGGATCGACTGGACCGACGGGGACGTTGTCCTCGCTTCGTTATGTAGTTTTTAATGACACGCAGGGTTCATCTGTTACTGTAAACTCTGGCGCGACTGTTGTCCAAGCTGCCCGGGCACTAACTGGAACTCTTGTAACGAATACCTCTGAGATCACTTTTGTTGCTACTACTGGTCTCGTAACTATCGATGATACTGGTGTATATTTGATTATGTATGGCGTAGCCAACTCAACAGCTACTGCCTCATTTGCATTAGCACAAAATGGAACTCAATTAGGCACGCATTACACGATAGGAGCGACCGCTCAAAAGCTGTTGTGCAGCATATCTACAATTGTAAGCGTTACAAGTGGAGATACATTTAGTCTTAAGAATAATAGTGCAGTTACGGCAACTTTAAATGCAACTGGAGGTGCCGCTGTTCCACCTATTTATGCCTTTATGACATTTGTCAAAATTAACTGATTTCCGAAATCCGACGAAATAAATGGTCGATTGTTGAAGAATGGTTTTACGAATGAATTTAGGATTTCATTAGATGTATTTAAATTTAAGGCAAAAAATGATCTCTACTATTAGAGTTTGCTGTTTTGTAATATTTACTTTTTCCCCATTGCTGAATATTCTGAGCCGAAGAATTAGAAAAAAGAAGAAAAGAAATATGCTTTATCTGTTTGTGCGGTTTTTAAAAATGAAGCGAAGTACTTGAAAGAGTGGATCGAATATCATCAATTGGTAGGAGTCGATCATTTTTATTTATATAACACAGCTAGCAAAGATCGTTCAGTTAGTGTACTGCAACCATATATTAGAAAGGGGCTTGTCACACTGATCAATTGGTACGATTTGCCTAGTCGCGCAAAAGGATGATGCCACATGGGCTTTAGCTTTACAAATTCCGGCTTATGAACATGCGGCAAAATATAAATCTGTCAAGGATACAAAATGGTTGGTTTTTCTCGAGGTCGATGAATTTTTAGTTCCACAGGGAGAAAGCAAGATTACCGATTTATTGGAAAAATATGATGAATATCCAGGCATTGTCTTAAAGAGCGATTATTTTGATGCCTCTACCGACACGTTTCCTAAACCAAAACTACTCATTGAAGCGGTAACACTAACAGGAAGAGCAGATCAAAGTCTCGAAAGAAGTGTCGAAAAAACGATCATGAAACCGGAGTTTTGCGAAACATTTATATGGCCACCGTATCAATGCAGATTTAAAAGCGGGAAAACTGCTATGCGGGCGAATCGGAATGAATTGCGGGTTAATCGCTATGCAAAACGCAATTCTGCCGATTCTCTTTTTGGAAAAATCAAAAATAAGCTATACATTGATACCCGAATGTTCTCCGAAGATGAAATCAGAGAACTTCTGGAAGTCGGCTATGAAATTGAAGATCAGGAGCGAGTCATCTTTCGGTTCGTGCCCGATCTGCAAAAAAAAATGGGATACGATTCCGGATGGGGGTGGTGAAACTCCTTTATATCTCAAAGACTCAAGGAGGCAATAAACGTGACATTGCGTGTTTAAGAAACAATCCAAAACATCTCCAAAGAAGGTGAATATGAAAAGAGCCTTGATGATCGTTTCTCTGAATGTTTTCTTTTTCTTCGCTATCAGGTGGGCCCATTGTCTGGAACACTCCTATTACTATTTCTTCTGCAACTGGGACTGCAACAAATGCGGATATCGCTACGGATCCGAGCGGAAATCTTGTAGCAGTATGGGTGGAAAACAACACCGTTCAGGCCAGCACACAGCCCGTGAATGGAAGCTGGAGCACTCCAACCACATTGTCTTCAGCAACCGCATCTTCTCCAAAAGTTGTGGTCGATTCTAATGGAAACGCTACGGCAATTTGGATAGATGGTGGTGCGGCTACAACAGCGACTCTTCCTTTCAATGGCAGCTGGAGTGCGCAGACAACCCTATCGGTGACAGGTGCAAGCGCCCCAGACCTTGCAGTGGATGCAAGTGGAGATGTCGTGGCAATTTGGACACTAAGTGGGACAATTCAATCGGCAACCCATCTTTTCGGCGGGATCTGGCCTTTATTACCGGATACAATATCAGTTACCGGAGTCACGTCTGATACTCCGCATATCGCTATTGGAGGACCCAATAAAACGGCTGTTGCGACATGGCATGGTTTTAATACCATTGATACGGTCTATGCAGTATCGAAAAATTTGGGTGGTCTTAATATTTGGGGGACCGTTCAAACAATTTCTCCTGCGACAATCAGTAGCGCAAATCCGAGAGTTGCGGTAGGCCCAGCAGGGAACGCCTTGGTGAGTTTTTTTGAATTCGTCCTCAAGGACGCCAATGAGTATTCTGCTGTCGGTCTGAGCGCAGCTTTTATACCCTATGGCGGCGTAGCGAGGATATCTGCCACTATAGAGGGTATAGGGATCGTCAATCCTGCAAACTTATCATCAAGTCTCGTTGTCGATAGTTCTGGAAACGCTCTTGCTACTTGGACGAGTTCTATTGATGGTGCCAACTTTAGTCTGAATTCTGTCGTGCTGCAATCGAATGGAACTTTGTCTGAATTGGTGGAACTTTATTCTGATCTCTATATTTATCAACAGGATCTAATGGTAGATTCTGTTGGAAACGCTTTTCTTGCTTTTATGAGTACAAATCCTAGTAATCCTTCTTCTTTGGTTATCCAAACTGAAGAGATAAGTATCGATTCTTTTTCACCCAATTCTTGGTATAATCAGGCCATAGTTTCTACCAATACTATCGCAGGGTATCCTCGAATTGCAGCTACTTACTCAAATGGGACAACGTTGACCGCCGCTATCTGGGAAAGCACGGATGGGACGAACACCTTTATTCAAGCAGCAACAGGATCAGGAAGAGTGCTTAGCCCTGCTTCGAATCTTACGATTGTCCAGAATGTGAATGATTTTACGATTTTTAATGAGTATTACAACACACTAAGCTGGTCGGCGAGCACAGATCCCAATCTTCAGGGATATGTGATTTATCGCAATGGCGACATCATCGCAGTGGTCTCTTCTGCCGTATTACAATGGGTCGATGATAACAGGAATCCTAGCGTTTCGGACACCTATGGTGTTGCGGCATATGGTTCTGGATTGGATCAGAGTATAACCATAACCGCCACCTATCCGTAATTATTAATTAGGAGAAAAAATGAATAGAATATTAGCGATCTTATTTACAGTGCTTTTTGTTCCCTCTTCAGTGTTCCTATTACTTGGTCAAATCCACCTGTTGTTCTTTCATTGACAGGAGTCAATGCTTCAGATCCGCATATTGCCATGGACACAAGTGGAAATCTAGTCGCCGTTTGGGTAGAAAGCAATATGGTTTTAGCGAAAACCAAATTGGTTTCTGGAAGCTGGAGTTCTGCGACAACACTTTCTAGTGCGACGGCTTCTTCTCCAAGATTGGTCATTGATCCGAGTGGGAACGCTACGGCTATTTGGCTAGATGGCGGTGTCGTCACCGCTGCTACGATTCCTTTCAATGGGAGCTGGGGTGCAAGAACAGCATTATCAGGTTCTGGAGCAACTAATCCCGAACTTGCTATCGATCCCAATGGAAATGTCGTTGCCATTTGGACGACAGGGGGGATCATTCAATCAGCGACAAAGCTTTTCAACGGGAATTGGCCAATTTTTTTTGACACGCTTTCTCTTACCGGAATTCCATCGGATTTCGCGCATGTTGCCATAGGGAATAATGGCAATGTTGTTGCCATCTGGTATGGCGTTGAGAATTCAGTCGATACGATCTATGCTGTGAGCAAACCTGTCAATGGATCATGGGGTCTTGTCCAAGTTGTTTCTGGGGCTATGAATGGCAACTACCCGAAAATCGCAGTTGATCCGAATGGAAATGCTGTAGCGGTTTGGTATGCGTTTAATACATCGAATAATTTTTATTCTGATGTGATAGTCCAAGCTGCCTCATTGCCGATGAATGGAACCTGGGAAGCTCCCGTCACTATTTCAAATGTAATGGGACTGATGAATCCCGCTAATTTCGATGCTCATGTCCGTTTCGATGGCGCGGGCAATGCGATCGCGGTATGGAATACCTCTTCCGATGGGGAAACATTCACCTTGCAATCCTCTGTTCTTCAAGTGAACGGATCCTGGTATCGCCAGCGGTTGTGGTTTCTGGCCTCTATGCCTTCACTGAAGATTTAGCGGTGGATGCAAATGGAGATGTGCTTCTCGCCTTCATGAATGCGAATGGAGCCTCGATCACCGTCTATTCGACGGAGATGAGCGTAGCCGCAGTTACGCCGAATATCTGGGCGAGTGCAACGACCATTTCTTCGGGAACTCGCAATGGGTATCCTCGTATTGCTGAAACAAACAATGGAAATAATGTTCATGCGGCTGCACTTTGGCTCAGTTACAGCGGAACAGCTGACGTCGCTTGTAGCGCTAACGGGAACGAGGAGGACATATTACCTCCCACGAGTCCAACAGTTGTTCAAACAATGACTGGTTATGGGCTGTTTACGGATTATATCAATACAGTGAGTTGGCATGCCAGCACTCAGCATAGTCTTTCGGGTTATGCCGTGTACCGAAATGGCGAAGTGATTGCAAAAGTCAATAATACTACTACGCAGTTCGTCGATCACAATAGGAATCCTGCTGTAGCGGATACTTATTGAATGGCAGCGGCATTCGGTAGTGGGAGCGAACAGAGCGCGATTGTTTTTGTGATAGCTCCGTAAAGAAAGCAATTCGAAAACCCTCGTCTTTTGAAAGAAATCCGAGGGTTTTTTTATTTGCTCATCAAACCTGTAATTTCCTATTCTTAAGAAAACAATAAAGAGCGAAAGATGAAAAAAATGTTCATAGCATTGTTCTTTATCGCTTTCTCTACTCCTTTGCTGGGTGTTCCTATTACGTGGGCTACACCTTCTACCTTATCCACCTTAGGGGTCAATTCACTCGATCCCCACGTGGCTTTCGATTCAAGCGGAAATATCGTTGCTGTTTGGAATGAAAATGGTGTTATTAAAGCGAGCACCCAGCCTGTCAGCGGAAATTGGGGTACGGCTGTTGCTATTTCAAGTTCTGGAGCATCCGCTCCTAGATTGTTTGTCGATCCCAGTGGAAATGCTACGGCAATATGGATCGATAGTGGAGGTGTAAAAGCCGCAACGCTTCCCTCTGGAGGAAGCTGGAGTGCTGCGACGAGTGTTTCTTTAGCAGGAGCTTCTACTCCTCAGCTTGCTGGGGATCATAGCGGAAATGTCGTTGCCATTTGGGAGAGCAGTGGCGGTGGTATTCAATCAGCGACAAAATCTTTTGGTGGGAGTGGCCTTTGCCATTATTAGTCGATACACTTTCGACAACAGGTGATAACCCTCAAGTAGCTATAGGCGCCAATGGAACAGTTGTTGCCATCTGGCATGATGTTACTTCCATCGGTACCATTTATGCTGCGACGAAAATCCTGAATCTTGTTTGGCGGCGAAACAAGCGATTTCGAATTCCACACAAGATAGTGCCTATCCGAAGATAGCGGTCGATTCGAATGGAAATGCCTTAGCTCTTTGGTATCGATATGCACTAACAAATTCCGTCTATAGGAACGTTGTACAATCTGCATCACTTCCAGTGAGTGGAAGCTGGACCGCCCCTGTCGATATTTCAACTGTAGGTTTTCACAATCCAGCTAATTTAATCTTACGAGTTGCTTTCGATGGCAATGGAAATGCTCTTGGAGCTTGGACTTCTTCTCAAGATGAGAGTTATTACCAGGTTAATACTGCGGTATTACCTGCTAATGGAGTCTGGACAGAACCGAGTACGCTCTTTTATGATCTATACACTACCGCGCAAGATATAGCGGTTGATGCATTAGGGGATGCATTTATCGCTTATATGCAGACTGCCTCCTTGGTGATTGTATCATCCTATACAAATTTAGCGAGTAGTATGTCGATTTCTGGACTGATAAGGCTCTTGTGTCCAATGGAGCAAATAATGCGTTTCCTCGTATTGCTGTAGTGAACAACGGAAATACGATTTATGCAGCAACAACTTGGATACGATACAATGGTTCTAATACCGTTATAAGGGTAGCAACAGGAACAGGCTCGGTTTTTTTACCACCGTCGAATCTTATGGTGACACAGAGCACGAATAATTTTGGAGTTTTAACGGAGTATTACAATACCCTTACTTGGACAGCAAGTTCTGATCCCAATCTTACTGGATATATCATCTTTCGAAATGGGGTAGAGATTGGAAATTTAACTTCGAGCTATTTGCAATTTACTGACCATAATCGACAGATAAGCTCATCGGTTACGCTAACCTATGGAGTAGCGGCAGTTGGAGCTGGAAGTAATCAAAGCGCAACGGTTTCTGTAAGCTTCCCTTAATTCGCTTTTTGCGCGAGGGCTTCATTAGCTTTTGCAGCGAGTTTTTCGACAGCAAAGGCGAGATTCTTTTCCACGCATTCTTTCACATGCGCAGGCAAGTCTTTTATCGAAAGGAGTTGTTGGCAAGCTGTCATAGACTCTTCATACCGTCATCCAATAAGCGCAAATGGAATACTCTTAAAGTATCCCGTAATTATAAATCCACGATTCGACAAAAAGAGGATCGGAGGAGAGAGGGACGCTCAGGTCGAAATTGGCGAAGAGATAGCCTAGAAGATAGTTTTCCTTCATCCGGTAGTAATGGCTGAGTCGATAGAGAGGCTCTGTGCGTGAAGGACGAAATTGAAAGGCTTTGGTGTAGCTGTTGCTAATAGTTGATTCGGGCATATTCAGGGTTTCTTGCAAAACAGCGATTTGGTACATCGACCAGAAAACCTCTTGATCCATCCGCCCATGGCAACTCTTTTTTCGTAATTTTCAATGGCGAGTTTAAGGTTTCCTCCGTCGCGGTAGCTCTGCGCAAGATAAAATGCGCTTCGTGTATCATTCGGATTTTCTTTCAGGGCTTTTTCAAGAAGCTGACATCTTTCAGATATTTACGAGGGTCTTGCGACCTGTCGCCTCCACCGATGATGCGCAATGTTACGCCTTCCAATGTTTCTGTAGACCGTAGTTCGGGGCTGACTAAGACTTCATGAACGACTCCGATCCATTCAATCCAGGCTGCTTTTTACCAGCTGCGTACGACCATAGGATGTGCCGCCAAATTGAATCTTGACGAAGTAGGCATCTTTATCTAGAGGAGGTTTTTTGAATTCTGGAGAATACGTAAGGATGTCATCGGCATCGATGAAAAGGATGTAATCGCCTTTGTCTTTAGCAAGTTGTAGGGCTTCATTGCGATTCTGCGCAAAATTCACCCATGGACGTTGTAGAGTTTTCCCGGAATGCCCTTCATGAACTTTTTGATGAGTTTCTGCGTTCCATCGGTGGATCCCGTATCGATGATCACCCAATAGTCGATGAGCGGTTTGACGGATTCAAGGCAGCGCTCGATGACTTTGGTTTCATTTTTCATAATCATGTTGAGGCAGATCGTTGGCTTTTTTGGTTCTTTAGCCTCTAGAGACCAAGAGCTGATGAGCAAGAAAAAGAAGAGAAAGATTTTTTTCATTGTCATTGCGGATCCTTATCCAGCGGTGTTGTGATGAGGTGAGGAAGAGGAACATATTTTTCCATTTTCCGAATATATTGATCCATTTTGACCTGTTCATCATGACGAATTTTGTGGTCATTGATCGGCGAAGTGTCATTATAAATATAGAAGACTTCTCGAATGAACTGGCTATGGTTTCCTGCCATTTCCAACATGGGGAACATAAACGCTAAATCAGAGGCCACTTGAAAAAAAACCCCTTGATAGAACAGATCTCTTCTTTATTTGCTGAAAAAGCCCTGCATAAAATGTACGTAAGACAGTTGTTCCCCTATTCGTGGATCTGAAGGCGTTTTCTTGAATGACTTCATCGGGAAATTCCTCTCCTAATCTTTCGCAAGGATCGCCAAGATAACGGCTAAACTGTCCATAGGTCATCCATATATCTGGATCTTGGTACACAAGGTTCAATTTCGTTAATACTTTTGAATGAGCAAGCCAATCATCTCCATCTAATTCTACAATGATTTCATCAGGAGAGCAGAGATGGACAGCGCGATAAACATTGGCTAATTTTCCAACTCTGGTTTCATTTTGGAGCAGGGTGACGCCATGTCTCCGTTTTTTCTCTTTGATATACTCTTCTACAAGAGCTCCAGTTCCATCGGGTGATGCATCATTGATGTAAATAACCCTATAATTTTCATAGTTTTGAAAAAAAAACCGAATAAAGATTAATCCCACACCATTTGCTATTGTTATAGGATGGGATAACAAAGACGAAGGATTTTTATTAATGGATAGTTCAAAGCATGGGGCTTGGATGTTTCTTAGTAACAAGAAAACGAACATCCACATCAAGATTTGTAAAGAGTATCGAAAATTTATTAGCATATACAATTGTACCTAAGGCATATTCTCTATCGCAAATTAACTCTCTTCAAGATGGTCTCCTTCGTCGGGCGGTGTTGTGATGAGGTAAGGGAGAGGAAGATATCTTTCTTTTTTCCGCACATATTGATTGACTTCAGACTGTTCCTTAGATGCAATTTGTGGTCATTGAGGGCTGTGGCCACATTATAAATATAGAGGACTTCGGAAATGAACTGGCTATGTGTACCTGCCATTTCCAGCATTGGAAACATGATGGCTAAGTCGTAAGTTACCTTAAAAAAATCGCCATTATGGAGTAAAAATCCTCCTCTTGATTTGATGGAAGAGACCTGCATAAAATGATCGTAAATGAACGGTTCCATAATTAAAGGATCTGAAAGCGTTCTGAAGAATAACATTGTTGGGAACTTCATTCCCAAATCCGGGATGATTGCTTGGATAGTACACAAACTGCCCATAGGTCAACCATACATCTGGATTCTGATAAATTTGATTCAGATGAACTAATACTTTTGGATGTGCTAACCAGTCATCTCCATCTAAAATCGCGATGATTTCATAAGGTGAACAAAGATGGGCAGCCCGATAAATATTGGCGAGGGCTGTTACCCGGATTTCATTTTGGAGAAGAGTAACGCGATGTTCCTGTTTTTTTTGTTTAACATACTCTTTAACCAAGATGTCCAGTGCCATCAGGAGATGCATCGTCGATGTAAATAATTCGGTAATTTTCATAATCTTGAGCAAATACCGAATCAAGATTATTCTTATACCATTCACTATTGTTATAGGATGCAATAATAAAGACGAAAGGTTTTTCTGTATACTTGGGTAGTTCAAGGCAAGGCGCATATAGGCTTCTAAGTAAAAAGAACACGAACATCCATGACAAATATTCTTATTTGTCCTTGAGAATTTATTAAACATGTCCATTCTATAAAGGATTTATTCACGAACAAAAAGAGTGAATCGGATTTTATCCCTCTTTGTATCAATCATTCACTTCCTTTCTTTTTCAGGCGGTATATTAATAAGATTCATAAAAATGTCGATGAAATGTTCGATAGAATATAGATGTGCAACATCTCCGGAAAGATAGTTCCGGATATTGTTCTGATAGTCGCTATATTGCGCCGGAGACATATTCTTCATAAACTCATATAGAGCGATTTCATCTTTGAAATCTTCCCGTGCGATGAAACAATTTTTCGGGACATAATCAGTAATATTCGATGCTCCCCAGTAAATAGGAACGCATCCCGCTTGAAAACAGTCAAAAATCTTTTCGGTTATATAGCCAGATATGTTCTTAACGTTTTCATAGGAAAAGCAGAATTTATAGCTCTTCAAATAATCGACCTTTTTACCGATAGGGCCTTGATAGGTTCGATAGATGCCGGCCCATCCTCTCCCATAGAGTTCGAATTCATCAGCATGGAAAGTATCAAAAAATTCAATGACTTTACGGCGTTCGCTATAAAGTTGTTCTGGATATGAGGAATGTTTATTGCAGGAAATGAGTGTACATAAGCGTCGCTGAAAGAAATTCGGCGGATCAGAAATCAACGGCCGGAAAACTGGATAATAGAATTTAAAATACTTCTTATTATCTACTAAGAAATCGTTCCAGGTATAGACTTTGGAGAACTTTCTATGATACTCGGGCATGAAATTTTCTGGAATTACCGAAGGAGGCTCCCAGAGAAATAAAACGAGTTTTTCCTTGGGAAAACGGTCTAGAAGATCGATCTGATGGGGAAAAACATCGAATAGGACGAGATATTCGAAATCATCATTTAAGGATTCAATAGAATCGCATTGAAGCAACTCGTAACCAGCATCGCTTGCGATATTGCGAAGCCGATAAAGAACATCTAAACAATTATCCCGATTAAAATCGGGGTTATGAATGTCAAAAAGTCCTCCCCAGCATCCAGGAGTGATATAGACCTTTTTGAGAGCCCCTTCTTGATGAAAATGGCGAAGAGGAAGGTACGGCTCTTTTTCTCGCACAAGATGATCTACATTGGCTTGTTCATCGAAATGAATCTTAAAATCGTTGATTTCAGTACCGATGTTGTAGACATAACTGACGTCGGGAATAAATTGGATATGCGATCCTGCCATTTCCAACATAGGAAGCATGATGGCGAGGTCGTATCCTACTTGGAAGAAAGTCCCATTAAAAAGAAGATCTTCCTTCTTTATTTGCTGAAAGAGCCCTGCATAAAAGGTTCGTAGAGCTGTAGTTCCCCGTGTAAAGGTGCGAAAACTATTTTGCTGAATCACTTCTCTGGGAATTTCTTCACCGATGCCAGGCTCATAGCTCGGGTAGTAGATGAACTGACCATAGGTCAGCCAAACATCGCGATTTCTATAGACACGGTCCAGTTGCGCTAAAACCTCATGATGCGCAAGCCAATCATCTCCATCTAAATTAACGATGATTTCGTGAGGGGAGCAGAGATGAATAGCCCGATAAATATTGGCTAGCGCCCCGATACGAGTTTCATTTTCTAGAACAGTAACTCGATGTTCCTGGTTTTTCTTCTTTATGTACTCTTTTACAAGCGGCCCTGTGCCATCAGGAGAAGCATCATCGATATAGATGATCCTGTAATTGTCAAAGGTTTGGGCAAAGACTGAATCGAGGTTATCTCGATACCATTCGCGATTGTTGTAGGAAGGAATGACAAAAACAAAGGAATTTTCCTTGGGCTGCAGACAGGGCATTTGGGTGCTTGCCATCAAAAAAAGCGTGAATAACCAACTAATGAATCTTCGATTTGTAGTCATAATTTAAGGAAATAGCACTCCTTCTCTATCGAGCCAAAAAAGGGAATCAGATGTTATCTCTTGTTCAGTATGAGGCAATCGATCCATGCTGATGAGCTCATCGAAATTCGATTGAAAGAGGATGATCGACAGGGCATTCTGATCTGAGCGTGCTGAGAAAAATGCATCATCATCATGTGCAGCACGATACCACCGATCGAGTACTGCGTGGGCTTTTGGATTGGTAAAATCAACGCCGAATAATCCTGCCGAACATGAACGAATATGAAATGTTTGTTGGAGATTTAAGCCAAAATATACCGCGGCTTCAGGGCACATATGGGGACCGACCATCCGCGTATTTTCCATCGCGAAATATCCCTTCTCTTTGATCATGTCGAAGATCGTGTTTAGGCTAGCGACGGGCACGACTGATGTATCGAGCCATAAAACGCGTTTAAAGCCTTTTCTCTCAGCTTCCTTGAAGAAGGAGACTTTGAATGCATATGGAACATGAGATAAGACAAGAGAGCCACCTTCTGCATCAGGCCACCCACCCGCGCGATAAAGCACATGCCCTTTGTAATCGGATTCCATGATGAGCTTCAAGAGTCGTTTTAACCCTCTTTGATAGGCAAGATTATACGTTGCGTAAATAAGTATGCAGTTTTCCCTATCATTGATATTGCAATTGACATGAACGCTTCCTGATTGAGGAAATTCCTCAGGCGTATCACCGATGATTTTGAGACTGCGCATCCTCGGTTCCATGTCGCGTAAGCGTTCTAGATTTTTTCTTTCGCCATTCCAGAGAAAATTTTGGATAAAACGATAATCCTGGATCGTGGGGTGATAGATGTCTTGGATTTGTCTATAAATGGAATCCAAAGAAAAATTATTGTTAGGGAGTTCGCTTAGTGGATCATATTTTTCCTTTGCCCCGGATGTACGCATCCATCACCCGTTCTAAAATGGCTTGCTTTCTTATTGGCATTGTACGGTTGGCTATGGTTGTAGATATAAAGAATCTGCGGAATGAATCGGCTGTGTGCTCCAGCCAGCTCAATGATAGGCATGAAGTAGGCTAAATCATAGGCTTTCAGGAAAAAATTTGCCCTCAAGCTCGGAGAGGGGACCATCATAGAGAAAATCGTCTTTTTTTATTTCCTGAAACAGTCCTGCATAAAAAGTCTTTAATGGGTAATCGATCCAGGATGGGAACGGATTCTGTTTTTTTCTATAGTTTCTTGAGGGACTTGGGAGGCAAAGCCTTTTGTAAACTCTGGATAGTCATGACATCTGCCATAGGTCGCCCATACATCAGGATCGCTATAGGTTTTATTCAATGTGTTTAGGACACGATCATGGCACAGCCAGTAGTTGCCATCTAGATCAACTACAATTTCATTCTTCTCGCGGGGAATCGCTGCCGGCACATACAAGATAGAGCGCCATGACGTTCAGGATTCTTGATAAGGGTAAACTTATTTTCTTGATGGTGTTGCTAACATTAGTCTTCGACAAGGGTTCCAGTATTGTCCGTCGAACCATCATCGATATAAATCACTCTATAGTTCAGATAGCGTTGATTAAATACCGAGTCTAAATTTTTCTGATACCAATCTTTGTTATTATTCGAAGGTATCACAATGACAAAGCGATTTTCCTTTAACTCAGGCTCCTGTGTCAAAAGTGCTAAAGGAAAAATCAAGCAAAGAAAATTCATTAGAAGGATAGCAGATTTTTTGAGCATTTGTAGAATAGTCATGGTCATTTTGAGGTTCAGTTCGTCGGGGTTGTTAATCGGTGTGTATCTCTCTCGTTCCCTTATGATAAATCCTAAGTTCTCTTCGGTTTTTCTCAGCGGATCTTGTTTCATCATTGATAGGGGTATCGACATTGTAAACATAGAGCACGTCGGAAATAAAACGGCTATGCTTGCCTGCCATTTCCATGATGGGCCACATATAGGCCAGATCACCGGACATGCAAAAAAGTCGCCGTTATACATAAAGTCTTTTCGTTTAATTTTCTGAAAAAGTCCTGCATAGAAAGTGCGGAGAGCAGTCGTCACCCAGGGATGTTCTCGAATTGCGTTGCGATCGATGATATCTTGAGGAACTTGCGCTGCCCATCCGGGCGTTCCGCAAGGAAAATAGATAAATTGTCCATAAGTTGCCCAAACGTCGGGATCCGCATAGACAGAATTGAGTTTTTCTAGGACATGGTCATTGGAAAACCAATCATCCCCATCTAAAATCGCAACGACCTCATCGGAGTTGCATCGCCAACAAGCTTCGATAGGTATTGGCTAAAGCGCCTACACGCTTCTCATTTTGAATGAATTTCACTCGATGGTTTTGTTTTTTCTCTTTAATGTATCCTTTAACTAGAGGACCAGTTCCGTCCGGAGATGCATCATCGAGATAAATCACCCGATAATTATGATACTTTTGATTGAATACAGAATCGAGATTACGTTTGTACCAGTCTTTGTTGTTATAGGATGGGATCACAACGACGATGGGGATTACTTTGAGAGTTCTGCGGGCATCTAGAGATTTAGCACCAAACAAACTAGATGAAATACTTAGTAAAAGAAAAGCGAAGAGTTTCGAAGAGAGCTTACCCATAGTGAAATGACTCTTAGACGCTAGCTGGGCTCATTTTTTCAGCTAATGCATAGTGATGCGAGCTGAAAAAAAACACAACAGAAATTTAGGAGAATCTTCACATAGAATGTTTCTAAAATGATTGAGCGTTTCTTGACAATTTTGGGATAGGCACCTAATCTTTCGCGAAATCTCCATTGCAACGTGATATTGAACACAATCTTTGCAAGGGATTTTCTATGAAAAATAAACCTCAATACATATGTCTGTTCAAACTATGGATAATTTTGTTTTGTGGTTTTACTTGCAGCATCGATGCACAAGGGTCTTCTTCTTTTACGAAGCGCGAGGAACCGATAAAAATGACAACGTCGATTGTCATTCCATGTGCTCCCCAACATTTTGGCCACATCTTTGGATTGCTATATCAGTATGAACATCAAACATGCATTCCTGACCAAATCGTTAGTTTCCTGTCTGAGTCAGAATGCATGAGTGATGAGGAATTTTTGTTCGTAGAAAATTATAACTATGGCCTTTCGAATTAAAGATCATCAAAAATCATGGGAAGAGATCGGCTGGCGAGAATCGCACAATAGGGAGCGAACATTCATGTGGGGATCTTCTTCTGTTGCAAGATGCCAATGATGTAACCCATCCCCAACGAGTTGAGATAGTGAAATACATATTCGAACATTATTTTATCGATCATTTGATGCATTCCTTTTTCTTGGAGTTTGACGAATGGTATTATTATCATTACGAATATCTCGATCATTTACATCAACTCAATTTTCCCCGATTATTCAAGTTCCCTATTATCAACCTGAGGAGGTAGTTCTTGAAAGATATGAGAATTGGGATGATTTATGGTTTCCTGGCCAGATGAATATTACGAATGGCAATCCTTGTATAACTCGTGAAGTGATAAACCGTGTCAAATGGGATAACTCATTTGAACTTGGAGAAGATGGACGGTTTAACATAAATGTTTATAAACAGTTTCCTAATAAGGGTCTGGCGATTGCGTTTTTATATAAATACAGAAAGACCTTATCATCGTTTTCAAAAAAAAATTCAAAATAATAGTTTGTGAATGGAGGTGTTCATCCGCAAAGATAAAATCTCTTGTATTCTAACGGTTGTTTTCTGTCTTTGGATGCTAGGTCTTTTTGGAGGTCAGTCCCTAGAAAGGCGAGACTATCCGATTGTCATAAACAGCTTCGGTGATCATACCCTGTGTGGCGAAGCATTTTCCCTATATTTTTACGTTACTCCAACACTTTCAAGAGCAGACAAGTCCTCCTGAGGAAATCGTCATTTCTGTATCGGAAATCGGTCAAATTAGCGAAGACGAATTGCTTAGGGTCGAAGAATATCCCTGGAAATTCGAAGTGAAGTTCCTCAAACATTCCGGGAAAAAATCAGCAGGCCAAAATCGCAATCTTGCCTGCGAAATTGCAACGGGCGATCTCATCATCTGCCAAGATGCGGATGATATCCCGCATCCCCAGAGAGTGGAAATTGTGAAGTACATTTTCGAAAACTACTATGTCGACCACTTACTCCATGGCATTTTCATGGAAGATCGGCAGCGACTACCCTGTGTGGAATACGACGAACATTTGGCTCGGGGAAGTTTTCGGGAATTCGCGAGTTCCCTTTTTATCGTCCTGAATGGGTTTTTGTGCAGAGATTCGATTCCTACTGGAATGCGATCAATGATTCTTTCTTACCGCTTACAAGCGGCAATCCAGCGTTTACGCAAGAAGTTGCTGGGAAAGTCAGTTGGGACAAGGACTTCGGTGTTGGAGAAGATGAACGATTCAATGAGAAAGTCTATTCTTTGGTTAAAAATAAAGGCGTAGCCCGCGCCTTTCTGTATAAATACAGGACTTCCCTATCTTCCTTTAAGAGCCATGATTAGGCGAGATTTCTAGAAGTTTCCAGATTCCTGCGACAACCTCATCGATGCTCTCTTGGTACTCTGAGTAGGGGCGCGGGCAATGGCAATCGATATAGTGAGAATAGTCGATGGAGCTAAAGTCGCTTTTCCAAGATCCTCGATCCAGGCGAGGTTCGTCGCCATGTCCTAGCCGTACGACGAGACCGCCTTTGTGTTCCCAACTCATCAGGGAAGCATAGAGAATGATCTCATCGGTATTCCATCCATAATCTTTTGCCGCCCACTGTCGAAGGACCTCCGCAAAGTCGGTATTCGCATCGATTTGGAAAAGGGAAGCAAAAACAGCACCATTTGCCGCGATATAGCAAATGGGATATCTCTGAAACGCATAATCGTATCCATAGTCGAAAACGCGGTCTCGATAGACGAGAAACGCATCCTCCGGACAGATCTCGGCGCCATCGAAGAAATACGAGCGGGAAATGGGAAGCATGTCGATATCGGAGATCAAGCAACCTTCGTCGGGGAAATAGGTGGGAAGAAGCAGACGAATGGCTTGGGCTTGCAAGGCTATAGGAATATTCGGAATAGGATCGAAACGGATCACATCTCCGATCGAAGTGTCGATCGGACAATCCTCATCTGCGATGAGGGCTAGCGTAGGGCGCAACCCCATGGCTTGCCAAATAGGAGCGACGATCGGCCAGAATTCGATATAGAAAGGATCGTCATTTGTGGAAAGAATGACCCGTTTTAATTCAAGCGCTTGAAGAGGAGAAAAGAAGAGAGAGAAAAAGAGAAAGTTGAAGAAGACTTGTCGAAGTCTACGCATAGAGAACCTAGAAAATCGTTCAAAAATAAGGATAAATCGTAGCAGTTCATTCCTCGATGCTTCAAGAACCATCTTGCTTTTAGATGAATTTATAAGATCTTTGACAGGTCTTTACATAGACAGCTTTAAGAAAGCCAATATTTCATCTAACCCTTTACGGTTACGGTCCCTGGCGATAAAAGGAGGAAAGGAGCCTCTTTGTCTCGAGGAGGGCTCCCTTGTGCCCTTGGACAAGAGGAATATGAACAAAGAAGAGCAGATTTGAAACGACTAGCATTTTTGATTGCGGCTTTTGTTTTTCTTTTCGTCTTTTACGCAGATAAGACTCTGCTAAGGGATGCTTATTCCCAAGTTGCCAATATTGGCTATACTCAGGCTGGGCATTCTCGAGACGCTCTTTTTGTCGATGATGATGAGATTGAGAATTTGATCGCGGATAGCCTTTTGGGTACTTTCGTTATTTCTCAGGAGGATCTCTCACAACAAAAAAGGGAATGGAAAGCCAAGCTGTTTGGCAACAAGCAAAAAGTACAGCAAGAGAGGCTTGTTTCGTTATCCCCAGCGCCTTTGGAATCCATTAATCCTTTGGATGACGAAGAAAAAATAGAAGCTAGTGTCGTCGCTTTATCCCGAGCAGTCGCTCTGGGGTCGATGCAATTTTTGGGAGACACATCCTCTCCTCAACCCGCACAACCAACCAAGAAAGGCATTGATTGGAGATCATTTTTTCTTTTTTCCAATCCGCCAACTCAAGATGCAAAGGAAAAAAGTGTAGAGGTTCCTGATGAGGAACCGATGCTCATGGCGTCGAATAGGTTTTCCTATGATCCCACACCACCAGAACCTGAGATCAGTCGACATGGCTATAATTTCTTTGTTCCAAAACGCATTGCGATGAGCCACGTAGAAGGATTTGGGCCTATCATTGGGCCAGGCGCAGGAGGAGGAATCGCTTATGGGACAGATTACACCACTGTCCAGGTTCTTTTTGCACCTATTTATCATCCTGGGCATTTCGTGCCGATGCTCGATGTTCGCGGCCATAAATTCGACAACAACACCTATGCGTCCAATATCGGCATCGTTGCAAGGTATATCCCACAGCCCAATTCCTTTTGTGATCTTTTGGGGCTCAATGCTTACTGGGATTGGCGTCAAGGATTCAGAGGACATTACAACCAACTTGGACTAGGCATAGAAGTGCTTGGGAAAAGATGGGATTTTCGCGCAAACGGCTATGTGCCGATCGGCCCTAAAAAACATGGGAAGCATTTGTCTATTCGATGACTATATCGGCGATTATTTCTTCTATGAAAAACGGGAAGAATCAGTTACTTATGGCTATAATGCCGAAGTAGGCTATCTCGCGGTTCGTTCGGACAACTTTCTTCTTTATGTAGCAGCTGGCCCTTACTTTTTGACGAGTAAATGCAATGAGACGACAAGGGGGGGGGAAATTAGAATCCGTCCGCAATACAAAGACTACCTCGCCGTGGATTTCAAAATGAGCTACGACTCCTATTTTAGATGGGTCTATCAATGGGAATTTATCGTGTCCATCCCCCTCTATCTAATTTCGTTTGGAAAAAAAGAAGAGATTCGCTGCGGGATCACCAATCGGCAGGTCTACCAACCTGTCGAACGTTTTGAGGTCATGCCGCTCCGCGAACGCTGCCGTCGCGAATGCAACTTCTGCGAGTAAGTACGCAGAAGATCCCCTAGGAAAGGCCTAGACTTTTCCAAGGAAAAAGTCGATAATTTGCTTGCAAAAGAGGATCTATGAACCAGACGCCCGATGAGCTTTATGAATTAGGCAGAAGCTACGCCCTAGGCCAGGGGATAGCCCAATCGTACGAACAAGCGGTTGTTTATTTAAAACAAGCAGCCGACCTCGGCCATGTCAAAGCCCAATACAACCTGGGGGTCTGCTATCACGAAGGATTAGGGACAGAGCGTTCCTATGAAGAGGCTTTTTTCTATTTGAAATTGGCGTCAGAAGAAGACTACGCCAGAGCCACCTACATGCTAGGATGTTACTTCGCCTTCGGATTCGGCCCGATCTCCTCAAATGATCAAGCGGCTTTTTATTTTAAAATTGCGGCCGATCAAGGAGTCGCAGAAGCCCAATACAACTATGGAGTTTTCCTCCTGCACGGAAGAGGCGTGGATAAATCAGAAACAGAAGCCATTCGCTATTTTCAATTAGCAGCGGATCAGGGAAATGCCGATGCCCAATACAATTTGGGTGTTTGCTGCTACTACGGAATGGGACTTGCAGTTTCCCAGCCCCAAGCGATCCACTACCTAGATCTCGCCGCGAAACAAAACCATTCTGAAGCTATTGAAGCGCTCGCTAAAATCCTCAATCCTCAAGGATCTCATGGAAGCCTGCCAGGATAACTTACGGCCCCTCGTAGGCGTCGGAGTCATTATCATCAAAGAGGGCAAGATCCTTTTGGGGAAGAGAAGAAATGCCCATGGCGAAGGAAGCTGGGCTCCTTGCGGCGGGCATCTCGAGTTCGGCGAGACTGTCGAACAATGCGCGCAAAGAGAACTGACCGAAGAGATGGGCATTAAGGCTCTCTCGTTTCGCCTGAGTACCTGGACGAGCAATGTCATCAACAAACACAGACACTACGTTTCTCTCTTTGTCTTCGTCGAGCAATTCGAGGGGGAGCCTAAACTCATGGAACCCGATAAATGCGAGGGGTGGACCTGGTTTGATTTGGATACTCTCCCGTCGCCGCTTTTTCCAACGTTCAAGACATTTATCGAAAAGGTCGGCGTCGAATATTTAAAACAGCTCGACTTCTGCGGAGAAAAGCGATGAAAGAGACGATTTCCATCTATTTGGGAGGCAGCATCCAAAAAGGACATGGAAGAACAGATGAGACCTATTGGACTCAGGAGGATCAGAAATCGATTCGCGATGTCCTCTCTGACTATAATATTGCTTTCTTGAATCCTGCATTTCGCACAGACGATCTCTCTGATCAACGCTCGGTATTCGGCCGCGATATGCTCCAGGTTTTTTGCGCCGATTTCCTTTTTGTCGATGCTCGTGATAAGCGCGGTATCGGTGTCGGCGCTGAGATGATGTGGGCAAAATTCCATAGAATTCCTGTCGTGGCTTGGGCGCCGATCGATACGCATTACCACAAGAAATCCGCGACGGTATTAGGTGTTCCCGTGCTGAATTTTGTGCATCCTTTTGTCGAAGGCCTCTGCGATAAGGTCGTCGAAACTCCCGCAGAAGGGGCCAAGTGGATGCAACTTTTCTTGAAGGACCCTTCCATCGAAATCAAGGATGTGGATGCCATTCGCTCCATGATGCAGCACTACAAAGCAAAGCAGCTTGAAAACGATGGTCCGATGAGAGAACTCCTTGCTGCAAGTGAGAAGCTTCAAAAGCGGGCGTATGCGCATGAAAGGCTCTAAAACGCTTTATCCGCTCTACTTTCATCCGGTCTATAAAAATTACATTTGGGGTGGTCGCAAGATCATTGCGAAGTATCATCGCACAGACACCCCTGAAAAAGTCGCCGAATCCTGGGAGATCACCGATCGCCCTGATGGAATGAGCATCATTGCGAATGGGCACTGGCAAGGCCTCTCTTTGCATGAGCTCGTAGGCAGGCTGGGCGAAGATCTGTTAGGAAAAGGGCAAGAGGCTTCGATATTTCCTCTGCTGATCAAACTCATCGATGCAGAGGACAATTTGAGCATCCAGGTCCATCCCGATGCCGAAAAAGCGAAACTCTTGCGTACCGAAGCCAAAACTGAAGCGTGGTATTTTTTGCAGACCGAAAAAAATGCTGCCGTTTATTCCGGACTTAAACCCCATGTCGATAAAGCCGCTTTCGAGAAGGCAATACGGGAAAATACGGTTTTGGAGACGGTGGAAAAAATTCCTGTTCATCCCGGCGACATCATTTACAATCCCGGCGGAAGGGTCCATGCGATTCTTGCGGGCGCGCTACTTCTAGAAGTTCAACAAAATTCCAATACGACCTATCGCATCTACGACTGGGGACGGGACCGTCCGATGCATATCCAGGAAGCCCTGCAGGTCATCAATTGGCATGACAAGACATCCGCTAAAGTCACTCTGCAACGGTTGCATAAAGAAGAAGGGCTCGAGATCGATCTCGTCCTCAAAACCCCCTATTTTTCGATACAGAAAATCCAGTCCAGCAAACCTTGGAATGCTGATATGCGAGGAAAGAGTTTTCAGGTGTTTTTCGCGCTAGAGGGTACGGCTACTCTTCTCGTCGATGGCTGGAAAGAGGAGATGAAGCTCGGTCGCACCTATCTCATTCCAGCAGCCTGCAAAGAAGTCCTTGTCGATCCTGCAGGATCGGCCAAGTTCCTTCGCATTACGCTTTAACGATTTTTTAGACCATCGATAGCAAGCGCCAGCGCGCTAAGCTCACCGATTTTGCTGCCGATCGTACTCGGTTCGATGCGGCAAGCATCGATGGGCTGCTTCCAAGCATATTTTGGAAGAGTTTTTTTCAATGGGCCTAACAAATGCTCCTGAGCATGAATGGCCATAGTGCCTAAAATGATCGCTTCTGGATTGAAGCTCATCAAGACGATGCCGATGCCTTGCGCGAGCCTTTCGATAAAATCATCCCATATTGAAAGAGCAAAGGGGTCTTTTTTCATCACAGCTTCGATGAGATGATTCGTTTCGATATGATTGATATCCCCACCCGCTTCTTTAGTGATTTGCGTATGAACCTTTTCGATTTTGATTTTTTCACGGAGCATCCGTGCCATATTGGCACCGCCGCAATAGACTTCGAAACAGCCTCTCTGACCGCAGGGACAATAAGGGCCATTGATATCGAGGACATAATGACCTACTTCTCCTCCTGTATCGGAAACACCTTGTAGGAGCTTGCCATCGACGATGACACCCCCGCCCATGCCCGTACTCAAGGTAAGATATACGAGGTTCGGTATCCCTTTACATCCACCGAGCTCATATTCGGCCAGTCCAGCGGCATTCGCATCATTGTTCATGAAGGTGGGCTTATTGAATTCCTTCGTAAAAAGCTCGACAAGTTCGGTGTTCTCCCAACCTTTGAGATTGGGCGGGTTGAGCATTTTGCCTTTTTTATAATCGATCGGGCCTGGAGAAGAAATGCCGATGGCTTTGACTTCACGGATATCGACGTTAGACTCTGAGAGAACTTTACGGATGAGATCGAACATCGCGTCCATGCCATTTTTCGAACCTTTCAAAGGCTGCGTCATAATGCGTTGCGAGACATGGATCTTTCCCTTTTCATCCCCCAGACAAGCCGTTATTTTTGTTCCCCCGATATCGACGCCAATAATGTGCATAAAGATTCTCCCGCTTATCTACTGCCATTACCTTGTTTAGGGAGAAATGTAAATTTTTTTATTTGTCGGAAGGTTCAGGGCTATTTCGCCAGTGCTCTATAGAAGGTTGATCGCAGACCTCATCATCTTGAATCCCTGCAAGAACAATTCCGACCATTTTTTGCTGTTCTCCGCTGAGTCGTGTTTTTCTCATGCAATTACTTGGACAGATCGTGAAATTTCTCGCCAGAATCTCTTGTCTGGCCTCCGCTGAGGTAATCTTCATTAGATCACCAACCTGCTGGCATTTTTCTCCGCAAAGAAAAACGGGAGTATCGGAATAGAAAGTTTGTGGATGGATTCTTCCCTCCCCCTTCTCAGCGGCAAGTAACGCGCTATCTCGCAAAAAAAAATAAAGAAATTGAAAACGAATTGCAGGGTTTGTGGTCCCTGTGATCACGATATTGGTATCATGAAGTCTTAGGTAATTGCCTTGCAGAATATCGGCACGAGCTTGCTCATCATGCATGAACTGCGAAGGGCCCGAATAAAAGAATTTTGTCTGTGAATTGTCCTGGATATACCGAAAAACAGAGCATGCTTTTACCGACTCTTGATGGGCCTCCGCAAGATAACCACTCTTCTTGACTCTTGCCCATTCTCGCTCCAAGAGAGGTTTGTAATGGTTCACCCCCTCTTCCGTGGATAAGGAGGCGACAAGAGAAAAGTGTTGTTTGGCAGCGACGGGATCTTGCATTTTCCAACCTATTGGAACGGCCTTTAGCACATTCACCATTCGCGTAGCGAGATCTCCCCTTTGGCCCTCAGGGATAATTTTCGATTTTTGCGCTGTCCAATACGCTAAAAAACCGCAGCCTGCTAGTGAAAGTGCGGCGCTGCTAACAGCAGCTGCCGGACGAACGAATGCCATTGCTTTGCTCCATGTCATTGAAAGTTTTAAGAATGAAGAAGATAGAATAGCGAAAACAAGACTACAGAATCAACGTTTATGGCAATGCAGATGGAGCTGAAGGCTTGCAATAAGTCTCTTTGATGAGAAACATGCAAAGCAGCGCGATCACTAAATAAATCGGGATCGTCAGGAAAGCGATTTTATAGGCGGCGACAGAAAATACCCGCGCGCCTTCCATGAGCTTGCCATCCCAGCGCAAATCCAAGATTTTTCCCGTAAGCGGGTCGGAAAAAGCGCCGAGCAGCGCATCGAAAGCGTTCATGAAGCCCATAGCCGTCGCAGCGAGAAACGCCAGATTGATTTCCCGGATCATCGTGAAACACAAAAGAAAACTGCTGATCGCAAAACCAAAGAGGAAAAGCAAGATCGTCACAACTGAGCTTGAAAGATTCGGTGCATAGATCACAGCAGAGATCGCGAAAAGAGCGACGATCGTACCCCAAAGCATCACAGGTTTTCTTTTCCCCATCCAATCAGAGATCCAACCGAAGACAGGAGCTCCCACAGCAAAACCTATGAAAATCAACGAAACGGCCTGCGCGGCGAGATTTTTCGTAAGTGAGAATGCCTCGGAGGTGAAAGAAACGCCCCAAAGTCCCCCGAAAACCATCACGGGCGCGAAAGCAAACCCGCTATAGATAGAAAGCCACCATGATTGAGGATTTCGCAAGACGCGCTTCAAACTTTTCATCAGAGAAATCTTCGAAGAATCGACTTGCCATTCTGTTTTATGCGAAGGAGCCCTGTCGCGAACGACGATAAAGAACAGGAGCGCCAGCACAAGACCCGCGACACCGAGGATTTCCACAGCATGGCGCCAATCAAACGCTTCTATAAAGGCATCGAGAGGAGCTTGTCCGCCAACTGCGCCGAGCATCGCAAGCGTCATCATCAATCCCGCCATAAATGCGAAATAGCGGAAAGGGAACCAATTCGCGATCAACTTCAAGCAATTGACCGCAGCAAAAGCCGCTCCTATTCCCGTGATAAAACGGGCGAGGCAGGCGATGAAAAAAGTATCGGATCTTGCAAAAAGAATGCATCCTAAAGCGCATAATATGATCGCAAGGGTCGTCATTCTCCTTGGGCCGAATTTATCTAAAAGAAGCCCTGCGGGAATCTGTAAAATTAAATAGGCGTAAAAATAACAGGCGGCAAGATTTCCGAGTTGCACACCGCTGATCTGATAGGTGCTCATCAAAGCATTCGTCATGACGCTCGGCGAGACTTCGATCGCGTATTTGTAGAACATGAATCCGGCGCTTAAGAGCCAAATAATCCAAGCACGCACAGGATAGGGAAAATGGCTCAAATCCACATGTGCTTGTTTTGTCATGATTCACCTCTTCTTACCACTAAAGTTTACGCTTATTCTTTTGTTTAATTCAATCTTGCTCCCGCCAGGGAAGCTGCATCTCATGGCCTTCTGGGTCGTAAATCTTCGAATCCATCCCCAATACGAGGATCTGATCGGTCGGTTCGTCTCCTGCATTGAATAATTGATGGGGGATGTTCGCGGGGCATACTAACGTCGCGGGAGCCGTGCAAAAGACTTCTTGATCGCCGATCGTGGCGCGGAGTTTTCCTCGCAGAAGGACAAAAATTTCCTCCGTTTCATGGACATGAAGAGGAGTTTTGGACCCGACGCCAATGCTCGATCTCCACATTTCGAATTGTTTAACTCCCATGGACTGCGTAGCGATCGATCTGTAGCTATTTCCATAGAGAGCGAATTGCTTCAGATCCGCATGCGGGTAGACGTAGCATTCTTCAGCAGAAAGTGGAAGAAATCCTAAAAGACCCAATAAACACCATTTTTTCATAGAACACCTCGAAGTTTAAGAAGAGATTTTTTCTGAAAAACAGTTAAAATGGAAGAGATAGGATCTTTCCTGCTTGCTCGATCAGCCCGATTTTGTTATTGAAACGATTTACCCTTGGAATAGTGAAATTTTGGAAAAATAAGGAAATTCATGGACAACTCATTGGACCGCATCCTGAAGATGATCTACTTATCGCACAAGCTCAAGACAGAGGGAAGACATTGCTGGCATAATGATGGCCGCAGAGAAAGTGTTGCAGAACATGTTTGGTGCATGTCCTTTATGGCGATGCTGCTATCCCCTCATCTTTCCTATAAAGTCGATATGGAGAAAGTCCTGAAGATGATCATCGTCCACGATCTCGTCGAGGCTGAAGCCGGCGATACGCCTTTTTACATCAGCGATACTCCTGAAGGTAAAGCCATGAAGGTGGAGAAAGAGGAGATCGCCATGCAGAACATCCAAAAATTGCTCGAAAGCGATACAGGAACTGAAATCCGAGAATTGTGGACTGAGTTTGAAAATAGAGAAACTCCTGAAGCTCGGTTTTGCGTCGCTCTCGATAAATTAGAAGCCAGCATCCAGCATAATAATTCTCCTATCGAAACATGGACGGAAAAAGATCAGCAAAGAACCTTCCAGATCGAGCATTTTTGCGCGGTGGACCCTGTCCTCGCCCAGCTCAATCGCATGGTCATCGAGCAGGCGACGATGAAAATGGAAAAAGCCGGCATCGATGCCAATAAAATAAAGGCTTCCGTCACGAAGAAGTAGACTCCTATGGCTCGACGGATTTTCTTTCTAATTGCAGTTCTTTTCGGATCTGCCGTTTGTGCAGAAGAGACCCTTCTTCTTATCATTCGTCATGGAGAAACCGATTGGAATACGAAAGGTCTTTATTGCGGATGGGCCGATATTCCTTTGAATCAAAAAGGGATCTCGCAAGCCAAAGATCTCGCTCACTATATCCAAGAAAACCATAGAGAAATTGCCGCTATCTATTCTAGCGACCTCATGCGCTCAGCCCAGACAGCGCAAGAGACCTCGAAGCTCATCGATCTGCCGATTACCTACCGGATGGGCCTTAGAGAAATCGATTGGGGCAAAGAAGATGGTATCTCTCCTGAAGAAAAAGAGAAGCGCTATGGAGATTATCACAAAAGTCTTCACACTACGTATCCCAACCGCAAAGAGCGGTGGGATCATGAGTATTTTCCCGGTGCTGAAACCTTCAACGCATTTCTTACGCGAACCCAACAGGAAGTCATCCAGATTGCTAAAGAGCATCCCGGCGAGACGATCGCCGTCTTCACGCATGGACGTGTGATCAAGACCATGATCGCCGATAGCCTCGATACGGAAAAATTCACCTATCCCTCCAATTGCTGCATCGCCCATTACCTATGCGATCCATCCAACGTGCAGCAACCCTTAAAATTTGTGAAAATCGAAGACCCTAGCAAGAATCGCTAGACGTAGATGCGGGGTAGGCGGTCGTTAAAAAGACAGAGCACTTCGTAGGGGATCGTATCGCAGAGACTGGCGATTTCCATGAGGGGGATTTCTTGATCGCCTTGTTTTCCAATCAAAACCACTTCATCTCCCACGCGGACTTCTTGGTCCCCCACATCGACCATGAATTGGTCCATGCAGACTTTTCCGACGATGGGAAACTTCTTCCCACGGATGAGGACGGAGCCTCGATTGGAAAGAGAACGTCTATAGCCATCGCCATAGCCCACAGGAATCGTCACGATGCGAGTCCGCTTGGAAGTGATATGGGAATGACCATAACTCACTCCTTCTCCTTGCTCGACGACTTTGAAGTACGAAACCTTGGCTTTGAGAGAAAGGCAAGGAGCTATTCCTTGCAGAGTTTCGGGATATGTTCCTGGTAAATACCCAAAAGTAATCAAAGAGGGCCTGACCATGTCCAAATGGGCATCGGGGAAGAAAAGCGTCCCTCCCGAATTGGCGAGATGGCGGATGATGCGAGTATCTTGAAAAACTGGGTTGTCGATGAGAGAGCGGAATGCTTCGATTTGCCGGAGTGTAAAAGGATCATTGGGCGCGTCGGCGGTGGCGAGATGCGAATAGATGCCGACCACTTCAAAGCAGCCTAGGTCTTTGAGGTGTTGAAATAATGAGGGAGCCGTTGCGCTGCGCACGCCAGTGCGTTGCATACCGGTATCCACTTCGAGATGCACGCGGCAGGTCTTTGCTAATTTCCTGCATTGCTCCGCCACTAGATCCGCCTTGAATTTCGAGCTGATCGAAAATTCGAGATCGAAATGGATCAAATCGAAAATTTGGTCCTCATGGATAGCTCCGAGAACGAGAATGGGAAGATGGATTCCCGCTAACCTTAGGGTAATCGCTTCTTGTAAATGCGCGACAGCGAGATAATCCACGCCGGCTTCTTCAGCGGCATTGCCGATTGCGCATAGCCCATGGCCATACGCATTGGCCTTGATAGGAAGACACAGCAAACGATGACCGATATGGCCTCGGATAAGCGAGACGTTCTTGCGGAATTGCTCAAGATCGACTTCGATCCAAGAAGGATGCGGATATTTTTGCTGCGACATACAATAGATCTTATGCGCTTCTATTTTTTCCGAGGAAGAGTATTCTGAAAATCAAGAGTGTGGAGGGATCGTGCGAACGTTTCGCTGGCTGATTTTGTGCATTGTTGTTTCTCTCCCACTGTTGGGCAAAGTGGAGTTAGGGATCGATCGGTTTTTTAAGGAAGGCGGCGCATCTGCGCTCAAAGGCAAAAAAGTAGCGCTGCTCATCAATCATACCAGCCGTGATGGGGATCTTCGAAGCACTGAAGAGCTCTTCTTGCAGCATCAGGATGGTTATGAGATCGTAGCCCTCTTTTCTCCGGAACATGGGCTTAGCGGACTTTTCCACGCAGAAGAGCAAGTCGCCGATATGAAGAGCCATAAAGGCCTTCATTGCTACAGCCTTTTCGGCAAGCACCGAAGACCCACCCCAGCGATGCTCAAAGGCGTTGATGTCGTCATCTGCGATTTACAAGACATCGGCGTCCGTTCTTATACTTATGCATCGACCCTTTTTTACGTCATGGAAGAAGCAGCGAAGCATGGGATCGAGGTGATCGTCCTCGATCGGCCGAACCCTCTTGGCGGACTTCTCATCGACGGACCAATGCTCGAGGAGCCTTATCGCTCCTTCATCGGCTATGTCAATGTCCCTTATTGCCATGGATTGACGATTGGAGAACTGGCCCGGCTGTTCAATGGCGAATACCATGTGAAATGCAAGCTGAAAGTCGTGAAGATGAAAGGGTGGGAAAGATCCATGACCTTCGAAGAGACCAAGCTACCCTGGATTCCGACGAGTCCCAATATTCCCGAACCCGATAGTCCGCTTTTTTATGCGTCGACGGGGATTCTCGGCGTGCTCAACTTCGTCAATATCGGCGGGGGAATCAATTTGCCCTATAAGATCGTCGGCGCAACGTGGATCGACGGCGAGGAATTTGCTCTAAAACTCAATGAACAGAAGCTACCAGGCGTGACATTCGCTCCTTTTCACTATCGGCCGTTTTTTGGGGCTATGAAGGGGAAAGATTGTCATGGGGTGAAGATCATCATCCGCGATCGGTCGGTCTACCGCCCTCTGATGGTCCAATATATGCTCATCGGCGTCTTGAAATCTCTCTACCCAAAACGGTTCGATGAAATGGTCAAAAACCTGAAAAAAGTCGAAAAGGAACTCTTCTGTAAAGCCAATGGCAATGGATTTATGCTCGATTTATTGGGAAAGGAGCTCTATGTTGCCTGGCCTTTGATCGGTTATCAGGAAAATGAGAGGCAAAAATATTTGATCGTTCGCTCAAAATATATGCTCTATTAAAAATATAACTACTTATTAATAAATGTTTTATTTAATTTCCATCAAAACCAATATTGAAAATAAAGTGACCAATTCACTACATAATAGAAGTCATAAGCAATGATGATAAATTTGGTTTTATGCGCCATTTACGCCACAAAGAAGAAGTTAGCCAGAAATCGCGAAACCGCATTCTCAAAGCGGCCAGCAAGATGTTTGTCGAAAGCGGCTTTGCGGGAACTTCTGTTGGCGACATCGCGAAGAAGATCGATGTCAATCAAAGCCTAATCTATCACTATTTCACCAGCAAAGAAGACCTTTGGAAATCGGTGAAGGAGAAATTCCTCACCGAATACATCCAAGCGAGCAGGCCTTCTTTCGAGACCGATAAAGGTCTTCGCCACTTCCTAGAAAGCTATTTGCAAAATGGCTACGAGTATTTCCGCAGACATCCCGATACGGTAAGGATTTTGAGCTGGCAGAGCCTCGAGGAGCCCAGCGAAAAGCTTCTCGGGATTCAAATGGCCGATCAAGAACTCCTCATGGAAGCCGTCACGGCACTACAACGAAAGGGGGAAATCCGTTCCAACCTCGATCCGCTGTTTGTGATCCTCATGCTCAGGAATGCCCTAAGAGCGCCTTTTTTCGACGACTACGCTGCTTTCGAGAAAGATGTGCAGCAGGGCGGCAAATACGTAAACCTCGCGGTTGAGAGCCTACTCAGGGCATTTAAGGGATGAATTATGGAAAAGCAAGCTCGTCGGGAGAAGACAAAGGAAGAGATCCTCCAAGCAGCTTGCCACGTATTTATAGAAAAGGGGTATCAAGGTGCCTCGATCAGCGACATCGCCAGGGTCAAAGGGCTCAATCAGAGCCTTATCTACCATTATTTCGAAGATAAGAAGGAGCTTTGGCATAGAGCCAAGGAATACCTTCTCAAAGAGTATATCGAAGGAAGCGCCGCTTGTATCGATACAGAACGCGGCCTGAAGAACTTTCTCATGAAATTTTGCCGCTATGGATTCGAATATCTCGCCTCACATCCTGGGGTCATGCGCATCCTCACCTGGCAAAGGCTCGAGGATAGCAGAAGCCGTCTTGTCGACTTCAATCTCACCGGAAGGCAGGGATTTGAAAAGGCCTTCGTCGAAATGCAGAAAAAACACGAGATCAAAGCCGATCTCGACCCGCATCTGACGACGGTGCTCATTCGTAGCTTTGTCAGGGCGCCCTTTTTCGATGATTTTTCAGAAATCGAAGACCGCAAGCAGCGGTATCTGGAAACGATCGTTTCCTGCTTCGAGAAGATGCTTCAACCCTGAGTCTATCTGCGATTTCAAAAATTTGCGGATGACTCAGCCATAACCGTATTTTTCTTTGATCTTACCTTGCCGATAAGCGAACAGAATGACCAAGACGCCGAGGATCAGGTGAAGGAGTATGCTTATTCCTGAATCGAGGACGAGGTTGCTGACGATGAGCGCGATCGCGAGAAGCCACAGAATGAAGCGCGACTTTCTGGCTATCTCCGCCATGCTGAGGACGGAGAATACCACGATAAATGCTCCTGCCACATGGTCGATATCGGCCATAATTCCATCAAAACCCATGTACGCCGGCATCATCATGCACACAACACCGAGTAGCGCAGATACGAGGAGATTGAGAGGCATTCCGCAGCCGAGGAAGAAGACCTTGAAGAGTTTGCTCGAGGGAGCCGACATAGGAAGGTCTCTTGGATCATCCATTTCATGATCTTCGCGAAGGCCATACCAAAGCAGATCCCAAAACGGCATGCCAGATCTGCGGCCTCGTTTTAAAAGCTGCAGCGATGCTGCCACTTCATCGAGGGTGAATACGATCATGATGAGCATGCCGATCGCTGTGAGCAGGCAGACAGAGCACCAGGCATGGACGGCAAGAGGTTGCAAGATGATGAGGAGAATGCTGACAAGGCCTACAGGAACGACGAGCAGCCCGAATGAGAGCACCAGCCAAGGCGTCCTTTGCCATCTGTTGCGGTTCCCATGGCAACCGAGGAGGAATTCCAACGTATAAGCGAATGCGCCAAGCCCTGCATCCGAGACGGGAAACTCTTTGGAAATGTCCGAGGTGATCACATCGATCGTCCCCATGCCGAAAAACGGCTCCCACATCGTATCGATGAACCCGAGCTGATAGGCGGAAAGATACCTTGCCAGAAACCAGCAGCAAGCGGTCAAGAAGATGACGGGAAACCTTTGCGCATACGCTGAAGGATTGTAGCTCCACCCTTTGGGAATTGCGCTAGTCTTCGGTTCGTCATGGCGGGCAAGAATAGCCGAGAAAAGGATCACGAGCACGCCGACTAAGGTATTATTGAGATACCCCACCGCCTGAGGGATCGTGAGCGCAAGTGGAGCAAATTGCAGCCACACTCCGATGAGTGTCGGAATACTATAAATCAAAGACGAGGGGCATCTGCGCATTCCCCAGCCGAAAATGATCAGAAGAATCCCGCAAATGATGTCGCTTGTGCCAAGAGCGGAGCCGAGGTAGCCGAATGTACCGGGAGAAACCAGGAGCCACGCGCCTAAAAACATCGTCGCGAAAGGCGTCCAGGTGTTTGCTAGCTGTGTGTTTTTTTCCATGCGTGCGCCAAATGGGAGGGTAGTTCAAGCCCGTTGATCTTATACCACTTCACAGGGTCTTTTTTCAGCGCCTCGATCATGATGGGAAGCGTCTCTTCCACCGATTTTTTAGGTTCCCATCCCAACATGCGCTTAGCTAAAGAAACGTCGAGATTGTAGTTGTCGTCGGCAAGGGCGATCATCCATGGCTTGATGAAGGGAGGAGGAATGAAGGGAATGTGGTTCTGAACGAAAGAGCCTATTCTAGCAATGGGTTTAGGGATCGAAATGGTACGGAATTCTTTACCAAAGAGAAGGCGACTGATCTCCCTTTGCAGTTGATCGTAGCTGAGCGTTTTTTCCTCGCCGAGAAGCATGGTCAATTCCGGCGGCAATTTATTTCGCTTATGCACACAGAGAATGATCGCATCGACTAAGTCATCCATATGCATAAAAGAAGCGCCATTGTGGATATTGCCTGCGAAGACACGCGCTTCGAGCTGTTTCTCATAGATTCGCTGAATCTGGCGGGAGATCGGAATGGAGTGGCAGATATCATCGTAAATCCCCGAAATGCGCAAGACCACGGTGGGCATCGATTTGCGCAGCTCATGGATGATTTTTTCTGTTTCGACTTTAGAACGTGGGTAGGCCCATTTGGGATCAACAGGCCAATGCTCATCGATTTTTTCTGTATTCTTGCAGGGAGCATGGACGAGCATCGTGCTTGAGAAAATGAACTGCCCGACTTCGAAATTCTGTAGCGCCTTTAATAGACGCTGCGTTCCGCCGACGGTGATCCTTTCATAATTGTTGTATTTCTGATCGGAGAAACTATAGTACGCTGCTAGGTGGATGACAGAGCTGATCTTATTTCCATAAGCAGCGCGGATATGCATGAAGGCTTGTGCAACGCTTTCATCCGAGCCAATATCGACGGGAACGAGTTCTTCGTTAGCTGAGGCATAGAGTGCTTTGAGTAATTCAAAGCCGACGATACGAAATTCGTCGCCAAGACGTTTGCAGACGCTGGCGCCGATTCTTCCAGCTGAACCTGTGACGATGACTACGCCTTTTTCCATACCCCGAGCTATAGCAAATGAAAATCATTTTGCAAAGGGTTTATTTAATTGGCTGTGAGATTATTCTAATTAACTAGCTTCTAAAGAAGGATTTTACTTTATCAAGAAAACCGCGTTTGCGCGGTGAATTGTGCTCTTTCTCCAGATCGGAAAAAGAACGGAGAAGTTCTTTTTGTTTGTCGCTTAAGTTTACAGGGGTTTCGACGATGAGACGCACATGAAGGTCTCCTTTGCCCTGTCCATGGACATTGGGGATTCCTTCGCCTCGAACACGCATGACTTTACCCGACTGCGCTCCTTCCGTGATTTGCAGACGGCAAGAGTGTCCATGAGGCGAGGGGATTTCCTTTTTGCAGCCGAGAGCCGCTTCGGAAAAACTGATCGGCAAATCGATGAGGACATCATCTCCTTGCCTTTCGAAAACTTCATGAGGTTTGACGCTGATCGAGATATAGAGATCGCCAGCGGGTCCGCCGCCGATTCCCTCATCTCCATGGCCTTGCATTCTGAGACGCATCCCCGAATCGACGCCGGGAGGGATTTTCACATCGACTTTCTGTTTTTGCTTCACTTGTCCCTGTCCCTGACATTCGGGGCATGGGTCAGTGATGGTTTGTCCTTGCCCACCGCATTGCGGGCAGGTCGTCGTCATGCTGAAAAAACCGCGGCTTTGATGGATCTGTCCTCGGCCTCCACAACGATTGCACGTCTTGATCCCTTGGGGACTCTTAGCGCCGCTGCCATTGCATTTTGTGCAATTGATGAGATTTGTGATGGCGATTTCTTTTTCAATGCCGGCGACAGCCTCCTCGAAGGAGATCGTCATCGTCATTTTCTTGCTTGCGCCTTGTCTTGTGCCAAAATCTGAAGCGTCGCTTTCGAATCCAAAGAGCGAATCGAAAATCGATTCTCCGCCGCCACTGCCGCCGAAGGCTCCCATAAATGTGCGAAGGGCTTCTTCCATCGAAGAGAATCCAGCTCCGCCCGGTCCGCCGCCGCCAGCGCCAGCTCTTACAGCATCAGCGCCATATTGATCATACATCCTGCGCTTGTTGTCATCGCTCAGGACTTCGTAGGCTTCAGAGATCTGTTTGAATTGTTTTTCGGCGTCCGCATCCCCAGGATTTCGGTCAGGATGGTACTTCAAGGCGCTTTTGCGATAGGCCTTTTTGATCTCCTCTTGCGAGGCGCCGCGAGGAACTCCAAGAATACCATAATAGTCTGACATAGGCGCAAGTACGGGGTTGCGAGTTCCAGTCTACAGCAAAGCACGTTTTTAGCAAATCTTGCTAATAAGTGCTAAAAAACTAAGAGAATTAGCAACTGCTCCAATTAGAAACTAGAGCGGCTGCTGCCTTTCGTTTTTTTGTATTTCAGAGCGGCTTTGGACTTAGCGCGCATTTTGACAGAAGGTTTGTCGTAAAAACGATGGGCTTTCGCCGATTTCATTATCCCTTCTTTGTCCAATTTCTTTTTGAGAGCGCGAAGGGCTTTATCGATGGGTTCGCCGGTGCGAACTTTAACACTAGGCATGTAAACCTTTAATAACTTGTTTGTTTGTAGAGTTTATTCTCTATACCCGCAAAATCTTACCTCTCTAGAGAAAATTGAGCAACTTAAACTTGTAGATATGAAAGGGCCTGATTCATCGAACAGGGGGGTGTTTTGTCTAAGAATTTTTTCAAATGGAAAGGCGATAGGTCATGCCCAAAGGAATCGAGCTCCTTTTGTAGTATAGAGAGGTCTTCAGGCAGCACAAGGCCGCTGAATTCAGGCTCAGCATCTTTCGTATTATAGAAAAAAGCATAGACCTTTTCTCTTCGGGTGGCAAGCGAGGTGCCGATCCGGCCTTCAGCTTTTGGCAGAGTCAAAAGAAGGGAAGGGAAAATTTTAAAAGGAAGATTCGCCCCCATAGCAAGGCCTTTGGCCGCCGCCGCTGCAGCTCTTGTTCCCGTATGCGAGCCAGGACCGCCACCTACTGCGATAGCATCGACGTCGCTAAGACGAAGCGAAGCTTCGGTAAGAACTTCTTGAACCGCTTGAAAAAGGGCGCCGTCGGAAGCAGCCCGTCCAGGAAGAATGCGGAAAGGCCCCTCTGTGAGTCCTACTAGGGTCTGGCTCGAACTTCCATCGAGAAAAAGGTGAATCATAGGCAAGACATTCTACCGTATTGCGGCTTTTTGTTCATCTTGCTACTCTCTCATTGTTTACATCCCTTCCAGACGAGGAAATTTTGAACCACGACGATACTGTCAGTTCCCTTGAAGAAACGACCGAAGATATCCTGATCGATGCCGTACGCGAGTCCATGCAGACGGAAGGCGAAGAGACCAAATCGCAGCAGACCTTCCCCGACCAGGTTTTCATTGTTCCCTTAAACCGCCGCCCTTTTTTCCCTGGGATGGCGGCGCCGATCGTCATCGAGCCGGGCGCTTATTACGAAGTGCTCAAGATCGTCGCCAAGACCGAGCACAAATGCATGGGCCTCTTTCTGACCAAGAAAGAAGATGTCAATATCTACAAGATCGGCTTCGACGATCTGTATCAAGTCGGCGTCGTGGCGCGCATTTTGCGCATCATCCCGATGGAGCAGGGCGGCGCGCAAGTCGTCTCAACATGGAAAAGACGGGTCATCGATCGAAAAGCCGGTCAAAGCGCAAATATCTGCGCGCGCAGGTCAAATACCACGACGATACGCCGCTGGAAGCATCTCTCGAAAGAACTCAAAGCCTATTCGATCAGCATCATCACGACGATCAAAGAGCTTCTAAAGCTCAATCCGCTCTTCAAAGAAGAGCTGCAGATCTTCCTCGGCCATTCCGATTTCACAGAACCGGGCAAACTGGCCGATTTCGCCGTCGCGCTGACGACAGCGACCCGAGAAGAACTGCAAGAAGTCCTGGAGACGTTCGATATTGCAAGGCAGGATCGACAAAGCGCTCATGCTTCTGAAAAAAGAGCTCGATCTCAGCAAGCTGCAAAACAGCATCAATCAGAAAGATCGAAGCGACGATTTCCAAAACGCAGCGGGAATTTTTCCTGCGCGAGCAGCTCAAGACGATCAAAAAAGAGCTCGGGCTGGAAAAAGACGACAAGACGGTCGATATCGAAAAATTCGAAGAGCGGCTTAAAAAGCGCAAAGTGCCCGACGATGTGATGAAAGTGATCCGACGAAGAGCTGGACAAGCTCAGCGTCCTCGAAGTGCAATCGGCCGAATATGCCGTCTGCCGCAACTATCTCGATTGGCTCACGATCGTCCCTTGGGGCATCTATCAGCGAAGAGACGCCACGATCTCAAAAAGGCGGAAAAAATTCTCGAAGAAGATCATTATGGCCTCAAAGACATCAAAGAGCGGATTCTCGAATTCATCGGCGTCGGCAAACTCTCCGGCGGCGTCAAGGGAAGCATCATCTGTCTCGTCGGCCCTCCAGGCGTTGGAAAGACGAGCATCGGCAAGAGCGTGGCCCGCGCGCTCAACCGGAAATTCTACCGCTTTTCCGTCGGCGGCATGCGCGACGAAGCGGAGATCAAAGGCCACCGCCGCACCTACATCGGCGCGATGCCGGGCAAAATGATCCAGGCCTTGAAATTTACGCAGACGATGAATCCGGTCATCATGCTCGACGAAGTCGATAAGATGGGCAGCGAGCTATCATGGCGATCCCGCATCGGCGCTTCTCGAAGTGCTCGATCCGGAGCAAAACAAGGATTTTCTCGACCACTATCTCGATGTGCGCTGCGATCTCTCCAATGTCCTTTTCATCGTGACGGCCAACGTTCTCGACACGATCCCCGAGCCGCTGAAAGACCGGATGGACATCTTGCGCCTTTCCGGCTACATCCAGGAAGAAAAGATCGAAATCGCCAAGAAAATATCTCATCCCGCGCAATCGCAAGAACGATGGGGCTGAAAGCGTCCGATGTCGAGTTCACGAAGGGCGCAATTGCACAGATCATCAATGGATATGCGCGAGAAGCGGGCGTGCGCACTCTGGAAAACAACATCAAGAAGATCATGCGCAAAGTGGCAGTCAAAATCGTCGGACCAAGAGAAAAGCGGCAAGAAAAAATCGTCCTTAAAAAGCACATCATCACCGAGAAAAATCTCAGCGACCTATCTCGGCAAGCCGATCTTCACCACCGATCGATTTTACGAAAGCAACACCCGTCGGCGTCTGCATGGGACTTGCTTGGACATCGCTGGGCGGCGCGACGCTCTATGTCGAAGCGATTCGCGTATCCGTGCCGAAAAAACAGAGATGAAGCTGACGGGCCAAGCGGGCGATGTGATGAAAGAATCTGCGCAGATCGCCTGGACTTATGTCCATAGCAACCAAGAAAAATATGCTCCCGGCAAAGCCTTTTTTGAAAAATAGCAGGTGCATGTCCATATTCCCGAAGGGGCGACTCCTAAAGATGGCCCCTCGGCCGGCATCACGATGACCACTGCGCTCTTATCTCTTCTGCGCAACGAACCTGTCCTGCAAGATCTTGGGATGACAGGAGAGCTGACTCTAACCGGAAAAGTCCTTGCCATCGGCGGACTGAAAGAAAAGCTGATCGCAGCCGCCGCAGCGGTGTCAAGACGCTGATTTTCCCAAAAGAAAATCAGCGCGATTATGATGAACTGCCCGCTTATCTCAAAAAGGGGCTTAACGTCCATTTTGTCGAACATTACGACGAGGTTTTCCATGTCGCCTTTCCTAACAAGTAGATTTTGCATCGCTGACGCAAAAACGATCCATCCCGATCGTCTCGAAGAGAGTCGAAAAGGTTGGCGCGCAGAAGGAAAAACCATCGCGACTCTCAACGGCTCTTTTGATCTGATGCATGCGGGGCATCTGGAGATCATTTATCAAGGCTCGCTGCAAGCGGATAGTTCCTTGTCGCACTCAATTCCGATCGCTCGATCAAGAAATACAAAAGTCCGCAAAGGCCGATCATCCCTCTCGAATATCGTCTGCAGATGATGGCAGCTCTTGGATTGGTCGATACTGTCACTTGGTTTGAGGAGACCGATCCTATAGCGCTTCTTGAAAAAATCAATCCCGATGTCCATGTCAATGGCGCAGAATATGGCGCAAATTGCATCGAAGCCGAAGTGGTCAAAAAACACGGCGGCAGAATCCATATCGTCCAGCTAGTTCCCGGACTTTCCACCTCCAATATTTTTGCCAAGATCCGCCAATGCGATTCCTGACGACATTCAATGACGAGCGCAAAGCGTATGCTTGCACCAATTATTTCCACGATAAGGGAATCGAGACGATTTACGAGCCTTCTGGTCGTGCGGAAGGACTTGTCTTTTCGATCTGGGTGATCAACGAAGACGATTACGAAAAAGCCTGCGAGCAGCTCACCAGTTTTGAGAAACTCACCCCCGAAGAAGCGTTGCGCATCGAACGCCCCCGAATCGCTCCTATTTCCAAAATCACCACTTCCGACAGCCAAACACTCCGCGTCCAACTCGATCGCGAGCCTCCACCAAAGAAGGGACGCTTTGCTCTTACAAACGGCATCATCTTGCTTTGCGCGATTCTCTTTTTTTGGAATACCTTTCAAGAAGCAACAGTTCTCAAAGAAGAAGGCCCTATCGCTTTAGAACTCGGCCTCACGCCTTTGCAGCGCGATCTTTTCTTCGACGATCCACCATGTTTGAATTCTGCTCAGGATCTTTTGAAAGAATATCCCGTTAAATCCATCGAAGAGATCAAAGCCCTTCCACCCGATGTGCAACTCAAATTCGCCTCCATCGAGCATTGCCCTTTTTGGAAAGGCATTTGGGATACTTTTTACACGAAAATCAAAACCGGAAAAGGTTCCTACACATCTTTGCCACTTTTTGAAAAAGTCCGCGAAGGTGAAGTTTGGAGACTCTTCACACCTTGTCTTCTGCACCGAGATTTTCTGCACATTCTCTTCAACATGAGTTGGGTTTTTGTCTTAGGAAGAATGATCGAAGACCGCGCCGGTAAATTGCGCATGATCGGTCTTATTTTTGTGATCGCGATTGTTTCCAACATCGCGCAATATCTGATGAGCGGACCTTTTTTCCTCGGTTTTTCAGGCGTTGTCTGCGGCATGGTCGGATTCATTTGGATGCGACAAAGGATGAGTCCTTGGGAAGGCTATCCGCTCAGTAGCGGCATGACATTATTTCTTGTTCTCTTCATCGTCGCCATGCTGATTTTACAACTTGTCTCAGTCGGTCTTGAATTTTTCGGCGTCCAAGGCATCGCAAGCGCAATTGCCAACACAGCGCATATCGTCGGCGGACTCACCGGCCTGCTTCTTGCGCGAATCCCTCTATTTTCGAGAAATCCATGACAGACTATCCCGCAATTCGAATTTTCCTGATTTGGATCTTTTTTGCATCTTTGAATCCTGCTTTTTCACCCATGTGTTTCTACACATGGATTTCAAAATCAGGACTCAAATCTGCACAAAAACATCGAATCATAAAATCCTAATCAGGGATAGTCTCATGAGCGTACGAGACCTCACCATTTTAGGATGTTCCAGCCAGCAGCCGACACGCCTGCGCAATCACGGCGCTTATCTTCTTCGCTGGAATGATGAAGGGTTTCTTTTCGATCCAGGTGAAGGGACGCAAAGACAGTTCATTTTTGCCGACATCGCTCCGACTTGCGTGACCCGCATTTTCGTCAGTCATTTTCATGGCGACCATTGTTTAGGCCTCGGCTCGATGCTCATGCGGCTGAATCTCGATAAAGTGACGCATCCGATTCATTGCTACTATCCCGCAAGCGGGCAGGTCTATTTTGATCGCCTCAGAAGAAGCAGCATTTATCATGAAATCATCGAAGTGGTCGAACACCCTGTAAAAGAGGAAGGACTTGTCGAAGATGAGAACTTCCGAATCGAGGCCTATTTTCTCGATCACGGTGTCGACAATATCGGTTGGCGCATCCAGGAACGCGATCAGCGCAAATTCGACAAAGCCAAACTAAAAGCGCACCATATCGATGGCCCTCTCGTCAGGCAATTAGAGGCGCAAGGAACCATCGAAGTAGGTGGCAAAAAGGTGCGCTTAGACGAAGTGAGTTCCTTGCGAAAAGGGGACATTTTCGCCTATGTAGCGGACACCCTTCCCTGCGAAGCCGCTATACGCACGGCCAAGGGGGCTTCCCTCCTTCTTTGTGAAAGCACCTATCTCACTCAGCATGAGGACCTAGCGCAAAAGCACCACCATTTGACAGCTAGGCAGGCCGCGGCTATTGCTGCTAAGGCAGGTGCGCATCAGCTCATCCTGACCCACTTCTCGGCTCGCTATCAAGACCTTGGGCCCTTCCTCGAGGAAGCCACCCCTGTGTTCCCTAATACCCTCACAGCCGAAGACCTCAGGGTCTTCCCTTTCCCCAAAAGAACCTAAAGTCCTTCGTTATCAGTAAGTTAGGTGTTTTTCTAAGGACTTCGCCTTTAGAGCCTTAGAAAGCCTTAAAACTATTCCAAGAAAAGTTATTGGGGTTTTGTAAAGCCACACAAACTACAACGCAAAAAACCAATTCGCAACAAAAAACTATTTACGTTTTGTAAACGCGAAAAAACTTTTATACAAAACATCGATTATTCAATTTTTTTTGAAATGAAATTTCGTTTCGTTGAGAAAATATATTTACGTTTTGTAAACATTAAAAATTATCTTACATGAATACATCTAAATAATTTGATCGAGATATAGAATTAATTTAAAATAGATGTTGGGGAGATATATAATTATGGCGACAGCAAAGAAACTAGATCCTAAGGGATTTGATGAACTCGTACAAGAACTAGCTCAACATGATACCAGTCATGATAATGAGTTTGGTCCAATGGTTCCATTGTTAATTAAATTTACAGAAGCACTAAGTCAACTCAAAGACATTAAAACAAAAGAAGAGTTGGATGAATGCGTAGAAAATATCCGCGTGCTTCAAGAAGAAGTGAAGGTAGGATTCACAAGCTATTGTAAGCAGCACGGAACGACTCCTGAAGAAGCTGTTCAATACCTAGAGAATCCTAAGAATTTTAGTCAGAAAGAGTGGGAAGAACTTCAGGCTGTGAGAAGAAGAGTAGATAGTAAAGCCGTTATGTCGGTTCCTGCTTCTGAAACAAAACATGAAAGAAAGGAATAAGTATTATGTACCACACAGCAACTCCATCAGGTGATATTACTGCTGCAGAGCAGAAATATTCTGCTTTTGAAACGGGACAAAAAGCGCAAGACATCAGCGGACTAAATTCAAAACGGTCCATGTGGAATGGTTTGCATGGCAATCCTTCTGCTGCGTTATTGATTTGGATGAATAACCTACTCATTTCGGGTGGTGGGGTGTCCATGTACCATGATCAATTTGCCAAACTACCTGGTGACTATACGCAGACTGTACAAGACCAGCTTTCCGAAACAGCGAATGGAATGAACTTCTTATCCGCTTATGGAGAAGCTCAATCGGATTTAGAAACACAATATGCTAATGCCGCTACTACAAAGGACCCGGATAATAAGGACCTCCAGCAGATCCAGGCTGATTTGGCTGTGATGGCTGATCCGACCAACCTGAACTTTGGTTATGACGATACAAAAGGCCACCATGCAGTTATCGATGGTCAGTCGCAAACACAGATTACAACATCGGTTACAACTATGCAGAATGTGTTCAATCAAGTTGGTCAGCCCGATTCAAAGTGGGCTGACTTAAATACATTGATCACCGATTCCTACAGTAAAGATGACCCGACAAACGCTTCAGCCCTGACATCTCAGGTTCCTCAAGAGACATCGAATATTAACCAGTCGACAAGACTAGTTAGCCAGACACAAGGGTTGGATATGCAATTTAATAACGCCACGCAACAACAATTTTTATCCACTTGGCAGAACACGATGAAGTCCTATGAGGCTCCTATACAATCAACGATATCCAATAGTAAACCTGGTGCATCATAAGAGGTAATTATGTCGAATTTTGGATTTGATATTTATAACGCGCTTAATATGAGAAACGATGCCTGTATTAGCAACTTTAATACCGATGTAGGCTTAACTGCGACCTCGGCTATAGGTTTGATGACGTATACGACTGCAATGACTACCGAGCTTTGTGACATCCAACTCCAGATGGTCATGGCTTCGATGGATCCAGATCCAGGTCAGCAGATGTTAGCACAATCGTATCAGGAACTTTATAACAGTAAAGGCTCGGAAAAAGACACGAAATGTACGCAAATACAATCCCAAGTCAAATTGGGCCAGCAGCAGACCACAGACGATAACCAAAACCGAACAGCCGCTTTCAACCTTGCAGAAGGATTCGGAAGCTTTTGGTCGGCTGTGAATGGCCTTGTGAAACAAAAAATATAAACCCAGGAATACTATGTTAGACAATATTAAAGCTGCTATCGAGACTTCAGCACAGAGTTATGGCATGCAGCTAGGAGCTGATGCGAATCTTGCATTTATGCTCAGCAAAGGCGGCGTTGATAACGCAGATGAGTGGGCCAATGATGGACCTTTAGCTCAAGCTGGCCAAGATGGTGACGTACCGTATGCAGGTGGCGAGCTTCCTCATGACATTTTGCAGTACAACCCCATCGACGGTAAGTCGTTTCGATATGCCACTACAGACTGACCCAACTACTGGCAACCCTTACAATTATTCGAACGCGCAAATCACAGTTATGACTTCCTATTTCGGCAATGCCACATCTTTAAAGCAATTGAAAGATACTGATTTGAGCGATGCGCAGATGGCTCTGCAAGCATGGACGGCCACTTCGCAAGCGATGAGCGCTAAGCAGCAGGTTCAACAGTCCACGAATAAATCCGCTTCTGACCCTCAGACTTCTGAAGTACAGATGATTCAGCAAGCATCACAACAACTCGTATCGAACCTTTCGAATCCTCTAATCCAAACCCTCACCAACGTAGCGAACATCACAAGTCAAGGGATCATTTAATAACTAATAGAAACGAAATTTACAGATATTGGAAAAATTTATGCACAACTTACAAGTTCAAGACCATTTGGATCCATTCCAAGCTTATATGGATTCGTTTCAAGCAATTTGAAGAGCTGGCAGATAAAATTAAAACGTTTCAACAAAATATCACCGATCTTCAAAAACAACTGACCTGGTTAAATGATGTAAACAATCCGAATGGATTTCCAGCGCTTCAGAACAACTATATTCAGTTGTTAGCTCAACAAACGGCTGAAAAGAAGAAAGAAGGGGATAAATACAATGACCCAACTTTAGACAAAGAGGTCAGTGATGCTTATACCGCTGCTGACGCTGCCTCAACGGAAAAAAATGTCACTCTTCCCGGTAAGATTTCAGATGCTACGACGCAGATGAAAACGATGGCGCAGACATTGAGCAATGACCTTGCAGCCGCACCCTACAATCAAAACAATGCCATGGAACTCGGCGCCCTCACGATGTTGGCAAGAGGAATTCTACATGGATAAAAGCGATCCGACCAATACACAAAGCCTCTCCGATCAAACCAATAATGCTATTGCTAAATATATTCAAACCTCTAGTAACTATGAAAACGCTGTAATCAACCTCATCCAAGATATCGTCAAATGTACAAACACACGCAACGATGCTCATGCGGATAAACACGCGGATGGAATACCAACTCAAGCTCGATATCATCAAGCTCTCTGCCGCATGTGCTGCAGCCGCAGCCTCATTCGGTATTTGCTCTTGGGCCGTAGGCGAGTGTGCAGACGCCGTAGCAAGCTGATAAGGCCGAAGATTGCTCAATGATGATAATATAATCAATAGCATGAATGACGAAATCACTGCAGATACAGCACTGATAAAAACCGATATGTCGGCGCTTTCGGCGATGTCCACCAACCAATTGACGAATTTAATCAAAGGCTTGACCGATGATGTTTCGAAGTTGCTTAATTTACTCTTATCACCTGGTGGAAATACGGAAGCCAACCAGAAAAAATTTGCTGCTCTTCTCCTTACTGTACTCACACTCTTAACTGTACTCACCTCTAAAGTTCACGAAATCGATCAGAGAAACCAAATGTTCATGAGTTTGTCTTCTGCTGCGAATTTCGAAATCGCTTCGCACAAGACACTCGACGACCAAAAAGTCATGTTAGCTGCCGCCTCATTTGCTGCCACATGCTCAGTATTGCTCGATATCGCACAAGCTACCTTGGCGGTAGTTTCTGTAGTCGCAGCTGTTGCAACCGGTGGAGCTGGAAGCATCCTTGTAGCTCTCGTTTTTGCTGCGTTCACAGCGATTAGTATGGCTACCGATGGAAAAGTGGACATCACAGGTGAAGCGCTCGATAAACTCGCTAGTGCAGTCGGAAATAAAGCTCTCGCGGATGTCATCGCAGCCATCGCTGTCGTCGTGGTATCTCTGTTAGGAGATGCTGCTGGCGGTTTTGCTATGGGCGTTAAAAACGCTGCTACGGAAGTCATAACAACCATTGCACAAGTCTTTATGAAAATCGTCACTGCCATCCTAAATACCCTCGCCAAGGCAGGTGAACTTCTTGCTGCTGGATTCACTGCTGTTGTACAAGCCCTGAAAGCATTCGCAGCAATGATTATAAAAGTGGTTACTGAATTGATGTCGGGCCTTTCAAAAGCGGCCACAGCCGCAGCTAAAGAAGCTGGAGCATTGGTCAATACAGCTGCCAAAGATCTCGCACAAGTGGGCACTAAAGAAGCATCTGCGCTTACTGCGCAAGCAGCTCAAGCAGGCAAGTCTGCCGCAGGCGGCTTAGCGGACACCTCTACAAAAATAGGTGGTGCCGGACGCCATGTCTTCACGCTCGTTACGATGAATTTCTTGGCATTTAACGGTATCGGCGATTTGATGGAAACGATTGCAGAAAAAGTCAAAGATAAGAAAGACCTCGATGACAACACCCTCTTCCAAATCATGAAAGTCGTCGCTCAGATCATCGCAGCTATCCTGGCGATCGTCATTGCGCACAAGGCCTTTTCGGGCAGTCAGGGAGCGCAAGCAGAATCTTCCCTCCTGAAATCGCTTCTTAGCAAGTTCGATATTGAATTCAACCCAGCAATGATTGCACAAGCGACTGCGGTCCTCCAATTGGCAGGAAACACATTATCAGTGCTTGGCAACCTGGGCATGATACAAGTGAACAAAACAAGAGCTGATGTCGCTGAAGACATGGGCTCTAACGCATCGACTATCCTGATCTTCCAGAACATTTTGAAAACGCTCAAAGATGCCCAAGATCAAGACGGAGAAAAATCTGCAGCTTCGATCCAGCAATATCAAGCAGCGATACAGGAATCGGTCCAACAGATGGCCTCAGCAGAATTTGAAGCCGCAAGACTCATGACAGAGAACGCGGTATAAACAATTAAACAACTAACATAATTAGGTAATTATTATGGCAATGGCAAATAGGTTACAAGATAAAGCGTTCGCTGTCTGGATCAATAAGGATCAACAAGCCGAAAAACCGAACAGTGATGCAAAAAAGACCACAGCATTTGAACGAGTACGAGCGATCCTGGGCGATATCCAAGATAAAGAGAAGCCTGTCAAAGAGACCATGCAAGAAATCCAAAAATCTCTGGATGCTGTCTCTGGCGAGCAAAAGCTCAGCAAATCACAAACGAAAGTGCTTAACGCCCTGTTCAAGCAACTGCAAGAGATGCTTACAGATGTACAAACGATGGTGCATTCTCTTGAAGGTGAGGCTGGAAAAGTCACTGGTGCTTCGGGCGCTTCTGAGGATACGGATTCCCAAAATCAAAATCTTTCAAAAGATAACGGCGATCCTGAAAGTTATTTTAATAATGATCCAGCATCGCTCACTTCTGGATGGCAGGCAATGGCCCAGTCCATCATGGTGAAATTGCAAGCGGAATTCAATAAATTGAACGGTATCTACAATACCATGAAACAGCGCATCGTACAGAATAGCAATGCGATGGTAACGGTTGGAGCTGCTGTCGCTAAGGACATGGGCGTGCAAGAAGCCAATATCTATCACTCCGAAGAATATGCAAGCATGACACAAGCGGGAACATCAGCCATAAGCGCACTCAACACAGCCAGAAGCATGAACTCCGTAAGTAAAGAGGTAAAACCGCAACAAGACCAACTTAATGCAATGAAAGCATTCCAGGCTGATGTCAATGACCCTAATGGTGAAAAAGGTGCTATAGTTGTTGGCGATGCCAAACCGCAATTCAGCTCACAAAAAGTACAGAATTACTATACGCAGCTTGAGAAAGGAAACTTCATTAAACCGACAGGAGCTGGAGCGCTTTCTGATAAAGAGATCCAAGAGGTTCATACGTTTATCAGGACCAATCCGAATCAGTGTGGGGATATCATGAAGCAGGTTAGCCAAAAATCTATGGAGGCAAGCTCGCAAATCCAAACAGCTTATTCGAGAAATACGCAGTGGGAACAGTTAGTCAACTCTGGAATGCAGATGGTCAATTCGTCGGTCACCGCGGCTATGAAAGGTATGGAAGCAGGCTATGCTACGAAAAAAGCTGGAGACGATGCTGCCAAAGGAACTAATCAGGTTCTTCTCGATCAGAACAATACATCCGCCAAAGAAATGGGTGACCATGCTCAAGAAGTTAAGCAAGATGCTCAAAAAGCAATGAGCGTCCGCGAAGCTATTCAGCAATACAACGAATACAAACGAGGCGGTTAATATCTAATTCCCCTAATACCCTAGGGGGCGGGCCCTTCCTCCTATACCCCGAGAACCGCCAGGGTTTCCCTGGCGGTTCTTTTTTATTCCAAAGACTTTCAAAAGTTCTTCCTATACAGGCACTTGTGCTTTCCCTTGCATGCCAAGGGATTAAGTTAACCTAAGAATTCCTGAGAAAAGGGGTTCTTCGATCCCCCAGTCTATCAAGCACTTAGGTGGGCATTAACCTTTTCCCTTATTTCCAAACCTTCTAGTTCTTAATCTCTTACGCCTATCCCTTACTTAGTAAGTGGTTAATAACCATCCATTAAGCCTTTTATCTTAATAGAATCCTAAAAATCCCTTGATTTATCCTTATAAAATAATTTATAATGAGCGTAGGGGGAATCTAAACCTATGGCTACAGCAAAGAACTTGAATCCCGATGGATTCGAAGAACTCGTACAAGAGCTCATGCAATACGATCACCACAACGGCCACCAGTTCGGTCCGATGATTCAAGTGTTATCCGAGGTTGCAGTATCTCTTAAGCAGCTCAAGGACGTCAAAACAGAAGAAGAGTTTGAGGCAAATATCGAGATACATCCGAATGCTTCAAAATCAGGTACGCACGACGTTCCAAGAACTCTGTAAAAGGAATGGTACATCCCTTGAAGACGCTTACCAATATTTAGAGAATCCCATGAATTTTTCTCAGAAGCAATGGGAAGAAATCCAGGCGATGCGAAGAAAGGTGGAAGAAAAAGCTTTCATCTCAGCCCCAGAAGGAAAGGAATAAGGCTATGTTCAACGATTCAGCAGATCCAATACAAGATGCAATTACAAAGGCAGAGAATCAATATACCACCTTTGAAACAGGAACCAAAGCAACAGATACACAGGGTCTAGCTACAAAGAACTCGATGTGGCGTTCTGGTGGAGGCAATCCTTTCGTGGCAATGATGATGTGGCTCAACAACGTCCTCATTTCAGGCGACGGCGCTGGGATTTATAAGAACCAATATTCCACAATACACGGTTCCTTCCTAGACAAGGATCAAGATCAGATTTCAGAAGCTGCTAATGGAATGACCTTCTTAGCGGCCTACCGCGGAGCTAGTAGCGATTTAGGGCAGAAATATAGTGATGCAGCTTCTAGTAATCCTGATGCAAATGACCTGAAAGATATTCAAAATGATTTGTCAATCCTCGCTAATACTACGAACCTTAACTTCGGTTCTACCGATTCAAAAGGCGTTTTCCATCCTGTAATCGATACAGGTTCACAAACCCAAATCACAAGCGCTACTACGGAATTAACGGCGGATTTTAAAAAAATTGCCGATCCAACAGGACCTTGGAAAGGTAATTTGAGTACCTTTCTCGCAGATTCAACGGATAAAGATGATAGCACAAGTGCTGCTGCTCTAGCACAGGACATTACACAGCAAATGCCGACCATTACCCAGGCAACGGGTCTTGTCAGTCAGACTCTACAAGAGCAATTTGGCTTTATTAAAGCCGACCTCCAGCAGTACATGGCGATCTGGCAGAGCACGATGAAAGACTTAACGACGGTTTTTACAACGTCGATAAGCAATGAAAAATCAGGAACTACGTAAAAAAAGGCAAAACTATGTCGAACTTCGCTTTCGATTTATACAGCGCGCTATCGGTCAATGACGATTCTTATAGAAGCAGCTTTGATAGCGATGTTAGCGCGACCATGGCCGGTGGACTTGGGTTGATGACCTACACGACGGGGATGGCAACTCAGCTCATGACCGACAGGATCAATATGGTCTCGGCTTCAATGAACCCAGATCCCGGTTCGCAGATGCTAGCCAATGCCGATCAAATCATTTACAACAACGACTCGGCTAAGAAAGACATGCAGACCAATGCCATGCAACAAGGCCTAAAACTAAAGCAATCGTCTATCAACTCCGACAATCAAAACCGGCAGGCGAACTTCAGTTCAGCAGAAGGCATTTCGAGTTTTTTTGGCGCCGAAACCAATATGTTTAAAACAAAGTTTTAATTTAGGTTATCTATGGAAGTTTATGAACAAATTCTCGCGGCTACGATCGCGATTCAACAAAGTGATGGCGCAGTCCTTGGATCTGATTCCAGTGTAGCGTATATGTGCACCAATGGAATGGTGGCTAACTCGAATCAGTGGTCCAATGATGGACCTATAAGTTCTACAGGTGGGAAGCCTTATACCCCGAACACCAATGATGCTCCCAATTGCGGTGGCCAGCTTCCCTATGGTCAATCCGATTCCAACAATAATTGGATCACGCAGAACACAATCGATGGCTATAACTTCGGTATGCCGATGCCATCGAAAAACTACTCCAACGCGCAGGTCGAAGTACAGATTACCTACATCGCCAATGCGACGAGTAGTTTGACATTGGATGGTAATCCTCTGAGCTATGCGCAGATCGCCAACCAAGCATGGACTGCTGAATCGCAAGCCATGAGCGCGAAGACGCAGATCCAACAAACCTCATTAAAAACACCTACAGATACGTATAACTCACAAATACAACTCGACCAACAGGCGCAACAAGCTGCCGTATCGGGACTCGGAAATCCCCTTGTCGACCTCATGACAGCCTTCGCGAATACCTTAGGTCAAAACATAATGTAATAAATAACGGTAAACATATGCACAACGTACAATTAGATACTAATTCAGATCTGTTCTCTGCAACAAGTCCTATGCAGGCTTTGCTGCAAATAGAAGCGCAAATTGAGACATTGCAAACAAATCTGCAGAATTTTCAGAGCCAACTCGCTGCTTTGAATGACATGAGCAATCCTAATGGATATTACCAGCTTCAAGGAGCCATGTTCGAATTAAATACTCAGCAATACAACGAACAACAGCAAGCAAAGAAGGATGGGAAGCCCTACAGTGATCCCGCCTTGGATGCAAAAGTCGCAGCAGCTGATAATGCATTTCAGGTTTGCTCGGATGATATATTCACCACTCTTCCCAAAGAGATTTCAGACGCCCAGACTAGTCTCAAAACAGTATGCGGTCAGATCAACAATCTGATCGGTAATTTACAATACGATCCCAACAACCCGCTCGAACTCGGCGCCCTCACGATGTTGGCGAAACGAATAATCGCCGATGCTAATGATCCTCACGATGCTACGGATCCGAATAATAGCACCCAGCTTTTGAATCAAGCCAGTAGCGCTGTTCAGAACTATGCTGAGAACACGAATGATTATGTGAACGATTTACTCAATTATATGCAAGATCTCGTCAACTCAGAGAAACAAACTCAACGATACCGAGGCGGATCTTGAGATCGCTAAACACAACCTCATCATCGATAGCATCAAACTCGCTGCAGCAAATGCCTCGATTTTCGGAGCTTGTTTCGATGGCGGACTCGTCGATGCTGTTGAAGCAGATGAGGCACAAATAAGTGCTGATGAACACGAAATCGACTACTTAAATGGCCATATCGCCTACCTCAAGGGGCAGATTACTTCTACGATGACGACACTCGCTGGCATGTCCACGAACAAGCTGCAAGAGCTGATCACCGGGCTTTCCGATGAAATCAAGAAGATCATCAAACTCATCACAGGACCCAATGGCAACTCCGAAGGCAATATGCAAAAAGCTGCCGTTGCCTTGGTTGTCGTGCTCAATATCTTACAAGTGCTCACGACCAAAGTTCATGAGTACAATCAACAAGACCAGCAGTTCATGAGCATGGCTTCTTCAGTTAATTTCCAGGTAGCCGCGCACAAGTCGCAAGATGACATGCTAAAAATGCAAGATGCTGTGGCCTTTGGCGCTACAATGGGAACCTTACTCAATGTCGCAGAAGGCGTCTTAACGGCGGCTGCTGTGGTAGGCGCTGTAGCTTCTGGAGGAGCTGGGGCTATTGCTGTCGCTCTCGTCATGGCAGTTTTCACGACAATTAGTATGGCCACCCAAGGAAAAACCGATCTTACGCAAGAAGCTTTGGATGGACTCGCCGATGCGATCGGACATGGCAGCACAGCCGCTAAAGTTCTTGCTGACGCTATTGCCGCTGTTGCTCTAGTTGCATTGACACTGGCAGGCGATGCCGCAGGCGCTGCTGCAACAGGCATAAAGGAAGCTCTTAGCGAATTAGCCACTACCGCGGTCGATCTGATAAAAGCGTTCGTTGCGGGTGTTGTAGATGCTATGAAAGCAGCTAGTTCAGCTGCGATCAGCGCCACTAGAGAAGTAACAGCAGTCGAACTCTCGACGCTAGGTACTGTCGCTGATGAAGTGATACTGAGCGTAGAGCAAGATGTTGGCCAACTTGCTGCTGATGGCACACAAGCCGTTGTCAAGGGAGCCAGTGAAGCTGCTGCAGCAGCTGCTTCTGTTCCTGCCGCAGCAGGCAAAGCTGTTGCCAGTGATGCTCAGGCAGCATCCAAAGGAATCTGGAGTGCGATACGCAAGCCCGTTCTTCTCACAGCGATGAATTTCATGATGTTCAATGGTTTTGCTGATTCTTTTGAAGCGATCGCAGAGAAAATCAAGAGCAAAAAGGATCTCAATGATGATCAGGTCTTCCAAATCTTAAAAATTATCGCTGGGATCGTTCAAGCGGTCATGATGATCGTTTTTGCCCATAAGGCATTTTCAGGCGCTCAGGGAGAAGAGGCGGAGGCTTCCTTCCTGAAGAACATTCTAAGCAAACTCGATGTAGACCTCAATCCGGCAGCGATTGCGCAATTCACCAATCTTCTCCAAGTGGTTGGAAACACATTGTCCGTCCTCGGAAGTTTGGGAATGGTCGATGTGAACCATAGAAAAGCCGAAGTCGATGGCGACATTGGCAATAACACAGCGACAACGATCATCTACCAAAATATTCTGAACGTGATCAAAAACGCTCAGCAAGAAGATGGACAGAAGGCCGAAGCAGAGATCCAGCAACTAGCAACCAGCATCCAGGAGATGGTCCAGAAGATGGCTTCAGCTGAAAATGAAGCTGCACGATTGTTAACAGAAAACGCAGTTTAAACAATTAAATAAGGTAGTAAAAATCTCGGAAAATATATGCATAACATACAATTAGATACTCCTTCAGATCTGTTCTCTCCAACGAGTCCTTTGCAGGCTTTGCTGCAAATAGAAGCTCAAATAGAGACGTTGCAAACAACCCTACAGAATTTTCAGAGCCAATTCGCTGCTTTGAATGACATGAGCAATCCTAATGGATATTACCAACTTCAAGGAGCCATGTTTGCATTAAATGATCAGAAGGCCAAAGAACAACAACAAGCACAGAAGGATGGGAAGCCCTACAGTGACCCCGCTTTGGATAAAAAAGTAGCAGAGGCTTCAAAGGCGTTTCAAGCTTGCGTAGACGAACAAATAGCTCTTCCTAAAGAGATTTCAGATACTCAGGCCAGTATCTCATCAGTATGCGGTCAGGTCAATAATCTAATCAGTAATTTGCAATTCGACCCCAACAACCCGCTCGAACTCGGCGCCCTCACGATGTTGGCGAAAAGAATAGTCGCTGATGCTAATGATCCTCACGATGCTACGGATCCGAATAATAGCACCCAGCTTTTGAATCAAGCTAGCAACACTATTCAGAACTATGCTGAGAGCACGAATGATTATGTGGACGATTTGCTCAATTATATGCAAGATCTCGTCGGCTCAGAGAAGAGTCTACATAATACCGAGCAGGATCTTGAAACTGCTAAACACAACCTCGTCATCGATAGCATTAAACTCGCTGCAGCAGATAGTTGGATTATCGGCTGTTGCTTCGATGGCGAACTCGTCGGTAATGTGAAAGCCGATGAGAATACAATTAGTAAAGATGAAGACAAAATTAACGACTTAAATGTCCATATCGCCTCGCTCAAGTCGGAGATTACCGATACGATGACGACACTCGCTGGGATGTCCACGGGCGAACTAGAAGGTTTAATCAGCGGGCTTTCCGATGAAATCAAGAAGATCATCAACCTCATCACAGGACCCAATGGCAACTCCGAAGGCAATATGCAAAAAGCTGCCATTGCTTTGGTTGTCGTGCTCAATATCTTACAAGTGCTCACGACCAAAGTTCATGAGTTTAGTCAACAAGACCAACAGTTCATGAGTATGACTTCCGCCGATAATTTCGAGGTAGCTGTATCCAAATCGCAAGATGACCTGTTAAAATTGATGGACGCTGTGGCCTTTGGCACTACACTGGGAACCTTGCTCAATGTCGCAGAAGGCGTCTTGACGGCGGCTGCCGTAATAGGCGCTGTAGTTTCTGGAGGAGCTGGTTCTATTGCCGTTGCTACCGTCATGGCAGTTTTCACGGCAATTAGCATGGCCACCCAAGGAAAAATCGATCTTACGCAAGAAGCCCTGGATAAACTCGCCGATGCAATCGGACATGGCAGCACCGCCGCTAAAGTCCTTGCTGATATTGTTGCCGCTGTCGCCCTAGTCGTATTGACGCTGGCAGGCGATGCCGCAGCCGCGGGTGCAACGGGAATAAAAGCTGCTCTTAGTAGCTTAGCTAAATCCGCTGTGGAATTGGTAAAAGCGTTCATTGCGGGTGTTGTAGATGCAATGAAAGCAGCTACTTCAGCTGCAATCAGTGCCACTAAAGAAGTGACAGAAGCCAATCTCGGCACCATCGCTGATCAAGTGATACAGAGCGTTGAGCAAGATGTTGGCAAACTTGCCTCCGAGGGCACGCAAGCCCTTGTCAAGGGAGCCAGTGAAGCTGCTACAGCAGCAGCCTCTGTTCCTGCAGAAGCAGGCAATGCTGCGGCCAGTGATGCTCAGGCAGCCTCCAAAGGTCTATGGCAGACTATGAAAGCTGTTGCCAGTGATGCTCAGGCAGCTGCCAAAGAAATCTGGAGTGCGATACGCAAGCCCGTCCTTCTCACAGCGATGAATTTCATGATGTTCAATGGTTTTGGTGATTCGTTTGAAGCGATCGCAGAGAAAATCAAGAGCAAAAAGGATCTCAAGGATGACCAGGTCTTCCAAATCTTAAAAATTATCGCTGGGATTGTCCAAGCGGTTATGATGATCGTTTTTGCCCATAAGGCATTTTCAGGCGCTCAGGGAGAAGAGGCGGAGGCTTCCTTCCTGAAGAACATCCTGAGTAAACTCGATGTAGAACTCGATCCAACCGTGATTGCGCAATTCACCAATCTTCTCCAAATGGTTGGAAACATATTGTCCGTCTTCGGAAATTTGGGAATGGTCGATGTGAACCATAGAAAAGCCGAAGTCGATGGCGACATTGCTAATAACACAGCGACAACGATCATCTACCAAAATATTCTGAACGTGATCAAAAACGCTCAGCAGCAAGATGGACAGAAAGCTGAAACGCAGATCCAGCAAATAGCAGCCAGCATCCAGGAGATGGTCCAGAAGATGGCCTCAGCTGAGAATGAAGCTGCACGACTTTTAACGGAAAACGCAGTTTAAATAATTTAAATAAGAAATAATAAGGATAAAACTTATGTCAATGGCAAATAGATTACAGGAAAGTAAAGCATACGCCGGCTGGGTCAATACGAATCAGAAATCGGAAAAATCGCAGAATGATGTTCGACAGGCCAGCGCATTCCAAAAAGTAAAAGAGATCATGGGCGCTATTCAAAATAAGCAAAAACCTCTACAGGATTCGATGGATACGCTCCGTCAATCCCTGGATACTATACAAGGTTCAGAGGATAAGCTCACAAAGTCCCAAGCGAAAGTGCTCAGCAGCTTATATACGCAAATGAAAGACATGCTCGGACAAGTCAAAGAGATGGTCCAATCTTTGCATCAACAAGCAGGAATTGTAACGGCTGTTTCAGGCTCTTCAGAAGATACACAGCAGTTTGATAGTCCAGATGATTCTAGCGATGACAGTCCCATCACGCTCACATCGGGAATGCAGGCGCAGGCTCAGTCGATCTTGGCTGAAATCCAAGCGCAATTCAATCAGTTGAATATACTCTACAATACGATGAGACAACGAGCGCTGTCGAATAGCAATGCGTTGGTAACTTCGCTTGCCCAAGCTGCACGAGATGTCGGAACACAAGAATCAAATATGGATAAGGCTGAGATGTATTCAAACTTTACTCAAATGGGGACCTCGGCCGTTTCTCTTGGTGTCAACATGCAAGGCAAATTCCAAATTGAAGATGAGACAAAAGCACCGCAAGAGCAACTCAATGAGATGAATGATATCCGGGGTAGATTAACGCAAAATGGTGTCGGCGGTATGGCTGTAGGTGATGCTCCGCCTAAAGAATTTACGTTAAAAGATCTCTCAGATGATGACAAGGTCTACTACGCGGAATTGAAGGACGGAAACTTCGCGAAACCACAACCTGGAGTCAATAAAGACAAAGTCATGTCGGTAATCAGAGGCGATCCGGCTACTAAACAGAGTGTGATGAAGCTTCTTAGCGAACAAAGCTCGGCGGCAAGCACGACGATCCAAACAGCCTTCACGAGATACCAACAGAGAGAAGCTCGCTGGAATTCTGGAATGCAGATGGTCAATGCTGGAGTCACCGCTTCTATGAAAGGCCTGGAAGCAGGCTATGCAGCAACCAAAGGCGCAGATGAAGCTGTCCGCGCCACTTCGCAGGTTGCCAATGATCAGAACAACAAGTCAGCCGACGAAATGGATCAACATGCTCAGGAAGCTTCGAAAGCAGCTCAGCAGGCAATCCAAAGACGCGAGGCTGTCCAGCAATACAACGAAGCAAAATAACCCTCCACCTAGAGGATTTTACCTCCTCGTTATCCCGCGGCCGCCAAGGTTTCCTTGGCGGTCTTTTTATTATCTTTATGTAAAGAGGCCCAGATCCTCAAGGCCTTATATTCTCTTCCTTCATTATCAAGGACTTAGATAAGAGGGTTTCTTTTAACCTAATGACTTCAACGTCAAGAGGTTAAACTGATTCCTTCGATCTCTTTGTCTATCAAGTACTTAAATCTTTTTTCTCTATAGCTGCTCTAGTAGCAAAAGCTCTTTGGTTCTCAATCTCTTACAGTAGCCTTTTTGTTTCTAAGAGGCTAATAACTCTTAACTAAACTTTCATCTTTACATGAAGATAATTTGATTTAGCCATATAGAATAATTTAAAATTAGCGTTGGGGGAAACTAAACTTATGACAACAGCAAAGAAACTGAATCCTGATGGATTCGAAGAGCTAGTACAAGAGTTAGTCCGCTATGAACACCACAATGGCCACCCGTTCGGCCCAATGGTGCAATTGTTAGCGCAGGTGGCAGAATCTCTACAGGAGCTCAAGGAAGTCAAAACAGCGGCTGAGTTTGAGAGAGTCGTAGAGAAAATCCGAACGCTTCAAGACGAGGTGCGTACGACGTTCCAAGAATATTGTAAAAGGAATGGAACTTCTTTAGAGGAAGCCATTGGATATTTAGAAAATCCCGAAAATTTTACGCAGAAGCAATGGGAAGAAGTTCAGGCGATTCGAAGAAAAGTCGAAGAGAAAGCCTTACTTTCATCTTCTGAAAAGAAAAGGAAATAAACTATGACTACTACTCCAACATCGATTCAACAAGATATTACAGATGCAGAAGCTCAATATACGAATTTTGATCAAAACGTCAAATTTGCAGATAATGTGGGTCTAACGGAAAAGAACAATATGTGGCGTTCTAGTACAGGCGATCCATTTACGCAGATGATGATGTGGCTCAACAACATTCTCATTTCAGGAGATGGCGCTTCTACCGATACGAATCGATATTCACAAATCAATGGTTCGCTCCTCGATAAACAGCAGGATCTAATTTCAGAAACCGCGAATGGAATGAATTTCTTAGCAAAATATCGAGAAGCTATTACCGATTTACAAAATACTTATAGTAATGCTTCTACTACTGATGACCCAACTGGTGCCGACCTCACGAGGATCCAAGCTGATTTAAGCATATTGGCTTCAACAAAGGATCCTAACAACAACCTTAACTTTGGTTATACGGACCCAAAAACAGGAGTCTTCACTCCTGTAATCGACCCAGGATCCCAAACACAAATTTCACAAACAATTTTAGGTGCTGATGATAAAAGTGACAACTCGGGATTAGAATATACCTTCTCGCAAATTCAAAACGGACCTTGGAATGACGATTTACATACCTTTTTAGAGGCTTCAACTTCAAAAGATGATACATCAAATGCAGCTGCCATGGCGCAACAGATCACGCAAGCTCTACCGACCATCACCCAGGCAACCGGCCTTGTGAGCCAGACCTTGCAAGAGCAATTTGGGTTTATCAAAGCAGACATGCAACAGTACCTAGCTTTATGGCAAACCATCATGAAATCTCTAACGACGGTTTTCACCACATTCATAGGGAATGAAAAATCTGGAACTACGTAAAAGAGGAATTTATGTCGAATTTTGCTTTCGATCTATTCAATGCGCTATCGATTAACGACGATTCTTATAGAAGCGGATTTAATAGCGATGTGAGCGCCACCATGACCCAGGGATTGGGTTTGATGACTTTGAGCGTCAGCTGGGCAAACCAACTTATGGAAGATAGGATCAATATGATCAACTATTCCATGAATCCAGACCCCGGTACGCAGATGTTGGCTAACGCAGCTCAAGTTATCTACAACACGGACTCGACAGAAAAAGATACGCAGACCAATGCCATGCAACAAGGTCTACAACTGGATCAGTCACAAATCAATTCCGATAACGACAACCGTTCGCAGAATTTTAGTTCCGAAGAAGGCATGGCGAACTTCTTTGCAATCGAGACCAATATGATACAGATAAAATTACAATAAAAAGAAAAACTCTAAGATTTATATGGATATATACAATCAAATTCTTGCTTCTACAATCGCTATTCAACAGAGCGATAGCCAAGTACTTGGATCTGACTCCAACATGGCCTTTGCACAAACTACCGGAATGGTAGCGAATGCGAACTCATGGGCTATGGAGGGACCCTTAGCGGATAACAAAAATACCGACGATTGTCCCGGATGCGGCGGCGAGCTCCCCTATACTCACGGCGGTCAACCTGGTGACTGGATCAGTTGGAATACAATATCTAGCGGGGGCGACACCTACAACTTCGGTATGCCCGTGCAAGGGTTTAATTACTCCAACGCGCAAATCGAAGTGCAGATTTCCTATATTGCTCAAGCTACGACTAAGATGCAATTGGATGGGGATCAATTGAGCTATGCGCAGATAGCCAACCAATCATGGACCGCAGAAGGACAAGCTGAGAGCGCGCAGACTCAGGTCCAACAAACCTCTTTAAAAACAGGCGTAGACCTCTTTAATTCGCAGATACAACTCGACCAACAATCGCAGCAGGGAGCCGTATCTGCCTTAAGTAACCCCCTTGTCGACCTCATGTCTGGCTTAGCGAATACCATCAGTCAAGGGATCATGTAATAAAAACAATAATACTGGAAAAACAATATGAACATTATACAACTACAAAATACTGGTTTTGATCCATCGACACCGATGGATCCTTATCATCAGTTATTGCAGATGGAATCTGAAATTGAAGCCCTTCGATCCTCTGTTACCGCCCTGCAAGCCAAATTGACTTCCTTGAACGATCCGAACAATCCCGATGGAGTGCCACAACTTTATATTAGGTTTACGACGTTGATCGAACTGCAATATCAAGAAAAGCAGAAGGGATTTGTTGATCCATCGTTAGACGCAGAAGTTAATGTAATCACTGATTTATATGAGACAGCCACTGAAGAAACAAGGACAGATATTCCTAATGCGATTGCAGCTGCTCAGAAATCCCTCCAAACAGTGATCACGAATATCAATAATCTGCTCAACAACCTGGCCTATGATTCCAACAATCCATTGGAACTTGGTGCGCTCGAGATGTTGGCAAGAAGAATGATAGCCGATGCCAACGATCCGACAGATCCTTCGAACCCCAATTTCAACACCCAGCTCTTGAAACAAACCTCTCAAAACATTCAAGACTATGCCAACGTCTCTAACGATCTTGAAAACAGAATGCTCTATTTAATGGGAGATATCACCTCCTCTGAAATCGCTTTAAAATCGTGGGAGGATACTCTCTCGGCTGATGAAAATAAACTCAAGTTGGATATTGCCGCACTCGCTTGCGCTTCCGCATCCATTTTCGGGCTTCTCGATCCTGAATTTGTAGATAACGTACAAGATGACGAAGCCGCGATTGCCAATGACAAATCGCACATCACCAACTTAGAAGCCGAAATCGCCAATGACAGGGCGGAGTTGAAAACCGATATGCAGACCCTTGCTGCGATAGATATTATCCAGCTAGCAGGCATGATTGGTGGTTTAGTCGAGCAAGTCAAGAAGATGCTAAAAATCCTCTCCGGCCCTAATGGCAACTCGGAAGCCAATATGCGTGAAGCTGCCGGTTTGCTTGTCGCGGTACTCAATACCTTGCAAGCGATCACTTCCAAAGTTCATGAATTGAACCAGCAAGACCAGCAGTTCATGAGCCTGGCTTCTGCTGATAATTTCCAGATCGCTGAAGGTAAATCGCAGAGTGACCTTGTAGCTCTCGCCAATGCCGAGGCATTTGCAAGCTCAATCAAAATACTCTTGGATGTCGCTGAAGGACTTATGACGACGCTTTCCGTAATCGCGGCTGTCGGTTCTGGAGGAGCGGGTGCTATTCTCGTAGCGTTAGTCATGGCGACTTTCAACGTGATCAGCATGGCTACCGAGGGAAAAATCGATATCACCCAAAAAGCCCTTGATCAGCTTGAAGATCTGCTTGCTAAAACAAAAATGGGCGACAGTGCGGGTACTAAAGTCCTAGCTGATGCGATCGCAGCGGTCATTATTATGATTTTCATCATCGTCACCGATGGGGCTGCAGGCGGATCAGCCGCTGGCGCTGAAGGAAGCGCAGCAGCACAGAGCGCCGAACAATCTGCAAAAGAAGAAGGGATTGAACTTACCAATCTACTTAAGTCTGCCGTCTCGAATGCAGCTGAGGAAATTCCGGAAACGGAATCAACCCAAGCCACGCAGGCGTTCAATAGTGCCGTCAATAGAGTCGTACAGAGCGTTGAAGAGGATGGCGAAGCAGAGACTACTCAAATAGCTAATTCTACTACTTCCCTCATCAATGGAGTCGAAGAAGCGACGACTGAAGAAGCCTCTGGTGCTACTCCAGCTCTTAGTCAAACCGGCGAAGCTGCTACGGCTAATGAGACAAAAGGAATCTGGAACACGATTAAAGAAATCTGGAGCGCGATAACGAATTGCAAGCCTCTTATGTATACGGTTATGTATTTCATGATGTTCAATGGTTTTAGCGATTCTTTTGAAGCGATAGCCGAAAAGATCAAGAGCAAAAACGAACTCAACGATGATGAGGCTTTCCAAATCTTAAAAATCATCGCACAAATTCTCCAAGCTATAATGATGATGTACGCTGCCAATAAGGCCTATTCAGCCAATGGAAATAGCGCGCAATCTTCCCTCTTGCAGAATCTGCTCAAGAACCTAAACGTAGAATTCAATCCGGCAACGATTGCTCAATTCACCATGGTCATCCAAATGGCAGGGAACTCATTGAACCTGCTCGGCAACTTGGGTATGGCCGATGTGAACTATATGAAATCACAGATCGATCCCGATCTCGGACGTAACACAGCGACACAGCTCGTTTATCAAAACATTTTGAATATGATCAAAAATGCCCAAGATCAAGATGATAAGAAAGCTGCAGCCCAGATCCAACAACTAGGGGCGAGCATACAGGAAACAGTCCAGAAAATGGCTGAAGCTGAAAACGAAGCCGCACGGCTCTTAACGGAAAACGCAGTATAATTTAACAATATAAAACTAATAATTAGGTAAAACTATGTCAATGGCAGGAAAAGGAATTCAGGATAAAGCATTCACTGTTTGGGTCAATAAGGATCAAAAATCTGAACAGGCTGCAAACGATGTCTCAAAATATACAGCATTTCAAAAAGTAAAATCGATCTTGGGCGATATTCAGGATAAGCAAAAGCCTCTCCAAGAAACGATCGATACGCTGAATGAAGCTTTGACTTCGATCAAGAGCGGAGCGCAACCCTTAACTGAAGCCCAAGCAAGAGTGATCAAAACCTTATATGCCCAAATGTCACAAATGCTTGATGAAGTGCATGGAATGGTCCAAGAGCTTGGACAACAAGCCGGAATCGTAACTTCTGTATCAAGTTCTTCTGGGAGCCATGATTTCTCTAGTGATTCTCAAGATAGCGGCAATAGTGGCGGTGAAACCGATACGCTCGCGATTACATCGGGAATGCAGGCGATGGCGCAGTCGATCTTGGCTCAATTGCAAGCTGAATTCAATCAATTGAATCAGATTTACAATCAGATCAGAAAAAATACTGTGCAAAACAGCACTGCTATGGTGTCTGTTCAGGCAAATGCAGCGATGAATGTAGGATCGGATACAGCAAATATCGATATTGCTGAAATGTATTCGAGCATTGGTCAAGCAGGAACATCTGCTGTTAGCTTGTATAAAAACGTTAGCTACAATAATGCAGTTAAGGCAGAAGTAGCAGCACCTACAGCACAACTTGCGCAGATGAACAAATTCCAATCAGAACTCAATGCACCGAATGGAGCTGCCGCAAGTGGAGCTGCCGGTGATGTAAAACTCGCAGATCTGAAGCCTGCCGATACTAACTACCTCAATCAACTTAAAAATGGTAACTTCTCAGAACCTGCTGCAGGTTCAGGTGTCAATAAAGAAGCCGTACTTTCCTATATCCGGGGCACTCCGAATGATCAACAGGCTATCATGAAGCAGTTGAATGAAAAATCTACGCAAGCATCTTCGCAAATCCAAGCGGCCTATTCGAGAAACCAACAGAAAGAAATGCTACTCAATGCTGCAACTCAGGGGCTCAATGCTGCATTCAATGCCGGAGCGAAAGGCTATGAAGCAGTCCAAGAATCGACAAAAGGTGGAGACTCTGCAGCTCAAGGTACGTCTCAGACCATTCTCCAGCAGAACGAACAGACTGCAACTGCATCGAGCGATGCAGCTCGGGCTGCAACGGAACAAGCTACAGGCGCAATTCGTGCCCGCGAAGCTGTTCAACAATACAACGCTGCAAAAGCAGGTTAATTCCCCGCCTAGCGCTAGGCTGTTTTTTCGAAAAACGTGGAATCGCCAGGGTATCCCCTGGCGGTTCTTTTTTATTCCCCCGCGTCCCATTTTACTACCTAAAATCATACGATTCTCTAGGCGTCAAGGGGTTGAAATTCCGAGACTTCCGGTTTTCGTCATCAAAACGTAAGGCTTTTATCCTAAAGGGGTTTTGCTTAAAGGCCTGAGTGAATAAAGCTTCTTAAAGGCTTGAGACTAAGCCTCCTCTTTAACCTCCTCAGAGTCAAGGCCTTGCCCCCAGATCTCTATTATGCAACTATCTAATTACCAGCACAATAACATCAATAATAACGTTGATATTATAATTGCAATATAGTATAATTATTATTGAGATAATACATACATCAATAAAAAGAGATAATTATGTCCGAACCATCATCACCACGTGGTGTAGGTACCCAAAGTCAGGTAAGCCCAGCAGGAAGCGTGGCCGGAAGCCCAGTAGGCACCCCCGGATCATCGCCGCTGTCATCACCAAGAAACCTTGGTGGACATGGTGTTACTTTGACATCCCCCGGCTCCCCTGTCCCTGCGGGCATGGTTGCAAATAGCGCCGGATATTCTTTTTCTGCTTCATCATTAGGAGATCATGCTTATCAGCCTATGGGCAATTTATATATACCCGACGGGCTAGGTATGAGTGTCGATACCAGATCTGAAGCCGGTATGCCCGATGGTGTACAAGGTAGTGATGTAGGTAGTTCAGATACTACTACTGGAACTGGAAGAGGACACAAACGCAAAGCTTCTGAAAAGACAGGCCCCTTACATTCAAGAGTGAAACTTGAGGTTGCCAATCCGAACGTTCGGCTATTACAGCTGGCGGGAAATTCCGCTCATGAACGCATCAACATGAAAGATGAGAACCGCACAAAAATGGTAGATTCTTTCATGGATCTCAAATCTCTTGCATTCGAAGTCTATGAAGACCTCGACACGATGCTGTGTGATTTTATGAATCATAAATTCACGCTCAATTTTACAGATGGCAGTCAAAAAATTATATACCTTGGGGATTCTGTAGACGAAAACGGAAAGACGCAAAAAGGATTACGCTCCTTAGTCATCGAGAGACGTCAATTAGATAATTGTCCGCAAGAAGAAATCGATAATGTCGGCGCAGAATTTGAACAACATATCAGAGCTTTGCAAACTGTTTATGCATCGGAAACTGGATACAACACATGGCCCAATCCTATAAATGGCCCTGTTCTGCGTAGCAATGACCTCAGCGGAAAAGCTATGCAATCAGAAGATCCATTAGTTAAAGGAGCACAAGTCTCCGACCTCCGTCATGAAATGGACGAAAATACTTCTGTCGAACACCAAGACCGATGGTGGATTACACGAAAATATCGTGAACTCGTTCACGGCGATAAAGGTAAAGCAGGTGCCCGATCCCTTATTAGAAAGGTTCCAGGAAAAACTGATGTTGAAATAGCGAACAATCAAAGAAAAGCTGGTAAAAAAACTCTTGAAGCAGAAGCTTTTTACATCCAAGTTCGCAATAATCTCGAAGCTCAAACAGCGGCTCTTGAAAAACTAGAAAAGGGCTATTCAGATCTCATCGCTATTAAAGGGCAGATTGCAGCACTCGATGCTCAAATTGACAAAGTCGATGATAAACTCGCCAAAACAACTAGTAAAGCTAGAGAAGACAAACTTAATGTCCAAAGAGCGAATCTTGTAGCTGCTAAAACTGATTTAGAGACACAACGCGATAAAATAAAAGCGGATATAGAAGCTCTAGCTCAAACTGAAGGGATAAAGTTGAAAGACTTTAAGTCTCGAGGTAAGAATTCTCTGGATAAAACTGCTGCAAAAATCCACGCTACAAGAGAGACCTTTGGAAAGTTACTAGCTGAAGTAAGTGGCGATGGAGATCGTTATGGCTATTACGCTGCCGTTCTCTTCCCAGATCCAGAACAGTGCTATTTGATAGTCTGCAAAGATCTATACGAAGCGAGATTTGGCGAGCCTGCGGATAATAATCCTCAGCAATTCAAAGCGTTCATGGACTCTACTGAATCGCGACCTATACGAGATCATGCTGCCGAGATAGCGGGTACATTGATCAGCAATCCGTTAAAATACCAACAGTTTTGTCAAGACAAGCTTCATGCAGGCATGCGAGACCACATCAACATGCTCCTTCTGCAAGCCTTTAATAAACAGAGAATTCAATTTGATGGCTCTAAGGACGGATTGATAAGTTTGCAACGATTGTTCAAAAAAACTCATGCTGACCTACTGGATTCAGGACAGAGTATTATCGAGAAAGGATTCGATGCAGCTGAGAGGGCATTAAAAGGTGGTGATCCAAATAAGAAACCGCCATTAGATGCTATTATGAAGAAAATGATGGAGCAGAGCATTATCAACAATCCCGATGCCTCGCCCAATTTTATGCGTAAATCATGGTTAGGGCGGAAGTTGTTAGGAAAACCAGTAAGTTCTAATCCTGACCTCGTAAAGGCACAAACGCTGCTTAACGATCCCAATGTAGACCATGGGTTAAAGCTCGGTCTTAAGAGAACGGCTAAGAAAGTAGCGCAATTTTCCACTACGTGTTTTACATGGCCTCTTATGCTCGCTGGCTTTAATACTACAAGTTGGACAGATAGAACGGCTTTGTTAAATCCTAAAGAAAAAATAGCTCGGTTAAAAGTTTAAGAATCTCTACAGACAGGTTTTTCTAACCTGTTTTTTTTATCTCTAGATTATTTTGTTTGATCCAGATCGCGGCTCGTCAATGTGAGCTCGGTCTTGAGCGCTTGGGTCTGATCAGGATATTTCACGAAAGCATGGCTAATCATGAGTAGATCCGAATCTGTTCCCTGCGAGTCTTGATGATTTTTTGCAGCGGCAACTAGGCTGATATTTTTCCCATTTTCTTCGAGTTGTAATTCCTGCTGAAGAATTGTCTGCACTGTTTCAGCAGAGTCTTGCACATCTTCCATGAGAAGATTCGAGGGCTGCGCTGTGTCTTTCAAAGCTTGCTGAGAAGTTTGGTGCAGCTTTTGGATCGATTTTGCGAAGTTGTTTAATTGTTCGGGACTTGGCGGAATCAGCTGATTGAACTCATCGATTTCTTTTTTGAGCTGATTGGCCATCTGCCGAATATCCCTGCTTGCAGGTAGTTGACTAGGAGATATGCCTTCGACCCGTTGAAGATCAGCCATGCCAATTTCCTTTATTTTTTTTCTCTTCGATCACGTCTTGAAGGCAGCGAAGATGACTTCGTTTTCCACCGCGGTATTGCCGGGGCTTTCGTTGCTCTTGGCTATGAGGTTCGCGAATGGGGTTGGTAGCGCTAGGCCCGGTAAGAGGGGGAATATCTGACATTAGACACCTAAGAGGTTTACCTTAGGGAATAAAAGCAGAAAGGAATTTTGTCAAAGATCTATTTAGATAGGGTTACGGCTTTTCGATGAGTGAGATAGTCTTCGAGGCCGCCGTCGAAGACGTGGATGCCGTCTTCTTCGAAGGCGATGATCTTGGTTGCGACGTTGTCGATGAGGTCGCGGTCATGGGTGGCGAGGAGGACGGTTCCTTTGAAATCTTCGAGTCCCCAGGCAAGAGCGGAGACGGCTTCGAGGTCGAGGTGGTTGTTGGGCTCGTCGAGGATGAGGACGTTGTAGTTGCAGAGCATCATGCCGCCGAGAATGAGTCGGGCCGTCTCTCCGCCGGAGAGGGCGGAGAGGGGTTTGAAGGCGTCATCGCCGCCGAAGAGCATTTTGCCGAGGATGCTGCGGACATCTTGGTCATAGATACTTCGGCTTTCTGGCTTTTAGCCAGTCAAAGGCGGTCATGGAGCTATTTTTGTCGAGGACTTCGAGTGGTTTTGGGGGAAGTAGCCGATCTGCGACTTGATGGCCGAGTTCGATCTTGCCGCTATCGGGCTTGAGCACTCCGGCGAGCATTTTGAGAAGGGTCGTTTTGCCTCGTCCGTTGTTGCCGATCACGGCCGATCTTATCGCCGCGGTGGATTTCGCAGGAGAAGTTGTGGATGACGGGCTTATGATCGTAGCTTTTACAGAGTTTATCGACTTTGAAGACGATTTGTCCCGAGGCTTTTTCAGGATGGGTAAAAGCGGATATAGGGGCGTTGGATATTCGATTTTTTGAGTTCTTGGGGCTGGAGCCGGTCGATCTCGCGGATGCGCGATTGCACTTGGCTGGCGCGTGTGCCGGCTCCGAATTTGGCGACGAATTCTCGCAGCTGGGAGATTTTTTTTTCTTTCGATTTATTTTCAAATTCTGGCGCTCGCGGACGGCGGTTTTGGCTGACGAGCATATCGTCGTAGTTGCCGGGATAGATGATGAGGGTTTCGTAGTCGATATCGGCGATGTGCGGTTGTGATGGCATTGAGGAAGTGGCGGTCATGGCTGACGACGATGAGGGTGCCTTTGTAGGTGTGGAGGAACTCTTCGAGCCAGCCGATCGAATCGAGGTCGAGGTGGTTGGTCGGTTCGTCGAGAAGGAGCGCTTCGGGATTGCCGAAGAGAGCTTGGCAGAGCATGACCCGGAATTGCATGTCGGTCGGGATCGTGCGGAGGGGCTTGTCATGCATAGTGGAAGGAATGCCCATGCCGAGGAGGAGCGTTTCCGCATCGGATTCTGCGCTATAGCCATCTTCTTCGGCGATGACTTCTTCGAGCTCGCCGAGGCGAATGCCGATCTCATCGGTCATCTCCTGCTCATAGAGATTTTCGCGTTCTGCAAGTGCATCCCAGAGCCGTTGATTGCCCATGATGACGACATCGAGGACTTTATAGTCGCGGAAGTGCTTCGATGTTCTGTTTGAGGAAGCCGACCGTTTCGGGAAGGACGACAGTGCCGCTTGTCGGCTCTTCGATTCCCATGATGATCTTGAGCAAGGTCGATTTGCCGGCGCCATTCGGGCCGGTCAGACCATAGCGAGTGCCCGGGTTGAAGGTCACCGTGATGTCTTCGAACAGGGTGCGGCTTCCAACCCGTTTGGAAATTTTATTTAATGTAATCATTTTGATAGAGTCAGATTGTAGCATATTCGCTGTAGGACCCACAAGAGTGGAAGCGTTTCTTGAGAAATTTTTGGAGCACCTCCGCCTCGTCAAACAGGCTTCTCCCCATACCTTGCGGGCCTATCGTCTCGATATCGAGAAGTTCTTTGCCTTTAAGCAAGAAGAGGCGTTGGATAAACGGCTCTTCGGAGGTATTTTTCTAAATTGCACGAGGAGGGAAGCGCCAGACGAACTGTGCTGAGAAGCCTCTCCTCGCTTCGGGCGTTTTTCAAGTATTTAGTGAAAGAAAAGCTCATCTCACTAAATCCCCTAGACGAGCTTCAGCGTCCGAAGCTCGACAAGACGTTGCCGAGGCCCCTTACCGCAGGAGAGATCCAACTGTTCTTTGAACAGCCCGATCTAGCGACGTTGACGGGACTCAGGGACCGCACGATCATGGAGCTTTTTTATAGTTCCGGACTGCGGTTAAGCGAACTGGCGCAACTCAGCCGCACCGATGTCGACTTGAAAAATAGGAAAATTCGGGTACGGGGAAAAGGGAAAAAAGAGAGGGTCGTACCGCTCACGCCCAATGTGGCAACTTGGCTGGAAAAATATCTAGAAAATCCTGAACGCTATCAAGATGGGGAAATGCATGTCGCTCAAAGAGATGATGAGGCGATTTTTCTCAATCGTTGGGGAGAGCGGCTCAGCGTGAGGTCGATCGACCGACTTTTCAGGGAGTATTTGCAACGAAGCGGGCTTTCAAACAGGCTGACGCCGCACGTGCTCCGCCACACCATTGCGACCCATTGGTTGGAAAAGGGGATGGATCTAAAAACGATCCAGATGCTGCTCGGGCATAGCTCTCTTGCGACGACGACGATCTATACTCAGGTCTCTTCGAGATTGAAGCGGGAAGTCTATGAAAAAGCACATCCGCTTGAGAAAAAAAACACGGGAAAGCGGTAAGCCGGATTCTGTCGCCATCTTGAAGATGAGGCAATCATTCCTCTAGGGCCCTGTCGCCAGGGTCCTCAAGCGGCCTCATTGCAAAAGCCCTGCGGAGAAAGGGCATCTGCCTTCGACGTTTCGTGCCTTGCTTCAGATAGGGTTTATCGCATCCTGCATTTCTGCAGGTGAGGCCAGCTCCTAAAGCTGGCATTTTCAGCCTGTCTTCGGATCTCTTAACGACGGCGGAATGTTTTCTGTTACACTTTCCGTAGCCTTGCGGCCCCCAGTCTTTCACTGGTATCTTCTCCTGTGAAGTCCAGACTTTCCTCTCCCTGATGTTGCCATCACAGCAGCGATTGCTTGCTTTCCCGAAAAATTGATTTAAGCCGTAGCCGCATGTCTGCGGCGACGGCGTTTTGTTGCGACTGCAGTGCCTTCGAGAGCTTCGCTTTCTTGCCAGTAGTGGATGCGGGAGCAATGTTCGCAGAAGACGAGGTTTTCCCCTTTGCGGACGAGGTTTTCATGCTGGGCGGTGAGGACGATATGGCAGCCGCTGCAGGTGCGGTTTTCGATAGGGACAACAACGCGGTCTTTTTTATTGCGCAGCAGTCTTTCGTAGATCATGAGGATATCTGCATCGGCTGTCATGGCGAGGGCATCGCGCTCTGTTTTAAGAGTTGTCCTTCTTCGTTGATCATTTGATGCTGGCATTGATCTCTTTTTCGAGAGCCAGGCTGCTCTCTTCGGAGGTTTTAAGGCTGTCTTTGATCTTCTGCAAGGATCTCTTCTTCGGCGACTCGTTTATCGACGAGGTCGGAGATTCTTTGTTCGAGGGCGATCCTTTCTCTTTCTGCAGCGGTCATTTCTTGGGTCAAGGCATTGAATTCATCGACTTTTTTGACATTGATCTGCTGCGATTCGAGCTTCTTGATCTTGGCGTTGATTTCTTGGATTTTCTGTTTCCATAGCGTTGAGATATTCTTGCCGAGGTCTTCGATCTCTTGTTCTTTTTCCGTGAGCTGTGCATGAAGTTCTCTGCGAAGATCTTCGATCTGTTCGAGCTCCTTTCGACGCTCTTTTTTGACGCGCATCAGGCGGATCATTTTCATGTCGAGTTCTTGAATATCTAAAATATGACGCAAAGAATCTTGCATGGAATTCCCATAAGTGTTGCTGAAGTAGCTAGTACTTTATCGAGAGGAATCAATATTCCTCAAGAAAAACTCGGTAGCCAGGTAAAAATAAAATATTTATGATGGCGAATAAAGGGGTATACGATGGCTACCAAGACGAGCTGGACGGGTAAGCTCAAAAAACTCTTATCAGGCGTGGACGCAAAGGCCCTCTCAAGGATCGAGGTTCACCATGATGTCGGGTTTGGAAATGCCCTCTATATCCGGGGTGAAGGAGCCGGCTTAAGCTGGGATAAAGGTCAGCCGCTCAACAATACTTCCGCGGATGTCTGGGCTTGGGAAACCGGCGAACCTTTCAAAGAGTGTACTTTTAAGATTCTCATCAACGACGTACAATACGAACAAGGCGAAAATCATACTTTGCCCTTTGGAGGAGACATTCGCTACACACCTAGATTTTGATTCCTTTGTCGCATTGATCCTTTTTTCCTTTTCATTTCTCTATAACTTTCGCGAGGTACCATGTCCTATTTAAAAAACTATTGTAAACATGTTGCCGAAGAGGATCGTACACCGCAAGCGATCGCTTTTATGGCCTCATTGGATGCCATCCATGCTGAAGTTCCTCTGATTTCCGATAGTATCGTCAAAGAACTCAAAGACCAGCGCTCTCATCTGAAGCTAATCGCTTCAGAAAACTATTCTTCTCTCAGCGTGCAACTTGCCATGGGGAATTTGCTCACCGATAAATATGCCGAAGGCTATCCCCATCATCGTTTTTACGCAGGTTGCGAAAATGTCGACGCTGTCGAAGAAGCAGGGGTTGAGAGTTTAATCAAACTCTTCGGCTGCGAACACGCCTATCTGCAGCCCCATTCGGGAGCGGATGCGAACCTCGTGGCGTTTTGGGCCATTTTGACACAGCGTGTTCAAACGCCTGAAGTGCAAAAACTCGGGAAGAAATCGGTCGATGAACTGACTCCCGATGAATACGAAAAGATCCGGCAGCTCCTCTGCAATCAAAAAGTCATGGGCATGGCACTGGGTTCAGGCGGCCATTTGACGCATGGCTATCGTCACAATGTATCTTCGAAAATGATGAAATCGGTGAGCTATGACGTCGATAAAGAAACGGGACTCCTTGATTATGCCCAGCTAGCTCGGCAAGTGCAAAAAGAAAAACCTCTCATCCTCATCGCAGGCTATTCCGCGTATCCGCGGCTTCTCAATTTTGCAAAAATGCGGGAGATCGCAGATAGCGTCGGGGCCGTTTTACTGGTCGATATGGCCCATTTTGCGGGGCTTGTCGCCGGCAAAGTCATGCAGGGAGAATTCGATCCGGTACCCTTTGCGCATATCGTCACCTCGACAACGCATAAGACTCTGCGAGGTCCCCGTGGAGGAATAGTTCTTTGCAAAAAAGAGTTTCAAGAAGCAGTCGATAAGGGATGTCCGATGGTTTTAGGCGGGCCGCTTCCGCATGTGATGGCCGCCAAAGTACTCGCGTTTAAACAAGCGCTCCAGCCTAGTTTTCGTGAGTATGCGCACCAAATTGTCAAGAATGCGAGAGCGCTTGCTGAAAGGCTGGTATCCCATGGCGTTACATTGACCACAGGGGGAACCGATAACCATCTCCTCGTCGTCGATGTCGCAGGGAGCTTTGGGCTTACAGGAAGGCAAGCGGAACTCCTTCTTCGAAAAGCTCGGATGACGATGAACCGCAATTCCATCCCCTTCGATGTCAATGGAGCTTGGTATACTTCGGGAGTGCGCATGGGAACGCCAGCGCTTACGACACTCGGCATGAAGCAGCAAGAAATGTCCGAGATCGCCGATATGATCGTAAGGCTTCTAAAAGCCGCCAGTCCGGCTCATGATGAAAATGGCAATGTGAGCAAAGCCAAGGTGCATTGCCCACCCGAAATCGTCGAGGGAATACAAAAACGGGTCCTCGAGCTTCTCGAAGACTTCCCCCTCTATCCCGAACTTGTGATCGACGAAAAAAGCGGCGTCTCCCATAATGCTGCATTGAGATAATAGAGGAAAAAATATGCCAAGACGCGACGAAGAAGAAGACGAGCCAGAGACATCCGAAAGAAAATCGAGTCGGATCGACGATAAAATCGAAGAAGCGCTGCTGAAAGCGCGCCGTATCTTCTTTTCCGCTGTCGTGGATATGGACAGCGCCAAAGATGCGATCCGCAAGCTTTGGTATCTCGAGCTGATGGAGCCGGGTAAGCCTATCCTCTTTGTCATCAACTCGCCGGGCGGTTCCGTCGATGCGGGCTTCGCCGTTTGGGATCAAATCAAGATGATCGCTTCTCCTGTGACGACCCTTGTCACAGGTCTCGCAGCTTCGATGGGGTCTGTGCTCTCCCTTTGCGCAGCCAAAGGAAGAAGATTTGCAACGCCCAATGCGCGCTTCATGCTTCACCAGCCTTCGATCGGAGGCGTAGTGCGAGGGCAAGCGACCGACCTGGAGATTCAGGCGAGAGAGATCATCAAAACCCGCGATATGTTGGTCGATCTCTATTCTGGTGCCACTGGCCAAAATCGCAAGGCAATCGAAAAAGCTCTCGATCGCGATACCTGGATGGGATGCGATGAGGCTGTGAAGTTCGGTCTTCTCGATAAGATGGTCACTACCTATAAAGAGATCGGCATGTAGGTTAGTCCTATGGCTCTATTACGCTTTATCAAAGCCCATGGAGCCGGCAACGATTTCATCTTGATCGATGCAAGACAATGCGATTTTCCAGTTGAAGATTCTTCCTTGATCGCCCGTCTATGCCATCGCCGTTTTGGCATTGGAGCTGACGGGCTCATCCTTTTACAGCGTTCTTTTGTCGCTGATTACCGCATGATCTATTTCAATGCCGACGGTAATGAGCAGGTTCTTTGCGGAAACGGTCTTCGTTGTTTTGCCGCTTTTATCTACGAGCTTGGCGACCATAGAGAATCCCTTTCCATAGAAACGCCAAATGGCGTTCTCACTTGTAAAAGAAGTGGACAGGGCATCTCTTCTTGCTTTCCTGAGCCGCAATTCTTAAGGGAACCATTTCCTCTTGCATTATCTTGCGGCGTACGGGAAGTGTTTCTGGTCAATAGCGGCGTTCCTCATGCCATGCTCTTTACCGAAGATCTCGAGGAAGAGGAGTTCGAAGAACTAGCCAGAGAAGTGCGGCATCATCCCGCTTTTTTTCCCGAAGGGGCGAATGTAAGTCTTTTGCAGTGGGATCGCGATAAAGAAGTGCGCATCCGCACCTTTGAGCGCGGCGTCGAGGGAGAAACCCTTGCCTGTGGAACGGCTGCTCTTGCCGCCGCAAAAGTCGTCTCCTCGCTCAAAAAAATCGATCATGTCGTGGTTTACCCAAGATCTCAAGAGCCTTTAGAAATTACCATCGCGAATTGGGAATTGACGGGACCTGCGCAACTCGTGTTCGAAGGGACTATAAAGCTATATCAAGCATTGTCAGTCTGATTTTCAAGTCGCTGCCGTGCATGCTTGATGGCCTTATGCAGTTTTTCACGTAAAACCTCTTTGGATGGCAGTGCCATGAGATATTCTGCAACGTGAATACCTGAGCGACCTAGCTCTAAAAGCTCGATACGTTCTTCTTTTTTCCCGGCGCACAGAATAAGGCCCATTGGAGGTTCCTCTCCGAAACGACGCTCGTTTTTATCCAGCCAGCGGAGATATAGTTCCATTTGACCCTTATGTTCGGGTTTGAAATCACCCAGCTTTAAGTCAATTGCCACCAGGCGTTTTAGATCTCTGTGGAAAAAGAGAAGATCTAGATGAAAATCCTCATCATCGACCGTAATGCGTTTTTGTCGTGCGAGAAAACAGAATCCTGTGCCTAATTCGAGTAGAAACTGCTCTAGTTCTCGCATTATGGCATCCTCAAGATCTTTTTCGAGATAATGATCATTGAGATTTAAGAACTCCAAGACATATGGGTCACGGAATACTAGGTCTGGCGTAAGACGATCCTCCCTACGTAGAGCATCCACCTCGGCTCTTACCGTTGTTTCGGGCTGCTTTGAAAGAGCAGTTCTTTCAAAAAGCATCGAATCAATTTTATTGCGCAAGGTCCGTAAATTCCATCGTTCGAGCCGGCACATCTCAGCGTAAAAATCGCGCTTGATATCGTCTTTGATCGGGATTAGCGAAGTGAAATGAGACCAGCTCAATTGCCGTATTAGAGATATGACTATTTGTTCATCAGAGAAGACCTCAGCGAATTGCATCATTCGTCGTAAGTTCTTCTCCGAGAATCCATTACCGTAATCAATAGTCAATTGTCGTGACACTGTCACGACAATTTTTTGCCCGTATTCAGCTCGTTCGCCTTGTAGGATCTCCATACGGATACGATTGCCTACGTGCCAGTAAAGCATGGTAAGACCGGCGTTTACAGTTGAGGCGATTGACTGTCGAGTTTGATCAATCATATGACGCAAATCTTCGAGCAGGCCTTCTGGTATGGATGTTATGGGTGCAGAGTTATGAGAAAGAGTGGGCGATGTTTGAGAATTCATAGCGGCTCCTTTGAGAATTTGCTAGAGAGATTTTTCGCTGAGTTGTCTTGTGATTGAACATGTTAGCTAACATGTTCTGCATGACATTCTTACATCTCAAGAAGAATTTTTCCACGAACATGGCCGCCTTGAACTAAACGATGGGCTTTTGCTGCGTTTTTCAAAGGAAAAACTGCTTCGATATGCGCTTTGATTTTGCCAGTACTGAGGAGTTTGCCAATTTCAGAAAGTTGATGGGAATTTGGGGTTACCACAATAGTTTCTCCTTTCACGCCAAAGTCAACGGCTTTTTTGATATTCTCAAAATCAATCGTCGAGATGACAATGCCGTTTTTCTTGGTGACCAAAAAGGATTTTAGCAGAGTGTCGCCACCGACTGTATCTAGCACTATGTCTACATTGTGCACCATTTTTTCAAACGGCGTAGTTGTGTAATCGATGACTTCGTCGGCGCCTAAGCTTAGACAAAATTCTTTATTTCTAGCGGAAGCGGTGCCGATGACATGAGCGCCTTTCCATTTCGCTAATTGTACTGCCAGATGCCCAACTCCGCCCGCAGCAGCATGAATGAGAATTTTCTGTCCCGCAGCGATGTGGGCTATATCAAATAGTGCTTGCCATGCAGTTAACGCATTCAGGCTTGCAGCGGCGGCTTGGGCGTGACTAATTGAAGCAGGTTTAAGCGCGGCTTCATTTTCTTTAATAGCTGCATATTCTGCATTGGCTCCTCCATTCCGATAGACGCTCGTATGCGCAAAAACAGGATCGCCTTTTTTGAAATGAGAAACATCGGTCCCAATTGCATCTACAACCCCCGATAGTTCCCAACCTAAGATGATCGGAAGGGAGTAATAGGAAGAATCTTTGTACCAACCGTCCCGTACATGGACATCAAAGGCTCCGACTCCGGCGTTATGGACGTGCACCAAAATTTCATCGGAGTTTAGCGTAGGGATGGAAACTTCTTTGTACTGGAGTACTTCCGGCCCGCCATAACGTTCGATGAGGATCGCTTTCATGCGGAGAATTTGCCCAGTTTGGGTTGGACGAGATCGACGAGATCTTTGGCGGTCATGATGATCGATTCGGTCGTTAGCCCGCAGTTGAAAGCCGCGCGATCGTTCTTGCCGATGCTTTCATCATAAAATGTCTCGATGTTGAGCAATCCTCCGAAAGGAGGGATGCTGCCGATTTCAAGGCCATAGCGTTCTTTGATCACGACAGGGTCTTCGAATTCACATTTTTCTTTCGCAGCTTCCGCGACGGCTTTCATATCGAGCTTAGCATGGGAAGGCAGATTGAACTGGTAGTTCTTTTTGGTGTTTTTGCCGCGGAGGATGATCGATTTGACTCCTTCTTCCATCGTCGTGCCGCGAACGCGCGCGGAGTCTTGCGATGTGGGCGTTGCTTCGTGGGTGAGATGTTGGAAAGCAATGCCTTTTTGCCGGAGCATGCGGAGGATTTCGCTGCGGATGTTTTCGCCGCCGAAGAAAATATGCGCTTTGATGCGGTTGCCGGCGATCCGTTTTGGGTCGGAGGGGAAAAGAGAGGTTTCGCGGATATTATGCAGCCCCAAAAGCGTCATGGTCAAGCGTTCGAGTCCCATGCCGAAGCCACCGTGGGGAGGCATGCCAAAACGGAAAATACTCAAGTAGTCGTCGAAATTTGCCGGATCCATTCCTTTGGAAAGGATTCCTTCGACCATCGATTCATAGGTGTGGCGTCTTTGGCCGCCTGAGGTGATTTCGGTGCCGGCGCAAAGAAGATCGAAGGTATTGGTGAGATCGGGATTGTCGTCTTTGGGATAGGCATAGAAGGGACGTTTGCTCGTCTTCCAGTCGATGACGAAGACGAGCTCCGTGCCATGCTTTTCAAGAGCCCAGGCGCAGAGTTCCCGTTCAGCATGAGGGCTCAAGTCGGGTTCGTTTCGCTCGTCGATACCGGTTCTTTGGAAGAAGATCTCCTGCGCCTCCTGGAAAGTAAGGCGAGGGAAGGGGACATTCGAAGGAGCCTTGATGAGAGGATTACCGAGTACTTGGAGTTCTTTTGCGCAGTGTTTTTCGAGGTGGCGGACGATGAATTTGATGCACGCTTCTTGGATATCGAGAATGTTGTGCCAATGATCGAAAAAGCCCATTTCGAATTCGAATTGCTTCCCTTCTGTGAGATGGCGGGGGGTATGCGAGGGCTCAGCGCGGAAAAATGGCATGAGAGCGAAGACCCGTTCGTTGACGCCGACCATGATCTGTTTATAGAGCTGGCTGCTTTGCGCAAGCGTGGCGGTATAGCCGAAGTAATCGACGTTGAAGAATTCCGCGCCTCCTTCGGAGGAGGCGCCGATGATGTTGGGGGCAAAATACTCGACTGCGCCGACTTGATCGTGCATGAAAAGGCGGTAGGCATGGGCGATTTCGGCTTGGATTTTGAAACTGGCTTGTGAGCAGCGGTTGCGGAGGGCGATCGGGCGGTGGTCGAGAATGAATTCGAGATCGGAATGGATCGTCGGTTTGTAGTACTCGATAGGGGGTACTTCGCGGATCGGGACTTCGACGGTGATCTTAGGATGGGTTACTTCGACACCGAGTTCTGCCTGGGAAGAGGCGGTCGCTTTGCCATGGATCGAAAGAATGGAGCCAGGTTGCAGGATCGGCGATTTGTTGATAGTCTTCCTTATTTTCGATCACGACTTGGGCAAAACCACTGCGGTCGCGCAGAATGAGGAAGTTGATCTTGCCCAAAGGGCGGAAATTATTGAGCCATCCACGTATGTGGACTTCTTTGCCAATATGGGAAGAAAGCTCGGCGGCAAGAGTGCGAGACGTCATAAATAAATGGTGGTTTTTTCCGTTTTTCTGCGCTATGAGGTTAAAGGATGTGGTATTAAAGTTCCATGGACCAAGATTTTTTTACAAAAGTCTCATTGAAAGAGGGGAATAAGCTGCTCGAGCAAGGAGCGGTGCGCGACCTGCAATTTGCAGAGGGCGTTTACCAATTCACCGTCAAACCCCCAAAAAGTAAAAAGATTTTCTACCCGGTGATCCATCTCGACGATAAGGGATTTTTGATCGATGCCCTTTGTGAATGCAACAAAACGGGAAAAGAACGGGCTTGTCCGCATTTAGCTGCTGCGTGGCTCAAAATCTTCGAACATTCCCACATTCCGATGCATGTCCGTTTTCGAGAGTGTTTTTGGAATGCCCTCATGAAATTAGCGGCGGAAAAGCATGGAACTTCTTTTGATGACCTCGAGAAAAAGGGAAAAAATAGTTGGCAAGTTTCAGAAAATTTCTCAGTGACGGCCATCAAAGATAGCGGTCGCAAAAAAATCACAGATTTGATGAATCCGCCAAAAAAAGCCCAAGAAAGCAGCCTGAAATTCTCGAGCCTTTCTCCGGAAGATCATTTTCTCTTGCGCGAAGGAAAAGCGGCTTTCGACCTTCGCTATCGATTGTCGCCCTGGTGCAGTCTTGCGGAGTGGATGTTCATCCAACAAGAGATGAAGGAAAAATACGCCATCGAATTCACCGATGGAAAAAACGATCTTCCTAGCGGAATCACTGCGCGGTTTCCTGAAATCGAAATGGAAGTTTCGATCGATCACGAACAGTGGCCGGGCTTGATCCCCAAGTTGGCTACAGTCACAGCGCCTCTGAAGGCCTTTGGTTCGCAATACGCCCCGATCCGCGCTGCGACCTTCGATGAAAAAAACCAGCATCTCGAATTCGATTTTGCCGCTACGCCGCTTCTTCCAAAAAAAGAGAGGAAGAAACCGATCATGGCGATCGATGGCTGGTTCTACATTCCAGGCTTAGGCTTTTTTCCTGCTCATCGTGATCCGCTTCTCGGACAAAAAATCTTGCGAGGAGAAGAGATTGGGAGTTTTTTCGATCGTCACATGCTCATTGCCGAGGCTGCGCTCGTGGGGACGCGCATCCATCCAACGCCGCATGTGATCAAATATTCTCTCGAGTTTATCGCTAAGCAAGGACTCAAGATCAGCGGATATCTTTTCGTACCTAAAGATCTGGAGCAGAAAAATTCGGCGGTTTTTGGCGATTGGGCGTATTTGTCGCAGAAGGGTTTTTACAAAATCACCGCGCCTCTTAAAACGATTCACAAATTGATCACGATCGAAAAGCTATCGAATTTCATCACCAAAAATCGGCTCTTTTTAGCAGAACACGAAGGTTTTCAGATTCATTTGACGACGATCGAAGCGCAGCTCGCCTTTCATGTCGATTTGGAAGGGAATCTCCATTTTGACCTCTCTCTCGAAGAGGGGCTTGAGCAAGAAGGTGTGTTTGATCTCGGGGAATGGGTCTATATTCGCGGCCGAGGCTTTTATCCGAAAACAAAACAAAGCGGCGTGCTTCGTGCAGGGCTCGTCGTTGCGAGAAATGAGCTTTCGGCGTTTATCGATCAGCATCGTATGGACCTCGAGAATCTGACAGGCTTTTTCGCCTCGCAATGCCCGATCGAAGCATCGGGTCTCACCATCATGCTGAATGAAGAAAAGCGGATCGTCGTAAAACCTCGTTATCTCATGACGCCTCCCTATCTGACCAAAGAGGTCAAGGTTCTTGGCGATTATACGTTTGTTCCCGGGGAAGGGTTCCATGAAATCCCCGCGACGCTCAGGATGCCCGATCTTTTCACGCAACAAAGGACGATTAGTCCCTCGAGAGAAGCGCATTTCGTCATGCACCAGCTCGAGACTTTGGAGCCTTTCTTAGTCGAGATCGACAAGCAGCTTGTACGGCCGCAGAATCTTGCGCTGAGATTATTGCATTTTAAGAAAAGTACGGCAGCATCTCCGAGCTGGCATCTCGAACTTCAATATGAAAGTTCCTTTGGCCACGTTCCTTTGCACGAGGTGAGGAACGCCATTCTCAAAAATCAAAGCTACCTCTTCACTCGGGCGGGGCTCCTCATGCTCGACATTCCGCGGTTCATGTGGATCAAGGAGCTCTCCGCAAAACGGTTCAATAAAGATTCTCCGCGCGTGACTCTTACGACCATCGAATGTCTCAAACTTGCCGCGTTCGAGGAAGTCGTCGATAAGAAGGGAAAGCCTCTACATCCTGAAGATTGGCAAGCGCTTTTCGAAGCGCATATGAAAGCGGAGCCTCCTTCTTTAGAAGGGTTGAAAAGCGTGCTTCGTCCCTATCAGGCAAAAGGGTTCGAATGGCTTTGGACTCTTCGCATGCAAGGCCTTTCAGGACTGCTTTGCGATGAGATGGGACTTGGGAAAAGCCACCAGGCCATGGCGCTGATTGCCGCATGGCGCAATCTCGCGAAAAAAGAGGGAAAACGAGAATTTTTCCTCGTCGTGTGCCCCACTTCAGTGATCTTCCATTGGCAAGAGCTATTCAAGCGCTTTTTACCGGAAGGAAATGTGCGCGTTTTCCATGGGATCCAAAGGCGCGCCATCAAACTCGAAGAAGAAGCTGAAATCGTGATCACCTCGTATGGCATTCTGCGAAGCGAGCGGGCCCTTTTTAGAAAATTGAAATTCACTGTGGTCATTTTCGATGAAATTCAAGTGGCCAAAAACACCTCTTCTTTGACCCATCGTGCGCTGAAGCTCGTCGAAGCGCAAATGAGGCTTGGCCTGACCGGAACGCCGATTGAAAACCGATTACTCGAGCTCAAAGCACTTTTCGATATCGTCTTGCCTAAGTATTTACCTGCGAGGTTCGAGCAGCTATTTGGCGTCGAGGCGAATTGGGAAGCGGATCCGAAGCGCAAAGAGCTCCTTAGGCAACTCATCAAGCCCTTTGTTCTGCGAAGAAGGAAAAGCGAGGTTTTGACCGAGCTGCCGGAGAAGACAGAAGAAATCTATTATTGCGAGCTATCTGCTGAACAAAGCAAACTCTATCAAGAAGCGCTCAAAGTCGAAGCGACATCCCTATTAAGCGAACTGAAGGATCAAACGAAACCCTTTTCCTATGTCCATATTTTTACGCTTCTCACCCGTCTCAAGCAAATCTGCGACCATCCGTGTCTGATCCTCAAAGAGGCGGAAAATTACTTTGCGCACCATTCTGGCAAATGGGAGCTCTTCATCGAACTTTTGAGCGAAGCTCGCGACAGCGGCCAAAAAGTGGTCGTCTTTTCGCAATTTCTCAAAATGCTCGATATCATCGAAGCCTATCTCGATGAACAAGGCATTGGACATGCGGGCATTCGCGGCTCAACGCGCGATCGTCAAGGCGAAGTGCATCGTTTCCGCGATGATCCCCATTGCGAAGTATTCGTCGCTTCTTTGCAAGCCGCGGGCGTAGGGATCGATCTCGTCGCCGCATCCGTCGTCATCCACTACGACCGTTGGTGGAATCCCGCCAAGGAAAATCAAGCGACCGATCGGGTTCATCGCATTGGCCAGCAGCGGGGCGTGCAAGTCTTCAAACTCGTCGCTAAGAATACGATTGAAGAACACATCGATCGTCTCATTCAACGCAAATCTAGGCTTCTTCGCGAAGCAATTGCGTTTGATGATCAAGAGACTTTGAAACAGTTCGATCGCAGTGAACTCATCGAACTTCTTCAAGAGTCGCTCAAAATCACAACAGTCGACAAAAAATCGACTTCTCTTTAATTTCTCTTTAAAAATCAACTGCGAGTGAACATGAAAATCGCAAGAGTTTGTCTGCTTTTTTTGTGCCTCTCTGTCACAGGATGGAGCGATTTTCCCAAGCCTATTTTGGAAATCTGGAATGGTTTGGAAAAGAGTTTTTCCGGAACCAGATGGGTAAGCGTCCATGTTTTTGATCAAGCGGACGATCTTGCGTTTGTCGAAGAGATCCAGAGATTGACCCTTCGACAATTTGAGAGTTTTGAACAGGAGATGGCATCGCAGGACGAATACGATCTAGAGGATTCTCAATTGGGGATCTTTATTGCCCGAGAAAAAGGGATGGTCAATGTCTCGCTTTCCTTTCAAGTACTCATCGATTCAGAACCGGAATTGTTTTTCTTCGAATGCTTTAGTGCCGATGAAGAAACGGCTGCTGGCGAAATCCTACATAGAATTGATGAATTGCTGATCGATATGATCCATGCAGGCTGTTCTTTTAAAGTGTATTTAGCGGAGTAAAAAAATGAAGAAGCTTCTCTGCCTTTTGTTCTTTTCTGTAACGGCAACGGCTTTAGCGGAAGAACCGATAGATGTTGACCCGTTTACGTTTTATTTTTCTGCTGCGCAAAGCACAAAACTCATGGACGTGGGCGTGACAGTTTGTGATAAAGACGAAGACGAAAACAGTCAACTCCACTGGATTTTGGAAAATTCTTTGGAAAGGCGGATTCAGCAGCAACTCATGAAACGAGGGCTTTTTGCCGACTTTCAAAGAGATCAAGATTTCTGTCCCAATGCATCCGACAGTTTTTATGAAGAGCAGAAAGCGATTTCCTCGACTCTTGCAGTGAATATCTATAAAAATCAGAACCGTATCTTCATCGAAATGATCTGTTATAAAGATAATTCCGATGGGGATGTGCCCTTCTTTGCCAGGACCTTCAGCGTCGATCCCGACGAAGATGAAGAGGATGACGAAGAAGATGACTGGTGGATCATCGTTTGCCGCCAGGTTCTCGACCGCGTCGATGACTTTCTCGAGTCTTTCACAAAGCTCAGTCCAACCCCCGGCGAGTGGAATTCTAATTAAAAAATTTTTGAATCGTCATCATGGGTAGTTTTTATTGAGCCTACGGGCTAAAATCTACCCCACTTTCTTAAGAAGCAAAAAAATAGTTTTATGAAACGGCTCAAACTAGCGATCGTCGGACGTCCAAACGTCGGCAAATCCTCTCTCTTCAATCGCTTATGCAAGAAGCGCATCGCGATCGTCGATGAAGCGGAAGGAATTACGCGTGATCGTCTCTATGCTGAGGCCGACTTTTTCGGACGCCCTTTCCAGGTGATCGACACAGGCGGGATCGATATTAAGAGCCAAGTGCCCTTTCAAGAAGAGATCCGCAGGCAGGCTGAAATCGCAATCGAAGAGGCGGATGCCATCGTCATGGTGGTCGATGGAATTGTGGGTCCGACGCCGCTCGACGAAGAGGTGGCCAAGATTCTGCTTCGCACCGGCAAACCCGTCACTGTAGCCGTTAATAAGATCGATGATTGGGATAAGTTTTCCTTGGTCGGCGAGTTTTATCGGCTCGGTCTTGGCAGTATCGTCGGAATTTCTGCCTCGCAGGGGATCCATATCGCCGAGCTTTTAGAAGCTGCCTTTGAAAATGCGAAATGGCCTGAAGAAAATGAAGTTGTGACGGAAGGCATCAAAGTCGCCATTGTCGGTCGTCCTAATGTCGGAAAATCGACGCTTCTCAACGCCATTTTAGGCGAGGAGCGATGTGTCGTGAGTTCCATCCCAGGCACGACCCGCGATAGCGTCGATGTGCCATTTACCATCGACGGCAAAGCCTATACGCTCATCGATACGGCGGGCATACGGCGCAAAAAAGCCGAGCATGAAGTCGTCGATAAATTCGCTGCAGTCCGTACGGAAAGAGCGATCGAACGAGCCGATATTTGCCTATTTGTCATCGATGCTTTGGAAGGGCTGACCGCTCAGGAAAAAAGGATCGCTCGCGAGATCGAAGACTCTGGCAAGTGCTGCATCCTTCTTCTCAATAAATGGGATCTCGTCAAAGGCTTCCGCATGGAGCATTGCTTAAAAGCTCTCCAGCTCGAAGCCGATTTCTTACGTTATTGTCCGACGATTTTCCTTTCCGCCCTTACTGGACGGAATCTCGATAAGATTTTCACCGCGGTCGATAAAGCAATTGCCGAATCGCAAAGACGCATTTCGACAGGGCAGCTCAATAAATTCGTCGAAAAAGCGCTACAGAAATACCATCCACCGATGCTGCAAGGCAGGCGCCTCAGGATCTATTACCTTGCCCAAGTCGATGCTCAGCCGCCTAAATTCATCCTCTTTGTCAACAAGCCCGATCTGATGACCGAGACCTATCGGCAATACCTGATCAATCAGTTCCGCGAGGAATATGGATTCCGCGGAGCGCCGCTCCAATTCTTCCTCAAAGGCCGCCAGCAAAAGACAAGCGAAGGCGGCACGCAAGAAGAGGAAGAATTCGCTATGGCCTCTGAAGAGATCGAGTAAGATCTTTTACAATCATTTTTTTCGACAGAAGATCGCCATCCCACCGCCAACGAGGACGAGGACAATGCCGCCGATGAGACAAATCATCACCGGTACATCGTATTGACTGGCGGCTTTCTCCATCGATCCAGTGACCATATTTCCAGCAGGATTATTGGGCATAAAGCCCGATGCGCCACTTACTGCATTTTTAGCTGAAGAGATGCGTTTCATCGCATCAGCTGCGAAAATGATGAGAACCACACCGATAACTAAAACTATGACACCGATAATGCGTTTGTAATTCACGTTGACCTCCAAAAAGATCTAGGTTCAATCCTTTCTAAGGCATAGTGGAAGAAATGTGAAGAAAAAAGTTAGTACCAACGGGAATGTTCGAGTTGGATCAGAGCCGTGATGATGCACGGTTTCGTGTATTCTTTGCGGTCCATTCTACCGTTCGTGAGAATCCCGATCAGCCCTTCTTCTTCGCCGATCGTTGCGCTTGCGGTAATACCGGACTGGCAACATGCCTGGCTCATGTCCATTTTTCCATGCAGGATATGTTGAAGAATCGAAGGGGGCACTTCGAATCCGCACGAAAGGCCGATAAAATACACAGCTCCATCATAAATACAGCAGATACTCCCATTTAAGAACCCCGTCTGTGTTCCGGGAGCGGCGAAGAGGCCGCTTTCAATGCCAAAGCTGTAATTGGAGCTCTTGCAAGCCTCAAAGGCATTTTTCGCCCGAGTTTTGGCGCCGAGAATGGTTTCTTCAAGGGAAAGGGGCTGCTCGGAGATACCGGAAGGGACGGAATACGAAAGGATCTCAGCCTTGGCAAGACTCGGATAGCCTTGGATGACTTCTTTCACCGCTTCGATTTTCACCGGATTCGTCGATCCGATCGCAAGAATCATCTTTTCCATAGGCAAAAAAGGTTCGCATACCCTCGATTTTCCTTCCAAGAGTGAATTTTTGCTTTCCTTCGAAGAGAAAAAAAAATATAGAGCAAGAAAAGGAATCTTTATGCGCCCTGAGTTATTTCATCCGATCTTGGTCCATTTTCCCATTGCGCTTCTTCTCACGGGAGCCGCTTTAAGGGCCGTCACTTTTTTTATGAGGAAAAAGAAGCTCCACCGGACCCTCTTGGTCGCTTCCTGGATTGTATTGGGAATAGGGGTTGTATTCGCCTGGGCATCTGTTCTTGCAGGAGAGGTCGCTGACGGTGTCGTCGGTCCGACTTTATGCGATCGAATGGTTCTTTCCAACCACAGTACCTTTGCCTATTGCTCAGCCTATCTTTTCAGCGCGGCGCTTTTTATCGACTGGGGAAGAGCGTGGATGGAAAAACGTTCTATCACTGCGATGTTGATTGCCGATTTGGAAAGGGCTTTGAAAAGAAAGCGGCTACGCAATGCATGGCTCCACAAACTCGTGACGATCGTCAATTCTCTTCTTTATCTCGCAGGGGCCATTTGTTTGGTCTGGGCGGGTTTTCTAGGAGGCAGCCTCGTGTATGAGCAAGGGGCCGCTACTGAAAGCATCTGCAAGTAGCCTAGCAAAGCTTATCGAGATACCGTTCGATGGGCTTCCAATCTCCCACCTTACCTGTAGCTGCGATGTAGAGATCAGGACGGATAAAAAGCCATTCGTCGTGTTTTAGAGGAAATGTTTTTTGCTGCGGCGATTCGAAGAAATAACAAAGGACTGTCTCACGAGGGGAAAAGAACCGTTCTTTTGCTGATGGGCTAGGGAGAAGTAAAAGATGCGCGCCTGTTGCGGCAAGTCGATGTGTCGTGGTCATCTTGCCGCCTATCTGAGGAACGATAGGAAAATCGCGCAGTTTCGTGCCGGGGGCGCCGGGTTCAATCAACGGACTTTTCCGATAGCGGATACCCAGGCCGGAAAAGGTATAGACCAACTTTTTGCGTGTAAAAGAAAAACGAGGAAGGGTTTGAAGAAGAAGTTTTTTTAGAAGCCGGCGCCAATACGACTCTTTGACGATGAAATGCAGGAGTCTGGATGTGCGTTTGATGACTTCGACGGCGACAGGGTGTCTTTCCTCTTGATAGCTCGCGCAAATGGCAGAAGATGAGTTTGGATTATTGATTAGGAACTTCAATTTCCAGCCGAGGTTATAAGCATCTTGGATGCCGGTGTTCATGCCTTGTCCGCCGGTGGGACTATGGATATGCGCCGCATCTCCGAGAAGAAAAGCTCTTCCTTGCACAAAATTGCGAGCGATCCGTTCATTCACTGTGAAATAGGAAAGCCAATGGGGATTTTTGAGTGTGAGATTTTGCACTCCTTCATGGTCGAGGACCTTTTGGATTTCATGCAGAGTAGGTTCGCGTGCTGTGGATGAAGGATCTTTTTTTGTGATCACACGAAGGACTTTGTCGGATAGGGGGATGAGGCCTAAGATGCCGCTGACGCCCAAATGGAAATTGACGGAATGGGTGGGAAACGTTCCTTCGAATTCTGCATCGCAAAGAGCAAAATTCTCAGGCTCCGTATATCCCTCGAAGGGAATCTGCATTTGATGGCGAACGGCGCTATGTGGGCCGTCGCATCCGGCGATCCACAAAGCTTCGATCGTCTTCTCCTTGCCTTTTTCTAAGACTCTAGCGCGGACTCCTTTGGGAGATTCTTCAAAAGAGAGAAGCTCATGTCCCCTAAGCACGTTTCCGCCGAGTGCTTCGAGCTTTGTTTCGAGAATCGCTTCGGTTTCGCTTTGTGGAAGGAAAACGGGAAAAGGAAAGCGGCTGGGGACGTTTTCGATGCGGATCGGAGGACAGGCCTTCCCTTCGCAATAGAATTGAAGACTATCGACACGCCTTGCTTTTTTGAGAATGGTATCGACAACACCCATAGCATCGAAGACTTCAAGGGTGTTGTTCCAAATGCCGAGTGCTTTGGAAAAGGATTCTCTTTGGGTAGTTTTTTCGATGAGAAGAAAAGAAACGCCGTGTCTTGCACATTCGACGGCAAGAGACAATCCAACAGGTCCCGCGCCGCAAATAAGGACATCGGTTTTCATGGAGGGGGATCCCATTTTAAGGTGCGGCCTTCATACTCGACGGTCGTATAGACCCACTCTTCATCATTTTCGCGAAGGAGCCTATCGCAGCCCATGATATACCCTTTGATGAATCCATGCTTACGAATAGCTTCTAACATATACCCGGAACTCGAAGGACGGAAGCTGCTACGGGGGCCATCGATATGGGTGAGGATGTTCTGATGAAACCAGATCACTTTTTCCGCTGTCCATACGAGCGGGGAAAAGCCTCTTTTCTCTTCAGCAGACGGCGGCGTTTGAACTTTCAGATCGGAATCTTTGCCCCAGGGTTCGAAATACCCGGGCATCGCCAAGCAGCACGCAGGAAATAAAAGAAAGACTATCCAGTAACGCATGCTAGAAAGCATAGCGCAGGTTCAAGACGGGAAACAAGCGGTTTTGGTTCATCATCGGGGTAGCGAGTCTCTCATAGAGACGCTCATTGAAGTTTTTTGCCTCGATTCCAGCGCCGAAGATCCCCCCAAAGTACCACCCGAACTCGAAGCTGAGGAAGATGGTTCCCGCTGCGAAATGGCCTTGGTGATAGAAATGGTAGGTTGCCCAGATGAAAAGCCCATTGAAAAGAAATGCCGTGAGGGCGGTTTGGTATTGGCCGAGATAGAGATAACCTGTGCCCGGCAAAAGGGCATTCAAGGATTGCGCGGTTCCCGGAGATTTGCGGCCTGCTTGATACGCTTCAAGAAATTCCTGGACGGTGTTCTGTGGCGGCAAGAGAGTCGCTTGATGCTTGATCTCGGGGAAATTGGCTTGCACGAGGGCGGTCGATGCCCCTAGACGGGCTGCCGTATCGGGATAGTAGTAGCGGATGGTTTCGAGTAGGGCGATCCTCTTGTTGTCTTCACCGAGCTTTAGATAGCAATCGTAGAGGATGACGAGGAGGTCGTGGAAGGCGGGAAAGACTTGATTGACGCCCCGCAAGTCCCCTTGTTCGAACTCGTAGGTAACGTCCCTATATTTTTGGCCGAGGTAGTAGCAGAGGACGACGTTATAACGTAATTCTTTGAGCCGCGCAGTTTCTGAGCGGGGAATTAGGATTTCCGCCCGTTTAAAAGCAGTAGCGGCTTGATAGAGATCGAGCTGATGGGCGAATCCGAGTCCAATCGTGTATTCCTTCCCCCAATCCTGAGCCCTTTCCGATTCCGATAACAGAGGAAAAGGCGAAGGCAGTTGCTTGAGATAGCTATCCTGCACGGCATAATTGAGCTGGGGCTTCATATCCCCGACATTCCTATGGCAGCCGCTTAGGAGAAAGGTAAAAAAAAGAACTGTAAAAAATTTATTCATTCTCAGGGGTCTTGACCCAGTTCATGCCTTCGTCAATTTCTTCTTTGAGGACAGGCAGACTTGCAGCGTCTTTATAAAGGGCCTCTTGATTCTGAGAAATTTGCTTGTAATCGTCAAACGTTTTGATGATCTCAGGACGCAGGAAGATCATAATATGAGTGCGAGTATCTGTGCGACTTGCATTGGAAAAGGCCAGGCCAAGGACGGGAAGACCCCCTAAACAGGGGATCTGGGCTCTACTATGACCCTTTGAATCCTCGAGTTGCCCCGTCAAACAGACGAACCACCCATCCGGCACATGGATGCGGGTCGCGATGGTGGATTGGCTAGTAGTAATACCCGCAGCAATTGAGGCGCCGGCTGGTAGTGGTATTAGCGCTCAGGTTCACGGAGATATCGAGCGTGATGATATCGCCGCTGCCCAGGGTGGGGGTGATGCTGATGTTGTTGCCGACGTTGCGATATTCCAAGCTCGAACTTGTCGTAATCGAGTTAGCGCTGTTTGTCACCAAGGAACCTTGGAAGGGAATATTGGAGCCAAAGAATACCGTAGCGGCATTGCTGTCCTGCGCGATGAATTTGGGATTGGTGACGACATTCAAATCAAAATCGGTTTGCACTGCGGTCAGGAAGGATCCAATAGAAATGAAGCTTTGGCCTTTATGCAGGATGATATCGCCGATCGCACCTAAATCAAGACCTTGATTCGTCACGAAAGAGCCTGTCGTCGGCGTCGTGGTATTGTTGACACTGCCATACCCTGAAGATATCAGAGGATCAGTGCCAGTTTGGAAATTGCCGGCTTGCGCGGCAAGCTTAGTGCGGTATTGCCCTCTTCCTGACCAAGAGAGTCCAAAGGTTTGCGAATTCGTCAATGAGGTTTCCAAAATAAGGACTTCGATGAATACCTGGCGCATCGGAATATCGAGGTTCTGGATCAGCTCGCGGATTTTAGCGAGGATGTCAGGAGAACCTGAAGTGACAAGGCAGTTAGTGATCGAGATCCACTGGATAGCATTGATGGCATCGGCAAGAGGGATCGACTGGCCTTTATGTGTATCTTGGATATCTCCTGCGATCCTTGTCAATGCGATACGGATATCATCGCCTTGATGGTATTGCAGCTTGTAGATAAGGAAGCTCATTTCCCCCAGCTTCCTTTCTTGGGTGATCATCGATTGCTGCGGATTTGGCGTATCGAAATGTTGCAGCAAGTCTTGGACTTTTGCGATGGCAGAGGCATCGCCCGTGATGATGAGCGAGCAGGTGCTATCCATATAACGAAGATTGTTGATCGTGGAGGTCAACGCAGGGTCGGTTATGCCACTAAGCCTGAGGTTTTGATCGAAATCGCAAAGCATTTGGATAAGATCGTCGCCTGGCTTGTATTGCGGATGATAGACGACGAAAGTTCCTGCTACCTCTATAGGGGGCGCACCTGGACCTAGAGCGGGAATATCGAATTTCGGAAGGAGATCTTGGATTTTTGTCAGGGTCTCGTCGCTTCCTGTGAAGAGGATGGAATTCGTCTCCTTGATGTATTTCATGTTACTGATCGCTTGGGCGAGCGCTTTGTCTTCGACGCCTCCTTTACCAAGGTCGGATATGACTGATTTTAAGGAAGCGCTGAGTTGTGCGGCAGAAGCGTACTGGAGTTTGTAGATGAAGTAGGTCGTTGCGCCAACATGTTGGATGATGTGTTTAGCTGCATCGGGCGTATCGAGATCGGCGATGAGGGCTTTGAGTTGATCGATGACGCTTGTCGAACCGGAAAAGGCGACTGATTGGGTAGCGTCGACGTATTTGGAAGATTTGACAGTTTGAATGAGTTGAGGATCGATCGAAGCTGATTGCGATAGATCGCCAAGAAGAGTTGAGAGTGCTTGCTGAAGTTCTTTCGCCGTCAGATATTTGGGTTTGTAGATGAAAATGGGTTGGTTGTTGGAAGGAGTCGTAGACGGTAAATCGTATTGGGCGATGAGCGACTTGACTTGGTCGACGGCGCTCGATTCGCCGCTTAAGAGAACCGCATTGTTTTCAGGAATGACTTTGATCGTCTTGACCACTTGAATGAGATTCTGATGAGGGGCTGTGCTTGAGCCTAAATTGGAAGCGATTTTGTTCAAGTAAGAAATAACAGCATTCGCTGGAGCATACTGAAGCTTATAGAGGAAATAGACTTGTGTTTTGACGCCGCCTTCCGGTGGGACATCGAGCGAAGTGAGAAGTTGCTGCAGACGCTGGATGGTTGTATCGGGGGCTTTGAACGCGATCGACTGCGAGGTAGGCACCCATTGCATCGTAGAGACGGCATCTTTGAGAGAGTTATCGCTGGGATTATTGGGATCGAGCTTGGCTGTGAGATTACTCAGCGATTGCTCAAGCTCTTCAAATGTGAGATTGATCGGGCGATAGAGGTAAATTTGCAAGGACCCGGCACCAACGGGTGAGTCGATCGTAGGAAGCAATGTTTGCAAACTGGCGATCGATGCGGCATCGCCCGTAAAGACGACTGAACTGCTAGAGGGAACCCATTTAGCGGTTTCCAATGTTCGAATAAGTGAAGGATCGGCAAGTCCAGAAGATTTAAGATTATTGGTCATCTCTTGGATGGACTTCATCATGTCGTTGCCTTTCAGGAAATGCGGCGTATAGATGTAGAAATGATCGCTAGCTGGCAGGCCGGCTGGCGATGTTCCCGCCCATTGGACATCGAAGTTAGACATTTGCGAAGCAAGACGATCGAGAGCCCCTTTGTCACCAGTGAAAACGATCGAATTGCTTTCTTGGATAAAGCGCTGCGATTTGATCGCGTTGATGAGCGGTTGATCGGGCTGAGGAGCTGCTTCGAGATTCTTCATGAAAGAAGCGAGCGACTGTTGCAAGTTCTGAATTTGCGCATTTTGTATGCGGTAGACATAGAAAGACGATTGGGCTGTCTGCACGACATCGAGGCTTGGCAGAATCTGCTGAAGTCGCGCTATGGCCTCAGACGATCCTGTGAACGTAAAGGAGTTGGTTTCTTTGAGGTACTTGCCGCTTTTCAGAGCATCGATCAGCAGGGAGTCGGGATTTGCTGCATTTTGAAGATTGGTGACAAGGTTGTTGATCGCGGTTTGCAAATCGCTGGGAGTCGCATTTTTAGGCGAATAGATGAAGAAATTCGCTTGGGAAGCTGAGGTAGCGACATCGATGGTCGGAAGGATTTGGTGCAGCCTTTCGATGGAGGCCGGAGTCCCTGTGAAATACAGAGAATTCGTCGACTTGACGTACGAAGCGCTTTTGATCGTACTGAGAAGATCGGGATCAGCATCGCTCATCTTGCTGAGTTTTTCCGCAAAAGAGCGGAGTGCGTCTTGCAAGGCTTCCTGCGATAAGTTCTTGATCTGATAGACGAAGAAGGAATTCGAATCTTTTTTGGCAGCTGCGGTATCTAGGGAGGGAAGAAGTTGCGTTAGACGATTGAGCGTATCTTGGTTGCCGGAGAAGATAAACGATTGGGTTTCGGGCATGAACTTCATACTATCGATTGCAGCGATGAGCTGGGAATCGGGCACTTTAGCGCTCTTTAAATTTTGCCCGAGCTGTTCGAGGGCTAAAGTCAGTTGCTTCTGCGTCGCAGCAGTTGGCTGATAGATCGTAAAACTTCGACTAGTAAAAGAATCGGCGCTATCGAAGGAGGGTAGAAGTTGTTGTAGACGTCCCAGTGTCTTGCTGTCCCCTGAGAAGATGAACGAATTGCTATCGGGGACATATTTCATGCTTGTGATCACCTCGATAAGAGGCATATCGGGCGTTGGGGATTTGCGAAGTGTTGTGACTAGGTCATTCAAAGAGTTTTCGAGTTGCGTCAAATTGTCATGAGTAAGCTTATACACAAAAAATTGTTGGCCGGCGTTGTCTGGGACAACATCGAGCATGGGCAGACTGCTTTGCACTTTCGATAGAACATCGGGAGGGCCTGTGAAGATTAGCGTATTGTTTTCGCTCAAGTATTTTGCACTTTCCATTGTGGAGATAAAACGAGGATCAGCCGCAGAAGAAGACTTGAGCTTACCTGCAAAATCGTGAATGGCGACCATGAGCTGCGTAGCAGAGACATTGCGGATCGGATAGAGGTAGTAGGTCATTTTATGCGACATATCCACGGTCACATCGATGCTGGAGAGGATTTCCTGGATCTTGGAAAATGTCGTCGAATCACCGATGAAGACAATCGAATTGGAGTCTTTGACATAGCGCGCGGTGCCAACCATCGAGAGCAATTGCGTCGGGGGATGAGGAGTCGTTTTCAGTTGACCGACGAGGGTATCTAGAGAGGTAAGGATTTCTTTTTCGCTTCGGTATTGGATCTTGTAGAGGAAAAGATTTTCAGAAGCTGTCGGAGCGCCAAGTTGTTCGGCTTGAGGAAGCACATCGAGATCGGCCAAAACGCTCATCGATTGCTCGATGAGAAATGGCGTAGAAACGATGAAAATTGAATTGGTTTCCGCTTGAGGAACGAAGATCAGGGGATTCCCTTCTGTGAAGGGAGATAATATTCTTTGAGCTAAACCGATCAAATCTGCAGGAGGGACGTGCTTTGCTGAGTAGTTTTCAATTTCAAGAGGGCTATGCGGCGAATCGAGGATAGCAAGAAGGGAGGAAATTTTATCGATGTTCGTCGTCAGGTCGGTGATGATGAGTTGATTGGTCTCATTGGAAACCGAAACGAGGGCTTTTGTCGACAACATCGTACGAATGATGGTGGCGACGCTGTTGGCGTTGGTGTTGCGGATTCTAAACACCCGTGTGACCAAGGGGACCTTCGGCATCTCGGCATCTAAAGCTTCGCTCGAAACGACTTCGGGGATTTGTTTAGGCACAATACTGCCGGTGATGACGTAATTGCCATCTTGCTCGAGAAGATTGAGGCCATTGATCGTAAGCACTTGGGTAAGCGCAGAGAAAATATTCTCTGGTGTTGCCGGCTCTTCTGAAACGATCGTAACGGTAAATTGCAGCTCTGCATCGCTATAGACGAAATTACTGCCGGTGATCTTTGCGACAAAACGGATGTATTCCGTGATCGCGACGTTGTTGAAATTAATTTGGTAGGTATCTTCCGCAGGAGTTTTAGCGCTAGGCTTAGGCGTCGATTTTTTTTCAGTGGCCGCAGCAAATTGACTGACTTGTTCTAAAACGTCAGGGGCATCGGCATGCGCCACACAGGGTAAAAGAACCCATAGGAGGAGTCGAAATCGCTTACATCGGAATAGAAAGTCGGTCATATCCAAAGTGTTGATCGCAGCGTTTCGTCTAGAGATACATCTTCCGAATCCTAAAATACTTTTGAAATTATTGTAAATGTAAGTTTTCCTTGACGCCCCTCTTTTGCGAAATTGGCAAAAAAACCGAGGTGTTTTTGCAGAGAAAAATAAGAAAAAATTGACTTGTCGCTTGATTTTTAATTGAAGTTTGATGATTTCTTGATCTGCTCTAAACTGTTGCTAAAACAAAAAAAGGATGACTTTCATGGGAATTTGGGCCGAAATGCGGTGCTACATACAGGATCCAATCCACTGGTGGAGACTTGCATGCGATGACGAAGGAATTCGGCCGGCTTCTCGCAGTGAAAAAGCCTTCCAATGGCTCCAGGGATATGTTACCGATGGTTTGAAGGTACGCTTAGAAACGCGTCTGGGGCAACTTTTGCATCGAGCTGAAACGAAATTTCCCTTGAGCGAAGAAGAAAAAATCCTCGTCGATAAAATTCAAGCTCTTTTGCATCGAAAAACGCCTATCCGCGTCACGATCAAGGATCTTCCCTCTCATGGGCTCAAACAGCCGATCTTTGAAAATGGCCGTTTTTACAATTTTCATGGCGAAGATATTTGGAAGCAATTTCGGACGACACTTGCGCTTCTTTTTGTGGGCGCCCTTCGCAAGCCCTCCGAAGAAAATCTCGCTACATGGAACCGTGTAAAATGGAAGCCCTGCGCAAGAAGCGATAGTCCAAAAGTCACACGCATTGGCCATTCGACCACGCTGCTGCAAATCGGCGGATGGAATATTCTTTTGGACCCGATGTTTGAAGATTTTATTTTTCCCTGTTTCCATCGGCATACGGCGCCCGGAATCAAGCTTCATGATCTTCCCGATATCGATGTGCTCGATATTTCCCATGTCCACGCCGATCATTGCGGAGTTCCCTCAGTCGGCCATTTTGCACCCTACCAACCTTTCACCTTTTTGCCGGAAAAACTCGATGCTTGGTTCCGTGGGTTTGGTTACACCCAAGCTAAAGGAGCAAGATGGTGGAGACAGACGACGCTCGAGAGAGATGGCGCAAAGCTCGAACTGATTTCCATTCCAGCCATCCATGGTTCTCAAACGGGGGTCATGGACATCAACAAGGCTCATTGGAAAGGGACGATTTTCAGAGCGAATGGCAAGACGATTTATTATGCCGGGGATACGGCTTTTGATGAGCAAATGTTTCGCGATATCCACGCAAAATTTCCGAAAATCGATCTCGCTCTTCTTCCTATTGCACCGGAAGATGAACCCAATGTTCATGTCGATCATATCGAAGCTTTGAAAGCCGCGAGAATTCTCCAACCGAAAAAGATCATCAACGTCCATTGCGATACTATCCGCACGGGACCGGAACAAATCGAAGAGCCTCGCAGAAAATTCCTCGAAGCAGCTCAGACGTTCATTCCGCGATCTGCTTTCGCGTATCTATCTCGCCAAGTTAGGTGAAACTGTTTCTTTCTGATTTCTAGAAGCGAACTATAGCAATCTCTGGAATTCGAGAAGGACGTGAGGGAGATTGCGGTGGTCGGGGGGGAGGAGAGGGATGGTTTTTTTCAGGATGGCTTCAGCTTGGGCTTTCATGGAAAGACTGATATGCGCCTTGATGAGATCGGAAAATAACTTTCTTTCATCTTCGGTACTTTGCTGAGAGGCAAAGGGCGAAAAGGAATGCAGCAGAAGAAGATCGCCGACTGACCAGTTGTCGACGGTTTTCGAAAAAGTGCTTTGTTCAGCATGGCCAAGAGAGGGATTATCGGCGCTTAGATAGCGGGGTTCATCCCCGGCTGAAGAGACATGGAGGAGCGTGCAAGCGCCGCAAGGGGTATAGGTGAGCTCCTCGCGAAGGCCATCGAGTAGAAGGGCTTGAAAGAAAAATTCTTCGCCGGTTTTTTCATTCAGAACAAGATGATTGAGTTTACCGACTAGTTCGAGAAGATCCAAGGGACGATCGATAGAAACGGGAGTATTTTCGATCACAGCTCGGCACATCCCGCGCAAAGCTCCGGTCTCGACAAGACCGCTTAAGCTCTGCTTGGCAGTCTCAGCAAGCACGATGAGAAATGTATTATTTGGCAGCCTGAAGAAATCGAGAAAAAGTCCACGTGGGATGGTGCTGCTTCGTCTTGCCATGCTGCAATCGATTTGCGGCCAATCGGGCACAACTGCAGGAATGAGGCTTTGGGATGCTTGGCGGATCGATTCGAAATGCTCTTTGACTTGGTCGCGGCTAGAACGATCTTTTTCCCACTCTCCGGAAGTCAAATAGGTGGTGACATCGCGTATGAAATCAACGACGTCTTGATAACGGTCTTTGACGTGCGGCGCGAGCGCTTTTTCGAGGATGGGTCGAAATCCTTTAGGAACAGCGGAAAGTTCGATGACGCCGTAGCTGAGTTTGCCGACGATCAGTTCATAGGCAATGATGCCGAGAGAATAGATATCTGAAGCATAAGAGACAGTTAGAGGGTTTTCTTTTTGCTCAGGGCTCATATAGCTAGGCGTCCCAATGATGCGACCGACGCCTTCTCCTTCTTTGCTCCGCTCTTCAAAAAGCTGGGCAATGCCGAAATCGATGACCTTGACTACGCCATCTTCTTGGATCAGGATATTTTCAGGTTTGAGATCGCGGTGGATGACGCCATGGGTGTGGAGATGTAAAAGTGCATAGGCGGCTTGCAAGATGATTTCGAGACTGCGTTTAAGTGTCAGAGAGCGCTGCATGATGAATTGACGCAGCGAGATCCCTTGGATGAACTCCATGGCAATGTACAGTCCGCTTTCCCATTCTCCTTCCCCGTAGAGTTTGATGATATTGGGGTGATTCGTGAGGGAAATGATCCGCGCTTCTTTTAGGAAATGTGCGGTCATTTCAGGATGTGTCATCGAACGAGGGGAAAGAACTTTGATAGCGATAGGTTCCCGCGTTTCAGGATGCAGCCCGAGATAGAGAAGGCTTGTGCGGCTCTGATGCAGGAGACTTTCGATGGGATAGGGACCGATTTGCTTAGGGATAGCGATATTGGACACAGGCTTTACAGCCATTTCATGCATGGTGTCTTGCTTATAGAACGTAGGTTCTTGCACAATCTAGCCTAATTCCGTAATCTTAACGCCGAGTACATTGCCGAGTTGAACGAGTTCACCTCGTGCGACGGCTTTGCCAGAAGCCGTGAGGGTAACTCCTTGCTCAGGCAAGACATGAAGTTCGAGAATATTACCGGGTTGTAAAGCCAGTACTTTATCGAGGCTCATTTTCAATCTAGCCACTTCGACGCAAAGAGTAATGGGCAAATGCTTTGTCAAAGCAACAGGTTCGTGGACAGTTTCCACGGTTTCATGCGCCCTATCTTCTTCCTCTTCCTCGATGGGTTCCTCTTTTCTTCTTCCTCTTCTACTTCAGTCTCTTCTTCGTCTAAATCTTCATCATCGAATTCTTCTTCGTCCTCATCCTCGAACTCTTCATCTTCAGAGAACTCTTCGTCTTCGGGTTCCTCTTCATCAGGTCTCACGGCTTCCTCCTCATGGTTGGGGTATTCAAGCAACTCTAGAATATGCCCATCAAGCGAGCAATTAATGATTGTTTTTCCTTCGAGTAGGAGATCCGCACTTCCCTGTTTTTTCTTCAGATCGTAATCGCAGCGATCTAAGAGGAGCAGATCTCCGACAGAAATTTCTTTCCAAGACGTTTGTAAGAGTGAGGTTTTTCCGATTGAAAGAGAGAGCATGATATCGATATTTGAGGCCTTCTCTTTTGTTTGCAATGGGTGTCCTTGAACACGGAAAAATTCACGAAATGTACCGAGTGTTTGACTAGGGGCGAGAATTCGTCCAAAACTTTTTGTTCCTTTGCAAGAGATCTCGATGTCGATGGAAAAAAGGGATTCGTCAGGGATCGTTTCTTGATCAGAAAGTGAGAATTGAAGGCCTGGGAATGCTTTGCTTTGTGAAAGAGCATCCAGAACTTCGAGGGCAAGGTAGCGATAAAATCCTTTCAGGAATGGAAGAGGTGTCGCTCGTGCATTTTCGCTGGAACTCGAAGTCAGAAGGGCGAGACTTGTCTCTTTGACTTGCTCGGAAGAAGCGGCCCAGAAAAGGGGTCCGCTCAAAACTGGGGCTTCAATAGCGAGAATTGTGGGCTTTGTGCCCAGGCCATCGCGCCAGCTGCCGGCTGCAATCCAATCAATGCGTTTACATTCCACATGGAAATCAGGCGCATGGAGCTGTTTTTTTACGAGGTCGATGAAAGATTGCCAAGGAAATGGCGGAGGATTGCCCCATAAGGGAATCTTTTTCGCCTCGAACGCGATCTCTTCGATGATTTTTTTCCAAGCTTTAGGTGCGCTAGTCATCGCTTCCGTTATCCTCCTCGATCGTTATGACCGCTTTCTGCAGCGGGCTTTCGATGGAAAAGAAACTGCGAGGAGTCCTCGAGCGAAGCATCGATCCTGTTGAAAGAAAACTCCCGTTTTGGGGTGAGATGGAAAGCAGCTGCAAGGCCGGGAAGATGAGGTTGTAGGAAGGCAAGAGCAGTGGGGCTGCAGCGGAATTCGACGTTGAAGGCCAGAGGCGCTGTGCTGAATTCTGTAATGACAATCTCAGTTCCGTAAAGGGGGCTTGTTTGAAAATGTGCGCCTTCGAGTCGCAGAGTCGTTTCTTTAACGCCAGAGTCGATGCAATGGGTGATGGCTGCTGTGGCTTCAGAGACAATCCAATCGGCCTCTTGCTTAGAGATGGGAGGGATGTTGGATGCGCATTGAACATCGCAAGAAGGATCGATCGTCATAGGAATTGGGAAGGGTGGGACTGCGGCATCAGCGATGATCTCGAAAATCGAGCGTTTTTTGATTTCTCGCTCTTCAACTTTTTCGACCTTATTTTCAAAAAATTCGCGAAAATTCTTTTTCTTTGGGTTAGAAGGTTGTTCTTTAGAAGAGGTTTCGGCTTGCTGTCTCGCATTGATGATCGATGGCGTATTCATTGGGATTCTCCTTCTTCTCGATCGCGATCTTGTTGCTCGCCGCCTCGTTCTCGAAGCTCGTCTTTGCGTCGGAAAATTGGACGCTCGGTTCCGCCTACTTTGAAGTCAAAGCGTTTTACAACGAAATTATAATTTCCAGCTTGAAACGCCGCTAAAAGACTAGGCAGATTTTGTTGCATCATGGCAAGGGCCTGAGGAGATCCGCTGAATTCAATGTTCATTTCTCTAGGTGCAATATCGTAGGTGCGAATGGTGATCGCAGCTCCTAAAAGCACGGAATTGGCAAATGTTCGTTCATTGAGCGTCATTGTCGTTTCACTAATTCCTGCGGTTTGCATGACTGTCATCACGCCAACCATCCTTTCAAAGAGCGCGAGTATCTCGGGGTGGAGTTCGGCAAATGGCGAAGTAGAAACAAGTGGGGCAGTTTCGCCGGCTGCAATCTGTGTAAAGGCCGCTGGCGTTGCTTCTGCGGAGATAGCTGCAATTTCCTCTGCTTCCGAGGGCCTTCGTCTTCCTCCTCCTGCACCTGCTTCGCCTTGACCAGCTTGTGGCGACTGTCCAAGGGGAAGAGTAGGAATGGCCTCTTCTTCAACTTCTTCACGCGCTTCAACTTTCTTCAGGGGCATTTTATCTGTTGCAGCCTTTTTCTGGGAGGGGAATTCAGCAGGAAGCATTCCTGGAGCGGCTCCAGGAAGGGTTGGTTGCTCCGGTCTGAGGGGCTGCGGAGCGGCTTTGCCTGCCCGCGCTTCAAGATAGGGTTGCGGGCCTGCTTTTTGAGGGGCCTTGCCTTGAGCGGCTTTTGTAACGGTGGGTTTCTCTTTAGCGGGCTTTGCTGCGGCTTCTTTGGGCTCTTCCATCATTTTTTTGAAATCAGCCGGCTTCTGTTTTCCTTTTTTCACAACTTCGCCGAGCATGGGCGCAGCTTTCCCCTTTGCCGCTGCAGCTTTCCCTTGTTTGGGAGGAGGAGCAAAACCGGGCGCAGGTTTTTTGGCGGTGGGTTTAGGCAAACCTTTTTCAGTGGCTTGAGGAGTGATGGGCGCTCCTTGGGCCTTCTTTGCTGGCCGAGTTCCTTCGATCTGGGGGCCTTGCTGAGGTTGCTGCGGTTGAGAATAGGTGGGAGTTTGAGCGGTTAGAGGGAATTCTCTCCATTCAGGAGCTTCGTAGCCTTCGGGAGTATATTGCGGAGTTGGAGGGGGAGGAGCCTCTTCCGTTGGCGCTTCGTAGCTTCCGGAGCGGTATAAGAAGTTGTTTCATCTTCTTCTGTAGATGGGGGAGCAGGAGCTTGCGCTGCAGGTGCGGAAGCACCCATGTTGGGTGTTGGTGGACTCGTAGGGGCGGGTGTTGGGGTTGGAGTGGTGATGGTCGAAGTATTATCTTCTTCCCAGGCGTATTCTTCGATGTCTTCGACCTTGAAGGCGGGAATGGATTTTGTGGGTGTAGGCGGAAGGGGTGTCTCGGAGGGAGGAATCCTCGAAGCTTTGCCTTTTTGTGTTTTTTGGGGGCCTTCTACGCTCTCTATGTTCGGGGGTTGGACGGGAGAGGGGGCAGCGATCGCTTTTTTGGCATCTTCGGTATCTTCTTCTTGCTGCTGGCCTTTATGTTTTCGTTTTCTCGTGCGTTCGTCGGTTTCCTTGGCCTCTTCGACCATGTATTTCTTGAAGTCGTTCGGTCCTATGGTTTTATCTTTTTTAATGGAGGAAGGTTCCGGAGAACCGCTAGGTCCTTGGATACGGGTCGGATCGGCCATAGAAGCTTTAAGTTTTTCGTTTTTTTCGCCGCTGGTGCGACATAGCGCCCATTTCATCGCCCTCTAACGTTTCCTTATGCTCTAGAGCGGCCTTGACCTCCTTATCCCATTCTTTGCGATGAATGTCTAGTTTTTCTACATCCCGTTGTTTTTTTACATAATCGCGTCTTGCATCTTCGACGGCGGCTTCTGCAATTTCGACCTGTTTTTTTTCTTCATGGACCTTAACTTCTTTGACCTTAAGCATTTCCTCCACCACTTTGAGGTACTGCTTCATTCGTTGGATGACGTCGGTGGTGGTCCCTTCATCAAGAGTCTCTCGGAACTGTTTAAGCTTATCTTCGCGATGCCTGAGCGTGTCATCGCGTTCTTTCTCTACGCCTTTGAGTTTTTCGTGGGCTTTGAGGAGATCTTCTTTTTTTTCTTTGAGATTTTTTTCCGCTTCTTGAAGCCGTTTCTCTTTGATCTGCTTGAGCTGCTCAAGAGGGTAGCGGGCCATGGAGTCTCTTATCTAAATAAGGCGTTAAGTTGCTGAAGGGTCTCCTCGAAGGTGCATTTTTCATCGACTTGTTGTTTTAGGAAGCGATTGACTTTGTCGATGTATTTAATGGCAAAATCGGCCCCTTTATCCGACCCGGGCTTATATTCACCAATGCGGATGAGCAATTCATTTTTCTTATAGTTCGCTAATACTTCGCGGACCTTGCCGATGAGCTGAAGGTGATTTTTGTCGACGATATGCGTGATGATACGGCTGACGGACCCAAGGACATCGATCGCCGGGTAGTGGTATTGTCTAGCTAGATCGGAGGAAAGAATGATGTGTCCATCGAGAATCGAACGCACTTCATCAGAAACAGGCTCGTTGAGGTCATCTCCGGCGACAAGGATCGTGTAAAATGCGGTGATCGATCCTTTTTCGGAGTTGCCCGATCGTTCCAGCAATCTTGGCAGGGTTGCAAACACCGAAGGTGTAAATCCCGCTCGTGCAGGAGGTTCTCCCGCAGCGAGGCCGATCTCGCGAAGCGCTCTCGCATACCTCGTGACGGAGTCCATCATCAAGATGACGTTCTTACCCTGATCGCGGAAGTATTCTGCAATCGAAGTACCGATATATGCGGCATTGAGACGAAGCTGAGCTGCTTGATCGGATGTCGAGATGATGACGACGGATCTTGCTAGACCTTCAGGGCCTAGATCATTTTGTAGGAATTCACGCACCTCGCGGCCCCGCTCTCCAATGAGCGAGATTACGTTCACATCGGCTTTTGCATACCTGGCGATCATGCCAAGTAAAGTCGATTTACCTCCGCCTGCTGCAGAGAAAATGCCGACGCGCTGTCCATCGCCGCAGGTCAAGACGCCATCGAGGCACCGGACCCCTGTTGAAATCGGCTTCGTGATGAGCGCACGTTTTAGAGGGTCGGGCGGCGGATTGTAAATGGAGTAACTGGTTTTGAGATGAAGCGGGCCTTTCTCCTCGAGATCGAGAGGCTGTCCAAGACCGTCGAGGATTCTGCCGAGAAGCTCCGGGCCTACTTTGATATGCATAGGCATTCGCAGAGGAATGACCTCAGAAGAAGGGCCGATGCCAGATAGGTTGCCAAGGGGGGAAAGGAAGACTTCTTCGCGGGTAAATCCCACGACTTCCGCCATGAGGGGGTCGTTATTTTCACGCTTAATCAGGCAGACTTCGCCCATTTTGACTTGGGGAACGACTGCCTTGATGAGCATCCCGATGACTTCGGTGATTCTACCGTGAACTGTAGTGAGTTCGAGAGTATCGAGATGGCTGATGAGTTTATCGAAATCTTCCATCAGAGCAACCCACTGTAATGCAAGTTATAACTGCACGTTGAAGAGCATTTTCATATCATCGACCGCCTTGCTGAGCAAAACAGTGGAATAATCGAGAAGCTGCTGCGCTTTATTGAGTTTGATTTGTACGAGTAAAAGTTCGGCGGGATTGAGGGAATCCGCTGCTTGCTCGGAAAGATCTTGGATCTTTTTCTTTGCGGCGCCAAGAGAGGCCTGACCTGCGTTGACATAGTTCAAGAACGTCTGAATGGGACCGCCACCACCTTTGCCTTGTGCAAGGTCTTGTTCTTCATCTTGTGTAGTCTCTCCTCCGACTTTTGCATTGACTGTGCGCAATTGTGTCGTGGCATCAGCGAGTTTATTGCGCAGTAAATACTTTGTTGAAGGTTTGATCTTGAGATTCGGCGTCGATAGCATATTATTCATATCCCCAAGCGTCGTTTGGGCATGTACGATTTGCGCTTGGATTGTCCCCAAATTGGGTCCTGCGGTGACTGGCTGAGCACCGGTTTTAGCTAATTCAAAAGGAGAAGTAGCCGTCGGAGTTTGCGGGGGAGTTTCACCACTTTTCATCAGGGCTCGAAAAGGCGTGCCCGCCTCGCGAGGCTGATCGCTGCCGCCAACCGGCATCATCGGTTCTACTCGGTCTGGTTTACCGATATCTTTCGGAAGAAGTGGATTACTACTTGTCATATGCGTTATTTTTTCTTGCCCTTAGGCTTTGAAGCACCAGCAACAGATGGGGCTTTCTTAATGTGCTTGTCGATGAAATCGATCGCCGATTTCGCCATCGTTTTGACTGTAGAGTCTTTGGTTTTATGCAAAGCTTCTTCGAGGATTTTTTCCCCTTTCTCTGTCTCATTAGGAGTGAGAGAAATGCTGAGTCCTAAAAATGCCTTGGCCATTTCATTATGCGGTTCTTTATCGAGCACTTCTTGGAAAAGTTTGCTGGCTTGTTTTAGCTCGAGCTTTAAGAAATGTAAATAGCCCATGCCGATTTTGGGCAGGGAATTATCAGGCTTGAGCAGATGCGCAGCGCGGAATAGCTTTAGAGCAGCATCCTCGTCTGCTTGATTGATGGCAATGAAGCCCGCTTCTGCCATGAGGATGAAGTCCTCTTTTGATTTCTCGCGTTGATGCGTTGTCATAATGAAATTCCCCCAAAGTTACTTTAGTTAGGCTTAACCGCCCTTCTGGTTACGAACAGAGTTATTGATCATCGTTTGCACTTGTGCAATTAAGTTCGAGATCGATTCGCCAATTTGCGCAACTTGGCTCATTGCAAACTGCAAGAGAAGGAATTTGCCAGGTGTTGCAGAGGAAAGCGCACTCGAAAGATATTTGACCATTGAAACGACTTTACTTTGCAAATTGCTGTATTGCTTAATCAGCGTCGCAAATGAAAGCGTTGCCTTGCCGGTATCAGACATGGATAGACTCCTTTATCAATTTATTTTTTGCGGCTAATTCTGGTAAGCACCCTTTGCAAGGCTGCATAACCGTGGAGTAAAGTACCGCAATCTTCAAACTCTTTTGAACTCGCACCTTGTCGCAATATACCTTTCAACTCATGGATTTTGCTTTCAACATGCTTCAGCAGCTTTTCCGCCTTAGATGAACTTCCGTGGAGCTCTTTCTCCAAATCGAACTCAAAAAGCGCCCGCGTTTTGTTTTTTTCTAGCCCAAACATTGTTTTTCCACTCCTCGACGACCGATACTGGCCGCGTTTATTGCAGATTGTAGTTAATTTTAAATTTCATTCCATCTTTTTCTAGAAGTACCGAATTCGATTCGATGGAAGTAATCATCATTCCGTCAAGCAAATCTCCTTTGCCTAAGATCCTTCCGTTGATGACGACAGAATAACCCTGGCCGTCTTTCATGGAGGCTCCGGTCACCGTATATTTGGTGCTCAAATCGAGGCGAGAAGAACCGGCTGTCGAAACGACAACATAATTTTTTACCGTTCGAATTCCTTGTAGGGCTTTAAAGGCTTCGACCATTTGGCCGAAATTCGCTTGTTGGGTCTCATCGACTTGTCCTGAGAGAACGAGTTCACCATTGCTGAGTTGGAAGGTGATTCCGCTATAACCCTTTTGTGTAAGCATTCCTTGAACTTGCGTATTGAGGTTGCTTTCGACGACAACCTGATTATCCAGGCGATCGAGATAAGGGAAATTGCGATTCATATAATCTTGCAGATCTTGCGCTTGGTCGATGGTCTGCAGATAACCGCGCATGACGAAGCGTCCTGGAGTCGGCGAATGGATGCTGATCGCTTTCCAAAGTGGGTTGGTGGAAAGCAAATCATTCATATTCTGCCAAACATACTCGTCTACGACGATGTTATCTTCGATCGAATTCACGAAAGGAAGATTTTTGAGCATATACATCAGCTCTTGGTGATCCACGCCAGTTAGAACGTGTCCTACGAGAAAGAGCTTACCGTTATCGCCACTCCAGGAAAACTGCACGCTGGGAAAGGGGGCAAGAGCTTCGCGCAAATGTTCGGTGGGATGTTTATCTTGCGTGACGATGGGTTTGCTGGAAAAAAGAGCGAACATGGAAAGAAAGACAATAAGGACGACAACGCCAAAACCGGCTGCAACAGCCACATGCCGTTTTGGGATGATCATTTCTTTCCAATCGCGTTTTACAACCGCTTCTTCTCTACGAGCTTCTTGGCCTTCTTTGATACCTTCTTCCGAAATGGGCACAGCAGTTGGAAAAGTTGGAGGAGAGAAAATTGTTTCACGAGTTTCTTTGCGGTCGATGATCAAGAAAGATGTCGTGCCGAGAGCGATGAGATCTTGTGAAGCGAGCTGTTTTTGATCGCTGATGAGTTCGCTATTGACGATGACCCCATTGCGACTGCCGAGATCCTCGATGAAAACATTGCCATCAGGATCGACGGTGAGCCGAGCATGCTGCCGTGAAACGCTTAAGTCTTGAAAGATGATATCGCTGACGTTCGGGTCCTTCCCTATAATATAGACATGATCGGGATGGAGGTTGAACTCTGCCCCGGTATTAGGGCCGGAGATCACCTTGATCATCCATCTTTCATCGGATGGTGCGGGTAATTCAAAGGAGGAGGTGTCGTGAGCTTCGAAAAAAGGCTCTTCTTCGAAAGTCGTCTCGGGTGTTTGGGGAGAGGATGGCTCTTGTTCCGTGAAACGGAAAAACGTGCTGCCGATTTGGATGATGTCGCCTTCTCGTAAAAGGACAGGTTCGGTAATGACCTTGCCATTTTGCGTAGCGGGATTGACAGAGCTTAGGTTTTCGAGAAGGTAGCCTTCGGGCGTCGAGCGGCAAATCACATGCTTGCGCGAAACCATGGGATCTTCGAGCACTTGCCCCGATTCATCGGGGTCGCGTCCGAGGATCCATTCCTCGCCATCTTCAAAACGGACGATCAGTCCGGATAGTGGGCCTTCTTCAGCAATTAGATAGGCGGCCATGTTTTCTCATAAAGTGTTTAACCAAATGGTCCGCTAGCCAGCGCGACATGTCGGGCAAGTTCATCTCTCCAATAATCGACAAAGTTGACGAAATCTTCGACAAGCTCTTTGAACCTCTTAGCATCCACGTCATAAGGGATTATCGAAGAGAGTGTCAAGTATTTCTCCTCTTTATCCATCCCGAGTACGCTTCCGCCAGTTCCTTGTCCCAGAAAATTTGCACGCATGAGAAGCAAAAAGAAATCTTCCTTATTTCGGACAGGCGGCTGCCCGATTGAACAGGTGAGTGTATAGGCTTGCTCCGCAACTCCAAAATGGAGTTCGTGCGTAGGTGAAATCTTCCAGTTGGTCAATGGCTCAGTTTCTGAGAATTGGGCAGGGGCGATCTCCAAACCTAGCGCTAGACCTTCCAAGAGGTTTTGTAATTTACGGGACAGCGATTCCATTCTTTGACAATTGAAGTTAATTTCTAATCGGACGTCGATGGAAATTATCGAGATTTGTCTGTTAGCTTGCAAGCTGAAGATTTTTTTTGTATGAATAAAAGGATCGAACTAATGGGTTATTCATGGCTGAAATCCGGGGAATGGTGGACAAATTAGGACAAATCTTGGCTAATGGCAAGCTACAGAAGATCGATCTCTTGGATTTTATGCAGAAATGTCAAATTTTGTTCGAAGAATGCGGCGAATGCTTGGAATCAGGGACCGCGAGAGAAAAAGAAGAGCTTCTGAAAGATCTCCTTTCCACCCAAGAAACGCTTGAAAGCGACATTGAATCCCTTTCCAAAGAAACGGGCAGAACACAGGAACAGATGCTCTCTTATACAGAGAATCCCGACAATTTTCCTGAGGAAGCTTGGCAGACTATGCAAAAAACCTGGCGTCGGATCACTGCGATAAAAACAAGAAAAAAACAATCGAAATTAGGTGGAGAAGAAGGCGACTCCTCCTCTTGGATGAAAAAATAGGTTTTTCAGGCTTCTTTGACGTGGCGTATGGTCGGCGGGAGATGCGATGTGATGCATTCTTTGCCGACGATGACCTCTTTAATGGTGGGATCGGAGGGGACTTCGAACATGAGATTCAAAAGTAAATTCTCCACGATCATTCTGAGCGCTCTGGCGCCGGTGCCCGTTCCTTGGCTTTTTCGGCCATGGCGCGCAGGGCTTCTTCGGTAAACTGGAGCTGGACGCCTTCTTCAAGGAATAGCTGTTGATATTGCTTGATGATGGCATTTTTCGGCTGCGTGAGGATGTCGACGAGATCTTCGATGGTCAGTTCATTGCAGTTGGCGATGCTATTGAAACGGCCGACGAATTCGGGGATCATGCCAAATGGATCAAATCTTCGGGTTCGACTTTGGAGAGGAGGTAGTTGGTCTCTTGGCGTATCGAAGACTGCGACTTTCGCGCGCGTCGAAGCCGATGGTGCTTTTGCCGAGCCGTTTGGCGATCATTTTATCGAGATGGACAAAGGCTCCGCCGACGATAAAGAGGATATTTTGCGTATTGACCTTGATATATTCTTGGTTGGGGTGTTTGCGCCCGCCTTTGGGAGGGACGTTGGCGATCGGTCCCTTCGACGATTTTCAGGAGGGCTTGCTGGACTCCTTCTCCGGAGACATCGCGGGTGATGGAGACGTTGCCGGTGGTCTTGCGGATCTTATCGATCTCATCGACATAGATGATGCCCATTTCGGCTCTGGCGACGTCGTAATCGGCAGCTTGGACAAGGCGGAGGATGATGTTTTCGACATCTTCGCCGACATAGCCGGCTTCGGTCAGGGTCGTCGCATCGGCGATGGCAAAGGGAACATCGAGGATGTGAGGCAAGGGTGCGGGCGATGAGCGTTTTCCCGGAGCCGGTAGGGCCGAGCAGCAGCACGTTGGATTTGCTATATTCGACCTCGTTTTCTTTATGCGAGCGAGCGGATCCGTTTATAATGGTTGTAGACGGCGACAGAGATGGTCTTTTTTGCTTTTTCCTGGCCGATGACATATTCGTCGAGGCTGATCTTTGATCTCTTTGGGTTTGAGAAGCTTGAGCTCGTGATGGACCGGCTTTTTTTCGACGATGTCCATGCAGAGGCGTGACGCATTTATCGCAAATATAGGCTTGGGCCCGGAGATCAGTTTTTCGACGGCATCTTCGGGTCTTCCGCAAAAGGAGCAGGTGGCGGACTTCTTTTTCTTTTTTCGTCATAGGTCTAACTATTTCGTTTCAGTCGGTTTTTTGCGGCTGCGGTAGCAATTTTGTCGATGATGCCATACTTCAAGGGCTTGCTTCGGGATTCATATAGAAATCGCGTTCGGAATCTTCGAGGATTTTTTCGATCGATTGGCCTGTAGTCTCGGCCATGATTTGAGGCGCATATTTTTTTCAGTTCCAGGATCTCTTTGGCTTGCAGGGCGATATCTGCAGAGGTGCCGCATGACGCCGCCGGAAGGCTGGTGGATCATGATCCGGCTATTGGGAAGGGCAAAGCGTTTTCCTTTGGTCCCGGCAGCAAGAAGAAGGGCTGCCATCGAGGCGGCTTGGCCGATGCAATAGGTATTGATGTCGTAGCCCATGAAGCGCATGGTGTCGTAAATGGCAAGGCCTGCAGTGATGTAGCCGCCGGGGGAATTGATATAGACGTTGATATCTTTTTTGGGATCTTCAGCGCGTAAGAAGAGGAGCTGGGCGATGACGGTATTGGCGACCTGATCGTTGATTTCAGTGCCGATGAAGACGATCCGGTCTTTCAGGAGGCGGGAATAGATATCCATGGCGCGCTCGCCGCGGCCGGTATCTTCGATGACATAAGGGATTTGATACATGCTAACCAATCCTTTATCGTTTCTAATATAGTAGACTTCACAATAACGATGAATTCACTGCAAAGCAAGTCATTTGAAGACGCCTCGTAGCAACAGCTTTTACGAAACTGTTGCATTCGCGATTAAATAATCTTCTGCTTTTTCAAGAAGTAAGCGAGAGAAAGCTTCGGCCTGTTGCACTTCGGTATTTCTGTTCCAGACAGGTACATTTTTTGAAGGATCTATGAGAGCTTCAAGCGCGATTATTCGGAGGAGGAGGCAGATCTTGTGGGCTGACGGAAAGTTTGCGCCTCATCGGCGATTTTGCGGCAAAGATAGAACATCCGAACGGCTTTTTCGGATTGTTCGAAGATCGATCATGACCGTTTTTTGCGCTCTTCTTCGCTCATACGTGTCCCAATGTTTCTGGAACTGCGGATCTTGCAAAAGCTGCCGCATGCGGAATTGCGTCTCCCGTTCGACAAGAGTATGGGGAAGATCAAAAGGATATTTAAGTCAAGAAGATATTCGCTGACTTGTTCGCGCAGTTTTTCTTGAACATGGTCATCGGCTTGTTTATTGAGAAGCTTGAGATTTGGTTCTCAGATCGTCAACGTTGTCGACTCCCAACTTTTTTAGCGAAATCGTCATCGAGGACGGGTAGCGTCGGCATTCTTCAATCGCTGTGAATCGTGACGCGTACTTTTTTCGGTTTGAAGTCTTCTTTGTCTTCTTCGGAAGCATCTTCATCGGGTATGCTGACGCCTTCCAGCCGATTCGCCGGCTATTTTTCCGATGACGAGATCGCATCATCCATTTGGCCATCGATTTGTCGGTGACTTCAAAGCGAGTTTGTGAAAAAAGGCTGTGTGGAGGAGTCGTCTTCGATGACATCGACATCGAGAAGTGACGAAATCTCCCTCTTGGACAGGGCGGTCGTTGACATGTTTCCATGTCGGCAAAAAAGAAGTTGGACTTGGCGGATCGTCTCTTCGATTTTTTCTTCGTTCGACTTCGGGCGTTCGACGGCTTTCAGTTGCATCTTTTCGGATCGACGTGAGGAACTATCGGTTCTGTTTCAAAAGTGATAGATGAGATTTGCGCCATCTTCATGAGAGTGGCTTTTCATATTGAAGGTGATCTTGCGTCGTTGTTGAAGGACGAGGGATTTTGCGAGTTTTTCGCCTTCTTGGAAGCGCGATGTCGGCGATCGCTTCCTGCCATTCTTTATCGACTTGCTTGGGAAAATTTTTTCAGACGAGCTCGTCAGGGGCTTTCCCTTTCGAAAGCCGGGCAAGGACACTTCTTTAGCGATCGTCTTTAACGGCTTTTTTATGAGCTGCTTGGACAAGATGGCGCGAAGGCTTCGACATTCGAATTCGACGCGGCAAGCGGGTTTACGATGGACTGTGAAACGGACTTTTTCGTTTTGCAAATTCTTGAGTTTCTGTTGCTTCCGCTGTCGTCATGACTTTGGTATCTCCCATGAATATATTAATGAATAGCGGGCGATGAGGCTCGAACTCACGACCCTCACGTTGGCAACGTGATGCTCTACCACTGAGCTACGCCCGCAAAATTTGCTTAACATTTTCAAAACTTTCAATAGCGGGCGATGAGGCTCGAACTCACGACCCTCACGTTGGCAACGTGATGCTCTACCACTGAGCTACGCCCGCATATACAAAAAGTTCATTAGCGGGTGATGAGGTTCGAACTCACGACATTCACCTTGGGAAGGTGAGCTCTGCCAGCTGAGCTACACCCGCGAAAACGAAGGCGAAATTCTATCTTGATTCGTAATTTTTTGTAAAACTCAAGTTGGAATAATAAGAAATTAATTTTAGGCGGGCTCCAACTCTGAAAATCGTCGGAACCAAAGATTCAAAACATATATAATCTTCAGGCGATATCAATATTTTTCTTGCGGGTCTTAATAAAAAGAGGTAAAAAACAGAATTTGTCCCAGCAATCCATAATATGGAAGGCACGGTTGGCTCATGTTGAACTTTAGAAAGCTTAAGCAAGATTTCTCTTCGAATATCGTGAAGGAAGGACGAGACCTGTTCGATAAGGGCAAGGTCGTGTCGGCCAAAATCATCCATCTCGATAATAAGTTGGTGCGCATAACAGGGCGCGTGCTTGGCCAGTTTGACAACCATTACGAAAGTACTCTTGAGATCGATCGGCAAGAATGCGACGCGACCGATTCGGATTGCGACTGCCCGTATAATCACGATTGCCAGCACCTTGCCGCGCTGATTTTTTATCTCGAAGAACATATGGATAAGATCCTAGTCGCCTATTCTAAGGGCGATAAGTTCAAGGATTTGGCCAAAAAAGAAGACATCGATGATGACCAGAAAGCCGAACTTATCGAAAAGGTCAAGCAGGCCGAGACCAAGGAAGTTCAAAAACAAGAAGAGATGTATCAAAAGCAGGTTCTTCAAGAATATGTCACCGCTTCAGAGCTCCTAGCCTCTTCGCCCTTTTTTAGGGCGCCTGAGAAGATCGAGATCGATCGCGCCGATGCGGCGATCATTTTCTATTTGCCGCAGACTCCTGAAGGAGAATTGAAGATGCAGGTGGAAGTGCAATTTGCCTTGCGCTTGCCCTTCCGTTCAAAGCCTCTGTATATCACGAATGTCAAAGAATTTCTTGAGCACATGCGAAGCGAGGAGCCGATTTTCATTGGGGGCAGAAAGTATTGCTTTTCGTTGAATTCTTTTGAGCAAGCCCAGCGTGAAATCATGAAAGTTGTCCTCGATCACGCTCGTCCTGCAGAAACAGGCACTGCGGAAAGAATGCAGCGCGTAGCCCTCATCGATACGGATGTTTTTGGGCTTTTGCTCGCAAAAAGCTTCGAAGTGAGCGCAGCCATTCTCTCCAAACATAGTTTCAATCCTCAGGATGAAGAATTGCCTATTTTGCCGGGCTTATATGAAAATAGTTTGGAAACGCCCCTCCGCTTTTCCCCTTCTCCCGCCGGCCTCCGGTTTCAACTCGAATATATACGGCCGCCCTCTTCTAAAATTTTGCTGAAGCCGATTATCGAAGTCGACCAGAAGTCCAGTGAGATCACCGAGGCAAGGCTTTTGGAATGCAAAAAGCCGGGAATGCTCCTCAAAGGAGCCTACCATCGGTTCCCTGAGCACATCACTCGCTACCATCTGAAAAATCTCAAGGCCATCCGCGACATGACGATCCCCGAGCCGCTTTTCGGTTCGTTTGTCGAGAACGCCATGCCTGAACTGAGTAGATTTGCCCATCTCGATAATCAGGAAGCGATCGAACAGTTTGTCACGATGCCGTTTGTCGGTCCTATTCAAGCATCCTGCCAACTTTCTTTTTTAAATGGCGAGCTCGAAGCAGCGCTTACTTTCCATTACGACGGCAACGATATTCCTTCTGTCTCCTCGCAGCTGACCTATGGTCATGTCACTTCCTTCAAGAAGAAGCAAGGGATCTTGGCCAGAAATCTCGTCGAAGAGCGGAAAATCATCGAAGAATTATTCCAAGATTTTATTTTCGATCAACAGCATGAAGTGTTACGTCGCGAAGTCGGAGAAGAAAATCGTCGAATTCATGACCGACGTGATTCCGCGCAACCAAGCATCGGGTCAAATTCGAATGTCCGCAAAATCTTCTCGACCAATTCATCTACGATCAGACGACGTTCAAACTTGAGCTCAACGATACACCGCGCATCGATGTCTATGAAATCGATCTCAAGGTGGATGGGCATTAAAAGGACGTAGCATCGATCTGCTTTGGGAATGCATGGCGTCCAAACGGGCCTTTATCGAACTCGATACGCCAAAAGCGCGGGCAAAAAAAGGGATCGAAGGCAATCGACTCTCCAAAATCCTCGTCCTCGATCTCGAACGGATCAGCGCTATCGTCCAGCTCTTCGATGAGCTGGGCATTAAGATACTCGAAGACTCATGAAATCGAAAGACCTCTTTGGAGTCTGGCGAATATCGATGCTGCGCAATTTGACGGACTTCCCGTCGAATTTTCGATGTCGGAAAAACTGATCGAAATCCGCAGGCAGATGCTCGGAGAAAAGGCATTTGCCTTCACGCAGCGTTCCCGACAGAGATCAAGGCGACCTTGCGTCCTTATCAAGACGAAGGGGTCCATTGGCTCGAGCGGTTGCGCCTGATGTATCTCAACGGAATTTTGGCCGATGACATGGGCCTTGGAAAAACTCTGCAGGCGATTGTCGCCATCACGCCAGCATATCGCAAAACTGCAACTGCACCTTCGCTTGATCGTCTGCCCCACTTCGCTTGCTCTATAACTGGAAAGAGGAGTTCGCCAAATTCAATCCCAAACTCAAAGCTCATTGTCGATCGACGGCATTCCCGAACCAGAGGAAAAAACTGCATCGAAGCATCGATGAATACGATGTGATCATCACTTCCTACACGCTTGCTGCAAAAAGATATCGAGACTCTATAAACCAGACTCCTTCTCCTATGCGATCCTCGATGAAGCGCAGCACATCAAGAACCGCGGCACGCGCAATGCCAAATCGGTCAAAATGATCCAGGCTGCAGCACCGCCTGATCCTATCGGGTACGCCGATCGAAAATTCTCTGGATGAGCTCTGGAGCCTCTTTGACTTCCTCATGCCAGGTTTCTTCAGCACCTACGACCGCTTCGTCGAAAAATACATCCGCGTCTCGGGACAAGAGCATGACTAAAAACCTCGAATATCTGCGCAAAAAAGTCTCTCCTTTCATTTTGCGCCGCATGAAGAGCGATGTGCTCGACGATCTGCCTCCTGTCTCCGAGATCGTCTACCACTGCCAGCTCACCGATGTGCAGCAGGAACTCTACCGTTCCTATGCCGCATCGGCGCGCGACGAGCTCGTCAAACTGGTCGAGCGCGATGGCTTCGACAGGGTGCAGATCCACGTGCTGGCCACGCTTACCCGCCTCAAGCAGATCTGCTGCCACCCTGCGATTTTCGCCAAAGAAAAAGCGGAAGCGGGCGATTCGGCCAAATACGACATGCTCCTCGAACTCTTGCAGACGCTTGTCGAAGGCAAACACAAGACGGTCATCTTCAGCCAATACACCCGCATGCTCCAGATCATGCGCGAAGATTTCGAACAGCGCGGCATTCGCTTCTCCTATCTCGACGGATCGAGCAAAAACCGCTTCGAGATCGTCAAAGAATTCAACGAAGATCGAAACGATCCCCGTCTTCCTCGTTTCGCTAAAAGCGGGCGGCACAGGCTTCAATCTCGTCGGCGCCGACACAGTCATCCATTACGACATGTGGTGGAACCCCGCCGTGGAAAACCAGGCGACCGACCGCGTCCACCGCATTGGACAGAAACAATCCGTCTCTTCATACAAATTGATCACCTTGGATACGATCGAAGAAAAGATCGCCGAAATGCAGAGGCGGAAAAAAGGATTGGTCAAGAAAGTCGTGAGCTGCGATGATGAGGCCATTGCCAAATTGACCTGGGAAGATGTACTAGAACTTCTTAAAACATAAGAATTATGGCATCAGACAATCAGCCAATTACAGCAGTGATTCTTCAGCGACGTTAGTGGAATTATCATAAGAGAAATACGCGCAAATTATCAGGTATCTTTTCCAGCGATATCGGCATCGACCTAGGAACTGCCAACACCTTGGTCTACGTCCGCGGCAAAGGGATTGTCCTCGCCGAGCCTTCAGTCGTCGCCGTCGATTCGACGACCAATGAAGTGCTCGCCGTCGGCCATAAAGCCAAGGCGATGCTCGGCAAAACTCCTCGCAAAATCCATGCAGTCCGCCCGATGAAAGACGGCGTGATCGCCGACTTTGAAATCGCCGAAGGGATGATCAAAGCCCTGCTCAAGCGCGTCACTCCCGCCCGCAGCCTATTCCGCCCCAAAATCCTGATCGCCGTTCCTTCCGGGATTACCGGCGTAGAAAAGCGCGCCGTCGAAGATTCCGCCCTCCATGCCGGCGCCCAAGAAGTGATTCTTGATCGAAGAGCCGATGGCTGCTGCGATCGGCGTCGATCTGCCTGTCCATGAGCCTTCTGCCAATATGATCATCGACATCGGCGGCGGTACCACGGAGATCGCGATCATTTCTCTTGGCGGCATTGTCGAATCCCGCTCCTTGCGCATCGCCGGCGATGAGTTCGACGAGTGCATCATCAACTACATGCGCCGCACCTACAACCTGATGATCGGCCCGCGCACAGCGGAAGAGATCAAGATGACGATCGGCTCTGCCTATCCGCTCGGCGATAACGAGCTCGAAATGGAAGTGCGCGGCCGCGACCAAGTCGCAGGCCTTCCGATCACCAAGCGGATCAACTCCGTCGAAATCCGCGAATGTCTTGCCGAGCCGATCCAGCAGATCATCGAAAGCGTCAAGCTCACGCTTGAAAAATGCCCTCCCGAACTCGCAGCCGACCTCGTCGAGCGAGGCATGGTGCTCGCAGGCGGCGGCGCGCTCATCAAAGGGCTCGACAAAGCGCTCATCAAAGAGACGGGCCTGCCCGTCATCGTCGCGCCAAATCCGCTGCTCGCCGTCTGCCTTGGCACCGGAAAAGCGCTCGAATACCTCGATAAGTTCAAAAAGCGTAAGAGCCTCTACATAAGTGAATCTTAAGCTTAAAAGAGTGGATTGAGCGAGGCCAGCAGATCTCTGCCAGCCTCTCGCATGTCCATATTTGCGACGGCTCTGAACGAAGAATATCGAACACTTTGCAAGGCTCTCGTCGAAAAGGGGACCTTCATTCCTCTCAATCCCAAACTTCGCCCCGATTCTTTTCTGGTGCCATTCTCACCCTGACGATGTCGCGCGCGTCGAAGAATGCACCTTCATCTGCTCCAAGAAAAAAGAAGATGCAGGCCCCACCAATAATTGGGAAGATCCGGCGAGATGCACAAACGGCTTCTCAAGCTCTTCACAGGCTGCATGCGAGGCAGAACCATGTATGTCGTCCCTTATTGCATGGGACCTCTTTCGGCTCTCCCTTTGCCAAATCGGCGTCCAGATCACCGATTCTCCCTATGTCGTCTGCAACATGAAGATCATGACCCGCATGGGCAAACAAGCCCTTGAAGCAATCGAAAGAAGAGACTTTTTCGTCCCATGCATGCATTCGGTCGGCGTGCCTCTCAAAGCCGGGCCAAAAAGATGTGCCTTGGCCCTGCAGTCCCGATGAACGATAGATCGTCCATTTTCCTGAAGAGCACGAGCATCTGGTCCTTCGGCAGCGGCTACGGCGGCAATGCCTTCTTGGAAAAAATGCTTTGCTCTGCGCATCGCCTCAGCGTTCTGGCGCGCGAAGAAGGCTGGCTGGCAGAGCATATGCTCATCCTCGGGCATCACCAATCCCAAAGGGGAAAAAAAATATATCGCCGCAGCTTTTCCCAGCGCTTGCGGCAAAACGAATCTCGCCATGCTCACTCCAACCCTTCCCGGATGGAAAGTCGAATGCGTCGGCGATGATATCGCCTGGATGCGTTTTGGCAGCGATGGCCGGCTTTATGCGATCAATCCCGAAGCCGGATTTTTTGGCGTCGCGCCCGGCACATCGATGCATTCCAATCCCAATGCCATGGAGACGATCAAAAACGACGATTTTCACCAATGTCGCCCTCACAGAAGACGGAGATGTCTGGTGGGAAGGGATGACAAAAACCCCTCCGCCAGGACTCATTGATTGGCTAGGGAAACCTTGGGATCCCGCAAGCGGGACGAAAGCGGCGCATCCCAACTCCCGCTTCACCGTCTCGATCGAACAATGCCCCATCTTCGATCCAAAGTGGGAAGATCCTCAAGGCGTTCCGATTTCAGCGATCATCTTTGGCGGCAAGACGCGCGACAAGCGTGCCGCTCGTTTTCGAAGCCTTCAATTGGGAGCACGGCGTTTTTCTCGGCGCTTCTCGTCTCTTCGGAAATGACCGCTGCTGCAAAAGGCGAAGTTGGCAAAGTGCGCCACGATCCTTTTGCCATGCTTCCTTTTTGCGGCTACAACATGGGCGATTATTTGGCAGCATTGGCTGAGCATCGGTAAAAAGCATGAAGCAAAAAAACTGCCCCATATCTTCCACGTCAATTGGTTCCGCAAGAACGACGCCGGAGAGTTTCTTTGGCCGGGCTTCGGAGAAAACATTCGCGTCATCAAATGGATTTTCGATCGACTGGCCGGAAGAGCGCAAGGGAGCAAGTCGCCACTTGGCCTAATCCCAAAACCCTCTGAGCTAAATCTCCAAGGACTCCATGCCGATTTTCATGCGCTTTTCGCCATGGATAAAGAAGAAAATCTCAAAGAGATCGAAGGATTAAAACTCTTTTTTGCTAAATTTGGAAGCAAACTCCCCGAGGCAATGCTAAGACAGCTCGGAGATTTACAGGCTCGAGTCTCATGAGAATCGTCATTCAGCGCGTCAGCGAAGCCTCCGTCGATGTCGAAGGAAAAACTGTTGGCAAAATCGGCAAGGGCGCCCTTGTCCTCTTTGCCGTCCATAAAAACGACGAGGCTAGCAAAACGCTCTGGCTTGCACAAAAACTCTTGCACTTGCGCATGTTTTCCGATGAAGAAGATAAAATGAATCTCTCTCTACTGGAAGTCAAAGGCGAAGTGCTAATCGTTTCCCAATTTACGCTTTATGGAAGCTGCACTGAGGGAAGACGTCCCGATTTTACGGAAAGCGCTCCTGCAGCGCTTGCCGAGCCTCTCTATGAACAATTCGTCTCTGATGTCAAACGCCATCTTCCCGCGGTCAAAACGGGAGTTTTCGGCGCCTACATGCACGTCAAACTCACCAACGACGGACCTGTAACGTTCATCATCGATCGGTAGCTGGGGGGCGGGCTTCGAGATTTGGCGATCTTTCACATGACCGCGCTCGGCTGTATTCTCTCAAATACTATCCTCGCGCGGTCATATGAAATCTCATCCAAATCTTTTTGCCCTATTGCCAGGAAGTTTAGGCCTTCGGCAGAATGATGGTATGAAGATTCTTGAGAAGATTGTCGGGTGGGGAAGAAAAAATAAGAGCGTCCAGGTTCTGGTTTTGACTGGGTCGCGAGCGCGAGGCGATGCGGATGAACTATCCGATTACGATGTGGTCGTTTTTTCCAAAGATCCTCGTCCCTGTATTCCACCGATCGGAAAGGTTTGGGTTTGCCTACCGGAAATAGCCGTCCGTGAAGGAAAAGTGTTTCCCACGCGCCTGGTGATTTATGAAAACGGCATCAATGTCGATTTTACGTTCCTGCCAATCGAGATGATCCAGAAGTATTGCGATCCCTAAGCAACATAAAGTTATCTTGGATAAGAAGGGCATCTGCAAAAAAATTTAAAGGTGCTTTCTGAAAAGATAAAAAAGCCTTCGGAAAAGCTCTTTGTTCAATTGGTAGAGGAATTTTGGTTTGAGTGCTACCAGATCGCCAAGAGTTTAAAACGGGAAGATCTATGGGTTGTAAAGTTTCGTGATGCTGGCATTAAGCAGCTCCTTTTGCAGATGATCGAATGGCATGAAAATGTCATTCTTCCTACGGGAAAAAGGATGAAAAGTCAGGTGGGAAAAGAGATTTGGAAAGCAACCAAAGGGCTTTTTGCCAGATTTGAAACACGGGAAAGCTATGAGGCTCTGTTAGAGAGCATCGATCTTTTTCGCCGGCTGGCGAAAACAGTCGCGCAAAGAGAAGGTTTTCGTTATCCCCAATCCGCCGATCGGAACATCACTGGGATATATTCAAAAACTGGGCATCGAATAAGACGCCCGTTTCGATTATCTTGAGAAGATTTCGCCCGGCTTTGAAGAAATAGGCCACTTCTGTTTTTGCGTTGTCGAGGCTATCGGAGCCGTGGACAGCGTTTTTCTCGATATCCTTGGCGAGATCGGCACGGATCGTACCAGGAGCGGCTTTTGCGGGATCGGTAGCTCCCATGAGCTCGCGATTCTTCGCTACGGCGTTAGGGCCTTCGAGAACCATGATCGAGAACGGGGCCAGAAATCATGAAATCGACAAGAACGCCAAAGAAGGGGCGGTGCTTATGGACGGCATAAAAGCCTTCGGCCATTGGGCGTGAAAGGTGGAGCATTTTGGCGGCGATGACTTTGAGGCCGGCCTTTTCAAAGCGATGGATGATAGCGCCGATATGGTTGGATTCGACAGCATCAGGCTTGATGATGGAAAGTGTGCGTTCTTTTGTCATGATTATTCGAATTTCTCCATGGTAAAAGCATAGATAATAAACCCTCATTGGATTATTCTCATCAAGTTTCTTCGATGAGGAATTCCTATGAACTATCCCGACCTCAGCAAAGTAAAAAAAATTCTTGTGGCTAAACTACGCCACCATGGCGATGTTCTCTTGACGTCGCCGGTATTTTCCATTCTGAAATCGACTCTTCCCGATACGCAAATCGATGCCTTTATTTGGCAAGAAGCCTTGCCGATGTTGCAAGGACATCCTTCCATCCGGCAATTCCACCTCTATGATCGGGGTTGGAAAAAGTTGGGATTCTTGAAAAGGATGTCGAAGGAAATTTCTCTTTATCGGCAGATCAGAAAAGAAGGTTACGACTTAGTCATCAATCTCACGGAAGGCGATCGGGGCGTGCTGGCAGCAAAGCTTTCAGGAGCCGATATTCGCGTTGGATTCGATCCTGAAGGAGACGGCATGCTTGGCAAAGAAAAATTGCTTACGCATGTCGTGAAACATTGCCCGAATCCACGTCATACCGTGGAGAAAAATCTCGATGCCTTGAGAAGAATAGGCATTTTTCCTGCATGGGAAGAACGGGAGCTTTTCTTTTGGGTTCCCGATGAGGAAAAACAAAAAGTTCCTGAAGGCAATTATATCGTTGTTCACCCTGTTTCGAGGTGGATGTTCAAATGCCCTCCCGCTTCTTTCATGGCGGAAGTGATCGCGAAATTGCAGAAAAAGGGAGAACAGATCGTCTTGTCATCAGGACCTGCTCCTGAGGAGATGGCGTATTGTCAAAGGATTCTCGAAAAGGTTCCCGGGATCATCGATTACACCGGAAAGATGACGCTAAAAGGTCTTGGAGCTCTCATTGCTAGAGCCGATGCGCTGATCACGGTCGATTCGGTTCCCGTACATTTAGCGAGCGCTCTTAAAACGCCGATGGTCGCTCTTTTTGGTCCGACGTCGGAAATCAACTGGGGCCCCTGGAGAAATCCGCTGGCGCGGGTTGTTACGCAAAATGTTCCTTGCCGTCCCTGTTTTCGAGATGGATGCGGAGGAAGCGGGGTGAGCGATTGCTTGCAATTGCTGCGCGTCGAAAGTGTGCTCGAGGCGTTCTATAGCCTGAAATCTTCGCCGAAATACGAAGAACGGGCTTCTTTATTCCGAAGAAGTTCTTCCACAGTTCCCGAAAGAAGCACTTTGCCATCGCGCATGAGATAGCTCCGATCGACGATGGAGAAGATCTCTCTGGCATTGTGATCGGTGATCAGAATGCTAATTCCCTTGGCTTTCAGCAGGCGAATGAGGTGCTTCACGTCATTGATCGCGATAGGATCGATATTGGCAAAAGGCTCGTCGAGAAGTAAAAGAGAAGGCTCTGTGGCAAGGGCGCGAGAAATTTCTAATCTACGTCTTTCGCCGCCGGAAAGCGTGCCCGCTTTTTTCTTTGCAAGGGGCTCTAAGTGAAGATCGGCAAGCAGTTCTGCAGTTTTTTTCTTTCGATCTTCAGGTGACATGGGAATGGTTTCCAAAATGCACAGGATATTTTCTTCTACGGTGAGTTGACGGAAGACAGAAGGTTCCTGGGCGAGATATCCCATACCGAGCTTAGCGCGCTCGTTTAATTTGAGATGCGTCGCATCCTGCTGTTTGAAAAATACTCTTCCTGAATCAGGTCGCACAAGACCAATAGCCATGTAAAATGCGGTCGTTTTTCCTGCGCCGTTGGGACCGAGAAGTCCTACGACTTCTCCTTCGCGCACTTCAAAAGAAAGGCCGTTGACGACGGGCCTGCCGCCATAGCGTTTGACGAGTTTGTCAATGCGCAGCAATAGAGGTTTCTGCTGTTGCAGGGCACGATGTTGCTGAAGAGCGAGGTCGTCGAGTTTTAGCATGGTTAATTGACTATCCCAAAAATAGATTTAAGGAAGGTTTCCTCCTCAGCAGAGAAGGAAAATTGGACATTGCCCACGCCTTTGACGGTTTCAGGGCCGCTACCATCTTGGGTGAGATGGATTTCTTGAGCGCTAATGCGCAAGTTGTCTTTTTCATCGAAAAAGAGGACGCGGCTTCCTGGGTGAGCGCCAAGGATAAAAGTGCGCGTAGTTGGCGAATAAGTAACCCAATCGGAAATGCCGAAGCGTGTAGGCCTTTCAGCATCGATCGAACGGACACGGACGTTCCCTTTTAAAACGATCGTAGAAGGGCGCAATTTCGCCCCTTCAGCAGCGTAATCGATATGCGCGCGATCGGCATAAATCGAAATTTTCCCTTCTTCATAATAGAGTTGACTATCGGAAGGGATCTGCCCATCGATAAGAGGACTTTCAAAGACCGCCTGCATTTTTTCGTGATCGATGAGCATTTTTCCATGGCACATCAGCTGATGCCTGGAGGCGCTTTGCGTTTCTTGGAATTGGAGCAAGGTGCTTCCGAGACTGTACATCGAAGAAACGCCGGTTTTTCCTTGAATGATGACGAGTTCGTTGTCCGTCGAAAGGCTGCCTAAGGCGCTTTCATCGATGCTCACATTTCCGCGCAGATGGAAGGAATTTTGCGGCTGATCCCAGAGGATCTGATCGGAGTGAAAATGGATCTCTCCTTGTTGCAGCTTGGGGATCACCGCAGTAGTCAGTTTTCCATGCGCATTTTTGAAGACGATCGCAGTATGGGCTAAATCGACTTCGATGGCTTCAGCATCGATTGCATCATGTCCATGCTCGATGCGACAAAAGCGAAACTCTTCGGAGGGAAAGGCTTGAAGCGTTCCCTGTGTCAGTTCAGATTGAGAAGAAGTCTTTTGATAAATGGCTTTTCCAGCTTTGAGGGTAAAAAGAGTGCCATAATCGACGACGACATCGCCGGAAGCTTGCGCAGTTTTTATGGCGAAGTCGCTTCTTTGTCCTGAATGTTCGTGTTTTTCGAAGAAAAGTTCGCTTTCCAAACTGGAGATGGAAAGGGCGATGGGCTTGCCGCTTTTTCGTTTTAAGACATCGCTATAGACAACTTTTCTTTCTTGGGAAGAACTGAGCTTCCCGATCAAGGTTGTGAAATCGAGCGTTGCACTTTCGCATTGAAGGCTCGCTTCTTCGGGAAGAAGAAGTTGGACGTTGTTTTTGAGGAGAATCGAGGAGAAAGGGAATTCCTTTCCAGCGCCTTCTTGTTTTTCTAAGATGGCCTGTTCCGCTTGCATAGTGCCAAGGCCGTGATCTAAAACGACTTGCCCTGAAAGAACTAGCGCATTGCCATCATAGGCAGCGCTAGAAGAAGAAACCATTCCTGAATTGTTCTGCGGAGATGAGCTCATCAGCAATACTGCCAACACGCTGCATCCGAGTGCTAAACGTATTCTTCGCATAGTTTATTCTCCAGACGACAAGGAAGCTTTAAAATCAAAGGCCTGAAACGTCGGCGTGCTGCCCGCAACGACAAAAGCGATCTTTTTCGCTTCTCCGCTCATAAAAGGTTCATAATGGGGCATACGACCAATTTCCGGAAGAGAATCGCCAGGCATCCGATATAAAGATAGGGTCGCTTTTTCGGCGATGAGTTGCTGCGAAAGGAAATGGTAGACGCCTTCTCTGGCTGTGAAATATCGCGTTTGCTGGGAGATGTCATTTCTATTCGAGGTAAATACTTTGTCTTGCATCCAGCAGCGCATTTGCTCGAGTCTCTCGATGACATCGAATTTATGTCCCTTGGGTTCCAAAGTAAGAGAGGAGGAAGCGCTTTCGATTCGATAATGCAGCCGTTGGTTGCCCGCTTCAGCAAACCAGATGTCTTTGCAAACCTTGAGACGGTTTTGGCAGATCGGGGATTGATTAGAAGCGAGTTTCTTGGATCGCCCCGAGAAAAGACGGTAAGCGTTGCGATCGCTTCCTTTCGGCCAAGCAAAAAGCCATAACGTGGCAGTGCATAGGACGAAAAGAAACAGACTCGTATAGAGCATTAAACGATTGTACATACCGCTTCTATCTTCTGGATATAGTGATATATGGGCAAGATTTCTTCGATAAATTCACGAAGTTTGGAAAGAGGAAATACGGAATCTTTATCGCTTTTGGCTTCAGCGGGATTCGGATGCGTTTCTAAAAAGAGGCAGTTGATGCCCGAAGCGATCGCCGCTTTCGTGAGAACGGGGATGAACTCGCGCTGGCCCCCTGTGGAAGTGCCGTTACCGCCGGGGAGTTGCACAGAATGGGAAGCATCGAAACAGACCGGAAACCCGAAACGCTGCATGACGGGGATGGCGCGCATGTCGACGACGAGATTATTGTAGCCGAACGATGTTCCTCTGTCGGTGAGGAGGATGCGCTCATTTCCCGCTTCCAAGAGTTTTTCGACGACATTTCCCATATCCCACGGAGCGACGAATTGTCCCTTTTTGACATTCACTGCCGCACCGCTTTTGCCTGCGGCGACGACGAGATCCGTCTGGCGGCACAAGAAGGCGGGAATTTGGATCATGTCGCAGACTTTTCCTGCGATTTCCGCTTCCTGCGGGCTATGGACATCGGTCAAAATGGGAAGATCGAATGTGTGTTTGATCTTCTCCAAGATTTTTAGTCCTTTTTCGATTCCGGGACCGCGGAAAGAATGGTAGGAAGTTCGGTTGGCTTTGTCATAGCTCGATTTGTAGACGAGGTTGATGGGCAAGCCCTCGAGCTGTTCTTTGAGCATTTCTGCCGAGCGCATCGCGAGCTCTTCACTTTCGATGACGCAAGGGCCGGAAAGAAGAACCAGAGGTTGCTTCGGACCGATGAAGAAGTCTTTAATTTTGACGAGTTTCATAATGTTCCTTGGAAAAGCAGATCGGCCATACCGTAAAGGCCCGGAGGTTTATCTTTGAGGAATTTGGTCGCTAAGAGCGCTCCCTTTGCATAAACATCGCGCGAAAGGCCTGAGTGGCTTAAGATCAACCGTTCTTCAGAAGAGGTAAAACTAATAGAATGCTCGCCGATGACTTCGCCTTCTCGTTTGCTCACGATAGTAGGACGTCTTTTTTCAGGGACTGCCTGGGCGATTTCTCGAGCAGTTCCGCTCGGGGCGTCTTTTTTATGAATATGGTGGGTTTCTTCGATCCCGATCGAAAAGTTCTCCGGGATCGCATGAGAAATGCGTTTGGCCATTTCGATGAGAAGGGCGATACCGATGCTAAAATTGGCCGCTTGAAAAATTGGAAGGCTGCGACTTGCGTGGCGAAGAAGAGTGAAATGTTTCTCGTCGAGACCTGTCGTGCCGATGACGAGTGGCGTTTTATTTTGCAGAGCGAAGTCTACGATCGAAGGAAGAAGGGCGGCTGTAGAAAAATCGATGGCGATTTGCACCGAAGAAAGAGCGGAAAGATGATGGCTGCAAACGATCCCCGCTTGCTCGGTCGGTTTCGAGCAAATGCCGACGGAGATCCGCAAGTGAGGATCCTTGTCACATAGGGCGATGATGCGCTTTCCCATTTTTCCGGTAGCGCCAATAAGTCCGATATCGATAGGGACGGTCATAGCTAAAAGAGTGTAGCAGATTTCTTTTTTGCAGATCTATGATCAAAAGAATCCTTGAGATAGGAACAAAAAAAACTTAAACTTGAAAAGTCTTCAGCAGCTCCATTAGAATCATTCGGCTTTGGATTGATAGCTCAGCTGGATAGAGCACCCGCCTTCTAAGCGGGCGGTCGTAGGTTCGAGTCCTACTCAATCCGTTTTTTCAAGAGGAACGCATGCCAAAAGAGCAGAGCAGGAAGGGTTTGGGTCTTGCCTATCGGGCAAGCGGAAAGGGGAAACTAGGCGATTGGGCGCCCTCTGCTGTTTCTTTTCCGGGCGCGGAAAAGCATATCGCTGCTCTTTTAGAGAGGGAGCACTTCGAAAAACCTGAGAAATCTCGCTTCGAAAGGGTCAACGGACTCCTTTTTGACATGATTCAAGAGACGCCTACCCCGTGCTTTCTCTTGCCTGCCATCATCGATTTCATGGAGAGGATCAATTCGGAAAAGATCCTCGATCACTATACGATGGTGAGCTTCGAGCTCTACCTGAATATCTTTGCCAAACTCACCCCCGAAGAGAATGCCCATATTCGCGGGAAGATCGTCGGCAAACAGATCCCCAGAGAGAGATATCAGCATATTTTTCCTGTAGGGTCGGGAAAAACCTATCCTGGGACCCATTTTGTGACGGCCCATGGATCGCCCGATCTCGATACGACCATCGCCTCATTTTGGGGTTGGGTCGATGCGTTTGGCTGCCGCATTAGCGAAGGGCTGCATATCTGGAATGTCCCTGGAGGACCGCCCGAAGGACAGGTGGAAATCGGGGTGCTTTTCAAACAAATTTTTGGCGAAAACATGTTCAACTATATCGCCAAAACAAAATCGGCCCTCTCCGTATCAGGGCTCGATCTCATGACCCAAAAGGGCATGCTCCGAAAGCCGATCACAGAATCTTCTACCGACATCGACCATCAAAAGAACCAAAACGCGATCATTCTTGTGGATGACAGCGGCTACTATGTCGGGGACTGGCGCAATTTCGATATCGAAGGAGTGAGAGAAGTCATTCTTCTATTGTGCAATTGCCTGCGCTGGTTCGAGACTGAAATGCAAATGAAATTTTTGGAATTTTTCGATAAAAAGTCCCCCACCGTCAAAGATGTTCCCCCGTTTGTCCATGAAATTTTCGATCTTCGAATTCTCGATGGCCATCCTGTCAAAGGATTCTCTAACTACCAAAAGGAGCTCGTTCAAGCCTTTATCGTCCGGGTTCTCGATCTTTCTAGAGGGATGGAGACGAAGTTTGGGGAATTCGTGAAGGCGATGAAAGAGCTTCCTCTCTTCGATTTCCATGAGTTTCTCGATCTCGTCGAGTCCCTGCACACTTCCTCGCTATTCGATAAGGCAGGAAAACTCGTCGAAGACCGCCCGCAGATTTTCCACTATTTAGAAAAAATCCTCGCGAGTCTCAATAAGGCCATTGAAGGGATCAACAAATATGTCGATCGGCTCGATGTCGCTCTGCAAATCAAGACGCAGGTCTTCGATTATAAGCCGCAATATGCAAGTTCTCGCGCAGATCTAGAAGAGATTCGCAGCAAAATCGGACAATTTCCCTATTTGACTATTACGGCATCGGATCGACTCGGCAATCTTTTCCCTATGGGGATCGTGTCAGCAAGTGAAATCTACCGTCCTATACTTGGAACGGTGACCCTACGCGACTTTTGCAATCGCGAAGAAACCAAGATCCCTTCTTATCTCGAAGTGATCAGCGTCATCGACCATCACAAAAGCAGTCTCCAAACATCGTCCTCTCCGGTCGTCATCATTTCCGATGCGCAATCCTCCAATGGGATGGTTGCCGAACTTGCGTTTGCCATCAATGATGCTTTCGGCATCTCGGGAATGACCAAGGAAGAAATCGCTTCTCAACTCTCCAGCGCGATTAAAGATCTCTCGACGCCGAGCAAAAAACGGATTGCGCAAAGACTTCTGCAAAAAGAGATCGTTTTGGAAAAAGCCGCAGATTGCTTTATTTCCCCGGAGCGAGAATATGTCGAATATCTTCATTTCCTCTATGGAATTCTCGATGATACCGATCTGCTCACGAAACTGTCGCTTCGCGATGTCGATTGCGTCGCCTCTCTTTTAAATCGCCTGAAAACCCTCTCGCTTGGGCAAGAAACGGAGATCATACACTTCGACGACATCCCGCGTGATAAACAGTTTCTTTCCAAGGCGGCGAGACGTCTTTTACAAAATGACGATCTCTATTCTCTCTATCAAAAAATCTACCACGCCAAAGAACAAGCGGTTGAACGCAATATCCTTCTTTGCGCCGAAGGCAAACCTTCTACATTCTTTGCCGATACTAAGGAGCAAAATGGTTGCTGTCTCGTCGGACAAACCAAATTATTCGCTAAAAACTATCCTGCCTTTGAAAAGCGCATCGACAGCATCCGTAAAATGTGGTGGGAAGAGGCTGTACTCGCACAAAAAGAAAAGAAAGAATGTGATTTACACCTGCATATGATCAGCACACTCGCAGGCGCGGAAGAACTTTATAAAGGCGTCACTGACACTTTTAAACATCGAGATGAGCTTTGGATTTGGATTCCCCCGACCGATTCGGGAATCGAGCACTTGAAGAGTTTCTTGAATGCCTTCCGCAGTCTTCCGCCACTACTGCTTCCGATGACCGAAGTCGAATTCTTCGGACACAATGCGCAAGACCTCGATCTCATCTTTACGGAAAGCTTTTTGCCGATCCCACGCAAAATCGCTCATGAAGGGAAGCATGGACTTCCGATCGCCGTACTTCGTTACAAAGCAGGATCAATTAATTCGCGCAAAGCGCAAATATCGCCCTTCTTACCTAAATTGATGAGCTGATTCCAACCGAAAAGACCAGATTCTTAGGCTACTGGTTTTGGCTCTTCGATGATTTCGAGATTTACACGGATGCCATTCCGGCTCGCAACCGACATTAGAAGTGTTCGGATGGCATTGATGGTCTTGCCTTTTTTCCCGATGATCTTTCCAATATCCGATTTTTCAACGCCAAGTTCGATAATCAGTGTATGTGTTCCGCCAATTTCATTAATTCTGACTTTATCAGGATAATCGACGAGATTTTTCACAATGTATTCGACAAATTCTTTCATAGTGAGGTCCTCATTTGCGAGAGTACCGATACCTTTCGGTCAGCATGGATCGGAGTGTAAACTAAAATATAAATATTAATCTATGCAGAATCTTTTTAAGGCTTCGGGAACTGGCGCCTCTAAATGGAGGATTTGTCCAGAAAAAGGGTGGGGAAATTCTAAAGTTGCGGCATGCAAAAGTTGCGTTTCGACGCCGAATTTTTTGTTTAGCGATGGGGATCCATAAACTGGATCGCCGAGGATGGGCGCTCCATGATGCTTCATATGTACGCGCAGTTGATGCGTACGTCCAGTCATAGGCCTTAATTCGACGAAAGTAAGTCCATCTTTACAGGAGCGCAAAGGACGGCAGATGGTGATCGCGGGTTTTCCATTCTCATGATTGATCGCCATTTCTTTTCGTTTTTCTGGATGCCTACCAATCGGCTCATCGATAGTGGCTTCTTTTGGATTGCCGGCGCAAATCGCCAGATACGTCTTCTTCATTTGTCTTCCGTGAAAAAGCTCGACGAGTTTGCGATGCGCCCCAGCGTGTTTAGCGGCAATAAGAACACCGGAGGTGTCTTTGTCCAAACGATGCACAATGCCCGGCCGCAAATCGCCCGATGAGACTTCTAAAGTGCGGCAATGATGCAGCAAAGCATTGACGAATGTTCCACTGGGATGACCCGGCGCCGGATGCACGACCATACCGACAGGTTTATCGATAGCGAGGAGATGCTCGTCTTCATAAAGAATCGTGAGTGGGATCGGCTCGGGCTCAAGCTTAATTTCCTCTGTCAAAAGAAAGCATACCTCGACCTCATCTTCATGAGAAAGCGGAGTCCGCTTTTTGACGATGGAGCCATTGACGAGGACGGCGCCCTCATCGATAAGCCATTGAAAATAGGTGCGGGAATATTCAGGAAATCTGGTTTTGAGCCACTTATCTAAGCGCTCACCATCTACTTCTTCGGGAATACAATGAATTTCGGTCTCTGTCATGGGGCAAGAGCATAGCATACCCCTTGTTTAAGAGTCAGGATCTTGGCCTTCAGCAACCCTTTTGAGCATTTCATTCACTCTATCCGCCCGCTTCTGTTCTGACTGCATCTGATTGACGATGTCTTGGCAATATTGATTCATAGCGGCTTTAACTTCTTTAATCAGAGTGTCTTGGTCTTGCTGAGCTGCCCCAGGCATAGCCCGGATCATCCTGCCAAAGGGGCTATCCAATATTTTTTCATCGCCTGGATGGACCTTGTAGCGGCCGAGAGGGACTTCAGTTGGGAGTTGAGGACCCGAAGAAGAAGAAGAAGGAGGTGTAGTAGACATAAAATTAAATATTGATTTCTAACGTCATTGTATTCAATCTCTTTATTGAGATGCAACAAATAAAATAATAATTGATGGATGAGAATCAAAAGGCCTATCTTAGGGCGCTTCGTTTATTAGCAGTTAAGGCTCGTTTCAGAACCGAGCTAAAAGCTCGACTACGGCAAGAGCGTTTTTCCGATGAAGCAATCGCCTATGCTTTAGAAAAATGCGTTCGCTACTTCAATGATGAGGAATTGGGAAAATCGAAAATCCGAACGAAAGCAAAGAAAGGCTACGGCCCAAGATACCTTGCGGCATCCTTGAAAGCGCATCTCGACGAAGACATCCTCGCGAAAGCATTTGATGAGTTCGACGAAAAGAAAGTGCTCATTGAATATCTAGAAAAACATCCCAAACTTCTGCAAGATCCCAAAGCAAAGTTACGTCTGTTGCGAAGAGGATTTTCCTACGACATCATCCAAAACGTATTAAATTTTGCGAAATAAACACGCTGTAAACTATAAACATCTTTTTTACCCAAAAAGATGGAGTATTGCATGCGGGTGGGCGTCGTGGGGATCAATTTTAAAACATCGCCGCTCGAGATCCGCGAAAAATTAGCTAAAGCGTGTCACTATTGTTTCAGCGCCCAAGCTCTTTCTCCGAAACGGGAGGGAACTGTTTTACTCTCGACCTGCAATCGCACAGAAATCTATTTCAGCGCAGAAGATTTAGCTGAGGCCCATTCGGATATTCTCAATGTTCTTCGCGAATTCATCGATGCCCCCTTTGAGCAAAAGCTCTATTCCTTTTTTGGCCCCGATTGTTTCTTACATCTATCTAAAGTGGCAGCTGGATTGGATAGCGCGATCTTGGCCGAAACCGAAATCCAGCAACAAGTGAAAAACGCCTATCGCATTTCAAGTTCTGCTTATTCTCTTTGCGGGCCCATCCATTTTCTTTTTCAGAAATCTCTCAAAATTAGCAAAGCGATCCGTTCCAACTATCCTCTTCCAAGAGGGCTTGCGAGCCTTGAAAGCGTTCTTTACGAGCTCATCGTGCCAGAAATTGGCGAAATCCTCTTGATAGGTAATTCGCGGATCAATCGCCAAATCGTCAATTTTTTCCAAGCTAAAGGCGTTACCCCTTTCACTCTTTGCAGTCGCTCGCTCGAAGGAGCGGAAGATTTTGCTCAGGAAAAGGGGATCATTCTCTCTAATTGGGAAGTTCTGCGCGATTGGCGAAAGTGGGATGTCGTCATCTGCGCTACGCAGCATCCGCACTATATCCTGAAACAAGAAAGGGATGTGGCGGACAAACCGCAACTTCTCATCGATCTCAGCATTCCAAGGCTCATCGATCCGGCTCTTGCCAAAGATCCCAATGTACGTCTTTTGAATATGGAAGAAATCGCTCAGCTCGTCGATGGCAAAAGACGCCGTCTTCTGAAGCAAATGGGAGATTCTAACGCCTTTTTGGAAGACGCCGTGCAAAAATGCCTAGAGCAGTTCCAGCAAAAAACAGCGCGGCGCTATGCCTGCGTAGGGTTCTAGTCACGAGTACCATTCATCGAAATTTTTTTCTGAGAGTTAGTTTTGAGTGACCAAGCCAATAATTTTTCACTTCACCTATGCGTTCATAGCCATTTTTCAAATAGAATTCTTCTGCTTGAAAATCCCAAGTATCCACTGTTAGATATTTGCATCCATGTTTAATAGCTTCTAGTTCTACTGCAACTAGCAATTTTGTGCCGTATCCTTTTCTTTGTAATTTTTCTTCAACCCACATGGCATCTATATAGACCGATTCAGTATCTAAGAATGCTTGTATCCCACCGAAAACTTTGCCTGAATCATTCTTCAAAAAAATTGAAAATGCCTTATCTCGCTCACCTAATATATGCGCAATAGACGCAATGATACCTTCGCTTACAACAGCATTGTCGGCTTGGCTAGGATCATAATCAACGACTACTGTTATGCTGTGCCCAGTCATTTTCATGTCCACTTTTAGGGAATCCTATAATAATTCACTGTTCGGATAAATTTATCAAAAATTCGGAGGATCTAAGAGGATGTCTAAAAGTCAGGAGGAAACCATGAACAACCATCTAGATTTTAGCTGCGATTTTGAAGACGTTCCCTAGTGCTTCTTTGTACAAAAGCACGCAACTCTGCCAACAAAAATTCCGGTGATAAAACCAGAAATGATGGCGTCGGAAAGGAAAATCGTTGGGTTATAGACCGACTCCGGATTGACCGAGTAGGTATAGCCAAACCAATACTTCGCAACAAAGATGATGAGCACAAAAATCAGAACCGACCATGAGCCCGGTAGGTTAATGGTTTTCTCATGCCAATTGACCGTGGCCTTCCATTTTCTGACCCAAACCCATCCAAGCGCTCCGCCTACGAGAAGAGCTACGATCCAAACGACGAAATAGCCATAGCGTCCATCCATACGCAAAAATAGTCCATAGAGCGACCATACAGTCAACAGAAGGGGCAGGATGAAAAGACGTCGCAGAGGAATTTTACGGGGCTTGCTCGCCTGGAATCCGATCCAGAGCAAGTAGAGAAAAATCAGATACACCCACCAAGGCGTTCCCGATAAAAGATCCATCAAGGACATACATAGCCTCCATCGATGAGCCAATCCGCTCCCGTAACGAATTTGGCTTTGGGACTTGCTAGATAAATCACTGCTTCAGCGATATCTTCGGGATGTCCCAAGGTTTGTAAAGGTGTTCGTTCAATCCAATATGGATGAAGATCTTTAGCGAATGCTACGAGTTTCGTGTTGATATATCCAGGAGAAATTGCATTCACGCGGATTCCATAGTCTGCCCATTCGACGGCGAGGCTTTTTGTCAGCATGCCGACGCCGGCTTTAGCAGCATTGTAATGGCATTGCTTTTGCGGCTCGACGACGATATGTCCGCAAATCGAAGAAATATTGATGATCGAACCGCCGTTTCCACTCGCGATCATGGTTCTTCCCACGGCTTGCGAGCAAAGGAAAACTCCAGTGAGGTTCACATCGATCATCCTCTGCCAGTTTTCATAGGAGAGGCTCTCAGCGGGCGAATTATGGACAATGCCTGCATTGTTCACGAGAATGTCGATGCTCTCGAATTCATCGAGAACTTCATCGACCATATCGGCCACATCATCAGGGTCGGCGACATCGCATTGGATGACGATGGCTTCGACGCCGTATTCCTGGCGAATTCTGGCTGCAACGCTGTTGGCTTCCGACACACTACTTGCCACGACGATAGCGACATTGGCGCCTTCTTTTGCAAAGGCATAACAGCAGGCTTCGCCGATGCCGCGCGAACCACCGGTGACGATGGCGTTCATTCCGGCGAGGTCTTGGGCATAGGAATAGACAGTAGTGAGCAGGGAGAAAAAAAGAGTGAGAAATGTGCGCATGGAGGACACCTCAGAATTCGACGTGGTTAGGAAATCGTGGGAAGGGGATGACATCGCGGATATTTTCCATACCGGTGGCAAAAAGGACGAGCCGCTCAAAACCAGCGCCAAAACCTGCATGGGGAACCGTGCCATATTCGCGCAGCTGCATATACCACCAATAGTCTTCGGGATGCAGGCCGAATTCGACGATTTTAGGTTTGAGCAGATCGAGCCGTTCTTCGCGCTGGCTGCCGCCGATGATCTCGCCGATTTTTGGGACGAGGACATCCATGGCGGCGACGGTTTTGCCATCTTCATTGGAGCGCATATAAAAGGCTTTGATCTTTGCAGGGTAGTTGGTGAGGATGACCGGTTTTTTGCAATATTCTTCCGCAAGGTAACGTTCGTGTTCGGATTGGAGATCGGAGCCCCATGAAAGGGAAACTCGAACTTTTTGTCCGATTTTTCGAGGATCTCGATCGCTTCGGTGTAGGTGAGTCTAGCAAAAGGCGAATCTGCAACATGCTTTAGTCGTTCGACAAGTCCTTTTTCGATGAATTGATCGAAAAACGCGAGGTCTTCTTGGCAATGATCGAGAATGTAGCGCACGATGTATTTGAGATAGCTTTCGGCGCATTCCATGTTGTCTTCGAGATCGGCAAAGGCCATCTCGGGCTCGATCATCCAAAATTCGGCAAGGTGGCGGGAAGTGTTGGAATTTTCTGCGCGAAATGTCGGTCCGAAGGTGTAGATATCGGACAGGGCGCAAGCGAGCGCTTCGCCATTGAGCTGTCCTGAAACGGTGAGATAGGCCGGTTTTCCAAAAAAGTCTTGCGTATAGTCGACGTCTCCTGAGGCTGTTCGTGGAGGCTTATTCACATCGAGTGTCGTGACAAAGAAACTGCTCGCCGCCGCCTTCGCAGTCCGAGGCGGTGATGATGGGCGTTTGCACATACAGGAAACCCCGCTCTTGAAAAAATAGATGGGTGGCAAAGGCAAGAGCGTTGCGGACGCGAAGGACGGCCCCTTGCGTGTTGGTGCGGGGACGCAGATGGGCGATCGTGCGCAGGAATTCAAAGGAATGCCGCTTTTTTTGCAGAGGATATTCTTCGACTGGGCAGGAGCCGAGGATCTCTACGGAAGAGGCTTTGAGTTCCCATTTCTGCTTGTGACCGGGGCTTTCAACGAGTTTGCCGTGGATCCTCACGGATGTTCCGGTCGTTAGCTGGGCTACGAGATCGCGAAATTTGGGGAGTTTTTCATCGAGTACAACTTGCAACCCCAACAGAGTCGAGCCGTCGTTGATTTCGACGAAGGCGAAATTCTTTTGGTCGCGGGTGGTTCGCACCCATCCACAAATAGTGAGTTCCTGACCGATCATCGTATCATCGAGATCGCTGATTCTTGTCCTGCGGCGCATCATGAGGCGAATTTCCTAAGCATAGCGATTTCTTTTTTCCAGAGTTCGGGGCCATCCGGAGTCTCGAGATATTTCGGGAGATCGCGAAGTTTTGGATGGGTCATAACCACTTCGAAACATTCAAGACCGATATGTCCTTTTCCAAGTGGAGCATGACGATCGACTCTTGAATCGAAGGGTTTCACAGAATCATTGAGATGCAGGGCATAGAGATGTTTGAGGCCCACTTCATCATCGAATTTTTTGAGCGTTTTGTTCCAGCCTTCTTTTGTGCGGATGTCGTAGCCGGCGACGAAGATATGGCAGGTATCGATGCAGACGCCGACGCGGATTTTGCTATGTACCTTGCTCACAATATACCCGACTTGCTCAAAGCTATAGCCAACGCTCGAACCTTGCCCCGCGGTCATTTCCAGAAGCAATCTTGTCGAGCCATGATGGGCGAGTTTTTCGAGCTCGAGAAGGCTATCGACGATCCGATCGAGACATTCTTCTACAGGGCCGTCGAGCGCTGCACCCGGATGGAAATTCAGATAGGTCAGATCCAATAATTGGCACCGTTCGAGCTCGTGCCGAAAGGCCTTGCGGCTTTTCGCGAGCATATCGGCTTTGGGACATCCTAGATTGATGAGATAACTATCGTGGCTCATGACATGGCTGATGCCAGTTGCCTTGAGAGTCTCTTTCCATTGAGCAACCTCCGCATCCGAGATCTTACGGGCATTCCACTGCTTTTGATTGCTCGTGAAAAACTGAATGGTGGTGGCGCCGATTTCTTGTCCTTGGATGAGCGCATTAGGAGCGCCCCCAGCTGCGCTTGTATGTGCGCCAATGAGTAAGTGCTTTGTCATAAGTGAGAGAAGAATACTCGATCGGAGACTGATTTTTCAAAAGAAAAAGGACAGTAGGAGAACCTACTGTCCTTTGAAATTGCTTCGCCCTGAATTAGTTCATGTGGGCAAGGAACTCGCAAATCAGCGGTACGTTGACCGGAAGAGCGAGAGGTATTTGATCCGGAGAGGGAAGAGAGAGCAGTTTTCCAGAGAACGTCGTCGCATCGAGCGAAAGATAATCTGGCACCGATTTTGCGCCGCTTTCGATCGATTGTTTGATGATTTCCATGGTGTGCGATTTTGGCTTTACGGACACTGTCATGCCGGGACGCACGAGGAAGGAACGGCGGTCGACTTTCTTGCCGTTGACCAAGATATGGCCATGGGCAACGAGCTGCTGGGCGCCGAAGATCGTGTGTGCGAATTTCAAGCGGTAGACGATGTTGTCGAGGCGGCACTCGAGCTGCTGAATGAAAACGTGCGTGGTGTTTTCTTTAATGCGGGCCGCTTCTTGGTAGCATCGAACCATTTGCTTATGGCTGAGCATTCCATAGAGAGCTTTGAGTTTTTGCTGCTCTTCGAGCTGGGCGCCGAAATCGGACTTTTTCTTGCGCTTAGCGCCGTGCTGGCCTGGGGGATTGGGTTTGTGCAGTAGGGGATTTCGGGCTTTGCCGAAAATGTTAGCGCCGAATCGACGGGCGAGGCGGTTTTTTGGGCCGGTATAGCGAGCCATGAACAAGTTTCTCCAAGTGAGAATTACAATAAATAAGGAAAGTAACGATAATACAGGATAGGTTTTTAGACAAGTTTTCCTTGTCTGAATCGCTGAGCGAGGGCATCATTTTGTCCTCATAAAAAGAAGACATTCGATGGAAGACGAAAAAAAGATTTATATTCTTGCCTACTATATTTTCACGCCGATCGAGGATCCCGATAGCGAGGTCGAAAAGCATAAAAATTTCTTTAGCACACGCGATGTGACTGCCCGCATCTATATTTCCCAAGAGGGAATCAATGGGCAGATGAGCGCAAGTCCCAGGCAGCCCAAGAATATATGGCGTGGCTGAAAAGCGATCCCCGCTTTGCCGAAGTCGAATTTAAACTTCATTTTTACCATGAACACGTCTTCCCTCGCTGCACCGTGAAGCGAAAAGAGCAAATCGTCGCGCTCGATGTCGAGGTCGATCCCAAAGAAGGGGGTGAACACGTCCCCCCGGCCCTCTGGCGTGAAATGCTCAAAAAAAGGGATGAAGATACTCTCCTTCTCGATGTCCGCAATGACTATGAGTGGAAGCTGGGACGTTTTGAAGGGGCAGAGCTGCCCGAGCTCGACGCCTTCCGCAAGTTCCCCGATTACGCAAAAGAGCTCAAAGAAAAGCGGGACCCGAAAACCACGAAAGTCATGATGTATTGCACGGGGGGAATCCGTTGCGAACTCTACTCCGCCCTACTGAAAAAAGAAGGGTTTGAGAAGGTCTACCAGCTCGATGGGGGGATCATCCAGTACGGCCTCGAGAAAGGCAGCGAAGGCTGGCTGGGTAAACTCTTCGTCTTCGATGACCGCGTTTCGGTGCCGATCAGCGAAAAAGAGCCGGCTCCTGCCATTGGAAACTGCCACCATTGTGCTATCGCATCGGAAACGTACTACAACTGCGCGAATATGGATTGCAATGAGCTATTTCTCTCTTGCCCAGAGTGCGCCAATGCCTATCAAGGCTGTTGCTGCAATGAATGCCAACTGGCGCCGCGGATACGCCCGTTTGAGAGCGGCGAGCGGCCAAAGCCCTACAGAAGAAAACATTTATATGTGAAGGAGCCGGATCCAGCGTAGCATTTGCTTCTGGGTATCGGGAAGGACGACTGTTAGGCCGGGTTTGATGCCGTTTTCCGAGAGATGAAACGCTTGCATCGTATTGCAGATCCTTCCATCGAGTCTCACGCCAACGCCCTGGATGCCGATCATATTGCCAAAATCGGCGAACATCGTAAGGGTCATCTCGCAAGCTGTGATGAGAAAGGTAATCTTTTTATTGGGGTGTTCAGCTCGGATTTTGCACATTTCTTCGCCGATATGATGAATGGTCGTGATGCAAAGAGGAAGAATGCGCTCTGAATCGGGAAGAGCATGCATCATTTGGCCAATCGAACATTGCCTGCAGACAGGGTGGCTAGCGTCGTGAATGCAAGCTGCCGAAAATCTGCCGGAAGGACATTCGAACGGCTTATGGCAGTAGGAAAACCCGACGACGACGAGAGTATCTGGGCAGGTAAGCTTTTTTTCAAATTCGGCGAAATCGCGGACGCCATAAAGGAAAAAATCACCTTGCCGAAAGAAGGAACTAGGGCGAAAATACGAGCCGAGCAGCCGGAAAAGATACCTGAACTTCAGCAAATAACGACGAATGACATGGGTTTTATCGTGCTTAATGATGTAGTGAAGCGCTTTCCATTTGAGAAAACGGGCGGTATCGGGGGTCATCCCCGGCATTTTGGGCAAGGACGAGAGGGTTTTCAGGGGGCGCTCGGCAGCGGCTTTTTTTGCTCCTTCCGCCCAAACCTCCTCCGCTTGCTCCCAAGTAGTTTGTTGATTCCACACCTTTAACTTCGTCATGGCCATCGATTATTCATTAGAAAGCAAACAAGGCAAGCTCTTTGTCAATGCAGCGGGCAAGGCTCCGGTCTCCGCAGAAGACATTGCTTTGCTCAAGTTGCTCGGCGTAAGCGGTCTTCCAACGGCGCCAATTCCGCTCAAAAGTAGCCATGCTCTGGACATCCTTGCCAAGCTTGCAAGAACAGGACGCCTCAAAATAGGCGGGCAAAAGATCCTCTTCGATCCTTTTACCGAGTTAGACCTGCAGATCGAAATCCGAGCTGAGGGCGATCAATTCCGCGCGGAAGGGATGCTTCTCGAGCGCGATCGAAAAGATCCTTTGCATAAAGCCGCCGCTATTTTGCCCACTCTTCCTCCCTGTGTGCTTCGCGGTCCCCTTTTGCAGAAGCTCTCCAGAGATGTTCGATTCGCTTGGCTAGAAAGACTCTATCCGGCTGCGACGCTTAATCGAGAGGAGTTAGAAAGGTGGCGAGAGGAGCTCCGAGAAGAAGGGGAAGAAGCGCCTCATGCGATTTTTCCCAATCTCGAGGAAAAAAAACAGGAGGTCTGGCCCATCCTCAAACTCAAAGATCGCTTCGGAGCATTTGCCGATCTTTGGCTCGATTATGGAGCGAAAGGAGAAATCGCCTTTCATGAACCCCAAGCGTCTTGGCGCGACACCCAAGCAGAAAAATTCTGGGAGAAGGATCTTTTAGAGACGGGTTTCCAAGCGAAAATCGTCGACTCTTCGCATTACTATTGCCCTATGGACAAGGTCGCGAGCAGTTTGAGTTTCCTTTTGGATATCGGCTGGAAGATCCTCGATTTTGAGGGGCGCCGTGTGATTAGGCAGAAGGATATCCAGCTTCAGCTCGAAGAAGAGAGGACCTGCTTGAGTTTGCGCGGCAAAGTGCATTTTGGCGAGCACGAGATCGATGTGAAAGAAGTAGCGGGGGCTTTTCAAAGACGGGAGAAATTCCTCGAACTTTCTTCCAATACCATCGGTCTGATCGATTCTGCGGCATTTCCTGCCGAAATGGACGCTTTTCAGATCGAAGAAGGTCGCCTAACCATGAGCAAAACCCGTTTCGCGCTCATGAAAGAGCTTCTTCCTCAAGGCGGTTTACGAGAAGCTCTCGCACTTGCAGAAGGCACGGAAATGGGAACGATCGAGCCTGCGCCAGAATTTTCGGGCACGCTGCATCCTTATCAAAAGCAAGGACTCAAATGGCTCTCTCTTTTGCAAAAACAGGGACTTTCAGGCCTTCTCGCCGATGAAATGGGACTTGGCAAAACCGTGCAGGTTCTCGCTTTGCTATCGCTTCTTCGAGAGTCACCTATCTTGATCGTCGCACCGACATCGCTTCTGTTCCATTGGCAAAGAGAATGTGAAAAGTTTTTGCCCGGACGAGCGCTCTATGTACATAGCGGATCTTCGAGAAAATCCTCATTGGAAGGTGAGGAAGCGATCGTTACCTCGTATGCCCTTTTAAGGCAGGACCGCGAGCTTTTTGCTGAGCGAAGCTATTCTTGCGTCATTCTCGATGAGGCGCAAGTGATCAAGAATCCTGACAGCCAAATTGCAGGCATCGTTTGTACCCTCAAGTCGCAATTTCGCCTTGCAATCAGCGGAACGCCCATCGAAAACCGCGCTGAGGATCTTTGGTCGATATTTCGCTTTCTTTTGCCGGAGCTGCTAGGGGAGAGAAATGAATTTCGCGCCAAAATCGCGGCGGGCGAAGTCGACAGACGCTACATCGAAAAAACCAAAAAACTCATCGCTCCTTTTATTTTACGAAGAAAAAAAGAGCTCGTCGCTGACCAGCTTCCTCCCAAGCTCGAACAAATTGTTTGGGTTGAAATGCAGGAAGACCAAAGACACTTCTATGAATCGATGGTGGCGCAAAACCGCAAAGAAAGCGCCTCCGGGACGCTCGGTCGGATGGAAATCCTCGAAAAAATCCTCCGTTTACGGCAGATCTGCTGCCATCCTGCTTTACTCGATGGGAGTGTGAACACCAGCGGTAAAATGGAGCGTCTTCTCGAGGACCTCGAAGAGATCATCGAGGAAGGGGCAAGCGTTCTTATCTATAGCCAATTCACATCGATGCTCGCCTTCATTCGCAATGAAGTCAAAATGAGGGACTGGAAAATGGTCTATCTCGATGGATCAACAAAGGACAGGGAAGCGGTCGTCCGTCAGTTCCAAGAAGATCCCGAGACGAAGATCTTCCTTATCAGCTTGAAAGCCGGAGGGGTGGGACTCAACCTCACGAAAGCCGATTACGTGCTCTTATTCGATCCGTGGTGGAATGAAGCCGTCGAAAGGCAAGCCATCGATCGGGCGCATCGATTGGGGCGCAAAGCTCCGGTCATTGCCCGTCGCTATGTCACTGCCTTGAGCATCGAGGAAAAAATGATGCGTCTTAAAGAACACAAGACGAACCTTATGGGAGATTTACTCGAGGATATGGAAGCAGGAGAAGGGATCACGATGGACGAACTGAGACAATTGTTGGATTAGATCTCTTGAGAGTCGTCGAGGATTTCAACGGCAGCTTTTTTGAGGGTGGAGAGTCCTTCTGAAAAACCGATTTCCTTCATTAAACGGTCGAGTTCCCTGATCTCCGCTTGAAGCTGATCATTCAGAGATTCGAGTTCAGCGAGTTTCTTAAGAAGGTGCGGCTTTTGCATAGTACCCCTACTCCGCTCATATAGGTATTAGCCATAATTCTGACAAGTGGCTAATATGAGACAATAGATGCTGGAGGTTGTCGTGAAAAACACTCTGTTAGTTATGTTTTCTTTGCTCGGGGCTGCTGCTTGTCAAAGTCCTAATAAAGAAGAAAGTAAAAGCCAGGATTTTGAAAGGATGGTCATTCTCGAAGAAGATACAACCGGTCCTGATGCAGGAAGCGGTAGCAATGATCAGCTAAAGGTTCGCTAAGATTCGAAATTAAGCATAAGAAGCTTGAAATCAGGCCCATAGCCAAAGCCTCCTAAAGCGCCTGATGCTGCAATCACCCGATGACATCCCACGAAGAGCGGCCAGGGATTCTTTCCACAGGCGCTTCCAACTGCGCGCGATAAATGGACTCCGCCGAGTTCAGTAGCGATTTCCCCATAAGACTTAGTTTTACCGAAAGGGATCGCCCGCAGTAGCGGGTGAGCCTTTTTCTGGAATTCGGTTAAATCCTCATCATCGAAAGGAAAATCGATCACCCCTGGCTTTTTTTGCGCATAGGAGTTTAGCCAGCGAAGGATTTCCTCTCGGAAATAGTCGCCATGAAATGAGCAGGTGAACGAGGAGGCAAGGGATAAATGAGCCCGTTTTAAACCTTGGGGCGTACAGAAGAGATCGATGTGGATTCCTGGAGAGGACGCAATCCTCTCAGCAAGCTGAGAGGATTGCATAGGGGGTTTCACTTGCCGCCGACCATGACTTCGGGAGAGATGTTCATGATCATTTCATCGAGCTTAGCAAGCTCTTCGAAACGGCGCTGGGAGACTAAGCTGCCAGCATAGTACCAGTCTGTTCTTGAATAGCCTTCGGCGTAGTAGACGCTTGGGCCATGGCGTTGATCGTTTTCCCAAGCAATCTCTTGAGATACGATATCGCCATCGACAAAGTGACGCTCAAGACCGTTTTTCTGGCCATTGAGATAGGAAACTTCGCTGATTTTGACGCCGTTGCTGAAATAGGTGGAAAGGCCATGAAGTTTTCCGTTTTTCCATTCTTCAATGGAAAGCGGTTCGCCGGTCTCGGCAAATACTCTTTTTTCGCCTTGCACTTCATTCATGTAGTATTGGGCGATGCCTGAAGGCACACCTGAAGGATAGAAGGTCTCTTGCTTCACTAGGTAGCCTTTTTCGAATACATCGCGAGAGAGCAAGACGCCGCTCGGGTCTCTGCGTACGCGATTGCCGTTGCCTTTATCGATCCGGGCTTCGGTTTCATTGCTCGCCGTGAAGTATTGTCCATCGATGATCTCATCATTGGCTAATTCTTCGATGCTCAAAGGGCTTCCCGTTGAATACCAAGTGGTAAGGGTGTAGCGAGTGGCAGATAAGAAGACTTTCTCGCGAAGAGGCATTCCCTGTCTGTCATAGCGGATTTCCTTGACGAGGTCCCCATTTTTATAGAGCAAATAGGTTTCGACGGTTTGGCTATGTGGGTAGGTATAAGTGCAAGGTCCATGCAAGATACCATGCTCATAGGTCGTTGTGACCGTGATGCCATCACGAAGCGTCGTGATGACCTGGCCTGGATAATTGCGCGCTTCCCATTCTTCTTGGGATACGGCATAGCCATATTTGTGAATATAGCGTTTGGAGACGACAGCATCGGAAGTTTTGTTATCATTGCACGCTGATAACAGCGCTAAAGCGATGCCGAGAAAAACAGGAGCTTTGTACTTCATGACCCGATCCGTTGTTTACACGCGCTTTTGAACAAGTATAGGAATGCGTCCGCACGAGCGCGTAGTTTAAAGCTACAATACGTAATCCTTCAATTTTTCTGCTACTTGCTCTTTTAACTTCGCATGTTCGCGATCGACCGTAGCTTGCTCAATTGTCTGCTCTTTGTCGAGGTAAAAGAAGCGCAGCGTGACATTTTTTTTATCCTTACCTAATTGCTCGCTTTCATAAATATCGAGCAGGAAAATGTCGTTTAAAAATGGAGAAGCGGCAGATTTCGCGACTGCGAGTAGTCCGCTAACAGGGAAGGTATTTTTAATGGTGAGCGTCCAATCACGTTCCGATCCAGGATACGGAGGAACTGCAGCGTATTTCCAGTTTTTCCCGGCCAGCAGAGAGAGCTGCATAAGATCGATCTCGGCAAAGAAAACAGGCTCTTTAATTTCGAGTAGTGCAAGCGTTTCAGGATGCACCTGACCGATTGCTCCTATCGCGTTTTCGCCGATAAGAATCTTGGCCTGCCGGAAAGGATGAAAAGAGTGGAGATGGGAAATATCGAATTGTGCTGATGGAGCCTTAATGCTGATCAGAAGATTCTCGATGAGTCCTTTGAGATCGAAGAAATCGACAGGCGGTGTTTTAGGAGAGAAGTGATAAGGAGCTGCTTTCCCCTTCAAAGCGATAGCGGCCATTAGCCGTTCTTTGAAGTGTCCCTCTTCTCGATAATGGATTTTTCCGATCTCGAAAAGGGATAGATCGCTTGTACCGTGATCTTGATTGAAGCGGGCGACTTTGAGCATTGCGGGAAGTAGAGACGGGCGTAAGACCGACTGATCGGCCGAGCTTGGATGGAGAACTTGAATAAGGGACTCTTCGCTCATTCCTCGTTCTAGGGTGAGGCGCGCTTCGGTTGGACTGATCAGATCGCAAGTGATGCATTCTTGCAATCCTTCTCCAATCAGTTGGGTTCGGATTGTTTCTTCGAACGTATAAAGAGGCGCGTCGCAAATCGGCGAGCTGACGTGCCGACCCTGTGTCTTAGGAATATTGTGGTACCCGTAGAGTCTTGCGACTTCTTCAAAAAGGTCTTCTTCAATTGCAAGATCATTGCGGAAAGAAGGTACCGTCACTTCGAGCCGATCGTTGTCCTTGACTGCAACAGTCATAAAGAGCCGCTTGAAGAGTTCGATGACTTCATTTTGACTCAAAGAAGTTCCCAAAAAGGCATTGAGACGAGGGACGCGGCATAGGATTTTTTTAGGGATAAAAGGCGTGGAGAATTTTTGTATCCCCGCCATTGCTGTCCCACCAGCGATTTGGAGAGCGAGCGAGCTTGCTCTTTCAAGAGCGAAGAGGACGCCTTCCGGATCTGTTCCTCGTTCAAACCGATAGGAGGCTTCGGTACGCAGGCCAAGATTCTTGCTCGTCCTTCGGATCAAGGGAGGTGAAAAACAGGCCGACTCGATGAGAATCTGCGTCGTCGTATCATGGATGGCAGAAGTTTTCCCTCCCATAATGCCGGCGATAGCAAGGGTCTTTTTCGGATCGCAGATCAAAAGAGTTCCTTCGGGGATTTTGCAGGTAGTGCCATCCAATAGCTCGATGGATTCTTCTTTTTTCGCTTGTTTGACGAGGATGTGATGCCCTTCGATTTTCTCGGCATCGAAAAAGTGCAGAGGCTGACCTGTTTCGAGCATGACATAGTTGCCGATGTCGACTAAGTTATTGATGCTTTTTTGCCCTGCCGCTTCTAGGCGGGTCCTAAGCCATGCGGGAGAAGGACCAAGTCGCACGCCCTTGATCAGCCTGCACGCGTATTGTGTGCAGAGATCTTTTGATTCGACATCGAGCTTTACGGTCTTTTGGATAGAATGCGCGGCATCTTCTGGGACGGGCGTAGAGGGAAATTTGAGAGGCAGGGAAAATTTTGCAGAGAGTTCCCTTGCAATCCCGAACATGCTCAAATTGTGACCTAAATTTGGCGTGAGAGAAATTTCGAAAATCGTTTCCGCATAGAGTTCTTTGACATCCGTCCCTTCTTTTGCCTTTGGGTCGATTTCCAAGATGGTTCCATCGCGAGAGGAGGCAAGGCCGAGTTCATCAGCGGAGCAGAGCATGCCGACCGATTCGACATTTTGCAAATGGGTCTTCTTGATCGTAAGAATTTTTCCTTCGGAATCGCGAACAACAGCGCCGACTTTGGCATAAGCCGCTATCATGCCGGCATGGCAATTCATTGCGCCGCATACAACTTGAAAATTGTGCTGGCCATCGAAGATCGTGGCGACATGTAGACGTTTGTCGGAAGGATGAGGTTTTACATCGAGGACTTTACAGACGACCACGTTTTCAAAGGGAAGTTCGCGCTGTAAAATGGCATCGACTTCCAACCCAAGCGAAGTCAAACCTTCAGCAATTTTCTCAGGTGAAAGCGTAATAGAGATATATTCTTGCAGCCAGCTAAGTGGTACTTTCATAGGAGTTCTGGAAAAAAATTGTTCATAAGAAGATAAATACTACCATGGAAAAGGGAATTTGGCAAAAGCGAAGCGGTTTTCTTTCGCAGGCGCTGATTTTTAGCGTGGCCTTGAATGTCGCTCTATTAGCGACTTTTGGATACTTTCTTCTTCGCGGACAAAAGGCCCAGGTCGCTTTCGCCTCGCCCCCTTCGACCGAAACGGCGGAAAAGACGATCAACAATGCCGAGATCTTAAGGCTCCTTTGCGAAAAAAACTTTTCCGAACTCGTTGAACTACTTAGCGACAAACAAAATCTTGAAGATGGGTATTTAAAGCGCGATTTTGCTCTTGCTATCCTTGTTTCCTTCCATCAATTCCACCTAGAAAAAGCCTTGAACGGCGCTGCCTTGCAACAACGTCAAATTCTCTTTTCACGACATCCGCAAGGAGAGTCGATCGATTTAGCGATTTTCCCCGGGCTCACTGATGAACATTACGAAGCGATCATCAAATATGCCCGAACTGAAAAATGGCCCCTCACTAGCCAGGGTCTATTTTTCGAGATCAAACGGGCTCTTGCGACTAATAAAACTCCCGATCTGCTTCTCATCGAGTCCTTTGCTTTAAGCCCTGAATATATCTCGATCACGACCCTGTTTAGCCGAAGCGGCGCCGTTATACCGAAGGAAGAACTTTTTGAGTTGGTGACACAAGGCGATTGGCAGACGCTGAATTCTTTATATGAGCAACAAAAGCAAAGCCAAGACCTATCGGTCGATCGATGCCGAACACTTCTTGTGGACTATTTGCAGCAGCATTCGAAAAAGGCGGCGCAGCTCCTTTTACGTTGCGATAGCGAATTTACTCTCAAACGGCTGACAGATGATCAGGTTCTTTTTGTCTTGGACAATGCCAATCTAGCGGAAAAACATGCCATGGGCCTTGCTAAGGCGCTTCTTTGCAGTACCCGTGGAGAGAATGTCATCCGCGTCGCCGCGGGGAAACTTTATGCCCAGGCAGGCGAGGCGATGCCGAATCCTTTTCAACTCTTGGATGCGATCAAGCGATTCTGTCCGGGAGCTTTACCGAAAGCGGCCCCGGCTCTAGAAAAACCCGTGGTAGTAGCGCCTCCGCCAAGTCCCATGGAAAAGAGCCAGAAATCCCAAATGCTCTATATCGTCCAATCTGGCGATAGTCTTTGGAAGATCGCCAAAAAACATCGCGTATCGATTGAAGCGATCGTCAAAGCCAATCATCTAGAAACCGAGCGGCTAAAACCAGGACAGCAGCTCCAGATTCCTCAAAAAAATTAAGGTTTTTTCTTTTCTTCAGGAACGAGGTCGACGCCGCCTGGATTCCAAGGATGGCATTTGACGATCCGTTTTATAGAAAGCCATGCCCCTTTGAAAGCGCCGTGTTTTTGCAGAGCTTCAAGAGAATAGGCCGAACAGGTTGGATAAAATCTGCAGCAATTCCCGATGAGGGGACTGATGGTCCAACGGTAGAGTTTCACGAGAAGGATAAAGAATTTAGATAGCATGGAAGATATCGCGCAAGACCGCGAGGAAGACCTCGATGACGATCAAAATAATGATCGTCCATTCTAGACGAGAGGAATATTGGTGGTTGAGCTCGTTGCGCAAGATCTCGAAAAGTTCATGGATTACATTCAGGCGTCTATTGAGGACTTCGACTCGCTTCGACACATCGAGGTAATGCGCGGTGCGGCGATAGAAAGTCTCTAATTCAGGGTGCTCCCAGAAGAATTCGGGGATATCGAGAATCTCCGTATGGATATTGATCGTATTGCGCTCGATGAAGAGTTCGCCCATTTTTCTAGAAATTGCTTTACGCGAAAGAGAGATCTTTCCTTTGACGGCGAGTTCATCGGGAAGCCATTTGGTCGTTTCATAGGTCTTAAAAATACTATCTTCAAAGACGTTCAATTTGACCGACTGGGCGATTCCATGCGAGATGGCGAGTTTGGGAAGGGCGCCCTTATTTTGCAGGACGATTTCATCCTCGTCGATTTTCATCGATTCCCCAAATACAAAGGTGAATTCGTCTTCGGTCCTTGAACAGGGATCCCTTTCGAATTCCCGGAGATCGCTCAAAAATCGTCTTTCCTCTTCTTGGGTAAGTCCCCAGAACACGACGGCGCCGTAAGCAAAATAGAAGACGTCGCCGCGCACTCTCTTATCTTCGCGGAGTTGAAAATGGAGCGTGTCCTTATATAATTGGACGGGGCCCATTTTTCCGTGAGTTTGAAAGAGACGCGGAATGTCGTAAGAGGAAGCAGTACAATAACCTGTGCAGCGCATATCCCTGAGTATACCCTAGAGGGCATTAAAAATATACTTTACAAAGCCGATTAAATAAGCCCCTAATTCTGAATAGGCTTGCTTGCCTTAAAACTTATTTCGTCCTATAATCCTTCTAAACAATTTTTTAATTCAGTGATTTTTTTTGTTACTATTTTGTTTTCGTCCTCAAATGAGAGGTAAACTATGAAAGTAGCACGCAGCACATCGCTTCTCGCCGGACTCGCCATGTTTAAAATGTTCTTCGGCGCGGGGAACATCGTATTCTCACTGGCCATCGGGCAATTCGCAAAAGACATGAATATCTGGGCGCTTCTCGGCCTTCTCATTACCGCGGTGATCATTCCTTTTATCGGTGTCATAGCCATGTCGCTCTATAAAGGGGACGTGCGCGAGTTCTTTTCACGCGCCGGAAAACTACCGGGCTTTCTCGTCGCCCTCTTCATTTTGGCTTTGATCGGACCTTTTGGCGCTATCCCTCGCTGCCTCACCCTGTCTCATTCGACGCTCAAGCTTCTTTTACCGGATCTGAGCATGTGGCTATTTGCGATCTTGGCCTGCGGATTCATCTTCTTTTGCACCGTGAAGAAAAACCGGCTTATGCAGATTCTCGGCTATATCTTTGCCCCCGCCTTGATCATCCTGACCGCGACGATCATCATGAAAGGTCTTTTGCAGGCGCCTCCTATGCAGATTAGCGACCTCACATCGGGCGCAGCCTTCACCCATGGTCTTTTAGAAGGGTATAATACCCTCGACCTCCTGCCGGCATTTTTCTTCTCTTCCATCGTCGTTTCCTTACTCCAGAAGAAACATCCCGAGCATTTCGAAGGGGTCGGAAGCGAAAAGCGTATTTTCAAGCTCATGCTCAAAGCAAGCGCAATCGGCGCTTTCCTCATCGGTTCGATCTACATCGGCTTTAGTTTCCTCGCGGCGCATTATCAAGAAAGTCTTATCGGTGTAGCGCCGGAAATCCTATTTAGCAAACTGGCGTGGACCGTCATCGGCCCTTGGGGCGGCGCATTTACCTGCCTTTGCGTACTCGTTTCCTGCATCGCGACCTCGATCGCCTTGACCGCCGTCTTTGCCGATTTCGTGCATAAAGAGGTTTTCAAAGAAAAATACGACTACCGCATTTGGCTGATCGCAACTCTAGGGGTTGCTTTTGCATTCTGCTTCATCGGCTTTTCCGGCATCGTGCGGATGCTCGCCCCGATTTTGCAGGTTTGCTACCCAGCCCTACTCATGCTGACGATCTTGAATATCCTCCATAAGATCTACAACTTTAATAAAGGGGCGAGATTCGCTATTCCTGCGACTTTCTTCGCTACCTTGATGCTTCAGCACCCGACCTTTCCGACCAAAATGCTGAAGCTTCTTGCAAGATGATTGAGAAAAAAGAAAGGCTGGATTACACTTTAGCCTTTCGTTTTTGCGAAAGTGGCGGAACTGGCAGACGCACTACCTTGAGGTGGTAGCGAGGTCATACTCTTGGGGGTTCGAATCCCCCCTTTCGCATTTCTTCCCTTTGTTCTTTTTGACCTTCGCGATAAAGTTTGGTCTATCCATTTGATCCGGGGGTCATCATGCGAAGAGTCAAGATCGCATTCTTTTTTTTTCTAGTATCTGCGATTTTTTCCCTGCAAGCCTCCGATCCCATCAAGCATGAATGCGGCGTAGGCCTTGTCCGCCTTCGGAAACCGATCGCCTATTATGCCGATCGTTATGAGGATCCCGCTTGGGGGACGAAAAAGCTTCTGCTCCTTTTAGAAAAGCAGCGTCACCGCGGCCAAGACGGCACGGGTGTCGCCGTCGTCCAATTCGATATCCCTTCAGGACAGGAATATGTGCATTCCTATCGATTGGCGGGAGAGCATTCACTTGATCAAGTCATCGCCCATATTTTCCAGGATCTAGAACTCCATGGATCGCGCCGTCCGGAAGAGGATGAACCCCAGAGCTTTTCTCCTTTCATCGGGGAGGCGATCTTGGGTCATCTGCGCTATGCGACCCATTCTGGCTCCCAGATCCAATATTGCCAGCCCTTTGTAAGATCGCACGCCGTCCCTTTTTGCCAACTCGCTATCGCGGGGAATTTCAATCTGACGAACACCTCCGATCTGTTTTATCAACTCAACGATTGGGGGCTTGCCCTTTCGAGCCAATCAGATACACAGGTCATTCTTTCCTTGATCGGCCATCATCTCGATCAAATCTACGCTTCCCAATGCGTTGCCTCGAATGACCATGTGCCTCATCCAACTGCGAAACTCGATTTTTCCGAAGCATTGAAACGAGCAGCAGCTGTTTGGGATGGAGGCTATGTATTTTGTGGATTAGCTGGAACAGGCGATGTCTTTGCTTGTCGCGATCCTGCAGGAATCAGACCTTGCTATTGCTTGATCAATGAGGAAGTGGTCGCCATCGCTTCCGAACGAGTTGCCCTCATGGAAGTTTTTGATGTGGCCGAGGATAAAATCGTCGCGCTACGCCCAGGACATATTCTTCTTGTCCAACGTTCTGGTGAAATTACCGAGACAAGGTTTAAGGAAGCGCTACCTGAGCGGCAATGTTCCTTCGAGAGAATCTACTTCAGCAAAGCAACCGACCCGCAGATTTATCAGGAGAGAAAAGCGCTTGGGAAGAATCTCGCACAGCAAGTATGGGAGACCATCGGCGGAGATATCGAACACACAGTTTTCACCTATGTTCCGAACTCCAGTGTTTCAGCTTTTCAAGGTCTTGTCGAAGAGATAGAGCATCTTTCTCGTAGAGCGATGATCCAAGAAATCCAAGAGAAGCATCTTTCCTCCGAACAAATCGAAAAATTGCTATCAGTTCCTCTTAGGGCCGAAGCGATCATCACCAAGAATCAAAAAGTCCGTACCTTCATCAGCTCTGCGCAGAAAAGAAAGAACCAACTGAGTCAATTATACGAGGTGACGGGTGGGATCGTGAAATCCGAAGATACCTTGGTCGTCGTCGATGATTCGATTATCCGCGGTGTGACACTACGCGATTTCCTCGTTCGAAAACTTATCAAGCTCAATCCAAAAAAAATCATCATCGTCAGCTCAGCTCCTCCGGCGATGTATCCCGATTGCTATGGCATCGATATGAGCCAATTGGGGAATTTTGTCGCATTCCAAGCGGCGATCGCGCTTCTCAAAGAAAGAAAACAAGAGAAAGTGCTCGATGAAGTGCATGCTCTTTGCGCGCAGCAAGAAAGCCTTCCAGCTGCGCAAAAACTCAATGCTGTGAAAAAAATCTACGATTTATTCACGTTAGAAGAAATTTCTGCGAAGGTCGCCAAGTTGATCACTCCTTCATCTCCCTGGAGAGGTTCGATCCAAGTGATCTACCAATCCCTCGATGGCTTGCATCGTTCGATGCCGGGCTTTTCAGGAGACTGGTATTTCAGTGGAGATTATCCAACGCCCGGTGGCTTCAATGTGCTCAACAATAGCTACCTGAAATGGTACCGTGGAGATCATTCCAGGAGTTACTAAGTTGTGCGGATCTGCATATACGCATCCACTTGGGCTGCAGAGACAGACCTTTCGGGGAATAAAGCGGCGAATCCTGGCATTTGTTTCAAGAGGAGAATAGCTTCCGTCTTTTGATTTTGGTATAGAAGTCTAGAAACAAGCGAAAGAATCGTCAATTGGAGTGCTTCTTTTCTGAGCGCGCTGGGAACATCGCAACTCTCCTTATTTCTGAAGGCCAGTTTGCCGAAGTGCTCGTGTTCACAAGGAATTTCCTGTTTTTTCGCCAATTGCGTAACAAAGTCGAATGCTTGTACTTCCAGAGTCCTAGGATCTGAAAAAGTAAATTTTTGTGAGAGTTCTTTCAATTTATCGCTGAGTTTTTTGATGCGCTCTTCTCTTGAAAGACCGGCTCTATCGAAAACTTTCAGAATTTCTATCAGACCATTGGCAGCTTTTGTTTCTTTAGAGTTCAAGAAATACTGCATTTTTTCGACAGTATCCTTGGCAAACGCGATGACTTCATCAGGCTTGTCTTTGAAGTCCTTTTCCATTTTTTTACTGTATTCTTTGACAAGATTGAATAGCGCTTTGAGAGCCTCGTATTCGCCACGTAGTTCCTTATGGATACAACGCTCTCTTGCATCTTCCAAGATAGAGATCATTTTTGCTTCTTGTTCCAAAAGCTTGGGGAATTTCTTTTCGAGTTTTTTTGCAGTCTCTTTTTTAGCGAATACAGGACAAGTTTTTTTCCATGCATCGATGGTTTTCTTAAGTCCATCTAGAGCCACTACATCGGTCGTTTTAGCAAGAGCTACTCGGCAATTAGGGCATGAGGGTCGAGTGTCAAACCATTTGTTGAGTTCTTCGCGACAAAATAAGTGACCGCACTTGGTAGCGCTAGGAATTTTTGCACTATCTAAACAAATTCCGCATTTATAACGCTGAGGTTCTTTCTCACGGAGATCCCGCATTAACAATGGTAGATTATGTTGCACAGAAAGAAGGGTGAGACGCGTATCATTGATCATTCTTGTGTTAGCAGGATTTGGTGCTACATGTTGCCTAGGGGGATTTACTAGAAAGTTTCTAAAGCTAGGTTGTCTTAGTAGAGATAGCATAACTAAGGTTGCTACCAAGTTTTGAGGTCTTGCGTGGTTACCATCTTGCGGCGGTGCAAACAATGCATTAAGTTCCTCGACTGGAGGGAAATCATCATCATTTCCAAACAAATCGAAATTGCGTGGAGAAATCACCCTTTGTGCCACTGCACCTGCACCATGAGATCCAGCTCCTAGACCATGAGATCCAGCTCCTAGACCTTGCGATCCAGCGCCTAGCCCTAGTGAACCAGCTCCTGCGCTTTGTTGCGCATGAGGTCCCACTCGTGGCGGTTCGTGGTCTTCTTTTTCTTCTACGGCATCTTCATCATCAAGGTTCGGAGATACAAAGCTGAATATCCTAAATAGATTCGGATTGCCGCCTGGGCCTGGGGGAGGAATGGGTTCCATCGATGCACCTAAGTTTTGTTGTTTTAGTTGAATAATAATAACACGATATTAGGAAAAAGTAATTTTAAATTAATTTGTATAATATGACTGTAACTCCTTTTAATACAAAGAGTTGCAGAGGCTATTCGCGAATGTCAATAAATTGTTTGAGTTTGATCGCGAATTCCCATGGGACATTGGCCTCTTCGACCGCCTTAAAGGACCGGGAATCGGCAAGGGTACCGATCATTTGCCACTCTCCCTTATTTACCCCATGGCAGGGCAACGAATGGTGTGAGGCGCAGGTCCCGCGCCCCCTGCAAAAATAGACGACCGGTTTTTCGCAAGAAGCGCAGAGATTCGACCAGCGCAGAAGCCCCTCGTGTTTGAGGAGCTTGAGATAGAAGCTTGCAAGCAGGTTTTGCGGATGAGGGCTAAGTTGCATACGATGCAGATAGGCTTTTGTGAGCTCGTAGAGAGCTGGCGTGGGCTTGCCATGCAGCTGTGTTTTAAGCAAAACTTGAATGATTTCACCTGCGCACTCTAATCGCTTGGATTCGGATCTTAGCGCAAGATGATCGTCGAGCATGCTCGCATCGATGAGCCGATGCACTTCTCCCCGTCCGCGCCGATAGAGAAATTCCGAGCGGGAAAATGGGGTCGTGGCGGCAGCGAGTTTGGCCAAAGAGGGGGAGAGAACTCTGCTGGCCAAACTGATGATCCCTTCCTCCGGCATGAGGACAGTCAAGATTCGCCTTGTATCGCTATAAGGAACTGCTCTCAAGACAATTCCCTCGCTGCGCTCTTCTTTCATTTAATCGCCTTATCTGGTAGAAAAGGTGCGGTTTTTTGCACCGATAGCTCAACTGGATAGAGTACCCGGCTTCGAACCGGGTGGTTACAGGTTCGAGTCCTGTTCGGTGCGTTTAACTTAACCAGAACATCATGCTCCCCCAAATCCTGTTTTTCCGCCAGACTCAACAAAGTTTTTGCGATGAGGTGCAAAGCCGTTTCGGCAAAGGGCGCCTTCATGCCGCAAGACTTTATGCGGAATGGTTCCGGCATGGCAATTTCGGTTCTTTAGATTGGGTCGAGCCGCAAGCTAAACAGCTCGTACAAGAGATCATAGCTTGCACCAATGTCTCGTTTCCTGGAGAAGCGCCGGCCAAACAAGAAGGGGCGACTTCAAAATTTTTGCTTGGCGTCGAAGGGGGATTGGAGACGGAATCGGTGCTCATTCCCATGGAAGCGGGCACGACGATTTGTCTTTCTTCGCAAGTCGGATGCCGCATGGGATGCTCGTTTTGTGAAACCGGCCGCATGGGTCTCCTTCGCCATCTCAAAGCGGAAGAAATCGTAGCCCAAGTACTCTATGCCCGCTACATTCTCAAAGCGCAGGTAAGAAATATTGTTTTTATGGGAATGGGCGAGCCGCTCGACAATTTCGAAGAAGTCGCCCTTGCGATCAAGGTTCTAACAGAGCCTTCGGGACTTGGCTTCGGACCAAGTAGGATTACAGTTTCGACAAGCGGCAAAGTCGATGCGATGAAAAGGTTCATGGAGGAAATGGATCCAGCCCTCAATCTCGCGGTATCCATCAATGCGCCCAATGACGAGATCCGGCAAAAACTGATGCCGGTCAATCGGAAGTGGAACATGGCGGCTTTAAAAGAATTCATGATGGCCTATTGCAAGCATCCCCGCAGAGAAATCCTCGCGGAATACGTGCTGATCGAAGGAGTCAACGCTTCTCTTGAGCATGCCGATCAGCTTGCCTCCTATCTAGAAGGACTCCGTGTTCGCGTCAATGTGATCCCCTATAATCCGCAGAGCAATGACCGATTTGCACCGCCCGGAGAAGAAGCTATCCTAGCGTTCATGAAAAAGCTGCGAGGGCGGGGCTATAAAACATTTCTTCGCCATTCCAAAGGTCAACAGATCATGGCAGCCTGTGGACAATTAGGAAACCTTCATGCAAAACAGAGGCTCGTGATAAGATAGTCAAAATCTGTAAGGAGAATTTTTATGGTCGACAAATCGAAATTCGCTGAAGAAGAAGCACAAGGCTACCGTCTCAACATCATCGGCAGGAATGTCCTCGTGACCGATGCCATGAAGAACTATGCATGGGAAAAAATGGGCAAAGTCGAAAGAATCCACAGCCATCTCATGGATATGCAAGTGGTCATGGATATTCAACATCTCGAACATACAGTGGATATTGTCCTCAAATTTGAGCACTTCCGGATTAAAGTACATGCTGCGAGTACGGACATGTATGTCTCTATCGATAAAGCGATCGACAAGCTTCAGGCCTTGATCCGCCGTTGGAAAGACCGCATCCAAGACCATCACAAGAAAAAGCTCGCTGTTGTCGATATGCAGGTCAATGTCGTCAATCGGCCCTATGACGAGCTCGCAGAATTCAATGCTGAAATCGAAGCTGCTAACAAGAAAAAACAGTCTCTTGCTCCACAACCCGTGATCAAGAAAAAAACTCTTCCTCTCAAAATGCTGACGACCGAAGAAGCGATCATGAAGATGGAACTATCCGGTTTCGAATTTCTCGTGTTCAAAGGAGAAGAGGATCAGAAGCTCAAAGTGATTTACCGGCGCAAAGATGGCACCTACGGAATCATCCAAATCGAATAATCCTAACCTTCTTTATGACAGGTTCAGGAAACGATGGGTCGCAAAAACGCCTGAAGAAATCGTGCGGCAAACCCTTCTACAACTCATGACAGAAAAACTTGGGTATCCAGTTTCCCATATCGCTGTCGAAAAAGCGCTGGATCAAATGCCGCATCTTAAGCACTACCCGTCGAAGCTTCCCTCGAGAAGAGCGGATGTCGTTTGCTTTGCCAAAGGCATCCACTCGCGCTATTCGCTCTTTCCACTTTTGCTTATCGAATGCAAGGAAGACCGTATCGATCAGGCGGCAATTGAGCAAGTTGTCGGTTACAACGCATTTGTGCAGGCCCCTTTTTCTGCCCTTGCCGATGCTTCAGGAGTTTCACTATTGCTTCCTGACGGAAAGTTGCAGAAGGGCTTGCCGACGTATGAGCAGTTACGTAATGCGGTATCTCGATGAAAAGAAAAGAAGCGCTCTGTGTTTTTGGGACAAGCGAAGCGGAAGCGCAGGAGCTTTTTTCTTCCTGGCTGCAAAGCGATCCTGCAAGAAAGCTCCTCGTCTTAGAAGAAGAAAGACTCTTGCCATCCCTTGCGTGGAGGCATTTGTTTTTTGATTTTGAGCTAGCATTTCCTCCTTCGATTTCCCAAGAACAAAAAAAACACGGCGAGCATCTTTTTGATAGGCTCACATTCTGGCAAATCGGTGCGGAAGGGGCTTTAGCCGATGTGAAAGATCAGGGAAAGACCGTTGCCAGCAATCTCCTTGCTAATCTTCCCTTCCTCGAAGGTGCTTACCCCGCCTCTTCCTTTGCTAATTGCTACACAAATTCTCCTGCGATCATTTGCGGAGCGGGACCTTCGCTCGAGAGACATCTCTCGCTTCTCAAGGAGGCCAAGGAGCGCGCGCTTCTTTTTGCGGGTGGGAGCGCCGTAAAAGTGCTGTGGGAAAATGGTCTACAGCCGCATTTTGGCGCAGCGCTCGATCCAAATCCTCCTGCGCATCTTTTCTCTAAAGAATCGGCTGCATCTATTCCGTTCTTTTTCCCGTTACGGGTATCTCATAAAATTCTTTCAGAAGTTCATGGACCGAGGATTTGGGCAGCCGATGGCATCAGCTATCCGCTAGAAAAATGGCTAACTGAGCAGCTCGGCCTTGATGAGCCGAGCCTTGAAGAAGGATGGAATGTCGCCACTTTTTGCCTGAGCATCGCTGCGATGATGGGGTGCAATCCCATTATCCTCATCGGCGTCGATTTGTCTTTGCCAGAAGGAAAATCGTATACCGCAGGTGTCGAGCATTCCTATGATTCTCAAAAACTCATCGAAACCCCACAAGGCGTGACAAAAGGGGATTTCCTCCTTGCTGCCGATTGGATCGCTGAGTTTATCGAAAGACATCCCCATATTCGGGTGATCAATGCAGCAAAAGAGGCTTGGAAAATTCCCGGTGTCGAACACGTGAGTCTCGAAGATTTCTTGAAAACATCCCCGAAAAAACAAAGTTCCTTTCCTTCCCAGGCTGCCCCGATTCACTTGGCGAAGTCTCCTCAAGAAGTGGTAGATCGATGGCATGAGAGCCTAAAGACAGCTGATCATCTTGTTTCTCAGCTTCTGGGACAGATACAAAAGGAGTATCCCGCCGATCCTCGCGCAAGCGGGGAGTATATTCTACACGAGGTCGAACTCGAAGAAGAGCCCGCCTGGGAGTTTCTACTGCAGCCGATTTGGCAAGTTTGGCAGCCCCTTTTCCAGCAGGAAACCTCAGATGAGCCCTATCCTGGATTTCAAATGACGTTGCAGAAATGGCTCTTCTGCAGGAGCGTGATCAGGGAGATGCAAGATGAACAAGTATGAATTGCATCCCGACATGCTCGTCATTGTGGATGAAGATCTCGGGGTCAAGATTTCTGAAGATTTCGATCCGAGCAAGCTCCTTTTTGAAAAAAAAGAGAAGGAAGGAAACCTCATACATCTTTGTTCCTATCTCGATGGAAAACTTCACGGCCCCTCTCTTTTCTATGATGGCAAGGGAGTGCTTCTTTCCATCTGTTGGTTTTACCATGGGCTTCGCGAAGGAAAATTTCGCCAGTATTATCCGACGGGCGTTCTTTACGCTATTCTGGGGTTTCGCAAGGGGCTTTGTGAAGGGATACATCGGTTTTATTATCCCGACGGGACTTTGCGAACGCTCTTGCCTTATGTTCAGGGGAAACTAGAAGGAACGATGACGCTCTATTGGCCAGGTGGCCAAAAGAAACGGGAACTTCAGCTCGTCCAGGGCAAAAAAAGAGGCATCGAGCAATTTTGGGATGAAAAAGGAACTCTTCTCAAGGAGGTTTCCCATGCTTCTTGAACGGTATCCTGAACTCCATTTTCGTCTTCTTTGGGAAGGTGTCGAACATCCCTTCTCTTTGAAAAAGAAAAATGCCCATCGTAAGGAAAAACTGCTTCATGCCGAAGATGGCATCGATGCGGAGATGGAGCGTTTTCATAAAGAGCTCCATTTATCCGACATCGAAATTCTCTACATCTACGGACTTGGGCTTGGCTATCATTTCGATCGTTTACGCAGTTGGCTCGAAGAAAACCCACGGCGAAAACTCGTCTTTCTCGAAGATGATATCGCTGTGATCGATGTCTGCCAAAAATTTGGAAGAGACGATCTCTTTACCCACCCCCAAGTCTTCGTGCGATTCATTCCCCATTCAAGAGCTTGGATACCGATGCTCAAGCAATGCGCACGGGAATTCCCTACGACACGGCTCGATTTCAAAGCGATCGAATCCTATGCCAAAGACAAAAAGAAAAGACGGTTATCGCAGCTCAAACTAAAACTTCTTAGGTTCAGCGGACTTCTGCATGTGTATTTCTCCGAAGCCATCCGCGCGCATGAGATCCACTGCAATTTACTGGAAAATCTCGAGCATTTTACAGCAGCCTTCGATGCAAGGGGACTGAAGGGAGCTTTTCAAGGCGTTCCCGCCATCATCTGCGGAGCCGGCCCTTCTTTGCATCAGCATCTAAAAGGGGTCGCCTCTCTGCAAGATCGGGCTCTGATCCTCGCGGGGGGATCGACGATTACCGCGCTCGGCAATCTAGGCATCTTCCCGCATCTTGCCATCGCGATCGATCCCAATAGGGAAGAAGTCGATCGTTTCGAAGCGAGCGTTGTGCAAGAAGTGCCTTTTATTTTTGGCAATCGCATTCATCCCGAGGTGTTTGGAACCTTCAATGCCCCGCTAGGTTTTTTACCGACGAATACCGGTGGATCTGCTGAAAGTTGGCTACAGAAACAGCTCGAACTTGGGCCTGAGACGGTGGGTGAAGAGATGGGCCCCGAAGCTATCTCCGTGACTACCCTTAGTGTAGCATTAGCGTATGTAATGGGCTGCGATCCTATTGTCTTCGTCGGCGTCGATCTTGCCTATACGGGCCTTAAGCGTTATGCCCCGGGGATCATGGAACAGAAAAACGTGGATCCTCAAACCCTTTCTATTCCGCGCGAGCAGCTCGATGTGATGCTCAAGCGCAAGGATGCTAAACGGCAATCCGATTTTTACCCTTGTCAAGTGGGTAATGGAAGCCAATGTCTTTTCCCAATTTGCCAAACAAAATCCTGAAAGAAAGTTTTTCCGCATTGGCGACCAAGGGCTGCCTATCAAAGGCTTCCCCATTGCCACTCTCGAAGAAATCAACAAACGTTTTGCGCCTAAACAGCGCGATCTTTTAGGCCACCTCCATCAGATCGTTCAAACGACAACATTTCAGGGGATTACCAAAGAAAGGCTGAAGTCGATCAAAAACGATCTTCGCCTGAGTCTAATGCGCATCGAAAAAATCTGTGAAGAAATGCTCCAAGAAATTCAAAGGGCCAAAGAGCAAAAAGATCTTTCTGTTTTTCCAACGGGAAAGATGATGGCTCTTGAGCTCAGGTTTGAAGAAGAACACGCCTATCCCTGTCTTTTTGAATCGGTCGGCTATGCCTTCACAGAGAGAAATCGCTTAGAGAGAAATCTTGCCGCTTTGACAATCGAGCTCGAATTCGAAAAATGGCGCCATTTTCTCACCGCAACGCGTTTCTATTTAGAGGAATCTCTATCTTCTTCTGCCGAAGAGTCTCGGGCCTAGGAAGTTGATACAAAGCCCTGCGATGACGAGCAGCGCGGCCCAAATTTTCCAGGTATGAAAGGGTTCATGTAGGACTAAGATCGATCCGACGATCGCCGTGACCGGCACGAGCAGAGTAAATGGCGCGATTGTTCCGAGCGGATAGCGGTGGATGAGCCAGCTCCAAACGCCAAATCCAAATAATGTCGAAATGTACGTGATGTACAAGATGGCGCCGATTGACAGCCAGTCAAGATTCTGCAGGCAATTGAGGATTTGCTGAGGTCCTTCTAGAAAAAAAGAGAGCAAAAGCAGCGGCGGCCAGGCAACTAAACTTCCCCAGAGCACAAGCGAGAGCATATTGATCTTTCCCAGCTTTTTGGAAATGACATTCCCGAAGGACCAACTGACAGCAGAAGCAATGAGCAGGATTAATCCCAAAAGAGACACTTCTCCACGCGTGTTGCATGCGACTATGCCGATTCCTCCAAAGGCGATAATCCCTCCGACGATTTGCCAGACATGGGGCCTTTCATGAAAAAATATCACGCCGAGCAAGATGGTGAAAAATACCGTAAGCTGGAGGATCAGAGACGCAAGCCCTGGAGCCACGCCTACTTTCATCCCGACGAAAAGAAACCCAAATTGCAAGGCGTACATGACGACTCCGTATAGGAGTAGCATTCGCCAAGGAATCGCCGGTTTTTTGACGAAAAAAACCCATGGAAGACTCGTCAAAAAGAAACGCGAAAAAGCCAGGAAAATGGGAGGAACTCCATCGAGGCCGAATTGGATGACGACGTAGTTGAACCCCCAAAATATGACGAGGATTAAAGTGAGCAGGACATGGGGGATTTGCATAGATTACGTTATAGCATACTTAAAAAATCTATCGTCGAGCTTCTGGATGGGAAAACGAAGGGGCAGATCTTTCTTAGGGAATTTCGACGAATCCATGTTTCTCATAGAAGTGGTAGGCTGCGACAAAAAAAGGCGTTACGCCGAGATAAACAGCCGTGAGGTTTTTTCCTTTGGCCCACTGTAAGACTTCATAGAGCAACATTTTGGCGATACCCTTCTCTTCTCCGCGATAGTCTTTTTGCACGAACATCTTTCGAAGCGCCCCCTCATCGCCGCCAATATCAAGAAGTGCGACTGTGCCAACGACCTTATTCTCATCGAGAGCGATCCAAAAATTCCCTTTTCCTTTCTGATAATAGTCTGGGGGATTGCGCAAATCTGGCTGCTCATCAGGGGTGATGCGCAGGTTGAACTCTTTTTGCTGAATAGCAGAGATGAGTTCAACGACCTGATTTTGATAGTCTCTTTGAAAAGTCTGGATCTTGATCGTCACGGTCTTTGTGAGTAATCTTTTAGCTTATTGCGCAATGTACGCACGCTGATGCCGAGTTTCCTCGCAGCAGCAGAACGGTTATTTTTGAGGCGCGTTAGTGTTTCGAGAATCGTCTGTTTTTCCATTTCCGCGAGGGTAGGAGGAGGCGCAAGCGATACTTCTCGATTCAGCATCGGATGGCGCCATTTAAGATCGGTTGCTTCAATGATGTCATCTTGGTGCATAATGGCCGTGCGCTCGATTAGGTTGGAAAGCTCCCGCACATTACCTGGCCAATTATAATTGTGCAATAGATGAACGGCAGAGGGAGAAAATCGCTTTGGCGCTTTTCCATTTTCTTTGCAGGCCTGCATCAAAACCATATTGGCAAGAGGGAAGATATCTTCTTTTCTTTCGCGAAGAGGAGGAATGTGGATCGGAATGACGTGCAAGCGATAAAACAGATCTTCTCTGAAGAGCTTGCGTTCGATGAAATCCATCACATTGCGGTTTGAAGTCGAAATAAAGCGGACATCGACTTTCAGCGTCTCAAAACCGCCCACCCTTTCAAATTGTTGTTGTTGCACAGCGCGGAGCAATTTGGCTTGGAAGGATAGAGGAGCTTCGGTGATTTCATCTAAGAGAAGCGTTCCTTGATCAGAGAGTTCCAAGCGTCCTGGTTTTTTTGCAAAAGCGCCTGTGAAAGCCCCTTTTTCATGCCCAAAAAATTCCGACTCGATGAGTGATTCAGGCACAGCTGCACAATTGATCTTTAGGAATGGTTTATCTTTGCGAGGAGAAAGAACATGCAATGTTTCTGCGACGATTTCTTTTCCTGTTCCTGATTCGCCCGTAAGGAAGACATGGGCTTTGCTATCAGCAATCGAAAGCAGCTCGCGAACGATCGCTTTCATCGCGGGACTTTCTGCAATCAGCGCAGTTGGAAGCTTAACCGAAGTATCGAGGACGACAGGTTTTGGCGGTTTTTGCGTATGAATTTTTTCGACGAGCTCTTCGAGGGCATGTAAAGAAAAGGGACGTTTTAATCCGCTGGAAGCTCCGACAGCTTCTTCAAGAGAATTACGAGGAGCTTCGCCAATAGGCCCTAAAATGGTAAGATGGCAGCCTGCCTGCAGTTCTTTGGCGAGCGAGCAAAGTTCAAAGAAAGGAAAATTCGGATCTCCTTGCCCAATGGCAACAAGATCAAATCTGCTATGCCGCAAGGCGAGGATGGCTTCTGCGGGATGTTCGACGATAGCGACTTCGAATCCCCGTTCCGCCAAATATTGCGCGAGCGGGGCATTGAAAAGAGGAGCCATGTCGATGATGATTGCGCTGCGAGTAGACATATTTGACCACATCCTTATTTTTGGATTATAAAAATACTCATGTTAAAACCTATCTTTTTTTCCATTTTGCTCATTTTTGTTTCATGTTCCGGTATGCAGAATTCCGAAGAGGCTAAGCGTAAGCAGCAAAACGCCAAAGGTGAATTCATATATCGTAGGCAGAATGAGATCGTTTACACGATTCCGACTGTCGAATACCGCACCCGCGAACAATATCCTTGGGAAGAAGCCTATATCGGCGCTTTTCCTAGGATCACCAAGGAATGGTTCCGCTGCAAAGGATCGAACGCTCATCCCGCCCACATCGAAAAAAAAGCCGATGCTTCTGTCGAGCATAATTACGATTGCGGAGGCACCGGCAAACACAGCCTTCCTCTTCGAGGCGAAGAAGAATTCATCTATCCTATTCTCATCGAATTATTGAACGAAATTCAGGTGAAAACGGGAAAGCGCGTCATCATCACCTGCGGCCACCGGTGCCCTCAGCACAATACCTACGCTGACTTCTCCACCAAGGCAAAAACTTCCAAACACATGATCGGCGCAGAGGTCGATTTCTATATCCAAGGGCTAGAAAATAAGCCCGAAGCCGCGATCCAGTGCATTATCAACTTCTATAGGGCACATCCCCTTTATAAGGGTAAGAAAGAATTTGAGCAGTTCGTTCGCTATGACAAAGGCGACCTCGATGTCACAACCCAGCCTTGGTATAACAAAGAGATTTTCATCAAACTCTACAAGAGAAACGAGGGCAGGGACTACGATAACCAGCATCCCTATCCCTATATCTCCCTACAAGTCCGTCTCGATCGAGACTCTGGCGAAAAAGTCGTCTATAGCTGGCCCAAAGCCAATAAAGGCTTTAAACGGTATTAGAGTTCCTTGCCCTTAAACCCTTAGGCCGTTTATCCTTGCTCCACTACCTATCATTTTTTGTGCCGGTGTGGCGGAACGGTAGACGCGGTAGACTCAAACTCTACTCTTAGCAATAAGGTGCTGGTTCGAATCCGGTCACCGGCATTTCTTGCCGAATGGTTTCAAGCCATTCGGTTTTTTATTTAATCCGATTTAGATAGGTTTCACTCGCCTTCGCCAAGACGATCATGAGCTTTTGATCCTCTTGGGAAATCTTCTGCTCTTTTTTCAAAACATCGACTTTGTATTGATAAAGAAAAGTTCTTAGCTGTGCCGCTTTGCGGATATTCGGAGAATGGGAATCGAACACCAGAGCGTATAGCTGTGTCATTAAATCCTGGACGCTCTCAAAACTGGCATTGCTGGCGTTGCCCAAAATGATCTGCAATTCAAGGAGAGCCGCTTGATGGGCATCAAACTTCCAACCTCGTTGTGCAGAAATTTCTTTATATGCCTCTTCGAGGAAAGGGACGAGTTCTTGCTCAAGTTTCTCTTTTGGGCAGTTAGAGCCGATTTCTTCTAATTTCTTTAAAGCCCCTATGTAAGAATTAACAATTGGTTCTTTGTTACTTACACCAAAAAAATAGGCGATTTCCTCTTCAAAGGTTTTCATAGGTTCTTCTTCAACGATGGAAAATTGGATTTCATTAGGATTTTGCATTGAGTAAGCCTCCATTGGGAAAAAAGCGATCGCTGAACAATTGATGAGCATTGAAAAGAAAGCCTTTTTACTCATAAACTCCTTGGAACTTTCGACATATGTTTAAACGATTTTTCTCTAGTCTTCTCTCCTTTTTTTGCTTAATGGCCCCTCTTTCCGCGGGGCAAGAAGCCTATGTCCATGTCGGTGAACTTCGCTTATGGTGCGAGAGTTTCGGCGAAAAAGAAGACCCCGCCATTCTCTTGATTATGGGAGCAGGAACGCAAGGGATTTTTTGGCCTACGGCATTTTGCGAGCGGTTAGCCAATCAAGGGTTTTTTGTTCTTCGCTATGACCATCGGGATGTGGGACTCTCCTCCCCGGTTGACTATGAACAAACGCCTTATGATCTGATGGATTTGACGAAAGATGCAGTAGGGATTCTCGATGCTTTTGCAATTCCTAAAGCCCATATCGTCGGCGCTTCGATGGGTGGATGTATAACAGCCCTTTTTGGCGCCTATTTCCCCGATCGCGCTTTTACCCTTACTCCCATGATCACATCGTGTGATCTGGGAACGGTCGTCGATCCTACAGAGCCCAGCTCTTTGCCAAAGCCCGACCAAGACTGTATGAACTATCTCAATGAAACTCTCGTGATCATGAGTTCCATGGAGAATAAAGAAAAAATAGATAGGCTTGTCGAAGGATGGATGATCTATAGCGGCGGTAAGGCCCATTTCGATTACGATCTCTATTCAAAGCTCGTTTCACAGTCTCTAGATCGCATTCCGAATCCCAGTCATGCGGAGAATCATTTCCCCGCCATCAAAGCTTCTCTAGATACGCATAAAGCTTCTCTTTCCATGATTCATGTGCCAACGCTGGTGATCCATGGAACAAGCGACCCGATTTTCTCTGTCGAGCACGGGGAAGAACTCGCAAGGCGCATTACAGGAGCCAAGCTCATTTTTGCCGAAGGCATGGGCCATGCCATTCTTCCTTTTTATTACGAGCAGCTCATCCAGGCGATAACATCCCATGCAAGAAACGAGGGAAACTCATGAAACCCACTTCGAGAAAACTCTCCGATCTGGTCTCTGTGGGGCCTGCAACGATCAAGGACTTCGACGTCCTGGGCATCAAGACTATCGAGCAACTGGCCAAATGCGAGGCGAGAAAGCTCTACGAGAAACTCTGCAAGGCCACGGGCGTAAGGCACGACCCATGCGTCGAAGATGTTTTCGAAGCGGCGATCGCACAGGCAAAAGACCCGACGCTTCCGCACGAAAAAAAGCAGTGGTACTACTACAGTCGCCTGCGCAAGGAGAGGAAAGAATGAGCAAACTCGAATATACCCTCGATGAAGAGGGGAAAGAAGTTCTTCTCAAAGATGGCCGCTACCAGGTGATGATGGCTTGGGAAAAGCCGTATATGGAAGCGTGCATCGACGCTCTTAAGCCGTCGGGAGATGTTCTGGAAGTCGGCTTTGGACTCGGCTTTTCTGCGACGAGGATCCAACACTATCGTCCCAAAACCCATACGATCCTCGAATGCGATCCTGTCGTGGCTGAAAGAGCGAGAAGATGGGCAAAGGACTATCACGGCGTTACGATCGTCGAAAAAACTTGGCAGCAGGCGCTTCCTTCTTTAGGCAAATACGATGCGGTCTTCTTCGATGATTATCCTCTTGAAGAAGTAGGAAAGATCGAAAAAGCGATGAAAGAGGCCGAAAAGGCGGTGCCGCTCGTAAAAAAATCGTTGCAGATCATCAAGATGATTTTGCAAAAAGTGCCGCAGCTCAAATCGATGAAATACTCTGATGCTGATCTCCACAATCTCGCTAAGAAAGTGTCGGAAAAAGAAAAACCCCAGATGATCAAGTTTTTACTCGATCTCTACCAAAATCACCAGATCACGCGCGAGCAGCTGAAAAAATATGTTCCTGAAACGGAAATAGCCAAACGGGAAGAGGGGAAGAAAATTGAACTGCCTGGACGAAGCGACAGGTTGTTCGCCTTTCTTTTGCCCTGTCTTGAAAAGCATATGCGAGTTGGGGCTAGGTTTTCTTGCTATCTCGAAGATCCAGAGTCAAAATACCAAGACCCTCTTTTTGAGAAGGAAGTCATTCTCAATCCATTCCTCGAGTACAAGGAACATTGGATCGATGTCGAAGTTCCGAAGAATTGCCGCTATTTTACTGGAAGAAAAGCCCTTGTCATCACCATCACAAAACTATGAAATGGATCAAAAAGTTCTCCACCTTCCTATTTGATTTCGATGGGCTTCTCGTGAATACCGAAGAAATTCACTTCGCAGCTTTTAGGGAGCTATGTCGCATCAATGGGTTCAGTATTCCTTGGGATTTTTTCCAATACTGCGAATATGCGCATTATAGTTCGACCGGACTTCGCGACGCCACTTATGAGGAATTTCCAAAGCTCCAGGCGCAGCACCCAGATTGGCATGTATTCTATGTCGATAAAAAGAGGATCTACCAAGACCTCATCGAGACAGTTCCTTTAGAATTTATGCACGGTGTTCCCGCTTTGCTCGAAGCCTTGAAGAAAGAGAATATTCCAAGAGCTGTAGCGACGAATTCGACGAAACAGCAGATCGATGTTTTCAAAAGACGGATGCCGCTTTTGCAGACGATCCCTCTTTGGGTGACCAGAGAAGATTATGAAAAGGCCAAGCCCAATCCCGATGCCTATCTGACAGCATTAGATAAGCTACAAGGAAAGAACGCCATCGGTTTCGAAGATTCTTTTCGTGGTATTCAAGCGCTGCAAAAAGCCAAAGTGCCGCCGGTCTTGATTTGCCCGGAAGAACATCCTCAGCTCGAGAATCCTGAGCTAGTGAATGTTCCCTTTTTCTCTTCGTTCGAAGAAATTCCCGATGAGGGGCCGCTACTCGGATAGAGGACGCGAATGAGGCAAAGCCCATGAGCGGGAGCTGCCATTCCTGCCTTTTTGCGATCTTTCGCTTCGAAAATCTGCGGCAGATCGTCAATCGAGAGTTTATTGCGCGAGACATCGAGCAGCGTGCCGGTGATGTTGCGTACCATCTTATACAAAAAGCCGTCCCCTTCGAATTCCAGTCGTAATCCACCCGGTTCTTCCACAATGTCTAAACGGGAAAGGGTGCGCGAGGCATTGGTAGCCGCGCTTCCTTCATCCGCGGCATTGGCAAATGAGCGAAAATCGCGGGTGCCGATGAAATACTCGCATCCTTGACGAAGTAGATTGCGATCGACGCGAAATCGAACGTGATAGGTGAAAAGCCGTTTGAAGGGATCGGGCGTTTTTTCTAGATGAAGTCTGATAGTGATAGATTTTTCCGGTTGCGCTGTAGCGCGCATGGAAATCAGGAGCAGCTTCTTCGATTTTGAGGACGCGGATTTCAGGAGGAAGAAGAGCATTTACTGAAAGAAGCAAGCGGCGGAATGCAAAATTCGCTGAGGTCTCGAAATGGGCGACTTGCCCTTGCGCGTGGACGCCGGCATCGGTGCGACCGGATCCAAAAATCGCGATATTCTCTCGTAAGATCGTAGAAAGAGCAGTTTCGATGAGCGATTGAATAGCGATGCTATTTTTTTGTGCCTGCCAGCCGCCGAATGGCGTTCCGTCATAGGCGATAACGATCTTGAACTTCATGAGGATTTGGATTTCGCGTAGAGAGTCTCTACGATGGTGAGATCGACAGGGGTGGTGACCTTGAGGTTGAGGTCGCTGCCGCGTACGAGTTTGACGGGGTGGTCGATGAGTTCGATAAGGGCGACGTCATCGGTCACGGTGAGCTTTTTCTTCTCGGCAAAAGCAAAACCTTTTTTGAGGAGGTCGGGCACGATCACTTGGGGGGTATGCATTTCCCAAAGATACGTGCGATCGAGAGTTTTTACGACGAAGCCGTTTTCATCGATCTGCTTGATGGTTTGCTTCACGGGAGCCGCTAAGGCTGCGGCCTTATGTTCTCTTCCGGCAGCGATTACCGCATGCAGATCGCTTTCGGCAAGAAGGGGTCTGGCGCTATCGTGGATGCAGATGAGCTTTGCCTCTTCGCTGCAGGCGCAAAGGCCATTCCAAACAGAATCTTGTCTCCTTTCTCCAGGCGTAGCAAAACGGATTCTTGGCGAGGAGAGATCGGGAAAAAGAGTCCTATAAGAAACATCGCAGACGACGATGATCTCAAAAACTTCTTTTAAAGAAGCGAACAGGTGGAAACTATGCAGCACGATAGGCATTCCGCCTAAAGGGAGGAACTGCTTAGGTGTAGGGAGCCCCATTCGGGTTCCAATACCACCAGCGACTAAAATGACAGAAACATCAGAGGCTTTACTAGGCATATGATATAAAGAGGTGCGAAGAATCGCACCCCTTATGAATAAAGACTTATGAGAGATGATTGCTGACGAGTTTGGTCATCTCAAACATGTTGATAGCTCTTTTGCTACCAAAGACTTGAGCTAGCTTATCATCTGGAAGAATGTTTCGCTTATTTTTTGGATCCTGACGATTGTTCTTCTTGATATAGGCCCACAGCTTTTTCGTCACTTCAGTGCGAGGCATCGGACCACGGCCAACAATTGCGGCGAGTTCTTCGCTGACTTTCATTGGCTGCATGAATTTGGATTCTTTCTTTTCTTTTGCCATGACCATAATCTCCTTTAATGGATCAAGCGATTTGAGGCTTCGCCCCTTACTAGGACGACTAACATATCTGTTCCTCGTAGGACAACTTTTAGCTCGTCTATGGTATTATAGTCAAAAAAAATCGAGAATGTTTCGGAGCCTATCTGCGATTTCTTTAGCTTGTAGGAGAGTTTATTTTTCGATTGGATCGAATTATTTAACCTTCACACGACTTAAAAAAAGTCGAATGAAGGTTAAATAATCGATCCAATCGCAAAAGAAATCCCTCTACAAGCTAAAAAAATCGCAGACAGGCTCCTAGTCGTTCTTGTCAGAAAGAAAAGTTCCTGGATAATCACTATTCCCGCTACGAACAGGGCAAAGGCATGGATAAAACAGTTCCACAGCAGCTTGAGAGCCTTCTTCCGCTTCTTGACTCCTTGAAGAGAGCAGAGAATTGGGAGGAGAAACTCCAAATTCTGGACAGCCAGCAAGCGGTAATAAATTTTTTAGAACAAACTCCCCAACTCGCCGCCTTGATGCCCGATCTTCCCCTCGAAGGCAGGATTGTCTTGGACGCCGTCATCGTCATTGGGCAAGCGCCGCTACTGCTGCCTACGAGCAAATGGCCTCGCGATATGAAAGAGCGTCTATATAGGATGATCGACCAGCTTCTCCCTGTGGAAAAATTTTATAAGGAGATCGGGGGAATCGTAGGCTATCACTGCATGGTCCTGAAATTTTTATCTTCAGTTAAGGAACCCACTCCTCGAGCTACAACGAACTTTTATCCTGCGACGGGTCTCGATATCAGTAAGGAGTCGAAAGAAGTCGCCCAAGCAAAAATATGGGGGATCGAAGCGATGCCCGTGATGGCGGAGATCTATGCATTAGGTGGCGCAGCTGATCGGCTCCGTCTATATGATGAAGCGACCGGAACGCCTCTTCCTGCGACACGGCTTCGTTTTGGCGGGAGAACGCTTTTGGAGAATCTCATCGTCGATCTTCAAGGCCGTGAATACCTATATTATAAGCTCCTCGGCAAACAATTCTTCACGCCGATAGCTATGATGACCTCTCCTGAAAAAGAGAATCATGCGCATGCTCTAGCGATTTGCGAGGAAAAAGAATGGTTCGGAAGACCAAAAGAACTCTTTCGATTTTTTTGTCAGCCGCTTGTGCCGACGATCAATACACAAGGACGCTGGTGCATTACAGGGCCGATGAAATTGCTGATGAAACCCGGCGGTCATGGCGTCCTCTGGAAATTAGCGCGCGATGAAGGGATATTTACTTGGCTCGATGAACTCGGCAAAAAGAAAGCGCTCATCCGGCAGATCAATAATCCGATTGCAGGGACCGATTACGGACTCCTCGCTTTTACGGGCATCGGATGCAAACGCGATAAAACATTCGGCTTTGCATCCTGTGAAAGACAAGTCAAGGCTAGCGAAGGAGTCAATGTCCTTCTGGAGCGAAAAACCGATACAGGGATCGAGTATGCCCTGACCAATATCGAATATTGCGATTTCACAAGGTTCGGCATCGAAGATGAACCGAAGGAAGAAGGGGGTAGCTATTCGAAATTCCCCTCCAACACCAATATTCTTTTCGCTGACCTAAGGGCGGTGGAAGAAGCGTCTATCCAAGTCCCGATGCCTGGTCTTCTGATCAACTTGAAAAAAACGGTCTTTCTTCTAGAAAACGGCCGTTCGAAAGAAGAAGAGGTTGCAAGACTTGAGTCCACGATGCAGAACATCGCCGATCATTTCCTGTCCGTGCGCAAAGAACCTTGCGACAATCAGGAAGATTTGCCGACGTTTGTCACATTCAACGAACGGCGAAAGACGATCTCGACGACAAAGCGAGAATTTTCTCTAGGATCTTCCTTATTAGAAACGCCGGAAGGGTGTTTTCTCGACCAGCTCAAAAACGGGTATCAGCTCCTGCATGACTATTGTGGATTCGATCTTCCCGAGGTAACGGATGCGGCAGACTTTTTTAACAAAGGGCCGCCATTCCTATTTTTCTATCACCCTGCTTTAGGCCCTTTTTACGAGATCATCGCCCAAAAACTTCGCGGCGGTAAACTCGCTAGGGCAGCGGAATTGCAACTGGATCTCGCAGAAGTGGATATCGAGAATTTAGATCTCAAGGGATCTCTCATCATCGAAGCCGATGCTCCAATGGGGAGAAAGGATGAGCAAGGGCTTCTCCGTTTCGATCTTCCCGGCGGCAGATGCCGTTTGCATAACGTGACGGTGAAGAATCGCGGTATCGATCGATGCGCCCATCAGATTTTTTGGCGCAATGAAATCTCTCGAAAAGAATGCTGTAAAATCGTACTTCTTGGGATGTCGGAATTCGAAGCTCATGATGTCGAACTAGAAGGGAATATCACTATTGAAGTCGAACACGGCTATCGCGTCACAGCCTTCCTAGGCAAAACAGGTGTAGAATTTAGAAAAGAAGAGATCTCAAAGCCCAGTTGGAATTGGGTCTATACCAAGAAAAAGGATAACACCATCGCGCTCTCGAAAAAGAGCGCGACAGTGAAAAAAACTAAACAGTTGCAGGTTGAGCAGGTGCAGAGCGATTGAAGAATTTCGCAACCAGATAACCGGCTACGACAAGTCCAACGCCAACTCCTACATAGGTCCACATTTGTGGATTTGCAGTAACGGAATTCTGCACAGTGCTGAAGAAAGATGTAGCATAGCTCCACGCCGTGCTTGCGAAGTCTACGACGACATCTTTCAAGTACACAACAGCTCTGCCTAGCCACTGAGCGGCTTGGACAGCTACTGCTACTACAGCTTCACCAGCACTATAAATTGCACCACCTACACTACCTAACGGTTGAGTCATATTTCCCTCCAAAGTTGGGTTTCAGTTTTCGGTTGAGGTGTGCAAACCACATTAACGATTTTCTTAAATACATGTAAAGAGCGAGTTAAGTTCAAAGGGGAGAATAGGCGATTTATCCTTGAGTAAATAAAAAATGTATTTAGGCTTTAACGCGCATCTTTTTGACTTTTTCCTCTATAGAAGATACAGTAGACCTTTTCTGGTGATAAAATGAACGAGCAACAGGCTGAGAGGCTAAAGAGTATCGAATCTCGACTCCTTCATATGTGGAGGTATCTTTGACTTAGCTGCAAAAGAGCAGCGCCTAAAAGAACTCGAATCTACGATGGAAGAGGGTGCCTTTTGGGAAGACCAGGAAAACGCAAAGAACGTCATCGCAGAAGCGAACTCCATTAAAGAATGGACGCTTCCTTATCATGATCTACACAGTCGTTTCAGCAATGTGAAATCCCTGATCTCCGATGCGGAAGCAGCGGGAGATGGGGTGTTCTTGAACGATCTGCTCCAAGAACTCGACCATGTCGAAAAAAAACTCGGCGAACTCGAAATCCGGCGGATGCTATCGGGAGAACTCGACAGTAAAAATTGCTATTTGGGCATCAATGCCGGGGCTGGTGGAACTGAAGCCTGCGATTGGGCGCTCATACTCCTTCGCATGTACCAACGATTCGCAGCGCGCAGGGGATGGACGGCTGAGATGATCGACTCGGTCGAAGGCGAAGTGGCGGGTATTAAGAGCGCAACGCTCTATATCAAAGGTTCCTATGCCTATGGCTATTGCAAGGCGGAACGAGGCGTGCATCGCCTGGTTCGGATTTCCCCGTTCGACTCCAATGCGCGTAGACATACGAGTTTTGCCTCTGTCGATGTCACACCTGAAGTAGACGATGATATCGAAATCGATATCCGTCCCGACCAAATCCGCGTCGATACCTACCGCGCTTCTGGAGCGGGAGGTCAGCACGTCAATAAAACCGATTCCGCAGTACGCATTACACATATCCCAACCAATATCGTCGTTTCTTGTCAAAGCGAGCGGAGTCAGATCCAGAACCGCGAACATTGTATGAAAATGCTGAAAGCAAAGCTCTATGAACGAGAAGTTGAGGAAAGAGAAAAGCAGATCGCTTCGATGGCAGGGGAAAAAAAAGCGGTTGCCTGGGGCTCTCAAATTCGCAATTATGTCATGCAGCCCTATACACTTGTGAAAGATACGCGAACAGGATATGAGATGGGTGATGTGAAATCAGTTCTCGATGGAGATATCGATGGTTTCATCGACGCTTATCTCAAAGAGTTCAGTTAGGTCAGAATGTCGAAATTGCCGCCTGGTTACGATCTACGATTTTCCGAGACTGAAGATCTAAAGCCGCTAAGACAATGGCTTGGCGAGCCTGGCATGCTGCATTGGTTTCCTATGTCTCCTGGCAAAGAACTCGAGGAGGGATCGCAAGGATGGATCGGCTTTGCAAGGATCAATGCCAGTCTTACGGCAACAATCGATGATGAACCCTGCGCCATCGGCACGCTATTTCTCATGCCTTATAGAAAAGTCGCTCATGAATGCCTTGTCAAAATGATCGTCGCGCCAAAATGGCAGCACAAGGGTATCGGGACTTCTTTGCTTAAGAATCTCTTGCATCTCGCCAAGAGCCGCTTTGGCCAGGAAATTGCCTATTTTGAAATTGTGGAAGGGAATCCTCTAGCGGAGCTTCTAGAGAAAATGGGCTTTACCCTTGCCGCAAGGCAAGAGGGATTTTTCAAAGACGAGGGTAAGTATTTTGCTCGTTTGATCTATGACATCGATCTAGGGAGTGTTTGATGCCCTCGAACATCATAATTCGTCCTACGAGAATCCATGAAGATCAGTACCTCAAAAAGTGGCTGCATGAACCTGAAGTTTTGAAATGGTTTCCGATGACCGATGATCGAGAAATCGACGATTCGGTCAAGTTTTGGATGACGTTTGTTCCCATGGGAGCCTGTCTTACCGCCGAATGGAATTCCGTGCCTTGCGGCATGGCGAATCTCTATATCCCTTTTTACAAAAAGCTTGCGCATCAGTGCCTGTTTTCCATCATCGTGAACGAAATGTACCGCAACAAGGGAGTAGGGAAAGCGCTTTTGGAGGCTTTGCAAAAAGTCGCTAAAGAAAAATTTCACATCGAGCTTTTACACCTGGAAGTATATGATGGCAACCCTGCCGCCCGTCTCTATAGCCGCATGGGCTTTGTCGAGTATGGCAAGCAGCGCCGGTTCATTAAAGAAGATGGCGATTATATCGACAAAATTTTGATGCAAAAGAGGTTGATTTAACTGTGGCTGGTCATAGTAAATGGGCGAACATCAAGCACCGCAAGGAACGCGCCGATTTAAAAAAAGGGAAGGCCTTTTCCCGTATCACCAAAGAGATCATCAGCGCCGTCAAACAAGGCGGGCCTGATCCCAAGTCGAATCCGCGGCTGCGTCTTGCAGTGCAAAAGGCGAGAACGGCGAATTTGCCCAATGACAATATCGAGCGCAACATCAAAAAAGCCTCTAGCGCTGACCAGGCAGATTTTTCCGAGATCACTTACGAACTCTATGGATATGGAGGAGTAGGAATCATCGTCGAGATCATGACCGATAATAAGAATAGAACCTCTTCTGATATCCGCATCGCTACGAATAAACGGGGCGGTACCGTCGCAAATCCCGGCGCCGTGATGTTCAATTTCGAACGCAAGGGTGTGATCCGGATCGATAAAAAAAATGCCCAGGAAGATGCGCTTTTCCTCGCTGCAGGGGAAGCCGGGGCGGATGATTTCGAAGCCACTGAAGAAGGCTTTGTCGTCACTACGCCTCCCGATTCTCTGTTCGAAGTCAAAGAGAAACTTGAGCAACAGGGCATTCTTATCGAAGAAGCTGCTCTTGAAATGATTCCTAAGACCTATGTCGAATGCGACGAAGAAAATGCCAAATCCAATCTCGCCCTGATCGAATACCTTGAAGACCTCGAGGATGTCGATGCTGTCTATCACAATATGGGATAGTATTTTCTTTAATAAGTTTCGCGTATAATTGCCCCACCAACTTCGTAGTTATTTTTTTATGGTCAATTTCGATTTATTTCATCGCGCTGCAAATTTTGCTCCTGATTCGACGATTCTCCATTTCGAGAAAAGAGGAAGCTCAGGAAGAGTTTCCTGCTTATCCAAAGAGCCGGCGGAACTCGATTCTACGAAGACCTGGCAAACGTTTCTCAAAAGCGCAGAAGCGCAATATGGCGCAGAGAAAACCAAGAGAATTTTCCGTCGGTATGACATCGATCCACAATCGATGATTCAGCAAAGGCTTCCCTTGCGAGCTACCCACGTGCATCAATTGGAAGTAGGCGCATGGCGGCTTGAAAAAGACGATTTGAAGAAGTATTTCGGAACCGTGAGCGGTGTCGAGAAGGCTTCTCCTCCAGCGATTCAGGAATCGATCGGCAAAAAGATGCCTATGCCCTGTAACCGCTTGAAAATTGCCCCTTTTCGCTTGAGCGGTTCGCCCAGCACTTGGAGCGCTGCATTTGTACACGAACCTTACCAGATCGACCAAGAACTCCAGCTTCTTTTCAGCGATGTAGGCAATCTCCCTCATCCCTACGCCTATCTCGAAAGAATGTGCAAGGCGGTTCTCTCGCGCGAACTTTCTTGCGGGATGATCATTCCTGCTCCCGATCCCAGCGGGAAAAAGGGGAAACTTGATTACTACGAAATCTACGATGTCATCACGAATGGCGACGGTCTTGTGGCCTATGCCTTTAAACCTCTTTCTAAGGGATCGAAGCTCGAGCCGATGGTGCTCTTTCGTTCTTCTCCCTACCATCTTTCGGCAAACGATGTACTCGAGACCTGGCTGAACAATATGCAAAAAAACATCGGCTGGCTGGGCTATCAATCCTCGCGCGGAAAGCTTGCGCAATTGCTCCACGATCCAAACTTCTGCCCCCCGAAAAAGAGGATCTTGGTCGGCGGTTTCAGTCTAGGCGGCACACATGCCCAACTTCTCATTGCTGACCATTATGAAAAAGTTTCGCATGCGATCTTTTTCAATGATGCCTCTGTCGATACGGAAACAGCAGAAATGTTCGCGGCGAAAATCAATGATACGAAACATCTGCCAGGGCCAATGAAAGTGCGTATTTTCCGCACTAAAGGCGATGTCGTGCATGGCGCCAACGAGAAACATCTATTTTGGAAAGTGCGTCATCCGAAGATCGATGTGCAAGTCATCGAAATCCGTCCCAAGCCCAAACTCACCGCTAAGGCAGCTCATGGCTGGCGCCATTTCGATTCCTCGATCCCGAATAATTATACACTGCGCATTTTCAAAACGCCTGCGGATATCAATCGGGAGCTGGATAATGAAAAACGGGGTCCTGATGTGCAATGGTATGAAAAAGTCCGGGTCATGTTCGGCTCCTATCTGATCTATCCGATTTTCTATATTTGGAGCCGTTTCTTCCGCTTCATCGAAAGGATCACCGGTATCGTCGTCTTGCGACATTCTGAAAGGGACACTAAAAAATAATGGATATCACGAGTCTTTCTACCTTTGCCATGATCAGTCTTTTAGGCGCGATGAGTCCTGGACCTGATTTTGCGATCATCACCAAAAACTGTCTTACGGGGACATTTCGCACTGGGGTCATGACAACGCTTGGCGTGACTACCGCGATGATGGTCCACATCTCGTACTGCGTGCTGGGGATTGCGTATATTATCGCAGAATCTCCCATGCTATTCTCCGTCATCACCTATTTGGGAGCAGCGTATCTTTTTTATTTGGGAGTCATGCTTCTGAAAGAAAAAAAGTCATCGTCGCCAGAAGGATCGTCTAAAGAACTGAATGCTCTAGCTAAGAAAAAGCACAATCCCTTCATCTCGGGATTTCTGTGCAACATTCTCAATCCCAAAGCGACACTGTTCGTATTGAGCGTATTTACCCAGTTTATTCATCCCGACATGAGCATCCTGCAGAAATACCTAGTAGGAAGCATCATGGCTTGGGCGGGGCTTGTCTGGTTTATCTTCTTATCGTACTTCATCACCCATCGCCTTCTGCAAAAGCATTTTGCCAAGGTGCAATTCTACATCTGCAAGACGATGGGCGTAGCCTTATGCGGGCTTGCCTTGTATGTGGCCTTCTTTTCGAAAGTACCCCAACTAGCGTAAATTCCGCGCTTCGAGTTCGCCCATGGAGGTGATTTCCTCCTTGGCCGATTTGCGATAGACGAAAGGACGTTTGCCGGGCATTTTTCCTTCGACTAAGACCGCGAGGCGGCGGGTATTATCGCGAGACAAGGTTCTTTGCGAGAACTGCTTGACGTCATCAAGAGTGAGCTTCTGCAAACTATCGATCAATTTCGGGTAGTAGGCAAAATCAGCCTCATAATCAAACGCCAACGTGGAAAGACGCGAAGTCATCCCTTGGAGATTTTCTGGGGGAAGGCGCAGTTCTTGCGCCAGCATCGCGCGCATTTTGGTGAAGCTCTCTTTGGAGATGAGCGTATCGAATTCTTGATTCAGCTCATCGAGAAAGAGGTCGTAGCGGGCGAGCAGTTCTGCGGGCTGATGGCTGCTCGATTGCACTAAGAAGAGTTGCATGAGCTGCCCTTCAACATCCACGTCTCTAGCTAAGACGATATAGCCCGTTTGCTGTTTCGTACGGAGGCGGTCGTGGAAGAAATCGCGCAAGAACCTTCCTAATACGAGCTGCTCAGCGCGTGCAGAATAGGAAAAAGATCCTTGCTGGACGCTGAGTAGTGCCGCTTTTCCAAGCGTTTCGGTCGATTCGACGACGACAAAAGGTCCATCTTCTTGTGGAAGAAGGCGGACTTTTCTCTGTCCGAGTTTTTGCTCAGGAAGGGTGTCGGCATCGAGAGCTGCGGCGAGCTGCGAAGAGAGGCTGATCGTTTCTTCTTTGAGGCAGTTGCCATAGGAGAGGCCTTGGATATAGACTTGGTTGAACACTTCCTTGCAATAAGCTTGGAAAGCTGCGTAATCCAAATTCTCTAGGGCTTTTTGTTTTTGCAACTGGGTTGGAGAATCGCTAATGAGAAGATTGTCGAGCAACTCTTTCCCTTGTGCATAGGGAAGTTCTTTGCTGGCATTGCCATAAAGACTCACGAGATTCTTTTTCAAGACGCCGTATCGCTCTTCGGAAATCTGGAAACCTTTGAGTTTAGCGAAGAGGAAGCTCGCTAATCGAGGAGCTTTTTCACTATATCCAGTCAGACTAAGCTGCAGGAAATGATGGCCTGAAGATAAAGAAGCGCTGAGGCCCGCAATTCTTGCCATATTCAAAGTCGAATGGAGCTTCTGATCGAAGGCTAAGCAGAAGAGTTCGCTCAGAGCGGCAGCTTTTGCCGAGCCGTCGATAACAGGGGTATTGATCCTGTAGACAAGTCCAATTTCCGGCACTTGATAAAGAGTGTCTCTTTGGAAATAGACTTTCGATTGTTCATCGTTGACGGCGAGTGATGGAGAATCAGAAATGACACTTTCTTTGGGAAGAAGTGCTAGGTGTTCAGGGATAAAGGGATTGGCTGAAGGAAGAGTTGCAGCACCGTTTAGAGATACATTAGCCCAGGCTGTCAATTTCGAATTTTCGATTGGAACAAGTGCGTATTCAGCGCCCATCCAACGTTCTTTGCGATTGGGGGTAACCCCGCTGAGTTTGGGATCAGCTAAAAGGACGAAGCTGCAGTTTTCCGGAGTCAAATATTCGAGAAGATCGGAAAAGAGATCGGGAGAGAAATCTCTTACGACCATCGTTTTTTCAGGGAATGTCGAGAGGTCTTCATCTGGAATAACCATGGCGAGTTCCATGAGCAGATCGAAGGCATTCTGACGAGTCTGGTATTGGTAGTGCACCATCGAAAGATTGCGCATTTCTTCAAAACGCTCCAATGGAGCTTTCTCGCGGATTTTTGCTAGAGTTTGAAAGGCTTTTTCCGTGATGCGGTCTCTTTGCTTAACACCTTCTTCAGTGAGGGAGAATGTCGTCGTAAAGAACACTTCCGTGTCGCCATAGCGATCCATGGTCGATGAGGCATCGAGAATGAGTTGCTCTTGTTTAAGGGTATCGATCAACCCGCCTTCGTGCGGGCTATTGAGAAGATAGCTTAAGAATTTCTCGGCGCTATCGCTATCGATGCCATTGAAGCTGGCAGGAAGCTGCCAATTCAATGAGAGTTCTTTCAGATCCCGCAAGGGTTTGACTGATACGAGAGAGCCTTGCTGGTCTTTAGAAAAAAGACGTGGGCGAGTTTGCTCAGCGTATTGCTGCGTGGCTGGCTTTATGAGAGAAAACCTGCTTGTGACAATCTCGATGAGTTCCTCTTTGGGAAGAGGGGAAATGACGATGACATGCATATTATGCGGGACGTAGTAGCGGCCATACCATGCGCGAAGGGTTTCTTGTGGGATGCTGCTCAAGATTTCCGCATTTCCTGTCGAAAAAAGGATGTTGGGGTGATCGTGATTTCCCACTTCCTTCATGAGCATTTGTACACGCCATCTGTCGTGCTCGAGGTTTTTGATGTATTCCTGATCGACGGAGTGCAATTCTCGATCGAGGCTCGATGTGCAAAGAAGAGGGTCGATGAAGAAATGCGATAGGCGATCGAACGCGCCGACAAATCCGTCGTGATTGACGGAGAATAGATAAGCGGTTCGGTCGGAGGCTGTGAAAGCGTTGCATGTGCCTGCGCATTCGCCGATGTAGCGGAAATAGTCATTCTCATCGGGATAGGCTTTTGTGCCCATGAACAGGACGTGTTCGACGAAATGGGCCATTCCCTGGTATTCCTTGGGATCTTGCCATTGGCCGACTTTGACGATGACGGCAGATGCGGAGTGTTTAGCATCGGGATCGGAAACGATATAAGCTTCCACGCCATTTTTGAGGCGGATTTTGGCCGTGGAGATCTTCTGCATACTCGGATTCAGAAGAGGGATTTTGGCCTGGTCTTCGATGACGACGTATTCGGCTTGCGGCCGATCGACCTCACAGACGATTTCACTTGCTGTCGCAAGCATTGGGGTAAGAGCTATCATCCATCGTGAGTCCATGTCGTTCCTCCAGATCACTACAGTGTTTGGTAATCGTCGACAACCTTCTTCCAGATCTGCTCGGCCCGTTTTGTGCGGCGCGCATGTTTGTCAGGCAGATCATGGCCTTCATAATGTTCCATGTCAATCTTGGGTCCAAAACGGAGTTTAATTCCGCCCCGGCTTGTTCTTCGCACCTCTCCGAGTTCGATTTGGATAGTTTCGGGTGGAGGAAGAAGAGAATAGGTATTGAGAGCGAGTGTATAAAAGAACGTAGGCTTCTGTGCTTTTTTGGCCATGAGATAGAGCATCTCAATGCTGGAGGGATCAAAGGACGCTACTTCGACAACGCCTTCTTCATTGGGTCGATCCCGTCCTCCACTCGGAGCGACATAGATACACTTTCCCCCTTCTGAAAGAAGCTCGGCCATACGCGCCATCGTCCGCTTATTGTGGAGTTGTTTTTGGAGTTTTGATTCGGGAGGCTGATCGATATAGCGTTTTGAATAAATGCACAGCAGATTGCGCCCGAGGCTGAAAGGTACGGCTAATGGATCGGTGATGACCCTCTCGCCAGCGACAAAGATCATCGTTTCCGCAAGTTTCGGGAATTGTTTTTCGAGGAGCAAGCTAATCGCTTGTGGATCGGCTTCTATTTGGTGATTGGCGAGCAAGATCACATTATCCCCATTTGCAATCAAAAGATCGATCTCTTTAGCGTATTCGAGACCTAAAGCTTTTGATTTCGCAGGATCTACGAGGGGCCTTAAAAATTCCAGACCAAATGCATAGTAGTCAAAAGGCTGGCGTATTTGACTATGGAAGGGTTCAAATGCGTAAGGATGGGAAATTTGTTTTACGATGAGATCGAGGAAGCTATCGAATAGCTTGTCACAAACCTCTTTGGTATAGCCTGCTTTGAGTATCTCCGCCAAATATCCTTCGTAGAAATGGGAAATAATAGCGGCGAACTTTTCGGTAATGCCCCCCTGCTTCACTAACTGGTTGAATTTTGAGGAGAAGGTGGTCATCAGATCTCGAGTCGTTTTCCGCTTGTTGTGGAGTAAAAATGGAAATCATTGAGATGCAAATTGTCATTGGCGGCAAAGTCGATCTGGGCGTTATTTTTCTCAGCGAATTTGCGTAAGTAGTCTTTGTCATTGGTCTGAAGATATTGATCGACATCGGGATGGCAAACGAGTTCGATCGCGAATTGTTGCTGCACACTGATGAGTTTTTTCAGGGCACGTTCGATCTCCACCGAAACGCTCTCAAAGTTCTTGATCGTTCCGCTTCCCGAGCAATATGGGCAGGCGGTGAATACTGTTTGAACAAGTGATTCGCGATTGCGTTGGCGTGTCATTTCGACGAGACCGAATTCGCTCATGCCGAGAATCGTGCACTTAGCGGAATCTTCCTTCATCGCTTCTTTGAGACGATCCAAAACACGTCTTTGATTTTTGCGAGAGCGCATATCGATAAAGTCGCAGATGATGAGGCCTCCGATATTGCGCAGCCGTAGTTGACGCGCTATCTCTTCGGAAGCTTCCATATTGATCCGCACGAGGGCTTCTTCGACATCTTTTGTTTGATGGGTGCTTCTACCTGAGTTGACGTCGATCGTGGTCATAGCTTCCGTGCGATCGAAGAAGAGATAGCCGCCGCTGGGAAGCCATACTTTGCGCTTCAACGCCCGTTCGATCTCTTTTTCGACATTGAATCTCTCGAAAATCGGCGTTTTATCGCGATAGAGTTCGAGTTTGAGGTGATGTTCGTTTTTGTATTTTTCGTAGAGCCTTTTGAGAGTGTGATAAGTGGAATAATCATCGACTAAGATGCGGTCGAATTTTTTATCGATGGCCATCATGAGCGCCCGCTTGATGAGATCGGATTCAGCGAAAAGTATTGTTGGGCGGCTCGATTTTTCGAAATTCTCGACGATCCCCTGCCAAGTGCGCAAAAGGTCGGTCGCTTCATCGACGAGCATTTCCGTTGTCGCATTGATACAAGCTGTACGGCAAATAAGTCCCATATCCATGGGCATTTCGAAAGAACGGATGATCTTTTTGAGGCGATCTCTTGCTGAACGGTCTTCGATCTTACGGCTTACGCCGCGATGGGGGCTCCCGGGTAAAAGTACGAGATAGCGTCCTGCGATAGAAACATTCGAAGTGAGACGGGCGCCTTTAGAGCCGATGGGTTCTTTTACGACCTGTACGAGAACAGGCTGGTCGATTTTAAGAAGTTTGGAAATGTCTTGGTCTTTTTCTTTTCTCTTGGAGGAGGATGACTTCGAAGATTCTTCGATTTCAAAGTCCATATCGAACATTTCTTGAAATTTTTGCGTATTTTCTAAGATGTCGGAAATGTGGATAAAGCCATTTTCGCCTTCATTGATATCGATGAAAGCGGATTGAATGTTGTGGAGGATGTTCGTGACCTTTCCTCGATAAATATTGCCGGTCAGCTGTCGATTCTTTTTTCTTTCAACGACGAGGTCATGCAACTGGCCATGCTTAAGATGGGCATAGCGAAGCTCTTTTGACTCTATGTTGAGAAGGATTTCTTCCATGGATGGGCCTTCGGATATAAGGGAATGGAGTCCAAATCTTAAGTGAATTCTCTTTAAATTTCCAATTGAAATCCCAGGTGGGGTTTCATTCATCCAAGAGCTTTAGAATGAGAAGGATGTGTATTATCTAAAAAGAGAAGAAAGTGACCAACGCTGGCTTTCTGAAGAAAGCTCTGTTTTAATGCGTGTGAGAAAGTCGTGTTCGAGAAGGCGGCTCGTAGCTTTAAGGCTTTCCCGGAAGGCGGCCGGACTGCCGTCGCCATGGCATTTCATCACGATCCCTTCCACTCCAGAAACGACGGCTCCAGGGTACTCGGCGTAATGCAGGCGTCTTCGGAGAAGGGCAAGATCCGGAATCAAGGCTGCGGTCGTATTGGCTTCGATCTCTTGTAGGATGAACGAGGCGATCCCTTCAGCAGTTTTAAGGAAAACATTACCGGTAAAACCATCAGTGACGAGAACATCGACGATGCCATTAAACACATCTCGGCCCTCGATATTGCCGACAAAAATCTTCTCTTCACCTTCTGGATCATTGAGCTGTTGCAAGCGTTTGTAAGCATCCTGCAGTTCGGGAGTTCCTTTGCCGGCTTCTGAACCGATATTGAGCAGGCCCACAGTGGGGTGTTCAACACCGCGGCTTTTTTGATAGGCGAGGCCGATAGCGGCATATTGCAATAGATGCTGCGCTTTGGCTGTAGGATTAGCTCCTACGTCCAAGACGGCGACAGGGTGCTTTTTCGTAGGCAATAAGGTCAGCAAGGCAGCTCGGTCGATTCCCGGCAATTTCGATAAGAAAAGTGTTGCAGAAGCGACGAGTGCGCCTGTATTGCCAGCGGAAATCAAAGCATCGATGCCTTTTTCTTTGAGGCTTTGCATAGCCACGCATAAAGAAGAATTTCTTTTACGTCGGATAGCATAAAGAGGGTCATCTTCCATGTTGATGACTTCTTTGGCGACATGCGTAGTGACCCGAGGATCCTTAGGAATTTTTATGAGGACGCTTTGCGTGCCAAAAAAGGCGATATGCAAAGAATTTGGAAGATCGGGTAGAAAATCGAGGATTGCCTGGGCTATATCGAGGGGTTGCGTATCGCAACCCATCAAATCAATACCGATACGGAAACTAGAAGAGTCTAAAGTATTATTCTTCTTTTGCATGGATCACAGCGCGGCCGTCGTAAAACCCGCATGAGGGGCAGATGCGGTGCGCAATGCGTTTTTTCCCGCAATTGGAGCAGGCAGTTGCATTGCATGGGGTCTTGGCGTGGTGGGCGCGGCGTGAGTTTTTGCGAGCGTTAGAAGTGCGGTTACGTGGTACGGCCATAGGTTATAATATCCTATACTAGGAATGGTTTAGAGTGCGTAATCATAGCAAACAAGCCCTTTTTCATAAATTATTAAAGGGATAATTGACGTGATTTTGTAGGTCGCTCGGCTTTTTGAGATAGTTGGATAGCGTTTTTCGCTCCGGGCATTTTCCCTCGTGACATTCGGCAAAAGCGGGGACTTGAAGCAGGATCGCTTCTCGGATAACGGGTGTAAAATTAAATATATGATTTTCGACGTCCTCAACCGCCTCAGTTTGTAGGCAATCTTCGATGACAATCGGAAAATCAAAAAAATTATTACAAATTGCGCATGGTAATAGAGCTTGGGTCGCAATGCGTATTTGGAGGATCAGGTGATCATTCGTGAGATATGCCTTTCCTTTGATGAATACGGGAGCGCGGAATAGGAGATCCTTTTCATCGATTTCTAAGAAATCAGGCGTAGCTTTTTCGTCGATGAGAAGAGTTTGGCCGTCTTTGAGACGGTCGATATAGACTAAAAATGACATAAAATTCTCATAAGTTCTTTTCGATTAGATGCGCAGCTTCTTGATGGGCATCTTTTTTGCCGAGCTCGAGGATGATGGCTTGGCATTCGCTGATACATTGGATTCTTGCAAAAGGATCTTCGAGGAAAAGGCGCGCCACGGAAAGGACATTTTCTTCAGTAAAATTGGGGCCGAAGAATTCAGGGAACACTTCTTTTTTTCGAAGGATATTTGGAAGAGAATAATAAGGAAGGCGAATACGGAGCAGATCTCGTGCGATGAAAAGATCGAGCGGCGAGATGCCGTATACGACGACCGTAGGGACTTGATGCAGGGCTAGCTCTAAGGTCACAGTCCCTGATTTTGCCAAAGCAAGATGACTGATTCTCATGAGATCGTAGGATCTTTTTGGTTCGATCAAGGAAGCTACATTCGATAGCCCGCTGTCAGAGATCGCAGTTTGTAAAACATCCTGAAAATGGGGCTGTGCGCAGGAGATGCAGAAATACAGATCGGGGTATTTTTCATGAAGCGTGCGAGCGACTTTGAGGAGTAGAGGCAGATTTTTCTGCAGTTCTTGTCTTCTGCTGCCCGGAAAAATCGCTACGACCTTTTTTCCTGCCGGAATTTCAAGAGGTCTATAGGGGTGCTGGGCAAGTGTTGCAATTAGGGGATGGCCGAGATAATCGACCTGTAAATTCGTTCCCTTAAAACAGGTCTTTTCAAAAGGAAGGATGCTAAAGAGCCGATTATAACTGGCAGCAATCAGGGGAATCCGTTTTTTGCCCCATGCCCATACGCTCGGACATATGTATTGGATGATTGTCCCTTGGTAGCCCTTTTTTCGAAGAGCCTTGGCGAGACGAAGATTGAATCCAGGGTAATCGATGAGCACGACCATCTTCGGCTTTTCTTCGAGAATTTTTCGCAGAGTAGCTTTGAAGAGCTTGATGAGCTTCGGCAGGGCTAGAAAGACATCGACGAATCCCATGACTTGGAATTCTTCCATGCGGAGGAAACAGGTGAATGGCGTTTTGCGCATCTCCTCGCCTCCGACGCCAAAAATGCTAAGCTTGGGATTATTAAAATAGAGAGCGCTCAGTAATTTGCTGCCGTGAAGGTCGCCGCTTTTTTCCCCGGCGAAAAGAAAGAGATCATACATATTCGGCTTGAAGCTGATTGGCGATCCAAGCAGCCCCCCATTCAAAATTGGTTTGCGATGTTCCATGGCCAAGATAGCCGATGGAGGGCGAGATGATCATTTCGACTTGCGGCGAGCGGATTTTCTTTTGATAGGCAAATTCGGTGAGTTCTTGAACGAAGGCGAAACAAGAAGAGGTGCCGACAAGTTCATCGCGATTCCCGATATAGATCCGGATCGATTTGTCGAAAAGGCGATCATAAAGCAAAGGGAGTCCGAGTGATGCAAGCTGTGGATTTTCGGGAATAGAAGAAAATTCCTTGACTCTTTCCAAGCGTGTGATGGGAGCGAAGGCGAGAACATTCTTCAGATGCGATGATTTGGCTGCAGCATGCATAGCGAGGAAGCCTCCTCGGGAAAGACCTGCAATACCGATTCTGGAAGCTGTGCCATTTTCGATGAGTTCATCCGCCGCTTTGGTGATTTTTTGGAGGAAGGGTGTCAATGGATCGATGCCTCGTTTGAATTCTTGGGACCAGATTTCAATCGCATTTCTTGGGTCAAGAGGCGGCTCATGCGCCGGTAAATCCAGAGAAAAGACCCGTATGCGATAGGTTTGGACAAGATAGGAGACCATTTGATTGAAAGGATCGAGCTGCAAACTATCGATGCCGGAGATTGCAAGGTAAATGATAGCAGGAAGAGGGCCTTCTTCTAAAGGTGGTCCGCAAAAGCAGAGTTCTGTCTTGCTGGGAAGGGTGAATTGTTGAAGATAATTCATCCATTTGACGACGCGGAAACCCAGTCCTTTAGGTCTGGGAGGAAGCGCCGCTCCTTTTTAGTTTTCTTTAAATCTTGGAGTATAAAATACTTCTCGCTATGCAAACTAGAACTATCTGTTGCAAACTTTTGACTACGCCCAACGAGCATATAGCTCTTTACGAAACGAGCAGCAAGTTCGCAGAAGCCTGCAACTATGTCCTTAAAATCTCTATTGAAGAAAAAACTTCCAATGCAATCAAGTTGCATAGGCTTTGCTATTCGGAAATTCGGAAGGCCTTTGGACTTTCTGCCAATCTTGCAGTTCGCGCGATTCGCCGTGTTGCAGCTTGTTTGAAAAACCTTAGAGCAAAAAGACGTTGTCCTAAGGAATTTAAACCGAAAAGCATTGACTACGATGCCCGTATTTTTTCTTACTGGGAAAGCAAAGAAATGATTTCTTTGACTACTACTAGAGGGCGTATCCGTATCCCCCTGCTTCTTGGAGACCATCAGAAAAAAGCTCTCAAAGGAAAAAATCCTACAGCAGCTATTGTGATCTATAAGAGCGACGCTTGGTACATCCATATGGTTGTCGAATTTGAGCCAAGCCCTTGTAAGGGAAATGGGGTCATGGGTGTCGATCTTGGGATCAAAAATATCGCCGCAACTTCCACAGGCCTTCTTATTGAAGGCAATCCTCGAAGGCAATTTAAGGAGAAAAGAGCGTGCGTTCGAGCGAGCCTTCAAAGCAAAGGAAAGCGAAAAGCGACAAAAGTTCTTAAGAAACTTTCGGATTATGAGTATCGAAGGATAAGACACGAAAACCATGTTCTTTCTAAACAGCTTGTTGAGGAAGCCAAAAGGCACGATTGCGGCACAATCCGCATGGAACAGCTTAAGGATATCCGAAGCAAGACTAAGACGTGGAATAAGCATCTTAATCGAATGGTGGCTGGGTGGAGCTTTTACCAATTGCAACAATTTGTAACCTACAAAGCTGCTGCCTTTGGAATTGCCGTTGAATTGATCGATCCTGCTTATACAAGCCAAACTTGTCACCATTGCTTACGATTAGGCTCTCGAGATGGAGAGCATTTTACTTGTTTAACCTGCGGCGAGCAGCATGCTGATGTCAATGCATCGCATGTGATCGCCTTAGGCGGGGTCGCCTGTAAACCGACCCGAATTAGCAGCCTTGCTAGCTAAAAGCTTTCGCCTTTAGGCGAGAGTTGTTTACCCGCTTTCTCCCTCTCTACGAGAAGACGGTTTTCTACGGCGCCTTTTTCGGCGAGATGGATATTTTTCGGGATTTTTCACGGCTTCTTTCCACTCGTCCCAGATCATTTGCAATCCAGGCTCAAGCGTGGCGCGGATTTCTAGGAACTTTAATGCCAAGATGAAATCGGGATCGCGTGGAATGCGTGGACGTTGAGGCCTCTTTTTATCCAGAGGAGTCAGACGATATTGCGAGATAATAATCGAAGCGACGCCATACTTCATACGTCTAGGAAGCCTGCAAAGAGGGGGAAAGAGATCATCGAGAAGGGCAAAAGCTTCATTTTGCACTTCTCCAAGATGGGGAATTCTTTCACGTTCCACATAGCGTGTGCGGAGCCGTTTTTCAAAACTTGGAAAGACCAGACACGAAAGAAGGACGGAGCGATCGAGAATGGGGTTACCGGGCTGATGGAAGGTTAGGTCGACTTCGTCCAGATAATCGTAGATCACTTCTCCTTCGACAGTTTCGAGGAATTCTCCAAGAGCGGGAAAGATGAGCTGCAAGAGGCCATGATGCGTAATGAGTTCAAAAAAGGGCATGGCTGATCCCGATTCGAGCATCCGCAGCAGCTCTTCGAGGACTCGTGCCATCGCGCTTTTGACGATATCGCCTCGGCATTCGGCGAGGGCGATTTCCGTTTCTTCATGGATCTCGAACTCAAAGCGGGCCTGGAATTTGAGCAAACGGATCATCCTTACAGGATCTTGCTTGAAACGGAGATAAGGTTGGCCGATCGTGCGAAGAAGACGTTTTTGCAGGTCGGGATACCCTCCGACATAGTCGATGATCGTATTATTCAAAGGATCTAGAAATAGCCCGTTGATGGTGAAATCTCGACGAAGGGCATCTTCTTCAGGAGTTCCCCATTCATTGTCGCGGACGATCAGGCTGTCTGAGGCGATATCGCCCGAGCGGAAGGTGGCGACTTCGATCACTTTTTTGCCGAAACGGACGTGCGCCAGACGGAACCTTCGCCCGATGAGCAAGCAGTGACGAAAAATTTTTTTCACTTCTTCAGGTTTAGCGGAGGTCGAAATATCGAAATCTTTAGGGGCTAGGCCCAAAAGCAAATCACGTACGCTACCCCCGACGAGATAGGCGGTAAAGCCTGCCTCGTGGAGTTTCTGGATCACGTAAAGAGCATCGCGATCGACGAGATCCATGGGGAATTGATGCTCGTCGGGGTGGTAAATCTTTTTTTGCACGCGGGTAGTTAAGAGCGTTAAAATAGTAGAGGGATTCTCTCGGAGCCTACGAAAAAAGTCAAGGAACCTTGATGAATAACCCCGATTGGGCGCGACAATTCGTATTGTGAAAAAAATAAATGAGCCGTCATAGCAAGAATTAAAAGAACAATATAAGGCTTTTAAATCATGTCAAAACCGTCGAAAGTACTTTTAGAAAAACATACGGAAGCCTTTATCCAGCAAATTACATCCGCTGGCGGACCGCCCCTCTATAAACTAACTCCTTCGGAAGCCCGCGAGATCTTGGAAAAAGTTCAGTCGATTCCCGTGGAAAAACCGGTAGTAAAAATCGAAGAAAGGAAGATTCCCGTAGGTCCGAGAGGTGTGACAACTGTATATATCATCCGACCTGAAAACAGGGCTGAAAAATTGCCTGTCATCATGTACTTTCACGGCGCTGGATGGGTAATGGGAAGCGAAGCTACGCATGATCGTCTAGTTCGCGAACTCGCGGTAGGCGCTCAAGCGGCGGTTGTGTTCGTGGATTATTCTCGTTCACCGGAATCTGCCTATCCCATCGCCAATGAAGAGTGTTACGCCGCCACTAAGTACATCTCCGAACATGGGGCCAATTTCAATCTCGATTCCACGCATTTGGCTGTTGCAGGCGATAGCGTCGGCGGAAATATGGCGATTGCAGTGACTCTCATGGCGAAAGAGAAGCAAGGTCTCAAGATCGATTTTCAGATGCTCTTTTATCCGGTGACCAGCGCGGATATGGATACCCCTTCTTACCATCAATTCGCAGATGGTCCTTGGCTGACGAAACCGGCTATGGAATGGTTTTGGAATGCCTATGAACCCGATTGGAATACGAGGAAGAATATTCACCTATCGCCTTTGCATGCATCCACGGATCAGCTAAGAGGACTTCCCCCCGCTTTGATCATTACAGCGGAAAATGATGTCTTGCGCGATGAAGGCGAGCAGTATGCTTCTAAATTGATGCAAGCGGGAGTGAAAGTAACGGCTACGAGGTTTCTTGGAACGATCCATGATTTTGCCATGCTGAACGCACTAGCTAACACCCCTGCGACACGCGGCGCAATCACGCTGGCGACTACCTATTTGCAAGAAGCCCTGTATGGGAAAAAGGGGAAAGCCGGCAAAAAAGTCGCTTAAAAACGATAGTCCGCCCCGATGGATCCTAGATTAGAATGAGCGGATCCCGAGGTCTTAATCGTCTTAAATTCTTCGGGAAATGCATCAAAAAAAACTCGGCCGTAGCTGAAGTTCTGGTATCGAGTATAGACATAGTTTGCGAAAAGGGAAAAATGAGCTGTCAGTTTTTTCTCAATTCCAGCGCCGAATAGCGGCGAAAACGTTGTTCTTTTCTTTTGATAATCAAACTCTGTCGCTATCGCGCCCTCAATACGCGTGAAATGCGTTTTCCAGTGTAACTTGCTAGCATCAACCCCGAGTATGCCGTACAAAAGAAGAGAACGAGTGATTAGATACCCTGGCTTAATTTCAAATCCGCAATAATTTCTAACACTTAGCTTACTGCTTATATCACCGGTAAAAGGGCCAAAAGGCGGTACTTCCCCTTGTGAGGCAAGCGGGTCGCTATGAACAGCTGTTGTGAGTATTTCCCCATTGAACTGCAGGCCTAAATAGAATTTTCTCCATTGGTGACCATAGCCAAGATAAGCATTGATATTGCCATCGATCTGTGTGTTGTTGCCATTAAACACTTGGAACGACTTTAAATGCCTGATGGTGATGGTTTGTTTGATCGTATTGGCTACGAGATTCGGCGCAAGTCCTGTATAAAACCCATTGAACCGTGCATTCCGTCCAGAATGTGGAAAGTGTGAGAACAGAGCGCGATTCATCTCCTTTGCGTTAATCGGCAAATAGTAACTCAAACCGAATAACAAAGAGTTTGTGTGAATGGAACCATGATTATGCATTGTAACGACAGCGCCTTCATCGCCAAAAACGCCATTTGCTTGAAAATTCCTATAATCCACATATGTATATTCCAAACGCGCTACTAGATATTTGCAGAGTTGTTGCATCACTCCTAGTCCGCATTCTATGCCCACCTTGGACTTGGCATGTGAATAGGGTAAATGGTTAAGGTCCGCATGTAATGAAAGGCGATCGTAAGAAATTCCCAGCGTGGCAAATGCTAAGGTGTTGCGCGCTAGCAAATATCCCGGATGAACCGATGCCCTAAAATAATTGTGAATGTGTAGGTTGCTAGTAAATAGATCGGTTCGTTCCTTTAAAAAAGTCGTGCTGATGTGAGTGTCTTTAAAGTACTTTTCCACTTCAATGCCTGCATAGAATCGATTCCAAAAGTAGCCATAACCCAGATCGATTCCGATACTTGAATTTATGGTGTTTCCATTGCCGTTGTACTTTAGCTGCAAATAGACGTCCCCGGCTTCTATCGTTTGCGTCAATTTCTGCTTCATGACGGGATTCTGGAGTCCGAAAAGCGCTCCTGCATAAATACCCGAGCCATTTGAAAAAGCAAAAACCTGGCTTGAAGCCAGTAGCATGAAGAGGGATAAAAGTGTTTTTTTCATGAAGGTTTTATTGCAAGTTGGCTAAGCTTTTCTTCGCTCATTTCTAACCATTCTATAGGGATTCCCCGCTCTTTTGCATAGGCGATTTCTTCGAGGACTCCTTTCGATTCATCCCAGCCAGGAATCTTGATCACGATGAGGCGGTCGCATTTAGCGAGCATCGTCAGATCGAAGTCTTTCCAATTGACCCAGCCATAGACGCCAAGCCTTGAGATAGGGATGTTATGGGTGAGGGGAGAATAGACGACTTGCCCTTTCTGCATGAGCTCGAAAGCGACTTGCGTGGCGAGCATGTGCCGCAGTTCTTTTACGCGAGGATCCGGATCGGAATATGGACATGCGAGATAAGCAACGGACATAATACCCCCTTTTTTATCTCTTCCTCTTTAAAGCCTCTCATCTTAGACTTTTTTTGTTATGAAGGGAATATCATCGCTTCTTGGTGGAGCGCTTTTAGTCACAGGAACCGCTATCGGTGCGGGCATGCTCGCATTACCCGTGGCCACATGTCTGGGTGGTTTTGTACCAGCCTGTTTGATCTACTTGATTTGCTGGCTGTTTATGGCTGCGGCGGGTCTTCTTCTTCTAGAGATTTGTCTTTGGATGCCCGAAGACGCCAATATCATTTCAATGGCTTCCCATCTTTTAGGACCTGCCGGTAAACTCGTCAGTTGGGTTCTCTATATCTTCCTATTCTACTGCCTCATGATCGCCTATACCTCGGGCGGTGGAAATTTCATGGGACTCGTCATCGAGAAACTCACTGGCTATGCTGTTCCAAGATGGTGTTCGCTCGCCCTTTTCGTCGTGATTTTCGGACTCATCGTCCATTTTGGCGCTAGGCTTGTCGATCGCGTCAATGCCATTTTGATCATCGGCCTCATCGCCACCTATGTGGGATTTGCAGTCGTGGGATCGAGCGAGGTCGATCTCTCTCGATTGCAACAAACCGATCTCTGGCAAGGGATTCTGGCGCTTCCCATTGTCTTCGCATCCTTTAGTTATCAGGGAATCATCCCAAGTTTGACGAACTATTTGCGCCGCAGCGCAAAAAAAGTGCGCTTTGCGATTTGGGTGGGAACGGGCTTGCCCTTTCTTATTTATATTTTGTGGGAATTCCTCATCTTGGGGATCATTCCTGTCGAAGGTCCTAATGGACTTCTTCAAACCAAGGAAGCGGGACTCTCGGCCGTCGAACCTCTTCGCCATCTTCTCGCAACGCCTTGGGTTTCGGCGCTTGGGCAAGGTTTTGCTTTTTTCGCCTTGACCACATCCTTTTTAGGCGTGGGCTTAGGGCTCACTGACTTTTTAGCGGACGGACTCAAGATTCCAAAAAGGGGATTCAACAAATGGGCGCTTACACTGACAGTGTTTATTCCGCCTTTTTTTATCGCCTATGGCAACCCTGCGATTTTCCTGAAGGCACTTACGTATGCTGGTGGAATTGGATGCGCGATTTTGCTCGGCCTTCTTCCCGTGATCATGGTGTGGGTCGGTCGTTATAGAAGAGGATACATGTCGCATATACAACTCTATGGCGGAAGACCTCTTCTCGGCCTGATGGCGCTATTTGTCCTTTTCGAACTTCTGATCGAGAGTTTTATTTAAGTTGTTTCTGGCGAGGAACTCGTCTTTCCAATAGTAGCCATCGAGAAGAGAATCGACACTGCGTTCAGTGAGAAGAAAAGCGATATAAAGAGCTTCGATTGAAGCAAGGCCTCTTTCTGGGTCATCGCATGCAGTTTGATAACGCGGATAGGCTGTGCGAAAATGTGCGGGAAGACTTCTTCGTTCAAAGGATAGTGTTTTCGGGATCTGGGCTTCCATCGCTTTAGCATAGCGCCAGGTAGCATCGATGAGAAACAGGCCGAGATGTTGATCTGCAGAAGAGATTGGCGGCGCATCGATCGTCAGCAAACAATAGCCGCGAACGTCGGGCCATTCGCTACAGGGATACGAGAAAAAACGAAAATCTTCTCGCTTTTCGAGTCCGCGCAAACTGCATTTTTTTACATTCTCTTTGCGATGACGCAAGATTAGAGTGGGCAAAAAAGTCAACATTTTCTTATACGCCGAATTAAGAGGTGATGGTTATGTGTATGTACAAGTTCTTTTTCCGTTTAAGTGCGCTCATCGTGCTTTTTGGCATGGGTGGACTTAACGCTACGATGCCTAGGACTCCCGAGATGGCCGACTCTCAGGTATGGTCTGAAGATTATGCCAAGGCTCTCAAAATGTCTCAAGCTACAGGAAAACCTTTGCTTTTGGCATTCGTCGGCTCCGAATGGTGTCCATGGTCGCAAAAGCTGATCCGCGACATCTTAGGAAAATCGGAATTCCTGACAGAACTCCAGCAACAAATGATTTTCGTATGGGTAGATTTTCCTGATGAGTCGAAGACAGTCATCGAAAGTCTGCAGAAAAACGAAGGTTTAAAAAATCTCTTTGGCGTTCAGGAACTGCCAAGTCTCGTGCTCGTCGATCCAAGCGGTGATGAAATCGGTAAGTTCGGCTATGTGCCAGTTAGCCCTAAAGAGATGGCTGCACAGCTCAAAATGGCTTTGGTCGATTATAAACATCTCAAGGAAATCGTCGGGTCGCCGAAGCTGATCAGTCTAAAAACCGAAGAACTGGAAAAACTCTATCGAAAAGCGTCGCAGCTGGGACGAGAGACAGAAAAAAAATCTGTCCTCGAAGTGGGGCTCAAAAACGAAGGGGCATTTTTCTTGCTCAAACAATATGAGCAGATGATCGCAACGCAGAAGCTCAAAGATCCTAGCGTTCAGAAAATGCGCCGCCGCATCATGTCGAAAGATCCCTCTAACAGGGATGGTACGCATTTGCAGCTGGCGATGACGGAATTCCAAGCGCTCTCGAAAACTTTGAAAAAGAAGGACAATCCAGAAAAAGCGATTGGTCCTCTTATGGAATATCTGAAGACGTTTGGTTCAAAAGACCTGGATAATTGCTGGCGCGTCGAAATGACGATCGCGCAGTTCCTGTTCAGCAAAAATCGTCTTCAGGAAGCGCTTAGCCATGCGAAGAATTCCTATGAAATTGCGCCCAACGAATATAAGTCGGAAGTTGCGCAATCACTGGAATATTTGGCTAGTAAAGTTTCCAAGAAGAAATCTTGAGGATCTCCTTCGGGATTTCGAAGAGAAATCTCGAGGGAGTGCAGGTTCTATCCTTTCCCATCTGTTTACGCGTCTGCGCCATACTCATAATGAGGTGGCGCTTTGCGCGCGTGATCGCGACGTACATCAGGCGGCGCTCTTCTTCAAGGCCTCCCTCGCTCATCGCTTTTTCATGCGGCATCAAGTGATCTTCTAGAGCTGCAAGAAAACAGACGGTGAATTCCAATCCTTTCGCTCCATGAAAAGTCATCAAATTCACTTTGTCTTCGCTGACATCCCGATGATGCTGGGACCAGGTTTTCTCATCGAGCATCGTCGTGGCAAGAAATTCAGAAAGCTTTCCGCCTTCTTGCTCTTCGTATTGCTTGAGTGAGCCGATATATTCTTCGACGCTTTCCCATTTGAAGGTGCGCATTTTGTCGCTTTTCACTTCTTCTTCGATCGCTTTTTTGTAATCGATCTCCTCGACAAATCTCCGAAGTGTCGCAGATAAGGAAGCGCTTGCGAAGGATTCCTGGTAGCGGGTGATGAGATCGACAAAAAGCGCAATCCCTTTATGGGCTTTATCGGAGAGATCCCCAGCAAGAGATGGGTGGGATTGTAAATTCCGCAATAGATCCCATAAGGGGATTTCCTTGGAGCGGTTGTATTGCGTGATCTTATCGAGCGCCTGATCAGAAATCCCGCGTCTTGGGACATTGATGATCCGAAGCATCGCTTCTTCATCGAGAGGATTGCTGATCGTCTTGAGGTACGCCATGAGGTCTTTGATTTCGCTGCGCTCGAAGAGTTCCGTGCCGCCAAAGATTTGATAGGGAATCCCGCGGATCCATTGGCTCCCTTTTCGCCATGTTGCCTGAAGAAGAGCCACCTCTAAAGGTCTAGAAAGGGTGTTCGAACGATAAAGAATGGCCATATCCCGCCAGGGAATCCGATGTTCCGAATGAAAATGGATCATCCTTTGGACGATCGCCGCGGCTTCATCCGCATCGGTAGGCGCATGGAAGAGTTCGATGAGCTCTCCTTGTGAAGCCGAACTCCAGAGCTCTTTTTCATGGCGTTGTTGGTTATTTTTAATGACGGCATTGGCTGCTCGAAGAATCGTGGATGTGGAACGGTAGTTTTGTTCGAGTTTGATGACGGTGTCCGCTTCGAAGTTCAAGATATGGTCGATTTCTGCGCCACGCCATCCATAAATTGATTGATCGTCATCGCCGACCACGCAGAGGTTCTTGTGTTTGGCAGCTAAAAGCGAAGCCAAACGGTATTGGATGGGATTCGTATCCTGATATTCATCGATCATGATGTAGCGGAAACGATCTTGGTAGGCTTCCAAGACTTGAGGAAAGTCTTCGAATAGCTGAACCGTCAGCGTGAGCAGACTATCGAAATCGACGGCGTTGTAAGCGCGAAGGCATTTTTCCAGCCGCTCGTGAAGATCTTTGGCGAATTCGTCATGCCATTTTTTTTCTTTTCCGATCTCGATCGGTTTGCCGAGCATTCTCGCTTGCGAAATTTTAGAAAAGGTCGGTTCGAGCGAAGGCATCTCGCCCTCTTGTTCTAAGGTATGGCGCGCCATCTGCATGAGCAGTCGTTTGATTTCCTTTTCATCGTACAAGCTAAAATCGGAGGTATAGCCAAGGCGGTGAATTTCACGGCGTAGGATCTGCATGCAGAAGCTATGGAACGTAGAAAGGGTGATACCCTTGGCAAGAGCAGGATCGACAAGGCCAGCGATGCGCTGGCGCATTTCCGCGGCGGCTTTATTGGTGAATGTGAGGCCTAAGATCTCTTTAGGAGAAACTTTATGCTCTTTAAGGAGGTAGGCGATGCGATGGATGAGGACGCTCGTCTTCCCGCTGCCGGCGCCGGCTAAGATGAGAACCCGTCCTTTTACGGTCTCGACCGCCTTGCGCTGAACAGCGTTCAGTGTCATTTTTTTAAGTGCTCTGCGAATTCAAGGAAATCTTTGACGATCATAGGCGTGTCGATGAGTTCTCGGCTCATCGGCATCACATTGATCTCGAGATCCTGGGGTAAGCGGCTTTGGCACTGACGAAAAGCTTCGCGAACGACCCGTTTAAAACGGTTCCGGTCATGGGCTTTACCGTGTTTCTTAGAGACGGTTATTCCCAATCTCGGCCTAGAAAATGTGTGGGCGCGGTAATGGATAACTATATGAGAACCAGGAGCTTTTGCTCCTGTTCTCATAATTTTTTGAAATTGTCGCTTATAGAGGACACGGGCGCTTTTGGGGAAATTTACGCCGTTGTCAGGCGTTTGCGTCCGTGGCGTCTGCGTCGGTTGATCACTTGTCGGCCTTTCTTCGTGGACATTCTTTTGCGAAAGCCGCAAGTTCTTTGACGCTTGATTTTGCTCGGTTGGTAAGTGCGTTTCATGAATAGACATTCCTAAAAAACAAGTTATTCAATTAGGGTAACAGCTTAACCCAAGAGGGATTATCCCACAAGCCCGTTGCGAAGAAACCTAACTCTTGTTATATAAGATAGCTCCAACGAAATTTGGCAAGGTGAACATGAAAGTGAAAGCATCTGTTAAAGCCGATCCGTCCAAAGGCGACAAAACTGTTCGACGCCGTGGCCGTATCTATGTCATCAACAAAAACGACCCGAATCGGAAGCAGCGCCAAAAAGGCCCTGCCCGCAAAAAGTAGTATAGGAATTTATGGCAAAATTATCCGTAGTAGTACGTCAAAAGAAACGAGAAAAAATCGTAGCCCTTAAACGTGAAAAACGTGAGAGACTTAAGGAAATTATCCGCGATCCTCGCCGCAGCGAAGAAGAACACCGCGAGGCGATGGTAGCTCTCAACAAAATGCCAAAGAATTCTTCCAAAGTACGTCTGCGCAATCGTTGCCAACTCACAGGCCGCGGCCGTGGTGTCCTCAGCAAGTTCATGCTTTCCAGACTTTGCTTCCGCGAGATGGCCAATAAAGGGCTCATCCCCGGCGTCTATAAAGCCAGCTGGTAATCTTTTCTCGTCTCACCGGCATAGCCGGTGAGACATATTTTTCTTTAATTAGCTGCGAATAGGGAATCAGACGGAACGCCGAGGTCTTTGCAGACCTTGTCGAAGCGCTCCCATTCCCGCATTTCCTCGCGCCATACATAGGTAGAGGAAACGACTTTCCCTTCGCGAAGAGCCGACTCAAGTGCAGACGAGCTCATCGGTCCATGTTGTACGGACTTATCGTCGAGATAGTACCAGAGAAAATGAGGGAGGCATGATACGCGCATTTGCGGGGCTGCTGGAATTTGCGGGCGCAAAACCGGCTTCATGATGATGATGGCGAGAATACCGAAAATTCCGAAAAAGCAGCCGATACCGAACCATATGTAGGGATTGCGGCCTTTTCGTTTAGCTAAATAGGAAGCGATTGCTCCTTGGATCACCCACAGACACAATAACCATGCGATATCCATCGATACACCTCGTTCTATTGACGACAGTATACCCCTAGGAAACGCTTGCGATCAAGAGTCGAATTGCAGTACAATGAGCCTAAAAAAAAGAAATTGTATGTCAGTCTTGCATAATCAGCTCAAACAGATCGACACCAAAGAATTGGAATTGCCTGAAACGCTCTTCGTTCGCGATATCGAATCAAAAGTTTTTCAATCGATTGCGCTTCATTGTCTCGCTAGCATCGAAGGCATTGGCCTTCTCGAAGGCTCGCTGATCGATAGCTTGCTTGGCCGCGATGTTCCTGCGAGCGTAAAAGGCATCTATGTCGAACAAGACGAAAAACGCCCCAGCGTGAACTTCAAAGTCGAAGTGAAAGTCGCGTATGGAATCTCCATCCCTGAGAAAGCCGAAGAAATTCAACTCAAAATTTCCCAAGAAGTAAGCCGTCTCACCGGTTTGCCTGTCGGCAGAGTGCATGTCGTCTTCAAAGACTTAATCTTCAATGAATCTCTTGAAGAAGCAATAAGAAAGGCTTCTGGCAAGAAATAGTAATTGGTTATGCGCACAGCCCATCGATTGATATCCGCGTGGAATGTCTTTCTCCTGCTTTTGCAAGGAGCGGTGGGGATTTATGTGCTTCTTCTCGCAGTCAGCGAGACGACAAGAGCCCGTTTTGCCGATTGGATTATTCTCAGTGAAAATGAGCTTTTGCTCATCGGCGTTCTCATCGTCGTGCTCGTTCTTCTTTTACTTATCGTATCGGTGCGTCTCGATCGCAGGCAATACTACCAAGTGAAGATGGGTTTTTATGGACTTGCGGCTGAAGTCGATCTCGATGTCATCCGCACGTTAGCCGGGCGATACTGGCAAGCCCATTTTCCTTCCTCCAATCCTCAAGTCGATGCGATGCTCCGCTCCGATCAAACACTGGAACTCTTCGTCGAGCTTCCAAAAATTCCCCTAGCCGAACAGGCGGTTGTTTTACAGAAGATCGAAAACGATCTCGGCAAACAACTTGCCCGTCACCTCGGCTACCGTAGGCCATTTATTCTTACTGTGAATCAATCCTAATTATCATCTAAATCCCTTGCGTTAAAAAAATTTCTTTAATTAACGTGAGTTTTTCACGTATGAAGACATTTTTTCGCCTTTTTCTCACTGCGATTTCCCCGGCATTTCTCCTTGCGGAGGAAGAAAAAGAGCGTTGCCATCCCTTCGTCACGGCAGAAGTTCTCGACTGGAAAGTCTATGAAAATGGCCTCAGTTATGCGTTCTGCAGTTCGGGAAGTACTACCTTCGTCCTGGAAGGCAAAACTAAAAAACCCCATTTCAAGCGGGACTTTGGTTATCGTTTAGGAATTGGAACGACTCTTCCAAGAGAGGGCTGGGAGATTTTTGCCCAAGGCACCCATTTTCATAGCTATACCCATAGTTATGCATATGCGAGCGATACTGCTGTTTTCTTTCCGACGTTCGTCAATGCGGCTGCGAATACGAATAGCGGCTATGTCGATTATGCGGAATCGCATTGGAGACTCCATTTTGGACAAATCGATGCGATCATCCGTAGGAAATTTAGCTTCAAAGGGGGGCTTTTCGTAAGGCCTGCACTCGGCGGAAGATGGATCATAGCCAGACAAAAATATGACATCACCTATAGCGGCGGAACACTTTTTCCCGGCGGCGAAGACCATGTCTACATGACCAATAAATTCTGGGGCATGGGACCTCTTGCCGGCGTCGATGGGGCATGGACGTTTTGGAAAGGGCTGGGTCTATACGGCAACTCCAGCATCGCGCTTCTTTTAGGCCATTTTCGTATTCATGAATGCGAAGATGCGACCCTTGCGCCGATAGATCGCTTGAATCTCCACGATCGCTATAAACTTGTGCGAGCTGTCATCGATGTTGCTTTAGGTGCGCATTGGGAATATTGTTTTTCAGGAGCTTTTACCAAATTAGAACTCTGGCTAGGATGGGAGAATCATCTGTATTTTGGACAGAATCAATTGGTCCGTTTCCTCGATTCGGGGGTCGCTGGCGCCTATGTCTCCAACCAAGGCGATCTTTCTTTCAGTGGCTGGGTCTTAGGCGCGGGATTCACTTTTTAATTGTCGCTATATCGCGCTTTGTAATCCCTTCGACCTTTGCAAGTTCCTCTTCGGAAGCTTCGCGGACGCGCTTCATGCTGCCAAAAGCTCGAAGAAGTCGTTTTTTCTTGATGGGGCCGATGCCAGGAAGTTCATCGAGAGAGCTTTTCAGCGTGCTTTTGTTTTTACTTTTTCGATAGAAGCCGATCGCCATGCGGTGCGCCTCATCGCGGATCCGTTGCAGGAAAAAAAGAAGCGGAGAGCGTGGCTCAAGGATAATGGGATCGGTGTGATGGGGAAGGAAGATCTTTTCTTGCGATAGCCCTTTATCATGGCGGGCCGATTCTTTGGCGAGCGCGATGGCATCGACTGAGGCAATATCGAGATCTTTGAGCACTTCGATGGCGATATTGAGCTGTCCTTTTCCGCCGTCGAGGATGAGAAGATCGGGAAGATCCATCTGTTCTTTGGCTTTTGTGAGACGCCGTGTGAGGATTTCTCGCATGGCGCCATAATCATCGCCGCCTTGCGCATCGCGGATGTGGAATAGACGGGTCCGTTTCTTGTCCCGTTCCCCATCGGTAAATCCCACCATGCAGGCGACATGCTGCGTGCCGGCGATATTGGATGTATCGAAACATTCGATTTTTTGCGGATAACGGGAGAGTTTGCATTTTTCCGCGAGGTCGATGAGGAGCTTTTCCTGGATTTCGCGACGATCTTTTTTCTGATGGAATAGAGTCTTGGCGTTCTTGAGGCCGATTTCGATGAGTTGTTTCTTCTCGCCTTTGAGAGGATGGAAGAATTCCACTTTGTGATGGGAGAGTTCTTTGAGCGCTTCCGAAAGCGTTTGCGCATGGGAAATAGGGTGAGAAAGAAGGATCTCGCGAGGGACCGATTCTGAAGATTGATAATGCTGCAGAATGAAGGAGCTCAATAGCTCGCTTTCGTCCTCGGCGATTTTAGAAAATTCATAGTGTTCGGCGCCGATGAGGTTCCCTTCACGGAAAAGAAGCTGCATCAGGATGGCATCATACCCTTCTCGATGGACGGCCAGGACGTCAGTATCTTCGCCGAGAGCTTTGGCGATGAGCTGATCGCTATTGACGATGAGCTCCACTTGGTAGATCGTATTTTGCAAAGCCGCGGCACGTTCGAATTCGAGATTGGCTGCGGCTTTTTCCATATCCTCATGGAGCCGTTTTACGATCTCTTTGTCTTGTCCACGCAGAAATCGGATCGCTCCATCGACAAAGACGTCGTATTCCTGTTTTGTGCAGATATTGACGCAAGGGGCGATGCATTTCTTCATGCCATAAAGAAGGCAAGGACGTGTGCGCCGTTTGAGTTCATCATCGGAGCATTGCCGTAATGGGAAAAGGCTTAGCAAAAGATCGAGGGTCTGTCTTGCTGCATAGGCGTGGGGGTAGGGGCCGAAAAAGAGTCCTTTTTCCTTGGGCTTGCCCTTATAGCGGACGAGGCGGACCGTCGGCCATTTATGCTGGTTATTGATGTAGAGATTGATGAACGTCTTGTCGTCTTTGAGAAGGGCGTTGTATTTCGGTTGGTGCTTCTTGATGAGCGTATTTTCGAGTAGGAGCGCCTGCTTTTCACTTTGCAAGACGATGGTATCGATCGCAGCGATCTCAGCAGTGAGAAAGGGGATCATGGCGCGCGTATCGCCGTGCTTGGCGAAATACTGCTTGAGGCGGCTTCGAAGATCGATGGCCTTGCCTACATAGAGGATCGCACCTTTGGTGTCTTTCATTAGATAGACGCCAGGTTCTTTGGGATACTTCGAAAGTGTGTCGGGATCGAACTTCATGGGAGAATTTTTTTCCATTCCGCGACCTTTTTCAATGCTTCGAGCGGTGTAATGTTGTCGCTATCGCATTTGCGGATCTCGGCGAGGATCGCTTCTTCGCGGACGTCTTGCTCCTTGGCTGGGACGAAAAGATCGAGCTGTTTTTGACGCGAGCCGCTTTTCGATTTGGGAGAGGGTTCTTTTTCCAGGCGGATGAGGATCTCTTCAGCTTTGCGGATGGCCGATTGCGGAAGTCCTGCGAGCTTGGCCACGTGGATGCCATAGCTCCGATCGGTTTCGCCGCGCTCGATCTTATGCAGGAAAGCGATTCCGTCTTGCGTTTCAGCGACGGATACTTTGAAATTAGCGGCTTTAGCGACTTTTTCTTCGAGAAGGTGCAGCTCCCAATAGTGCGTTGCAAATAGCGTCTTAGCTTGTTTGCCGGGCGTAGTGAGGAGATACTCGGCGACAGCCCAGGCGATCGCAATTCCATCATAGGTGCTTGTGCCCCTTCCGATTTCATCGAGGATGACAAGCGATTTTGAAGTGGCATTGTGGAGAATATTGGCGGTTTCGCTCATTTCCACCATGAAGGTCGATTGGCCTCTTGAAAGATCGTCGCTTGCGCCGATGCGGCTGAACACTTTGTCGACGATGCCGATATGGGCGGAGTCGGCAGGTACATAGGAACCTATTTGGGCGAGGACGACAATGAGCGCCACCTGGCGGATAAAGGTCGATTTACCGGCCATGTTCGGGCCGGTGAGAAGATGCAGGCGTGCCTCATCATCGAGTTTGACGTCATTGGGTACGAAATGTCCCAAGGGAAGACAGGTTTCGATGATCGGATGTCTTCCGCCCACTATTTCAATGCAGTCGCTCTCATCGATTTTAGGGCAGACGTAGCGGTGTTTTTTTGCGATGTTCTCAAGAGATAAAATGGCATCGACACAGCCGATCGCTTGAGCAATCGACCGGATTTCTTTTGCATAGGAGGCGCAAGTTGCCTTGAGGTTTGCAAAAAGAGTCGCTTCGAGAATCTGGATTTTTTCTTCCGCAGAAAAGATCTTCTGTTCGTACTCTTTGAGTTCCGGAGAAAGGAACCTTTCTGCATTGACGAGTGTCTGCCTTCTGGCAAATTCAAGCGGCATTTTTTCAGCAAGCCCGCGGCTCACTTCGATGTAGTAGCCGAAGGCTTTCGTATAGCCTACTTTAAGAGTCCGGATGCCGGTGCTTTCTCGCAGCCGTGCTTGATAGCCTGCGATCCAATCGTGCCCTGAAGATTGCAAAGCGCGGAGCTCATCGAGCTGCGGATCGACTCCAGGCCGTATCACGCCGCCATCGCTCAATCGAAGAGGCGGCTCATCATGCAAAGTTCGCGTGATTAGAAGGGCCAGCTCAGAAAGATCGATGAGTTTTTGACATTGCTGCGCAATAAGAGGCGTAGTGAACGTGGAGAGAAGTTTTTTGATGTCGGGGATGGGCTCGAGCGAAAGTCGCAACGCGAGGACATCGCGCGGACCCGCAAGGCCGCTGGCAATGCGCATGATGAGCCTTTCTAAATCGCGCACTTGCAACAGATGCCCTACGAGATCATGAGAGTTCATAGGCGCTGCGAGCAGGCTGTTGATCGCTTGCTGGCGGGTTTGAATCGTTGCCACATCGAGAAGAGGATGGAGAAGCCATTCGCGAAGAAGGCGTCCTCCCATCGGCGTGCAGGTCGAGTCGAGGTGTTTGAGCAAAGAAGGGGAGTGTTCGTAGAGAGGATCGACGAGCTCTAAATGTTTTTGCGTAGTGCGGTCGATCGAGAGGAAAGCCCCGGGCATTTCGGTCCGGATCCTCTCGATATGTTCTGTAGGCAGGCTTAAGTCTTCGCTGACATAGTGGAACAGGACGGCAGCAGTATTGATGGCGACTGTGAGTCCTTTGAGACCGAAACCATCAAGCGAATGGATGGCAAAATGCTTGGTCAACGTAGCGTAGCTTGCTTGATGTTCGAAGCGCCATTCTTCGAGTTTTGAGCAAAGTGAGGAAGTCGCCTTGGCGTATTCATCGATCGCAGTTTTGTGGGTATCGAAACACTTTGCAGCAATGAGGAGTTCTTTTGGTCCGAGTCGGTAGAGTTCGTCGAGAACAGAAGAAAAATCTTCCATTTGCATCGCACGAAAATCGCCTGTCGAAATATCGAGAATCGAAAGACCATAGGTCGAATTCAAGAGTTGAAGAGAAGCGACGAAGTTGTTGCATTTGTCCTTGAGAAGCGTCGATTGCAAGAGCGTTCCCGGTGTGATGATCCGGACGATTTCGCGCCGGACGATTCCTTTGGCCACTTTGGGATCTTCCATCTGTTCAGCAATAGCGACCTTGTAGCCTTTTTCGAGAAGAGAATCGACATAGCTATCGCTAGCATGAAAAGGGATGCCGCTCATCGGGATATCGGCTCTTTTGGTGAGAGTCAGATCGAGTTCTTTAGAGAGTAAGTGGGCATCTTCGTGAAACGCTTCATAGAAATCGCCAAGACGGAAAAGCAAAACGGCATCTTTAGCTTGCTCTTTGCAGGCATGCCATTGCGCCATCATCGGAGTCATTTTCGTATCTAACTCTGTATCCATGTCTATTTGATGATTTTTTTCATCGATTCTACGACCTCATCGCTAGCCTTTGCCACTTGCTTTTGGCAACTCTCACACCATAGACGCAAAAGCTTGAGATCTTCACTAAGTTTTTCAAGTTCGGCGCGGATTTCGAGAAGTTTTTCGCCATCAGGTCGCAATCCCGTAATTCGCGAGGGAGGAGTAGCGGCTTGCTGCGCCGCGAGCTTGAGCTCAAAAACTCGGATCATTTTCGGGATCATGATCCGTTTAATCTGTTCCCGCAGTTCCTTGAAATCGCCATCCGAAAAGGCATGCGTGGCGCCATTTGCCGAAGCCGTCTGTGAAACGGCATTCTGCACGAGGTCGGTCAAAGTCTTGGGATTTTCCATAGTGCTGCCTAATCGGACCCTAAGTGGACAGGGGCCGCCGTAATTTTCCTGCAAAAGGAGATTTTCGCAAAGGGAATTTCTGCTAGTATCTAGCGTATGTATACAACAGAAAGTCTTGAAACCCTCCGCCATCGGATCGACCTTGTCGAGGTGATCTCCTCCCATGTCGACCTAAAACGCTCAGGGGCGATGTTCAAGGCTTGCTGCCCGTTTCATGAGGAAAAGACCCCCTCTTTCATGATCAAACGGGGCGATACCCACTACCATTGCTATGGTTGCGGCGCCCATGGCGATGCCATCGCCTTCCTGATGAACCACGTCCGGATGGGGTTTTCGGAGGCGGTGGAATACCTCGCCGAACGTTTCCAGGTCGCTCTAGAAAAGACCCATGAGCCAATAACCAAGGGACCGAGCAAAGCCAAACTGAAAGAAGCGCTCGAATACGCCTGCCAATTCTACCATTTTCTCCTTCTTTACAGCGAAGAAGGGCACGAGGCCCTTTCCTATCTCTATGCTCGAGGCATCGACCTTGCCTTCATCAAACGGTTTGCTGTCGGCTATGCGCCGAAGCAAAGAGATTCTTTACTTAGGTTTTCCAAGGAAAAGGATCTCTCTGAAGAAATTTTAGAGACTTCGGGTCTTATCAAAATCGGGGAACGCGGGGGAGCTTACGACTTTTTTTCCGAGAGAATTTTATTTCCCATCCGCGATGCCATGGGCGCTGTCATCGGGTTTTCCGGGCGCAAATTCCGCGAGAGCACTCTAGGCGGAAAGTATGTCAACACGCCCGAGACGCCGCTTTTCAAAAAATCCCAAGTACTTTTTGGCCTTTCCTACAGTCGGAAGAGGATCGCAAAAGAAAAAAAGGTGATCATCGTCGAAGGACAGATCGATGCCCTTCGCCTCATCGAATCGGGATTTGATTACACGATTGCAGGACAAGGAACGGCATTTGGAGAAGGGCATGTCCAGGAAGTCGTGCAATTAGGCGTTCAAGAGGTTTTTCTCGCGCTCGATAGCGATTCCGCAGGCGAAGAGGCCGCTTTTAAAATCGGCGATCTTTTCCAAAAACGGGGCGTCGCGGTCAAAGTCGCAGCACTTCCTGCCGGATCCGATCCGGATAGTTTTCTCAAAGCGCATGGCCCAGAAGCCTTCGAAGAACTTTTGAAGGCGAGCCAAGACTATTTATCGTTTGCTTTTTCTCTTCGCGCAAAACAGATAGATCTTACCAACCCCGCCCTGAAAAGCGCTCTGATCGAAGAACTGACCCGCAAGATCCGCGCTTGGGATCATCCGGTCATGGTCTTCGAGAGTTTGCGCAAGTTAGCCCAGCTTGCCAATGTGCCAGAAGAAACGTTGGGAATTACCGCAATTCCCACTTCAACAACAATGAGAAAATCAGCAAGAGCCGGCACTTCTTCTCTTCCCATCGATCCCGATCGGGTGCTGGAAATCGATCTGCTTCGCTGGGTTCTTCTCGGAGGGCCTCAACAAGGGCAAATTCTCAAGCTCGCGTCTGAGAATATACCCACAGAAAACTTACGCGACCCTTCTTGCCGCAAAGTGCTCGATGCCTGCAAACATGAGCTTGAACAAGGGCAGAGCGTCGACTTGCTCCGTTTGAGCGGACTGTTTGAAGAAACGGAAGATCCCGAATTCCTGCACGAAATCCTGCAAAAAAAAGTCAACTTGCAAAAGGCCTTCGAAGGATGCAAAATTACACTCAAAGCGCTCCTCGAACGGGAATGGCTGGAAGAGCTTGAAGAGATCAAACTCAAAATCCAGAGTGGAAAGCTCAGTGATGACGAAGCTTTAGAACATGCCAAGCGTTATGCACAAATAAGAAAAACCTCACCCAAAGTGAAAGAAACATGAGAGATCACGTCGTACTATATGATGATAAATGTCCGATATGCCGGCGAAGTGTCGCTAGGCTGATCGAACTCGACCATCACAAGCTCTTTCTTTATACGCCCCTCGAAGGAAGAACGGCCAGGCAAGCGCTCAAAGGCAAAATGGCCTACATGCGCAAAAGCAATACCATCATCCTCATCGAAAATGCTCACAAACCACGCTGCATGGTTTGGATGCGGGGAAGAGCGGTCATGCGCATGTTCTGGATCCTCGGAGGATCGTACCGATGGTTCGCATGGCTTTGCTATGTGCCTCTACTCACCGACGTCGTATATAAACTCATCGCGAAGGTTCGCCATAAGCTCAAAGTCGAGGATGTTCCTGAGAGGTTTTTTCGCGCCCATCAAGAGCGATTTCTCCCATGAATAAGCGTTTAATGATTTTCTCATCCTCGTCGCTCTGAGGAAAAAAGCAGCTCAGAAGGCCCATGTAAATTTTTTTTGATATCGAATGAAATTCCACTTCCCATTAGATTACGTTTTTTCCCAGGAGAAAATTTATGCTAAGATGGGTCGCTTTAGTCGCTTGCTGTACGACAATACTCGCTACTGTGCTGTTTGCTTATAAGGAGGATGGGATGAAAGCTGCACCCTATGGTTCTTGGAAGTCGCCCATTTCTGCAAAAATGCAGGGAAGCAACTCGGTTAGGTTTTCGGAAATCGAGCTGATCGGTGAAACACTCTATTGGCTCGAAGGACGTCCTACTGAAGGCGGCAGAGTGGCTCTTATGTCCTGGACTCCCCAACAAGGAGAGCGGGAGCTTCTCACAAGAGACTACAGTGTCCGCAACCGCGTCCATGAATACGGGGGAGGCGCGGTGCTCATCGGAAAAGAGGCGATTTATTTCGTCAACGATCACGACCAGCAAATTTATTCTCGTCTTCCCAGCGGGCAAGTGCAAAAAGTCACCAACCTCGAGAATACCCGGTTTGCCGACGGTAACGAAAGTCCAGACGGCGGTCTCTTCTACGTCATGGAAGAACATGGGGAAAAAGTCGTCAATACCATTGTTCGCATCGATCCGTCAAATGGCCAAGTCCAAAAAGTTGCCTTCGGCAATGACTTCTATTCAAGTCCACGCGTCAGTCCCGATGGAAAAAAGCTTGCCTTTGTCACCTGGCACGATCCGAATATGCCTTGGGATGGCACCGAACTTTGGGTTCTCGATCTTCAGAGCAATGAGAAACAATTCATCGCTGGCGGCGTAACTGAATCTGTTGTGAATCCTCAATGGTCACAAGAAGGAGAGCTCTATTTTATTTCCGATCGTTCCAACTGGTGGAACCTCTATTCAGGAAATAAGCATATTTGGGCAGTCGATGGCGAGCTCACCTATCCACAATGGACGTTTGGCGAATCATGGGTGGGTTTTTCGAAAAACGGCTTCGTCTGCACCTATGTGAAAAACGGCTCGAATCTTTTTGCCAAACAGACCTCCGATGGAACTTGGAAGTCGCTTGATCTTCCTTTCACGGCAGTAGCGGGTCTTTCCGTTTCGGGGAACAAAATGGCTATTCTCGGTGCGTCGGCGACTCAGCCTTTATCCGTCATTCTCTACGACCTCAGCAATGACAAGTACACCATCATTAAATCCTCCCGAACGATGATGCCGCCTGCAGGCTATATTTCTAAGCCAGTGGCCATCGAATTTCCTACGACGGATGGACGCACTTCGCATGCCTTCTATTATCCCCCCTGCAATCCGGATTTCAAAGGAATGCCCAATGAAAAACCGCCTCTGCTCGTCATGTCGCATGGTGGCCCTACTGCGCACCAACCTCCTATGTTCAACATGGGACTTGTATATTGGACATCGAGAGGGTTTGGCGTCGCTGTCGTGAACTATGGCGGCAGCACCGGATATGGCCGTGACTATCGTGAAAGACTCAAAGGAAATTGGGGCGTCGTCGATGTCGATGATTGCACGAATGCTGCTCTTTATTGCTCTGAAAAAGGACTTGCCGACCGCAACCGTCTTACGATCGAAGGAGGAAGCGCCGGCGGTTACACCACGCTCGCAGTCCTCGCTTTTCGCGATGTGTTCAAAGTCGGAGCTGATTATTTCGGCGTCAGCGATTTAGAGAGATTGGCGATCGATACGCATAAATTCGAAGCCCGCTATCTCGATCTGCTCGTCGGTCCCTATCCTGAGCAAAAAGCGCTCTATTTAGCGCGCTCTCCCCTCTACCATGTCGATCAGATCAAATGCCCTGTTATCATTTTCCAAGGGGCTGAAGATGCCATTGTTCCTCCTGAACAATCGGAAGTCATGTATCAAAGCCTTCTCTTGCGCAAGATTCCTACTGCCTACCTACTTTATGCTGGAGAGCAGCATGGGTTCCGCAAAGCAGAGAATATCGAACGGTCTTTGGAAGCGCAGCTCTACTTCTTTTCCAAAGTCCTCGGGTTTTCTTTAAGTGAAAACATCGAACCTGTGGACATCCAGAATTTCCAAGATAAATGACATAGAAAAATTTGTAGACAGTCTGTGAACCGAGAGACTAGAATCCGAGGAAAACGGATGGATTATCTATGGCGCTAAAGTTTTTGCATGATGAGAAGAAGCGAACCTTTATTCTTCTCTGGCTCTGCTGCATCATCGGAACATGGGCGGTGCTTCCCTATACGTATTATCTCGGTATGGTTCCTATCAGTCCTGAGACGTATACGATCTCGACGATCATCCTTTCAGGGACGATCCAGGCAGCAGTTTTCTATGCGGTTGTCTGTTGGATCAGCGCCATCCTCTTAAAAAAAGTCGATTTCAATCCTTTCGATAGGAAAGATTTCGTCAAACGTTCGCTCTATCCCGCTCTTATCGGCGGTGTTGTCGTTGGAATCCTCATTGTGATTTGCGATTGGAGTATATTCCAAAGCGCGCAGTTATCTGTAGGTCATCCGCCAAGATGGGCTGGGGCATTAGCTTCGATTTATGGCGCTATCAATGAAGAAGTGCTTTGCCGCCTGTTTCTTTTGACCATGATCATCTTCGTCTTGAACAAGATCATCAAAAGCCATGTGCACTATCGAACCCACATCCTATGGGCCTCGATCCTCATTACAGCCGCTGTCTTCGGCGCAGGACACTATCTATCCGCGATCAAATTAGGCCCCTTGCCTGATTTTGGACTGCTTAGAATCTTAGTGCTGAATGGAATTGCCGGAGTGGTGTTTGGATGGCTCTATTGTCGACGAGGACTTTGGTCGGCCATCATTGCGCACTTCTGCGCCGACCTGATCATTCACGTCCTGCTTATTTGAGTAACTCTTCTATCTTCGCAGCGAGATGGCGAGAGGAAACGCGCTCTTGCTGCATCGAATCACGATGACGGATCGTCACGGTATCATCTTCGAGCGTTTGGAAGTCGATGGTGATGCAAAGAGGCGTTCCGATTTCATCGTGTCTACGATACCGTTTGCCGATAGCTCCTGAATCATCGTAATCCACTTTCCAGCGTTCGCGCAGGTGTTCATAGATCGGCCGCGCTTTTTCGACGAGAGGCTCTTTTTTCATGAGGGGGAAAACAGCCGCTTTCACCGGTGCTATTTTGGGCTTGAGTCGCAGGACAGTGCGTGTTTCGCCATTCTCCAGTGTCTCCACCGCATAAGCGCTGCAAAGAAGTGCGAGAATCGTCCGGTCGAGGCCAAACGTTGGCTCGATCACATGAGGGATGAATTTTTCATGCGTCTTCGGATCGGTATATTCCATATTGGCTTTGGCGAATTCCGCGTGTCTTTTCAGATCGAAATCGGTGCGGTAGGCGAGTCCATAGAGCTCTGATCTTCCAAACGGAAAGTCGTACATAACATCGACTGTTCTCTTGGAATAGTGGGAGAGCTTCTCTTTGGGATGTTCGAAAAGGGATGTTCCAGCTGAAAGACCGATTTCTTCACACCACTTCTGCATTCCATCGAGCCAATCTTGGAAAATTGTTTCCCAATCTCTTGGATGGATGAAGTATTCGATTTCCATTTGTTCGAACTCGATCACGCGGAAAAGGAAGTTGCCTGGTGTGATCTCGTTGCGGAATGCCTTGCCGATTTGGGCGACGCCAAACGGCACCTGAACGCGCATCGTATCGAGGATATTGCGGAAGTCGAGGAAGATCGCCTGCGCCGTTTCCGGTCGCAGGTAGGCAACATCATCGGTATTGCCGGTTTTACTCAGCTGGGTGGAGAACATCAGGTTGAAACGTCTTACGGCTGTCCAATCCCGCGCTCCGCATTTGGGGCACGCGACGTTGTTCTCTTTGACGAGCTTGTCCATTTCTTCTGGAGAAAGCCCCTCAACTTCTTTTTTCAAAGCCCCTTCTAAGAGATGGTCTGCGCGGAAGCGCGATTTGCACTTCTTGCAATCGACTAAAGCATCGCTGAATCCTGCGATATGCCCTGAGGCTTCCCAAGTCTTAGGATGCAGGAGAATGGGGCCATCGAGGCCGACCATATCTTCCCGCAGTTGCACAAATCTCTTCCACCACAGGTCGCGGATGTTCTTCTTGAGTTCTACGCCATTGGGGCCGTAGCTATAGGTATTGGCGAAGCCGCCGTAGATCTCCGAGCCCGGATAGACGAACCCACGCCGTTTGGCAAGGGCGACGATGTTCTGTAAGGTGGTTTCAACGGGCTGGTTCACGGTTCCTCGCTAATGCGCCGGCCCTGGTTTTAGGGCCGACTACGAGGAGATATTCTAGGGGGGACCTTGTTAAAAGACAATGACCCGGATGACTATTTTGGAAAGTTTGCCTTCTGTACGTTAAGGACAGCTTGCTGTCGAAGAGCCTGAAGTTGTGATGGCGATGCACTGCAAAGTTTACTGATGTCTTCTTTGCCGAGGAAAACGATCCGTCCCCATTTAGGGTCACTTTTCGTTTTGTACCCTGCTGCTAATTCGTTCATTTCTTTATGAATTGCGCTCCGGAGCGCGGGGGCTTTTTCTTCGAGAGCATCTAATGCTTTTTCAAGAGAGTTTGAGTTGCCTATGAGAGCGTCAAAAACGCCTAGGAGAAGTCGTTGAGGGCTTTTTTCTTTTTTAGGGGCTGAAGAGGCGCTTGACGCAGCAGAGGAGGATTTTTTTGAGCTTTTAGGCTTTGCTAAATTCTTCTTCTCTTGATGGATATTGGCACTGCCTGCTCCATGCCTAGATGAAGGGTAAAGTGGTTGAATCGCTGCGGGTTGTTTCGGGAGATGTTTTCTAGCCACGAGGCGTGCTTTTATCTCGCCTAGTAAGAAATTAAACTCCTCAAGATTCCCTTTAATCAGGTCATTTTCTACGGGTACGCTCGATATTCTAAGAGCCACTCGTTCTAACCCATCCAAGATTGATTCATATTCGTGGGACTCAGCATCGTTAAAGTAGTTAGGCGTCTTCAATAGTGACAAAATCTCTGACGAACTTTGGATAGAAAGAATTGTTGCCTTCGACATATCGCCTAATGGGATCTGATCCTCAAAGCCTACGTGATCAAATTCTTCCTTAACAGAAGCTAACTGTTTCATTGCCTGTTCATGAATGCGAAAAAGATCATAATGGGAGTATCGCCCTAAATGAAACAAGCCATTAGCTACGGCGGCATCATCAAACAAATTCGCTAATTGCGACTCGACTTCTTGGATATTTACTTGTAGATCTCGATATTCTCTTGAGGTTAAACGTGTGCCTTCTTCTTCAGCATATTGATGGACTTTCGATGCGAGCGATGCTGTGCGCTGCGTAATACAATTAACCCTCTCTGTGACATATCTCGAGAGATCGATCGGAGCCTGCTGCCCGGAAGAGCGAGCTACTCGAGGATTGAATGGAAGAGCCATATATTTCCTTTTTATTAGTAAGTAAGTTTATTTTTGTAACCTTGCTAGCACTTTGCGAACGGCCTTCTGGCGAAAATCATCAAGTTGCTCTTTTGAGGCTGTGCAGAGGGTTTCGATGCCTTTTTTTCCGAGGAAGACGATCCGTCCCCATTTGGGGTCACTTTTCTTTTTAAATTTTTCTGCTAAGTCGCCCATTTCTTTATGAATCGCGCTCCGGAGTGCGGAGTCTTTTGCTTCGAGGGCATCTAAAGCTGCTTCGAGAGCATATACTGGCCCTCCGATTGCACGGAGAATAGTTTCGAGGAGTTCTTTGGGGCTTTTTCCTCGCTTTGAAGCTGGGGATTGCGAGCTTGCCACGGATGCAGATTTTGCTGCTTCTTTAGGCTTTGCAGAAGAGGAACCGGGCTTCGATTTTGATGAAGCAGGTTTTTTTCGTGCTACCGGAGAAGAAGGAGGAGCAAAACCGCCATCTGAATCATTATCTGAACCAGAGCTATATTTTCGATCTGCAAGCGTTCTCGACGTCGGGGCATGACGCTCTGCTTGAGGTTTTGCAGCAGAGATAGTTTTTTTCGACGCAGCTGAGGGTCCGCGAGGAGAAACATCAAAGAGATCATCGTCATCGGGTCGAGCCGAGCTAGATACTACGGGGGCAAAGCCAAAAAATGAACCAGCAAAAGAAGAAGAATCAACTTCATCGTGCAAACCGTAGTCTCTTGGATCGTATTTCGAAAGAGAGGAATGGGCAGTCTGTATAGGTTGAGCAAGAGCGGGCTTCTTGGACTCTTCAAAAATCTTTGGATAACGTAGTTGATAATGAGCGGTGAGATTACCAAGTAGGGTCGCGACTTCGCTAAGTTTCTTCTCCTCATTAGAATATTGAGAAGGTGTGCAAGCTTCCAAGAGTTTGAAGAATTTTTTGCGATAGGCTGCGATGAGTTTGGCTCCTTCTTCTGAAATCAGGAGGTTGCGATTTCGGCTAACGAGTTTTCGAAGAAAGGAGACAGCTACGGGATGATGAACCGGCTTCTTCAAGCAGACGATACTATGGAGAGTTCGAAGCTTAAAACAAAGCGCAGCTACATCTTTAGGAATGGCCCAAGCTTCGATTTCATTAAGGAATGCTGCTGCTTTTTCAAGTGCAATGGCTATTTCTACTTGTTCTAGCTCAGGTCTCGATTGAGCGGATTTTCGAAGTTCGGCAATCAGTAGTCGTTTTTCCCTAATAAAATTATTGCCGAAGTCCTGACGTCGCCGAATATGTCCTTTATCGATATTGTATTTTATGGCGAATACTAGATTGTGAAGCGACGTGGCTTCTTGAAGAAGCGTACGCTTTGTTCCAAGCATTTTCTGTCCTACAACAGCCGCCTGCTGAGTTCCCCGTTCTTTAAGATCGGAGTCGTCTTTTGAAGAAACACCAAGGAAAAGTTGTTGAACTTGCTTGCAGCGCACAAGAAGCGGCTGGTAGTTATCAGCCATGAAATGATCTATGATGGCATTTCCGGAAGGAAGACCGTGAGGGATCTGCGTAATGGTCGTTTCGATGCGTGCTAGTCGTTCCCTAAGTGCTCTTCTTTCCGTAGCGGGTAAAGTTCGCCATTGACCGATTTGGTCTGAGACGTTTTCGAGCGTATCGTTAGCCTGTGTAATTTGACCAAAGATGGATGCGATATCAGCGTCTGAAACGCCTCTAGGAGATTGAGCTGAAGACATAATTACCTATTTTTAATAAATTTATTATGAGTATTCATCTAAAACAGTGGCGATTAGCTTTGTTCCCGGATTCTATCTAATACTGTTTGAACAGCTGCGAGTCGATCTGCCTGTATAGTGACGAGGATATTTGGGAGGCTCGTATCCTTGCATAATGCTTGTGCTTCAGCATCATCATAGAAAACCACCCTGCCGTATTTCTGATGGTGTCCCATGCGAAAATTTGAATGCCATTCCTCAGAACGTTCCTTGTGCATTTCGAATATGACCTTATGAACTTTACTTCGGATTCCAGGGAATTCCTCTCCTAGAGCATCGACAGCTTTTTGTCTGCGTCTGTGATTTCTTGAAATTACTGCTTCGGAAAGCGCTTGGAGAAGAAATTCTTGTCTATCTCGTGCATTGGGTTTTTTTACCACTTTGGCAGGTTGAACTGAAGCTTCTTTACCATCGATTTCGAATGGATCTACAACTTCGGGTTTTCTTGAAGAGTCTGGCATCTTGCTTCGGTACCAGGCATCGAGTTCATCGAGTAATTTAAGCGCACTTCTCAAATGAGTTTGGGCGGCTTCTCGATTTTTTTTAGGAGAGGTAGCTGCGATTTTTTTTAGTTCTTCAATTTGAGCTCGAAAATGCTGCATAAAAGTCGTTTCATCATCGATTTGAAGTTCTTTCGGATTCTTGATCTGAACTACAGAATCGGAATTCAATTGAAAACGGAGTGCTCGAACTTGTTTTAGAACTTCTCTTGCCCGATCTTGAATAGGGGTAGCTTCTTCCCGCATTTTTGCTTGAAGTTCTTCACTGGCCCTTTCATCTGCTGTTGGAGGCTCAATTTGTATTTCCCGAAATTCTTTGCTTACGACTTCTAGTTGTTCCAACATGGCGGGGTAGTTATTCTCAATGAGAGATCGTAGGGCAACGATTTGTGTTTCTTTGGCTAGCATGTCAAATCCAGTTAGGTGCTCGCCAATTTGATCAATTTCAATTTGAAGCTTACGATTCGTTGTATGGGATATTTTCCCCTGAGCGGAAATGAGTTGAATACGTTCACTAAGTTCTTGAATTCTGCTGCTTATAGAAAAAAGACCGTTTGAAATCTGGTTAATTTGGGAATTAGGGGATAGAGCGACAACATGAATACCGCTCATAGGGCCCATGGGGCCTTGTGCGTCTTCTTCCTCAAGTTGTTGGATTAGTGCTGCGCTTGCAGCATCTGGGGGCTGTGCATGAGCTTGCTGTTCCTCCAAAAGCGTTGCGATAAGAGCCGCGCTTGCAGCATCTGCTTCTTCGGGAACTCGCTCTTCTTGTAATTGCATGATTAAAGCCGCTGTCCTGGGGGACATAAATCCATAATCTCCGACCCGCCCTGCCATAATTACCTCTTAATAAAGATTTAGTTATAAAGTATTAAATATTTTATCATATTGATTATTAAAGTAATATAATAAAAATTACTTTAATTAGATTAAGTATAACTAGTTTCCCCTTTGATAGATAGAGGGTTAGGGATTTTACTCGTTTTTATCCAGGGGGAACGGGTAAACTCTCACGCTGGAGTAAATCGATACAAAAAGCCCTTAGGACTATGCTAGGAACCACTTTAAAGGAATTCCAAGAGAAGATCGCCTCTTTAGGGGAGCCCCGCTTCAGGGGGACCCAGATCTGGAAGTGGGTCTATGAGAAGGGGGTGACCGATTGGTCGAAAATGACCGATCTTAGCCCAGGGCTCAGGGAGCGGTTGGCAGGCGGAGTCCCTCTTGAGTCCTTGAAAATCAAGGAGATACGCGATTCTTCCGATGGGGAAACGACTAAGTACCTATGGGAACTCCAAGACGGACAATACGTTGAATCGGTCCTGATTAAGGCTCCGGATAGGCTGACGGTCTGTGTTTCGTCCCAGGTGGGATGCCCGGCCAAATGCGCCTTTTGCGCCTCCGGAAAGGAGGGGCTAAAGAGGAACCTCGAAACGGGGGAAATCGTGGAGCAGGTCTACCAGATCGACCGGCTTCTAAAGGCCAAGGGACAGAGGGTATCGCATGTCGTCTATATGGGGATGGGCGAGCCGATGGAAAACTACGACAATGTGGTCAACTCGATCAGGCTTCTCAACCATCCCGATGGACTCAATATTTCCCAGAGACGCATGACGGTGTCAACGGTGGGCGTTATCGAGGGGATACAGAAGTTTGCCAATGAGGGATTACAAGTGAGTTTGGTGCTTTCGCTACATGCGCCCAACCAGAAATTGCGGCAGAAAATCATTCCCTATGCGAGGCGCTATTCACTGGATGATATTTTGGTCGCCATGCGGGAATTCGGAAGCAAGACCAAGCGCGATATCACGTATGAATACACGTTGCTCGAAGGGATCAACGACCATCCGGAGCATGCTGAAGAACTCGCAGTTTTGCTGAAGCAGGATCATTGCACGGTCAATTTGATCCCCTACAATCCTGTAGATGGCTTGCGGCTCAATCGTCCATCGAAAGAAGTGATCGTGGAATTTAGAGAAATTTTAGAAGCGCGGGGAATCAATACGACCTGGCGCTACACAAAAGGCAAGGATATCGCCGCGGCTTGTGGTCAACTTGCCTTGAGAATAAAAGACAGTATTTGAAATTTATGAAACGCACGGTATAGTTCAGTGAAAAGAAGTAAATCGAGAATGCGGAGGCCGCTGTTGAACATCGCGATGGTGCTTACAGTTGCGCGGATCTTTATGAGTCCGGTGTTTCTACTGATATATTTATATTATCAGCAGATGGGGATCCCGCTTATTGCTTTGCCATGGCTTCTGATCGGGCTGCTTTCGCTCACGGAGTTATCAGATCTTTTCGATGGATTCCTTGCAAGAAAGCGCAACCAAGTCACCGATTTAGGTAAGGTGCTCGATCCGATGGCCGATAGTATCTTCCGGCTTTCAGTCTTGCTCACCTTTACGCAGGGCATTATCCAGCTTCCGATCTTACTTGTATGCGTCTTTATTTATCGCGACTCGATCATTAGCACACTTCGCACGGTTTGTGCGATGCGCGGCGTGACTCTTGCAGCAAGGTTAAGCGGCAAAATCAAAGCGGTCATCCAGGCGGCAACATCCTTCGGAATCCTCATATTGATGGTTCCTTATTCGCTTGGAGTGCTGAGTTTGGAGAGTTTGCGCGAGATCAGTTTCTATAGCGTGCTTGTCGCAGCGGCCTATACGGTCTTTTCGGGACTCGAGTATATCGTTGCGAATTTTTCGATTCTCAAACGAGCGCTTCTAAAGGAAGACGCCCCCGATACACGTCGAGATACTGCAGCGCCGACTGTTTCCAGCTATAATCAGCCTTAAAGCCTCGCCGCTGGATTTCCTGCCATTTCCTAGGATCTTTTATATAGGTAAAGGCGCGATCGAGCGCCCAATGTATTCCCTTTACGTCGGGGAATTGGAACGTAAAACCGTTCCGTTTACTTTCTTCCACTTTCGAGGTGTCGACATCGAAGATCGTATCGGCAAGGCCGCCTGTTTCTCGGACGATGGGGACGCTGCCATACCGTAATGCGATCATTTGGGTGAGACCGCAGGGCTCAAAAAGCGAGGGTACGACGAGCATGTCGGATGCCGCGTAGAGAAGGCGGGCAAGCGCCTCATCTTGATCGAGCCAGATGGCGACATTGCGATCATTTTTTAACTCTTCGCGTAGACGGGTGAATTCCTCTTCCAGATCTTTAGGCGGATGCGATCCGAGTAGGACAAACTGCCCTCCGTTTTTCAGTGTCCTGTGAAGACATTCTTTGATGAGATTGGGCGCTTTTTGCGGAACGAGCCGAGAGACGCAGGCGACAAGCGGGGCATCGCTTTCTTTCAGCAAGAGGTGCATTTGGAGGAAGCGGCGGTTTTCTTTTCTAGCTTCGGCGATTTGCCGCATTCCTGGTTCAGTATCGCAATTTTTCGTTGAATAACGTTTTGCGAGATGGAGGTCTGTCTCGGGATTCCAGGTCTCTAAATCAATTCCATTGAGGATGCCGGTGAGCTTGCCGGAGATTTGCTTCGCTACTTCATTCAGTCCAAATCCTCCTACCGGAGTCATGATTTCTTTTCGGTAGGTCGGAGAAACGGTCGTCACTGAATCGGCATAAATCATACCCCCTTTGAGGAGGTTGACATGGCTTGGCAAGAGCGGATCTTGCATTTTATCGGGGCGAAGATAGCTTTCTCCAAGAAGTCCCGCTTGCGTCAAATGAAAAGCGGTGCATTTGCCCTGATGAAAAATATTGTGGATCGTGAAAACGCTGCGGGTGGTTTTCATGCCCAAAGCCGCATACATGTCTTTTAGCAAAACTGCGCCAAGAGCAGTGGGCCAATCATGGAGATGGAGGACGTCGGGGCGTTTGCCCGACTTAAAGAGGTATTCCATGGAGGCGCGCGTGAAGTAGATGAACCGTTCGATATCATCTGGGCAGCCGTAGATTTTCCCACGGCTAAAGTAGAGTTTTGGATGGTGAGTCTCCACAAGATGAATTTTGAGCTGCCCTAAATCGGCTACCCAAATGGTGTTATTGATTTTCTGGAAACCTTCATACGAGATGAGATCGCGCTGCTCGATACGAAGATTTTTGAGGGCGGAGTAGTCGAGGCAGTCGTATTTGGGCAATAGAATATCTACCTCTTCACCTTGGCTGGCGATCTCTTTTGCCAAGCTGAAGACGACATCTGCGAGTCCCCCAACCTTCGCGATAGGGGCGAGTTCCGAACAGATATGTACGATCCTCATGCGACCATCCCTTCTGACCTATATAAATATATTTTTACTTCCTGGGAAGAGGAAATGCTCGTTGCGAGAAATGTTAGCGCTTGTTTATTCTAATCTTCTTTTTTATTGGGGTGTCGCCAAGCGGTAAGGCAGCGGTTTTTGGTACCGCCATGCGGAGGTTCGAATCCTTCCACCCCAAATTTATTGAGTGATTTGACATGCATGCCATGACAATCCATTTATGCTTTTTGCTGGGACTTCGCATCCTGAGTTGGCTCAGCAAATTGCAGAGTGTTTGGGAATTGCAGCTAGGAAAAGTTCTCATTGAAACATTTCCAGATGGCGAGATAGGCGTTCAAATTTTAGAGAATGTCCGAGGTCGGGATGTGTTTGTCCTGCAATCTATCGCACGACATCCCAACCACTATCTCATGGAATTGTTGATTTTAGTCGATGCTTTGAAACGCGCCTCTGCCCGTTCGATCATCGCTGTGATTCCCTACTTTGGGTATGCGCGGCAAGATCGGAAAAGACAAGGGGAGAGTGCCGATCACAGCAAAGCTCGTCGCCGATCTGCTGGAAAAAGCAGGGGTGACACGAGTGCTGACGATGGATTTGCACGCAGAGCAAATCCAAGGCTTTTTTGATATTCCAGTGGATAACCTTTATGCTCAAACACTGTTCTATAAAACAGTGCAAAAGCTGAAAGGGGACAAACTCGCCATCGTCGCCCCTGACGTGGGGAGCATTAAGCTCGCAAGAGCCTATGCCACCCATTTTAAGGCTGATATGGCGATTGTCGATAAGAGACGGGTGACTGCGAAAAAAGTTGAGCCTGATGCGCTCATTGGCAATGTCGAGCATAAGGATGTGCTCCTCGTCGATGACCTCTGCTCAACCGGCGAAACCTTGATCAAAGCTTCGTGGGTTTGCAAACGCGCTGGTGCTCGTCGCATCTATGCCGCTGTCACCCATGGGCTTTTCGCAAGCGGAATGAAGGCGTTAGAAGAGAGTGCGATAGAAAAGATCTATGTCTCGAACACGGTTCCTCTGCCGGACGGCGTCAGCCGCAAGAAAGTGGAAGTCGTTTCCGTAGCCGATCTTTTCGCACGTGCGATTGATACCATCGTACATGCGGGGTCTGTCTCTTCTCTCTTCAAAGAATAGTAGTAAGAATTTTGAATTTTCTTTGGAGGCTAAAAATGAAAATCCACGCACATGAGCGTGCGAATAACAAGAAGAGCGAAGTTGCGGCCCTACGAAGATCCGGAAAAATCCCGGCCGTAGTCTATGTACCCGGTCACCCCAACGCTCTCATCAGTATCGACGCTGTAGAGTTTCTGGCATTCTTGCGCAATGTAAAGCAAGGACATCTTTCCACTTCCGTATTCACCCTTGTGATCGGCGGAAAAGAACGTAAAGCGATCATCAAAGACATTCAGTACAATCCCACAAGCTATGCGGTGATCCATCTGGATTTCCAAGAGCTTGCTAAGGGCACTCCTGTCAATGTCCATGTACCGATCACATTTACAGGTTCAGCAGATTGCGTGGGCATTAAACTCGGCGGTTTCCTACGTCAGGTTATCCGCGCGGTAAAAGTAGAATGTCCTTCGGAAGCGATTCCTTCGGAATTTGTCGTCGACGTCAAAGACCTTAGTCTTTTTCAGTCAAAACGTCTTTCCGATCTTACATTGCCAAAAGGAGTAAAACCGCTTGTTGCAATGGATGAAGTCGTGGTCGTTGTCTCGAAACACTAAGAGTGAGGAGCAAAAAGGGCTCTTCTTAGTGGTTGGGCTTGGAAATCCCGGAGCCGAATACGCGATGTCGCGTCATAACATCGGTTTCTCGGTCGCAGATAAGCTCGCAGAAAGAAACGGCATAACGATGAAAAAAGAAGCCGCGATGAAAGGATGGCTGGGCAAGGGAAAAGCGAAGGAAACGGAGTTTTTCCTTCTCAAGCCGGCGACCTATATGAATAACAGCGGCGAATCGGTGGGCAAGGCAGTGCGCTATTACCAAGTGCCTGTGCCTAAGATCCTCGTGATCTCCGATGATGTCGCCCTTCCGTTCGGCAAGTTGCGCCTTTCGGATAAAGGCAGTAGCGGCGGGCATAATGGACTCGAAAGCATTGAGATGAGCCTTGGCACGCAACATTATGCCAGGCTTCGTTTCGGAGTCGGTGACCGGGAAGAAGGGGATTTAACCGATCACGTATTAGGTAAGTTCACCGAAGAAGAGCGCGCCAAGCTCCCAGAGCTTATTGAGCTGGCGGCCCAAACGGTGGAAACATGGATGAATCAAGGGAGTGAAGCGGCAAGACGCCTGCTCCCGCAAGGAAAAAATAAGGAGTCATGAAATCATGGCAAAAGAAAAGCAACGTCTCTACGAAGGGATGTACATCTTGAGCGCAACGCTCAGCGATGAAGCAAGACAAAAAGCGCTGGATAAGATCACTTCCGGCATCCGCGACAGCGGCGGCGAAGTGCATAAAACCTTCGATCAGGGGAGAAAAAAACTCGCCTATGAGATCGGCGGCAGAAGAGAAGGACATTATTATGTTCTGTATTTCAGTACGCCGACTACCACTATGAAGGATCTTTGGCGCGATTATCACCTCAATGAGGACTTGATCCGGTTCGTGACGCTTGGCGTTCCTGAAGTACCGGAAAAAATCGAATTCAAACCTCTTCCGAATTAGGGGCAAGCACTATGACAACAACAACACAACCAAGAAGAATGCCAGAAGGGCCGTTTACAAAACGTCGCAAACAGTGCCCCTTCACAGCCGCCGGCGTCAAGCACATCGATTACAAAGATATCGAGACCTTGGGTCAATTCATCACGGAACGAGGAAAAATCATTCCGCGTCGAATCACTGGCGTATCCTGCTATTTCCAGAGACTTTTATCTCTGGCTGTAAAGCGCGCACGTTACATGGCGCTGCTTCCATTTGTCGCCGAAGATTAATCTACGAGGAGTCCTAATTTATTATGCCTATTCAACTACTTTTGCTAGACGATGTGGATGAACTCGGCCGAAGCGGCGACGTCGTCAATGTAAAACCCGGCTATGCAAGAAACTTCTTGCTTCCGCAGAAAAAAGGGGTGGTCGCCGATAAGCACACGCTCCGCATGCAAGCCAAATTGCAAGAAGAACGCGCTAAGCTCGCTGAAGTCGACCGCAAGGCGTCGGAAGAGCTCGCTGGGAAGATGTCGAATATCGAGATCACCATCGTCGTCAAAGTCGATCCAGAAGGTCACATGTATGGTTCGGTTTCTGCTGTTGATATCGTCAAACTCTTTGCTGATAAAGAGATTGCTCTGGAGAAAAAGAACGTCGTGCTTCCTCACCCAATCAAAGAGATCGGCACGCACAAGCTCAATCTCAAGCTCAAAGAGGGTGTCCTCATGCCTTTCGTGCTCATCGTAGAAAGCGATATCCCGCTACCTATGAGACGCAAAGAGAAGCCTGTCGCTGAAGAACCAAAGCCTGAGGCGCAGCCAGAAACTCCGACTGAAGGCTAAGACGGATGCTTCAGCTGTTTTCTCCAGCTAAGCTCAATCTCTTCTTTCGGGTCCTTAGGAAACGAGAAGATGGATTTCACGAGATCGCATCGCTTTACCAAGCGATCGATCTCGGCGATACCCTTGACTTTTCTCTAAGCGAAAAAGATGAGCTGACATGCACCGACCCTGCGCTTTCTTGCGGAGAAGATAATCTCGTGAGAAAAGCGATTTCGCTTTTCAGAAAGAAAACAGGTCTAGCGGACTTTCATGTCCGCTGCCATCTCCATAAAAAAATCCCCATGCAAACCGGCATTGGCGGGGGAAGCAGCAATGCTGCAACCACGCTGTATGCCTGCAATGAACTTGCGGGAAGGCCTGCTACTTTGAAACAGCTTGCCACATGGGCAGGGGAAATCGGTTCCGACATCTCATTTTTCTTTTCTTCGGGAAGCGCTTATTGCACCGGAAGGGGCGAGATTTTTGAAGAGGCGGGGTATACACCGCTTTTTCCTCACCCCTGTTTTCTTGCCAAGCCTGGCTTTGGCCTCTCTACTCCCGAAGTGTATAAAGCTTGCCGTCCTTCCGAGTTTCCCAATCGCGATCCAAAAGAAGTTCTCGCCTCCTTTCTTCGAGGAGAGCCCCTTTGGTTCAACGATCTCGAGACGGCGGCCTGCAAGGTTTCTTCCCAATTCCAAACCATCATCAACAAAATCCGTAGCTGTGGGTTTTCTGAAGTCAATCTGACCGGAAGCGGTTCCGGCGTATTTTGCTTTGGTCTCGAGCATCCTCCCATTCTCGAAGGGATCAAATTTTATCCCATTCGACCACTAGCGAAAAGCCCACAAGCTTGGTATTCAAACGAGTCATTATGCAAAGAAAAACGCAACCCAATGATCTAATCGTCGTCACAGGTGCAGCGGGCTTCATCGGCTCCTGCTTAGTTCGTCATCTCAACGAGCGTGGTTTCAATAACCTCCTCTTGGTCGATGATATCGGCACTTCCGACAAATGGAAAAATTTGCTCGGAAAAAGATTCAGCAACCTCATCGGTATCAACCAGCTATTTGAATGGCTGAAAGGCCGTGAACGGGAAGTGCGGGCTTTCATCCATTTGGGGGCATGTTCCGATACTCTGGAAACCAATGTCGACTACCTTCTGGAAAACAATACTCGCTATACGATTCAACTCGCTGAATACGCCCTTACTCATGGACAGCGTTTCATCTACGCATCCTCTGCCGCCACCTATGGCGATGGGAAGCTGGGATTCAGCGACAATCATGCAGGCATCCGCGATCTAAAGCCGCTCAACGCCTATGGCTATTCCAAGCAGCTCTTCGATCTTTGGGCGCTTGAGCACGGCGTCATCGACCGCATGGTCGGACTCAAATATTTCAACGTTTACGGCCCTAACGAACAGCACAAAGGTCGGATGGCTTCCATGGTGTGCAAGATGGCGCCGCAAGTCGAAAAAGAAGGAGTCATCCGCCTCTTCAAATCGACCGAGCCAGACCGTTTCCCCGATGGCGGTCAATGCCGAGATTTCATCTATGTCAAAGATGCCGTCGCCATGACGAGCTCCTTCCTCGATCACAATCAGGGAGGTATTTTTAACATCGGCATGGGGACTCCATCGACATGGAACGATTTGTCCACAGCGCTCTTTAAAGCGATGAACCGCCCTGTCAACATCGAATACATCGAAATGCCAGCTGATCTTGCCAAGCAATACCAAAACTACACCTGCGCGGACATGAGCAAATACCAAAAACTCGCTCAAGAACATGGACAGAAACCATCTGTGTCTTTTAACCTCGAAGAAGCAGTCCGCGATTACGTTCAAGGACATCTTCTCTCGGGCAGTCCATGGTAAAATTGATAGGTCTACTTTCTTCGCTTTCTCCGGTTCGGGTGCTCGTCATCGGCGATTTCATGCTCGATACGTACACCACCGGGAAGGTGCGTCGCATCTCGCCGGAAGCTCCGGTGAGCGTGCTCAACGTCCAGAAGGAAGAAAGCAGGCCCGGAGGCACCGGCAACGTCGCTCTTAACATCGTTTCGCTTGGCGGCCAAGTCGTCACCATGGGACGCGTCGGAGCCGATATCGCCGGCAAACACCTGCGCGAAGAGCTAGAAAAAGAGGGAATCGATGTCCGAGGACTCTTCATACAAGAAGGGTACCGTACCCCTGTGAAAAACCGGTTCATCGCCGATTCTCAGCAAGTTCTCCGCGTCGATTTTGAAATCAATACGCCGCTTCCCGAAGATTTAGAATCTCTCGTCATTGATGAACTGCCACAGCTCGTAGAAGGCGTGCAAATCATCGCTATTTCAGACTATGCCAAGGGATTTCTCTCCAAGCGGCTCCTAGCAGAGACGATTGCCATCGGCAAAAAACGGGGCATTCCCGTCATCGTCGATCCCAAAGGCGATGAGTTCAGCAAATACGCTCATGCCGATATCATCAAGCCGAACCTCGGCGAAGCCTACGCTGCAGCGAAACTCTCGCAGGATAAGCCGCTCGATCTCGTCGCGAAAAAGATCTTCGAAACGATTCAAGTCGATAAGCTCATCATAACGCGCTCCGAAGCGGGAATTTCTCTTTTTGAATCCAGCGGTGCCCATCACGAGTTCCCAGTCCTCTCAAGAGAAGTCAAAGACGTCACCGGCGCAGGCGATACCGTACTCGCAACGATTAGTGTGGCATTGGCCTCTGGCATCGATCTCAAAGATGCGATCCAGCTTTCGAATATCGCAGCCGGCATTGCGATTGAAAGGGTAGGATGCGCCCGTGTCAATATCGGCGATCTCGCCTCGCGTCTCTTCCAGCTCGATGCAGAAAATAAGGTGTTCGACGAAGAGCATCTTTTTGCCTTGCAGCAAGCTCTTGCTGGAAAGAAATATTGCGTCCTCGGCATCCAAAGCCGCGAAGGGATGTCCAATGTGCTCTTCCGCGCTATCCGAGAACTCGATCAGCACGACCCCGCGCGCCAGCTCATCGTCTACTTACGCGAAGAAACCCCAGATACAGAATTTACGTCGCTTCTCTCCTCGATCACCGAAGTCGATTTCATCGTCGTCAAAAGCCACAGCCTCCGCAATCTCTTCGAGACCCTTCATCCCCACCAGGTCTTCTCCATCCAGGATGGCGACCTCATCCAGCATCACCATGCTAAAGCTCTATTAGATGCATAAAAAAACCCTCTTAAAAAAGAGGGTTTTTTTGTTGCATAATCTATTCAAAGAAATGCTTAGAAATCCAGCCTTGCTCTGACCGTGAGGCCTTGGGTGGTCAAGTCGCCCTGATTGAAAACGGTATTGGAGCTAATCTCGTTATTGTCAGCGATATTCGTGGAAAGTTGACCTTGGATGAATTGGTTTTGGTTGAGGAAATTATGCGCTTCCCAGCCGGCTTGAAGCATCAAGCCTAAACAATCACAACAATTGAATGTCGTCTGGTAACGAAGACCGATGTCGAAATCTCCAGCAAAACGCGCTACATTTCGGCGTTTATAAGAAGATTCGTTTATTGAAAAGGTGCCCCTTGATTCAGGAGAAGTAAGGACTTCAGATGTAGTAAGAGAAAAATGTCCAAACAAAGAAGACAGAGCTAAATCGCTGAAGAGACTAATTCCATAACCGAAATTCCACTGCATATCTAAGCCGATACGAGGTCCAAGACCCCAGAAATAGCATTTGTTACTAGAAACTACATTCTGTGTGACATTGGCTACGAAGGGGGAAAAGCCCAGTGAAGTGATCGTATAGGTTTGGTCAATCCACGCGGAACGCAGTCCACCATGAGGACGCAGCCTGAGGCGCTTCCCGAATTTCGATTCGCGACCGAGTTCTAGATCTACAAGATCGAGCTTTAACTTCCAACTACTGCTGACAGACGAACCTGGTATGGAGCTTTGATTAGTAAAATAGTCAAAATAGTCGAACATAGGGATTAACGTCGGAACGCCGGGTTCTATATTGGTATCTGTATTTGCGTTTAAGGGGATGGAGACCGTGCGATGAGAACGTTTTGGATGGAAGCGTACCCAGCTAGAATAAAGATCCCAGCCATCGTAGCGCATGTTATATCCAGCGCCGACTTGAAAGCCAAAATCCCATTTAAATTTTGGTTCATAGATCTTCAGTTGCAATACAGAAGGAGTAATTTCACCAATTGGGCGAATGCCCGTAACAGCAAATAGATTGCCTTCTTGAGCAAAAGCCAGTCCATCTTCGGACGCTTGCCACCAGAGCATGCTGCCTTCAGCAAAGACATCGACGCAGCGTCTCAGCATGGGTCGTGTCGCAGCGGTAAATCCTGGCATCATTTTTTGTTGCTTCTTGCCTTTTGTCTTCTTCACTTTTGTAGGTTGATCGCTTTGAACGACGGAGGAAGTTTGTTCTGCTTCTATTGTTGGAGCGGCCTCTACAGATAGATCGCTTTGCACGTTTTCCTTGAGGGAATTTTGCTCGTCGCTTTCCGTAAAACCGACATCTGCAAAAGCAGGAGCTACGAATGCAAGTCCTGCCAAGATCCACGATTTTTTCGATTTCCAATTCATAACAGGTTCCTTGTGCATAGATTTTCTTAGATATGCAGACTAGCAGAATGTAGGAAGAAATTGAAATAATTTTATTATCAACACCAAAAATAGAACTCTTTTGTAAGCGTCCTCTCTGAGACTATTGGATAATCATCGATAGTTTATTTCTAGAATTTAACTGAGAATACGCAGTATGCTTATTGTGTTTTTCTTATAACCATTATTTGTTTGTGGGGTTTTTAATAGGGAGCCTTTATGAGTATTTTCGGTAGTGTTTTTCAAAATCACTCGACGGGTCGGTTCTATTCTACGCAACCCCTTAGAGAAATTAGAAAGTATACTCATCAAGACCTTGAACAAGTGCGTCAAATTGCATTAGAGAACATGCCGAAACTTGTATCTATAGACCCGCCTTTTCATAAGGATCAGCGTTCACAGCTATTCGAATCTCAGATCAAGCCCCTACTCGAGAGCTCCGACGCTTTCTGTAAGGTGGTTCGATGCAATGGCCAAACGGTTGGATTTACCAATTATTCCAGTACTCTTCGTTGGTCGGGAATGTACGGCTCGATTCGGCATCTCGCTATCGATAGCCGCTATCAAAAGAGCGGAGGCGGTTCTATGCTTCTGCAACATGCAATCGAAGAATTGAGAGCTAGAAAAGTCAATGTTGTTCATTTAAGCATAACCGATGAAGATGCGATTAATTTTTATAGATAAATTTGGATTTATAGTTACTAGGTATCCGAATCTAAAATTCAATACTGCCGGTGAAATGGCTTTGTTAGTTAAAACAACAAATAAAGTGCAGGCGATTGATTACTTCCGCGTCTATAGGAACTTGCTTCCAAGATATGTATACGGTATCGGTGTCGCTGTGTTTTATGCATCTATGTCTAGTAAGAGTTGATCAACTAGACTTGCGGTCCTATCTTATCTAGCTCCAGATTGAGCAGCAGCACGTTTACGCGCGGCTGTCCGATACAGCCTAAGAAAGGCCTTTCTGTGTATTTGGCGACCACTGCCTTGACTTGATCTTGTGTGAGCTTACGGAACTGGGCGACACGGGGGACTTGCATAAGAGCATTTTCTAGGCTGATATGGGGATCGAGGCCGCTTCCCGATGAGGTAACGGCATCAACGGGGATCGGGACTCCTGAGGGAACTTGGTTTTCGTTGCGGAAATGTTCAACATGAGTTTGAAGAGAGCTGATGAGCTTTTGCGATGTCGGTCCGAGGTTTGAGGCAGAAGAATTTGACGCGTCATAGCCATCTTTTCCGGCGGAAGAAGGCCGTGGGCGGAAGTACTGCATACTCTGAAAGTTTTGCGCGATGAGGGAGGAGCCGATGACGATCTTGTTTTCTTTATCGACGATCAGGCTGCCACTCGCTTTATGATGAAAGAGTAGATGTCCCACGGCAAAAACCAAAAGAGGGTAGATGCCGCATAGCACGATGATGAAGAGGATCGTCGAAATGATAGAGATTTTTATGGCTTTCATAACCTACGCAATGTTGAAGGTCGAAATAATCATGTCGATGAGCTTGATCCCTACAAAGGGAAGAATGACCCCTCCGATTCCATAAATGAGCAAATTTCTATTCAAAATGTGCGTTGCATTTTTCGAGACGAGTTTGACGCCTTTGAACGCAAGAGGAATGAGGAAAATGATGATAAGGGCATTGAAAATCACAGCGCTTAAAACCGCGCTCTTCGGGGTGGAGAGATGCATGATGTTGAGCGCCTGAAAAAACGGAAAAAAGGGAATGAGCATAGCGGGAATAATGGCGAAATACTTCGCAACGTCGTTGGCGATGCTGAAGGTCGTAAGGGCTCCCCTTGTCATGAGCATTTGTTTGCCGATCTCGACGATCTCGAAGAGTTTTGACGGATGGGAATCGAGATCGATCATATTGGCAGCTTCTTTTGCGGCCTGGGCGCCTGCGTTCATGGCGACTCCGACATCGGCATGGGCAAGCGCGGGGGCGTCATTAACACCATCTCCTGTCATAGCGACCATTTCCCCTTTTCTTTGTCTTTCGAGAAGATATTCGACTTTCATTTCAGGAGAAATTTCGGCGAGGAAGTCGTCGACACCAGCTTCTTTGGCGATCATCGCAGCGGTGATGGGGTTATCTCCTGTGAGCATGACCGTTTTGATCCCCATGGCTCGGAAATGTTCGAATTGCTTCGCAAGGCCGGCTTTTAGAGTATCTTTCAAAAAGATCGCGCCGAGGATCCGCTTTTTCGAAGCGACAAGAAGAGGGGTTCCTCCTTGCTGCGCGATCTTTTCAACTGCCCCAGCGAGTTTACTTGGGAGAGGCTGCCTGGTAAATTTTTCGATCGCATCTACGGCCCCTTTTCGATAGGACTCCTCTCCTACGTCCGCGCCGCTCATGCGGGTTTCAGCGCTAAACGGGATGAAATGCATATCGGGAGCAAGTCTTTCCACCAATACGGGATGATGCGTCTTGATGAGATCGATGATGCTACGTCCCTCGATTGTCTCATCTTGTAGTGAAGTATAGAGGCAAGCTTTTAGGAAATCGTCTTTGGAAGCTTCTTCAGCAATTATCAAATCAAAAGCATGTCGATTGCCGATGGTGATCGTCCCAGTTTTATCGATCAGAAGGGTGTCGATATCGCCCGCGGATTCCACAGCTTGACCGCTCATAGCGAGGACATTTTTACGCATGAGCCGATTGATTCCTGCGATTCCTATCGCGCTTAAGAGTCCAGCAATCGTCGTGGGAATCAAGCAAACGAGAAGAGCAACTTGCAAGGCAATCGAGATATGAAGGTGGTAATAATACGCGAAAATTTCCAGGGAAATGATCATGATGAGGAAGATGAAGGTCAATCCTGAAAGAAGGATGGTCAACGCGATTTCGTTGGAAGATTTTTTTCTCTTGGCCCCTTCGATGAGAGTGATCATGTGGTCTAAAAAGGATTCTCCTGGATTCGACGTGATGCGGATTTGGATTTCATCGGATAGAACTTTTGTCCCTGCCATAACACTATTCTGATCGCCTCCCGAAGAGCGGATCACGGCTTGCGATTCGCCGGTGACCGAGGACTCATCGATCGATGCCATGCCATGGATGATCTCACCATCTCCGGGAATGATCTCTTGCGCTTTGACGACGACGATGTCGCCTTTCCTGAGCTCGTCCGCAGGGATTTTTAGAAGCTTTCCATTGGTCGCTAATTTATGTGCCATGGTCTTGACGCGCATTGTCTTTAGCGACTGTGCTTGGCCTTTATTGCGGATCTCAGCGATGGCTTCTGCAAAATTGGCGAAGATGACTGTGAGCCATAACCAAACAGCGAGGTGGATATAGATGCCTTGTAATTCTTCTGGGCGCCAGAAGGCCTTAGAGGTCGTGATCAGCGCGCCGATTTCTGTGATGAAGATGACGGGATTGCGCCAGAGGATAAAAGGATTTAGTTTGCAAATGGCCATGCCGATCGATGAAAAAAGAATCGCTGGGGTAATCGTGGAAGTGGTTTTATCCATGGCCTAAAAAAGTTTTAACGTGTTCATCAAAAATTGTTCGAAAAACGGTCCCATGATGAGCGCTGGAAGGAAGCTCAAAGCGCCGAGCAAGATGATCACGCTGATCAAGAGCGTAGTAAATGTAAAACCTGTGACCGGAAAGGATCCTGACCCTATGGGAATCGGTTTTTTTCCTGCGAACGAACCTGCAAGAACGAGGACGGGAATGATGATGAAAAATCGTCCGAAGAGCATCGCGAAGGAAAGGGTATAATTCCACCATGGAGTATTGGCGGATAGGCCAGCAAAGGCGCTGCCATTATTGCCGACAGCGGAACTGTAGGCATAGAGCATTTCACTAAATCCATGCGCATCGGAATTGCCAAGCGCGGAAAGGCCCCATTTGCTTACACATGCCCAGGCTGTAAATCCCAAGATGACTAGGATGACCGGGACCAAAGCAAAAATTGCCATCTTGATATCGAAGGCCTCTATCCGTTTTCCAAGATATTCTGGAGTGCGGCCGACGATGAGTCCTACTGTGAATATCGACAAAATGACGAAAATGAGCATACCATATAATCCTGACCCAACCCCTCCCCAGATCACCTCCGCGAGTTGCATATTGAGCATGGGGACTAGCCCGCCAATAGGAGTATAGCAATCGTGAGCGGAATTTACGCCGCCATTCGAAGTACACGTCGTAATGGTGGCGAACATCGTCGAGCCGAAAATGCCAAAACGCTGTTCTTTGCCTTCCATATTTCCCACGCTCGTTTCGATGCCATTCAGAGCAAATTGCGGATTGCCTTTCTTCTCGAAGGTGGTACAGACGAAGGCGCCGAGGATGAAGAGGAAGGCCATGGTTGTATAGAGACACCAACCATGTTTCTGATTCCGCACCTCTCTTCCAAAATAATAGGTCACAGCAGCGGGAATGAGCGCTATGCCGAACATTTGGATGAGATTGCTCAGGGGAGTCGGGTTTTCATACGGATGTGTGCAGTTGACATTCGTAAAACCTCCGCCATTCGTTCCAAGGATCTTGATCGCGTCTTGCGAGGCCATAGGTCCTTGAGCGATGACTTGCGTTCCCGAATCGAGAGTCGTTGCGTTGATATAAGCGTGGAAATTTTCTGGCACGCCCTGGGAGATGAGAAAGATCGCGAGTAGGAAGGCCAGCGGCAAAAAGATATAGTAGGTGCTCCGGATGAGATCGACCCAAAAATTGCCGAGGGTTTTTGAGCTATGACGCGAGATGCCGCGCGAAAAAGCGGCAGCGGTGGCGAGCCCCACAGCAGGGGAGACGAAATTCTGCAAGGTCAAAGGTACCATTTGCGAGAAATACGACATCGTCGATTCCCCGCCATAACTTTGCCAGTCGGTATTCGTCATGAAGCTGACGGAGGTATTGAAATTGAGATCGAAGGTCAAGGCTTTCATCTGGGCAGGATTCAAGGGCAAGAACTGTTGGCATCCCAAAAGGATGCATCCCACCACAAGAGAAACAAAGCTAAAGGCGCAGAGCGCGCCGAGATATTGCTTCCAATCCTGTTCTTTTTTGCTATCGATACCGCAAAGGCGATAGGTCAATTTTTCCAGGGGCTTGCATAGAAAGTCTAGAGGAGTGGATTTTTCTGGATTTAGAACTTTATAGAGATAGATGCCGAGAGGTTTTGTAACCGTTGTCAATATCGACAAGAATACCACAAGCAGAAGCCAGTCAAGACCGCTCATCCATTCCTCAAAGTTTTTCAGGCCAGATAATCGTTCCTGCTAGGTAGACAAGAACTAGAAAAGAAATGGCCCCTACAATCCAATTGAATAACAATTCGAATGACAAACATGACCTCATCGATATTCTGGCTTACTGTAAGGGAATGTACGAAAAAAGCAAAAATAAAATTAGGACTAGAAGCCTTGCAGCCTAGCGATCCGTTCTTCAAGAGGAGGATGTGTGGCAAAAAGGCGCAGAAAACCTGATCTTCCTTTTCCGGAGATCTTCATGGAATCAAAAGCGGTAGCTTTGACTTGCTGCACTTCGGGAACATGATAGACCCTTTGTAGGGCTTGAAGCGCAGCGATCATTTTTTGCTTACCTGCGAGATCAGCGCCCCCTACATCGGCTCGAAACTCTCTTTTCCTTGAGAACCAGGCAACGACGATCGAGCCAAGGAGCATGAAAAAGATTTCGAAAACGAAGACCGTGAGCATATAGCTTACATACGAACCGCCCGCCCTTCCGTCATCGCGGCTGCGGCCCATTCCTGAAAAGGCAAAAGCGAGCACCCTTGCAAGGAACATGACAAAGGCGTTTACGACCCCTTGGATAAGCGTCATCGTGACCATGTCGCCGTTGGCGATATGGGAGACTTCATGGGCTAAAACAGCCTCGACTTCCGTTAGCGACATTTTATTAAGAAGGCCGGAAGAGACAGCTACTAGAGAGCGCTTTTTCGTCGGACCTGTAGCAAAGGCATTTGCTTCAGGTGCATAGAACACCCCTACTTCGGGCATATAAGGAAGATGGGCATCTCTAGCCAGACGATGGACCATTTCGAGGATTTTAGAGAGTTGGGGATCGCGGGTATTGGCATCGATGACTTGAACACCGACCAGCCATTTCGCCATCACTTTGGAAAGGGAAAGCGAGATGAACGCTCCGCCCATGCCCCACACAAAACAGAAGATCATGAGCGAGGTGTAATCAAGTCCATGCGCTTGCAAAAAAGGCCGGACATTGAGGACATTCAGGATCAGCGAGATCATCACGACGACGAGGAAGTTGATCGCGAGAAAGAGGAAGATTCGCTTTACCAGCGCCATAAGTAACCTAAATTTTGAGAGGTTTTTTTGATTAGTGTCGTTATTATGGATCAAAATAGGCCCCGTGTCAATTACCGGAGGGTGCCCTCATGGGAAGAATCCCCCCTAAAGTTCCTGGTTCTGTTCGACTTATTGCTGCTGCCGATCTTCATTTAGGCAGGGTTCTTCCCTTGCCTCAAATGGTTAAAAATTTTTTGATTCGACCAGAGACTACCTGGGAAAAGATTGTCGATTTGACCCTCGACGAAGAGCTCCAGATCGATGCGCTTCTTCTAGCAGGGGATCTTTTCGATAAGGAAGAAAATCTCCTCGAAGCCCCCTATGCATTTGAGCAAGGACTCAAACGTCTTGCCAAAGCGCAAAAACCCACCGTCGCGATTGCCGGCAATCATGACTTTCGCTCGCTTAGAAGGCGCCATCGTCTTCTTTCCTTTCCCAGTCTGCATTTGCTGGGGCTCGAGAATTCTTGGGAATCGATCGACTTGTCTCTTGGATCGCAGACCATCCGTATTGAGGGATGGTCATTTCCAGCTTCAGAATACAAAAAGAATCCGCTTTCTTTTCTTCCTCCTCCCACAAAAGGGATCACGACGATCGGTCTTTTGCATACAGATTGCGATGGAAATCGCGATAGCCCTTATGCTCCCTGCACCTCGAAGGAACTTTCTGAAAGCGGGAGGCATGCTTGGGTGCTCGGCCATATCCATGTACCGCGTCTTTTGCGCAATGATCCGCCGATCATTTCCTGCGGCAGCCCGCAAGGTCTCGATCCAAGTGAACAAGGTCCTCATGGTGTGTTCATCATCGATATCGATAGCAAAGGCGCTCTACATACGCAAATGCTCCCCCTTGCGAGTTTGCTCTGGCAAACGATCACCGTGGATATCACAAATGAGCATCCTGAAAACTACGAAGTCCTCCTCCAGAAAACGCTAGAGAAAATCATCGACCCGTGGGAAACGCTGAAAGTGATTTCCATCGAGGTCGTTTGGATAGGCGAAGCGCAAAATGCTGCAGCGTCAAGAGACAGGCTAAAAACCATCGAACCCTATTTCACGTTGAATAAGCATGGGCAACTTATCGATTGCCATGTGCATTCATCGAAAATAGCAATCATGCCGGCCATAGATTTAAACGTGCTTTCGCAGGAGAAGACGATTGCAGGTCTTATCGCGAAAAATCTCCTCGAGATCCAGAGCAATTCTGGTTTTGTTTCTCAAGCGAGAAGTTTTATCGAACAAACAGCTTCTCGTTATCCCCATTTTTCTTTGTCGATGGATGAAGAAACACTTAGTAAAGAACTTCGCTTGAAAGGCTATGAGATCCTCATCGAGCTTCTGAAGCAGGAGACAAAATGAGACTCCTTAGACTCGACATTCAGCGGATGCCCGGGTTTGAAAAAGAGGGGTTTGCCTATGAAAACCTTTCTTCCGGGATACATGTCATCTGGGGACCGAATGGCTCCGGCAAGAGCACGACCTGTCGGGCGATTAAAGCGCTTCTTTGGCCACTTGCGCAGCCACAGATCTCGCCCCTTCTTCTTCATAGCGACTGGCTCTGGCAAGGAGAAAGAATCTCCGTTGTGCGAGAAGCATCTAAACAAACGATTCCTTCCATTCTTGCCGAAAAACTCGCTTCCGTTTCCCCCAAGTCCTATTTCTTCGTGCTCGACGATCTTTTCGACACCCAAGAAAACGATCTTGCCCAAATGGTCGCGCAAGAGATGCACGGAGGCTACAATCTTGAAGGCATACTCGAGAGTTATCGACTTCCTCCGCGCTTAGGGTATCTTGAAGCATCCCACCTCGCCAAAGTTCGCCATGAGTTAGATGGCATCGCCCAAGAGCAATCCAAGATCGCCGAACGCGAAGAAGAGCTCACGAGATTAAGAAAGCAGATCGAGGAAGCGAAACAGGCGCAAAAACTTCTTGAGAAAGTCGATATTGCCCTCGAGTGCCTTCGTTTAAAAGGGGAAATCGGAGAAATCGATAGCCGAGTGCAAACATTACCTTCTGAACTCGCTTTGCTCAGAGAAGAAGATGACCATCTTCTGGAAGAGCTGCTTCGAAAGGACTCGAAAGGCGAATTCGAACCCTTAGATCTGCATGTAGCGAAAGAACACTCTGCTCAGGCCGCCGAGATCTATGGAGATATGCAGAAACTCCAGATCCGGATAGAAACCCGTGAAGAAGAAAAAACGAGCCTTGAACATTCTTTAGAAGAACACGCTCGTGCGCTCGACGTAACTCCTGAGGAGCTTCTTAACGGGTATTCTTTTGCAGGGCGTGATGAAGAAGAGAGTGTACGCGATGGCGCGGCGCTTCTTTTGCAATGGCTCGCCGAGAAACAGGATCCCTCTCATTTCTTAGCCCATATCTTCTTAGTAGGATCGGCCCTTTTTCTCGGAATTGTTTCTTTTATGAAAACAGAGTCTGTTTTCCTCATATTTTCCATGCTGCTACTGCTCATTAGCGGGCTGCTTTTTGTACGACCGATTCTTCGAAAGAAACAAACACGTGAGCAATATCTCGGTCTTCATTTACCCGCTCCCAAAAAATGGGAAATGCTCGAGGTGCAGGCTCTTCTCGATACCCTTCGTAAACAATACTTAGGCGGTGTCGATCTTCAGCTCCATTGTGAAGAGCTCAGGCGGGCGCGCGATACGATCATGAAATTGCAAACTTCCAAAGGGCATCTCCAGGAAATGCAAAAAAAGATCCTAGAAATACAGGCCGATTTTTTCTCTCTTTTGCCTTCCGATTTAGGCTCCTTTTCTCCTAAGGAAGCTCTGTTTCGTTTTCAAGCGCGCATGGAAATGCAAAAACACCGCCAGCAATTGGAGCAGCTGCAAAAAAGAATTCACTGCTTCGGGCCGCAGCCTCTTGAAGAGTTTCGCAAAAAACTCGCGCTTGTTCCTGAATACAAAAGACTGTGCGAGGAGAAAATCCGCCTCGAAGATCGTTATCATCAAGGATTTCTCAAAATCAAAGACAAAACGCTTTTAGCCAATTCCTCAGAAGCCATCGAAGAAATGCAGCGTGCCTTGAAAGAGCGCGCCTCTCTTTTGGAATCTCTGCAAGCTCTAGAAACTTCGATTACCCAAGATGTCCATCTTGCCCAGGCTTCAAAACGTTTCAGCGAAGCGAATGAAAGAGTCTATGCTGCTAACGTTGCTTATTTAGAAAAAGAAAAGGAATGGAAGGACCATCTGATTGGGCAGGCATTTATGCGGCAATTAGAAGAGCGTTTTACAAAAGAACAGTGTCCCGAAGTTCTGAAAATTTCCAATCGCTATTTCGAAGCTTTTAGCTTAGGAAATTATCGTCTCGAAGCAATGGCCAAGGAACAAGATAGCCATCGTTTCCGCATTTTCGACAAGAGAAGAGAGCGCTCGGTTTTTATCGAGGAAATCTCACGCGGGGCAGGCCTCCAGCTTCTTTTAGCCGTTAGGCTGGGCTATCTTGCATTGCATGAAAAGTCCGAGCTTCGCCTTCCTCTTTTCTTCGATGAAGTGCTCTGCCATGTCGATGATGATCGTTTTCCTTGGATTGCCGAAGCTTTGATCCATATAGCCAAGGAGAGGCAGATCTTTCTTTTCACCTGCCAGCGCGCAAGTCTTCAAGCATGGGAATCGATCGCTAAGGAAAAACAGATCGCTATGAACTTCATCGATTTGGAAGAAATCCATACGCACAAAAGAAAAGAGCGCACGGCATTTCCTGTCGTGAAAAAATTCTCGCCAAAAGCACCGAATGATGGCGAGGATCTCGCTGCCTACGCAGAAAAAATGGGCTTGCCAGGCATCGATTTTACGCTACCGCTTTCCGAGCAGCCAGTTTGGAGCATTTTGGAAACTTCGCAGGAGCTTTTTGCCATGCTGCAAAGGGGAATTAAAACGGTAGGGCATCTTCTCACCATCTTTGCCCTGCATCCCAAGATGGTTGAGAATCCCGTAAAACTTCTAGAAAGAAAAGCCCTTTTGGAAAAATTTCTCAGCCTCAAAAAAATCGGTGTTTCGCCTCTGGTTTTGCGCGATCATCTCGAAGATGCTGTAAAAAAGGATATTCTTTCGGAAACCTTTCTCGATGCGGTCGACGAGTGCGCTGGCAGTGTCGGAAGAAATGGCGCGCTTCTCATCCAAGCGCTCAAAGAGAAGGCGGTCAAAAGGTTCCAGACAAAATCGATCGAATCTTTAGAAGAGCATTTCCTCGAAAATGGATTCATCGATACGAGGAAGCCGCTATCGATGGAAGAGATCGAAAAAGAGCTTTATGCGGCTGCATCCACCCTGACTCCAGAAATGCTGGCGACAATTTCTCTTTTCGTTGCTAATAAATCCAGCGATATGTCATCAATCGTTCCAAGCAACTGAGCCTAAAATCACGCTCAGACAGTATTGCGGGGCCATTTTTTCAAAAGGTCTTTATGAGCTTAAGCTTTGCGCCAATGACCGATATTCCAGAAAATTTGAAAAATGTTCTTGGAGAAGAAAATGCTTGCTATGTTCTGATAACATGTAAAGAACCTGCGCCCGATGGCCAAATGCAAGTTGAAATGGTGTATGAAGGCGATGCAAGCCTTGCTGCCTATCTTCTAGAGAGCGCACAAGGATTCATAGAGGAGTAAGAACATGAATGGACCTTCTGTAAAAGAATATCGTGAATGGTATGAGAAGCACCATAAACGGATCATGAATGATTACTTCACTCTGCTTCGATTTCCCAGCATCAGCACTGACCCTGCTTATAAAAATGATGTGCGGGCATGCGCCGAATGGTTGAAAAATTTTCTATCGAATTTAGGGCTTGAAACGGAGCTTTGGGAAACTCCCAAACATCCCGTCCTCTTTGCTTCGATGATGAAGGCAGGTCCCGATAAGCCGACTGTGATGATCTACAATCACTATGATGTGCAGCCAGCCGATCCGCTCGATTTATGGAAAAATCCCCCCTTTGAACCGACGCTGCGCGATGGCCAAGTTTATGCTAGAGGCGCTTCTGACAATAAGGGACAGCTCTTTTTTGTCCTTACGGCGGTACAAGCCTATCTTGAACTAGCAAAAAGTCATCAGATCAACCTCAAACTCTTCATCGAAGGAGAAGAGGAATGCGCAAGTTTTGGGAGCAGACAGATCCTTAAGCCCAAACAAGAACAGCTTCGCGCTGATTATTGCCTCATCCTCGATGCAGGCCTTCCCAAGCCGGGCATCCCTGCAGTGACTCTGGGCCTTCGCGGACTCATCACGATGAATGTCACGATCCGCAATGCTGCTTCCGACCTTCATTCGGGCTGTTTCGGAGGAATCGTCCTCAACCCTCTACAGGCTCTAGTCACGGCCCTTTCGAGATTTTGGGCGCATGGCAAAGTCGCCATCCCCGGTTTTTACGATGATGTCGTCGAGTTTCCTAAAGAGGAATTTGAAAAACTCCATACGCATTTCGATAAAGACGAATTGCAACAACGTTACGACATTCGCGCCTTCGGAGGAGAAGCCGGCTATAGCATCATCGAATCGAATTGGATCCGGCCGACTGTGGAAATCAACGGGCTTTGCGGAGGTTATACGGGTCAAGGATTCAAGACAGTTCTTCCTTCTCAGGCCCATGTCAAAATCTCTTGCCGCCTTGTGCCCAATCAAAATCCCGAGAAAATTGCAGATCTAGTCGTGAAGTATTTAAAAAGTCAGTTGCCGAAAGATTTCGATGTACAAGTCGAAATTCATCCAGGAGGAGACTGTGTCCGCACCTCTTCAGAGAGCCTCATAGCCAAAAACGCAAAAATGGCTTATGAAGAGGTCTTTTCTCAACCAGCCCATTTCATTTTCTCTTCAGCTTCAATCCCTATCGTTGCCGAACTTGCCAAAACGACGCAAGCCTCCGTTGCGCTCATGGGCACCGCGACGCATGAAGATGACATCCATGCGCCCAATGAACACTTCAGTTTACAGCAGTTCGAGCAAGGCTATCTGACTCTGGCTAGGACCCTCAGTTTGATGGGGGAATCGTGAGCGCGCCTACACTCCAAGACTATCGCGCATGGTTTGGGCATCATCGTCCCAATATTTTCCAAGACTATTTCACTCTTCTGCGATTTCCTAGCATTAGCACAGATCCTACCCATAAAAAGGATGTACGCGCTTGCGCTGAATGGCTCAAAACCTTCCTTGAAAAATCGGGACTCCAGGTCGAGCTCTGGGAAACCTCTAAGAATCCAGTTCTCTTTGCTACCTGCATGAAAGCAGGCCCAAGCAAGCCGACCCTCATGATCTACAATCATTACGATGTACAGCCCGTCGATCCGCTCAATCTTTGGAAAAGCCCTCCATTTGAACCAACATTGCGCGATAACAAAGTCTACGCTCGGGGCGCTTCGGATAATAAAGGGCAGCTTTCCTATGTGCTTTTTGCTGTGCGCGCCTATCTTGAGCTCGCTAAAACGCACAATTTCAATCTCAAGATGTTCATCGAAGGAGAGGAAGAATGCGGCAGCGAGGGTGGCAAAGAGGTTTTAAAAACGAAAAAAGAGCAATTGAAGACCGATTATTGCCTCATCGTCGATGCCGGCTTGCCTAAACATGATGTGCCCGCTGTTTCCCTGGGCGTGCGCGGCCTTGTGGCGATGACAGTGACTGTCCGCAATTCGAATGTCGATCTGCATTCGGGTATTTTTGGCGGTATCGTTTTAAATCCCCTGCAGGTGCTTTGCACAGCCCTTGCGAATCTCTGGCAAAATGGGAAAATCGCGGTTCCAGGCATCTACGACGATGTCGTCGAATTTAGCGATAAGGATTGGGAAGAGTTCACGCAGGACTTCGAAATAGAAGAAGCCAAAAAGACTTTCGGTATCCGCGCTTTTGGTGGAGAGGCAGGGTATAGTCTTAATGCTTCCAACTGGATCCGTCCGACATTGGAAATCAATGGACTTTCTGGCGGCTATACCGGAGAAGGTTTCAAGACCGTCATTCCTGCAGAAGCACAAGCAAAAATCTCCTGCCGCCTTGTCCCCAATCAAAATCCCGAAAAAGTCGCCAAGCAGATCGGCGATTTTCTCAAAGATCAGCTCCCAAAAGGATTCGAGTGCAAGATCGATCTGCATTCCACGGGACATCCTATGCGCACTTCTTCGAAAACCCCTATCGTGCAGTTTGCGAAAAAGGCCTATGAGGAAGTATTTGCCAGGCCCTGTCAGTTCAGTCTTTCAGGCGGCTCGATCGACATAGTTGCCGAAATCGCAAAAGCCACTGGAGCCGCAATCGCCCTTATGGGTACTGCTACCGATGAAGACGATATCCATGCGCCGAATGAACATTTTAGCTTAGAACAATTCGAACGAGGCTTTCTTACTGTCTCTAGAACACTCTCATTGATTGCAGAAAAATAGCCCCTCTTTTATTAGGAGCTTGGATACTCCAGTAAAAGGGGCTATGGCGTCGTTTACTCATTCCGACCTAAAATTTTCGTTTGCCTTTCTTTCCAATCTGACTTGCCTACTTGTTTCTGCATTACTTGCGCAATATCTCTCGCAAAGTCCATTGCTGATGTTCGGTTGTCTGGTCTCTTTGTTTTTTGGAAGTATGCTTCTCGGCTGGTGGGGATGGGCGATTCTTACGATGATGGCTGGTTTATTCCTCTCCGCTGAATCGACGGTTGCTTTGACAACCTTTTTCTCCTTTTCCCTATCTTGTCTGCTTATCCAGTTCCTCGGGGAAAAAGAGGAAAAGATCGAAAAAGAAGAAGACCCTTTCCATGCTCAGCTATGTGTTGAGCTGAAACAAGCAGTCTCCGATCAGATCATCATAGAATCCGAAGAAGTTCGTCTTCGGGAACTGCGGAAGCAATTCGAAGAGAAGTCTCATAATCTGCATGAAACGCGCAAACAGCTATTTCTCTTAGAAGGACATCTCCATAGCAAGAAACTGCAGCATGAAGAGAAGCTCTTTGCCCCCGACACCCTTCTCGATGCCTGGCAAGGAGATCTTCAAACACTTCTAGAAGAAAACGCTTCCTTGAAAAAGGAAAACGAGCAGCTCGAAGAAATCGTCTCTCATTCGCAGCCAAAGGCCCCTCGGTTCAGCAAACCCTCGATCTACACAGGCGCCGATCTCTTTTCTCTCCCTACCTACGAAAAGTCTAATAGAAACTAAGCCTTTTTCCCGCTCGGTTTCACACCCAAGATTCCTGCCAGAATAAAGAATGCGCCCAGATAGAGATTCCATGTGATCTCTTCATGGAGAACGACTGCGCCTAAGATCGTCGCAAAAATGGGGATAAGAAGGACGGAAAGAGAAGCGAAGGTAGCGCCGCCGCATTTCATCGCTTGATAATAGAGATAATAGGCAATGAAGGTGCCGAGGATGCCCAATCCGAGAACTCCCAGAATCGATTGCGTAGAGGGAAAGGGAAGCGCATAGGAATGGTCGATGAAAAGCGAAAGAGGCAGCAAGATGATCGCAGAAATAAGAAGTTGCAGTGTCAATGCGACCGTTGCAGGGACTCTTTGCAAATGGAATTTTGCATAGACATTTCCAATACCATAACAAAGTGTGGCGATCACGACCAATATGGCTCCGAACACGCTTTTCATACCTTCATGCAATACAAGCGGCAGATAAAGAATGACAAGACCCATGATCCCAGAAAAAATGCCCAGAGCTCTTTTCTTGGTGATCGGTTCATGAGCACCAAAATAGTGAGCGATGATCGCCGTGAAAATCAATGTAAAGCAATTGAGAATACTCGTAAGGGAACTCGAGATATATTCTTCGCCGAAGCTGATGAGATAAAAGGGGAGAACGTTGAGCGTGATCCCCAGGATCGCGCATTCTTTCCAATAATGCAGCCAAGGCGCGATCTTATGTCGTAGAATTTTGCAATAAAGATAGATGAAAAAAAATCCAATGACCACGCGCCAAAAAACGAGAGTGAAGGGAGGAAAGCTTGGAAGGGCGAATTTAATGAATAGAAAGGAAGGTCCCCAACAAAGAGAAGAGAGAAAAAGGAGTGAAAAGGTCTTTAGTTTATGCGAATGGCCCATAAGACGATAAGTAGCCACCTTAGCCTTTTTGGAGCCATAAAAAAAGACCCCTTATGCCGAGGGCATAAGGGGTCTTATCAGTGAATCGGAGATTAAAGGATTATGCTTGAATCTCGCCGCTGACCATCAGGGCTTGTTTAGCATCAGATACGGCGGTGGATCCACTACCATCTCCAGCCAGAGGTCCTAGGTTTTGTGGTTGAGGAGTGGTAGTACTAGGAGTTGGAGGTGGTGCATCTGGATCGGCATTTGGACCCATTTGCTGTAGGTCATATACTTCTTGCGCAATCGCATTTTGACCATACTGCGAAATCTGCTGCACTTCCATTTGGATTTGCTGCTTTTCTTGTTGCTTTTCCTGTGCGGTCATAGTTTGAATACTAGAAACTGGATCCATAGTAATAATCTCCTTATTATTGTTTTATTAGCTTTCGGCCTGTTTTAATAGGCCTCTATTATCCCAACTATTATTATAGCATAACGTCAATACTTTGTAAAAATTATTTTAAGCCTAAAACGCTTAGGTCTCTAATTATAAAGGCCTTAGGAGAAAATCTTTATTTCTTCAAAAGTTCGATCAGGTCGATTTAAACGCAAGGATATCAGGCATAGTCACTTGTGTGATGTTTTTCAGGCAAAATGGGGCTTAATCCCTAGCGCTTGATCTCAAAGGAATTGGGGTGATTTTTAGAGTTTTGTGAGGATTTCATGCCCATTTTCGGTGATCAGGACGGTGTGTTCCCATTGGGCGCTTGGCTTGCCATCGGCCGTTCGGGCGATCCAGCCGCCTGGGTCCATAACGGCAGTTCGGACACCGGCGTTGATCATGGGTTCGACCGTGAAAATCATCCCTGGGGCAAGGGGGATATCCATGTTGTTGTAATGATGGCAGACTTCGGGGGGTTCGTGGAACTTGAGGCCCACGCCATGGCCGACGAATTGGTTGACGACCGAACAACCTTGGGATGTGGCATACGATTCGATGGCTTGGCCGATTTCCGAGAGTAGGGCGCCTGGCTTCAGTACAGCAATGCCTCTCTTCATGCATTCATGAGAAACCTCGACGACATGCTTTTTTTCATGAGAAACATGGCCGATCATCACCATATCGCTGCAATCGCCGAAGTAGCCATCGACAATGGCTGAAGCATCGATATTGAGAATGTCGCCTTCTTCGAGTTTACGATCGTCGGGGATGCCATGGCAGATGACTTCATTGAGCGATGTGCAGATGGTTTTGGGATAGGGTGGTTGGCCATAGCCAAGAGTTGCAGCAGTGGCATTGTAGCGTTTATGCAGCTCGCGAGAAATCACATCGAGCTCTTCTGTCGTGACGCCAGCTTTTGCATGCGCGATGATGCCATCGAGAATTTTGCGCGTTGTTTGGCAAGCGATCCGAATTTTTGCGATCTGTTCAGGGGTCTTGAGAACGATGCCATATTCTTTGCGATAATGGGCGGCAGGAGAACTGCCAGAAAGAGATCCAGCATTAGGATAGTGGCATTTTTTCCATTTCTTTCCGCTGCCGCACCAACAAGCATCATTACGAGAGATCATTTGGAACCTATGGACAAAGGTGCTTCGTAAAGCACCTGATGAAGAAAAAGTCCTTCTGCTGGTGCAGTCATTCCAGCAAGTGCCCGTTTTTTTGCTTGGAGAATTTCTCGCAAATTGGAAACGATGAGCTTGCCACATCCAATATAGACGAGTGTTCCTGCGAGATTGCGGACCATTTTATATAAGAAGCGGTTACCAATAACGCGAATTCTCATCTGGTGATCTTCGAGTGCATCGATGGCAATCGACCAAAGGCTGCAAAGGGGATCGATATCGAGTAGTGCGCGTTCATTGCAGAAGGCGGAAAAGTCATGTTCGCCGATGAGCTCTGCAGCGCCTTCCCGCATCAAAGCGATATCAAGACCGTAGGGTACATGCCAAGAAAATCCCCGAGCGAAAGGAGGCTGGGTTGGACCTAGTACCAAATCATAGTGATATTCTTTGCCCTTGGCCTCAAGAGTCGGATGAAAATCGCTTCGCGTCGGCTTGAGTTCATGAAGGACGATATCGCGCGGCAAAAGGGCGTTGATGCCACGAAGCATTCTCGCAGGCTGCATTTCCTGGTCGGAAAAAAATTGGATCACCTGGCCGCGTGCATGCACGCCGGCATCTGTGCGGCTGGCCGCTTCGACGATGGTCTCTTTCTGCAGGAGGTGGGAAATGGCTTTTTCCAACTCTTCTTGAATGCTCGGCCCCTCACGGGTCTTTTGCCAGCCGAGATAACGGGTTCCCTCATAGGCGAGAAGCCCTCGATAATTCTTCATGTATGTGCGAGATAACCTTTTAATCCTTCCAGAAACATCTGGACGGCGATCAAGGTTAGCAAGAGGCCCATCAATCGTTCAAGGGCTAAGATTCCCCGCATATGAAGAACTTTTTTGAGGATATTCGAAGAAAGAAGAATAACCGTTGTGACAGCCCAGGCAATGAGGATCGCCAGAATAGCTGTCATCGTAGGAATCGATTGGTGCGAGTAGAGCATGACTGCAGCTAAGACGGCGGGACCTGCAACTAAAGGAATGGCGAGCGGAACGATGAAAGGTTCTTTCTCTCGATGGTAGCCATTTTTATCTTTTTCCGTGACATGGGTCGGAAAGATCATCCTTAAGGCAATGATAAATAAGATAAGACCGCCGGCGATCATCACCGTATATTGCTCGACCCTCAGCATCTGCAAAAGATATTCACCCAGGAAGTAAAACCCGATGATGACCAAAAGAGCGATCATCAGTTCGCGGAAGATAATCCAGGTTTGCCGTTTCGGCTCCGTCTCCTTTAAAACAGAGATGAAAATGGGAATGTTGCCGACGGGGTCCATCAGCAGAAACAAAGACGTCGCCATGTAAAAAAGTAGATCGTACATATACCTAGACTAGGTAGGGATTCAATTTGCTGTCAACCTGATCGCACTCCAAAGATGCTGCATTGTCGTCGATTCTTCATCGTTAAGCGGCGTAATCGCCATGAGAAGATCTTTATTTCGCCGAAATGCACTCTGCGTCCAATTAGCCGATCCGGCGAGAAGGATCTTATCGTCGATGAGCGCCCATTTATGGTGCAAAAGTTGCATGCCCTGACTGACCCATACAGGGACACCCGCTGCTATTAGAAGGTCGGCGATTTTTTTCGAGGAGCCTTCGCGTGTATAGTGATCAAGAGCGACTTGGACATCGATGCCGCGCTTATGCGCTTCGATCAGCTCACCCGCAAGTCTTGCATGGGTAAATGTGAACATCGCTACTCGGATCGTTTTTTGCGCGCTGGCTAATAGGGCGCATGCCGCTTCGAGCGCCATTTTTCCCGATTCGGGGAGTTTCCAAGCTTTCAGGGCATCGTTAGCGTAAAAGGAAGAGTCGCTTTTGCAAAATTGCGCAAAGTTCTTTTCTCGTAGGGCGATGACGAGGTTGTCGTGCATTCCCAGCGAAGACTTGGTAAAGTTGGTCGATCCTAATAGGACGAGTTCATCATCGATGACGACGATTTTGCGGTGCATGAGTCCTTTGCCCTCATGCCACTCCAAATTCACCGAGGGTCCTAAACGTTTTTTCAGACCAGGGGATGCGGTTGCATCGGAGAGAATATCGACGCGCCTTCCTTGCTCGGATTGCTTTTTGAGAATGGATACGATATCCGGATCGGTGACGGCATACATCTCAAGGAAGATCGATTGATCTGCCTGAGCTAGCGCTTCGCAGAAAAGAAGATGGAGATCATCGCCGGTTTGATTGGAATAGAAGCGGGGAGCTTCCTCCGACTTTGGGAGTTCAACTGCGGTGGCTGAATGGGATAGCCAGACGGTGAAAAGGGCGATCAAAAAAAACGAGGAGACTATGAATAGCCTCCTCAAAAATTTTCTAGCAGATCTGGTATTAGACTTTTTCACCGGCCGCGCGCATCTGACGGATTACCGTAGAAATTCCGACCTTATCGATCGTGCGCATGGCGTTGGTAGAAAGGCGGATCTTCACGAAGCGATTTTCATCGGCAAACCAAAACCGTTTTTTAACAAGATTGGGCTGAAAACGGCGACGTTTGATACCGGTTGTTTTGAGACCGATTCCTTTCTTTTTCTTAGCGATACCGCGGATTGCGTAGCTTTTGCCCGTCACCGGCACTTTTCCAGTGACCTGACATCGTTTTGACATAGGAACTCTCCTAAAATTGCAGATCGCAGAATGGTAGCAATCTCGTTGTTAATCAACAAGTAGAAACTTGGAAATTAAAAAAATGTTTTACCAAAATCGTCATTCGATTCCAGAAATTTCTTCCAATCAGTATAGTGAACAAGAAAGAGAGTTGTATGCCGATCTACGATATATCCGGCGCGGAAAAGGCGTCACGAACAGAAATCTTAGAGAATCCTACTGCTACGCCCAAGGTGGGTCAAGCGCCTCTTCAAGAGCCGCGCACCGAGGGGAAAAAAGGGGGTTGGCTTTCATCTTTGATCGCCAGGCTCTTCTTCATCGCCCTTCTTATTCTAGATATTTCTTGGGGATTCTATGCGCTTCTCATGCTCATCTTGAGCAGCGTGGGCGCGATGCTGAGTTTTGGAAGATTGGCATTTTTCACGAGGAAACAAAGCAAATCGCTTTTATCGATCAAGCGCTCGCTGGTCTGCGCGCTTTCGCTTGTCACAGCCGTATTCAGTCCGGCCTTCGGAATCATGATCGCCTGCACCTACTTCCTCATGTACGATAAAAGCGGCATCGAGGAAATCGTTCCCGAATCACTTCAAGAACAGTTCAAAGAGTTCTTCCAGCCTAGCCCTTAAGAATTTCTCGCTGCGAGCTCAGCGGCATGGCTTGCCGATACTCCAGTCAAAAGCCAAGTAGCGGTTAATCGATCGAGTTTTCTACTCGCCGTATCATGGTAGCGAATGTCACGTAAATGTCGCAATTCGTTCAGCATAGGTTGGGGGACATTGCGTAAGTTTTTCCAGTGATAGTTTCCTTTCCATTTTCTCGTTACATTCCCTTCTGGGGAGTAACCCGTCTCCAATTGAAGTAGCATTCTTTCTTTAAAGGAGATTTTATCAAGGCACATAGCATCGCGTGCGTAGGTTTGAATCATTTCTCCACCAGTTTGGAATCTGCGATGGAGGCAAAAGTTCTGGATTCTCTCGAAGATAGCGCAGAAGCGGTTGAGAAGGGAAGATTCATGCTTGAGTTGTTCTTGAACTCCGACGCGTCCAAGGAGCCATCCTAGACTTGCCTCTTGCTTTGGAGTGTAGTCGATCCGCATTTTGGTGACATACCAGATTCTTTCCAGGGTAAGAGGAGTGAAATGGTTGTCGAGCAACGGCGTCGTAGTAGGCTGGCCAGTTGTCAAAACTCGGGCAAGACGCCAAGGGCTTCTATACGACACCCAATATTCGCCCATTTTTTTGGAGGAGACAATCTTTTCTAAAGAGTGAACCCAATCGGAAAAAGAGCGAACATCTTTAGTTTTTACAGAAACTCCATTTCCTCCTGATAAGTTAACACTAGTTGGATGAGAATGTCGGCTACTGATTGCGTCCATAGAAACCTCAAATTTAGTTTAATTGCGAGCTTATTATGGCTAAAACTAGCTTATTTTTGCAATCGCCTAAGTTAGTTTCTGTTTATTTCGTTTTTCTTAAAATGCATTAATTATAATTATACATTAAAATCTTTAATATAACGGTTTTCTTAATTTTCTAGCAGTTTTCGAAAGAAAAGGAGCTGTTCATCGCGCAACCCATTGCCTGTTAGATCGACAAACTTTTTGGCAACAGTTTCTTTGACTTTCGAGGAGGTCTGGTAGCGCATATCTGGCTTGGGATTTTCGGCAACTTCGACGATCAGCCTACCAATCTCTTCGCAGCTTTGTCCTTGTGCACATGTACTCATAATATTCGCGACTAGCGACTGTTCGAGTTTTGTATAGATGGGTACATCGCAAGCGCGGGTGCCAAAATCGGCATGTTTGACCCATGCATTATTCACCCTGCCAGGTTGTACGAGCGCTACTTGAATATTCCATGGGGAAACGGTGACAGCAAGCGATTCGCTAATCGCTTCTAAAGCGAATTTGGTTGCTGCATAGATTCCAAGAGCTGGTAATGCGCGTACACCCGAAGTGCTGCTGATATTGATGATATGACCGCTCTTCTGCTCTCGCATAGTTGGCAGCACAGCTTGAATGAGCCTTAAAGCTCCATAGAAGTTGACGTCGAAGAGTTTTTGGATTTCCGCGATGCTCGCAGTTTCTTCAGAGGCGATAAGGCCGTAGCCTGCATTATTGATCAGGGCATCGATCCTTCCATCTTCTTGCAAGATCGTTTGTATGGCTTCTGCGACCATCGCATCGTTTGTCACATCGAGTTTGCAAAAGCGGATATTTTCAAGATTTTGCAGATCTGTAGGAATTTGGCTTCGATAGCCTGCCCATACTTTCCAGCCCTTTGCCTGAAATGCCATAGCCGTGGAAATGCCAATCCCGCTCGTCGCGCCAGAAATCACCACGACTTTTTGCTCTGCGCATAAGTTGAACATCACTAGGGTAAACAAACAGATCCATGTCAGAATACTGCGCATAAGAACCTCCAAATTTTCCGAAATAGGTACCACACCGATTTATTCATCGGTAGTCGTTAACATTTTTTTAGTGCGCGTAGCATTGACAATTTGTTGCTGCGGTGACAGTTTGTGGAGTATATGGCACGCACAGCGCATACCCATTATCATCAAGGAGTACATCCCCATCATCCGGGCAAGCTAATCAAAGGCGTCATCTATTTGCTTTTGGCCTGGCTTATGCTCACGACCGTGACCACGCTTTCGCGGTATGTAAGTAAGACAGAAACCATCCCCACGATGCTTTTTTTCCAGAAGTTGATCAGCATGCTTTGCGTCCTTCCATGGGTCATCAAACAAGGAAGCGTTGGGCTAAAGACTCAGCGATTCGGCCTCATTTTCTTCCGGGCTATCGTAGGACTTTTGAGTTTCGGTTTTCTTTTTGCTGCCGTACGCTATACGACCATCGTCGATGCGATTCTTCTCGATAATACGGCGCCTTTTCTCATTCCCTTTTTGGTTTGGATTTGGATAAAGACGCCGATTAATCATAAGCTATGGCCTGCGATTCTCATCGGTTTTGCTGGCATTGTTTGCATTCTAAAACCGGGCATCAGCGCTTTGAACATTGGAGCTCTTTTCGCTTTAGCCGCGGCTTTAATGGATGCGATGATGATGGTATCCTTGCGGCTTCTCACTTCGACTGAGAAGACTGCCACGATCAATTTCTATTACTTTTTGATCGGCGGACTTGTGTGTATGCCTTTTGCCATTTGGCAATGGAGAACTCCTACTCTTACAATTCTTCTTATGCTTGTAGCCATGGGGGTACTTTCCGCGATCGGACAGTTCGCTTTCACCAACGCCTTCTTAAATGCAAAGCCGCATTTCTTGGGACCCTTCAATTACATTGCGGTGGTTTATTCTGGAATTTTCGAGTGGGCGCTATTTGGGCAACTCCCCGACATTTATTCACTCGCCGGTGTCGTACTCATCTGCGCTGGAGGAATTTGGATGTTTCGATTTTCTAGCTATCCGCTAATTAAATGAACGCCACAAACTCATCTTGCCAAAAACCTAAAGCTCTGTAAATTAGTAAGTCTCTTACTGAAAATTGATGACAACGACTACGAAGAGGTCTCAAATGTTCAAACAACTTTTTTGCTCGCTCATTCTGATCGGTTCTACTGCTCTTGCCGGAGAAATAACCCTCCCTCACATGATTGATTTCCGCACCTATAACAGATCACAAATTCCTGGATATGATGCGTGGGATTTGGGAGATTTATCCTCGAAGAATTTCACCCCCTTCAATGGGGCGCTTGAATTAGGGCCTTTTTTTGCCTATTTAAGCGACACCTATAATATCGATGTGGCTATAGAGACGGGTTCGGGTTCTGCATCCAGCACCAAATTTCTCGCTTTGGTATTTGAGGATGTCCATACGATAGAAATCGATGTTTCCGAATATCGACGCACGGTCGAAAACCTTCTTCCTTTTCCGAATGCGGTCGCCTACCATGGGAATTCACCCGATTTTCTTCGATTGATTCTTCCGCAATATATAGGCCAGCGAGTTTTCTTTTACTTAGATGCGCATTGGGGCAGTGATTGGCCTTTATTGAAAGAATTGGAAATGATCAGTCGAACGCACAGAGACAATTGCATCATCATCATCGATGATTTTAAAGTTCCAGGCAGATCTGATATTCCTTTCGATGCCTACAATAATGAAGAATGTTCCTATGAATATATCCAAAAACAGCTTGATAAGGTCTATTCGAGCTATAGCTATTATTATCTGATTCCAAGCGATACGGCTTGCCGTGCCAAGTTCGTCGCCATTCCGACGAACTGGCAGCGGGATTGAGCTATTGGTTTTCTAAACCGGCTCGTACGATCCCTTCGAGTACTCTTGCGGCCGTGACATCGGCGCCGGCGCCAGGCCCGCGAATGACGAGAGGGTTTTTGTTATAGTAATTCGTATGAATGGAAACGATATTATCGGTTCCAGAGAGTCCGTAAAAAGGATGCTCGGGACCAACAGCTTGAAGAGAGATTTTGAGTTTGCCATTTTCCATGGAAGCGATATAGCGAAGTTTTTTTCCTTCAGCAGCGGCTTGTTTTTGACGCTGGGTCATCGTCGCATCGAAACTTGCAAGCTTGACGTAGAACTCTTCTATAGATGGGGCATCAAAGCATGCATCGGGAAGAAACCGTTGTGAATCGATATCTTTCATGCTTAGAGCTAAGCCCGATTCTCTGGCGAGGATCAAGAGTTTTCTGGCGACATCCATACCATTTAAGTCATCGCGTGGATCAGGCTCGGTGTACCCTTTTTTTTGCGCATCGCGGACGAGGTCGGAAAATTTCATCCCATCTTGGAAAGAATTAAATAGATAGCTCAGAGTTCCTGATAGGATTGCCTCGATTTTCACAATGCTGTCGCCACTTCGCATAAGCCCTTGAACAGTACTGACAATTGGCAGGCCTGCGCCGACATTGGCATCGTAGAGAAATTTACCGGCCTTGATCTCCTGAAGCGAAAGATAAGAATCCATGCTGCCGGAATTGGCTTTCTTATTCGGTGTGACGACCGAGATGCCGGCTTTCAGGATTGCAGAATAAGTGCTAGCGATGCGGGCATCGGAAGTGCAATCGACAAAAATGGTATTCGGGAGCTTCAAGCTCAGCATTTGGCTGAAATAGTCATCCCAAGACATGAAATCTCCAAGAGCAGCGGCCCATGTCTTTAAGGGGATTCCGTCTGGATTAAAGCCCATGGTATGGCTATTGGCAAGACCCGCCACATGGATATCGATTCCATATCGCTGTTTTAGAAGATCATGGTTGTTTTCGATTTGCTTGAGCAAAGCGCCGCCGACCAATCCAGTCCCAACGAGAAATACGTTGACGGTTTTTTCTGTTCGCGGGATTTGGATTTCCTGTGCATGTTCGGCGAAGATACAAGAAGAAAGAGGGGCAGATGAAATAAGAAAGCTCAAAAAGACGTTTTTCATATTCGACTCCGTTTGCGAAAGAAATCGTGGATCTTATCTGCGAAAAATGTTTTTTTCTATTCTTAGAAAAAACTTGAAATTGAATGAGCGCGGGAATTTCGCTGAGTTTTCGAACTTTTTCAGGATCAGAGATCTAAGGAGGTTAATTGCATTGACATCTTTTTTCTGAATTGCTATCAAAATATTTAATTAATTTTTTTTCTGGATCATTTTGATCCTTGCTCGCTGACATAACGGGCGCAAGCGGAGGGAAGTAGATGGACATATCGAAAAGATGCGGGGGTCTTGCTCTTACAGCGGCAATGCTCTTTCTTGCGGGGCACCTAAGTGCCGAAGAATCGCAGTCTGCGCAAATGATCGCTCAGTCGCCCTCGAATGCCTGCGATCCTTGTAGTGTTACTTGCCCGACTCCTTCTGTCAAAGCGGGGAAAAAAGGCTCTGACCAAGTTAAAGCAATTTCCTTTACGGATGTTCACGGGACAGTAGGCGGTAAAAGTCCTTCGTATCTCAATGATGGCGGCTTCTATTTATCTGCAGATTTCCTTTATTGGAAGGCGCAGGAAGATGGTCTCGAGTATGCCGCTACATTCATACCGATAGACAACAGTACGATGTCCTATTCCGAAAAGCTCAAAGGAGTTAGTTTCCGATGGAAGCCTGGATTTAGGGTGGGAACCGGCTATGTATTCAACACACATGATTACTGGGACCTGGGACTAGAATGGACCTGGTTTTACAATAGGGCGGAAAGCTCAGTTTCCATTCCAGTCAGCAGCACAAACTTGTTCAATCCTGCTTTTAGCCCCGCTTCTTCTATCACACCTACTTGGGGAGGCAATACATTTCAAACTCCTGCATCGGGGTCTTTGCAGCCTTTGATTGAGTCATGTCTGAGTGCCTCGGCCACTTGGAGTCTGCATTACAACATGCTCGATTTAGATCTGGGCAAGCATTATTTCATCTCGAAGGCATTCTCCTTAAAACCCTATTTTGGCGTGCGAGGAGGATGGATTAACCAAGATTATGTCGCTGAATATACCCAGGTTCTTGGAATAACTCCTGATCCAGCGGAATTTCCTGCGAAAATGCGGGCTGATATCGACTTCAGCGGCGCAGGCCCACGCCTTGGACTGGATATGCAATGGCATTTCAATTGCCAATGGTCATTAGTGGGTGAAATTTCAGGATCGGTCCTTTACGGACCCTATAAATCGAGACAAACGTACACGACCTTTTTAGAAATAACCGGCGGCGCATTCGATTTTTTCGCGCCTTTTGTTTATACGGATACAAGAAACCAACACCGGTTCCAAGCGAATTTGGAAACCGCGCTTGGATTGCAATGGGAAATGGATTTTCAGAAGATTAACCATTTCAGCCTTGGAGCCTATTATGAGTTTTCTCAATGGTTCAGGCAAAACCGGCTTATTAGAAGTTTGCCCCAGATTATTACGGATGTAGCCGTTTTGAATACTGTAGAATACGAGCCTTTTGTCAGAGAACACGGGGATTTAAGTTTGCAAGGATTCACAGTTAAAGCTCGGTTGGATTTTTAATCTCTATGAGAACACAACATGAATAGACGAATCAGTTTTAAAGGTGTCGCATTAACAGCCTTGTTGTTATCGAGTAGCGGCTGGTCCGATTTGGCGCAATCGTCTACTGAGGCGCTTACAGCGCAAAATGCTTCTCAAAATACAGGAAGTGGCCAAACAAAAATGCAGCAGCCAGTCTCTATGAAGACAATTCATGGCGATATGGCAGGAAAAGCGCCGGCATTTCTCTCAGAAAAAGGCTGCGGATTTTTCATCTCGGGCGATCTCCTCTGCCGCAAGGCAACACTCGATGATCTTGACTATGTGATCGGAGTCACAGCCAATATTCCAAGCGCTCCATCATCTTCCACTACCTACACGATGAAAGAGCGACTCTATGAGCCTCATTTCCATTGGGGCTGGGGTTTCAGAGTCGATGCCGGGTATGCTTTTTTCCCTCAAGATGATTGGGAAATGGATGCGGTATGGACCTATTTTTACGGCAGAGCTAGCCAAACGACTACGGGTCCTTCAATATTTAGTATGTCCCCTACGAATCCAGTAGTGCTCATGCCCACATGGAATCAAGACGTATCAGGGGTTCACGTCTCTCTTGCGGAAAGTCATTGGACTCTGCACTTCAATACCTTCGATGCTGAATTGGGTAGAAACTACTTCATCAGCAAGTATTTCTCCGCACGTCCACTGGTCGCTCTTCGGGGAGCTTGGATTGAACAGGATTACCGCGTAGATTATTTTTCGAATGATCCAACTACTCCTACTCACCCGAATACTCCGTCTTTCATGGCAGCGAAAAACAACTACTGGGGAATTGGTCCGCGAGTAGGCACGGATCTCTTTTGGCAAGTGATTTCTCACTGGGGCTTTTATGGAAATGCCTCAGCAAGCCTTCTCTATGGAAGATTCATGGTAAGGCAAACATATTTAGATATCATAACTGGAACTAGTATATTCACTCACTATCACAATAACCCATGGCGCGTTCGTCCGAATATCGATCTGGGACTAGGAACCGAAATTGAATACTTCCTGGGCGAGAATGAGACCTATCACCTCAAGATGGGCGTTGGCTATGAGGTTTCTTACTGGTTTATGCAGAATATGCTCGCAAGATCTGGGTTTCAATTTTCTGCGGATGTCCAAGAAGAAAATGCCGATTTAGCAATGCAAGGTTGGAATTTTCATGTACGTTTCGATTTTTAAGTAAGGAAAGGATGGCATATGCAAAAACCTAAAAGAACTCGAGAGATCGCCCTAACAGCTGCCTTGCTTTCCTTCTGCAGCTGCTCGCAGGCGCTGTTTGGGGCAGCCCCGAATGCGGCTGATAACAATGTCGACATGCTCGCTGTACGAAATGTCCAAGGTTCTTGGGGCGCTGTAAACCCGCCTCATGAAAAGCTCGATACTGGTGTGTTCGTAACAGGCGACGTACTCTACATAAGGGCAACTGAAGATGATTTAAACTATCTATCCTTTTTTAGGGTTGCTACTCCTACAAGATTTGATCAACTACTTCGCAGTCCGCGTTTCCTTTGGAACTGGGGCGCAAGAGTCGGCATAGGCTATCAGTTTGATAAGTTCGATTCTTGGGATCTTTTTGCCCAATGGACATATGTCCATGGAAAGGGGAATAGTTCCGCATCTGTTCCCTTTGGCTCCGGCGGTTCTGTAGGAGAACTTCTCATCCCAACTTGGGGTGGAGCGGCTGGTATAGCAGCCGGGGGCTTCTTTATCGATGGTTCTTCAGGAACCGGTGTTCAAGCTGCCTCTACAAATTGGAATCTGGTCATGAATGTCGTCGACCTGGAACTTGGAAGAAGTTTCTACTTCGGCAGAAAAGTCAGTGTTCGTCCTTTAATCGGCGTGCGCGGAGCCATCATCAATCAGAAGTTTGTTGCTCGTTATCTTACTTACTACAATCTCTCTTTTCCCGATTTTCCATTTTCCGGTATAGAAGTCACAGCTCCGGGAAGTATGAAAGCAAAGAATAATTTCTGGGGAATTGGCCTTCGAGGCGGTTTCGATTTTCTATGGCATTTCTGCAAGAATTTTGGTGTCGATGGAAACATGTCGGGTTCATTGCTAGCAGGTTCCTTCGATGTGGATCAAGATTATAATTCCTTCGCTACTGAGGGGTCGGGTGATTTATTTTTAGAACCTACGCATGTGCAAACAAAAAGAAATCCGCATCGGGCACGTTCGAACCTCGAAGGCGCTCTCGGACTCTTTTGGGAAATGACCTACGGCAATAATAATCACTTTTTCATGGGCGTCTATTACGAACTTGCAACATGGTTCGGTCAAAACGAGCTTACAAGACCCTTCCTCGACCTCAGTACCGATGTAACAAGTCCTGTAGTCGATGATACTAGGCGCGATTTTGGCGATCTGGGATTAAGTGGCGTCTCGCTCAAATTGCGTTTCGACTTTTAACTTTAGAAAGTGCTCAAAAATCTTTAATTTTCAAATTTCTTAGGATCGTTTGATCCTTGCTCGCTTTGCTAATCGGGCAAACGGAGGGAAGTAGATGGACATATCGAAAAGATGCAGGAGTCTCGCTTTTACAGCGGCGGTATTCTTTCTCGCGGGGCACGTACATGCCGAGGAAGCGCAATCTGCGCAAATGATCGCCGAGGCCTCTTCGAATGCATGCGATCCTTGTAGCGTGACTTGTCCGACTCCTTCTGTTCAAGCAGTAGGCAAGAAAAGCGGCGATCGTGTCAAAGCCATCTCGTTTACGGATGTTCATGGGACTGTCGGCGGAAAAAATCCTGCCTACCTTAAAAAAGGCGGTTTTTATTTGTCCGCGGATTTCCTGTACTGGAAGGCTCAGGAAGACGGTCTCGAATATGCCGCCACATTCACCCCCACTGACGATACAGGGCTGTCGTTTTCTGAGAAACTGAAGGGGGTCAATTTCCGATGGAAGCCGGGATTCAGGATCGACGCAGGGTATGTTTTCGGCATGCATGATTCATGGGATCTAGGCCTAGAATGGACCTGGTTTTATGGCAAGGCACGGAGCTCCGTTTCCATTCCGGCGAGCAGTTCGAGCTTGATCAATCCAGCTGTCTCCCCATCATCGTTTATCTTCCCTACTTGGGGCAGCGAGTCATTTGCCGCTATTAGTGAAGTACCTTTGCAGTTGCAGCCTTTGATCAGTCCCTGCCTCAATGCTTCGGCAACCTGGAGCCTGCATTACAATATGCTCGATTTCGATCTTGGCCGGCATTATTTCGTTACGAAAGCTTTCTCTTTAAAGCCCTACATTGGAGTCAGAGGCGGCTGGATCAACCAAGATTATATTGCTGAATATGCCGAAGTGCTGAATAGGACCCTATTTCCCGCACAAATGCGGGCTGATTTTGACTTTAAAGGCGTGGGACCGCGCCTAGGGCTGGATTTGCATTGGCATTTCAATTGTCAATGGTCGTTGGTCGGTGAAGTTTCAGGCGCTGTCCTTTATGGACCCTATAAGTCAAGGCAGACGTACACATCTTTTGTAGCGATACTCGATGCCGGTGATTTCGATTTAGCGGCTCCTCTCGTTTATACGAATGTAAGAAATCAACATCCGTTTCAAGCCAATTTTGAAACAGCCCTTGGACTGCAATGGGAAGAAGAATTTATAAGTGTCCATATGCATCGTCGTCATCGATTGAGCCTTGGCGCTTATTATGAATTTTCTCAATGGTTCCGGCAAAATCGCCTTATTAGAAGCTTGCCGCAAATTGAAACCGATATCCTACTGCAGAATAACGTAGATAATGACTTCTTCATTAAGGAACACGGGGATTTAGGTTTGCAGGGATTTTCGATTAAAGCTCGTTTGGATTTTTAATCTCTATGAGAACACAACATGAATAGACGAAGTATTTTTAAAGGTGTCGCGTTAACAGCCTTGTTGTTATCTATCTCTGGCTGGTCGCAAGTGAAGGAATCGTCTACAGAGCTAACAGCGCAAAATGCAAAACCTGGGACCATGCAACCGTCGATCGGTGTGAATACTATTCATGGCGATATGGCAGGAAAAGCCCCAGCTTTCCTCTCAGAAAATGGCTGTGGATTTTCCCTCTCAGGCGATCTTCTCTATCGCAAAGCAAAATTGGACAATCTCGATTTTGCCGTTAGAGTCACGCAAGATTATCCAAGCCTCCCCACGACTTCCACCACGATAACGATGAATGAGCAAATCTATCAGCCTAATTTCCATTGGGGCTGGGGTTTCAGAGTCGATGCTGGATATACCTTTTTCCCTCAAGATGATTGGGAAACAGACTTCGTATGGACCTATCTCTATAACAAGGCTAGCGAACATACTACGAGCCCTGAATCAGTTTTTTCTGAACAGGCGCCTTCAGTCGTGCTTATACCCACATGGGCACAGGTATTATCTGGGATCTCCTTCTTTATCGAAGATGCGTCAAGTCATTGGAAACTGCATTTCAATACGTTTGATCTCGAGCTTGCAAGAAACTACTTTGTCAGTAAGTTCTTCTCAATGCGTCCTCTTATCTCTCTTCGCGGCGCTTGGATCAAACAGGATTTCAGCATCTCCTATCAAGCTATTCCGCTTGAGGGTGTTAGTATTCCAACAGTCGGGGAAATGGAAAATAATTATTGGGGAATCGGCCCGCGATTAGGCACCGATCTCTTTTGGCAAGTGGTTTCCCATTGGGGTTTTTATGGAAATATCTCAGCAAGCCTTCTTTATGGAAGATTCTTGGTGAAACAAGATTTCAACATTGCCGCTCCCAATGAGGACTTAGTATTTAACTATAAAAAAAATCTATGGCGCGCTAGGCCGAATGTCGATCTCGGCCTAGGAACGGAAGTAGAGTTCTTCATGGGACAGAATGATGCCTACCACCTCACGATGGGTATTGGCTACGAAGTCTCTTATTGGTTCATGCAAAATATGCTCCAAAGAACGGAACTCACCACGGGTGATTTTCAAGAAGAAAATGGCGATTTAGCAATGCAGGGTTGGAATTTTCATGTACGTTTCGATTTTTAAGTAAGGCAAGGATGGCATATGCAAAAACCTAAAAGAACTCGAGAAATTATTCTACTAGCTGCCTTGCTTTCCTTCTGCAACTGCTCTCAGGCACTTTTAGCGACCCCGAATGCAGCAGATAGTAGCAATGCCGACAAGCTCGCGATGCAGAATGTGCATGGCTCTTGGGGCACTGTTAATCCACCTCACGAAAAGCTCAATACGGGTGTATTCGTCACAGGCGATGTACTCTGCCTCCGGGCAACTGAAGACGATTTGGACTATGCAAACCTTGGAGAGGATATTTCGACAGGGGTACTGAAACAGGTTGTTTATACGCCGCATTTTCGATGGAATTGGGGCGCAAGGGCCGGCATAGGCTATCAGTTTGACAATTTCGATTCTTGGGATCTCTATGCAGGGTGGACCTATGTCCATGGAAAAGCAAAAGATTCAACCTCTGTTCCTTTTGACGCCTTTGCGAATGAATCTCTGGCTCCTACTTGGGGCGGCAACGCAGGTATTATCCAAGACGGCGGTTTCTTTGTCGATGGTGGTTCGGAAACTTTTGTTCAGAGCGCTTCAGCAAATTGGAATATGGTCATGAATGTCATCGACCTTGAACTCGGAAGAAGCTTTTACTTTGGCAGGAAAGTCACCGTACGCCCCATGGTCGGAGTGAGAACGGCGTTCATCGACCAAGACTATCTTGTTCGTTATGAAACTTTCTACAATCTATCGTCGGATGATCCATTTACGGGCGCTGAAATCACAGCGCCGGGAAAAATGAAGGCAGATACGGATTTCTGGGGAATAGGCCTTCGTGGCGGATTCGATTTGCTATGGCATTTCACACAGAATTGGGGGATCGATGGCCGTATGTCGGGTTCTATCCTTGCCGGCAGCTTCGATGTGAAACAAGATTACCGTTCCTTTGTTGTTGAAAGCATTGCTGGCGAGTTCTTTTTAGAATCTACCCATGTGACGACAAAAAGACATCCGCATCGAACACGGGCGAATCTTGAGGGGGCTCTCGGATTTTTCTGGGAAACCGCGTATGGCAATAATCGGCATGTTTTCATCGGAGTCTATTATGAAGTCGCACAGTGGTTCAGCCAAAACGAGCTCACAAGACCGTTTATCGATTTGAGTTCTAAAGAAGTCGATGTTGCAATCCCTGCAGTCGATGATACGCGTCGCGATTTCGGCGATATTGATTTAAGCGGTCTCTCGCTCAAATTGCGTTTCGACTTTTGATTGCTTCAGAAAATCGTTTCTGTGTTACATCTTTCTCGCCTTACGACAAGTGAGATTTAATCAGGAACGAACTATGAAACTCTTATCCTCTCTAACGATATTTGCATGCAGTATCCTACCGCTCCAAGCCCAAGACTGGTATACCGAAACTCTCCATGATCCTTGGAGACAGAGCTTTCGCGTAAGTGAAGTTCTCTATGAACAAAAAACCGACTACCAGCACCTCATCATCTTCCAAAATCCTTATTATGGACGGGTGCTGGCTTTAGATGGCGATATCCAGACCACCGAAAGAGATGAGTTCGTCTATAGCGAGATGATGACGCATACGCCGCTTCTCGCCCATGGCAATGCCAAAAACGTCCTCATCATCGGCGCGGGCGATGGTTGCATCCTACGCGAAGTTCTTCGCCACAATACAGTAGAAAAAGCCGTCCTCGTCGAAATCGATTCTTGTGTCGTGAACCTATCCAAACAGTTTCTCCCGATGTTTTCTCAAGGGGCATTTGAAGATCCTAGGGCGGAGGTCATTATCCAAGACGGCTGTCAATATGTGAAAAATGCGCCTCAAAAATTCGATGTGATCATTTGCGATTCTTCCGATCCTTTCGGGCCTTCGGCGGTTCTCTTCACGGAGGAGTTTTATCGCGATTGCCACGATCTCTTGACGGAAGGTGGCATTTTCGTGAACCAAAATGGCGTTCCTTTTATGCAAGCCAGCGAGCTCCCCTTGACCTATAACAACCGAAAGGCCTCCTTCAAAAATGTCGGGTTTTATCTTGCCGCCGTTCCGACATATGTCGGGGGATTCATGACGGTGGGATGGGCATCGGATAGTGACTATCGCAACGTCACGCAAGCGGAGCTCGAAAGCCGTCTCCAAAATGTCCAAGGCGATCTGAAGTATTACACGCCTGCTGTGCATAAAGCATCTTTCGCTTTGCCGAAATTCATTCAAAACACGTACTGACCTCTTGTTTTTTAAAAAGGCTCTCATACACTATCTCTGCATTGGAGATCGTGTATGAGACGCTGCCATTTTCTTTTTCTTCTCGTATTGTGGCTCGCGACCTCCGCGCTGCCTCTTGAGGATTTCATCGCCAATCGCGATCATTTTTCTTGGAAGGCCGTCAAAACCGAAGAGACCGCCAATTCGACCATCCATACCCTCGAAGTGACATCGCAAGAATGGGGCGAAGGTCTCGTCCAAGAAAAAACCTGGAAACACACGGTTAAAATCACCTTCCCCAAAACTCTCAAAAACGCCGTTGCGCTTTTTGTCGTGCAAGGCGGTAAGTTGAATGAACCCGAAGTTCCCACTCCGGAAAAACTTCTCGAAGCCACCCTCGATACCGGCACGATCCTCGTCGAACTCAAAATGGTGCCTAATCAACCTCTTCGCTTTCTCGATGAAGAAACTTCCCGCATCGAAGATGGCCTCGTCGCCCGCACATGGAAACTTTTCTTACAAAAAAAAGACCCCAAACTCCCTTTTCATTTTCCCATGGCCAAAGCGGTCGTGCGCGGCATGGATGCTCTCGAAGAGTTCCTAAAATCCAAGGAAATCCCTTTGAAAGGGGTCATCCTTCTCGGAGAATCGAAACGGGCCTGGGCGGCATGGCTCGCAGCTGCGGTTGACTCTCGCGTAAAAGGGATCATTCCCATCGTCTGCGATTTCCTCAATCTCGAATCGTGCTTCAAACACCAGCTTCGTTCTCTCGGAGCGTTTTCCATCGCCACTCGTCCCTTCACAGCCGAAGGGATCGATGAGAAATGTATCGGCAGCCGCGATTTTCAAGAGCTCATGGAGCTCGATGATCCCTATTCCTATCGTGCTCGTCTCACCATTCCAAAATTCCAGATCAATGCCTCAGGCGATCCATTTTCAATGCCCGATTCTTCTCGGTTTTCCTTTTCTCATCTTCCGCAACCCAAATTTCTCCGTTATCTTCCCAATGCTGGGCACAAGTTCCCAAGCACTTCGGATCATATGACTGCTGCTGCGAATTTCTACCGCGCCCTCGTGCAACGCAAAACGCTTCCCTCCTTCACTTGGCATCGCACCGCAAAAAATACTCTTCGCATCGATGCCTTCGATAAACCTACGCAAGTCAAACTCTGGAAAGCTACGAATCCTGACGCACGCGATTTCCGCTATGACTTCGCCAAAAACGAGTGGACGTCCAAAACGGTCGCTGAAAAATCGGAAGGGCTCTACGACATCGAAATGCCTACAGAAGAAAAAGGATGGGCCGCCTACTTTGCCGAACTCGAATTCGACAATGGTTTGACATTCACGACCGAAGTTTTCATCACACCCGATACGTTTCCTTCAAAAAAGCCCCAGTAAAAAAAACTGCATTTTTTATTGCGGTTTCTAGCTTTTTTGTCCTTCACACCGTATAAGAATATCTAACTGCAAGTGCAGAATGGAACGTAGCGAGAAGGAAATGGCAACAAAACTTCGTATGAAACGCTTTGCCGTTATCTCTGCTTTGCTTTTCATTCCATATTCTCTTTTTTCCCAATCATTTGTCGTGATGAATACCAATGACGACACGAATCCCGGAAGCTTGCGCTCTGCCATCATCCAAGCCAATGCAAGTCCGGGCAGTTCGATCACATTCAGCCCTTCTATCGCGGGCTCGACGATTCACTTAAATTACGATCTTCCTGCGATCACCACGAATATGACGATCGATGGCGGGACGAATATGATCAAAATCTTTGGCAGTAATGGCGGTTCTATTTCCAGCCGCATTTTCTTTGTTTATTCGGGAGCTGTCGCCATCAACAATTTGAGTCTTGAGAATAGCGAGGCTCTTGGAGGAAGCGGAGGTGCGACATCTGGTGGGGCCGGCGGCGGTGGTGGCGGCCTTGGAGCCGGTGGAGCGATCTTTATCAATAATCTGGCTACTGTTTCCATGACGAATGTCAACTTTATAAATAACAATGCTCATGGCGGTTTTGGCGGTAATTCTATTGCTGGCACCCTGAATTATGCCGGCGGCGGCGGCGGCGGTCTTGTTGGAAGCGGAGCTCTTGGCGATCCTTCATCCCCCACACCTCAACCTTATGGAGGGGATGGCGGCGGAGGCGGAGGAGCCTATTATATTGCTTGTCCAACTTGTACCGTATCTTCGCAGCTCAATGGAGTTGCTGGAATGGCGGCTCCCTCTGGAGAAATGGGCGGAAGTGGAGGACAAGGTGGCCCAAACGGTGGAACCGGCGGTACGGCTACGAGTATCACGTGTACCGGTTGCCTAGGAGGAAATGCCACCAGTGGCAATTCTCCTTCTGCGCCTACCGATGGTAAAGGAGGCGGGGGCGGCGGTGGAGGCAGTTCGATCAATTTTACAGACTGTGGAGGTTGCGGCCCTCTTAATCCAGATACTTCTGGAGGGAGTGGCGGTGATGGTGGCGCAGCAGGCGATTTTGCAGGCGCTGGTGGCGCAGGTGCCGGTGGAGGCAATTCAGACGGGGCCTTTACTTCTGGATTAGGAGGATCAGGCGGTCTTGGTGGATATGGTGGCGGAGGTGGTGGCGCGGGTTCGAGCAACATATCACCTTCAGGCGGAGGGGCTGGTGGTAATGGAGGATTTGGCGCAGGGGGCGGCGGTGGTGCTGGTAACGGAATCGGAACCAGTCTCTTTGCTGGCGGAAACGGTGGTGCTGGAGGAAGTAGTCCAGGCGGCGGAGGGGGCGGTGCTGGATTGGGAGGCGCGATGTTTATCCGCAGTGGCGGATCGCTCACTATTGGCGGCGCAGTTATCCTTACAGCGAATCATGCAGTTGGCGGAGCAGGGGGAGTGCCCGCAGGACCCACTGCAGGACTTGGATTAGGCGATGATATCTTTCTCTCCTCGGGGTCTACTCTCACGTTTAGGCTCACCTCTTCACTGACGATCTCCTCCAACATCGAAGCAGATAATCTCGGTCCAACCAACGGCGGGCTTTTCATCGATAATGCTCCTTCTGCTGCCTTGATTCTGACCGGAACGAACACTTATACAGGCGGAACGACGATCAACAGCGGCATTCTGCAAGTTTCCGGCGATGGCAGTTTAGGGAATACGAGTTACACCATTGTTACAATGGGAGGAGGAACACTTCAAGCAGGTGCGCCCATAACAACGATCAACAACCGTACTCTGAATATTACTTCTCCCAGTGTTTTTGATACTCAGGGAAATTCGATGACATTCAACATGGCTGTCAATGGAGGATCATTTACTAAAATCGGCTCCGGTACTCTCACTCTTGTTGGTATCAATGGCTATACAGGCACTGCAACAATAAGCAATGGCACACTCGCTCTGGCTGCTATATCAACTATCCAGCCGACGAGTTCAATTTCTATAGGAGCAACCGGCGTTTTCGATATATCTGTTGTAAACCCAGCTGCTGTTACGATCGCCAATTTTAGCGGACAAGCAGGATCTCTCGTCCATCTTGGTCCCGCTACATTGACATTCGGAACGGACGTCGACACGACATTTGCAGGCGATATCGACGGATCTGGCGGACTGATCAAGCAGGGCTCGGGTACTTTTACCATGCCTGCGAGCAGCATCAATAGTTATATGGGTGACACGATGATCAATGCAGGCACGTTGATCCTCGATGGAAAGATCGCTTCTTCGAATGTGACTGTCGCACCAGCCGCGACCCTTGAAGGAGGCGGTACAGTGAATTCTCTGACAAACAACGGTACAGTAGAACCCCTTGGTACACTGACCGTAAATGGCAACTATACACAGGCCTCTACAGCGTCATTAATTAGCGAGATTTTCCCTAATGGTACTAGCAACTTGCTCTCGATTGGAGGCACGGCTTCCTTGGATGGAAGCTTGAACGTGATCGCGACTCCAGGATCGTATCCTACCTCATATACCTACACAATCGTTCAGGCAGCGGGGGGGAGGTCAGGGACCTTTTTCCCTACAAAGGTTGACAGTCTGCAACCAGGATTACAAATAACTGGGGTCGTTTATACCGGCACGCAAGTTCAGATCACCACGCTGAACACACGGACGTATTTAGGGCCGACAGTTCCGCAGTTCAACCCCGCCCAAGTTGAAATCTATTTAGGAAACCTTACGTATTATGCTAACGCCAGTTTGATTCCGAGCCAAGCCGACCTGTTTTCCATTTTTCTCGATCTATCTACACTTGACCCAGCTGAGCTCGAGAGCGCCCTCGATCAGCTTCATCCCGCATTGTTCGGAGCTTTCGAGATCGTCAATAGCAACATCCGCACCTTCATCGCTTCGATCCTCAACTACCAGCCGCGGGAATTCTGCTGCCATCAGCTTGAATATTGTCTTCCTTGCGGAAATGTGAGCATTTGGGCCGATCCTTTCGCCTTCTATCTCAATCAAAACCGCGTCTACGACATGAAAGGCTTTACTTCAGCCATGGGGGGAGGTGTCATTGGATTCCAGGGCGAGTTTGCTCATCATATTCTGGTCGGTGTCGCAGCAGGGGGGAGCGGTTCTAGTATTAAATGGAAAGAAAGTGCTGGGCATGGCGTAATGAATAGCGCGTTTATTTGTCTTTATGGAAACTGGAGACCCCCATGCGGCTATATCGAATTCTCAGCGCTTGGTGGTCTAGATTTCTTAAGGGCTCATCGCAATATTCAATTCCCCGGCGTCGATCGCGTTGCTTCGAACAAACATAGAGCCAAAGATCTAGCGCTTCATTTTGGCACCGGATTGCTACATGAACGCAAAGGCGTTCTATTCGAGCCTTTCTTGGATATCGACTATTCGAATCTCAATCAAGATGCCTATAAAGAATACGGCGCTCAAAGTCTCGACCTGCATGTCAAAGCGAAACATGAACAGATGATCCGCTTTCAAGAAGGGATTTGTTTTTCACACGTCTTCGATGTCGGATCAGGATGTTTGGCGCCTACTTTGTCGCTCAGTTATGTGAGCGAATTTCCCATCTTACGCACACATTATAAATCGTTATTAGTCGGGCAAGAGGAACCCGGCTCTTCCGATGGCGAATGGGCAACCTTCAATTCGAGAAGTTTTGGGAAAGTATCTAATCGCTTCGCACCAAGCATCGATTTCTCCTGGAAAGGCAACTCCTGCTATTCCTTTTCTATACGCTACACTGCGGAGATCGGCAAATACCTGAACCTCCAAAAAGGCGATGCCCGCTTCAAATACGAATTCTAAGAATAGGATTCAGTACAAAAAACTATGCAGATTTTTTTTACACCTTCTAGCTTTTTTGTCCTTCACACCTTATAAGAATATTTAATTGCAGCTGCAGTGAAACGAGATGAAAATGGCAAAAACACTTTGTCTGAAACGCTTTGCCGTTATCTCTATTTTGCTTTTCTTTCCGTTCTCTCTTTTTTCTAATTCGTATCTTGTGACGAGCCCTGCTGATTCCGGTGCTGGCACTTTGCGCGATGCAATCACCCAAGCAAATTTAAATACAGGCTCTTCAATCACGTTCAATGCCGACATGACCATTACCTTGTTGACAGAGCTGCCACCCATTACGACGAATATGTCCATCTCTGGTACTGGACATAACATTGTGATAAATGGCAACAGTGCAAACCGGATTTTCTTCGCCTACTCCGGAAGCATCTCTATTTCGGCCATGACGATGACTGCCGGACATGCTCTAGGAGGATCTGGGGGTAGTTCTTCGTCGGGAAGCGGCGGCGGCGGTGGCGGCATGGGAGCTGGCGGCGCGATCTTCGTGAATAACCTAGCCAGTGTTGTTACTTCGAACCTGACGTTCACTAGCAACGTCGCAACAGGAGGATCTGGCGGAAGCTCAAGTTCAGCCAATGTGAATTATGGCGGCGGCGGCGGTGGCGGCCTTGTCGGAACCGGCGGTTCCGGCAGCAGTGCCGGTGGTCCTCAAATGTGGGGCGGAAACGGCGGCGGTGGCGGCGGCGGTCATTATATAGGATGTATCACCTGCACACCTGCGCAGCTCAATGGCGCCAATGGTACCGTAGGCGCTAACACAACGACGGGTGGAAACGGCGGTCAGGGCGGAGCGATGGGTGGTGCAGGTGGTCCTGGAGGGCCGGATTGTGGTCATAGCGGGACCAATGGCACCGCTGGGGGTTCGCCTGGCCAAGGAGGAGGAGGCGCTGGAGGCGGAAGCGCATGCATCTTTGGTGGAAACGCCAGCAATGGTGGAACGGGAGGCTTGGGAAATGATTTTGCCGGAGGCGGTGGAGGCGGTGGAGGCTCAAATGGTGGTTCTGATGCAGGATTTGGAGGATTTGGGGGCGCTGGAGGATATGGAGGAGGCGGTGGCGGCGCTGCTACAAGTAATGTGGGCGGAGAGGTTGGAGGCAATGGAGGATTTGGCGGCGGCGGCGGGAGTGGCGGCGGAGACGGCGGTGGAACAAGCGCGTTTGGCGGCGGCACCGGGGCCTTAGGATTCTCCTATGATAGCGCCGGTGGCGGCGGCGGCCTTGGAGCCGGTGGCGCCATCTTTGTCCGTAGCGGCGGAGGGATTCTTCTTAGTGGAGCTACTGTATTTACGGGCGCTACTAATAGTGCGGTTGCTGGAACTGCGGGAGCCTCTGGAACAAATGGGCAAGCTTTAGGCAATGATATTTTTCTATCTTCGGGCGGGATTCTCGCCTTTACATTGACCTCGCCTCTTACGATCTCCTCGAATATCGCAGCCGACAATCTCACGACCGGTGGTGGAATTATCATCACTAATGGTGCCGGCGTTGTCCTCACTTTTAGCGGGACGAATACATATACAGGTGGTACCACCATCAATAGCGGCATTTTGAATGTTTCTACTGACGCCAACTTAGGCAATGCCAGCTACGGGGTCACGATGGCTGGCGGCACTTTGCAAGCGGGCATGGCCTCGACAAGCCTAAGTCATAATTTCACGATTTCTTCGAGCAGCATTTTCGATACGAATGGCGATACGTTTACCTTAACCGGGCAACTCACGGGAAGCGGAGGGATCACAGCCATCGGTGGCGGGACATTCAGTTTGACCAACACCCTGAATAACTACTCTGGCGGGACTTCTATCACAGGAACTACGCTGAGCATAGGCGCCGATATGGTGCTCGGCGCAGCTGCTGGCAATCTCAATCTCAACAATGCCGCAGTATTTTCCCCGACAGCCACATTTACGACATCCCGCACGATCAATCTCACCGGCTCTTCCGTCATCACCAGCAATAGTCCCATTGTCTTCAATGGTCCTGTCGATGGAAGCGGCTCTTTTAACAAGGAAGGCACAGGCATTCTCACACTCGCTGGAGCGAATCAATATTCAGGTACGGCGACCATCACTGCCGGCACTCTCTATGTCACGGGCTCGCTTGCTTCTACGAGTTCGCTCGATGTAACGGCATCGGGTATTTTTGATATCTCCGGTTCCTCCGGGGTGCTGATTGGGGATTTCACTGGAGCAGTCGGAAGCCAAGTGCATCTTGGCAACAAGACATTGATCGTCGGGACAGGTAATAGCACTCCCTTCGCTGGTGTTATCGCCGATGGCGGCATCAACGGCGGCACAGGCGGTTCGCTCACCAAACAAGGAAGCGGTACGCTCACTCTATCCGGTGCCAACACCTATACAGGCACGACGACAGTGAACGACGGCACGATCGATCTCACAGGCTCTCTCACATCCGTGGCGTTGGACATAGTTAACGGCACCTTCTTTCTTGCGGCCACAGGAACTCTTCCTGATACGAGTTCTCTTTTCATGGAACCACCGGGTGTTTTCGATATGAGCTCGGCCACTAGCCCTGTTACGCTGGGCGATCTCAACGGTGAGGGAGGTAGCAAGATCCATTTGGGAAGTAATACGCTCATTGTCGGGGGGACAAACAACGATGCGCTGTTTTCCGGCGTAATGGATGGTGGCGGTTCGCTCACCAAACAAGGAACCGCTACGCTGACCCTCGGCGGCGCTAACACCTATTCAGGCACGACGACAGTGAACGACGGCACGCTCTATATCACAGGCTCTCTTGCGTCTACAAGTACGCTCGATGTAGCAGCAATTGGTGTTTTTGATATCTCCGGTTCCTCCGGGGTGACGATTGGGGATTTCATTGGAGCAGTCGGAAGCCAAGTGCATCTCGGCAACAAGACGTTAACAGTTGGAACAGCGCATAGCACCCTCTTCTCTGGTGTTATCGCCGATGGCGGCTTCAGCCCGGGCACTGGCGGTTCGCTCATCAAACAAGGAGCAGGTACGCTGACCCTCGGCGGCGCTAATACCTATACAGGCACCGCAACAGTGAGCGATGGCACTCTTGCTATCACAGGTTCTCTTGCGTCTACAAGTTCGCTCGCTGTCACAGCATCGGGGATTTTCGATATCTCCGGTTCTTCGGGGGTGACGATTGGAATTTTCAGCGGAGCGATAGGAAGCCAAGTGTATCTTGGCAACAAGACATTGACAGTTGGAACAGCAAATGGCGCTCTCTTCGCTGGTGTTATCGCCGATGGCGGCATCAGCCCGGGCACTGGCGGTTCCCTCACGAAAGAAAATGGAGGAACGCTCGTTCTCTCAGGCGCCAACACGTATACAGGCACGACGACAGTGAACGGCGGCACGCTCGATCTCTCAGGATCTCTCACATCTGTAGCGATGGTGGTGAATAGCGGCACCTTCTTCCTTTCATCAACGGGAATGATCCCGAATACGAGTTCTCTTTCCGTGGGAGCAACGGGTGTTTTCGATATGAGCCAGGCCACTAGCCCTGTTACGCTGGGCGATCTCACCGGTGTAGTAGGTGGCAAGATCCATTTAGGAAGTAATACGCTCATTGTCGGAACAAACAACAGTACGCTGTTTTCCGGCGTAATGGATGGCACTGGCGGTCTCACAAAACAAAACGCCGGCACGTTGACTCTCGGCGGCTCCAATATGTATAGCGGCACGACATCCGTGAGCACCGGAACTTTGGCGATCACTGGAACGCTCAATGGATTGAGTACGGTGAGCTTGGCATCGGGAGGGATCTTGGATATCTCCGGATCTTCCGGCGTGGCCATCGATGGTTTAGACGGACCTTTAGGGACCACAGTGACGTTGGGTGCTCGAACATTGACCATCGATGGAACAGGCACTTTCTCAGGAACAATTAACGGCACCGGCGGCATAACAAAAGCAGGTACTGGCACATTCATCCTTAACGGCACGAATAACTATACCGGTACGACGACCGTCAACGGCGGCACTTTCGATCTTACAACCACGCTTTCTTCAACATTGATCGATGTGAATAGCGGAATCTTTTTTCTGACATCTACAGCCACTCTTTCAGAAACGAATTCTCTTTTTGTGGGAGCGACCGGCATTTTCGACATGACGACTGCTTCGCCAATAGTCACCATCGGCGATCTTAGCGGCGATTTTGGCGGGCAAATATACTTAGGCGCCAATACGCTCGTCGCTGGGACAAACAACAGCACCATCTTCTCAGGTACCATGAGCGGCACGGGAGGATTCACCAAAGAGAACCTTGGCGTTATCACACTCGCTGGCGGAAATACCTATAGCGGCCTCACGACAGTTGCCAGTGGCACCCTCGCTCTTACCGGAAATTTAAATCCGGCCACTTCGCTGCTTCTCTCCTCGATTGGGACATTCGATATGTCGGGATCCTTCGAGTTCATCCCCGTTACTGTCGCCGACCTTATGGGTAGCATGGGTTCCGTCATCTATTTAGGTAACAGGACGTTAATTGCCGGAACGTCCAATAGCACTCTTTTCTCGGGCGAGATTCGAGATGGTGGCATCTATGGGGGCACTGGCGGCTTCTTTGTCAAACAAGGATCAGGAGCGATTACTCTTGCCGGCGCCAACTCGTTCACAGGTGAGACAGTGATCGATGACGGTACGATCATCCTCACAGGATCTTTAGCGCCGACGAGCGCTCTTTTGGTGGCAGCAAACGGCGTTTTCGATATGACCGCTGTCGATGTCACGATTGGGGATTTAAGGGGATTCGCAGGAGGACAAATACACTTAGGCGGCCATACCTTGACTGTCGGAGCAATCATCGACACAACATTTGGCGGAAATATAGATGGCATTGGCGGTTCGCTTATCAAACAGGGATCGAGTCAGCTTGTTTTAACAGGAGCCAGTACTTATACGGGCCTCACGACCATCAATGCTGGCGCTCTTGCCGTCGATGGTTCGCTCACTTCTTCGGTTCTCATCAATATAGGCGGTACTTTACAAGGATTCGGGAGCGTGGGTTCAGTGACGAATAATGGGACGATTGCCCCTGGAAGATCGATTGGTAAGATTACAGTAAATGGCGACTATACACAAACCGGCGCCTATGATGCCGAGATCGGTCCTTCAGGTGTAAGCGATCTTATCGATATCACAGGAACGGCTATGCTCGATGGGACCTTGAATGTCATCCCACTTGCAGGAAGCTACTTTCCCGAGTTTATATATACCATTCTCAATGCCAATGGTGGACTCATGAACACAAAGTTTGCCAACGTCAATGTTCTCGATCCCAAACTGAAAATTGGTGTTATCTATACAGGAACCCAAGTACAACTCGTGGTCAATAATAATGTGTTTTTTGTAGGCGCGGACATCTACGAGTTCAACCCTCTAAATGTTCAAAATTATTTAGAAAGTCTTACCTATTTTGAAAATAATCAAATCATCCCTGCACAACAAGATCTCTTTAATATCATCCTTATTATCTCCTCTCTTGACCCTACAAACCCTGTTGTAAATGCCCTCGATCAACTCCAGCCTGCTATGTTCGGAGCCTTCGAGATCGTCAATAGCAACATCCGCAGCTTCATCGCTTCGATCCTCAATTACCAACCGCGGGAATTGAGCTGCCATCAGCTCGAATATTGTCTTCCATGCGGAAATGCGAGCATTTGGGCCGATCCTTTCGTCTTTTATCTCGATCAAGAGAGGGTCTACGACATGAAAGGCTTTACCGCGTCTATGGGGGGCGGCGTACTTGGTTTCAATAGCACGTTTGGTCATCATATTCTGCTCGGACTTGCAGCAGGAGGAACCAACTCCAGCATTTCATGGAAAGAAAATGGGGGGCATGGCGGAATGGCCAGCGGCTTCCTTTGCCTATACGGAAACTGGAGACCACCTGGCGGCTATGTCGAGTTCTCCGCGCTCGGCGGCCAGGATTTCTTCAGAGCCCATCGTCATATCGACTTTCCTGGCGTCAATAGGACTGCTGTCAACAAACACAAAGGCAAAGATCTCGCGCTTCATTTCGGTAGCGGCTTAAAACATAGATACAAAACTGTCGACTTCCAGCCGTTCATGGATATCGACTATTCCTATCTCCATCAAAATACGTATAAGGAAAATGGCGCCATAAGTCTCGATCTTCGCGTCAAAGCCAAAAATGAGCAGATGATCCGTTTTCAAGAAGGGATCTGCTTCACACGCGTCTTCGATGTCGGCACAGGATGTTGGGCACCTTCGTTTTCACTCAGCTACATCAGCGAGTTTCCGATCTTTCGCACCTACTACAAGTCCTTACTTGCCCAACAAGAGGGACCTAGTTCTCCGGAAGGCGGATGGACCACTTTCAGATCGAGAAGTTTTGGGAAAGTTTCTAATCGCGTCGCGCCGAGCATCGATTTCACATGGAGAGGCGTTTCATGCTTTTCCTTCTCTGCACGCTATACTGCGGAGATCGGCAAATACATGACTATCCAAAAAGGCGACGTCAACTTCAAATACGATTTTTAGAGGGTGTTTGAAAAAACTGTTTCTGTCGATTTTCAGGGCTTTTTGAGCCGAGTTTTCGCTTCTGAGAAAGGGGGCAGTATCGGCAAAAAGCATATTGTCCCCTTTCTCAAATGCAAAAATCGGCCAAAAATCCTCCAAAACTCGACGAAACCAGATTTTCCAAACACCCTCTTAGAAATAAACTCCGATTTCTCCGGTGACTTCACTCGAAGAATAACCGGCGCCGTATTCACCTTCATAAGAAAGGGACAAAAATCCTCTTCGATCTGTGCGGAAGAAAATTTCGAAGGAAGGGGAGAATAGGTTTTGGCAATTGGTGAAAGACTCCACTGTAAATGATCCGGGCGCTCCGACAAAAGAGGAGGTGATCCTTCCAATATGGAAAGGCTTTTTATTCACATAGCTTAAGCCTTCTCGCAAGATCAAAGTGCCCCAGCTTCCTTTCCAACTTTCATAACCGCTCACTCCGATTTCGCTGCGGAGCATCGAAGAGGTGCGATTTTTCATCGTGATATTGAATGGATAGGCGCCATGTTCAGAGAACCCACCTTCCGAGTTGAACACCCAATCGAATGACGCATAGGGCTCAACCACGCCGGTAAATTTTCGGCCTACATAGTTGAAATCGTAGCCTCCGCTTAAATGCGGAACGAGTTGATACCCATGATAGGAACTTCTTGCCTTCATATCGAAAGATCCGGGAATGAAAATATGCCGCATATTCTTATAGGCTATCGTAAGTGCCCCAAAATGAAGATTCGATATAGCCATTTCCGATGTAGCCCGTTCCAAAAAGTGATGCGGTGTATAAAGTGACGCTTCCATCTCCGGCGGAGCTTTCTTCGCGCACTTTGCTTCTTGCAAAACCAAATGCGCCGCCGATGAGGCCATTTTCAAAACCAAAATAATCAATCCCGACAAGAGCGCCTGCAGTATTGACGTGGAATGAAGGGTTTTGATCTTGTGCCCCTTGACGGGCGAATTGTCCAAGACCATTGACCCATACAGCAAAGTTGTCTTTTCCCCTCGCCATTGTGCGCGAAGATCCTGCTGGAAGATTCTCTTCATTCGCTACGAGGAGTTCATTCTCATTGAAGAGTTGCTTATTCGCATAGGCTGCAATCGATCGGTTTTCGGGTTTCTGTACATTATGCACGAGACGCTGCGTCGAAAGACGCGTCTTTATGAGTCTGCTGAAAAGGAACATCGTGTTTTGCGCAGCAAATGTTGTAAAGGATTCGCGCGAAGGAGAAATCGTTCCGAGTGACTTCACCAGATCAGAAAATCCAAGTTCGGCAAGCGTTGTGACGAGCTGCGTATAGGCAGGATTATTGCTGAGAGAATTTATATAATTCGCCGTAGCGAGAGCATTACCAACGAGTCCATTTGTGGATATTAGCATGCTGGAAGGAGTAGGAGGAGTAGGAGCCATTTGCAAAAGGAGCATGATCGAAGTAGGATTTGAAAGGACTTCAAAAACAAATCCAGGAGGCTGGGTGACAGTGGTAAAAACGGGCGACGGAACTGTGATTCCTGAAGGGGCTGATACGATCGTATAGGTTTGCCCGATAGTATAATAACCCGGATCTGCGATGATTGCGAGGGTCACTCCTGATGCGACTGTGCTGCCGGTCCCCGTGACAGCAATTTCTGATGACATCCCGGAAGGATCTACCTCGACCATGAATGTGCTTCCGTAGATTCCAAAGTCAATATTCCGGTGGTCATCGTTCCGGGTGAATTTCCAGGAGCAATGGTACCAAAAACATCGATGAGTCCTCCGCAAGTTCCCGTCCCTGTCACAGTACCAAAAACACCAGGACGATGTATAGGTGACATAAATCTCAGAATTGCTATCGAGCATCATGCCATCGAAGGTGAATGTTCCGTCCGTCCACTTCGATATAGGCATTTGGCCCCGACATAGTACCGGATGCGGTCAAGATAAGAGTGCCGCCTTCGACATTATACTTGCGCATTATGCGGATGCTGCCATCGACAGTGCATGTTCCAGAATTCACTGTGATATTCGGATCCGCTCCTGTCATAGTACCGGCTGAGTGACGTAAAGTTTCCACCATTGAGGGTCACTTGGGGAAAATCGCCGTCCATGCTGCCATTGAGAGAGAACGTTCCAGCGGAATAGTCACATTGACATTATCGAGGCCGGCGGAATGGTGCCATTGAGATAGTGGTTCCGCCTGTCTGCATGAATTTAGCGCTTGGATTGATAATCGAACCGTCAAGTGTGAGAGTTCCGCTCGAGACAGTTGTTGTCCCACCATGAGAGCACGTTCCCTCCAGCATGGCCATGCCGTTACCGGAAACAGTCACATTCAAGCCCATGCCTTGGCCAACCGAATAGGGCTGCCCCGGCAGTAAAGTTACAGGACTATCGTCGCCGATTTGATTGATTGAGAGTCACTTCGGATACGGTCCAGGCTGCAACTGTAAAGTTACCAGGGTATTCGTCCCCGTCACCATGAAAATATCATTCACAACCGCAGCGCCGCCAGTAGCGCTCCGCCGCCGCCACTTACCGGGATTCACCGCATTGCTTATGTCGAAAGTTCCCGATGTTAACGTTGAGACTGCCGCCTTTATTCACCATGATGGCTCCGCCGAGACCGCCGCCACCGCCGCCGCCATCACTTGATGTAGTTCCTCCTTGACCACCTCCCGGTCCGCCAGCCGGTATGACCGCTTCCAACATTGCCGCCTCCGCCCGCTCCGAATCCACCGATATGGGATCCTGAAGTACCACCGCCGTTGCCGGGTGTAAAGGTACCGCTCGAGCCGCCGCCGCCGCCACCGAAGCCAGGCAAAATAGCTTCGGGAGATTCACCTCCGCCTCCGCCGCCAAATCCTGCGTTGCCTCCATAAGTTCCACCACCGCCCCAACCAGCACTTCCTCCTGCGTAACCGTTTGATCCTCCGCCGCCGCCTCCCCCATTACCGCCAGCTCCTCCGAAGCCATCAGAGGCTCCTCCTCCCGCACCTCCCCCGCCGCCTCCATTGCCACCTACTCCTCCTAGGATACCCGAATTACCAGCTCCGGTATAACCGCCGCCATTACCTCCTCCAGTCGAGACTCCTACCTGGCAATAACCACCTTGTCCGCCGGTAGCGCCCATAACGCCGACAAGACTACCGCCGCCTCCGCCTCCACCACCTACTGCTCCGCTTACTCCGGCGCTATTCGGAATTTCACCAGCTTTCTGGCCATCGCCGCCCGCTGTCAATGCCGTTGCAGTTCCGCCATTCCCGCCCAGTGGTCTATTAAAAGGTGATGTATTTCCTACGCCAACGCCGCCGCCACCGCCGCCACCTGCTATATCCGTTAGCATCGAAGTGCTCGCATTACCACCCGCACCTCCAGATCCATTGATACCGCCGCCGCCGCCGCTACCGGCATAAGGATTAAAGTCAGGTCCCGATCTTGTCAGAGCGTTAGTGCCATCGCCGCCATCGCCTCCTGCGCTAGTTTGCAAGGAGAGGGGGAATCCAGTGCTAAGGCCGCCGCCACCGCCTGGCCCTCCAGGAACAAAAATCATCCCTCCCCCAGGGATATAGGTAACACCACCATGACCACCATTACCGCCCATGCCGCCGCCCCCACCTCCAGAAAGCCCTGTCCCTGACATAGGATCGAGTGCGGGGGCTCCGCCATTTCCGCCTGTCGCTGTGCATCCGGTAAAGTTGACATTCGTCAACGTGACAATGCCCTGATCGACTAAAAGTCCAGCGCCAGCGCCAAGTCCGCCTCCGCCAGCATGACTACCGCCAATTCCGCCTTGTGCCAACATATTTTCGATCGTGATATTCGAGAGTTCGAATGTGCCTTGCCGGCAAACAAACCCGCGATAAGTGGCAGTCGGCCCGTTATGTCCGTTGATGATGATTTGCCCGCTTCCACCTACAGTATTCGATCCATCGATGGTGATCGTGTTTGTACCATTCAAGTTCACCACTGGCAGTGGCGCCTGTAAGATAATCATATTGGACCCGATCCCGCTCACGTTAAAAGTAATGTCGTAGTCGCCTGGGTTGTTATTGGCGAAATTCAAAGCGCCCCTGAGGTCGATAAAGCCCGGCATATAATTTCCATCGGTAGCCGCTTCATCCCCAGAACTATTTACCATTATGGGAGTGCCTGCTTCTAATGCAGATAGAAAAAGAAGAGAAGAAGCGGCAAGAAAAACACCAAGACGTTGGGATGAGTGCATAGATCTCCATCTGTACATATCGCCACTGTTTCAAAAGTATTTTTATGAGTCAATTAGAGAGCTTTGCAACGGGATAGGCTCGATTGATTTTTACCTGCTCACGCACTGCTTCTGGGATGTTCTTGCCAAGAAGGCGATCGCAGAGATTCAGCGACTCTTGGTATTTCCCGATATGATAGGCGCAAATCGATCTTTCAAAGAGCAAACCATACTCCTGCATCCAATCGATCGCGAAGTGGGTGTCTTTTTCGAGAGGGGGCAAGACGGAATCGTGGGTTTTCAGGAATCCATACGCCTGGTCATATAGACCGTGGTTGATGTAAATTTGCACTAAGCAGTAAAGCGCTTCGGCCCGATGCGGGCGATAGGAATGCGCTAACTTAAAAGCTTCGGCAACAATACTCGAAGGAAGACCAATTTTGTATAGCATGTCCCCGACCTGCACCATCGACCAGTAGACCTCTTCTTCCCAGCCTCCCATGGTGCTCCGTTTCTGGTACCATTCCAGCGCCTTACCTGGTTCTCCGGCATCGCGGTAGCTTTCCGCCATATAAAAGACATAGCGGCTATTATCGGGCTCTTTTTTTAATCCCTCTTCTAAAAGCTGTACATTTTTCCAATATTTTTTGGGATCTTTCGACCGTGCACCATCAGTGCCAGATACATAGCGAACCTTTGCTAGAACTTCCTTTGTAAAAAACGGCGCATCGCAATCGATATATTCGTGCGTTACCCCTACATATTTCCAGGACATACTTGCACGAACAATTCGTAGGTTAGTGTAGGAAGATTGTGACGAATATTGTACTATCCCGTAAGCATCCTTCGTTAATTCCGGAAGCATAAAGCCTTCCTCAAACACGAGCCTATCATCAGCATCGATGAGCAAAATGTATTCGGCTTTTCCATTCGCAAGTTCTAGCGCTTCTGTGCGGTTCTCTCCAAAATTCCTCCAAGGTCGTTCGTAGAGTTCCCCTGGAATATCTTTCAGATATTCTTTCACGATCTCCTGCGTTCCATCGGTTGATCCCGTATCGATAATGACCCAAGTGTCGATGATCGGCTTCACAGATTCCAAACAGCGTGTAATGATAGCGCTTTCATCTTTGATGATCATGTTCAAACAGATCGTCTGTTTGGCTTCCGCCAAGACCGAAAGAAAAACCAGAAGCAATGCGAAAAATCGATGCAACATGCTTGCAGCATCATACTGCAGAGAGTAGAGAAATGCTAGATGGGGACTTTTTCAAAATTTTCGGTCAATTGGCGAGTTTGGCAAGAGGATAGGGCCGATTGATGTTCACCTGTTTCCGTGTTTCTTCAGGAATGTCCATGTTCAGCAGACGATCGCAGATTTCTAGAGACTCTTGGTATTTCCCGACATAGTACGCACAAATCGACCTTTCAAAAAGCAAGCCATATTCTTCCATCCAGCCGATGGAGAAGTAGGTGTCTTTTTTCAGAGGGAGGGAGATGGAATCGTGGTTTTTCAGAAAACCATACGCCTTTTCATATAGACCTGAGTTCATGCAGACCTGTACTAAGCAATAAAGCGCTTCAGCGCGATGCGGGCGATAGGAATACGCTAACATAAAAGCTTCTTCGACAATACTCTTTGGAAGACCAATCTTAAGCAGCAAATCTCCCACCTGCACCATCGACCAATAGACTTCTTCCTCCCAGCCTCCCATGGCAATTCGTTTCTGATACCATTCTAGTGCTTTGCCCAGTTCACCTACATCGCGGTAGCTCTCCGCCAAATAAAAGACATAGCGACGGTTATCGGGTTCTTTTTTCAGTCCCTCTTCTAAAAGATGCACATTCTTCCAGTATTTTTTCGGATCCTGCGACCGTGCGCCATCACCGCCAAATGCATAGCGCACGTTTGTCAAAGTATCCACTGAATAAGCCATAGCGCAATCGATGTATTCATGCGTCACGCCTACATATCTCCATGGCAAGCTTGTCCGAACGATTCGCTCCTTGGTGTATGCAAAGTGTTTGGAACCATGCATTATTAAGTAAGCATCCTTCGTCAATTCTGGGAGAGTAAAGCCTTCTTCAAACTCCAACATGTCATCCGCGTCGATGAGCAGAATGTAATCGGCTTTTCCCTTTGCAAGTTCTAGAGCTTCCGTACGGTTCTCCCCGAAATTTCTCCATGGCCGCTCATAGAGTTCGCCGGGAATATCTTTCATGTACTCGCGCACGATCTCCTGCGTTCCATCGGTCGATCCGGTATCGACAATGACCCAAGTGTCGATGATCGGCTTCACGGACTCTAAACACCGCGTAATGATAGCGCTTTCATCTTTGATGATCATGTTCAAACAGATCGTTTGTTTGGCTTCCGCCAATACCGAAAGAAAAACCAGAAGTAGCGCGAAAAGTCGATACACCATGGTTGCAGATAATAGCGTGAGTTTGGGAAATGCAAAAAGTGATTTTCGAGATGGAAGTGGCTTTTTTTCTCATGCAGCATTAGAACAAAAGAAAGATGAATCCTTTTTTGCGGAGGCGGTTTTTATGTTTTCGGATAAAATGAAAGGGTCTTTTTATTCTATTTTGACAATAGGTTTGCCGCTTCTCTTTATAGGTATCCTGATTCAACATCACTATCGGATGAAGGAAGGGCAAGAGAAGTATGCGATTCAGGAAAAAGACCATCAGCTCAAATTCCAAAAATTCAGCGAAAATTTAATGATGCAGATAGATACGCTCTCTTCAAAGCTGGATGAAAAGACAAAAATTCTTGCTTTTCTAGATGATGAATTTCCTGACAATTCTGCATTGGTGGTGGCAAATGAGAATGAAATCCACCATGGTGCAGCTAAGAAGCATGGGCGTGTACAAGAGCAAATCGATGTCCTTACTGCAAAAGTCGATCAGGGTATTGTAGAGAATGTCCATGGGACCATGGGAGGAAACCTCGCTGCCTATGAAAATGTGGGAGGGTTTAGATTCAATCTCGATTTTCTTTACTGGCAGGCGAAGGAAGATGGGTTGGAATTTGGCACCGAAATAGTCACCAATCCAGCCGGTGCTGAACCTGCGCAAGTGACGACAAAACTGCTCGATCTTCATTTCGATTGGGATCCCGGATTTTGCGTAGGCATTGGGTATCTTTTTGATCATTATGACAATTGGTCGCTCGATTTGAATTGGACTTACATGCGCAATAAGGCGCGTGGCAATGCAACAGCCGGGGGAATCGAGTCGATGACCGGTACGACCAGCACGATCATTTCTCCATGGGTGAACCTTTTATTTGAACCAAGGGATGGAGCGTCGCAGGCAAATGCTCGCTGGGATATCAACTACAACGTTCTGGATCTTGATTTAGGAAGAAGTTTTTTTGTCAGTAAGCAAGTGGCTTTGAATCCATTTATCGGTGTTCGTGGAGCGTTGATCAACCAGGATTACAAAGTCAACTACTCGACCATCGTCTTGACTGGAGATGGTGGTCCAAGAGTTTCAAGAGTGGTGACATTTAAAGGCGACAATGATTTTGGAGGAATTGGGCTAAGAGGCGGCTCCGAAGTATTGTGGCAATTTGGCAAGCATTGGAATCTGTTTGGAGAAATTTCAGGAAGCCTTCTCATCGGAAAATTCAGGGTGAAAATGAAAAACCTGAACGACCAAGGATTGGACCACCTGCCGCTGAATTTCTTTGCTTCGGAGAAATTCTGGAGAGTCCGTCTCAATATGGAAGAAGCAATAGGTTTTGGTTGGGAGACATTCTTTTGTCGTAATCAATACCACGTAGCGATTAAAGCCGCTTATGAGTTAAGCCAGTGGCTGAGCCAAAACGAGCTGTTTTATACGTTCTACTTCCGAGGTGCTGATACAATATCTAGTGTTCCCGTCCGCAATCAGGGGAACTTGGGATTTCATGGGATTAAAGTCGGTGTGCACTTCGACTTTTAGCCTTTCTTTGAAAACACCACTTCGGCTTCACCGCTTGGTTTCTTAGCTAAAGTGAGCTCCACAGTCTTATCGCTATGGATCTGTCCTTCTAGAACCGCCGTGGCAAGTTTGGCGAGATCGAAGGCTTTTTGTAGAGCCTCCATGACAGCTTCGGTGAATTGCTGAGCCATAAACTACCTACCCGGTTGGTAGGGATAGTTTGAGTTTCGAAAGAAGGGTGAGTCAAGATGGCTCAAGAGATTAGCGATGTCCACCACCCCCATGGCCGCCGCCGCCGTGTCCACCACCACCACCACCGCCATGGCCTCCGCCGCCGTGTCCACCACCACCACCACCGCCGCGGGCGCCGCCTCCTCGACCGCCGCCGCCGCCGCCGCCGCCGCGCTCACCACCACCGCCTTCTCGAGCACCGCCAGCGTGCGCACCGCTTTCTTCTCCATGGCCTTCTTCTCCATGGCCTTCCTCACCGCCTGGGCTAACGTTTCTGCCACGATAGCCTCTATTATAGCCGCCGTAAGGATGGTTTCCGTAATAATAATGTCGGTAGTAACGACGATGGCCTCGGCACCAGTTATAGTAGTCGAATTCGTTGCCGAACCAAAAGCCATAGTACCAGCCTGGTCCTACCCAAATGATATTCACTGCATATCCGTCATCGGGATAATCTTCTTCGTAATAGGCTCCTCCGGTTGGGCCAGTTGCGCCATTTGAATCCGCAATAAGGTTGATTTCTTCAAGAAGGCTTATTTCTTTTTGAAGGTCAGCGGAAAGGGGGATCCAACTGAGCATACACAGAGTATAGATGAGCCGCATGAGGGTGCCTCGTAGCTTCTTTTCTTCCTTATAGACCACCATGCTTTTTTTCGTCCTGTATTTCGTAACTATTCATGAGGTCAAGCAGGCTTTAAACATGATTCTGAGGGCATCTGCAATTCAAAAAAACCGCGAAAATAGGTCGTTTCTTGTTATTTCCGCAGTTTTTTGAATTGCAGATGCCCTCAGAATCAAGTTTTAAGCTTTGCTTGACCTCATCAATGGTTACTGTTTTCTGTCGCGAACAAAAACCAGTATGCTATGTTTGGGGAATTGAAGTTTTTTTTACTTATTTGGAGGAAACATGAAGATGCGATGGTTAGGAGTTCTTATTTTCTCATGCGCTAGTCAAATGGTTTTTGCTGATCCACCACCCCCCCCTCCGCCAGTGAATACGACTCCGAATGTGTATATCCAAGAAGAGATGCCAAATCTCTATGTAGTATCTGGCTTTGGGAGCCAAGATCCGTTTACAGGGCTATATCCTGGCATATCGGGAAATCCCAACAATCCGACCTATAACGTGAAGGAAATTGTTCGCCAGGTATTCACGAATCTCGAGACTGCTTTAGAATCCCAAAACATGACATTAGCGAATGTAACGCAGATCACTGTGTACATGACGAGAAGCGGCGATTATCAGGTACTGCAGCAAGTCTGGGGTTCTTTATTCTTTAATGTGAATGCGGCTCCAACAGTCACGACGGTATTTGTCGCAGGTCTTCCTGGCCCCAATATCGTCATGATGGATGCAAGAGCAAGCCGGAATGTCAATAATCCCTACAGCACGGCGGCTCTTCTCTACTGATGGCCTCTTATGGTGTCTCCGGGGGATGCAGCATACGCACCTTGACGGAGACATTGGTATTCTTATTGACGATCTTTTTGGGATAGGTCGCTTTGTCGGCATCGGTATTGTCGATGAACTCTAGGGGGAAAGGGACGATCCAGAAGGAGGATTTATAGATGTCTTGCGGGGCTACCTGCCATACAGACCTATCGCTGAGTTCGAGGACTCTGCCGTTATCGATATTTTGCGAAAGATATACCGGGTTAGCCTCAACCTTTTTTTCCTCGTCCTCGCTGGGGTTTTTCAAGACGAAGGTCACATTCAGCCACTGTTCCAGAGCCAGTCTTTGTTGATAGCTTAACCCGTCCACGCCTGTCTTTTTTTGATCGCTTGGCGACATCACATCGTCTAGAAGGATCCTGGCAAGGAGCGGGGTGCTCGTAAGCAGGAAGGTTGACAAGATCAAAGAGCAGCACCATCTTCGGCTCGAGAATAAATCCGATAAGCACATAGCCACCTTGGTGAGGGTTAAAGGATAGGAAGACTGTCTCATGAGTAGACCTTCTTTCTTCACCCGATAGCATATCGGATTAATTTGGGATACTAGGACAATATCGCAATAGTTCTGTCTTCAACTGCCTTAAGGCTTTAGGGTGGTGATTTCTCTTTGAAGTGAGGGATTCGGCGACTTTCCAATGGCGCCAGGATTCTAGGAAATCGAAGCGTTCATGGAAAAGAGCGCTTAGGTAGTACTCCACGGTAGCATCATCAGGATCGAGCTCATGATATTGCTGTAAGATCTTGATCGCTTCGGAGTTATGGCCGAGTTGTAAATGGCAGACGGCAAATTGCATGAGGCCGGCACGAAAATTCGGCCACTTTTCCGTGATTTTTTGGATGTCGGCGAGTTTATCGAGGACCGATTTTCGGGTTTCATCGACATGGGAAAAGATCGCCTTGATGCCTTCGGCATCGACTTTGCCTGCAAGGTAGTCGGCAGGAATGGTCTCCATGGAGACGGCGTAGTCGAAGGTATGGGATTTAAGTGGGCCTAGAAGTTCTCTAGCTTTGGCTTTTTTTCCGATGAAGAGGTAGTTGAAACCGAGGAACATTCTGAGGAGCGGATCATTGGGAAGATAGGGAAGCGCCTTTTCATAGAGGCGAATGGTTTCTTCGGGCTTGCCTTGCTCCCAAGCGACGGAGGCTTGGTTGACGAAGGCGAGGCCGACAACTTCCTTGATCGAGCGCATTTGCAAAGAGCGGGTGTTGATGCCGAGGTATACTTCGGAAGGAAGGTGAATACCGCGGGCTGTGGTCTCGATATTGATTTCTCCATCGGGAGTCATATAGCGAATATAAATGTGGCCGGGGGGTGTGACGATTTCTAAGGGGAGACCCAGCCTTTGGGCGATGCAGAGATAGAGTATGGACACGCCTAAGCAGACACCTTCGCTAGAATCTAAAACGGAAGGTAGAAAGGTATAGAGATCGATTTCTTTCGCATAGAGAGAATGTGGCGGAAAGCGGAACCGTTTTTCTTCGAAGATAAAACGATTGATCGCGTGGATTTTTTCGATATCGGTTGCCCAGGAGGTCAGCCTTGCGCGAATTTCAAGCGCCATGAGATCGAGGACGGCTTCGTATTGGAGAAGGTCTTCCTTGGGATTGGCAGCAGTCTCGAATTGATGGAGGAGGAGAGCGCGTCCAAGATCGACTTCAGAATCGGGTAGGGCGAGAATTTCTTCATGGGTCCAAAGAGAGGCGCCCTTGAGCTTGCGGTTGGGGAGATGGGAGCTGATCTTATCGAGTTGCGTGAGTTGCGCAGCGGTGAGCGAGGGAGATTCTTTAGAATCTCTTGTGACTAAAGAGACGATGGAATCGATTTCGATTTCGGGAAGGATCTCATAGCTATGAGAATCGGCGCCGCTTCCTTCACTGAGAAGTTTCCAAGCGTGGTCGAGAGCTTTTTTTCCTTCGTCAGTTTGCGGATAGAGCTTGTAGTAGGCGACATGCTCTTCCACAGAGAGCGGGTCGAGAATGGGAGTGGCTGCAAGAAGAAGAGCTAAGATCATAACATTGCCTTCATGGTTTTTTGCAGAGATTTATGTTCAGTCCAAACTTCTATCGGAGTGTGATACCGGTATGTCCAGTTCGTGGGGAGGAATTTTCCTGGAATATTGATCCTCTCTTCATGGGGATCTTCGGCGATGAGCTCAGGAAAAAGAGCAAAGTATTCCTGGAGGAGGTTGATATGGAAAAGGGAAGGGGTGCGATGGCTGTCTCTCAGGATAGTAAGGCGCTCTTCTTGGGATAAATCAGGAGTGTAGGTCCATTCTTTGAATTTCGCGAACTCTTTCGCTTCCTCCGTGGAATCATGCCACCACAGGGTGAGAGTTTCTGAATCATGGGTCGATACGCAGCTTAAGCTCAAGGGAGGATAGGAGGAATAGGGGAGGTATTTTTTCGTTTTTTTATAATCGCGCTGCCAACGGAGGACTTTTGTGCCGGGAATGCCGAGCTTCGTGAGCAGGCGCGTATTTCGTCGGAAACGGCGCCGAGATCTTCAGCGATAGGGAGCATGACGGAGGAGGCGAGGATCATCGTGAGAAGATGTTCTCCTTGCGGGATCCATTTTTCATGATCTTCGGGAATAAGAAGCCTTTCGAAGGGGCTTCGTGAAGAGGAACTGCCCAGATTTTGATAAAAGCCGATGACATGGTCGATGCGATAAATGCGATAGAATTCGCTGGCATAATGGAGCCTTTCTCTCCAGAAGCGATAATCATCGAGGCGCATCGCCTCCCAATTGAAAAGAGGAAATCCCCAATATTGTCCTTCATTGGAGTAATCATCAGAGAGGGGCGCCAGCTGCCATGGTGCAGATCGAAAAATTGCGGGGCATGCCATACATCGACGCTATCGCGGCTGACTAAGATAGGGATATCGCCTTTGAGAAAAATACCAGTTTGGTCTGCGAAGGCGTGGACTTCTTTGAGTTGCAGGAAGCATAAATATTCCAGCATGGAATGGAAATCGATTTCATCTTTGAGCTCAGCCGTAAGTTCACTGCGTCTATGGGGTTCGAGGATTCTGTATTCATCAGGCCATGTTTCCCAGGTTGCGTAATTGAAGCGGACTTTGAGAGCTTTGAAGAGGGAGAGCGTCTCGATCCAAGGATTGCCTGCCTTATAGAGCTGAAAATTTTGATCGGCGAGAAGATGGGGTTTTGAAAGTTTCAAAATATTCTTGTAGCCATTTGAACTTCTCGACGCGGACATCGCGATAGGCGACTCTTGGCAGATGGGAATATTCTTTTAATGGAAGTGAGCTTTTCGAGGAGAGGATGGTTTTCTACATAGGGAAGGCGATGAAGAGAGAGGTTGATAGGATTGAGTCCGATTGAGGAGAGAACATTATAGGGACTTGGATCGAATCCCGAATCATTCAAAGGAAGAAGTTGGATGATGTCAAAGCCGATAGTTTTGCAGAACTTGATGACAGGGATGAGATCGAAATACTCGCCGATGCCAGAGCTATCGCGGCTATGAAGGGCAGAGAGAAAAATATCGATGCCGTGATGTTGGCGGCGCATGCCGATTTTTTCCAAGCATGGCCGGCAGGGGTTTCTAGGAGAGATTCAATTTCGTTCATGGTCTCAGTCCAAATGGAGTGGGAGCCTCTGACTTCGTCGCTAAGAAAGAAGGCGAGGTTTTTCCTTCATTCAATGCAGATTGCCACTGCCAGCCATAGTCGATGAGGACTGCAAGGGCGTTTAGAAGTTCGGGAGCTTTCAGGCTTTCTAGCGGCAAGAGTTTAGAAAGGGTGAGCATATTGACGGTTCCGCTATACCCAAGGGCGCCGCCGGGAAGAAGCTGCGCATTGGCTTTGAGGCCTTCTTTGAGGACATCTTCGCGGAATTTACCTGGGCCTAGCTGTCCTAAAAAAGCGACGAGGGCGATATTGTGCTTTTTATCGGGTTCGAGCTGGACGCGGAGGGATTCTCCGACGAGGAGGGAGCAGGTGCCGATCCGATCGACATGGAGTTCAAGGCCTAGAAGAGGAGAGAGCTCTTTGAGAACTTCTACAAATAGATCCATCACATCTTGGGGGGTGGGGGTTTTGGGCGTTTTTTCCTTTTGCGCCCTTTCTCATCGGATTCTTCTTGCTGCTCTTCTTCTTCGATATCCTCGTCGAGAGATTTGAGGGTTTCCATGAAGGCGCGCAAGGTATCTAGGCGATGTTGGTCATTGCGGAAAAGACGGGGAGCGATTTGCCGGCTGGCATCGCGAAATTGCAGGAAAATGATCACTTGGGCAGCCATTTCTTCGCCTACCCCGAGTTGGATCGCGAGTTGCAAGACTTTATCGGGCGTCGGATAGCGCTCTTGCAGAAATTTCATATAGATCTTTGCAAGGATTTCGAATGTGATGCGAGAGGGGAGGACGAGACCGCGCCTTGTAAAAGCGCCATTGACAAGTCGCATGCGGGATTTGAAGAAGCGATATACGCCTAGGATAGCTTGCAAAATGCGCGTTTCCGTCATCAGACGATGGAGCTCGCCGCGTGCAATCGATGGCCCTTTGGATTTGAGATCGGCACCGAGCGCATGCAGCATGAAGTCGATGACGGTTTTCATCTTCTCGAAAGAAAAATTGTTCGATAGTTGTTCGAAAAGGGTATTGGGTTCACGGGGATTGCCGGTGATATCGCGATAAATCTCGCGTAGTGCGGTTGGGCTGCCGAGTCCTTGCTCGGCGAATTCGCGTGCGCGGACGTTGATGTTTCTGCCGGCCCGGATTTCACGTGAATAATCGCGGTTGAGCTGTTCCTTAGCTTGGCGTACCGTCGAGGCAATATCGGGTTCGGAGGTATCCAAGAGGAAGTCGAGCACTTCATCGGCAAGGGAATAATCGGGATAGGTTTCTAGGACTTTGCGCAGGATTTCATTGGCGTCATCGCCTTTTAAGATCCTCTCTCGGACGAAAAGGAGCGTTTTTGATTGCAGCTCCTGATTGCTTTTTTTGGAGTATTGATCGGCGATTTCATTGACCTTTTGAATGGCCTGTTTGTGTTTCTTTTCTTCTTTTTGGGTCTTCTCGCTTCCTTCTTCTCCAGCCTTTTTCCGGCTTTTTGATTCGAGGGTTTCGAACTTGCGCGCCATGGCAAATGGATTGAAAGTCGCTTCTTCGCCGAGATCTTCGAGCTTTTGTTGGCCTTCTGCTAGGGCAATTTGTTGCTGAATAGTGGTGTTTTGGGCGGTGCGCTGGGTGCGAGCGATTTCGCCGGGCATGGGTTGCAATCGGGAGGCGTGGATTGGATTATCGGAAGACAAGTCTTTCAGGCCCCCCTATTAGGATAACTGCACCCTTCCTAATGGCTGAATGCGGATTTCAGGCACGATCTCTTGATAGGAGACGACGGACATATCGGGGAATTCTCCTTCGATGAGTTTGCGGACGAAGCGGCGGACATCGATTGCAGTGAGGAGGACAGGCGGTTGGCCGCCAACAGGGGTCGGGACGACGACTGTAGCGCATCGAATGCAGGATGAGCTGGACCGAATCGGGATCGAGCGCGAGATAGGAGCCGGCAGAGGTTTGTTTGATCGCGCCGCGGACCATATCTTCGATTTCGGGATCGAGAAGATAGACCGCGAGGATCGATTGTCCTTGGGAGTATTTGTAGCTGATGTAGCGCTTGAGGGAGGAGCGGACGTATTCGGTGAGGAGGACGGTATCTTTTTCGGTCTGCGCCCATTCGCTTAGGGCTTCGAGGATGGTGCGCAGGTCTTTGATCGAGATCTGTTCTTGGACGAGGCGCTTGAAGATCTCGGTGAGTTTTTGCAGCGGAACAAGACGGGTGACTTCTTTGACGAGATCGGGATACGATTTTTCGATGAACTCGAGGATGCCGCGCACTTCCTGGATGCCGATGAACTCGCTTGCGTACTGCCGGTAGAAATACGAAAGATGGAGGATCATCACTTCGAGAGCTCGTCCAGTACTTGATGCCGGCTTTCTTGAGGATTTCCTGGTATTTGTCATCGACCCAAACCGAGGGTTGTCCTTGCGCGCTCTTAGAAGTGGTGAAGGGGAGATTATAGCGGCGAAGCGTATCGGGGTTTTCATTCGTGAGAAGGGCATTTTCGAGGATTTTGCCGCGGACGATCGGCACTTCGTTCAGGAAGATGGAGTATTCATCGGCTTCTAAATTGGGGGAGTCGGTCCGTACATGGACGCCGGGGAAGCGGACGCCGAGATCTTGATAGAGGGCATGGCGCATTTTCGGGATCATCTCATCGATGAAGATCACGCCGCCCTTTTCTTTTTTAATCTGCGAAGAGAGGTGTTTGCCCACTTCGAGGATCACGGGAAGGGTCAGGGCGTACTCATCGGTACCGCCTTTGACGACGGTATGTCCTTCCACGTCGGTGGACACAGCGGCGGAAGTGAGGGCTGCGGTGGCTTTCGCAGCAGACTTGCGGGCGTTATACCAAGTTCCGAAGGCGACGCTGCCGAGGCCAAGACCAATGATCATGAAGGTGATCTTGGGGAAGCCTGGGATTAAGCACATCGCAGAGCATGACGCCGGCGGCGATCATGAGGGCTTTAGGTTGCGCGCAGGATTTGCGTGGAGATTTCTTTACCGAGGTTGGCGTCTTTTTTCTCGCTCGAGACACGGGTCGTCACGATACCGGCGGTAAGGGCGATGAGGAGGGAAGGGATCTGGGAGACAAGGCCGCTTCCGATCGAAAGCAGGGTATAGACATGGGCTGCTTGCAGGGCGGACATCCCTTGCATGGATATCCCGATGATGAGGCCCCCGACGATGTTGATGACGGCGATCACGATACCGGCGATGACGTCTCCCTTGACGAACTTCATGGCGCCGTCCATGGCTCCGTAGAGCTGGCTTTCTTTGGTGAGGGCCAGACGTAGGTCTCTAGCTTGGTTGGCATCGATAACACCGCTGCGCATGTCGGCGTCGATACTCATCTGTTTACCCGGCATAGCATCGAGAGTGAATCTAGCGGCGACCTCGGCAACGCGCTCAGCACCCTTGGTCACGACGATGAACTGTACGATCGTGATGATCAAGAAGACGATGGCGCCGACGACAAAGTTGCCTCCCACGACGAGGTTGCCGAAGGTGTAAATGATGTGGCCGGCATTGGCGTGGAGGAGAATCTGCTTGGTGGCGGAAATTTCAATACCGAGTCGGAAAAGCGTGGTCAAAAGGAGTAGTGAGGGGAAGATCGAGAGATTGACCGCTTTAGGGATGTAGATAGCGACCATGATCAAGGCAATCGAGACGGTCAAGTTGATCGCGATCATATTGTCGATGACGGTGGGCGAGACCGGAACGATGATCATACCGATAATAAGGATGATGAAAATGGCCAGGATCAAATCGCTCGAGCGTCCGATGATATTGAGAATTTTCTCGCTACCAAGTGATCGCCCAAATCTTTCTAAAACTTTTTTCACTTAAAGATCTCCAATACTTCTTCCTCGCCGCCTTCCATCTTCTTAAGCCACTTGAGAATCTCCGCTACGGCACGATACGTCTCCTCAGGGATGTATTCGCTGATTTTCCCTTTTTGGTAAAGGGTCTGTGCAAGTTCTACGTTCCGCATGATCGGAATATGGTACTCGACAGCCATCTTAACGATCTGGTCGGCCACGAGGCCCATTCCCATAGTGACGATCTTCGGCGCTGGCTCCGTTTCTTCTTGATAGTCGATGGCAACGGCAAGGTGTGTGGGGTTCGTAATAACAGCCCTTGCTCGTTTAGTTGCGGAAGGGCCTTCTTGATAGGCGATCTCCTGCGCAGTCTGTTTGCGCCGGCTTTTGATCATCGGATCGCCCTCGGTATCTTTATACTCCTGCTTGACCTCGAATTTCTCCATCTTCATTTCTTTTCCGAAATTATACTTCTGATAGACGAGATCCATCAAGCCAATTAAGAGAAAAAAAATTCCTACACGTATTGCGACCTGGATAAGGAAGGTGGCGACAACCGCCGCAATCGCCAAAGGAGGCATGGCTGCTGTGGCGACGAGTTCCTGCAAACTTCCATTCACGACGGTGTAAATCAAGATGATGGCGATAGTGATTTTAAGGATGGACTTGAGGAGTTCAAAAACAGTTTTGAACTTGAACATGTTTTTGATGTTCGTGACAGGATTGAGCCTTTTGAGGTCGGGCTTCATAGCTTCCATGGAAAAAACGGCGCCGATCGTCAAAAAGCTGCACACTATGCCCACGATGGCTGTGATGACCATTACAGGAAGGCTGCAGTTCATAATGACTTGCAACGCTGCGGTGAGATAGCCCCCTGCGCGATTGGCCATATCGATATTGGTGGGGATATCATTTAAGATGGAGGTAAAATAAGCCATAAGCTGCTGATAGATATAGCCTGAAGTAATCACGACCGCCGATATTGAGACGACGAACGTGAAAGCAGCGGGGAAATCCTGAGACTTAGCGACCTGCCCCTTTTTCCGCGCATCGCGCAGCTTCTTCGGGGTGGCCTTTTCGGTTTTTTCGGCCATAATTCTCTATTCAGCTCTTCGCAGACTCTACCAGAAGAGGCAAATGTTCCAAAAGGTCGACTTCAAGGCCGCCATTGAGGCAAGAGAAAACCCGACGGGCTGGAACAGGAGTTCTTTGTCCTACGGGTACGAGGAAATAAGCTGCTCTTAAAGAAGTTTGTGCAAGGAAGGTTGTAAAATCGTTGTAAAGATTTTTTTCTCGTTCAATCCGTTCTCCATAGGGAGGATTGGTGACGATAAGATTGATTTCCGAGGATGGCCTATAGCGGGCGATGCTCCTCGTCAGAATGTCGATGTTTCCAAATCCGGTGGAGTCTAGGTGCTTCCTGGCAAGATCGACCATGGCGGGGTCTTGATCAGATCCAAAGAGTTTGTCCTTGGGAAGAGGTTTTCTTTGATCATCGCGGCTCTTTCTGCCAGCTTTCCAAACTTCTTCAGAGAATTCAGGCATCCTCTCGAAGCCCCACTTCGACCGGAAAAATCCCGCGGGGGTATTCGTGGCGATCATCGCCGCTTCGATAAGAAGCGTGCCCGAGCCGGCAAAGGGATCAGCGAGAAGATCTTTTTCGGGATCGTACTTGGAAACACGGAGAATGGCTGCGGCAAGAGATTCTTGTAAAGGCGCCGCTCCCGCCATCGTGCGATAACCCCGTTTGTAGAGGGGTTGACCCGAGGTATCGAGGTAAAGGGTGGCTTTGCCCCGATGGAGGAATAAGTTGAGTTGAAGATCGGGATTCGTAAGAGCGACGGAAGACCGCTTGTTATAGAGATCGCGCTGCTGGTCGCAAATGGCGTCTTTGACGACAAGGGCGGCAAAGTGGCTGTTTTTAATCGTGGGGTGGGGGGTTACGTTAGCATCGATCGAAAAGGTAGAGTCGACATTGAGGTAGTTGTCCCAATTGATGGCTCTAGCCCCCTTATATAGGGCTTCTTTATCGGGGCAGGGGAAGGCCCTGAGCGGCCATAATACCCGAGTGGCAAGACGGGATGTGTAGTTAATCATATAGACGTTCTCGATGCTTTTGGGCACATAAACGCCTCTAAAGCCCTCTTCGACCCCGCGGATGCCGAGTTCGCGCAGCTCCGCTGCGAGCAAAGGCTCGAGCGATCCCGCGCACGATACAAATAACCTAGTTGTGGAAGAAGAGAATGACATCGCCGTCCTTGACTAAATATTCTTTACCCTCTGAGCGCGCTTTGCCAGAGTCTCTTGCCGCTGCGCGGCTTTTAAAAGCGACCATATCGTCATAGGAGACGACTTCAGCGCGGATAAATCCTTTTTGCAAATCGGTGTGGATTTTTCCGGCCGCTTCTTGCGCATTCGTACCGCGTGTGATCGTCCAGGCGCGCGTTTCGATTTCTGCGGTGGTGATGTAGGTGATAAGGCCAAGGATATCGAAAGCCGATTTGATGAGGCGATCGAGTCCTGTTTCCTTGAGGCCGAGCGTTCCGAGGTATTCTTTTGCTTCTTCTGGGGAAAGCTGGCCGACTTCTTCTTCGAGACGTGCGCAGATCGGAATGACAGAGTTCCCTTCTTTCTTCGCATATTCGCGGACTTTCATGACGAAGGCATTTTCCATAGAAGGAAGATCGCTTTCGGAGACGTTGCAGGCGTAGAGCACTTTTTTTGCTGTGAGGAAGGGATAGTTGATCAAATGCTTTTTCTCTTCTTCATTCAGCTCTAGAGTGCGAAGTGGGTGACTGCTATTGAGATGAGCGGCGGCTTTTTTTAATGTAGCGAGAACAGGAAGAAGTTCTTTTTTCCCTTTGGCTTGTTTTTCCATACGGTCGATGGTGTTTTCTGCCATTTGGAGGTCGGCCAAAATGAGTTCGAGATTGATCACTTCGATATCGGAGATGGGATCGACTTTGCCGGCGACGTGGATGACATCATCGTTTTCGAAGCAGCGGACGACGTGGACGATGGCATCGGTTTCTCGAATATTCGTGAGGAACTTGTTGCCGAGTCCTTCGCCTTGCGAGGCTCCTTTGACAAGACCTGCAATGTCGACGAAGGTGATCATGGCAGGGATGATTTTTTTGCTATGGGATAGCTTAGAAAGTACGGAAAGGCGCGGATCGGCCACTTCGACAATCCCGATATTGGGATCGATCGTACAAAATGGGTAGTTGGCCGCTTCGGCGGCTTTACGAGTCAGCGCATTGAAAAGAGTCGACTTGCCGACGTTGGGAAGTCCTACAATACCGCATGAAAGATTCGACATAGTTACCTAATTATATGTTCTCGCCAATCGACCTTTCGCTCTTCCAGAAGCGATTGGGGAATGGCTTGCTCAAGACGATAGTTGCCGCTGCGCGTCCTTTGCAGCTGCGAAAGATGGGCTCCAGTTCCGAGCAGCCTGCCTAAATCGTGTGCGATACTACGGATATAGGTTCCTTTGCTGCAGCGTACATGGAGGCAAAGATGCGGGTACTCGTAAGAAAGCACGGTTGTTTCCATTGTTAAAAGAACAGGTTTTCTTTCGATCTCTTTGCCTTGTCTCGCAAGTTCGTAAAGTTTTTTTCCTCCCACCTTCTTGGCGGAAAACATAGGAGGGGTTTGCCAAACCTCGCCTTGAAAGGCCAGAAGATGCGTCTCGATTTCTTCGAGAGCGGGCTTCTTGTCGGATGTGGCAACGATTTTTCCGTCGCAATCGTAACTATCGGTTTCTATGCCTAGTAAGACCGTCGCTCTATATTCTTTATCGTCTTGCAAAAGATCTTGCGAAATCCTCGTATACGTCTTTCCGATCAACATCACCATAACCCCTGTCGCAAAGGGATCGAGTGTTCCTGCGTGACCGATTTTCCTTTGTCCGGAAAGTTTCCTCAGCAATGAAACTAAGCTAAATGCCGTTTTTGCAGGGGATTTGTCGACGATCAGGATGCCTTCAGTCGTCTTGAGAGTTTCTTGCGCGCTGTTCTTCATGGATTTTATTCAATATGGCATCGATGCGGAGATGTTTGTCGACGGAGGTATCGAGTTTGAAAGTAAGTTCGGGGAAATAGCGAAGCACGACTTTTTTTGAAGCATGGATCGCTATGAACCCCGCGGCCGATTGCAAGGCTTCGATCGTCTCGCCCTTTTGGATGTCGTTTCCGATTACGCTGATGAAGACTTTTGCATGCTGAAGATCGGGCGTGATCTCCACGCGGGTCACCGTGACAAGAGGCGAAACATGAGGATTGCGGACATCGTTCATCACGACTTCGGAAATGACTTCTTTAAGAAGAGAATTGAGCCGTTCGACCCGTTGTTTTTTTGCCATAGAGGACTAGAGTTCCTGAGTATGGTAAATGATGTCGTAGGCTTGGATCGTATCTCCTTCTTTGACAGCATTGAAATTCTGCAGCAGAATCCCGCACTCCATTCCTTTAGAGACTTCGCGAACATCTTCTTTAACCCGTTTGAGCGAGGTAAGAGGTCCTTTCCATATTTGGGCGCCTTCTCGTAAAAGACGAACATGTTGGTTGCGGCGAATCGTTCCGGTTGTGACTTGGCAACCGGCAATAACGCCGAGCTGCGAGGCTTTGAACGTTGCAATGACTTTGGCTTCGCCAGTGTCGATTTCTTCCGAGAGCTTGTCGAGCAAGGCCACCATGAAGCCTTTTACTTCATCGACAGCATGGTAAATGATGTCGTGCAAGCGGACGACAACCTTGAGTTCTTTAATCAAGCTATCCGCATGACTTTCGATCTGCGTATGAAAACCGATGATCGTCGCTTTCGAGGCAGCCGCCAGTTGAATGTCCGATTCGGAAATTTCACCAACTGTGGAGGAAATGATATTGAGTTCGGCTTTTTTCGATTCGATCTTGAGAAGAGAAGTTTTTAACGCTTCGAGCGATCCTTGAACGTCCGCGCGGAGAATCAAGTTGAGCATTTTCTTCTGCACCGTCTCAGTCTTTTGCTGCATCAATCCTTCGATGCCGATTTTTTTCGTCTGTTTGAGAAGCAGGTTTTTTTGCCCGAGCGTACGTGCTTCACCGAGCTCTTTCGCTTCGCGATCGGTCTTGACGACGATAAATTCGCTTCCAGCTTCAGGAAGTCCTGAAAGTCCTGTGATTTTTACAGGAGTTGAAGGACCCGCGACTTCTAATTCTCGGCCATTTTCATCGTGCATGGTTTTGACACGGCCATAGTGTTGGTCGAATACGACAGCATCGCCGTTATGGATGCTGCCATTTTGCACGAGGATCGTCGCTTGCGCGCCGAGTCCTTTATGCATTTCAGATTCGATGACTGTGCCTCGTGCGCGAGCTAAAGGATTGGCCCTGAGTTCGAGAACTTCAGCTTGGAGTGCAAGCATTTCCAAGAGTTCTTTGATCCCTTGTCCTGTGACAGCGGAGCAATTGACCGTGATCGTTGTACCGCCCCAAGCTTCGGGGAGAAGTTCATGTTCAGAGAGCTGGCGATAGACGTTTTCCGCATTGAAATTGGGTTTATCGGATTTGTTGATAGCGACGACGATTGGAACGGTTGCGGCTTTGGCTTGTTGAATGGCTTCCAAAGTCTGCGCACGAATCCCTTCATCGCCTGCGACGACGAGAACTACGATGTCCGTGACATCGGCTCCTCGTTCTCGCATCGAGGTAAATGCTTCGTGGCCAGGAGTATCGAGAATGGTGATATCGCCTACTGCCGTATGGCAGCTGAATGCGCCGATATGCTGGGTGATCGCGCCTGCTTCAGCGGCAACGCGGTTGGATTTTCGGATCGCATCGATGAGGCTGGTTTTGCCATGGTCGACGTGGCCCATGAAAGCGACGACAGGAGGACGGATTTGGAGCATTTCAGGATTGGTTTCCTGGATTTCTTGTTTGATCGTTTTATCGGTAATACGGATCCGTTCTTCTTCTGAAGTGTCGATTTTGATGTCGCATTCGAAATCATGACCGAGCAGTTGAATGGTTGTCTCATCATCGAGAAAGTCGTTGAGCGTGATGACAATGCCTTTCATAAAGAGTTTGGAGATCAGCTGCGACGCTTTGAGTTTCATCTCCGATGCGAGGTCTTTGACGGTAATCGGCAAACGGACCTTCAACTCTTTAGGGCGGATGACTTCTTCTTGAATCATGATCTTGTGTTTAGAAGGACGTCTTTTGCGCCATTCTTCGCTTTCAGTATCGCGGAGTCCTTGACGGTCGCGAGAATCAAAAGATTTCGCTTCATGGAGCGTTTTCTTTAAAGGTTTGACATCGCGAAAATCTTTGACGCTGCTTTTACGTGATTCAAGTCCTGCAGAAGGAGGCGATTTAGGCGGAGCTCTTGGAGCTTCGCGAGGAGGAAGCGGTCTTTGCGAGGGATGAGGTCCGCGATAAGGGCCGCGTGGAGCACCTCCGGGTCCTCCCGGGCCTCCAGGTCGCATTTGTGGGCGATATCCACCGGGACCTTGCTGTGGACGATATCCTCCGGGACCTTGCTGTGGGCGATAACCACCTTCTCTTGGCGGATATTGAGGGCGTTGAGGAGGAGAGACAAAGCCTCCCGGGCCGCTTGGCTGCGGTCTAGAAAGAGGCGCCGGCTCCAGTTTTCGTACAGGTTTTGGAGCTTCTTCTTCAGGTGGCTGCGCTTGGATTTTTTCTTCTACAGGCTCCGGGACAGAAACGGGCGGCGGCGGAGACGGCGGCGTGGGCGCTTTATGAAGAGCATGTTCTTTTTCGATTTTTGCAGGGGGCGGTTGAACTGCTTCTTCGGGAGCTGCTTGAAGAACTTCCGGTTCTTCGACTTTCTTTTTCGCTTTAGCTACCGGAGGTTTTTTTATCTTATTGAGATTCAGGGCTTCGGCAAGCTGAGCGTTTTTAATATTGAGTTTTAGATTTTTGGCCAACGCTTATATCCTCTTTTTTCGGATTTGTTCCAAAATCTTATCGGCCATTTCCAGGCTGATTTCAGGGATGGTGGCGAGTTCTTCGGGGTTGCGAGTTGAGCAATTTGCGTGGCGTATCAAAACCAGCGCTGATCAAGCTCTCGATGAATCATGGACTCATTCCTTCGACTTTGAGCTTTTCATCCAGAGTTGGATCGTCGACGAGCGCAAGTTGCGAGCGTTCGATCGTCAGCGCATTTTGGTAATCGCTCATTTTTTGCACTTCGAGCTCTACACCGATGAGCTGTCCATTGAGACGGGCATTCATGCCTCGTTTTCCGAGCACAGTAGGATAGTCTTCATCAGTCAACCACGATAGAAACTGTTTGCCATCTTCGCTGACGTTGATTTTTTTGATTTCAATAGGAGAAAGCGCGTTTTGCAGGAGTTGAACAGGATCGTCGGAGAAGGGGATGATATCGATTTTTTCGTTGTTGAGTTCTCGGATGATGTTTTTAACGCGTGTTCCGCGCACGCCGACGCAGGCTCCGACAGGATCGACTTTCGGATCGTAGGAGCGGACGGCGAGTTTTGTACGGTAGCCGGCATCGCGACGATTTTTTCGATGACGACTGTCCCATCGTTGATTTCAGGAACTTCCTGGATGAAGAGCTGCGCGACAAATTCAGGATGGCTGCGCGACAGGATGACTTCTGCTCCGCCGTTTTCTGTGTCGCGCACTTCGAGAAGAAGGGCTTGGACACTTTCGCCGACGTTGTATTTTTCTGTTTTAGGATAGTAGCGCTCAGGCAGGATCGCTTCGACTTTTCCGAGGTCGACGATGAGCGTCGCTCCGCGGATAACGCGTTTGACGGTGCCGGAGATGATCTCATCTGACGCGGTGGCGGTATTCTTCATAGATCACATCCCGTTCTGCGCCTGCGAGTTTTTGAGAGATGATTTGCCGCGCTGTTTGCGCAGCAATCCGTCCAAAATCTTGAGGAGTGACGGAGATGTCGATCCATTGGCCGATTTCGCAATCAGGATTGATGACTCGCGCTTCTTCAAGAGAGATTTCCTCTTCAGGAATCGTCACTTTGTCGACGACTTCTTTTTGAGCGATGACGTCGATGTCTCCTGTTTTTGGATTGATCTGAACAGTGACATTGATGCAGCCCTTTAATGCTTTTGCGCGCAGCAGCGCGGAGCGATTCTTCAATCGCAGCGATGATGATTTCCCGCTTGATCCCTTTTTCTCTTTCTAGATATTCAAAGATGGCAACTAGATCTTTATTCATCTATTACCCTTCATTAAAATTTAAGAGCGATACAGACTTTCGCTTCAAAAGTTTACCTTCTTGTTCTTCGTCAGATTCTTCTTTGTCTTTACGCTTCTCTTTGTCTTTCGATTTTTTCTTGCGCGGGTCCTTTGCGCTCCGACGACGATGTCATCGCGGTTTACTTTGTTTTTGTCGACCAGATATTCTTTGATCGAAAGAGCGATTTTTTTATGCTCAGGATCGAGCTTAATCACTTTTGCAGTGACTTCTTCTCCTTTAGAGATCGACATCTTCGACTTTGCCGAAAGGTTGGTCGGAGAGTTCGGTCACATGGATGAGAGCTTCGATGCCATTGTCGAGTTCGACAAATGCGCCAAAAGCTGTGATTTTGGTGACAATCCCTTTGACAAGAGATCCAACAGGCATTGTCTTTTCAATGGTTTCCCAAGGATTGTTGCTGAGTTGTTTGACGCCAAGAGTGATTTTTTTGCTTTCTTTATCGACAGAAAGAACGACCGCTTCGACTTTATCTCCTTTTTTCAAGACTTCAGAAGGATGGGAGACTTTTTTGATCCAGCTAAGATCGGAGATGTGGATCAGTCCATCGACGCCTGGTTCCAGTTCGACAAAGGCGCCATAGTTGGTGAGGTTGCGGATTTCCGCTTTGACGCTGCTGCCGACAGGATATTTCTTCTCGACATCTTCCCAAGGATTTTTTTCGGTTTGCTTGATGCCGAGAGAGATTTTTCCTTCTTCTTTTTGAACAGAGAGGACGATCGCTTCGACTTCATCGCCTTTTTTGACGATTTCGCTAGGATCGGTGACATTTTTTATCCAAGACATTTCAGAGACGTGGATGAGTCCTTCGATGCCAGGTTCGATTTCGATGAATGCTCCATAAGGAACGAGGTTGACGATTTTGCCTTTGACACGTGTGCCAGGAGGATACTTCTTTTCGATCTCTTCCCAAGGATTGGATCTCTTTTTGCTTCAGGCCAAGAGCGACGCGTCCTTTGTCTTTGTCGACATGGAGGATCATCACTTCGAGTTCTTGGCCGAGATGGACCATTTCAGAAGGATGCTTGATCCGCTTCCAGGTCATGTCGGTGATATGGAGAAGGCCATCGATGCCATCGAGATCGAGGAAGACGCCGAAGTCGGTGATGTTTTTGACAACGCCTTTGCGGACATCGCCTTCTTGGATGTTTTCGAGCAGTTCAGCTTTCTTAGAGATGCGCTCTTCTTCGAGAAGTTCGCGGCGGGAAACGACGATGTTTTTGCGCTCGATATTGATCTTAAGAATTTTGAAGTCGTAAGTCTTGCCGAGATATTCATCGAGGTTTTTAATGCGCTTGTTGTCGATTTGAGAGCCGGGGAGGAATGCTTCCATGCCGATATCGACCATGAGGCCGCCTTTGACTTTGCGGATGACTTTTCCTTTGACGATCGAGCCTTCTTTGCAATGGTTGACGATGTATTCCCATTGACTTTGGCGGCGTGCTTTTTCTCGAGAAAGGACGATTTGGCCGTCTTCGCCTTCTGCTTGATCGAAGAAAACTTCAACTTCGTTGCCGAGAACGAGTTCAGAGGGATCGGAAAATTCATTGATGGGAACGAGCCCTTCAGATTTCAAACCTACATCGACGACGACAAAATCTTTAGTGATTTCGACAATTCTTCCTTTGAGAATTTGACCGGTACTCATCGAGGAGACAGAGCCTTCGCCTGCGGCTTCTTCTTTGCGGTTCAGTAAGTTTTTAAATTGTTTAGCATCTTCTTCTTGAAAGTCGACATCGTCGATGACTGTTGCTGTCGTTCCAATCGTGTTTATGGGTGTTTGGACATGTTAAAGGTTTCTCCTGATTATAATAAAAAACTGAGCGGCTTTAGTCTCCCATAGATCCAAAGAACTATGGATACATTTCCTCGAGAAACGAACGGAAGGCATGGAAAAAGATTCGAGGAAAGGGACGAGCCGTTCAGTCAACGCAAAGACGGTAACAAAAGATTAGTATTTAGGCAATCCCGAAAGTTTTCAGAATATTGAGATGAAAAAATGTTTTGCCAAGGCAGAACCTTTGCAAAACATTAACACTCTTTCCAAAAATCTCTACCCAGGCTAGTCTTCGTGAAGATCAAATTTTTTAAGGAAAATCTTGATTGCTTGTTAATCAAAAATTTATTACATTTCTTGGAACTTTATGCGAACTTTAGTGCTTAAATTTGGAGGCGCAGCCGTAGCAAATGCTCAGCAATTTGCTGCGATTGCCGACATAATAGAATTAAGACGTCGGGCCTATCCGAAAATCATCGTCGTGGTCAGTGCTATGGGAAGCACCACCGATGATCTCTTGCGATTGGCGAGAGAAGTACACCCGAATCCGCCCCGAAGAGAGCTCGACATGCTCGTCTCGGTGGGGGAAAGGATCAGCATCGCCTTGCTTGCCATGGCGCTCGATCTCAAGGGAATCCAGGCGATCAGTTTTACGGGCAGCCAGTCGGGGATCATCACTAGCGAAGAGCATTCTGAAGCGAGGATCATCGAAATGCGGCCATGGCGGCTCATCCCTTACTTGGAAGAGCAAAAAATTGTCATCGTCGCAGGTTTTCAAGGTGTTAGCCGAAAAGGGGAAATCACAACTCTGGGAAGAGGCGGATCGGATACGACGGCGGTTGCCCTTGCTGTTGCTCTGCGCGCAGAAAAGGTCGAGTTCTATAAAGATGTGCCAGGGATCTATAACGAAGATCCCAAACAGGACCCTCAAGCAGTGCTCTTTACTCGTATGAATTATGAAGAGGCTCTTGAAATTGCAGAAAAAGGGGCAAAAGTCCTTCATCCTCGAAGTGTTCGCATGGCAAAAAATAATCGTATGCCCTTGCAAGTTCTCTCTTTTCATGCCGCCAAACATGCCGATTTCCCCCAGGAGATCGAGCGTCTAGGAACCTGGATCGGTCAAGAGAGCGGCGAACCCCTTGAAGAATGTGTATTTGAAACCGAAGTAAACGACAGCGTAATGGTGTAAAAAGACGATGGTCAATCAAATGGGATTTTATCTATCGCGCAATCAGATCATCGGCGAACGCGATGATGATGGAACATTCGCCGAAAAGGATTCCTTTGTTTCATCGCATGCGCATTTTCCCGAAGTGCAAACGATCTTCAATGATTCCGAAGATCATCCCAATGCCTTTTTGTATAATAATGCCGTAGCAAGCGTTTTAAAGCGTCTCATGCCTCCAAAAGAGGTCATGGAGGAGGACTCGACTCCTGAAAACCTCAAGCAAAATTGGTTGGAATTGCGTAATAGCTTCCCTCTTTTTCGCTGGGTTGTATGGGATCCTGCCACGTTAAACATTTCGATTTTTCTTCTCAGTTCATTTCGATTGAGCGGTGGCAAGTTTTTCTATGACATGATCCATCGATGGCTCCTTCCCGGTAAAAAGGTCAATGTTAGCCTCTTTTTCTCGATTGATTTTCGTATTCCCGACTTCGACGACCAAATCTACACACTGGGTGAAATCGTCGTTCATTTGGGTGATATCGCCGAATTCGAATCGGCGCTGAGGAACCTGCCAATCCTTGAAACAGAGATCTGCCTCGGCGTCGGATCGGTCTACCATGCCGCAAAAATCCTGGAGATCAAAGGGCTTGCCGTCGATGAAAAAACGGCCCTGATCCAAGAAGGAATCGCCTCTCTTTTGCATCTTCGTCCGAATGATTTCGACTCCGATCTCTTTACGCAGATGCAGCAATTTCTCGTCGCCGGAAGACAGGAATTCAAAGCGCCGAGAGAAGTGCGTCAAATGGTGAGGCTCATCGCCTATTTTTACCTGATGCGAAGAGAAATCAAGCAAAGGATGGAGACTCTACCTGAACGAAGACATTTGAAGATGAAACTCGGACTCACAAGGTTGCAACTACCTTTCGGCTCCAAGCGCGTATTAGGTGTATTTGTCGGGATGAACTTCCTAAAAGACAATGAAGTGTTTGAGGATCGCTATCTTCTGCAGGCCCTCCAAAGATTTGTTCCATCTCTAGAGCTCGCGCCCGATTCGGTCTTTATCGAGCATCGCAAAGAAGAGCGGATGATGACTCTTTATCTCGAAGTCATGAAAAGCGATGGGCGAGAAATCACCCCTGAAGAAATCCGCCTTTTACGAAGAGAGCTCGGTGAGGATCTCAAAAAACGGGTCCAGCAGCTCACCAGGCCCGTTTTCATGCCGAGAAACGAAGAAGAAGTGATGAAGAATATCGTGATGCTGAGCCAAGAGCTCCGTTATTTGCGCGACATTCCCCAAGTCATCATTTCCTTCGATGAGCATACAGATAGCGATATTTCTTTCACGGTGATCATGCTCAGAATTTTGCTTCCCCATGCCAACTCTGTTCAGGAGTTATTTGAAAAAGGGGGCATCGCGTACGCCTTTTCGATGGACCGTGTGAAAAGAGTGGGAACCGTTTGGAGAAAATATCCAAAAGAGGCTTCGGTCTTTCGCATAAGACTTCCTGCACCGCCCTTTGTACGGAGCGACCAATCGCTCGATCTTTTCCGCGCGCGGCAAGCGCTCCTCGGCGAACTGCAAAGAGTCGTTGGAGAAGTTCGGGATTATAATGGCGGCATGATCTCCAAACAGCTCGAGATCTTTGAAAATGTACAAAAAGCCTTGGGAAATCTTGCAAAACAGCAAGAACTGCTTTTGGAAAATTTCTTTCACTCTATTTTGCCTGTCGAGCAAAGAGGACTTCTCAATCCCCAGTATATCGTGAACCTTTTCCTGATGTTCCTGGAACTCGTCGAAAAAGAGGCGACCCGTAAAGAAGAAACGGAGATGGAAACACGCGAAGAACCTAAGCTGCTCTATATTATGATGGCGATGAGAGATCTCGGCTTAAAAAATAAATTGATGCAAGCGATAGAAACATTGGGGATTTCCTCTGTAGTTCTACCCTCAGTGGCTATCCAGATGGCCGAAACATTGTATATCGGGTTCCTCTATTTTACCGAAGACCCCAGCAGCCGCGCCCGGTTATTGGAAACGCTTCGTGGATGTGTTTGAATGAAATAGGGTCATTTATTGGGGGTTTAATTTCTTGACAGGGGGTATAGTTTTTTGTAATAATCCCTAAATGGTTTTCTTTAATTTTTCTTAAAAAATCGAAATACGTTTTCTATGTCAAAATGGCCAGTCACGGTGCTTCCTTCGATTATGGCCGCGGATATTGGTCATTTAGCTGATGAGGCAAAACGTATAGAAGCCGCCGGTGCAGATGGTATCCATATCGACGTGATGGATGCCCATTTTGTTCCCAATCTCGCCTTTAGTCCGCAATCCGTCGCAGCCATTCGCCGTTCAGTAAAGTGCTTCCTCGAAGTCCATCTCATGATGTATAACCCCTATGACTACATAGAAGCCTTCGTAAAAGCAGGGGCCCAGCGCATTATTTTCCATTTTGAAGCGACAGAAGATGTCGAAGATACATTGAATTTCATCCGTCGTTGCAATGTGCAAGCTGGCCTTGCTTTTTGTCCTGAAACTGCCGATTCACTCATCCCTCGCTTTCTGCAACATTGCGATCTCATTCTTCTCATGACCGTCAATCCTGGTTTTGGCGGGCAAGATTTTATCCCTGAAGTGCTCCCCAAAATCCAATTTGTTCGCGATATGTGCGAGCAGATGGGCATTCGCGAGGGCGGAAAAATTATGAAGCCGCATGAACAAAAACCTCCGTTTCTCATTGAAGTCGATGGCGGGATCGATTTCAAAACAGGCAAACAATGCCAAGATGCTGGAGCGAATGTGATCGTGTCGGGAAGTTTCCTTTTCGAACAAAAAGATATTAAGCAAGCGGTCGTCTCTCTAAAAGAGGGAGGAATACAGTGAAAAAAATCGTCGTCATCGGCGGAGGAACAGGCAATTTTGCGGTCTTAAAAGGACTCAAAAATTACGATGTCGATCTCAGCGCGATCGTCTCGATGGCAGATGACGGTGGAAGCACCGGCATTCTGCGCGATGAACTGGGTGTGCTTCCTCCAGGCGATGTGCGTCAGTGTCTCGTTGCACTTTCCGATTCTTCCAGGCTCATGCGGAGCTTGATCAATTATCGCTTTGAAAATGGGGGACTCGGCGGTCATAGTTTCGGCAACCTTCTCCTTTCTGCTCTAGAAAAAGTGACGGGAAGTTTTGAAAAGGCCGTTGAAGAAGCGGGAAAAATCCTGAATATCAAAGGCAAAGTCATCCCTGTTACGACCCATCAAGTGCGGTTGAAGATGGTTCTCAACAGCCGCAAAATCCTCGAAGGAGAAAAAGAGATCTATCTCTCGCAGGAAATCGATCAGGGGTATAAATCGATTTTCCTCGAGCCTTATCCCAAAGCTAATCCTCATGCCATCAATGAAATCCAAAATGCTGACATGATTGTCGTAGGCCCAGGAGGGCTTCATACTTCTCTGATTCCCAATCTTCTTGTCGATGGACTTGTAGATGCTTTGCGCCAAAGCCAGGCAAAAAAGACGTTCGTCGTCAATTTAATGAACCGCAAAGGGCAAACAACCGCGTACAAAGTGAGCGACTATTTGCGTGAAATCCATCGTTTCATCGGCGAAGATATCTTTGACTACATCCTCGTCAACGACCAAAAACCTCCGCAGCCGCTCATTGAAGTCTATGCCGACGAAGGAGACCTCGTCGAAAATGATCTGAAAGATAGCCGAGTCATCTTGGCACCGCTTCTCGGAGAACTTAAAGAGAAGCCCGCCAAAGATTTTATCAAACGAAGCCTCATTCGCCATGATCCTAAAAAACTAGCGCAGGAGCTCATGAAGATTGTTACTCATCTTTGATCTCGACGACACTTTAATCGACACTTCGGGGAGCATCACTCCCTTTCAGCTAAAAAAAGCCCTTAAGCTCGCTGCTAGAAAAGGAGTCCTAATCGGGAACTTCGATGTAGCGTATCGGCGGCTCATGCAAATCAATTTGCAAGCTCCGAGCGGCGAGTCAGCCTTGCAAACATTTCTTGAGCAATACATCGCGACTGATGAGGTAATCAAAGAAAGTCTTGAAGAATTGCATTCGATGCCCGATCCTGCACTGGAGATCCAACCTGTTGCCCATGCGGATAGCGTTCTCAAAGCCCTTGCTTCTCATAGGCTTGCAATCGTCTCCGTCGGGCGTGAGGAACTTCAATTTTACAAGTTGAAAAAAGCTGGCTTCGATCCAAGCATATTTAGTAAGATTATCGTCACTAAAGAAAAAAACAAGAAGATCCACTACGAAGCCCTTCTCAAAGAATATGGGCATAGGCCCCAAGAGGCGTTAGTCGTAGGGGATCGAATAGCCGTCGATCTCGAGCCTGCTAGAAAGCTCGGCTGCCGAACGGTTAGGCTCCTATGGGGAAGAGGTTCTTCCGATGAGCCGATGCCACAGATGATCGACTATACCATTCGCAGTCTCCCGGAGCTCCTCGAGATTGTCGATAAACAAGGATAGCATGACGACAAGCAATCAAATCGCCCCAGGAATGACCCTCTCGCTCGACGGAAAGATCTTATCGCGTCGAATCCTGCGTCAAAGTGACCGTTGCAAAAGGGACTCCCTTCATCAAGACGAAGCTGAAAAATTTGATCACCGATGAAATGATCGAAAAAAATTTCAAGCTCGATCAGCCTGTTCAAGATGTTTCCCTATCCGAAAGAAGGCTCGAGTATCTCTATCTCGAAGGCAAAGATTATCTCTTCCTCGACATCGGCAATCTCGAGCAAATGATGGTGCCCTCGCGACGTCATCGGCGATAAAGTCAATTACCTCAAAGAAGGGATCGGAGATCAAGGCGATGTTCTATGGCGAATCGATCTTTTCCGTCGAATTGCCACAGTTTTTAGAGCTCATGGTCGTCAAAACAGAAGGCGAGCGAAACCGCAGTCCATATGGCCAATGCCGACAAAAGTCGCTATTCTGGAAACCGGGGCAAAAATCGATGTGCCGCTGTTTATCGAATCGGGAGATATCATCAAAGTGGATACCCAGACCAACGAATACATCCAGAGGGTTTAAGGATGGAACTTAAGCAAATTAAAGAATTAATGACCGCCATGGAACGGGCGGGCATCAAGAAAGCGACGCATCAAAGAAAAAGATGGCTTCGAAGTGCATTTGGAGCGGCAGGATGAAGCTCATCACAGGCGCAACCTGCCGCAGCAGGTTTTTCAGCCCGTCTACCATCCTCCTTTTGAAGCCCGATCATCGTTCTCCAACCGGTCCAGTTCAACATCATCTACCCATTCCGAAGAAGCCCCAGCTGCAAAGAAGAAGTCGAAAGCTGCCGGCAAATTTATCACCTCTCCTATGGTAGGAACCTTTTATGCTTCCGCATCTCCCGATGATCCCGTCTTTGTCAAAGTCGGCGACAAAGTCGATGAAAACACCGTCGTCTGCATCATCGAAGCGATGAAAGTCATGAATGAAGTCAAAGCCGGCGTAAGCGGCACCGTCGCCGAAATTCTCGTCGACAACGCCCATCCCGTCGAATTTGGCACCAAACTTTTCCGGATCGTTTAAATGAAAAAAGTACTAATCGCCAATCGCGGAGAGATCGCCGTCCGGATCATCCGGGCCTGCCATGATCTCGGACTGCAAACTGTCGCCGTCTATTCCCAGGCCGATGCGGAAGCCCTGCATGTCCTGCATGCCGATGAGGCGATTTGCATCGGCGAGGCTCCCTCACAAAAATCCTATCTCAAAATCTCCAATATTCTTTCCGCTTGTGAAATCACCGGCGCCGATGCCGTTCATCCCGGCTATGGTTTTTTAAGTGAAAACGCCAAATTCGCCTCGATCTGCGAAAGCTGCGGCCTCAATTTCATCGGCCCTTCCTCCGAAGCCATCGCCCTGCTTCGGCGATAAAGCGAAGGCCAAAGCGACCGCCAAAAGCGTCAAATGCCCCGTCATTCCAGGCTCCGAAGGCATTGTCGCCGATGTGCAAGAAGCGCTCAAAGAAGCCAAAAAGACTCGGTTTCCCGATTTTCATCAAAGCGTCTGCCGGCGGCGGAGGAAAAGGGATCCGCATCGCCCATGATCCCGATGATTTCGTGCGGCAATTTTCCGCAGCCCGCGCCGAAGCCGAAGTGAGCTTCAACAATCCCGACGTCTATCTCGAAAAGATGATCGTCAACCCGCGCCATATCGAAGTGCAGATCATCGGCGATAAACATGGCAATTACGTCTATCTCGGCGAGCGCGATTGCACAATCCAGCGACGACGCCAAAAACTGATCGAAGAAGCTCCAAGTCCCATCCTAACTCCTGCTCTGCGCAAAAAAATCGGAGAAGCGCCGTCGAAATCGTCCGGGCCGCGAAGTACCATTCTGTCGGCACCGTCGAATTTCTTCTCGATGAAGAGCGCAATTTCTACTTCATGGAAGTCAATACCCGGATCCAAGTCGAGCATACCATCACCGAAGAACTGACCGGCATCGATCTCGTCCAGGAGCAGATCAGAATTGCGCATGGGCGAAAAGCTCAAGTTCAAACAAAAAGACATCGCAGTTCAACGGCCATGTCATTCAATTCCGGATCAATGCCGAAAATCCCGCCAATAATTTTGCGCCCTCGCCCGGCCATCTCGAATACTACATTCCTCCCGGCGGCCCGCACGTCCGCATCGATAGCGCCTGCTATTCAGGCTATCGGATCCCGCCCAATTACGATTCGATGATCGCCAAACTCATCGTCAAAGGCAAAAACCGCGAGGAGGCGATCATGGTCGCAAAACGCGCTTTGAGCGAATTCCATATCGGCGGCGTGCATTCGACCATTCCCTTCCATCTCTATATGCTCGAAGATAAGCGTTTTTTCACAAACGACTATACGATCACGTACATCGATCAGCTCATTGCCGAAGGGTGCACGTTCAATGAACCTCGTGAATAGCTCTCAGGAGACCTTCCTTGAACTCTTGATTCCCGAAGAGAATATCTTCGAGAGGATCGTAGATATTGCCCAAACCCTTGATCGTGAATACCAAGGAAAAGAACTGCTCATCATCGGCATCCTCAAAGGCTCTCTTTGCCTCGTCGCCGACCTCATCAGACAGCTCCATACGTCCAATAGCGTCGAATTTATCCGCTGCGAAAGCTATGTTGGGCATGTTCGGGGCAGGCCTAGGATTACGGGCCTCGAACACCTCGAAATCGAGGGAAAAGACGTCCTTCTTGTCGATGATATCTTCGATTCCGGCAATACCCTCACAGCGGTACTCACTCGTATTCAAGAACTTAAGCCTGCCAGTCTAAAGACTCTCGTTCTCCTTTCCAAAAGGGCCCCCAGGAAGATCCCTTATCAGCCCCATTACGTCCTCTTCGATATCGAAGACCGCTTTGTCGTGGGCTATGGGCTAGACTATAAAGAAAATTTTAGAGGGCTAAAGGGCGTCTATGCTCTTCTTCTAGAGAACCTTCCAAAGAAATAAATACTTTACTGTCTTTATAAGTAATTATTTGTTATAATTATTTGAAACTATAAGAGATAACTAATAATGAGCGACCCTGTTCAAAAACAAACTATACGTTTTGCTAGCTATAACAACCTTTTTCCTAATTGGAGCTCCCAAGTATTAAAACACGCTCCAAAATGGGAACAAAGAGGGCCAAGAATCATCAAGAAAATCCAAGATCTCGATGCTGATATCATCGGCCTGCAGGAACAAAGCAAGAAATTCTACCCAGCCTTTGCAAAAAAAATGAAAGATCTCGGCTATTCAGGGGTTTTTCAATATCACAATAGTGGAAAACATGACGGCTGTGCGATTTTTTATAGAAAAGATAAATTCGAACTTCTTTCCCATCGTGGGGTTTTCTATTACACTGGAACTAGCCGTGTAGTACAAGTTGCACAATTTCGACCCAGAAATGGAAATGGCATATTCTATTTCTGCAATACCCATCTCATGTATCTCCACAAGCCAGCAGTGAAAGAATTGAATGCCCTTATCCCGGTATTAAAAGAATGCCGACAAAGCGCACCCGTTGTTTTAGGCGGGGATCTGAATCTCCATCATCAAGATAAGCTCTTAGACCCCCTCAAGGCCGCAGGATTTTCGGATATTCTCACTGAAGCAGGAGCGGTGCAGGGGAGCCATTTATGCAGTGAACCGGGTCAAGGAAAGGGTCGAGGGAAAAAGTTTTTAGAACCTGTACGAATCGATCATATATTTGCTTCAGGACATGTGGGTATCAAAGAAGCTGCTGTAGCTGGAGATTCGAAAGATCTTGGTCTTACAGAACCTTCCGACCATCTTCCAGTGACCGCCGACCTCGATTTGCCTTTTTCTTCTGAAAAATTCGAAGAAATTCATCTCCTAGAGAATCCTTTCGATTTTGAAGAAAATAAATTTGCTTGGAAGATATTTGAAAATTTCAATAGCGCCTTCTCTGAAACTCACGCAATTCCACATGCTAAATATCAAGCGTATGCGGAAGCCATCATTGGTTTCTTCGAAGCATCCTGCAAAACGCCTACTCCCTGCTATAATTTCTACGACAAGTTACTACCTGATGGCACTCTAAATGCTTTTCTCGATAACCCCGATCTACGATCTCTTGTTCAAGAGATGATCTTTCGACAAAGCACACTAGATTTACTTGCTATGCATGACGCGCCTACATCTGCCGACATGAAACCGCTATGCGAAAAACTTCCCAAAGCAATGAGAGATTGCCTCTATAAGAGTGTTGAAATTCTTATGAAGCGAGGCGGAGCAACCATCGAGGGAGACAAATATGGACGCTCGGCCTTTCGAAGAGAGAATGGAAAGGACTGTAGCAAAGAGATCCGCAAACAGGCTATTCAGCTGGTTCTCTTGGAACAAGTGATCATCCCGCTTTTTAAAGAAGAAGAAGTGCAAGCTGCTTTATTTTTCTTTGAATCCGTAGACGAGTCTTTCAAAAAACAGATTTTCGAGCATTTGCATGCTATAGAGAAAGCGCATCATCGAGCTAGTAGAAAGCCCGGTTACGCAAAGAATGCCTTCTTAGATAAAAACCATTTTTCCGCGCCGGTTCCTTCGCGTATCAAAGCCATCAAGAGCTTTATCGCAGGACTTTCGAAGTAGTTTGTTCCAGCAATTCTTCCTGTTTTTTTGCAATCGCTTGTCCCAGCTTTTGGCTGAATTGCCTTGCTGAGTGAATGCCCATCTGTTTGAGGCGGTGATTTCTTGCGAGTGTTTCGATCAGCAGCACCACGTCTCTTCCGGGTTTGACGGGAAGCAGATAGCAAGGGACATTGAGTCCCATCATCGTCGTAGACTTATCTTCCAGGCCCAGACGATCATAGGTCTTATAGTGATCCCAATTCTCCAGTTCGATCAACATATCGACGCTTTTATTATCGCGTACGCAGACAGAACCATAGAGCAGGGCTACATCGATCATTCCAATGCCCCGGATTTCGATCATATGGCGCGTATTATCGGCGCCAGTGCCCTCTAAATAACTTCTGTGCTTGAGTTTGATCACGATCGACTCATCAGCGACCAAACGGTGTCCGCGATCGACAAGCCCTAATGCAGCTTCGCTTTTGCCGATGCCATCTTCTCCTTGTAAGAGAATACCTACGCCGAATACTTCGACAAACGTGCCTAAAAAGGACATCGTCGGTGCGAATTCTTCCGCAAGGTGGTAATTCAATTTTCCAAGCAGGGCCATTGCTGGCATCGATGAACGGAAAAGGGGAATGCTATGCTCATCGCAAAGAGCGATCAACTCTTGAGGAGGTTCCAGACCTCTTGCGACGAAGGCCGCTGGCGTCTCCTTGCTCAAGATCGAGCTGAGCCGCTGAAAGCGGGTTTCCGCATCGAGCTCGGCCATATAGAGGATCTCGGAGATGCCGAAAATCAGCAGGCGATCGCTAATATAGCTTTCAAGGAATCCCGTTAAACTGACTCCTGGCAATTGCACAATCGGATTGAAAATGAGCCGGCCGATGCCGCTTAAGCCCGCCACGAGCTTGAGATCGAGTTCGCTGCTGTATTTCTTTTTCAAATCTTCGATGGAAAACGAGACGATCGATCCAATGACAGGAGAAGAATTAGTAGGCATATGAGGCTATCCCGCTGTTAGGATTTTTAATGATTTTCGATATTTTTGCGCAGATTTGAACCCTACTTTTGAAGACCATGTGAAAAAACACATGGTTGAAAAAGCAGAGTTCAAAGATGCCAAAAAGATCCAAATCAGGAAAATTCGAATAGCGGGATAGCCTCATAACTACCTCAAAAATTTTCGAGGGTTTTGGTCTGTGTATAAAAATCGGCAATGCCGCTAGCTATTTCATCGAGGTCGTCGGTAACAATAAAAAGATCGAGATCATGCGGGGAGAGATTGCCTTTAGCGACGACGACATTTTTTAACCAATCGATAAGGCCCTTCCAATAATCCTTGCCGAGTAGATAGATGGGGAACGGCTTGATTTTCTGTGTCTGGATCAGCGTGAGGGCTTCGAAGAGTTCGTCGAGCGTCCCAAAGCCCCCGGGAAGAACGACAAAGGCTTGGGCATAGCGGACGAACATCACTTTTCTAACAAAGAAGTAGCGGAAACGAAGGAGATATTTTCGATCGATGAAAGGGATTGGGTTCTTCTTCTCGGGAAGATCGATGCAAAGACCGCAGGATTTGCCTCCTGCCATGCTTGCGCGCCTTCGTTGGCCGCTTCCATGATGCCAGGCCCGCCGCCGGTGATAATCCCAAATCCTTTTTGGACGATTTTGCCAGCCAAGCTCTACGCCTTGGTTGTAATAGGGATCGTTTTCCTTGATTCGCGAAGAGCCGAAGATAGCGACCGAAGGGCCGAGAGTCGGTCATCGTTTCAAATCCTTCGACAAATTCCGAAAGATGCGAAAGACCCGCCAAGCATCGATCCTGTCGGGATTAGGAAGAGAGGTGTTCTGCAGGTTCATGATCATTTAGGCATTTTAGCAGTTTAGTCCGGTGTCTTTTTACTGTAGGGACAAATGCGCAGTGTTTCCCATAGACGACTTCATGCAGATTTTCGATCGCCATGAAGGCATGTCGGATCTTCTCGCAAAACGATCTCTTTGAGTTCGGCAAGATCAGACGCTCGACGATGATGAAGAGAATTTCTCGGACTTCCCCGGAAAAGCCTCCTTTTCCATGCATGATCGTGAGCCCAAGGCCCAGTTCCTTCATGATCACTTCGCCGAGTTCTTTGGTTTGGAAGAGATGATCAGCACCGATTTGAGCTCGTCGAGACCCGACGATCACAATATCCATCATTTTGAAGGCGACGATATAGGTCATAGAGAACGAAGGGCGATATGCCAGTCTTGAAAGATCCATCCATAGGCGGCGAAGATGAAGATGTTGATGAAGAGGACCACTTGTCCGACGGTAAATCCTTTTCTTCGATTGATGATAATCGCCAAAATCTCCGTGCCATCCATGCAGCCGCCATGGCGGATGATCAGTCCGACCCCGATGCCCAAAATCGCGCCGCCGAATGACGATGATCTCGAGAGGATCGCCGATGAAAGCGGGGGCACATTTTGCAAGACGAACATGAAAAAGCCGCAAACAGAAAGACCGCGACCAACATGTGGATCACGAACGATGCGCCGGATGTAGCGTATAGGCCAAGATAGATAAGGGGATGTTCAAGACGATCAAGAAAATACGAGAGGTAGTTATCGCCAAAAAGCCGGGCCAGGATCAAAGCGATACCGACGATGCCGCCGTCGATCAATTGATTGGGAAGAAGAAAATCCGGATAGCAACGGCAGCTAAGAATGCGCCGACAGCAATCCAAAAAAAGCTGACGATGGTGATGAAGTAAGTTTTTGACAGTGGATGCGGTAGCGGCATGGTCATACCATGTACTTGATATGCATAAATACTACTTATTTCAAAGTACAGAAAATTGGATATCTGTAAAGTGCAGAAAAATGCGCGGGAGACGGGGCTCGAACCCGCAACTTCTGCCGTGACAGGGCAGTGCTCTAACCAATTGAACTACTCCCGCGCAATAATGGAGTGCTTTGGGCGCAACAGGACTCGAACCTATGACCACCTGTGTGTAAGACAGGCGCTCTACCAACTGAGCTATACGCCCGACGAAGAATGATCGAGTCTACTTGGAAAAGCGGTATTTTCACAAGGCTTTTATCAACGGTTGAAGGCACAACTACTGGGTAGTAAAACTTCTTTTTCTAGAGAGCAGATCTAAGGGATGCATAGGCTCTGCCAATTCGGATAATTCTATGGGTATATTCGTAGATCTTGAGTTGTTCAGTTTTGTTTTTTGTAATTTCCACAATACACGTTGACAATGCCACCGCAACTCGTGCAAACCGCGGCAAATCACCGGTATAGAGAAAGCCCATTTCAAGAGATAAATCATTAATCTTCTTCTCCTGAATTTGCCTTGCGTATTTGGACATGCCGCAATCATCGAATGCATCTCTGATCCAAACATTGGCGAAATTTTTGCATGCATCTAATGCACGGCTTAACAAGAGATTTCTATTGGCTTCAGAACTACTCGCGGAGGTATCAATCGTCATCGAAGGCATATCCGTTCCATTTTTGGATTTGAAGGAAAAATCGTATTCTCCTATAGGAAAAACAATCAAGGAAGAAAGTTTCTCCCTAGCACGATATTTGTCAGTTAAATGCCTATATGCTAGAGTCCAGCAAAGAGTTAGGATTTAGGTCATGACCTTAAGCGACGTTCCCGTCAATCTTCTCGATGTATCCGAAGCAGCGCCTCCTATCGCTTCGCGCGTCCTTCTTTTGACCGCAAGCTTTGGGGAAGGACACAACGCGGCCGCCCGTGGACTGCGAATGGCCCTCGAAGAAAGAGCCCATTTAAGTCTTGGTCTTTTTGCTGAAACGCGTTTGGTCGATCTTTGCAGCGAGGCATACCCGCGTCTCACCGGTCTGGCGAGATGGGGCTATCTGAAAGCCATCCACCACGCACCGAGATTCTGGGAAAAGATTTTCAACCATTTCGATGAAGGACTTCTGGAAAAACGGCTCCATTCGCTCAAAGGGATCTCAGAGAGGCTCGAAGAAGAGATTCGCGTTTTCCAACCTGATGCGATCGTGAGCACCTTTCCTTTTTACAACCAGATCATCGACACCCTATACGAAGGCAAAGAAGTGCCTTTCCTTCGCTTTACCGTCGTCACCGATTCGATCCGCATCAATTCCATCTGGGCAAGAGGAAAAAGCGATTTTTATATCGTTCCCAATCGGCCTACTCTCGATGCTCTCAAACAACACGACGTCCCCGTGGCCAATATTCTCGATTTAGGCTTCCCCGTCTCTTTGAAGTTCGCCAACTGCCAAATCGAACGTACGACTCCGCCACCATGGCATATTCTGTATATGCCGGGCGGCTCTTGGAGTAAAATCGAAGAGAATATCCGCGTGCTTACCTATTTGCCCAAGATCGAACTGACCTTAGCTGCCGGCAAAGATAAAAAACTCTATGAAGCGCTCGATAAATTCCGAAAAACCTTGCCTATGCAAGTCAATCTATTAGGCTGGGTCGACGATATGCCCGAGCGGCTCCTCAGTAAGCATCTCTTTATCGGAAAAGCTGGGGGCGCCATCGTCCAAGAATGCATCGCTGCAGGCTGTCCCATGATCATCACCCAGGTCATCCCAGGGCAAGAAGAAGGCAACGTCGCTTTGATTAAACAGCAAGGCGTCGGCGCTGTCGCAGAAACATCGCAAGAGCTCAAAACCCTTCTCATCCGCATGATGCAAGGAGAAGCGGCTCTATGGCGTTCGTGGAAGAGCAATTTATTGCAGCTTCAAAGACCGCTTGCTGCACAGACAATCGCCCGGTTCATTCTCGGACGTCTCGCTATTAGGAAGTAAAAGATTTCCCGCAAATTTTGAGGAACTTTTCGATATTGCTGGAGAGTTTCGTATTTCTTGGAAAAATTGCCAGTACGCGATAAGGAATCGCGGCAATTTTTCCGTGGGCGCGTACGAGTTTCGTCTTTCCCGCAGCGACGTAATCGGGAAAAAAGCCAATTCCTAAACCTTCTTCGACAAGACGTGCGATCACTTCCCAACTCGAGATCTCCATGAGGACTTCCGGCTCTTTGCCCGTTTTTTTCTTATAGGCTTTCGTAAGCTCGATCACTTCCATCCGCTCTTCAGAGAAAATAAACGGAAGATCTTTAGGGCTATCCTTCAGCGCATAGAGGCCATATTCTCCCTGGTGGACTTCGAAACATTCAAAACTCGACAGATCATCATTATCCAAGACAAGACCAAAATCGACTTGCCCCTTCTTCACCATCTCTTTGATGGCATCGGTATGCCCTAAGCGGAATTGCACTTCGAGTTTTGGCCACTCTTTCGTCGCCTTCTTCAAAGTCTTAGGCAGGATTTTGAGCGCTAAACTATGCATAGAGGCAAAGGAGACTCTTCTCAACTCAGCCACATCGCCGCTTAGTTGTTCTTCTAGCGAACGTACCCGCGAGAACAGCTCGCGGCTTATTTCGGCTAGCGTTTCCCCAAAAGGCGTCAGCCGAAATTGATTAGGTTGGTGGACGATGATCTCTTGGCCTAGCGATTCTTCCAATTTGACAATCGCTTGGCTAACGGCCGATTGCGTGACGTGATTTTCCAGGGCCGCCGCTGAAATGCTTCCCCGTTTTGCCGCGTCGCAAAAATACTTTAAATACAAAAAATTGTAAGGTAGTTTCTTCATAAGCAATATTAATCTTGATCATTAATTTTATTAATTTTTCTAATTTATGTCCAAGGGATAAGATGCTAATTTAAAGGAGAAAAACCCATGAAAAAATTTTCTACCCTTCTCGTCTCTGCCTTAGGGGCTTCCCAGGCGCTATTCGGCGAGATCCACCAAATCGATTCTTTAAAGCAAATGACTCCTTACCTCAAAGGCGAAGAAACGCTCATCGTCTTTGACATTGATGAGACTCTCATCGTTCCCGACGATCCTGCTATGCAGAGAGGCAATTTTGCTGCCCATAAAGAGACGATCAAAAAGGTGAAGCAGTCGCTCGATCCTTCTCGAAAACGCCTCTTTCTCAATGTGTCCCTTCTCTATAGCGATGGGGTTCTCATCGAAGAAAGCACACCTGCGCTCCTGCAGGAATGGCAAAAGCAAGGGATCAAAACAATAGCTCTTTCTTCAGCGATGAGCGGAAAAATCGATGGTACCGATATGCTCGAGAAACGTTTGAAGAATTTTCAGCGAATCGGGCTTCAATTTTCCCAATCCTTCTCCAAGTATCGAGAAATTATTTTTGAACATTTGAATCCCTATTTTGGATCGACAGCTCGGTACAAAGAAGGAATCTTGCATGCCAATAACTCCGACCAAATCCCAGGGGTGACGGATGTCAAAGGTCCTGTCGTTCTCGAATTCATCCAAAAAGCCTCCTATAAGCCGAATACGCTCATTTGCGTCGATGATAACCGCGAGCTTCTCGAAGAAATCGAAAAAACAGTAAAAGCCGCCTATCCCTCAATGAACATCCTCGGATTTCATTACCAAGGAGCCAAGAACTATCCAGCAAAGCCGATCACGCAAGAGCAAATCCGCGCTCGCTGGCAAGAAATGATCGATAAAACCAATGCGTTGTCCCCTTAATGTTCTCGGGATTTCGCCTAACATGGTATTTTAGCAAACTACAAAGAATAGCCATGAAAGGTGAAATCCCTTCTTTTTGAGGTCCTATGAAAAAAATCTTCCTGATTCTCTTACTTCCCTTCCATGCTCTTTTTGCAGAGATCACCACGGTCTATTCCTTCGCTGAAGCTAAAGCCAAATTGGATAAAGCCGGTGAGGACACGCTCGTGATCTTCGACGTCGATGATGTTCTCATCACGCCGAAAGATATGGTCTGCCGCCCAAGGGGAATGCCGTATACGAAAACCTACTGGGATGAGACCGAGTATGACTCGCACGAGATGAACCATTTTATCAGCATTGTGATCACGACTACCGAAATGCACCTCATCGAACCCTCAGTACCTTCGCTTATCGAAAAGTTGAAGAAACAAAAGGCCAAAGTCATTGCGCTTACAGCTGCCCGGACAGGAAAATTCGGCCGTATCGAGAAAATGGAAGATTGGAGAATCGATGAGCTGAAAAATCTTTCCATCGATTTTTCTGGGGCCTTCCCTTCTTCGGAAGTCATTTTGTTTGATGATTCTAAAACGATCGAATATTCTCTTTTCAAGAAGGGGATTCTATTCCTCGGTAGCGAGGATCAGACCAAAGGCGATCTTCTTGTGCGTTTTCTAGGAAAAATCGGCTGGAAGCCCAAAGAAATCCTGTTCTTCGATGATAAACGAAGGAACCTCGTTTCCACCGAGGATGCCTTAAAAGAAAAGAATATCGTTTTTCACGGCTATCTCTATAAAGGAGAAGAGCGCGTTCCAGGCACCGTCGATGAGGAAGTGGCCAAGCTCCAATTCGATCACTTGAGAAAAGAATACAAGTGGCTCAGCGACACAGAAGCGAAAAAACGATTGCAACAAAAATAAAGTCCCTATGCCCCACATAGCCCTGAATGGACAAGATCTCTATTTTGAAGTTTTAGGTCAGGGAGATCCTTTAGTCCTGATCCATGGATACTGTGTGGATCATACCGTTTGGATGCTTGTCAAAAACGAGCTAGCCAAACATTTTCATCTTATTTTGCTCGACAATCGCTCTGCGGGCCGAAGCAAAGCGGCGCATCATGCATTCTCCGTTGAGGACATGGCGGACGATGTCATTGCCTTATGCAATCATATGCGTCTCGATAAGTTCCATGTTCTCGGTCATTCGATGGGAGGTTGCATCGCGCAATCGATTGCCTACCGCCATCCAGAACGCATTGGAAAAGCGATTTTCTCCCAGACGGTTGTCAAGTCTCCTCCTGTGGCAAATAAGGTCTTGCGTACAGCGATAGAATTGCAGGAGGAAGGGGTACCACTGGCAAGAATCTTTGATCTGATTATGCCATGGGTCCTCTCTAATGATTTTATCGATAATTCGGTGAAGTGCGCCTATTTGCTCGAAAAATGGAAAAGCAATCTCTATCCGCCCACCTTGCAAGGGCAAAAATACCAAGCCGAGGCTTTACGCCATTTCGATTCGAGCGGATGGTATAAAAAGATCGCCGTTCCCGTGCAAGTGCATGCCGCCGAAGAAGATCTTCTCTTTCCAATGGGCTATGCTACCGAACTCAAGCATATTCCTGGAGCAAAGCTCCATGTATTCAAGAAAATGGGACATTCTTCCCTACTCGAAGTCCCTGAGGAATATAGCCATGCTGTTCAAGCATTTCTTCTAAATTCCTAATTTTTTTTCTTCTTGCGGTGCAAAGAGATTTCCGTTTATCAAGGATGTTTTTTTCGGAGCAAAGTCATTATGAATCAAGCATCTGGCTTCATCGATATCGAAAAGTTCGACCCGAGGATTCGGCTCGATATTCGCTATGCGACTGCCAATAACTTTGTGAGTAGGGCAGTGTATTCCATGGCGAAGTGCTTTCTTCGAGAAAAAGTGGCAAAAAAACTGAAATCCGTTCAGGACGTGCTTGCTGTTCAAGGTTTGGGACTCAAAGTCTATGATGGCTATCGTCCTTTAAGCGTGCAGAAACTCTTTTGGGAAATCCTGCCCGATGAACGCTACGTCGGCAATCCTAAATACGGTTCCAAGCATAACCGCGGAGCAGCGGTCGATCTCACACTTGTCGATCTTCATGGCAAAGAGCTGCTCATGCCGACCGATTTCGACGATTTCTCAGAAAAGGCGCATCTCAACTGCAGGGATTTGCCAGAAGAGGCGATCCGGAATCGCGATCTCTTACAGAAAGTTATGAGTGAAAATGGATTCTTAGGAACGGATACAGAATGGTGGCATTTTGATGATGTTGAATGGACAAACTACCCGATAGAAGATCTATCTTTGGAGGAATTATGCAAATGAAAGCTTATTGGTTACTCTGTGTATCGCTACTGGCATTTCAAGGCCCTGCTCTCGCAGAGGAGACGGCGTCTTATCTCGAACCGCTGATTACAAAAGAAGCTATTGCGCAAAGAATCGTCGAGGTAGGTGCGACCCTCGACCAAGAATACGCAGGAAAAGAGCTCGTGCTCATTTCCATTCTCAAAGGATCGATGTGCATCACCGCCGACATCATCCGTGAGCTTCATTGTCCGCTGTCTGTGGAGTTCATACGCGCTTCCAGCTATGGCGCGCGTGGATCCTCTCGCGGCGAGCTGACCATCAAGGGCTTCGATGATCTCGATATCGAAGGTCGAGACATCCTTCTCGTCGATGATATCTATGATTCAGGTATTACTCTCACGACGGTGATGAACAAAATTCAAGCCAAGAACCCCAATAGCTTGAAAACCCTCGTCGTCCTATCCAAGAAGACCGACAGAAGAAAGCTCGATTATAAGCCTGACTATGTGCTTTTCGAGATCGAGGATTATTTCGTCGTTGGCTATGGACTCGATTACAAGGAATATTTCCGGGAGCTTTCAGGGATCTATAATTTGAACTTGAAGAATCTTCCAAAAGATCAGTACATTCGCGCTCAAGCGACAGCAAAATGAGAGTCTTTTTCTTTTTAGGATGCCTAATCCTTACTGCATGCGCCCCCACTTCTCTCGATGAATATCGCAGGGAAGGGGAGGCGCTTTGCAGGCGTTTTACCGAAGATCTGCAGAAGATCGAGACGAGGGAAGATCTCGTCAAGGAGCTTCCCAAGATCAAACGGTTTTATGAAGAAATTGCCGATCTCATGATCGAGGTCAAAAACTTCAAAGAAGCGCATCTCGGCGAAGCGACCGATACGTGGTCCACCCCCGATGATCTAGCGAGTGAAACGCTCATGATCGAGCTCAAACGGGTCTATCGTCTTGAAGGTGCGAAGGAACTCTTAGAAGGTGTGCAGCGCGAGACCTATTTTCGCCTCGACGCTGCATTGAACAAAACTATTGAGAAATAAAAATCGGCTTTTGCTCGAATAAACGTTCGAAAGCTGCTTTTCGGTGCTGATATTGCAGGTGATCAGTGAGTTCGTGCACTTGGATCGGCACAGCGGCGATGAATCCCTTTCTAACTAGATCGACGTCGCTTTCTTCATGCTCTTCGTCTTTTTGGTGCTTCCCGCCCAGCCAGTAGTAGTTATAGCCTTCTGGATGCAGCCGCTCTTCGGGATTCTCCACCCAATAACTCCGTCCCTGTCTTGCGAGCTTAATGCCTTGCACAGGTCCTTCTTGGTCGGGGAATGTGACATTGAGGAACGTTCCGGTTGGAAGAGGAAAATCGAGAAGATAACGAACAAGCCCCTCGACATAGCCTTCGGCGCGTTCATAGTTGGGAGCGTAGAAGTTGTCGCATGCAAGCGAAATGCCCGGCACTCCGCGCATCGTCCCTTCGATGACGCCTGCCACTGTTCCGCTATAGAGGATATTACGACCGGAGTTTGCGCCGCGATTGATGCCTGAAGCAACCATATCCGGGAGTTTCGGAAGAAGAACTGTCAGAGCAAGTTTTACGCAATCAGTAGGAGTGCCATCGACTTGGTAGGCTTTCGTAGCCCCTTCCCAGGGGACTTGCCGGATAGAAAGAGGTCTTGCCGTGGTAATGGAGAGTCCTGTGCAGGATTGATCGACGGCAGGAGCTACGATCGTGATATCGTAGGAGTCTTTGAGCGCTCGCCATAGGCTTCGAATGCCCGGAGCATGGATGCCATCATCGTTGGTCAGAAGAATATGAGGTTTACTATCCATAGGTTTTTGCAGTGACTCTTTTTTTGTTAGTGAGCTTGCTTACGATGAGGATCATCACAAAGCTGAGGAAGAATCCTGGAACAAGAGGTGGGATATTCATCGAAGTGAAAAGGACCTCTTTATTGATGAAAGGCCAGGTCGCTGAAACAATGCCGCCGACTAAAATGCCTGCCCATGCGCCAAAGCGGTTGATCTTCATGGAATACAAGGAGAGAATCAGAAGCGGTCCAAAAGCAGAGCCAAGCCCCGACCAGGCATAAAGAACAAGTCCGTAAATCGTGCTGAATTTTCCAAAGGCGATGAAGAAAGAGAAAATCGCAACGATGAGAATCCCTATACGCGAGACGAGAAGAAGCTCGCTTGAAGATGCATTTTTGCGCAAAAATCTCTTATAAAAATCTTCTGTCAAATTCGAGGATAAGACGAGAACTTGCGAACTCATCGCATTGATCGTAGCTGCCAAGACTGCGCAGAGGAAGAAACCGACGATAAACGGATGGAACGACATTATGCACCATCACAGTGAAGACATGTTCGGGATCATCGAGACCCCCAGTTTGGAAGAAGGCGATGCCGACCAGCCCTACAAGCGTTGCGGCACCAAGAGAAAGGAACATCCAGGTCATGCCGATCGTCATCGATTTCTTGATTTCCCCGACATTTTTGATCCCCATGAACTTCGTCACGATATGGGGCTGCCCAAAATACCCAAGTCCCCAGCCGACAGCAGTAAAGAAAACGGTGAGGAATGTGAGCGGTTTGGTATCAGGGAATAAGCGAGAGAGATATGTTTGGCGGTAATGGCGTTCATGACTACATCCCAACCACCGAGTTGATGCATCACATAGAAGGGCACGAAGATGATGACGCACATGAGGAATAGCCCCTGGAACAGATCGATCCAGGCAAGCGTTGTGTATCCTCCGATGAAGACATAAGGGACGACGACGAGCATCCCGATGAAAATTCCCCAAGTATAGGGAAGAGCAAACAAAGTTTCTAAAAGATACCCAAGCCCAACGAGTCCAGCAGAAATGTAGATCGTATAGAAAACGATCGCCATGATGGCGGTGAAAACGCGGATCCAACCGCACGTATCGACAAATCGGCTTTCAAAATACGAGGAGAAGGTCAGGCTGTTGTACTGCTCGGTAGCGACCCGGATCTTGGGTGCAACCAGTGCCAGTTCAAAAACATGAAGATAAATAGACCGATAGCGGTCCAGAGATTCACAAGCCCGCCGGCAAAGATCACCGCAGGATAACCCATAAAGAGCCAGCTGCTCATATCGCTCGCATGTGCAGCGAGAGCCGTCAGCCAATAGTTCAACCCTCTTCCTCCAATGAGGAAGTCGGTATCGGAACGCTGTTTGCGGAAGGACAAGATGCCGATCAACGTCAAGAAGGCCAAATAGACGAGGATCGCAACGAGTTCCCAGGTGTAATTAATATCTTGCATTTTTTTGAATATATTAACGATCTACATAGGCGATCGTCAAGGCTTTAAAGCTTTGTCCGACCCATATTGTAAAGCCGCGCTCGCGAGATTCGCCCTTGCATTCGGATAAAGTTCTTCGAGACCCTCGATCATCTCACGAGTCTTTTTCCTGAGAGAATTCTGTCCCACAGGACATTGACAAGTAATTCTTGCAAAACCGTACATCTTAGCAAAATTGACGATCTCTTCTTCCGAGATGAAAATAAGCGGACGAATGATCGTGACCCCATAGTCGACCATGGGTACTTTCGGCAAATTCCCTGCAAATTCCCCCTTATGCAAGAGATTCATCAAGAGAGTTTGGACACTATCGTCTCTGTGGTGCCCGAAAGCGATTGTAGTTGCCCCAGCCTGTTTTGCGGCCTCGAAAATCAGCCTCCTCCTTTCCCTCGAACAGCTATAGCATTCCAAGCCATCCTTATCCTGCCTTGTCGCTAGCCCAATAAACTCCACCCCGAGATCCTTGCAAATAGCTGGCAAAAACCCCTGAGCAAGCCCCGCCCCGCAGGAAAACTCGCCCCCAACATTGATCGCGACCACATCCATCTCAGGAAACCCCCTGCCCAAAATAGCTTTGAGCAAGAAAAGCAGAGTCAGGCTGTCCTTGCCTCCGCTTAATGCGACGGCGAGTTTCTGCACCCCTTCCAACAGTTTGAACTCATGTAAAGCTTTTCTGCACATGCTCTCGAGCTTTTTCCCGAGCTGTGTCCAGGGTGGTCTTGCAATAGGTAGATGGATCTTCATCCCTTAGAGAATAATCTTCCTCGACGTAAAAACAAAGCCCTTGCTACGATTTTATTCACTATGAAGTTTCCACATAAAGACCTGAAAAAAAGTTCCTCGCAACGAGCCCTGCCCTTGCGGCTCCGGCAAGAAGTATAAAAAATGTTGTGAAGCCAAGAAGCGCGAACCCAAAAAATTCGGCGCCCAGGTTATGTTCCCAGGAGGATGCTGGGGCAACCCATAAACTCGCCCTTGATACGCTCTTCCAACAACCAGCGGTTTCTCAGCCGGAAGAACCCACTGGAAATTCTTGAAGCGAAAGAACTTGTTTGATATAACCTAGCCCTCGTTTTACGCTGGCGTAGCTCAATTGGTAGAGCACCCGACTTGTAATCGGACGGTTGAGGGTTCAATTCCTTTCGCCAGCATATCTTTCATCCTTCTGGGGGTGTCGCATAGCGGCAATTGCAAGGGACTGTAAATCCCTCGTCTTCGGACTCCGTTGGTTCGAGTCCAACCGCCCCCAAATAACAAACCCGCAGAATGCGGGTTTTTTTTTTTGGGGGCGGAGCAAGCCAAGAGTTTGGCTTGCGTTTGGACTCGAAGTGAAGCGACATATCTGTCGCGAACCGGCGGGTTTATCCGGAGTACCAACCGCCCCAATTCTCCTGGACGATTCTTGAATTCTAGCATCGTTAAGAACGGTACTCTCAATAGAAATAGGAGATTTTCGTCTTTCAATTACAAGTTCTGAAATACTAAATCCAAAAGTTGACGGTTTTCACTTGCTCCCTTCGAAGGATTTGGAGGCTCTCTGTATGAAATCGTACTTTTGCGTCAGTAGGCTTGGTTTAATTTCAGGCTGTCTTCTGTCAAAATTCCAACGTTTAATATTTTTCAGCTAAAAAAATTGACATTAAAAAGCAACCAGACCTAAAAAATATTTAGACGATCTAAGTGGTGGAAAATATGTTTGATTCATTTAGAAAGGGGCGCCTAGCCCTATTAACAGCATTATTGTTAACCCCAATGGGTGGCTTTTTGACTGCGAACGAGGATGCTGCTGCGGGCAAGAATGCTACTGCCCGCAAGGATGCTACTACGAGCGTGGATTCATGCAGCTGTAACAGATTGTATTTCGGGATTTTTGGTGGGGGAATATACTCAAACTCTTCTAAAGCATCTCAAATGGGAACCGCATTGTTTTCCGAAGATGAAGGTGGTCCATTGGCTGTAGAGGCTCGAGGTCACGTAAAGAAAAATGGTACAGGATTTGGTGGCGTACAATTTGGATATGAGTGGTCAAAATGTATGAGCAATACATGTTCAAGCTGGGCCATAGCTCCAGCAGCAGAGATCGAAGGCTATTGGTTACAGCCGTAAAATAAAAGGGAGTCTCTTTAATACTACAGATACTGACAGATTGCCTGAACATGACTTTGTGGATTCCTTTCATATGACTGAGGGGGTGTATCTAGCTAATTTGGTCTTATCTCTGAATAATACCTGGGGATTATCTCCCTATATAGCGGCGGGAGTTGGTCCGACACGCATATCTCTTCACGGGGCTGATTCATCACAAGTAGCTCCACCAGAGCCAGGAATAAACCATTTTAATTCATTTCCACATGACTCGTCATGGGCATTTGCAGCTCAAGTAAAGGCGGGACTTCGGTATAACATTTGGAAATTCCATATTTTTGGGGAGTATCGCTATTTGTTTGTGGATACAAGTAATTTTATTTTTGGATCGACTGTATACACTATTCACGCGCATACCACTCCATGGAATGTTCAAATCCGAAATTTCAAATATAATGCTTTCGCTTTTGGCGTTCAGTTCGACCTATATTGTGATTGAGTGTTGATCTAGTTTGCCTATCTTGCTAAGCGCATCCCAGCTTGGCAAGATAGGGCCTCTTCAGTCGATGCTTTTACCATTTATAGTTCTGAATGCGTCTTGTCGCCCCCAGCGTGGCTTCTGTTTGACTCGAAGTGAAGAATGTGTCTGTCGCGAACCGGCGGGTTTACCCGGAGTACCAACCGCCCCATATTCTTAACCGCCCATGAGGCTTCTACTTGTATTCTTGACACATTTCCAAGGTCTTGAATACCATTCGCGCCTAATTCGAATTTACTGGTTTCTTGAGAAGGACTACTTATGAAACGCGCATATTTATTTTTGTTTGCCTTTCTATTGCTCGCCACGACAATCACGAACGCACAGCTTTCATCAGAGGATCAGGTCGTATCTGCAGAAGATCGGCAGTCTCTCATCCCTTCTTATCTGAAGGATCTTGAAGAACTGGGGTATTGCGTCATTCCCCAGATACTTTCGTCTTCCGAAACGGAGCTATTATACCAACGCGTTTGGCATGAATACATTGAGAAGGCATGGCCTAATTGCAGGATGGACGACAGAAGTAACTGGAAAGAAGCATTTCCAATGCATAACAAATTTGGAATCTTCGCTGGGCCTGCCGGCCAAACACAGGTCATGTGGGATTTAAGACAGGATTCTCGTATTGTCGATGTATTTGCTAAAGTTTGGAACACTAGCGACCTTATCGTAAGCATGGACGGAATGTCCATCATGTGTCCGGCGGAAATAAGGGAAGGTTATTCTGATCCATGGCCCCATGTTGATCAGGCGATGGTGAAGGCGGCAAGACAACGTTACACACAACAATAACCCACCCATTGACTTCGTCAGCGAGTCATCGTTGAAAACAAAGCCGTTTACTATTCCAGGGACAGTTTTTGTTTGAAGATTCTTTCGATGGCGATGGAGGGTTTTACTGCATTCCGAAGTCGCATCTCAAGTTCAATGAATTTGCTCCCCAACTAGAAGCCATCGACGCACAAGATGTCTCCAGGGATGAGAAAAGGAAAGCTAGACAAGAGTACTTAGAGGAGTTTTTCGGCCACGGCATCGATGAATCTGGAAACCCTTACTGCATGAAACATATAACAGCTCCTCGCGGCTCACTCATTTTATGGGATTCAAGAACCCTTCACTGGAATCAGCATCCGCGCAAGGATAGGCCCTCTAGCGACAACCCCAAAGTAAGAATGGTTGGCTATTTGTGTTATGTGCCAAAGGCAAGGCTAACGAACGAGGGCAGGGTTCTTAGAAGAGAAGCTTTTGAAAAGGGGGTCTCCACAGGCCATAACCCCTCCTATCCCGAGCTCAAACGTACCAAAGACAGCATCAGGCAAGAATTCGAACAATATCTTGAAGATCCAAGCTACACTCAGCCAAAAATCAATCTCACCCCATTGGGTGAGTCCTTGCTGGGTCTATAGCTGGTTTACTGAAGAGATAGATTTACAGTAATATTAAAAATAGCAATTCCTTGTATTTTTATTTTTACATAAATGCCTGTTGTAGTTGACGTAACGTAATGTTCTATTCTGGTAATCTCTGCAACCAGGAGATTGTTATTATGGAATATAGTATCGCTTATTTAGCAAAACATGCCCGAGTCTCAGTCCGCACCCTGCGTCATTACGATCATATCGGTTTGTTAAAGCCCTCGATCCGCATGACGAATGGCAAGCGGATCTATGGTGATGAACAGTTCATGCACCTTTTCGAGATTATTTTCTTAAAAAAGATCGGGTTAAGCTTGCCTAAGATCAAAGGGATCTTCCTTTCAAAGGATTATGTCAAGGCGGCTGCGGCTATTTTAGTAACGAGAAAACAGGAGCTTGGTAAGGAGATCCTAAGACTGCAGCGATATCTCACCAGCATAGATATGGCCATTCCTTACTATAAGAATTGTACTTTGGGCAAAAAGGCAAGGCTTGAAAAATTCAACTCCTTGCAAAACACGATGAAAGAAGTAGAGGAGATCCAGATCAAGGAATTTGGGAAAGAAAAGATCGAAAAGGCCAAGGAAAAAGTCGAAACTCTTTCAGATGAGCAGATCGATGATCTGGCAGATCGATCCAATATACTGATGAAAGATGCTATTCAAGCGATCGAGAAAGGGCTAAAGCCCAATTCCAAAGAAGTCCAAGAAATGACCAGACGGTACTACAATCTCCTGACAGAGTTCAATCCGGTGACGAAAGAAATCTTCTTGAAACTCAGGGATGCCGTTTTGGATCAAAGGGAGATCTACGAAGCTTATCATCCGAAACTGCCGGAGTTTCTCTATAAAGCTATGGACGTGTTCGCAGGGGCATTTTTTCAGGATAAGGGCAGAAGGAAATAGGGCAGTTCTGAATACATCCAACAGCCCCCAATAAAAAAGCCCCACAAAGTGGGGCTATTTTTTTGTCCTAGTCGGACAGCAATTGGCTTGCCAAGTCCTTGGCTAACTTTCCATCGACGGCATTGTTGAGTTTCATGACGCTCTTCATCACCAAGCCTAAGTCTTTTTTTGTCTTGGCTCCAGACTCGGCGATAGCCTGCATCACGATTTTTTTGGTTTCTTCTGGAGAAAGAGCTTTAGGTAAAAACTCCTGAACGATTTCTAGTTCTTTATCTAGTTGCTTCACCATCTCTGGGCGGCTTACAGATTCACTTCGGGCTTCTTGGAGGTTGCCATAGTAAGTTTTGAACAGTTTGATCACTTCTGCGTCGGGAAGGTTGGCTCGAGCATCAACGGCTAATATCTTGGATTTAAGCATGCGAAGGGTATTGAGGCGAATCTGGTCTTTACTTCGCATCGCTTCTTTGATGCCGTTATTGATTTTTTCGATAAGTGTCATAGAATAGTCACTCTCATTTGGGCAAAAAAACAGCTTAAATCAGGGTTTGATTTTTCCCCATCAAAAGTTCTGAAGACTGCAACTGCCCCTATTAGGCGGTTTTGCTCCGACCTGGCTGGTGGGCGGAATACCACCGCAAGCCAACGGAACTCAAATAGGAAGTGGCGATAGCCATAAAAATAATGGCTACGAACACTTGCTGATCGATGATTCCATAGTGCAGTGCGCGTGTGGCAAGCAGAATTTCGATGGCGCCGCGCGCAGTCATTGCTGTAGCAACGGCAAACGAATCTTTTTTACTGAACTGATTGATGTATCTGGCGGCGACCATGACGCTGCAATATTTTGAGACTACCGCTAGAATTAGTAGGGTTAGAATGATGTAGATGTTGAAATTAGCGACAAAATTTACGGAAAGAGTAATCGTTGCAAAGGCAATCGGTGAAAAGAGGTTGGATACTGTATCTTTGAAAGAATTTTTCGTTTTTTCGCTAATGACTTTACAGTTTCCTAGCATCACCCCGGTTGTAAATGCGCCGATCAAAGAATGGACGCCTAGAAATGTAGTGGTCCCTGCAAGAATAAAACAGACAGAAAAGAAAATGCCCAGCACGATGTCATGTAGATCAAATTTCTTTAAAATCAGCTCGAAAAGTTTGTTAAAAAGATACGTCCCGATTGTCAATACGAAGATCACATATACGACTACGATAGAAGCTTCCACAAATATGTGACCGATCCCGCCTATTCCTGAAATCGTTGCGACAAGCACGGAAAACAGTATCCAACCTACAAGGTCGTCAATTACGGCGGCTGACATGATGATGTTGCCGATCCTCGTTTGTAGGAGTCTCAGGTCAAAGAGGATTTTAGCGATTATGGGGAGCGCCGTAATCGACATAGCGATGCCGATCAAGGCGGAAAATGCGATAGGATGAAGAAGAATGTCCACCCCCAAACAGAAAGGGACAGTAATAGGCTACGCTGAATCCCAAACCAAGAGGAATGAGAATCCCCCAAAAACCAATGGTCAGAGACTGTTTCATATTCTGGCGTATGATGAACAGATTCAGCTCGAGTCCGGTCATGAATAACACGATGACGAGAGCTACTTGCTTCACGACATCCAGGGCTAGAGGAACGACTCCAGTTGTTGGGAATAAGAAGTCGCTGACGGATGGAGCTAGGTAATATAGAACTGATTGACCTAAGACAATGCCTGCAAATAACTCCCCAGCAACTGCTGGCAAATAAAGCCGTTGTGCCAGTTGTCCGAAAAACTTCGCAACGATCAAGATAATCCCGAGTGCAAAGAGCAATCTCAGCAATGCAACATCGCTGAGGGCAGTATCGATAGGGCAAGCAGGTAGATCTGTAGGCATCTAGACAAGCAATACCACATTTCCTACTTTTCTCAAGTGCTTCGAACTGGACATCTGAGGTCAGTTTGCGCTATGCCCTGGAGATAGCCATGAAGAAATCTCGCTCCATCCTCGCTTTACTGCTCGTCATCGCGATCGACAGCATGAATTTCGGCTTCATTTTTCCTGTTTTGACGCCGATGTTGCTGCAAGGGCAAAATCCGATTCTCCCACCGGATATTTCTCTAGCGCTCCGCGATTTTCTCTATGGACTCATCGTCGCCGTTTTCCCGCTTTTCATGTTCATCGGAGCGCCGATTCTCGGCGATTTATCCGATTATATCGGGCGCAAAAGGGTTTTGTTCATTTGTTTGGCGGGGACGGGAGTCGGCTATTTGGTGAGTGGTATCGGCGTGAGCGTAAATCTGTTCTCTTTGCTCATTTTCGGAAGGATCATTTCTGGACTGACTGCAGGAGCGCTTCCTTTGGCTCAGGCGGCCATCGCCGATGTCAGCCATGATCCGAAGACCCAAGCAAAATATATGGGACTAATGATGTTTGCGATCGCCGGAGGGCAAGTCCTCGGCCCTGCTTTTGCGGGCTTTTTCTCCGATACGAACATTTCTTCCCTATTCTCAAATGCCCTGCCGTTCTATTTGGCGACAGGTCTTGCTATTTTGAACCTCCTCTGGCTTTTCGCCGCCTTCAAGGAGACGTATAAGATCGAGCAATTGAAAAAGCTCAGCTTTACGAAAACGATCGTTTCATTTGGACAGGTGTTCACGTCAAAACCCCTATTGCTGATGTCGATGGTCTTTTTGTGCATGCAGCTGTCGTGGAGTTTTTATTCCCAAGCCACTCCAGCCTATCTGCAAGCGATGTTCCATTACTCGAATTTTGCCCTTGGCCTCTTTTCAGCGTCGCTGGGCGTGTTCATTGCCATAGGAGGGACATTGATCATGCCCTCGCTTGCCAGTGTCGTAACGTCGAAACAAGGCTGCATCATCGCGCTTGTTTCGATGGCTGTCGGAACATTTGCCGGAGTGATTTTTTCCTCGGAAATCGTCTTTTGGATCGGGCTTATGGTCAATGCCATCGCTGCGGCTCTTGCTTTTTCGTTCATCATCACCCTATTTTCCAGCCTGGTGAACAAGTCAAAGCAAGGATGGGTGATGGGCATCACAGGAGCGATCATCGCCGCAGCATGGACCGTGACGGCCTTGCTAACAGGAATTCTTCTGGTGTGTAGCGATGTGCTGGCAGCCTATCTCGCGAGCCTTCTGGCTCTTCTAGGCGCAGTGACGGTCTCTCGATTTAAAGACGAACTGTCATAGCCCTGCGTGGATGCGAAAATCGTGCAATAACTGCGCGAATAATTTTGGAACCTGGGCCATATCCTCAGGAGACTCAACGTAGGCAATGCGCACCTGTGTTTTGCCTGGGTTTGGCGCACCAGGCGGTGGAGAATAGAAATCCGCCATCGGCGCTGTTAATAGGGTCTTTTTGATGCCATTAACCTGCACCTGCCCTTTTTGCGCACAATACATGACGAAATCGGTTGCATTAAAATTTGGGCCACAGATGTTCCGTACATCGATCACGGTGTACATTGAGGCATCAGGTGTAGCTATGATTAACTGCGGGAGCTGCTTTTTAAGACCCTCTATTAGAGACTTTGCCATTTTGCTGTAATAGGCCCGTTGCTGTTGAAACCAAGCTTGAAGTTGTTCCTTGGGTTCATGCAGAAGAGCTCCAAAAATATATTGGCCGATCACGTTCGCACATAGATTGCTCGTATTTTCAGCTACAGCTTGTTGATGAAAATCCTTGTTATCCGTCACAAGTGCTCCGACACGCAAACCGCAAGCATTCCATATTTTCGAAGCGGATTCGATGCTAATGCGCCGGCCGGTAATGCCCGGCACATCCTTTTCGGTGATTCCCCAAATACTGCTCGGTTGATCATGCGTATAGAAGACTTCGCGATAGGCCTCATCGCTGATCATCCATAGATTATGCTTTACGCAGATCTCGCTGAGCTGATGAAGTGTTTTTTGTGGGAAAAATTGACCGGTAGGATTGTCGTAAGGGATCGCTAAGAGGGCGGCTGGTTTTTTCTCTAGAACCACCTTCTCAATCTCAGAGAGTTTTGGCAGGGTAAATTTCCCATTTTCTTCTAGATGCCGGTTCACTGCAATGACCGATCGTCCGGTGCGTTTGGCCAATGAGGCATAATTGGGGTAGGTGGGATCGATGATCAAAAGGGGATGGGTTCCCGAGCCAGCCGGTCCGCATACTCCCAAAATGGCTAACTCCATCGCGTGGCTACCGCCGTCAGTAATTTGGCTATATAAGCCTTCGGTGGAAAAACCGCTGCTCTTGATCAAATGCAAAATTGCTTGGTTTGTCTCGATTTCGCCAACCGTTGTTGAATACTTCACCACCCCTTGCCGAAACGGGCTATCTGGGGCATCCAGCGAAAACATCCTTTTAATCATAGAGGGATGCATGGGTAAGGAAACATTCCCAATGGACGTATTCACGGCGACTACCTGATCAGTACGCTTCAAGAATTCAATTTGCGATATACGAATTGCCGAAGGGATCCGGCTTTGGAAAAGCGAAGAAAGCGATGGCTTCATAAGTATGTAGTATAAATTGCTGCAAACTAAATAAACCAGATGTTAAGTACATTGTGGAGTTTTTCTCCTTTTCAGGAACTAGTACTCAGGGAAGTTGTCCTTAGATGGAAACGGTTGAGAAATTTGGCAGCTAAGGAAGTGCATGATAAAAATCATTTCTAGATCTAGCATGATATTGATTGGATTGCTCTTGATCCATCATTGTATTTATGCCGAGGAAATCGTGTCAGAGAGTGATCAAACGCCCTATCAAGTGAATAGCTCTGTTATCCGAGAGCTTCTTCAAGAGGCGACTCAAAACGTTTTTTCGCCGAGATCTATGGAGTTGTCGTTGCTAGAAGACCACTCAGAAATGATCCCCCTTCTAGCGCAGTGGCAATACAACGATTGGCATTCTTATGACAAGGCCTTGACCGTAGAAAAACTGGTCAAGTACTTCGAAAAGCAACCCCTCGACGGTTCCTTCACGATCGTGGTATTGAAAGACGGGATGCCGATCGGAAGTATTTCCCTCGATAAAGAAGGGGAGCCTGAATTTTCGGAGTATTCAGGTCCATGGCTGAATAGTTTTCATGTGATCCCTAAAGAAAGGGGGAATAGGGTGGGACCGGGAATAGCGAAGGTCGTCCTCTCTATTGCTAAACGTCTTGGCTATGAGAAGGTGAATTTTTTCACGTCGAATTTTTCGAATGTAGCTAAATATGTCAAAAACGGGGCGCAAGTTGTCGATACTATTCCCTGGCGCGGCCATACTGTGACAATTTTTAAGATGTCACTTGAAAGTCTCTAGGTGTTAAAGGTCGAATATCCCCCTGGCTGCCTAGGCAGGGAATCACAATACGCATAGTTTATCCCCTTGATAGAGGTTTTTTGAGACTATAAGTCTCTTGTCCTTAGATGGTCAAGCTCTCCTTAATTCATTTTCTTTTCAATTGTTTACCGTATTCAATACGGGTTAGAATAAATCATCACTAGTTTTTACAATCTCGAGTAATAAATGAAAAAAAAGACGCACATGGATTCTCATCAAAATAGCAAATTGATTCGGCGCTTTATTGAGAAGACGGTGAATCGCGATGATGTACCTGCCTTCAAAGAATTCATTTCGAAAGACGTCGTCATCCATGGCCCAGGCAGCGATCAGGAAATTCATGGCCTGGCCGAAGTGCAGAAAATCGACGCCTCCTATAACCGAGCCTATCCAGGAAAGAAGTTTGAGATAGTCGAGATTTTCTCTCAGGAAGATCGCGTGTTTGTCCGTTGGATCTGTCGCGGGATGCATAAGAAAAAGCTCGATTTTTTGGTCACCGGCTTCAGTATCTACCGGATTACGAAAGGGAAGATCTCCGAGGCCTGGCAATTTTGGGATAGGCTCGGGCTTCTAGAGCAGATAGGAGAAATCCGTATCCGCAGAGATCCAGCCCATCCGGAAGATTACGAGAATGTGGTGAAAGGGCTTGGAATGGAGAAATACTTAGAAGAGGCTTCTCTTCTCACTACGCGTGAGCGTCAATGTCTTAAAGGTCTTCTAAAAGGGAATACCGCTAAGGACACAGCGAATCTCTATAAGCTTTCTCATAGGACTGTCGAATCGTATTTCGAAAATCTTAAGAGAAAGTTGAAATGCTTGACGAAACGCGACCTTTTTAAAATGGCTCAAGAATTAGAAAAACTCGACTTACTTTAAACAATTATGAAAATTTCAAAATCCTTATTTGGTTTTATTATGTTCATTCAGACTCTTTCTGCAGAAATAACTCCTTCGGAATTACGCTTTATCGATGAAGCAGTGAAAGCCTGTTTTTCCGAGGTGCAAACAGAGAACTTATCCATTGCACGATTGGACGGTGGACATTCAGGAGATAGAATTTTCTTCTTACGATAGAAGGAAAACAGTATGCCTTGCGGCAATGTAATTATGAAGACTCTCTGAGGTTAAGAAAACTGTGTACGCTATGGAGGAAGGAGCCAAAGCAGGCATTGCTCCTACACTCTATTATAGCTCCCAAGATGGGAAGATCACCTTAATGGAGTACATCGCGGATGGCAGATATACCCTAGAACAAACTAGAGAGCCTAAAAACTGGTTACTCATGATCGAAGCGATGCGCAAAGTGCATGCTTCGCCAAAAAACCCCTATGCAAAAGTCCCCATGATGGAAAGGGCCGAAGAAGTTTTTCATCACTATCGAAATCGAGCATTGAACCAGCAAGATGTATACGGAGGCCTTCCAACTGCTCAAAGAGACATTTCAGCAATTAGACAAAAGACAGCCTCCTCATGTCAATCTTCATGGCGATCTAGTCCCTCGCAATATTCTCCTCAGCAAGGATCGAGTGTTTTTCATCGATTGGAACACATATTGGGAAGATCCTTTTTTAGATTTAACCTATTTTGCGTTCACGCATGATTTTACCGAGGAAGAAGAGCAGAAATTGCTAAATGACTATCTGCAAAAAGCGCCCACAATCGAGGAGCAAATACGCTTTCAGCTGGGGAAAAAGATCATGTTAGCAAGAATCTCGATGATATTGACTACCTTTGCCACTCCGGAAGACAATATCGATACCAAGGCTCCTCTAAAAGAGTATTCCCATTACATTCGTCTACTTGCCGAAGGCGGTGCGCTAACTCCTCAATATTTCTACGAGGTTGCGCAGCTCCTTTTGCAAAAAGCTAAGGCGGTAAAGGTTCCGATTTCTTAGAAATAAAAGTTGGCAGCGGTATCCAATATTGATTTGATAGTTTTCCTCATATGTGGGGGAATTCCCTTTTTACCTTAATTTCACTAGATTTCTTCCACCCGCATCATGACTAAGAGATTCATCTTTTCTCGAAGGGAAATCTGATTCAGTCTGTACATTATACTGGGCGCATAATATAATGTGCACACCATTATAGGCCAATATGGTAAAGATAAAAAAGACGCCTGAGTTTGATGATTGGCTCTCTCATCTACGAATAAAAGAACAAGCGCAAGTCGAAGCGAGGCTTTATCGAATTGAGGCTTTTGGGCACTTCGGGGATTGCAAGCCTTTAGCTGGCACGGACAATGCGATCTCTGAGTTGCGATGGAACAACGGCTGGCGAGTCTATTTCTGTCGCCAAGCTCGCAATGCCATATTGTTACTATTGGGAGGAAATAAAAATGGCCAAAAAGAAGACATTAAAAAAGCAAAAGTTTTGCTTGGGAAATATGCCTATCTTAAAGAATAAAAAGGGCCTTCTTTCTGTAAAACACAAACCGAGCGACTTCTTTAAGTCTCATGAAAAAGTAGCCAAAGCCCTTCTAGATAGCCTGAAAGAAGGTGATGCTGCTGCTTTTCTGGAAATTTTGGACGCCTATTTGAGAGTGAATCGAACGAAAGTTTCAAAAGAGACCAAACTCTCGCGTACGACTGTTCAAAATGTATTCTCAAAAAAAGGCAACCCTACTATCCGTACCATTGCTAAAATCGTTCATTGTACTGCTAATTAATTCTTTAAAGAACATCATATATCTGGACTAGCGGTTTCTTAGAAATAGAAGTTGGCGGCGGTGACCCAGTTTGCGAAAGCGGGGGCATTGCGGCCGGCCACTGTGAACCAGACGCCGCTGATCACTCCGAAATGGGTGCTCCAATCATATTCGATGGCAGGTGCGAGGCTCCACTGTTCGGAGGAGGGGGCTTTCATAGAAGCTCTTGGTCTTCCCTTTAAATCGCTGCTTATTGGTGTGGAGGTATTGAAAATCGCAGGCGAGGACCCAATTGGCGCTTAGGGTGTATTCAAAGCCGATCTTGTCCGATGAACGATTGACCTGGGTAGACCTTGCCACTCGTCCCTTTTCCTCCGCCATAGGCATTGAGTCCTTTGACGTGGACGGGATTGGGAACGGTGTAGCCAAAAAAGGCGCGGCGTTCTGAGAAAATGGAACTGGCTGAATTGCGCGATTTTGCCAATGGCGATCCCGACTCTTGGATTGATCGATCCAGAGCCCCCTCTATCCGTCCCTTTTTTCTTCGGATCGAGGTTTTGATATTTTCCAAGAGGAGCGTTGCCCTGCAGAACGAACTTGATGTTGGGCCACCAGCTATCCTTGTTTGATATGCAAAAGTTGATAACTGAAAATATACACCCAGATCTCCAATAGTCCATTTGGATGCGCCATCCGTATGGTTCCAAGAAAATTGCGGCACGATTTGGATATCGAAATTTTTGGTGATCCCGTATTGTAAGAACGTCGAGGAGAGGAAGCTATAAATAGTTATTGGGTATCGATTTGTTATGCCAATGCTTTATCGTATTGGCCATACTGAGTATTCATATAAAAATAGGGTTCGATGTTCCAATATCCTGGCAGAGGACGTTTTCACCAGGGGTGAGTAGGGCCCTGTCAGCCAAGGCAAAGTGGCGTATTCAGGAGGTTCCGGCAAAGGGGCTTCATAAAAAGGCTCTGCATCGCCATAGAGAATCGCAGGCAGAAAACATAGGCTAGAGAAAGCCTAACCGTGACTTTTTCATTTATGAAGCGGGGATGCTCAGTCTCCAGTGAAAAACATTTTCTGGGTCGTATTTGTTTTTAATTTCGATTAAACGAGGTACGTTAGTCTCCGTAGTAATCGTCGAGATAGTTGGCTCCCTAAGTCGTAATCGGCCGCATTGTCGTAGCGATACTTGCCGATCATAGGGGTGACATCGTCATAAAATTTACGGGCATAGCTGAGCGCCTCTTCCTCTTGATCTTCTCGTTCCCAATAATACTCCTGGATCCACCAAGCCAGCGCTTTTCTCGGGAAAAAAGCGGTATCGGGCATCTGGCCATTTTCCCTCCGAAAGCATCGAAATCGAAGACGAGGTTGTATTCGAGGTTGCTCGTTACCGCATCTTCGAAAAGAGTCACGATTTTGTCGATGACATGTATCGTTGATGGGCTCCATGAAAATATTCGATTTCATTTTGCTAAAAGGGTGTTCTAGCGCTGGGATCCAATGTTTCCCCAATTCATCGTACGATCCGGTGAATATGACCACTTCTTTGGGGTTTAAATCCTTGAATGCGCTCGGTCCATTCCGTAAATTTTTCTGTGCCCATTTTGAAGCCGACGATATTGAATACGTTTTTACCCTTGTCATAGCGAAATTGTACTTGCGATGTGATGGTGTCGGGCAATGTTTGAATCCAGGTTTGCCAAGCTTTGACCGCTTCCGCAACGACATCTTTTTTCCATTCCCAGCGAAGCTCGTAATAAGTTAAAGCGGGAACGTAATGCATTTTGAAGGTGAATCCCAGCACGATGCCGTAAGAGCCAGTGCCGGCTCCTCGCAAGGCCCAAAAAAGATCGGGATAGCTGTTTGCATTGACTTCGATGATTTCAGATTTCGCCGTCAAAAAAGTGATGCTTTTCACAGAATCGCACGTCAACCCATAGGTGCGGATCAAAAGGCCGATGCCGCCGCCAAGAGTCAATCCCAGCAATCCCGACACGTGGAAAAAGCCCTGTTGGAATGGTATAATCCAGTTTTCCAAGAGTTTTAAACATATCGCCGATCCGACAGCCCGCGCCGATATAGCACTTCTTCCTTTCTGCACATTGGGTACGACCGAATTAAAATTTCTCAAGATCGAAGATATAGCCCGATGATAAAGAACCTGGTTCATAGCAATGGCCGCCGGAGCGCACGGAAAAATCGAGCTTATACTTTCTCAATAGGGTGAGGATATAGGCAGCTTCTTTCGTGATCTCTTGGACAAATGATCGCATGGGGATAGACGCTGAAGCGCTTATTGAAATTGAAGCGATCTGTGTTGTATTCGGGACTTGTAGGGTAAATCGCATAGGGCAGATTTTGTAAGTTCCGCTGGAATGCTAGCGACTAATTTTTTGGCTTCTTGCTCGGAGAGCGGGATCGCATAGCTAGTTTGTGCAAGATGATCGGTTGCCCCAACTGTTCGATCATACCAGACTAAAACAGCCAGTCCTATGATTGCGATTATAGCCACGCCAAAAGCAATTATTTTCATGCGCCTAGACATAAATTCTCCTGCAGCAACACAACTGTCTATAACTCCCTTTCGATTCTTAAGGAAGAAATTTTTTTAATTAGTTTAATAGTTAAAATTTTAATTGCTTAGGTGTTTTGGAAAGCGAAATATGATATAATGATTATGCAATGAATAAACTTTTTGCCAACTCTGAGACTAAGCCCATCAAGGCGATCATTTTTGATTGTGATGGAACTCTAGTCGATAGTGAATATGCCCATTATCGAGCCTGGCAATACGCTGTCCAAAATCAAGGCGGCGACTTGTCCATAGAGGAATACTACTCCTATGTAGGAAACTCTGCAGATACGAATGCAAAGCTGCTCGGTAAGAAAATAGGGTCCGATCGTGTTGAGAAAATCATCGAAGATAAGCACGAACACTTTACGAAACAGCAGAATTTAGGTTTGCCCTCGATCCAACCCACAATCGATTTCATCCATCGTCTAGCAAAAGTTAAGGAACAATTAGGTCTCAAGCTGGCGGTGGCTTCTGCAGCAGGAAAAGAGGAGATTCTTGTGAATCTCCGGCATCTAGGAATCGAAAAATTCTTCGATCTCGTTCTTTCCGGTCACGATGATTTAGGGGATTACAGCGATCTAGAAGGCGTGAATAAGCCCAAACCTTACATCTATCTTCATGCAGCCAAAGAGATGAATGTAGCCCCTAGCCAATGCGTCGTGGTCGAAGATAGTCGTCATGGCATTACCGCTGGTGTAGATGCGGGATGTTTCACCATAGCCGTGCCGAATGCCTATACATCTAACCAAGACTTATCGCGCTCTGCTTTAAAGATCGCGTCTTTTGCCGGGATCAGTGTGGATGCATTTCTAGAAATGATCGTCGAGGTTCAAGCTCTTAGAAGCCGATAAAAAGCGGAACCGGAATGTTCTGCCGCAACTTGCTTGTTTGCCAGGATGAGCCATTGAGTTCATCGATCCTTGCAAAACAATCGGCGAGGATGTCGACTTCAGCCGGATCAAGTCCTAAGGTCAATCGAATCGTGGAGCATTCTTCGCCATAGATGATCGTGAAGTTGGGATGGTAAAAGCCCACACTTGCGCGGATAAAAATGGGATGATTCTTCGCCATACAATCTAAAATGAGTCCTCCTCCAATGAGCAAAGATGCGCGAAGTTGATGACAGGGTCCAAAAATCTTGAAATCAATAAAAGCGAGATCGGCTCCTTGCTCCATAGGGATGATCCGATAATTGACGTCATTTCTTAGAAGTCTTCGTGGGACTTTGTCTAAAAGAGCTCGAGTATTGTCAAAAACCTGCTTGCGATAGCTCTCAAGTTCGGGGACTGCATTTTGGTAAGCAAGGCAAAACCAATTGATGCTCAATCGATCTGTTTGCAGGATCGGTTCGGTCAATAGAGCGTCAAAAGAAGCCCATTTTGCATCGGGGCTATGAATCATAGAGAAAGGTGCGCCACAGTAGTTATCCATGCCGAAGAGATCGAATTTCAACCCGCTCCGATAAGAGATGACGTTGAGAATGCCACTTTCGATCTCCTCTTCAAATTCCTCAAGCAATTCACTTACGCGAGGCGAATCGATGAAATCGAAGGTGCAATCGATGGCGATCGTGAGCGGTTTCCCTTGCCGCACATTGAGGGATTTATGCAAGAGTTCCGAAACTCTTTCTACGTGATACTCTGTAATTTTGAAGTCGACTCTCCTCAATGCGGGGTTGAATTGTGCTAAAATGAGATCGACTTCTTTCCAATCCGTTTCGGTAGCTTCACCAAAAGAAACAGCATGAGAAACCATCTCCGCTGCGTAAATGTTTTCAAAATAGGCATTTTCCCCATAAAGAACGGTTGGAAGCTTGCCGATGGATTTCTCCACAGCTTTAAAAATGGCTGCTAAGTTCGTCATTCCCGACATGTGGAGTCCATAAGAGGCAAAAGGCATTAGCTTCTGTGGGATTGTTAGAAGATTTCGATAGATCGGGGCAAAATCCTTAGGATTAAATGGGGAAAAGACCTCTAGAAGAGTCGAGAGGTCAGCATGGATCTGCTCGATATGGGAGGCGGTAGCAAAAAAAGAAGCTTTCTCGTCTTTTTTTGCTAGGAGATTGAGCTGTTCTCTGATTTTTTCAAAGGAGACTTGTGCAAGGCCTGACCTGGTCGGGGAATTGCTGATTTCTTGCCATTTTTCTTCTGAAATGGCAGCGAGAAGTCCTCGCAGTAGTTGCAGCGTCCCTTTGAGCATAAGGGTCTTTTGAGGATGGCTCGATTTCCAGGTGTTCTCGATAGTGTCGAGGAAAGATCCGAACTCTTCCTTGGATATGTTCATCGAGATCGAGGGAACGTCCCGCTGGATATGACTGATAATTGGCCATCGATCTAACTCGATACGATTGGCGGTGAGTCCAAAGATAGAAATCCATTCTAATAGATGCCGGTGGTGTTCCTCGATCTCTTCAGCGGATTGATCGGTGAAAGGGAGTAAACGAATTCCCCCGATTTCTTCTTGCTGGATTCTTTGGATGCAGAGGATGTGATGGGGGTCGATATTGCGTTCTTTGCAGCTTTTAGAAAGTTGGGCTTGGTAGGCATTCCAATCTTGGAGCCATTGTTCTCGATCATTCGTAGACAAAATAGCGGTTAAGTCGATGACTACTGGTTCATCAGCCGGTTGTTTTTTTTCACTCAAACGCTGCAAGGTTTTTTCGATCGATTCGTCTCGAGGAACTTCGATATGCAAAGGGAGATAGTCCCGAAGATCGAGGGGACGAGTCAAGACCAAGGGGAAATCTTCAGGATGAGGAAGCAACTCTTTCCAGGCTTTCATCCGATTTTCATAAGCCGGAGGAAATCCAAGCCCAGGGTCTCTCGCGTAAAAACCTGTCGTCTCCGGATGGACTTGAACATAGACCCCAAAGCAGGGACACACCCAATCGATGAACGTAGCATAAAAACCGCTCGACTTAGCAAGCCACCTTTTCTCTAGAAAGAGAAGAAGTCGGTTTTCCTCCTCCGAAGAAGCGGGGACGTGCGAGAGAAGCGCTTGGTTGAGATACCATGAACGGTGTGAGAGAGGAACATTTTTGAAAAAAGGGGAAGGAGAGGGAGATCCTTGGAAAGCACAAGCAAAAGCATACTGCGCGCAGGAATCGAGCACATGACTTGCGAAAAGGCATTCATTCCCGATCGTTGAAACCCATGGGGAAACAAGGCAAATTCCCCATCCTAGTTTAGCCAAAATAGAGGCTGTTCCGAGAACTCCCCCCGCGCCAAAATAAATGGCCTTCTCAGAGATTTTCTGAAAAATCGTCGGTTCTTTTTCCTCAGATGCGGACACAGAAGATGGAGGAAGGATCGGAATCTCTAAAGAAGATGGGCTACAAAGAGAGAGGAAGGCAGCTAAAAGTACGATCATAGACTCCAACACAAACGATTCTTTCTAACAGATGTGGAAATTGACGGATAGAGGCGCTCCAGTACTTTGATTAAGATTTTGTAAAAAATGGTTGATCCATCAGAGCCAAGTCTCTTACCATCTTCACCTTTTCAACCAGCTTGGTAAATTATGGCGCTATCCTTCATCAATCTCGGCGTTCAGCAAATTTTCAAGAGCGGGGGAGATTTTCTTGCCTATGCCGCAGAAGAATTCGAAGAGTCGCCTGAAGCGGTAACGTCGGCTGCCGCTCTTTTGGGATTGAGTATTTTCGCAGCTTCGAAAATGCAAGGAAGATGGGGAGAGAGTCTGAAAGAGCGCATTGGTAGATTTGCTCTGCAAATTCCGGGTGTTCAAGGTCTCTATGACAAAGACATCCAAAAACAATATGTAGCATCCTGCAAAGAAATCCGAGAACAATGGGCTCCCTTTGAACAAGCGATGCCCCGAAAAAAGCTCCTCACCAAAATTCCTGAGCAAGGCTGGGGCGATAAGAAGATTTTCAAACTATTGAAAGACTATCACCGAATCACGATGGCGGGGCTGCAAGGAATGCACCATTCAGGAACTGTCTATATCCCCGAACTTAGCCATGAAGTACTGCCGATTGTTTACGACAAACAGGAGCCGCAAAATGACCGTGAGTATCTCATCCAACTATCGAAGCGGCTAAATGCTCTTTTCAACACCTGTTACGACATTTCGAAATTCTGGAACTCGCTCCATACCGATGAATTTCCCGCAGGCTCCGTACTCGAATACCAAGTTTCGCGGATGGTGGCAGGCATGTTCGGAGGCAATCCGAAGGAGGTCATGGGCATTGTCACTTCTGGTGGCACGGAAAGTCTCATGCTAGCGATGCGGGCCTATCGCAATTTTGGCATGAGGGAAAAAGGACATAAGCCTGGAGAAGGGGTGATCATCGCGCCCAAATCGGTGCATGCCGCGGTCCTCAAAGCCGCACAAGCCTACTGCCTCAAAGTCGTTTTGGTCGATACGGATGAAAATGGCAGAATCGATCTGCAGCAACTCGAAAAAACCGTGCAACAATACCATGGCAAGGCCGTAGCCATGGTCGGCTCTGCTCCAGCGTATCCTAAAGGCAATGTAGATCCCATTGAAGAGATGGCCGCCCTTGCGAAAAAATATGGCATCGGATTCCATGCCGACGCCTGCTTAGGTGGTTTTGTGATCAACAATGTCAGAGAACATACGAACTATCTTGCTATGCCCGGAGTCACGAGTTGCTCGGCTTGCAACCATAAGAGTGGTTTTGCCCCAAAAGGTTCTTCGACTCTAGTGACCCAAAAGCTGCATGGAAAAAATCTCTTATTTTATGCGACCTATCCCGTGCCAGATTGGGAAGGAGGGCTTTACGGCACGGTGAAAGATGCCGGCAGTCAATCGTGTACGCCCGCTCTTGTGGCGTTTGTAGCAATGCTTGCCATCGGACAAGATGGTTATCGTCGAATCGCCAAACTCATCCAAAAAGCGACCACAACCATGGCTGCGGAGATAACTAAGCATAAAGGAAAGCTCGTTATCCAAGGGGATGCCGATGTCAATGTCGTGGCCTTTAAGATCGATCCTGCTTGGGGAATGAAGAAAGGGGCGACTTATGCTCTTGCTAAAGAGATGTCGAAGAGGGGATTTGTCTTGAATAAGTTGCCGCACGATGCTGCGCATTTCTGCATCACAGCGAAATTCCTCGTCGATCCTCAAGGGATGGACAAATTCAAAACCGCGTTAGCCCAAAGCCTCGATCAGGTTGTGAAGCTCAATAAGAAATTAAAACCAGGACAAGAGTTTCCAGGGGCAGCTCAATATGGTTCCGCAGGAAGAGCCTTGGAGCCTAAGCCGAGCGAACTGGGTTGGGGAAAATATTTCCAATATTGGCTTTTTGGAAGGCAAGGCCTCAACGATGCGGTACGAAGCCACTATTTGGCCGTATTGGACCCCTATGTAGGTGCCTGAAGGCTTAAAAGTTAGTCGGCCAGTAAGGATTTTTTGAAGAAGAAGAACGGGAAAATCATCTATTTTTCATGTAAAAAATAGCAGATCGTGTAAAGTACTTCTGATTGAGCTTTTAGAAAAATTCTTTAGCTCGATCTAAACAGAAAGAAACTCAGGAAGAAAAAGTGACAAAATCAACAGGTACGATCAAGTTTTTCAATAGCAAAAAAGGTTTTGGATTTATCACGCCAGACAATGGCGGCAAAGACCTTTTTGTTCACGTAAGCAATGTGAACGGCGATGCCGAATCCCTACGTGAAGGACAAAAAGTCCAATTCGTAGAAGGCGCCGGACGCAAAGGCCCTGAAGCTACCGAAGTTACGCCGATCTAGGCTATATTTCATTCAAATCCTTTAGCCCTGCTCCGCAAATGTTGCTGAAGAGGGCTACGGTCTTCTTTGGCTCATTAGCAAGGGTTCCCTTTTGCCCTGAAAAATAAGGAGTTTTTATGACTTCATTAGCAGGAAAAACCTTATTTATTACTGGGGGAAGCCGAGGGATTGGTCTGGCCATCGGGCTTCGGGCTGCAAGCGCCGGAGCCAATATCGTGATCGTAGCAAAAGAAGAGCCAGATCAAAGCTTAGAAGCTGCTGCCAAACAGATCTTTGCTGTAGGGGGGAAGGTTTTGCCTCTGAATGTGGATGTTCGCGACGAGCATGCGATTGAAGCGGCCGTAGAAAAAGCTGCGAAGCATTTCGGCGGAATCGATATTCTCATCAATAATGTCGGGGCTGTTTGCTTCCTGGACACGGTAACGATTTCTCCAAAGCAGCTCGATCTCCTTCTTTCCGTCAATATCCGTGCCACTTTTTTAGCGTCGCGCGCTTGTATTCCCTTTCTTAAGCAGGCGTCCAATCCTCACATTATTACGATATCGCCACCTCTAGACATGGACCCAAAGTGGTTCAAAAATCACGTAGCATTCTCTCTAGCCAAGTACGGACTGAGCCTATGCACTCTGGGGATGGCAGCGGAGTTTGAGGAAGACGGCATCGCCGTCAATTCTCTATGGCCGCAGACTACGATTGCGAGCAATATTGTCAAAGATCACTTCGTCTCTAAGGTCTATGCAGGGAGTAGATGGCCGACGATCATGGGCGATGCCGCCTATGAGATCATGCAAAAAGAAGCCCGGACGTGCACCGGGCAGTTTTTCATCGACGAAACGCTGCTCAGGGAAGCTGGCGTCATCGACTTTTCTCACTATGCAGTAGATCCTTCTGCGCCTCTGGTAGAGGACCTATTCGTTCCCAGCAAGAATCAATGTGAAATGACTCTGGAAACAAATCTCTTCCTCGAGAAAAATCCAGCTCGCAACTAACGAGAAAAGTTGCGGTTGCGGTGATTCGATCCAGGGCGGCTTTTATTTGCGCCAGGCCTTGGGGAATGATTCCTTCTTGGACCTCGAAACTGCTGATTGCGCCCATTGGGGATAGGTTGCGCTTTGATGGAAGGATCGGGTTCATAGCCAGGCAATACAACACTGGGGATCTTTCGTTTTAAGAGACGTTCTACGTCATGCAGCAGTTTGTGTTCATCGACGCATACGAGAGAAATAGCTTCTCCAGCATTGCCAGCGCGGCCGGTACGGCCGATGCGATGTACATAATCTTCTGGGACGTTCGGGATCTCAAAATTCACGACATGCGGCAATTGGTCGATATCGAGTCCACGCGCTGCTATGTCTGTCGCTACGAGCACACGCACAGCGCCTTTTTTGAAATCGTGTAGGGCTCTGGCACGAGCTGCCTGACTCTTGTTGCCATGAAGGGCCGTAGAAGTGATCCCATCGGTCGCGAGTTGTTCAGAGAGTCGGTTCGCTCCGTGTTTCGTTCGGGTAAATACAAGAACTTGTTTCCAATTTTTCGAAGAGATCAAAAAGGAAAGAAGCGCCCGTTTGCGACGATTGTCCACAGAATATACGACCTGCGATACAAGCTCTGCAGGAGTGTTATGACGATCGACTTCGATGGTCACAGGGGATTTTAAGAAACTCGAGGCAAGACTTTTGATTTCATTGGAGAACGTGGCGGAAAATAAAAGGTTTTGCTGTTTCTTCGGCAGAAGGGCAAGAATTCTGCGGATATCGTGAATAAATCCCATATCGAGCATCCTATCGGCCTCATCGAGCACGAAGAGTTCAACCTGGGATAGGTCTAGGGTTCTTTGTGAGATATGATCCAAGAGGCGCCCTGGAGTTCCGACGATGATATCGACACCATTGCGGAGTTCTTTCACTTGAGGATTCATGCTGACGCCGCCGAAAATCAAAGCGGTCTTCAGTGGGAGATATTTGCCATACGTTCTCACGCTTTCGCCTATTTGAGCGGCGAGTTCGCGTGTAGGGGTTAGAATCAGCGCTCGTACAACGCGTCTTCCATTTCTAGGACGAGTCAGTAAATGCTGCAATAAGGGGAGAGTGAAGCCTGCGGTTTTACCGGTGCCTGTTTGCGCTCCCGCCATGATATCGTGGCCTTTCAAGATGAGCGGAATTGCTTGCTCCTGGACAGGAGTTGGTTTGGTATAGCCTTTTTCATCGAGGGCTTTAAGCAATTCGTTGATGAGGCCGAGATCTTTAAATGACATAGGTTCTTTTGGTTAGTTTGAAAAATTCAATAGTTAAGTCGTATGATTTTTAGAATTTTTCGACATGGTTCCTGATTGGGAGTGTGGAACACTTGGCTATGCCAAAAGAAGAAAAATCAGCGGACGAAAGCGAAGTTAGTTTACCTGGATTAAGAGTTTATCACTTGGAAAAAAGCTATTTTTTCGATTTTTTCTTAATTGGGCAGCTATTTTTCCCCAGGATTTGATAAACAATGCACCAGCTCATGATCGATTCAAAAAGAACAAATAGAGCAATGAGCAGAACTACCCAACTCTTTTGCCAATAAGCATATAGCAAGAGAAGAAGAGCTACAATCGCTCGAAAAATGCGACCGGATGTATCAATATTTTTTGTGATTTTCAAAGGTCGCGGGGGGATTTAAAAATTTTCTTACTGCCTACTTTCTTTTCCTTGGCACAAGGAGCCCAATGAGTACCATAGCCGCCCCAACGATCGATGTCACAATCCCGCCCGTCTTAAGGTTACTGGCAAGATTTGCATAATAGGCGACCTCTTCCTTGCCCGCATTGATTTTCTTCTGAGCAGAGCCGGTCATGCTTTGGCCGATGGGTTTGGTATAGGGACTAAGTCCGAAAAGACTGTTCCCTTGATCGACTTTCTTTTGCGCGCTCTCGATTTGCTCCTGTCCGCTTATAACTTCATTCGTAATATAGCTCGAAACCCCGAGCATGCCCAGTCCGCCAAGAAGAACGATAATTCCTAAAATCCAAAGAGTACGCAAGGTTCACCTCCAGGTCATTCAAGTTCTTATTGGCACGGCCAAAGGTTAATGTAAAGAAGCGGATTAATGACCTTTATGCTTTTTCTTTTTCTTTTTTTGCCTTAAGTGAAATTGCTCTTCTTTTCGCGCCTCTTTGTCACGTGCAGAAATGCGCTTTCGCTCTTTTTTATTCTTTTCGAGCTCCTCGCGCATGTAGTCTTGGGCAAGCGTTGAGGGTCTTGCGGTCTCTTTGAATCTCTCCATCTCCCTTCGAACTTCTCTTTGAAGCCTTTTTGGATTCATCCGTTTGATCACGAGCTTGAACTCTTGGGGAGCGCCGAACTTCAATTCATGGTAGTGATCGAGGACGAATTCATAGATCTCTGCATCGGATGGCTCAGGGCCAAAGATTCTGCGGGCCACGGAGTAGCCGGTTTTGTCCGTCCGTTCAAAAAAACCCACCCAAAATGATCCGTCGAAAAGGACGGTAGCCTTTATCGTAACCATAGAGAATCCATGCTAGGAGAAATAGGCTGGAATAGTCTATGGAAAATAAAATCTTGCTGTTCTACATTCGAAATTAAGATGCAGGATGCAGATTTATATCCAGAATATCGCAAATGGCGAAGAGATGGCCTAAAGGATCACGATGGCATCATCGTCGGATCGGACCAAACTCAAGAGTGGCTACTACCATGGTGGTGGGAAAATTACCGGCGCCATAATGATTTTCCCGTGACTTTTGTGAATTTCGGGCTAACGCCAGAGATGAAAGCGTGGTGCCAAGAGAGAGGGGAATTTCTCGATCTATTCATCGGCGATGTTTTCTCAGAAAAAAAGGACATCGACCCCGTCTTGGTGAAGCAGTGGGAGGCGCTCTTTACGCAAAAATGGTGGGCCAGTCGCCATGCTTGGTTCAAAAAGCCCATTGCTTGTCTACAATCTTCCTATAAGCGATCGGTCTGGATCGATATCGATTGCGAAATCCTAGGCAATATCCAAGATCTTTTTTCCTATGCCGATCATCCTTCGGGGATCGGTCTAGTGAAAGACAGAGGAAGCCCTATGGGAACTCCCGACTATGGAGCGGGAGTCATCGTATTTCGCCATGGCGCGCCTTTGATGGAGGAATGGGTTAATGAGATTTTCCTGCGGCATCACCAATTTAAAGGCGACCAAGAACTGTTTTGCTCGATGATTGCCGAAAGAAACTTAGAGATTTCCGAGGTGCCTCTGATCTATAATTGGGGCAGGATCTACGAGAACAATCCCCATGCTCTCATCTATCACTGGCATGGCCATTTCGGGAAAGAAATTATTCGACAAAGAATCTGGTCGAAGCAGATACATGAGACATTCGGAGATCAGCCCTAGGAAAGATCCTTTTTTCTTCGGGTTGCCAGGATTAGAATCGATACTCAAATCCAATATTAATCCCCTGGGCCCAATAATCTGACGTGCGGCGAAGTGGCTTAGGTCTTGCTGGACCTGTAAGAAGAGGAATTCCATGATTAGAATCGGGGCCGGCTTGCGTCTCGTTGATCGAGCGGTCGATCTGCTTCCCTGGGCGAACTACTTCAGTAATATAGAGGAAATCATAACCAACCGAAACTCTTAGGTTTTTGATCAAATTGATGCCAAATCGGAATATGAACTCAGGAGCAAGGGCAAAATCACTTTTATGGTGCTTGCCGATATTCGTAGGCTGGGCAAAAATTCCGCTTGGGCCATTGCCGTAGTTGTGATAGAGAACTGGATTTGAATCAGCAAAGAAACCATTGATATGCACGACATTGCGCATCTGTCCTAAACCGAGCTTGGCTACGAAATTGAAAAACACCCAGTCTTGCGACCATTCTCCGCGCAATCCGAGCTGTCCGGCATAGAATTCATTGTGGGTACGGAATTTGTCGATAATAGTCACGAATGTGAAAAATTCATCACTGTCATCGATGAATTGAGAAGAGAATTTGAGATTCAAGGTTTCCTGCAAGTCTAGATAGAGGGCGCCAAACAATGCGCTCAATTTAAACGTATCGTAGCTGACAAAATTCCATAGGCCATTCAGCTCGACACCCCAGAGTTGCGTGGAAGAATAGGTTGTAATAGTGCCAAACGTTGAGGAGCCATCAGCGGCTAAAAGCGCAGTCTCCCCACTATTGAGACCACGCCAGCCCCCTGACCCAGCAGGAAGAGGAAGCGGGGCGACGTTGTTGAATGGTACTCCTAAGACTGCGATGGGGTGGCGTCCGATGCTGCTATCCAAAGTGTGCTTTGTCTTTTTCGGCAGATAGAATCCCGACGCCTCAATGGCGAATTCGTTGTCTTCTTCAAACCAGGTGCGCAGAGCAAGTCGAAAACCTGATTGCCCATGGAAATTGATCGAATGATTGCCAAAGAGAACCTTGGTATTCGGTTGTCCGATAGCGGCAGGAACTGGATCGCTGCTGCTGCCGGTAGTGATCAGTGGCGTATGTAAGGGGCCATTCTTGGTCCACCAGAGCAGATATTCAGCATTGCCCCAGATTTTGGTATCGGGCTGGGAACCCTGATCAAAACAACTGCCTCGTTCGTAAACTGGTTGGCCGGTATTCGATTGAGATGAAGGCGCCATTTGGTCATCGGATGAATCAGCTAAGAGAGCGCTGATAGAAAATACACTGAACCCGAAACACAGGGCAGCAAAAGATCTAGACATAAGGAAATTCCTCTGACTTAAGACTTGTGTTTGATTAAATCAAAATATGAATATGCGTTCTAGAGAAAATCAGAGTTTTGCTAAAACAGTTCCACAAGCCAAACAATGAAATGGCTTTTCATGATACCAAAATGAAGACAATTGGCATTGCAGGCGTCACGATTCCGGGAGCGGTGGATTGCATACACAAAATCCATCGTTTAAGTTCTTCCTATTTTCCTGAGCATGTCCATCCAAGTATCGTGATGGTGCAGCCCAATTTCCTTCCTACCCAAAAAGCTCTGCAGGATATCGATTGGAAAAGCGTCAGAAAGGAACTAATAAAGAGCATCGAACTACTCGCGCGGGCAAAAGCCGATTTTGTCATTATTCCCGCGAATACCGTGCACAAAGTCATTGATGAGCTTCAGGAAAAGAGTTCGATACCCGTTCTCAATATGCTGCAGATCGTCGCTGAAGAATGTCAGAGGCAGAATAAGAAAAAAATTGGAGTCATGGGGACTTCTTGGACGATGGCAGGCCATCTTTATCGAGATGTTTTGCAAGCGCAAGGAATCGAAGAATGCATCCCATCGGAAAATGATCAGAAAGTCATACAAGACGCGATTTTCAAAGAATTGATCCTAACAGGCAAAGCAAGTCCTGCTACGCTTTCCGCCTTACTGCAAATCGTGGAGATGCTCAAAGCGCAAGGATGCGATGGGATATGTCTAGGATGTACGGAACTGCCTTTGGTCTTAAACTCCGCCAATTGCGCACTCTCTGTCATCGATTCGACACACGTTCTCGCCGAGGCCGCAATAAAGGCAGCGATTAAAGTTTAGAATCCTACCAGCCAGCCGGTGAAAAATCATCGATTTCGACGAGGGCGCTTCCTTTCCAAGGGGGATGATCTTCTGTTTTATGATCCCATAGAGGCTCGAAAGCGTAGGTCTTCCATAGCTCAGGGTTTTGGGGCATGCCGTAAATTCCGTTGAGCGTTTTTTCAGGATCGGCAGGGATGGGGATAGACAACGGACCGAAGGGAACTCTTTGGATTCCCAAAAGCTGCGAGTAGCTGAACTTTTCATCATTCCAGTGCCAATAGAAATCCCATGATTTATGCACGTAGACATCTTCAGCTTCATGGCGGCATTCCAGAGACATGAGGAAGAGATCAGCGACGGGGTAGCGGAAGGGAAGAAGATCTCCTGGCTGATCTCGATCGGGGATGGCATCGCCGTTTATTTCGAAGATCTTGTAGAAATGCTTAAAATACGCATGCAGAACAAGCCCTTCCTGATAGAAAGCGTCGCTTAAAAACAAGAGTTTTTGCTCGTCGTCAGCGAACATGTGAAGGGTATGATAGTCTTCCCAGGGCATGAGACCGTCGTAGACAACGGCTCCGAGCAGGGTTCCTCTTCCTGCCCAATACCCGATCCCATTTTCTGTGAAGATGCGATCGATCTTATCGAGAAGGTGATAAAGCTTCTGCGAATCTTCTAAGGAAAGACTCTTGATCTCGCTGCTAGACGTCGGAATCGTGGGAAGCAAAGCGCTTGTTATAGCTACAGCTTCATCGAGGGTCTCTTCTGTAAAGCGCAGATAGCGATAGCCGCAGCGATCGGCCAAACGGCGTGATAGGGATTCTCTCATCGAGGAATCGCTCAATGTCCCGCAAATAAAGGGATGCTCCAGACAAATCGGGAGAAGTGTTTTGTAGGGATTTCTTTGGTCGATCTCGATGTACTCCGCAGAAGTACATGCAGCAAATTCCTCGGCTGAGAAAGTAGCCTCTGGATCGACATAGACGATGAGGCGTGGAACATCATTTCCGCTGATCCAAAAGGGGGATAGGGAAAAAACCAGTGTGAGTAAAAAGCGCATGTTTCCCTCATGAAAAAAACTGCCGAAACGATAAGCGCTTTACGAGATCTTGTCAAAAGCAGAGGCTTAAGCTTTTTTCCAGGGTGGGTTTTTAAAGAGAAGGATGAGGAAGGCCAGGAGGAGCAAGATCCCGGCGATCGGGAAAATACTGCCGATATCGAGAATAGCCAAGAGACCGCCGGCAAGCGGCACCATGACGCCGGCAAGGGCTTGGAACGATTGGGTAAATCCCATCACCCTACCTTGCATGTTTGTTGGGGCAGTCGTCGAGATGATATTCAGGCTGCTGGATAGTCCAATTGGAGCTGCTATCGTGGCTATCCAATAGAAGAAAGAAAAGATGAAATATTGATCAGTCGTACTTGTCAAGAGAACGAAGAACCCGGTGAAAAAGATCGAGACGAGGGCAATTGCTGAAGTGGAAAATTTCTTCACGAGGATCGGGTTGACAACGAGGCCACCGAGCATCCAGATGATCCCTAAGACGATCAAACGCAAAGAAGCACTTTCCTGGCTCACATGAAAACGTTCTAAACTTACGGCGGTAAACCATTGAAATGTGAAAAACCATCCCAAGCTCCAAAAAAGAATCATGACCAAATAAGGCCGCGATTGTTTGTGCTGGATGGCAACGATGATGTCGCGGATGGATTTCATCAGATCAAAGTGGAGCGGCCTTTTACTTTCATTAGTTTCTGTGAATAGAAAGCGGACGATCAAATACCCAAAGAACGTAAAAATTGCAGCGACGGCGAAAGGCAAAACAGGGCTGAAGAAAGAAGAGACAGCGGGATCGGAAAGATAACCGCCCAAGAGCATCGCTACGATCCAGCCAAAGCCCATCGCAACAGTCAATATTCCGATATTCCTGCCTTTGATTTTGGGATCGTGGCTCAAATCGGAAATCGTCGCCAGGCAAATGCTGATATTTCCCGAAAAAAAGCCAGCCATTGCTCTTGCGATGAGAAGAGAGGTGTAGCTCTGGAATAAAATCGCCACGCCGCATAGTGCATGCCCCAGAAGAGTGCCTATGATGGTGAACAGCAGCGCCCGCTTTCTTCCGAAGCGATCGGCATAATCGCCCCAGAAAGGAGCCCCAAAAAACGTGAGGATAGGAAAGGCGCCGATCAACACCCCTAGTAAAATATTCTTCGTGCTCGTGTCGACCTGAGCTGAGAAAAATCCATAGGAGGGATCGAGAATTAAAGGAGCGAACATGATGAAGACGATGCTCAACCCAAAATTATCCAAGAAGGCGATGCTGAGCGCTGAAAAAAGCGTCCGATTATTTTTCTGCACTTCTGATGCCATATTCCTCCCAAGAAGAAGCTAGGTGCCTCTATAGGTCTCTCTATCGGAAAAAGGAATAAGTCTTCATCAGAAATATTTATAAATAATTTGGATTTGATCGAAGAAGGGTTCTCATTGTGGAGAAAGATTTTCTTTTTTAAGCTTCATTAAGCATCTCGAACTGAACTCGCAAACACAATATTGGGACACCGACTATGAAATTATCTAAATATTTTTCAGCGCTTTTTCTTTCCTTCACTCTGATGGGATCTGCTCTTGAATCGAAAAAAGAGGTCGATCTCATCGTTCTTGGCGGAATGGTCGTCACCATGGATGCCGATCGTTCGATCATCCAAAAAGGAGCGCTTGCCATCGATAAGGGAGAAATCGTCGCGATCGGATCTCAAGAGGAAATCGATTCGGCCTATTTGGGAAATCAATCGATCGATGCCAAAGGAAAAGCGATAATCCCAGGGCTTATTAACGGACATGCGCATACGCCGATGACCCTTTTTCGCGGTCTTGCGGATGACTTGGAGCTGAATGATTGGCTCTTCAACTATATGTTTCCTGCTGAAGCGAGGAATGTCGACGAAGAATTCATTCGCGCTGGAACTCGTTTAGGCGTCGCGGAGATGATCCGCGGGGGAACGACGATGGTCCTCGATATGTACTTCTATGAAGATGAGGTAGCAGACGAAGCGGCAAAAGCTGGAATGCGCGGATTCTTTGGCTATGGACTTATTGATTTTCCGGCGCCTGATAACAAGACCTTCGATGAAGCGATTGTCAAAGCAGAAACCTTTCTCGAGAAATGGAAAGGGCATCCTCTAATTTCTCCCGGCCTTGCCCCGCATTCTCCCTATACGATATCCGAAGAACACTTGAAGGCAATCAGCGCGCTCTCCAAAAAGGCTGGAGCTCCAATTTTCATTCATGTCTCGGAAACCCAAGGAGAAGTGGAACAGAGTACGAAAGAAAAAGGACTTTCTCCTATTTTGTTTCTCGATAGAATCGGTTTTCTCGATACGCACGTCGTCGCTGCGCATGTCGTTTATGCCAATGCGGAAGAATTGGCCATTTTAAAAAAGAGGAATGTGGGAGTCATTCACAACCCGCAGTCGAATATGAAGCTGGCTTCGGGCATTGCACCCATTCCTAAGATGCTTCTCGCAGGTATCGATGTGGGCATCGGCACCGATGGCGCAGCTTCCAATAACGACCTCAGCATATGGGAAGAGATGGATAGCGCAGCCAAACTCCATAAAGTAGCGAATAACAGCCCCACAGCTCTAAGAGCGCAAGAGGCGTTTGAACTTGCTACCATCCGTGGCGCAAAAGCTCTGCGCATGGAAAAGGAAATCGGATCGCTCGAAGTGGGAAAAAAAGCTGATATCGCGATTGTCGATCTCGATGGGCTGCACCAAATTCCTAGCTATAATATATACTCCACGCTGATCTATGCGACTAAGGCATCCGATGTGAGCACAGTCATCATCGACGGCAAGATCGTTATGCAAGACCGAAAGCTGTTGACCTTGGATGAAAAGAGCATCAAAGAACAAGCCGCTCGTTATCGCGATCAAGTCATTAAAAGCCTAAAACAGGAGACGAAATGATTTCCCTAGAGGCTCAAGAGACTTCCTTTTTGCAGAGGTTTAAAGATCAGGTAGTCATTGTGACTGGCGCATCCCGTGGCATTGGCCGCGGGATTGCGAAGGTCTTTGCGCGAGAAAAAGCCAAATTGGTCTTAGTCGGCAGAGATGAAGCGATGCTTAAAAGCGTCGATGAAGAAGTGCAAGCTATCGGAGCGAAAGCGATCTGGGTCAAGGCCGATGTGAGCAAGTCTCACGATATCGAACAAATGGTCAAAAAGGCGATTGCTGAATATGGCTCTATCGATGTTCTTTGTCATAATGCCGGCATCTACCCTCACTCGCGCTTAGAAACCATGACGCTTGAAGAATGGCAAAACGTGATCGATGTGAATTTGACCGGAACATTTTTAGCAGTCAAAGCCTGCATTCCAATCATGAAGGCGCAAGGACATGGAAAAATCGTCATCACCTCCTCGATTTCAGGTCCTCAAACAGCGCATCCTGGCTTTTCTCACTATACCGCCTCAAAAGCAGGCGTGGCAGGTTTTGTGAAGACAGCGGCAGTGGAACTTGCAAAATACAACATCAACATCAATGCCGTTGAACCAGGCAATATTATGACAGAAGGGCTCGAAGATCTCGGCGAAAAGCATATCAGCAACATGCTTAAGCCAATTCCCTTAAGGCGTCTTGGAACACCTGAAGATGTGGCCTATGCTATGGTATTTCTAGCATCGAATGAAGCCTCTTTTATCACAGGCCAAAATTTGATCGTAGATGGCGGGCAGACGCTTCCCGAGAGCCATTTTGTAGAGTACTAGAGGAACGTATGCACAAAGACTACATCATGAGAATCGTCGAGCATTTCGTCAAAGCCTTGGCGGCGATCGTCTCTTCTAGAAAAGCGGAAAATTACGACGAGGCCTCTGAGCAGATCAAGATGGCGAGCCGTTTCTATTTGCAAACCGATCTTTCCTTACTCCTCTACTGTCCTCCTGAACAACTCTTGGAGCATTTTCGAACGTACACAAAGGAAATCGACACGGAAAAATGCGTCCTCTGCGCTGACTTGTTGCTCGAGCAGGCCTTTGTCAATGAAGCGAAGAAGTACGACGAAGAAGCGCTTCGTTTGAAGATCTCTTCTTTGTATTTGTATGTAACCGGAATCCTTAAGGAAAAACAGTTCCAGGTGCCGGAATATCTCGATAAAGTCTCCGCGCTGCTCGAGGAATTGAAGGACCAGACGTTCCCTCCAGACATTCAGGCGAGCGTGCATTCTTATCTGGCATTGATAAAAACCACTACTTCCCAAATTTAGGTCTACGACCTAGTATGCGAAAAAAGGGGAGTGGATGCGTACAAGTTCCTGCTGTGCCAAATACGGCACCCTCATCAGCTGCGGCCTCAGTTGTTTCATTTGCTGGCTCGATTTTGCGATTGTCAACACGGCGCTTCCGGCCATTGAAAAAGATCTTTCCGCTTCTTTACTCCAGTTGCAATGGGTCATCAACGCCTTCGTTCTTGGCATAACCGTGACGATCGTGACTTTGGGGCGCATCTCGGATCTTCACGGAAGACGTTTGATCAATATCCTTGGAGTCATTGTATTCGGCTTGTCCTCGCTATTTGCAGGTTTGGCTGAAACACCTGCAATATTGGTCCTTTGTCGAACATTTCAAGGGATCGCAACCGCGGCGATCATTCCCAGTTCTCTTGCGCTTATTTCTCATAATTTTCCCCAGGAAGAAAGGGCGAGAGCGATTGGAATTTGGAGCATGATTACCGCTCTTGGAATGTCTCTTGGTCCCGTTCTAGGGGGTATTTTCGTCAGCACCTTGAGCTGGCGCTGGATTTTTTATGTCAATGTCCCGATCTCTCTTGCCAGCGTGATCGTGAGCATGTTCTTTGTCAAAGAATCGCGTCATGAAACTGCGTCGAGAAAGATCGATTGGAAAGGCGTTTGCTTGATGACGATCGGCCTTGTATGTCTTGTCGGCGGACTTATGCACGCTCCTGATTGGGGATGGGAGGATGTCAAAACCTGGGGTTCATTCGTCATTGCCGTCCTCGCATTATTATGGTTCTATCGATCAGAGATAAAATCGAAGAATCCCACGATCCCTTTTGCCTTGTTTGCCAATCCGGGCTTTTTGTATTCGACGATGGTCGTCATGTGTTTGGTATTTGTCTTTTCTGCGGCCATGTTTCTAATGCCTCTATATTTGATGAACATCCGGCATGTGGAGCCCTATTTAGCCGGTTTAATGCTTCTTCCTTTTACAGGTTCTATTGCCCTATTTTCTCCCTTTGTCGGGCATTGGGCCGATAAAAAGATATCGTCCAAGGCTCTCATGCTCATCGGCCTTATCATCTATGTCATAAGTACGATCATGCAGATATGGTTCTTTCCCGAGACGTCGGCCTATTTTGTTTTGGCATCCTTTATGCTTTTGGGACTGGGATGGGCATTTGCTAGAAATCCTGCGACGGCGACGGCTCTCGCTTCAGCCCCGCATCAATTTGCAGGAACAGCAGCCGGGGTCATATGGACGGTGCAAAATAGCGGAGGCGCGCTCAGTATCGCCATCACGATCACGATGTTCCGGACGATCTTCGAAGCGACTTCTACGCCCGAATCCTTCCTCGCAGGCTACCATGATGCCATGTGGCTTCTGTCAGCCGTCACTCTTCTGACGTTCTTGATACTATTATTCTATAAAAAACGAGCTGCAAAGAAACCTGCTTAAACAAGCTCGTATCCACCATTGACATGCACGACGGAGCCGGTGGCAAATCCGCATTCTATCAGAAATTTTACCGCTTGCGCGATGTCATCAACATGTCCCATCCGTTTAGCGGGTAATTTTTGCGCGGTAAGATTATAGGCCGTCATTCGATCTTTCTTGGACATGAAATTCCAAAGCGCCGTGTCGATGAATCCTGGTGAAATCGTATTGACGCGAAGAGGCGCAAGCTCGAGCGCAAGCGCGCGGCTCAGACCTTCTATGGCTGCATTGATCGCGGTGCCTGCAGCAAAATTGAGCATCGGTTTGTCATTCGAGGCGCCGCTAAAGAAGGTAATCGAGCCCCCTTTGCGGATTTTGGGAGCGGCGTATTTGGCAGCATAATATTGTCCCCAAAATTTGCTGTCGAAATAGTTGCGGGCTTCTTCGGATGTCCCTTTTAGAAACGGCTCCCTGAGAAAATCGGCTGCCGAGGTGACGAGATGATCGAAGGGGCCGATCTTGGAAAAAAATCGGCTGAGTTCCTTTTCATTCCGCATGTCGAGAACGTGAGCTGCCACTTTTCCGATCTCTTTACGCGCTTTTTCGAGCTTTTCTTTCGAGCGGCTGGCGATGATGACTTCATAGCCATGTTTGTGCATAGTTTTAGCGATCTCGAGACCCATTCCGGAGCTTCCGCCGATCACGACCACGCGCTTTTTCGCCATAGTTCCTCAAAGGTTTTCTTTTTCCTTACCATGACTTCCTTCCGGAATTCAAGATTCATCTCGCTTGCTTTCCCGCAGCTGTCACGATCACACGCGCGATTTGATTAGGCACATAGTGATAGGGGATGATCTGGACATCGATGACTTCTACGCTTGTTGCATCAGCTCCTCGTTGGATAGCGGCTTGTCTTGCTTCTTCGTGCAGCTCGGCAAGGACAGCTTCCCTTTGTGTCAAGCTCACGACTCGATCCACTGTCCCCGACATTTCCGCAAGCGCAGCGCCATAGGCGTTGGCGACATTGGCATCTTCAGGAACGTGGTAGCGATTTTCTAGCATTTCTTTCGGAAAAAGCGTAGCGCCTCCGCCTACGAAAAGAACGGGAAGGTCTCTTTTTCCTCCTTCGAGGAAAAGGAGTTCTCTTTCGATGTTCTCAAGAGCTTTTCGCAGAATTTTTTCGGCATCTTCAGCGCAGCAGGGGACTTTTTCAAGATTAGTTCCGGAAATAGGCACGCCGTAAGCGACGGCGGCATCCGTAAACGTGAAACAATCGCCTCCAAAACAATGCGCACGGGTGAGAATGTCTTTTCCAACGCTCTTTGGGCCGATTTTCAAAGAATTCTGATCGACATGGCTGCCTCCTCCTAAACCAAGGGAAAGAACATCGGGCATCGGAAAGTTCAATTTAACTCCACCGATGTTCGATGTGTTCAAGCTACGGCGAGGGAATCCTTTTTTGATGAGGCCGATATCTGTCGATGTGCCACCGATATCGACGATGAGCGCATCGGACAAACCGGTCAAACGGGATGCGCCGATAAACGAATTCGTCGGCCCTGCCGAGATCGTGAGCACGGGATAATCCAGTGCATGAGCAAGATCGATGATCGTTCCATTGTTTTGCGTAATGAAAAGAGGGCAATTAAGACCGCGTTCTCGGCAAACCGATTCGAGATCGCGAAATCCCTGCGCCATAACTCTTTTCAATGCAGCATTCAAAATCGTGCTATTTTCCCTTTCGATGAAACCCACTCCGCCAATTTGATGCGAAAGGGAAACCGGAAACTGCTCGCCAGCGACTTCAGCAATTACCTTCCTTGCTTCCAGTTCCTGTTCGGGATTTTGCGGAGAGAATACGCCGATGACAGCCAGGCTTTCTGCTCCCTGAGAGATCAAGGTTTCCACAGAGCGTCGCACTTCAGGAATAGAAAATGGCGTAATTGGGCGGCTGTCGCATTCATAGCCTCCGCCAACGGTGACATGCCCGACAAAAAGCGCCTGTGTTAAATCTTCCGGCCAATCAAAACAAGGAGGCAGAGTTTCAGGATTATGTCCGGCTATACGAAGAAGGCCAACTCGATACAGATCTTTTTTTTGCAAAATCGCGTTCGTCGCATGGGTGGTTCCCAAAAAAAGCGCGCGAATATCCGTAACGTCTACGGTCGATTTTTCCAGGAGTTCTTTTAACGCCTGTGAAAAGCCTGTCGCAATGTCGCTTGTAGTCGGTGTTTTTACTTTGGCGACAATTTTTTGTTCTGTGTCGACAAGGACGGCGTCGGTGTTTGTCCCGCCGATGTCGATGCCTATGGTGTAAGAGTTCATGATGTCCTCTCTATGGGTTGATAGGTTGTTGCGTAGCCAAAACACTTCGGCCCGACGAGGCTAAGCCCTTTTTCTGTCTTCCAAATTGCCGGCGCCGGAAGTGCGATGAGCGCGACTTTCAAGCCGTAACGAAGAGACTCTGTCGAGATGGGAGTTCCGCTTTCTTTTTCCACGAGCATCAAGATGTCTGGCGTCGTGGCAATGACATGACCATCTTTCTTTGCGAGGAGATATTCATTTTGGTAGAGAAGTTCGAAGGAGGCATTTTCCCCGACAATCGCGACGCTTCCTTCCAAAAATCCATTTTTGATGCTTTGGTTAACGGAAGTGACGGTGCCTTCTCCGAGGCATACGCCTTCCGTGTGTTGTAAAAGCGCTTCGAGCGGATCTTTTGTTTGGAGCATAGCTTGGCCGATCTCCATCGCCCATGTTAAGGCATTTGGAATCACAGCTCGTTTTGCTTGCTCCTTGTCCATTAGAGCGAAAGCAATCGCGCAGCTCGAACCCATCGATATCGCTACATATCTGCCGATGGATTCCATTTCAGAGACTGAGTTTGATTCGATCATAACAGTATTCCCCTGGCTATCTGCGAAAAAAGCAGGAGAAATGGAAACATCAGTCACTGAACATGAGGTCATTTCCAATTGAGGAAATGCTCTTCCCATTAAATCCCCGTCGAGGACAGGAAGGCCGAGTTTTCCTGCAACGCAAAAGGGAGCAAACCCATTCGATCCACCGATTTCCGCTGCCATTAAGACTGTGGGCCTGCGGCCGAATGTCTTTTCCACCATATCTAGAATAAGATCAAATTCACGACCGCTCGGTAACTTTTCCATACCAACAAGGGGCGCGCCCATGAAAGCGATCGGCATGACGAAATCATCAGGTCCCAATTCATCCATCGAGAGGACTTTTATAGGACCATATTGCTGCAAATGATGCTTCGCCATGGCAATGGAATAGGCGGGATCGCCGCCTCCGCCAGAGCCGAGGATAGCGCAGCCGATGCTTAAAAAAGCGAGATCATGAACGGTGAGCGAGCGCATAAGTTTTCCTTTTATGAGTAATGGTTTGTAAGACACCTTGTGTAGCAGCCGCGGCGATGAAGGCATCGACAGGAGGTGCTCCTGTCAATGTCAGGTGAAACACTGAGGTCGCGATCCCTACCGCTACGCCAACGCCCCAACTAAAAAGGGCTGTCGATGCGCTGAAGGTTTTTTTTGTTCGTTCCATGAGATAGCCGATGAGCATCACCGCTCCCATGCTGCCGACAGTGACGCCCAGCATGCCGAGGACTCCCTCCAAATGACCAAGCGGATTGAGGCAGGCGATAGCAGTGCCCAGGCCGCCTACAAGGACCGTTCTCAGAAGTGGACGTAACCGTCCGGGTAGCGAATAGGAAGAATTCACTGCTGAATAAATATTCGAATTATTTGCGGCAAGTCCTGAAAAGAGGACAAAGCAACTGATCCAGATAGCCCAGAGCATGCCGTGGCCAGCTTGCAAGACGTCGAGGATCGTATGCCCGCCAGTGACGGCGCCCAGATATATTCCCACAGCTTCGATACAGGGGAAGACGAGGCCGTAGAGCAAAATAATGCTCCAAAGGGCTTGTTTTTTCGACCGAGCATGTTGATAAAAGCTTGGTAAGTCGATCACAGCGGCAATAGCGGTGCCGATGACGAGTGAGAGTCCTCCCATCCAAGAAAGCGTGAGCGGCGGAACCGGCGGGACTACACCATGCGCCGACAAAAGGGCATAGATGAGGGTAAGCGCCAATATCGGAGCTGTGCAGTTGGACAGCATTTTCATCGCTTTCATTCCAAAGCACATGACACAGCACAAGAGCACACCCAGACCAATGTTCAGAAACAATGGAGAAATGGCGATCCCTACGATGGCCAAAAGCTGCCCTACGCTCAAACTCATCACGTTGAGCTGAATCGCGAACCACCCCAGCGAAGTTAGAATCATCAAAAAAGCAAATAGCGGCCCTCCTCGCTTTCCAAAGTAATGCGTTGCATGCTGGACGGTGGTTTGCCGTCGTAGAATACTCAGCGATGCAAACGCCAGTCCGATGATCAACAGAAACACGTTGCCGGCTGCAACTCCGAGAATGGCGGCCATCCATCCATATTTCATACAGAGGATTTGGCCGACCATGATGACAGGGAGGCAGAGGGCTGCCGCCCCTTGGATACTCAAGAGTTGCCACCAAGATTGTTTTTTGTTCGGTCCCTTCATGACGTTTCCTATAGCTTCAGTTTTGCAAGGACGATCGGGTACATATGGAACGGTCGGCAGACTAAGGGATCTTCGACAGAACAACCCCATTCATCGGCAAGCATGGCGTAGGGTTCCCTTCGAGAAAATTCTTCCTCCGGTCCAGGGTGGTTTTTGAGACCTCCTCCATAGGAAGGATGGACCGCCATAAAGGCCATCAGGGTTTCGACGATCGATCTTGAATACATCTCCTTTTCCAGTTGTCCTTTCGTCAAAACTGGATAGGAAATGCTCGCAGAGTCGGTCATGATCGCAGCTTCTTTCCCGCTGAAATCATCAAATACGGCCGGAGTGTATTTAGCGCCGTTGGATTTGAAGAAAAAGAGTGTTTGTCCTTTTTCAACAGCCGTTTCAGCATCCACTTGATGAATACGAACGACGATAGGGATTTTATTCGCGCAAGCATGCGAGAAAATGATCTCCCCAACACTAAAGCAAGGAACGACAGGTTGCTGATGATCCGTCACCTTCACTTGATCGCCGCTGACCATCGGATACAGTCTTTGACGTTCAACATTTGGAAGGCCAAGGGCCATAGTTTGCACTGCCTTCACAGAAGCGAAGGCAAGTTGCTTTTGCGCGACTTTTCTCAATCGTTTTACAGTACCCTTTGAAAATCCTCGTTCCACCAAGACGTTCGTTTCCGTATCGGTTGCTAAGGGTTGAACTTTCCCCTTCAAATCCTTGGCAAAATAATCGACAGAAGTTTCGTGCACATGGAGGAGATAGCCTGAAACGAAGTTATAAACCCTTTCATCGAGTGTAAAATCGACATCTGTAGCCTTTAAAAAAGCACGCAATGACGATTTTTCCTTTTTTGAAGGAGCTGGAACCTTCTCCAATTGTTTATGGACCTTTTCAAGAACTGATCTGGCTTCTTCGAGGACATCGAAGAAGCCTTGCGAATTGTAAGCATCCGCGTACATAGTGGCGCGAATTTGGCAGGCGTTTTCTCCGACCTTGGGGTCGGGAAGATCGCCTTTGAAAAAGCTGGCCACAGCTTCCTCGGCCAAAACGACGTATTTTTTATACGTGTCGAATAGATCACAAACTTGCGACCCTACTTTGGTCGCGGAAACATCTTCTGGGTCTAAAAAATGTGAAAAGGGAACGCCCTTTTTCACGGGAGCAGCTGGTTCTGCCATAAAATCCTCTAAATTAAAAAAATTATTATTTAAGTTAAATGTAAGCGATTTATAATCAGATACATGCAGCCATATCTGACGCAAAAAACGCTTGAAAAACGGGTGTTTTAGGGAATAAGAAATGCGAAAACGTAATTAGACGTTCATTGCGCTCTTATTCACGAAAAACTGTTAAATCTGAAAATGTTGGTTATATAAATCGAATGGGCCGTAGACCCATAATGGATAGAATGCCAATAGACATGGCAGGGGACTGCTTAGAAGAGAGACTAGATACTACTGCGTTAAACCCTGGCGGGCCGCTATCAAAAACTGGCGTTTTCATAATTATACTCCTTATTAAATTGGCATTATTGCCAATGAGACTATTCTACATTAATATAACATAATATGTAAATAGTATTTATTTAGAAGTAATTTGCTGCTAATTACGAATGATTTAGGGTGCTATTACCTTGTCTTGAGCAAGGCTGCCTGACTAGGCCATCGGGGCTATTCCCTCCGGTTCTGATCGCATTAGGGGTTATTTCCCTTTTAAATAGGTATCCGTGCCTTCGAGCCAATCCTGGCGAATAGGCGAGAAGATATCGAGATCGATCGAATCCTCAAGGGCCTCGAAACGATGAGGAGTATTGGGAGGAATGTGCAAGACTTCGCCGGCCCGGACAATGAACTCTTCTTTTCCTATAAGAACTCGCACTTTTCCTCGAATGATATAGGTGATTTGCTCATTGATGTGATGATGTTCAGGAATGATAGCGCCCTTTTTTAGATCGAAATAGGCAAGCATTGCGTTTTCGCCAGTGATATACTTGCGTCCGATTTTGTCACTCATCTTTTCAAAAGGCATTTTCTCAAATTCATACTTCTTAGGTTTTTTCATGGATCCCTCTCGAAATTCACTATTTTTCTGCCCAAGGAAAATTGCAATAGAAAATTCTAGGAGAAAAATGAAATCTGCCGCTAATTTCTCTCTCTAACTTGGTGGATAGTTTATGAAACTAGTTCGTTATTTGCTGTCCGTCTATATGGGAATAACTTCTCTTTTACTAGAAGCTAGTGACTACGACGAACCTAAAGAAGCTTGGGTGGCTTATGCCACATCGAATTATTTCTCTCTTCTCGAGCTCACAATTGCCAGCATTCATGAGTTTTCCAGCCGACCGATCGTCGCGGTAGGCGTCAATGCCGACGTTCCTTTTTCCCTGCAAATGTATCCGCGTTTGATTAAGAAACGGATCGACGTGGATCTAGAAAATCGAAAGGCGTACGTTTACAAACCTCAAGCGATTCTGGCGGCGGATCTCGATTATGGCGTTTACATCGATGCCGATGCTATTTTGAACAAGGGATGCGATGAATTGTTTACCTATTGTTATCTCGTAGAAAATCATCCTCTTTGCCCAATGCACACAACAGATGCCTGGGTTTGGGAGGAAGCGATGAACTATTTCAAAGTGGCTAAGCGATCCATGCATTATGTACATGCAGATCTCATCGTTTTTTCCAGAGAATGCAATCCCTTTATCGTCGAATGGGATCGGATGTGTATGGAGCACTATCATCTAGGAGTGCCATGTTTTGATGAAACGCTTCTCAATGTGAATCTTTGGAAAGTCGGCGCAATAAGGCGGCTTCCTCTCTGCGATCCCCTCGATATGTATTTCGATACGTATTTACATTTAGACCCTTCAGACATGCAGCGATTTCCCTATAATCAATGGTATCTCTTCCATGGGAATAAAGACGCCGATTTCGGTTGGCAAATGTTCAGACAACTTAAGGAAAAACATCGAAGCAGCTAAGGTTTTTTTCCAGAGATGAAAAGCCCTTCGCCGACGCCGGTTTCATACTGAGCGATCACGCGATAGATAGCTCCTGATGCAAGATCTTGTCTTAGCTTTTTACAGCCGATTTCGATCTCTTCTTGATATTCCGGTCTTTGAAATGGCGTCATGGTCGCGCGAATGTTAGGATCCAGAAAAAGATGGGGCCGATATTTGCAAGCATGCGCGAAAAGATCGGCTGTATTCTCAGTCACAAAAAATGGCTCCACGTTCAGATCTACGAAACCAGCTTTTTGAAGCGTTTCCATCGTCATTTCGCGTGAAGAAAGAGATTTTCGTCCAACATCCCAAAAAAATGGGAAATAATGTCCCACCCAATAGTTCATGCATTGCTGCAATTCGACGATGAAGATGACAAGGCGTGCATTGGGTTTAAGAACCCGTTCTATTTCTTTAAATACCGCCTCAAGCGTATTGCGTACGTAATGGATCGTGTTCATCGTTATGGCGCCGTCAAAGACATTTGTCCCATAAGGAAGAGAATGCATGTCTCCCAATGTCCAGAGTCGCTTTGGGTCTTTGACGCGAGCCTTGCTAAGCATTGAGGGGGAAACATCTAAACCTTCAATGTCGATTCCATGACCTGCTAGAGCCAGAGTGTAGTTTCCCGAGCCGCAGCCGATATCAAGGTAGTGTCCCTTGTCGGTGTATTCAAGATGGCGGATCAGTCCTAGGGCGAGCGCAGGATCGGCCGTTCGAATACGATCATACTCCTTCGAAGTCGACTCATAGATCGTTGGGGATAATATTTCGTCCATAAGCTTCAGAGTATGCAGCACGGAAAATTTTCTCTAGTCAATATGCATTGGTTTTTCTAAAATTCTTTATCAACAAGGAGGATCTTGTGGTGCTCTCGATGCTTCTTGCTGCGAATTATCTCGTGATGTCGGACTGCGAGCATTTTTGGAATGTCGATGACATTTCAAAAGAGACAGAGATCCAGTCGCATGCCCAGATCGACCTCAAAGAGTTCAAAGACAAAAGAGTCTTAGTCCTCGTTCATGGATATGATAACACCCCACAGGAGGCGCTCGCCCATTATCGCCTTGTTTACGATCATCTTGTAGGGTTGGTAAATTCCGAGGGCAAGAACTACTACGAGGTGGTCATTGGGTATCTTTGGCCAGGCTATGACGACACCCTAGACTATTATGCAGCGAAAAAACATGCTGAAGAGCTTGCCACGAGAACTAGGTCGCATCTCGTACTTCTATCCTCGGTGGCTGCCAAAGTCGATATCCTTGCCCATAGCATGGGCAACCGTCTTGTTTTTAAAGCGCTGAGCTATCCTTCCAAGCCCTTCACAAGAAAGCTCGTGCAGAAGTTCTTTTCTTTAGCTCCTGCGATCGACGACGACGATATCGAGAAGAAACATCGTTACTCTCTTGCTATGCAGAACTGCGAGAGCCTCTATGTCTTCTATTCTAGGCAGGACGAGGTGCTAGAGTTTCTTTATACTACCGCAGAAAGAAAGGAGGCTTTGGGTTTTGAGGGGATTCAAGATCTAAGGCAGCTTCCTAAGAATGTCCAGCTCGTCGATTGCTCCGAGATTGTCGGGGGACATAGCCAGTATTTCACGGCGCCCTATGTCTACCAATTCATCCAGGCAAAGATGTTCGATCGCAACCCCGTAGCAGGGACGATGCCCACCGTCAAAATTCTGAAAAATGGGAAAATTGAAACGAAAAATGGATTTGAGATCAGCCAAAAAGGATTGATCTCAAATCCACTAAAAAGCTCTTACCAAGAATGAATGTGTTTAGAAATCATTCTTAAGTCGCTAGAGATGCGTCGCATTTTACGAGCGAGCATCATTTTTCGTTTTCTCCAAGCCTTTGAATGGCCCATGTGTCGGCGTCTCATATAAACTCCCTTTTTGGTTTTGAATATTTAGTTAACTAATTATTTAAATTCCTCAACGAGGGCAAGAGTTTGGATAACTGCAATCTAAACTAATTAAACCCTCATCTCCTGCAATTATTAATATATAAAATAATAAATTATTTAAATATACAATAATTAGATTTGCGAGTTTATTTATTAAAGAATCATGTCGTGTTTAGGCAGGATTAGAATAAATTGTCTTTAGATGTCTAATAACATCCTAGATCGTGGACAATCTTGGACATTTTTTTTATTCTACGATCGTTGACATCCGAGTTGCTTTAATTTACGTTTATCGCACTGAAAGTTAAGTCTTTCAGAACATTCGAAACTCGCAATTTGGAGCTCAACATGTTACCCATCGACTGCACAACGGATATCGTCATCATAGAAGAACAATCCCCATCGAAACCAACCCAAGAGTTTGCCCTCTTTCGCTACACAAGTGACGGGCAGACCTATAGCCCATGCGCCCAAGTACAATTCCCTCATGGCACGGTATCGGCGATTTTGACCGATATCGAGGGGACAACAACGGCAATTTCCTTCGTCCACGATGTTCTTTTTCCCTATGCGAAGAAGAACGTGGCGCAATATCTCATGGCCCATCAAGGAGATCCCGCAGTCGCGCAAATCATTCAGGAAGTTAAAGATACTGCAGGGACTCCCCAGGCCGATCTCGAACAGGTCATAGCGACACTGCTTTCTTGGATGCAGCAGGATAAGAAAATCACCTGTCTAAAAACCCTACAAGGAATGATGTGGGAAGATGGGTATATGAAGGGGGATTTTCAGGGTCACCTCTATGAAGATGCCTATCAGCAAATGAAGAATTGGAAATCAGAAGGTTTCCCTCTTTACGTCTATTCCTCTGGATCCGTCAAGGCGCAGCAGCTCTTGTTCGGGCATTCGAATTACGGGGACTTGACACCTCTTTTCTCAGGCTATTTTGATACGAAAACAGGTGGGAAAAAGGAAACCGCTTCTTACCAGGCCATTGCGCAGAAGATCGGCGTCGCCCCCGGAAGCGTACTCTTCCTGTCCGATACGGTCGAAGAACTCAATGCCGCTAGCGCTGCCGGTATGCAAACGCTTTTGCTTTGCCGCGACGGCGCCGCTCCTACAGGCTGTGTCTATACTTCGGTAACGACCTTCAATCAAATCGACATCGAGTAGGAGGTTTTCCATGCGACATCTAAAAATTTTAGGAATTTGGGCCATCCTTCTGGGTGGCCCCCTAGTGGCGGAGGAGACGGCCTTTGAAAAAGCGGCTGATGAGATCGTGAGCGTTGGACGCTTTATCGATCAAAAAGGCCTCTGTCCCGCGACTTCAGGAAATTTTTCAATACGTCTCGATTCAGAGTTCGTGGCAATGACGGCCTCGGGGAAACATAAGGGCGAGCTCACGAAGAACGATATTCTCATGGTCAATATGGAGGGCAAAGCGCAAAACACTACGAAAAAGCCCTCTGCCGAGACTCTTTTGCATACGATATTGTATTCTCTTTTTGAGGATATCTCGGCTGTACTCCATACCCACACTCTAAATGGCTGCGTATTATCGCTTCTCGTAGCGCCAAAGAAAGTCTTAGTAACGGAGGGGTACGAGATCCACAAGGCTTTTGGGATCACTACCCATGAAAGTACAGTCACGATCCCTATCTTTGAAAATAACCAGGATATGGTCGCTCTAGCTAAAGAAGTTGCTGACTATATGAAACTAAATCCCAGGCCCTACGGCTTCCTGATTCGCAATCACGGTCTTTATACTTGGGGGAAGGATATGCGAGAGGCAAAGATCCGGGTCGAAACCTTCGAATATTTATTTGCCAGTGAAGTAACAATGCGGAGCTTGAATCCATGCGGTAAAAGTAATTGATTTTAAATTGGAAGCATAGAAAGATGCTTGGCAGAGGTTGAACAGACGACTAACCCCAGGGGATTATGACATCCATTAATATGAGTCCAACCGCTCCAAAATCGTCCTCAAATTATAAAGGATGGGTCAAAACAATGCAGAAAGGTCGCATGTCCCATTTCCGGTGGGTCGTCGCCGGTATGATCTTCTTTATCACCCTCGTAAATTTCATCGATCGTTCTGCTATCTCTTTCGTCATAGAACCCCTAAAAACGGAGTTTCATTTCACCGATACGCAATTTGGAATGATCCTATCGGCGTTTGGGATGGGATATGTTCTACTGACGATTTTCGGAGGATGGCTAGTCGATCTTTGGGGCACCCGTATCGTATGGCCGATTGCGGCGATTAGCTGGTCGATCTGCGTAGGCCTACTGGGTATTGCAGCAGGTTTTTGGGGATTCATCGGACTGCGGTTCTTGCTCGGTGTAACGGAAGGCCCTCACTTCCCTGCAGTGACCCGCTCGATTAGCGATTGGCTTCCGCCATCAGAACGGGCGACCGCCCTATCGCTAGGCCTTGTCGCCATCCCGCTTTCCGCGGTCATCGGCGCTCCAATCACTTCCTATCTCGTCGCTGATTTCGGATGGAGAACGATGTTCTTCATCATCAGCATTTCAGGCATCGTTTGGGCATTCGTGTGGTATTGGCTATTCCGCGATAAGCCTCAAGACAGCGCCTTTGTGAGCGAGGCAGAAAAAGCGCTCATCGCCACCCCTAGCCAAAACAAGCTAGAATCCAAGAAGGAAAAAGCACCTTTAGACTGGCGTTTCATCCTCACCCATCCCGCACTCATCGCCAATAACATCGCCTATTTTGCCTTCGGGTACATGCTATTTTTTGCCACCCTATGGCTTCCAGGATATTTTCTATCTCAGCACGGACTCAATCTCAAAAGCGTAGGATGGTATCTGACCATTCCATGGCTAGTCGGAGCCGTTTTCCTCAAAGCAGGCGGCTTTCTTTCCGATTGGCTCTATCGAAGAACAGGAAGCAGCCGGTTGGCCCGCTCGCACCTCATTTGGAGTAGCCAGCTACTCGCCGCTATTTTCTTCGTGGCCCTCAGTTTTACCCATTCTTTGGGGTATTCTTTGCTCTTCTTGAGCTTGGGACTGGGATTCGGCCTTATGCCGCAGCCAGCATTCTTTAGTATCAACATCGATGTCGCCAAACAACGTTCAGGGTCTTCTCAAGGGGTTACCTCGAGCTGCCTTTCACTGGCAGGCATCATCGCCCCTCTTCTGACAGGATGGCTCATCGACCTGACCGGGAATTACCAGGGGGCCTTTTTGCTGCTCGCTGGCTTCACCTGCCTTGCTGTCATCTGCGTAATCCTTTTCCACCATCCCGACCGCGAATGGTCGCCGGCTCTGAAGAATGGTCCAGCGATAGCGAAGAATGGATAGTCTAGCGGCCGAAGAGAAGAAGAAGTACGACACTCTTTGGCGCTTTTTCCCTGAGTATCGGCATTATAGTCCCGCCGAAAGTCTCGTTCTTGTTTTTCTCGAAGTTTTTCAAAAACAAGATCGAAAAAGGGGATTCGATCATCGATTTTGGTTGCGGTACCGGCAGGTCCGCAACCCCTCTTCTGAAAGCAGGTCTTAAGACGCATCTTGTCGATTTCTGCGAAGACTGTTTAGATCCTGATATATTTCTCCAGACGGTCGGTTCCGATCCTCTCGTCCAGTTTGTCCAGGGCTGCCTTTGGGATCTTCCCACAGATCTAGAGGCTGCCGATTGGATCATTTCCTTCGATCTACTCGAGCATCTTCCTGAGGAAAAGGTGGATGCTTCCTTGAAAGCGATGGCGAGTAGGATGAAAAAAGGAGGGTTGATCAGCCTCTGTATGATCGAAGATGAATTTGGCAAGGATATAGGAACATCGCTTCATCTTACGATAAAGCCTTCAGATTGGTGGCGGAAAAAAGTCTCTGCCCATTTTTCCATCGCTCAAGAGCTGCATAACAATGAAAAGAATCTAGTTTGGGCGATAAGTCCTCTTAAAAAATCTTGACTTCGCACTCTTTCATCCCCTATGCGAAGGGTATGAAAGACCTCACAAAAAAAATGTACATCAATGGCGAGTGGATCTCGGCCGTAGGCAATAAGACCTACGAGCTAAGAAACCCTTCCACAAGCGAACTTCTTGCCCACATAGCAGATGGCGGAACAGCAGAAGTCAAAAAAGCGATCGCGGCTGCCCGCGATGCTTTCCCTCTCTGGGCTAAAGTTCCTGCGAAAGAAAGAGGCAATATCTTGAGACGGGCCGAAGCCAATATTCTTGCTCGCACAGATGAAATCGCGCGACTGATTTCTCTAGAAAATGGAAAACCCTTCGAAGAAGCAAAACAAGAAGTTCAGTTTTGTTCAGGGTATTTGAGTTGGTTCGCCGAACAAGGCAGAAGAGCTTATGGAGAGACGATTCCCTCGCCCTTTCCTCATAAAAAACTTTGGACGACTCTTCAACCCCTCGGTGTCATAGGGGCGATCACTCCCTGGAATTTCCCTGCGAATATGATCACGCGGAAAATCGCACCTGCGCTTGCTGCAGGCTGCACCGTCGTGCTCAAGCCTGCGCAAGATACGCCGCTCACAGCTCTTGCAATAACCGAAGCTTGGCATGATGCGGGATTCCCAAAAGGAGTATTCAACATCGTCACGTGTCTTGATCCTAAACCAATTTCTGCAGAATTCCTCGCCGATCCAGTCGTCAAAATGATCGCATTTACCGGTTCGGTTGGTGTGGGCAAACTCCTCATGGCACAATCTGCGCAGCAGGTAAAGAAACTATCGCTGGAACTCGGCGGCAATGCTCCCGTGCTCGTATTCGATGATTGCGATCTCGACAAGTCGGTCGAAAGGGTCGCTGCCATCAAGTTCTTACGCGTCGGCGGAGAATCGTGCATTTGCGCCAACAGGATCTATGTGCAAGACAAGATCTACAAGACCTTCGTTGCGAAATTCGTCGAGTACGTAAAAAAACTCAAAGTCGGCGGCCCGTTTGAGCCAGGGGTAAAGATCGGTCCGATGATCACCAAAATCGCCCGCGAGAGGACCCAAAAACTCATCGACGAAACAAAAGCCAAAGGCGGGAAGATTCTGCTCGGCGGTCACTATTTGACTGAGGGGGAATATGCGAAAGGATTTTTCTACGCCCCGACAGTGATCGAAGGTTCCAAGGATGATTGGGCGATCTGCCAAAATGAGATTTTTGCGCCAGTAGCCAATATCCTTTCGTTCAGTGATGAAGAAGAAGTGATCGAACGTGCCAATGATTCAATCTATGGTCTTGCCGCCTACATCTTCAGCAAAGATGCGGCAAGGATCTTTCGCGTTTCAGGAGCCTTAGAGTATGGCTTTATCGGCGTCAACGACGGCGACGGATATACTCATGAGATCCCCATCGGCGGTTTCAAAGAGAGCGGAATCGGCAGGGAAGGGGGTATCGAAGGACTTCGCGAATACATGGAAGTCAAATCAGTCTTGGTGAATATTAGCTAGCTCTTCGATGATGGTCGCGGAGTTGAATCCAGACGATGGCAATCGCCACCGTCAGCAAAGCAAAAACAACAGGGATCGAGAAGCCTACTTTAGGCACAAAAGCCCCGACGAAAAGGGTGCCTAAGGTAGCTGTTCCTATATTGATGCACTGCATCACAGCCGATGCATTCGATTTATCGGTTGCTCCAGAGAGTCCATGGGATGAAGCAAATAGCCAAAGAAAAAAGCCCCCCATTTGGATAATGGATTGAGGAACGAAAAGACTCCAGCCAGTATACCAATGTTTAGCTATACAGTAGAACATCGCAAGAATGCCGATCGCCGTCACTAAAATGCCCAAACACATGGCGTTTCGGACAGCCATCTTTCCCGCCAAGCGGTTTCCTGCTAATAATCCAAGTGACGTCCCGATTGGAATCAGCAGGTTGAAAAACCCATATTGGACAGGCGTTATTTGCCATGAATCGATCGCAATATAGGGAGCGTCATTGGCAAAAATATAGATCATCGCTACGGGAAGTCCCATGAGCAAAGCATGCATCGTGATGCTGAAATCCTTGAATTGCGTAGCATAGCCATGAGCGATTTTTCGAACTTGCAAAGCGTCTGGATCGAGGTGTTTTGCTGTTTCGGGCAGCTTAAGAGAAAGCCAAAAAATCAGAGCTGAATAAAGAGTTAGAAAGGCGAAACAGCCTTTCCAGCCGCAGAGGGCGGTTAATATACCGCCGATCGTAATACCGAAGCTCGGCGCGATGGCTAATCCTAACATCAAAAGAGAAAGCGTTTTTACGGCGCCTTGACCCGCATGAAGATCGCCTACCATCGTAAAGGTGAGTTTCAATCCTGCCGCCGCGCCGATAGCTTGGATAAATCTTCCGAGACAAAGGATCCAAAACGAGCCGGAAAAAAATGCCAAGATCGATCCAATCATGCAAATGGCGACGCCCCAAAGGAGCGATTTTCTGCGGCCGATCCGGTTTCCAAGTGGGCCATACACCAGAGGTCCTAAAGAAAAACCAAACAGGTATATCGACATCGCCCATTGGGCTTTTGCCGGAGAAATTTTGAATGCGCGAGCCAGTTCAGGTAGCGCCGGTGTAAAAAGAACAGCCGATACTGTGGCCAGAGAAATAAGGGCCAGAAGGATGAAAAATCTCGGGGGTTTTAACAGATCGGACATAGAAAGCTCCCTAATCGGATCCTAGATCAGGGATCTTTAGCACGCAAAGAAAAAAGGATGGCGTTATAGACCATCTTTTTCCAGGCCTAAGTCCTTAAAATTCATTGCTTAAATCCATTGTTCTTTCTGACAAATAAAAAATTTAATTACGCCTTTCGTCTCATGTTAAAAACAAAATTTCAAATCTGATTCTTAATTCCATCTAATTAATTTTATTATAAGCTATTGTAGCAAAAATTCAAAAAAAGGTTCTTTTCTATGTGTGCCATGGCATCGGTTAAATCAACCGGTACAAATGCTCCCGTAAGACCCCCTTCCTCGTCTTCAAGTGCTGGAATTGCTCGAATGGAATCATCAACTGTACCTCTACCAGTGCCGTCGACTTCTTCATCGTCTGCTGGATTAGCCTCGCCGCTTGCTTCAAGGGAAGTTGTTGCTCTTCCCCATTTTTTAAACTGGAGAGATCGACCTAAATACATTCAAAGCGCAGTTGCAGATTCTTTAAGAGAATTGAGCAAGCATGCTAACAGTGCTTGGACGTCCTATAATGGGCAAAATACATACTGCATTTGCGGTATCGATGAACATCAATTATTCAAGCGCATCATACAAAATGATCCTCAAAGAAAAGATTTTTACGCCATGGATGTTGGAGCGGGGAATTTTCAGTGGTTGGATGCATTTACAAAATTCATCAACAGTCAACCCGATTTGCCCGACGATATTCGCGTGCATATCTTTGGTGTGCGCGGAGAATCGTATTATGGTGATGAAATAACTAAAATAGGTCGATGCGAACTCCATAAACTAGGCGCTTTTACCATTGAAGAAATGGAAGATGAGTTCCCAAAACGGGGCTATAAAGGAGTTCAGGGCCTATTCGATTTGATCTTCACGAAATGGTGTGTCCGCCATGTCAACGATGCTCCAGGTACCTATGTCCAATTAGTTAATCATCTACGCCCTGCAAATAGTCTTCCCCAGCGAACTACTGGATTTCTTCTCATGGATGGCTTTTTTCTTCTTCATGAACATGATTCATTTGAAAGTGTGGTAAAGAATCATGAAGACAATATCCGATTGACCACCCTTCTTCTAGATACGCAAATGCCTGTGTTAATTCAGCGATATGACGGAGGCCGATCTTTGAATCACTTTATCCTGCAAAGGCCAACTGATGTTCCTTGCCAAATCCCCATGAGGTATGACGGGATGGTTTGGGAAAGGGAAGGAACGGCGCAAATTGAATCACGGAATATTACAAGGTTTGTACGAGAACCTCAGCCTGGCGACGGGCGAGAATTCGAATACGTCAATGATGAGAAGGTTTTCTATGGAAGGGATAGAACCTTATTCATGTTACTGAGAAACCTCGGAGTCTTGAGGCGGAATGTTGGTCACCTATATCACCCACCTCTTCTTTGGCGCTCTATTTACAAAAAGCCCGATCCGATCATGACTTCGCTTCAGCACCAATATGCTGCCCAAGGGAATATTGAAGGCCTGAGAAAATGTCTTGAGGATGGCCAAGAGGATATCAATGAACCTGATGCATTGGGCAACTCTCCTCTTTGCATAGCGATAATGGAGAAACAATGGGGGGCTTTTGAGTTTCTGCTCGCAAAAGGCGCTGGCGCCGATATCGCCAATGCCGAAGGAATGACGCCCCTCCATCTCGTCGCGAAATTCGATCGCGATGGTCGCTATCTTGAAGCCTTATTGAAACAAAAGGTCATGATTCACGGTCAGGATAATACGAATAAGACGGCTATGGATCATGCGCTTCTCGAGAAAAATCCCGCAGCAGTTCGAGAACTATTGCTTGCCGGGGCAATAGTTAATAAAGAAGCCATCGACCAACTCAAAGACGCAGTCTTCGCGCCGCTTTTCGGACCCGAAGGGTCGCAAGCTTTAAAACAGAAGTTATTGATTACTCCTCTTCATGAAGCGGCAAGGGCTGGCGATGAGGCTCTCTGCGAGCGATTGCTTCAGCAAGGCGCTGATCGCAATGCAAAAGATCTTGTTGGAAATACGCCTGTGCATTACGCCCTCGTAGCAAGAAAACCCAATACGCTTGCTTTGTTGTTAAAAAATAAGGCGGAAATTTCTCAGGAAGAAGAACAGATCGTTCGTAGAGATGCAGTCTTTGCTGGAATCAATACACTCACTATTGCGCCAAGGCATCCTTCGAATGTCCTTGGCAACATCGTGGGCTGGATCCGATTAGGCGATTGCGTCGTTCTCCATAGCAACTATAAAAGTGGTAGGATTTTCCATCGCTGCGATAAAGAGAAACCGGTCAACCCGGCTGCCCAGCGTATGATCTATGTGAATATCGATCCTAGCGCGGCAGACCTTTTAGAGGATGGTGAATGGCCTTTGTATATCGGCAAACAGAATCTCTGCACATGCGGATTGAAAGAGCATGCTACTAATCCAAATAGAATGCCTTATATGTATTCCTATACATTTCCGCATCGTCCTGGACAGAAATAAGAAAAAGCAGCCGGAGACCTCCGGCTGCCAAGTGTTCATTATGACAATTCGCGTTCTGCGAACTCTTTCATCCCTGCTGCTAAATACATAGCGAGCTTGGGGTGATTGTCGTCATACGTCCCAAAGTACTTTTTCCATTCGAACTCGGTATACCCTTGTCCTAATCCGATAAAAGATTCTTTGTTCGGCGTCCAAAGCGTTTTGAGCCATTCGAAGTGTTCGCGAACAATCGCTTGCACTTCCGGAGAGCTGGGAGGAAGCTGACGTTGCATCAGTTTCACAAGAGCTCTCATGCGAAGATCTCCTTTTCTTTGGGATTCTTCCCAATCTTGCTTCGTCAAGTGTTTTGCTTTCTTTTCACACTCGGCAAAAGCAGGATGATCTTCTCCTAATCGGTTTTTCAAATACGCTTCGTATTCTTTTTGTTTTTCTTTGGTGATGAAACCACCATATAGTTCTTCGTCTTTCATCGACTCTTCTCCTTTCAAATGCTTGATCGTTTTGTCGATGGTTTCTATGAGCTTTCCCGTTCTTGCGACATTTTTCATCAAAACTTCTCTGTGAGAAGCCAGCGCCGCAATCTTATCGAAATCACTCCGCCCCAAGATCTTTTTGATCTGCTTCAGCGCAAACCCTAGTTCCCGGTAAAATAGGATCTGCTGCAAAAGCAAGAGCTGCTCTTCTTCGTACTGCCGATAACCACCCTCACTATGATAGGCGGGCTTAAGCAAGCCAATCTCATCATAGTAATGCAACGTTCGGACACTGACGCCCGAAAGCTCGGCTAGTTTCTTTACTGAGTACGCCATAAAGCTTTTAGGGATTATACAACGATTTTTCTGTAAATTGAGGCATGCTGCGCGCTTCGATCTTGAATAAACCGCTCGTCATAAATAGGATCTCTTGCGAACTATTTATTCCTCGCGGTTTGTTCAAGCTCCTTGCGCTCGCTATGCCTGAATTTACATAAAAACGTTGCATAATCCCTCCCTCCAATACCATCAATTTTAGAGGATGCCTACGAATATGAGCTATTACGTAACGTGAGGCTCAAGCACTTTTGTGCAAAAAAAATAAGCCTATGAATTCGAAAGGCTTACATCTCGTAAAAAGAAAAGGATAAAGCAGAGGAGAACAAGTAAAAGATTGATTACAGGCAGACTGATCGCTGCATCGGGCTCGAAAAGGGTCATGAGGCCAGTGAGAACCGCAGATCCGAGCAAAACAAAACACCCGATCAGAGAACTGGCAAGGCCGGTATTCTCGGTAAAAGCGGCCGTTGCTTGGGAATAAAGGCCGGGGAAGATGAGTCCTATAGCGCCCATGAGAATCACCGTGGGGATCATCACGATGCCTAGATTGAAATAGCCAAGCGCCACGAGGAAAACTTGAATCGTGCAGATAAAAATCGCAAGGAAAAGGCCCACTTTGATGACAGTTTCGGCATCACCTTTTTTCCTTAACTGGACATTGCAATAATATCCCAAGAGAAAACCTAAGCACGCGAGAAAGGAATAATTTCCGCAGTCCACTGGAGAAGCGCCAAGCGTTGATTGTAGAAGAAAAGGGGCGAACATGCTGAAAGCGATGATCGTCGACCAGGAAAAAATCATGCACAAGACAGAGCGCATATAGGGGAAATGTATCCATAGAGTTCGAGAGGTTTGCAGAAGCTGCCGGAAATGTAGAGAAGGTTTTTCTGCGGATTTGTTTTCAGGGAGTTTGGTCCCGCCAATTAATGCAAAGAGCAAAGCGACAAGGAATAGGAACGTAAAATTATCGCTCCAGCCGACAAGTCCTTGAATGTAGCCGCCGATGACCGGCGCAAATAGTGGAATAAGAGCATAGCTCATCGAATAATAGGAAGAGGCTTTTCCTACGTTATCCTTGTCTATAGCTTCCCTCAACAGAGCCGGAGAAATCATGGCAAAAGCGCCCGCTCCGATGCCTTGGAAAAAGCGGCTAACTAAAAGCTCAGCTTGATGCGTAGAAAATAGACATAGGAGCGAGGTGATCAGATAAAGAAGCGCCCCTGAAAGAAGAATAGGTTTTTTACTCAAGCGATTAGAAAGAAGCCTGCAGATCCATTGCCCAATGGCCATGCCGAAAAGAAAAAGGCTTATCGTAAATTGCATGCTGCTCATCGAAGAATGGAAAAAGCGCGTCATAGCAGGCAAGGACTGAGCAAATTCATTGATGCCCAGCAAGGCAGGGATAAGCATCAGCAAAATGAAAACGGTGATGAGGCGTTGATGAGTGTTCATTGTTTATCTAGTGCGAGATTCAATTTCAGCACGTTGATCCTTTGTTCGCCAAAAATTCCCAAAGACCTTCCTTCTCTAAGGTCTTCGATTTTACTGAGAACCTCAGCTTCTCTGATAGTGCGTGCTTTAGCGACTCTAGGCGCTTGGAGAAGCGCATTTTTTAGGCTAATGTGAGGATCGAGTCCCGAGGCTGAAGCCGTGACAGCATCGGCCGGGATCTTGAAATTGGCATCTAAGCCATTTTCAAGACGGTAAGCATCCACGCGCGCTTTAACTGTAGTCATCAGTTCTTGGGATGTAGGTCCAAGGTTGCTTCCACCCGAATGCGTCGCATCGTAGCCAGAAGATCCTGCTGCAGAAGGGCGAGGATGGAAATATCTAGGATCTGTGAAATTTTGCCCAATGAGCGCCGAACCTACGATTGTCCCTTCCTTGACGATCATGGAACCCTTGGCTTTGGAATGAAAAAAACCATTGGAGAGCATCCAGATCAATAGAGGATAGATGCAGCAGCAGATGATGACGAAAGCCAGTGTCGCAAGGATCGATCTCCAAAGTTCTGAAAAAAGCTTTTTCATATAATTCCTAGACCTACGATTAGCCAGTCGAGGAGTTTGATTCCAATGAATGGCGCAATGATTCCTCCTAAAGCATAGACAAAAAAATTACGTCGGAAGAGTTCGCTAGCGGAGATAGGGCGTATGCGTACTCCGCGTACAGAAAGAGGAATGAGAGCTACGATGATGAGCGCGTTGAAAATGATAGCGCTTAAGATGGCGCTCTGCGGCGTACTGAGCCGCATGACATTCAAAGGGCTGATCGAAGGAAAAGCTTGGACTAAAACGGCAGGGATGATGGCGAAATATTTGGCCACATCATTGGCGATGCTGAACGTCGTGAGCGCTCCGCGAGTCAGAAGGAGCTGCTTGCCGATTTTTATGATATCGATGAGCTTTGTGGGATTGGAATCAAGATCGATCAGGTTACCGGCTTCCTTCGCCGCTGTCGTGCCAGTATTCATAACGACCGCAGCATCGGCTTGCGCTAAAGCAGGAGCGTCGTTAGTGCCATCTCCGGTCATTGCGACGAGATGGCCTGCTTTTTGTTCGCTATGGATCAATGCCAATTTAGCCTCGGGATTGGCCTCTGCCAGAAAATGGTGGATTCCTGCTGCAGTGGCAATCGATGCAGCTGTGAGGGGATTATCGCCGGTGATCATGATGATCTTGAGGCCCATTTGCTGCATCTCGTCAAAACGACTTTTAATGCCCGTTTTCAAAACGTCTTGCAAATGCACTAGACCGAGGACTTTTGTACCTTCGACGACGACAAGAGGAGTGCCTCCCTGTCTAGCAATATCATTGGAAATACGGCGAACATCGGGAGGAAAAGCGCCTCCTTGCTCACGGACAAATTTTTCTATCGCATCGGTTGCCCCTTTGCGGATTTTTCTTGGTCCGAGATCGACCCCGCTCATGCGCGTATGGGCAGTGAAGGGGATGAGGACAGCATCAGGACTATGACCAGTCTGCAGCCCAAAGTTCTGCTTAGCCAAAGCGGCGATGCTTCTTCCTTCGGGAGTTTGATCGGCCAAAGAAGCGAGCAAAGCGATTTCTGCTAAAGCCTGAACGCTTTCTCCGGCTGTGGGAATAAAAGCGGTTGCTTCGCGATTGCCATGCGTGATGGTTCCTGTCTTGTCGACGAGCAAAACGTCGACATCGCCTGCGACTTCAACGGCGTGGCCCGACATGGCCAGGACATTGGCGTGGATCATTCTGCTCATTCCGGCGATCCCGATCGCAGAAAGAAGTCCTCCAATGGTCGTAGGGATCAGACATACAAGAAGCGCCACCAAGATCGTAATCATTACAGAGACTTGAACATAGAGCGCTAGGAGTTTGAATGCGATGACGACAATGATGAAAATGAGAGTGATTGCTGACAAAAGGATGATCAAATCGATTTCGTTGGGGCTTTTTTGCCGTCTAGCATCTTCGACGAGCTTGATGATGTGATCGAGAAAACCCTCTCCAGGATTGGCGGTCACTTGCACGATGATGGAATCGGAAAGAACTTTCGTGCCGCTTGTCACAGAGGACCGATCGGAACCTGCTTCGATAATGACGGGAGCGGATTCTCCTGTGATGGCCGATTCATCCACAGAAGCTGCCCCTTCGATCACTTCGCCATCGGCTGGGATCACCTCGCCTGTCGAAATGCGGATCTGGTCTCCTCTTTTTAGAAGGCGGGCATCGACATGCTCATACGTCCTCTTGTCGGCAGCAAGACGATAGGCGATGAGTTGCGTGCGTGTTTTTCGTAAATCGGTTGCTTGCGCCCGTCCTTTTCCTTCCGCTAATGCTTCAGCGAAGTTCGCGAAGAGAACCGTGATCCATAGCCAAAGGGAAATCTGCAGCACGAAAGAAAACGAGGCTTCTTGGACATGGAAAAGAAGTTCTGCGGTTGTAATCGCTGCGCCGATTTCGCAGACGAACATGACGGGATTTCTCTTCAAGGTCCATGGATTGAGTTTCTTGAACGCATCGAAGGTGGCTTGACCTAAGATCTCGCGGGTGAAAACCGAATAGATTTTTGTGGCCATAGCTTAGTAGAGGATATTCGTATAGTTCATGATGAAGTATTCCAAAATAGGACCGATCGATAAGGCAGGAAAGAAGATGAGAGCGCCGATAATGACAATGACCCCGGCGAGAAAAAGGCTAAAAGTCAAGGTCGTGATCGGCAAACTCGCAGCGGTGAAGGCATAGCGTGGTTTGCTCGCGAGATTTCCGGCAAGCGCCATCACAGGAACGATCATGAGATAGCGCCCTATTAGAATGGCGATGCCTAAAGTCGTGTTGTACCAGGATGTATTGGTAGTCAGACCGGCAAACGCGCTGCCGTTATTAGAATTCGCTTCGGCATAGGCATAGAGAATCTCGCTGAATCCATGCGGCCCGGCATTTTTCAATCCTGCAAGTCCCCAACTACTGAGCGCGCCCCAACAAGTAAACACGAGAATCCCAAAAGCCGAGACGATCACATAGGCCATGCAGGCTTTGATATCGTAGGCTTCGATTTTATTCCCCAGATACTTGGGAACCCTTCCGACCATGAGCCCTCCAAGGAAAATGGTCAGAACGACATAGATGATCAAAGCATACAAACCGGCTCCTGTTCCCCCGAAGATGAGACAGCCGAGAAGGATGTTCAGCATGGGAATGAGCCCTCCCATTGGTGTATAGGAATCGTGCATGGAGTTGACCGCGCCGCATGAGGTCGCGCTAGTTGCCGTAGCCCAAAGAGAGGAATTGAAAATCCCAAAGCGGACTTCTTTTCCTTCCATATTCCCAGATTCGATCCCTAAAAGCTTGAAATGAGGATTTCCCACCGATTCGGCATGCCAGCAGATGAGTACCCCTGCTAAAAAGAGAAGGAGCATGGCATTCCATACGGCCCATCCGTGCTTTTGATCTTTGACCATCTTACCGAGATAATAGGTCATGGCGCAGGGTAGCGCGAGGATCGCGAGCACTTGGAGGAAATTCGACAAGGGCGTCGGATTTTCATAAGGATGCGAAGCATTCGCCCCAGTAAAGCCGCCTCCATTCGAACCAAGCATTTTGATCGCCACTTGCGAGGCCATGGGTCCTTGCGCGATTGTTTGCGTAGAGGCCTCTAGTGTATGGGCTTCCGTATAGGAGTGAAAATTTTGGATCATCCCTTGCGATACTAAAAGTAAAGAAAGGAGCAGAGAAAGAGGGATAAGCAGATACAGAATCGAACGGATCGTCGTGGCCCAAAAATTGCCCACGGTTTCTCGTTTACTGGCAATTCCTCGCACAAGGGCTGCAGCTACAGCTAAGGCAACAGCGCAAGAGATGAAATTTTGCAAAGTGAGCCCGATCATCTGCGAAAAATAGGACATCGTCGTTTCACCGCCATAACTTTGCCAATTCGTCTGGGTGACAAAGCTGACAGCAGTATTGAAAGCGAGATGGTCGGCGACAGGGCCGAGATGTTCTGGATTCAAAGGGAGAAGATGTTGCAGACGCAAAATTCCATAGGTAAGCAAAGCCGCAATGAGATTGAAGGCAAGCAAGGAAAAGGTGTATTCCTTCCAGTTCTGTTCCTTCATTGGATCGACGCGCAAAAAACGATAGAGGAGCCGTTCGATCGGCTTGAGAACAGGATCGAGAAAAGTTTTTCCATCGGTTTCCAAGACTTGCGTGAGATACAGCCCTAAGGGCTTCGTGAGCAGAAAAAGAATCACGACATACAAGATGAGTTGCAGCCAGCCAAAAAAGTCCAATTGCTTCCCTATTCTTTAGGTTTTTCCCACGCCTGGCAATAAAGTGCACATAGCCCGAAAAAGGCGATGATGATTCCGATGAAAGAGATATCGTTCATGTTCGAAGTTTTGTGAACAATTCAATTTTTGTCTACTCTTGATCCTTCGCAGTTTTTAGAGAACCCTTGGATGTATTGCTGGAATTGTGGAAGTTCACTGCCCGATCCTGCTTGGGGAAAGATCACCTTTCGCGAGACATGCGATAAATGCAGCGCGGATCTGCATGTCTGCAAGAATTGCAAGCACTACAAACCCGGCCTTCCGAATGATTGCGCAGTTCCTGGAACGGAGTTTGTGGCCGATCGGGCGAAAATGAATCTGTGCGAGGATTTTTCTCTCCTCGGCAAACCGCCTCCGCCCAAAGACACCAAATCTAAACAGCGCTTCGAAGATCTATTTCAGTGAAGGGTAAACCACTTCATCGAGAAACTCCGTCACTTGCTGCGGAGCTCTTCCGATAAAGCAATTATCCGAAATGATCTCGAAAAGTTCATCTTCAGAAAGTGGGATCGCAGGATCGTTTGCGATCATTTCGAGTAGGGGATTGTCCTTGCCCTCCAGCTTGATCTGATCTCCGGCGAGTTGCGAGAGCTGCCTGAGTCTTTCGTGGATGGCTTGGCGATCGGCCCCTTTTTTCACGCAGGCCATGAGAATATTCTCCGTGGCCATGAAGGGGAGTTCTGCCTGCAGATTCTTTTCGATGATCTTTGGATAGACGACCGAATTGCCTGCAATCTTGATGAGGGAATCGAGGATCGAATCGATCGCGAGAAACGCTTCAGGAATGGCTAGGCGGCGATTAGCGGAATCGTCGAGGGTGCGCTCGAGCCATTGAATTGCGGCGGTGTACTTGGGATTCTCGGCAAGAGCCATGACGTAGCGTGCAAGGGAACAAACACGTTCATTTTCCATGGGATTGCGTTTGTAGGGCATAGCGGAAGATCCGATTTGCTTGTCGCTGAACGGTTCTTCGATTTCCTTCATATGCGCAAGAAGTCGAAGATCGGTGGCCATTTTGTGCGCGGAAACTGCGATATCTGAGAGAATCGAGAGCACTTGTATATCTTGCTTGCGCGTGTAGGTTTGACCGGAGACAGCAAAGATGTTCGAAAAGCCGAGTTTTGCGGCGACGAGCAATTCGAGAGCTTTGACTTCCTCATGATTGCCATCGAAGAGTTCGAGGAAGGATGCTTGCGTGCCTGTGGCGCCTTTGACGCCGAGGAAACGAAGGGTATCCTGCCGATATTGCAGATCTTGCCAATCGAGCCAAAAATCCTGCAGCCATAGAGCATAGCGTTTCCCGACAGTCGTGGGTTGCGCCGCCTGAAAATGGGTATAGCTCAAGCAAGGAAGGTCTTTGTAAGAATCGGCTTGCTTAGCGAGAGTTTTGAGTAACGTAAGCAATTTCCGTTCGATGATCGTTAAGGCATCTTGCATCACGATCACTTCGGCATTGTCGGTGATCAAGCAGGAAGTGGCCCCTAAATGAATAATCGGTCTTGCTAGAGGACAGTCGACTCCATAGGTTTTGACATGGGCCATGACATCGTGCTTCAAGTCTTTCTCGATCTTATCGGCTAGGGCAAAATCGATCGTGTAAATATGGGCCTTCATCTCCTCGATCTGCGCATTGGAAATCGGAAGACCCAATTCTTGTTCGCTTTCAGCAAGTGCCACCCAAATTTTTCGCCATGTCGAATGTTTTGTCTGCCTGGAAAACAACTCCCGCATTTCCTTGCTTCCATAGCGGTTGGAAAAAGGGGAATCGAAGGAAGTTTCCGATGTCGAAAGTTTGGCTTTGATTTCTTCGGGTTTCGGCAAGGCTTCATCAGCCAGGGCTAGGGAATATCGCCAATCCGGTGTGGCCAAAAGAGGCGTGCAGAAAAGGGTCAATACAAGTGTCGATTTGCGCATGGAAGTGCCTTTTGTCAAAATTCGAGGGGTTTGTCGCGAACGTACCAATAATTTTTTCCGTAGTCGTAGGTGAGTTGGGTGCCTTTCTCAATAGGTTTTAGAGCGAGGAAGATGAGGTGATAAAATCCTTCGTAATACACATGGATGGGAAGAAGATTGGGCGTAAAGCTGTGATTGATGAATCTCGTGAGGTTGCCTTGTGTGGCATCGATCACGAAACTTCGTCCTAGTTCATCGAGAATCGGATAGTTGTAACAATAATTGTTCATCGGGCCGAGGTATCTTCGAAGATCATTTCGCCGAACGATCCCGGTATATTCGCCAACATACGCTCCTTGAGGCAGGTCGCTTTCGGCAAAGAGTCCATATCCGACACTTTCATCGACTAAGCGGACCGAAACAGGGGGAATGTAGGCCGATTGGATTTCCTGAATGAAGCGTTTCCCTAGCTCTTGGGATTCGGCGGACACCTCGCCACTTTCGAAGTTGGCAAGTCCACGCAAGCGAACATGCTCTTCATCCTCGGGGGATTCGAAGGCGTTCTGCGGCAAGAAACGAAATTGCAAACGGACCTCGAGTTCTTCCATCGAGAAAAAGACGCCGTCTGGATAAAGGGGAACGGTTTTTCGCATCCTGGCAGTTTATCTCGGAAATAGCCTTGCGTACAAGAGGGGCTTTTCAGTATTTCTAAGATAAAAAGGGGCTTTGAGAATGGATAACGATGAGCTGGCAATTCGAGCAGTGGTGAATCATTATTTTAGAGGCACCTATGAAGGCAATGGTGAGTTGCTCAGACAAGCGTTCTATCCCGAAGTCAGGATTATAGGGAACATCGAAGGAAAAATCGTCGATTGGAACCTTACCGAGTTCATCGCCCGGGTCACAGCGCCTCCTACAGCCGCATCCAAAAAAGAGAAGTACGATAAACAGATTGTCATGCTCGATAAAACGGGCGATGTTGCAATGGTCAAAGCGCGCGTAGCCGTAGGACCGTTTCTCTTTACCGATTACATCACGCTTATCAAAACCGACGGTAGATGGTGGATCAGATTTAAGAGTTTCACCACGTGAAACGCTCCATTCTCTTCCTTCTTTTGCTACAGACGTTTCTTTTCAGCGATCCGCCCTCTCAGCGTTATTGGCTCAAAGGTGATTTTCTTCTTTGGTCGATAAAAAATCAGCCCGTGCCGATTCCCCTTGTTACCGCGGCTTCTTTTTCCGACCCGCTTCCTGGAGCTATAGGGCAACCGGGAACAGAAGTCGTACTGGGGGATACGCATATTGACATGCGATGGATGAAGGGATTTCAAATCACTTTCGGTTCTTGGGCCATCCAAGATAAGTATGGACTCGAGGCGGACTATTTCCTTTTGCCGAGAGTAGTTCGGAAACAATCGATTGGCACATCGGGCGAGCCGGGTTCGCAAAATTTAGCGGTGCCGATCTTCGATGTGACAGGTGTATTTGGGTTAAATGGCGTCCCCGGAGAAACCATCGATATTTTGGCAGGACCTTTTGGCGCAGATCCCGGGTTTCAAGCAGACTGTCGCTTGAAGTTGACGAGTATCCTCCAAGGAGCCGAGCTAAGCGGAATATTTGGATTGGTCAAACACTACGATGTGCAACTCGAAGGGATTGCAGGCTTTCGCTGGCTGGAGCTCGATGAAACATTTCACTTCGATGTCTTGACACAATCGGCGCCGGGTTATGAATTTGGATTTGCCTTCGCCAATCTTCACGACCGTTTCAAAACAGGAAATGATTTCTTCAGCGGACAGTTAGGGCTAAAGACGCGCTATATCTGCCAAAAATGGAGTTTGTGCGGGTGCATGAAAGTGGCATTAGGCGGTATGCGAGAGAGGTTAAACATCCATGGCTATACGCAGACATCGAATGGCAATCTGTTCTTTGAGACGCTGGGAACTTCTGGAGATATTCTACCCGGCGGAGTTTTTGCGCAGCCGACCAATATAGGCAATTATGCGAAGTGGCATTTTTCGGCCTTATTCGATGCAGGTTTGCGAGGAGGCTATCGTCTCGGGAAAAATGTCGAGGTATCGATCGGCTACAATTTTCTGTGGATCACACAAGTCTTGCGGCCAGGCGAGCAGATCGATCGAGACATCAACACCACATTGACAGGACTTGCCGATGCCTCCAGGGAAACGGTCGGCACGGGACCTGGACCAATTCCTTTTGGCACTCCAGGGAAAGCTCCGGCCCCTCAAGGCCCGAGCTATCCCCGCGTCCTCTTCAAAAACCATAGCTTTTGGGCGCAAGGCCTAAGCTTTGGAATTCGAGTCTGTCTATGAATTTTTGAATTTGCTGTTCAATTTCCTTTCTGGTCTGGTTGATTATTCAAATTACGCTGACTTAATTTAAGTCAGCTCCATTTTCCATAATCAACCAGACGAGAAAGTTGAATTGCCCCTCAAACTCAAAAATTCCTAGACAAACTCTTACGGCGAGATTTTGACGATTTTTACGTTCGTGGGAATGAGATCAGCCAACTCTTCTTTGATTTGCTCTTTTGTCGCAGAACTTTCTAGGTTTCCATCAGCCGTGAAGGAAGTATGCGCTCTTGGGATGGTAACTTGTTTCTCTAAAACTTCTCCGCCGACATCTTCGATGATGGAGCGCAGGTGAGCAAGTCCTCTTACTCCTCCACCTCGGCCTGGAGATGCGCTCATGATCGCGAACTTCTTCCCTTTAAACGCATCATGAGAGCCTTTTCCATCTTCGCTTCTGGAAGCCCAGTCGATCGCATTTTTAAGAACAGCGGGGATAGAGGCGTTATATTCGGGTGAAGCGATGATGATGGCGTCGGAGGACATCATGAGAGAGCGAAGACGTTTGGCATTCGCCGGCATCCCTTCTCTTCTCTCGAAATCGGCATCGTAAAACGGCATATGGAAATCATTGAGGTCGACGACGATGACTTTCGCACCCATCTCGCGTGCTATCTCAGACGCTTCTTTTACGAGTTTCTTGTTGTAGGAATCGGCCCTCGTACTTCCGGCGATGGCCAAAACTTTCGTTTCGGCGAGTAGTGGAGCTACTGCGAGCATGCATGCTAAACCAAATTTTTTCTTCATAACACCTCAAGTTGATGTGGATAGTTTACTCGAATTCTCCATCTTCTGCAAAGGGAATGGCGCTTGCATCTCGAGGCCAAAAAATGCATATAGGGATCAAAGGATGCTGTTATGAAAAAATTGCTGCATATCATCGCAAGCCCTAGGGAGGACGCATCGAGAACCCTGCAAATTGCTGAGGTTTTCCTAGATACATTTCGACAAAGACATCCCGATTGGGTCGTCGATGAGCTCGATCTCGTCAAAGAAGAGATTCCCACCCTCAGCATGAAAAGAGTCGACGGAAAGTACCTGCTTTTAGGGGGTAAAGATTTATTTGGAGAGTACAAGGAAGCTTGGGACGAGATCCTTCAGCATATCGACCGCTTCCTTTCCGCTGATCTCTATGTCATTAGCACGCCGATGTGGAATTTCAGCATTCCCTACATGTTGAAGCAGTATATCGATGTCATCGTTCAGCCGAAGTATCTTTTCCGCTACACCGATAATGGGGGTACCGAGGGATTGGCCAAAAATAAACGGATGGTCGTTCTCGCAAGCCGTGGCGGGAGCTACACTTCTGACACAACCCGCCCCTATGATTTCCAGGAGCCGTATCTCCGAACGATCTTCGGTTTCGTGGGGATCACCGATATGACATTTGTCACTGCGCAACCGATGGATATGGGAAAGGAATTGCAAAAACAGAAGCTGGAAGAGGCCAAAGAAGCTGCGAGGAAACTCGCTTCAGGAATGTAGGCTATGCCAAGAAATCTACCCATCGGAAACGGGAGTATCTTAGTCGCTTTCGATAAGGACTATATCCTTCGGGAATTCTATTTTCCTCATGTCGGAGAAGAGAACCATACGAAAGGGGAGCCTTTTCGATTTGGCGTGTGGGTGAATGGCAGCTTCAGCTGGATTCCGGATGGTTGGCAGATCCATAAAGACTATCTCGATGATTCTCTCGTCACCAATGTCGAACTGGTCAATGATGCCTTAAAGATTCGCATCGTTGCCAACGATACTGTCGATTTCCACGAGAATATCTACTTAAAAAAGCTCACGGTCGAAAATCTCTCGAATGAGAAAAAGGATGTGCGTCTTTTCCTTGCGCAGGATTTTCATATTTCCGGCACCGAAATCGGCGATACAGCGGCATTTCGTCCGGAAATGAATGGGCTTCTGCATTACAAGGAAATTCGTTATTTCCTCGTGAACATCTTCGCAAACAAAAAAATGGGCATTGATCTTTTTGCCACGGGAAATAAAGAGACCGGAGTGTATGTCGGGACTTGGAAAGACGCGGAAGATGGGGTTTTAAGCGGCAATGCCATTGCGCAAGGGTCTGTCGATTCTGTCCTTGGGATTCCTCTTATGCTCGAGCCTGGAGCAAAAGAGACGTGTTACTATTGGATCTGCGTGGGGAAAAATTGGGAAGAGGTCAAGGCACTGAATGAGGTCGTGAAAAAAAAGACTCCCGAGGTACTTTTCAAACGAACCTTCGATTATTGGAGGCTGTGGGTCGATCGCGAGAACCTCAACATGACGCTTCTTCCAGAAAAGATCGGCTGGTTATATAAAAGAAGCCTTCTCATTTGCCGCACGCAAATCGACAACACCGGCAGCATCATCGCAGGAAATGATTCCGATGCTATCCAATACAACCGCGATACCTATAGTTACATGTGGCCGCGCGATGCGGCCCTGATCGCCTATGGACTCGATCTCGCAGGCTATTTTGGCATAACGAGGAGCTTCTTTTCCTTATGCGAGCAGATCATCGAAAAAGAGGGGTATTTCTTCCATAAATATAACCCCTGCGGGTCCCTTGCGAGCTCCTGGCATCCTTGGATGAAAGACAAAAAGCCGCAACTACCTATCCAAGAAGATGAGACGGCCCTTGTCCTCTGGGCGCTTTGGCAGCGTTACACCCGCTTCAAGGACATCGAATTCATCCGTCCTCTCTATCGGCCGCTCATCAAACGCGCAGCCGATTTCATGATGAACTACCGCGATGAGAAAACGGGACTTCCTCTGCCGAGTTACGATCTTTGGGAGGAGAGGCAAGGAGTTCTCACGTTTACGGTTTCGGCCGTCTACGGCGGTCTTATGGCCGCTGCGAATTTCACCCAGGCCTTCGGGGAGATCGAATTATCTAAAGCCTATCGCGAAGGGGCGGCCCGCATGAGGCAAGCCATGGACAAATACCTCTATCTCGAAAAGGAAAAACGGTTCGCTCGTATGGTGAACTTCAAAAAAGACGGCTCGATCGAAGTCGATGCGACCATCGACGCAAGCCTCTACGGGACCTTCGCCTTTGGCGCATATCCAGCCGATGATCCGAAAGTACGAAGCACCATGCAACAGGTCTATGATAAGCTCTGGGTCAAAGTAGGCGGTCTTGCTCGTTATGAGAATGACGAGTATTACCGATTCAACAAAGAAGTGACCGGCAATCCATGGTTTGTGACGACACTTTGGCTGGCCCAATACAGAGTGGCCATTGCGAAGACAAAAGAAGATTTGGGGAAAGCGCTTGAAATTCTCAATTGGGTGGCTGACCACGCCCACCATAGCGGCGTCTTAGCTGAGCAGGTCGAGCCGACAACGAACCAGCCGATTTCCGTTGCTCCATTGACCTGGAGCCATGGAACATACATCATCGCGGTCCAGGAATATCTCAATAAACTTCTTGAAATTGAAAAATGTCCTACATGCGGACACTCTAAACTTTCCAAGATTATTTAGTTTATTTCGAACATTGCAATTAACCGAAATTGCCCCTATAATTATTGCAAATAAATAAACAAAATTTGAGATCAATGATCCCCATACGCAAACCCGTCATCATTCCTGAAACTTGGTTCCAAACCCTCGCGGATACCATTACCCCTATCATGCAACAGAGGGATGCCCAGGAATTCATGGAGGATTTTGGAAAAGACCAATCGATGATGCATCAGTATCGTTCTGAAGAAAGATGGGTCAAAAAGATCCTACAACGACTCGCTCCTCACGCCGGAAGACCTGATTTCAAATGGAAAATCGATCTACTTCCCTCTAGTCCTCTTAGCGCAGCTTGCCTTCCAGGATCTAGCAGGGTCATGATCTTCAGCGATCTGATTATCTCGCTGCGAACGATGAATAAGCTGCAAAGCAATCTAAAGAAGGGTTCTGAGGGTAGTAAACGTTTATCTGAAGAAGAAAAGCAGCAAGTCCAGCGCGTTCGGAAACTCGGCAAGGTGCCTCTCGAGCACCAAATTGCCGGTGCCATCGGCCACGAAATGGCCCATGGCGTTTGTCATGCACCGTCTTTGGAAAGGCGGATTCTCTTCATGATTCTCAAGCCCCTGGCTTCGCTTAGCGCGACTATCGGGCTGGCGCCTTCAGTATTCGGCCTATTGCCAGCGGCCTACATCGTATTTCCCTGGTCCTTTTTCATCTATGCGGGCTTATATGGGGGAAGTTATTATTTGATCAATTCTACCTATGGACTTTTGGATGCTCATTGGTCACGATGTAATGAGCTCGAAGCGGATAAAGTCGGTCTGCACATCATGAAAAAAGCCGGCTACGATCCACGCGGAATGGTCATGATGTATGAATCTCTTGCTAGCATGAATCTTCGTCGCAGGACTAAATGGTATGATCATCATCCGTGCTTCTTAGAGCGGCTTCAGGCCCTCAAAATTCCTCTTGAAAAGTCCGGCATCAAGTGGAAGCGCTAGGAGCGCTGTTTACAATATTCCCCAGAAAGCCTATCATGCTTCTCATGCTTAGGAATCTATTCAATAATTCCTGCTTCTTCAACGCAACGGCGACCGGCGTCAGCCGGTAACATCACACGCCTCTATCACATCTATTTTTTTCAATCTTAAGATTCTAAAACTGTTGGAGAGTTATGTTCCGTAAAATGCCGTTGATTCTTTTAGCGCTCATCATCTTGATCGCTCTGTTGGATGGGGTTATTCCTATCGAATGGAAATCTATTATCTATGCTGTGAGTATGACGATCAAATCGATCATCATGTTCTTTCTCCCCATGATCATCTTCATGCTGCTTTTCAAAACGCTCGCCCGTTTAGCGCGTAATGCTACAAAAATTATCCTTATGGTACTGGCAGCAGTCTGTGTATCGAACTTCTTCTCGACCATGGTCGGTTATGTCATCGGTTCGGGGATCTATAATTTTGATCTTGCCATTGCCGCGCCAAAAGATATGGCGGGGCTTGCCGCGGCATGGAATTTCACATTGCCAAAATGGATCGCCAATAGCCATGCGATGTTTTCCGGCGTGATTTTAGGGATTCTCGTTTCCCTCATTCGGCCAACGCTTGCCGAGAAGGTCTCTGGCGTATTCGATAAACTCGTCGATTACATGCTGAAAGGCATTCTTTGCATCATCCCGATTTTTATCGCGGGATTCATCGTCAAGCTGATCCACGACAAGGTCTTGCAAGGCATCCTCAAAGACTATGCTCTCATTTTTGCGATCATCGCCCTCGCCCTTTATTCCTACATTGCGATCATGTATTTCGCTTTGAACCGCTTTAAAGTCTCCGGACTCATGGGCAAAATTCAAAATATGCTCCCCGCCGCGATAGCGGGATTCGGCACCATGTCGAGCGCTGCAGCCATGCCGCTCACCTTCGTGGGAGCCGAGAAAAACTCGAATAATCCCGATCTCACCCGTCTTGTGATCCCGACGACCGTCAACATCCATTTGATCGGGGATTCCTTTGCGATCCCAATTTTTGCCTTCGCCGTGATGAAGAGCTTTGGAATTGCGGAACCGACATTCTCGGCCTATTTGGTCTTTGCCTTAGCTTTTGTCGTAGCGAAATTTTCCATTGCCACGGTGCCGGGCGGAGGCATTATCGTGATGCTCCCCGTTCTGGAGAAAACCCTAGGGTTTTCGCCGGAAATGAGTTCGCTCATTACCGCGCTGTATATCCTATTCGATCCTGTCACGACTACGGGGAATATTTATGGGAATGGCGGGTTTGCCATGGCCATGAGCAAACTCCAAGGCCTGATCTTTAGGAAAAAAGCTGTCACAAGCTAAAAACAAGAGGGTAGTTGGAAAACCTAGCTACCCTTTCTCTTATTATTCTCGTTTTAGACTTAGGGGCCCCGACCCAAAGTAGGCAATGAGAAGGGCGCCTCCTAAGATCGAAAGATTATTCAGAAAGAGCACTCGTTGTTCCACCATTTGGGATGGATCTACTGACCAGAAAGGGTGCATCATCATAGTGACGGGAACGAGAAAGATCACGAGAAGCCAAGCTCCCCACCTAGCTTTATAGCCGAGTAGAATGCTCAAACCGCCTAAAATCCCGATGACACCAGAAAATGGCACCAAGAAACCTGGCATGGGTACCCCATGGCTTGCGCCACTTGCGATATCTGCCGCAGTGAAATGCTCTAGCGAACCGAAGATGAAGAGGAACGAAAAGAAAAGCCTCCCCAATAGAACAACATAGTGCATAGCGATCGCCCCTTTTTTTTAGCCTTAACAGGTCAATCGCTTTTCGTCGACTATGGATTGAAGGGTAGCAGGAGAACCTGCTACCCCAGTTTTGTTTATTTCTCTTTCTTTAGGCTCATCGGACCTGAACCGAAGTAGGCGATGAGAAGGGCTGCGCCTAACATCGAGAGGTTCTTCATAAAAAATGCTTTCTGCATCATCATTTGCACTGGATCACCCACCGACCAGAATCGATGCATCATGAATGTAACGGGGACGAGGAAGATCACAAGAAGCCAAGCGCCCCATCTTGCTTTGTAGCCGAGGAGAACGCTTAATCCACCTACAAGCGCAATGACACCTGATAGCGGAACCAAAAATGCCGCTCCGGGCACTCCCATGCTTTCTCCATAGGCGACATAGCCAGATGTGAAATGCCCAAAAGCGCCAAAAATAAAGATCAAAGAAAACAAAATCCTTCCGATGAGAACTACTAATTTCATAAAGATTGCTCCCTGCTTCAATGAAACTGATTTTTTTCAAAATTGTTCTTTCAAGATCTAGCAGGTCGTCTGCTTTTCGTCGACAACGAAAAACAGAGAAGAAGGAGCTATCTATTGTGTTGTATGATGTCTCTTGCGGCGTATCATCCAAAAGATGAGACCGGTTGCGATTAAGACTACCGGGATCAGAATCGCCCAGAAATATTGATCGAGCAGACCGATTCCTGCGACGAGAAGGCCAATCGCAATCCCGATCACGAGAAAGGTTGCGTCGATATACACGCCTGCAAGAAAAGTGGCCAAGGCAAGGAGCACGAGCACTTCTACCCCTGCTTGAAAGCGGCTTACGAATCCCATTTTTACAAGAAGAGAGATCAAATAGACGGCAAGGACAAGCCCGGCCCAATGCAGGATTTCATGCCAAATCGTCGCGACGATTTGCCGTACTCCCAAATGGCGCAGATATAGACTAAGTCCAATGCTCAAAAGAGCATAGACGGGCGTCATGATGCACCAATACTTCCAGGCTCCGCCGACCTTCATATCCGTGATGACCATGCCGAGGAGAGCGATCACCATCATGGCGACCATGACGATGAAACGTACTTTCCAAGCATGATGATGCAGAGATTTTTGTTGTTCGTCAGGCATAACTTCCTATTACTGATTCAGGTGATGAAATGGCAAGAGCAAATTTGAAATAGCATTGACGTGATCCAATCAAGGATTTATCTGAAGGGTAGATTGTACCAGGAGTATTTATGTTGGTTTGGGCGGCAATCTTTTTAATTATCGCCATCATTGCAGGGATTTTTGGATTTAAAGGTGTAGCAGGGGTTGCGACGCAGATCGCTAAGATCTTATTCATTATTTTCTTAATTCTCTTTGTCGTATCTCTGATCATGCATTTTGCATACATGCCGACAACGAGTGGAATGTAAATCAGCCCTTCGCTTTCGTGTGAGCTTTTTCGAATTCCGCAAGAAGCGTGTTGCCTTCGTCGACGGCTTTATCCAAAGCTTCTTTGGGCGTAAGCTCTCCATTGAAGGCCTTTTCGAGATAATCGACGATCTTTTCGCGGATCAGAGTGTAATTGCCTAGCCGGATCCCTTTGGTGCAGGGAGTGATCTTGTTATTCATGACCTCGAGGACGGCAATTTCAGCAGCAGGGTTCTTTGTGTAGAATCCTTTTTTCTTGGAGAGGTAGTAAGCAGCTTCCGTGATGGGAAGATAACCTGTTTGCTGATGCCAATAGGCCTGCACTTCGGGAAGGGAAAGGTAGGCGAAGAAATGGGCAATGCCTCGGTAGATTTCTTCATTGAACCCCGAAATCGCCCAAAACGAAGATCCTCCGATAGTGAGGCGATACGGCGATCCTGAAATATCGGGCCAATAGGGCATGAAGCCTACGCCGATCGGATTTTGCGACATCTTGGAGAGCATCGGAAAGCGATTCGAACCTTGGAGCAAGATCGCGCATTTTCCCTCAGCAAAAAATTGTTCAGGGGGATTGACCATACGGCCCTGGTAGCTGAAGATTCCCTGTTTTTGCCATTGGACGAGTTTTTGGATATGGCGGGTCTCGTAGAAACCATTGAAGCAAAGTCTTGACTCAAGCCCTCCAAACCCATTGTTGCAGGAGGCAAATGGAAGATTATGCCAAGAGCAGATGTACTCGAGATTGTACGCAGCGGGCCAGGCTGTCACGAACCCCTTATAGCCAGCATTGACGAGTTTAGCGCCCATTATCTCGAGATCGATCCAGGTTTTGGGTGGATTTTCAGGATCGAGACCGGCGTCTTTAAAGGCTTTTTTATTGTAGAAGAGGATTCCCGTCGATGCATTCCAGGGGAGAGAATACATCTTGTTATCCGCTGTGGAGTAAAAATCCCTTACCGCATCGATATAGACATCGGAATCAAATTTTTTGAAATAGTACCGCATGAGATCGTCCACAGGGCGGAACATATCAGGCATGAGCATCATCGTCTGCGTCGCGACTTCATAAACCTGCAGGATATGGGGGGCATTTCCGGTTTTGAACGCCTCTACGCCTTGATTGAAGACTTCGGTGTAATTTCCCTTATAGATGGGGGTGATGTGGTAGGCCCCGGATTGGTGGTTGAAGTCCTCGATGACCTCGGTGAATTTATCCTTGATGAATCCCTCGAAGGAATGCCATAGGATGATCTCTGTCCCAAACAGCGACTGAAGCGAGAAAAGAAGACTAAAAAAAGAAGTTAAATATTTCATTTTTCTCAATGAATTTAAATGAAGAGGCTCTAAAGAATCAAGATGTAAGTTTCACCGTTCGGGATTGCTAAAAACCTCTTGTTTTGGCGGACGCGCCAGGAGTAAAATCACCCTCCCGAAAAGGAGTTTCCTATGATTACACAAGTGAAGCACACGACAGTTGCCGTCAAAGATCAGGACCGCGCCCTGGAGTTCTATACAAAGAAATTGGGGTTTGAGGTCGTAGTCGATGTCCCTTTTAGCCCCACGCAAAGATGGATCGAGCTCAAGATCCCTGGTGCAGAAACCCAAGTCGTTCTTTTCACTCCACCGGGCCAGGAAGATCGAATCGGCACTTCCACCAACATCGTTTTCACAAGCGACAATGTCGAAGCGACCTATGAACAGCTCAAAAAACGGGGTGTAGAATTCTTGCAGCCTCCTACCAAAGAATCTTGGGGTGTCTATACACTGTTCAAAGATCCGGATGGCAATGTCTTCTGTCTCTCTTCATCTTGAAGAATAAGGGTCTTGGTGCTACTTGGCGGATATGGTGAATAAAGAAATCCTCCATGTCGTCGAGACGTTCGAGGCCCTTCCCGGGAAAATCGAAGAGTTCAAAAAAGCGCTTCTCAATGCAGTCCCCTTATCTCGAAAAGAAGAGGGGTGTCTCTACTACAATCTCTTTCAAGATCGGAGTGATCCGCATAAGTTTGCAGTCCTAATGGGTTTTAAAAACCAAGATGCCTACGACGCGCATATCGCTGCGCCCTATATTCAGACCTTTCCTGAGGTTTATCAGAATGTAGTGGAAGTCTTCTACAAACAGTTACTTTAAGATTTCCAGAGCTTCGCTCCAGGTCACTTTTTCACAGTACTTGACCATCGGCCCTTCTAAAAAGTGAACGATGTAGGGCTGTTTTTCATGGTCGTCCAAGGCTCTTTGGTTCACGAATTTAGAGGATAGAATGAGGAAATTCGGATCTGTGTTGTCCAGAAAGAGTTCGTAGTAAATGCAGCCTGGCTCTGCCCGAGTTGGTTTTATCAGCTTGAGAAGCTCGCGGATCAGTTCATCGCGGTGCTCCGGCTTAACATGAAAATACGAAATGCAAAAGAGGGCGCCAAACACATGCGACATCGACTACCTTCGAGTTACTCATATCCATAGAAAGAGTTGCAATATCGCGCAATAGGACTCTAACGAGTTCCAAAGGCTTTTAGGAATAACTCGCACTCGATTCCATCGGCAATTCGTTCGATTCCTTCTGGAAGCCGATCGATCTCTCCTGAGAGCCTTCCATGGCTCAAGAATGCCCCATAGTTGAAGCAATGGATATTCTTCAAGAAAGGAGCAGATCCAGGAACCTTTTCGAGGAACTCAAAATGGGGGCCTAAATAGGGAAAGCTAGCGAGCTTAGAAGAAAGGTCCTCTAAACGATCTCCCCATAGAAGAATCTGCGTAGCAAAAGGAACTAGTTCAGGAACGGAAGCTACATCGATCCTATATCCCGTTGCAAGAAGCAGAAGATCGGCTTTGAAACATCCCTTATTGGAATGCACGATAGGCGTATCTTCTAAAGAGATGCTTTCGACATGGGTGTCCAAAAAGAGATGAAAGTTATCCCATCTCAGGACGCGATCGACCGATTCCTTTGGGACTGCGACTCCGGCATTCCAGGAGCATTGAAAGAAGTGCGCTTTCTCGGCGTCGCTCAAGAAATAAAAAGCAGGCCAATGACGCGTACAGATCCATGGGTTGGTCTGAGGAGATTTTTTCCTTTGCATCAACATCAGGACTTGCTCAGCGCCAGCTTCTAGAGCAGTGCCTGCGATATCATAGGCGGAGTCGCCTGAACCGACGATGCAGATTGTCTTCCCTTGAAAAATCGAAGTTTCGATTTCTTCTCCCGTATGGAACCAAAAAGACTTAGGAACATTTTGCATAAAAGAAGGAATGTTGAAAGTTCCGCACCCATTTCTTCCCGTGGCGAGGACGACTTTTCTGGCGAGAATCTTTCGTCCTTCATTGAAGAGAAGTTCGAGGTGGTCTTCTTTTGGCTCAATGGATTGCAAATGCCAGCCGTTTTTGACAGGTAGCATGAGCACCTCTCTATACCAGCTTAAATATTCAGCCCAAATGGAAGGAGGAATCTTATAGAGCTTGTCCCAGTCCCCGAATTCCGCTTCATACCAGGCTTGGAAGCTTAGGTGGGGAATATTGAGAGAGGGCCCCGGGATCTCTTTGACAGAGCGAAGTGTGAGCATGCGCGCTGTTGTGCGCCAAGGGCCTTCTAAGCTCTTTTCAGCTGCGTCGAAAACCGTGACTTGAAAGATCCCGCGCTTCTTTAAAGCAAAACAAAGTGTGAGCCCGGCCTGTCCGCCTCCGATGATGGCGACATCGAGCATTTTGTTTTCTTTCGGCTTTACTCCGATATGTCCGAGATCGACATAGGACAAATCCCGCCATACTTCCTCTTGCAAAACAAGGGAGAACAGAGAAAGGGGAAGAAGGAACCAAGCAAAAAGCAGCTTCTTCATTTGCGCTAGCGATGAAGTTTCACATCCTCAAATTTTTCAAAGCTGCCGCTATCCAAGATGTAGGTCGTGATGAGCGCAGCTGGCGTCACATCAAAGGACGGGTTATAGACAGGAGCATCTTTCGGACTCCAACAGACTTTACCAAAACTGCCGCTGGCGCCGCGAACCTCGTCAGGAGACCTTTGTTCGATTTTGATCTTGCTCCCATCAGGGCAAGCGGCATCGATAGTGGTATAAGGCGCGACGACATGAAAAGGAATATTGTGGTGATGAGCGAGTACAGCGAGCGAATAGGTCCCGATTTTATTGGCAAAATCTCCATTGGCTGCGATCCGGTCAGCACCGACGAGGACGCGATCGATTTTTCCTTCTTGCATTAAGGTTGCCGCCATGCTGTCGCAGATCAATGTATAGGGAATACCGTTTTGCCCTAGTTCCCAGGAAGTCAATCTTCCCCCTTGCAGAAGAGGGCGAGTTTCACAAGCGTATACGTGAATGTTTTTCCCTTGGGCATGTGCAGTTTTGATGACGCCGATGGCTGTTCCAATGCCCGCAGTAGCAAGACTTCCGGTATTGCAAATCGTCAGGATCCGTTCTCCAGGCTGGATCAAGGCTGCTCCTGCGGCGCCGATCGAGTTGCATAGTTGGACATCTTCATAGAAAATATCTTGTGCTGTTTGAATAATGGCGCGGTGAGGATCTTGCGAGGTTTTCATGGCGCTTATGACACGATCGATGTAGGTCATTAAATTCACCGCGGTAGGCCGCGATGCTTTGAGCAATTTTGCCGCCTCTTCGATTGTAGAAAAGGAAGCTTTATTTTGCGCGAGTTGCGCAAGAGACAATACGGCAGAGATGCCGATCATGGGCGCTCCGCGAACTTTTAGCGAAGTGATGATCTCGACCATCTGCTGCGGCGTCTGCACGTCGATCCACTCTTCCTCAAGAGGTAATTTCTGCTGATTGAGGATCTCGAGCTTGCCTTCTGCATAGTGAATGGCAAGGCCGTTCAAAGGTGCATCGGCTTGGAGAGTGATGGAAAAAATCGATAGGAAACATACAGCAAATGTCATGAGTCGCATAAAGAAGCTCCGTTTGAAGAAAAAAGACCGTAGCCTTCTTTCTAAAATCCTGTCAAGGAGCATTTTAGGAAGGAAATTGTTCGTTTGCTTTTGGGAATTATGCGGCGAGGAATCTTTCGTACTCTTGCAACCGTTCTAGCTGACAAGGACGAAGATTGACGACATAGCGCTTAGTGCAGACTAATTCAAGAGCTTTTTGCAGAGACATTTTCTTTTCGCGCATGAGGTAGGCGATGGCGATCATAGCACTTCGTCCACGACCTGCTTTACAGTGCAAGTAGACGATTTTTCCATGAGCGATCGCATCGCGCACAAATCGAACCGCTACTTGCAGGCTTTTTAACGACATGGCGGTCATGTCTTCACAACAGAGTCTTTCATAGCGAATTCCTGCCTTTTCCCAATCTTTTCTGAGAACAGGCGAGCTAAAAAACGTCTCGGTCTTGGCCTCGAAATCTTCGAGAACAGCATAGACGGCTTTTACCCCTTTTCGTTGAAGTTCTTTCGTATGGTCGTAGTTCTTCAGAGGAATTCCCCCGAGGATCAAATTGGGGGTGATGAAATGCCACCAAGGCTGTTTGATCAGAAATGCGTTAGAGAGTTTTTCACGTACGATCAAATCGGCGATGGCGACTTCATAGAGAAGTCTTTTAGGCAAGAGATGAGGATAACGAACAATTGTAGCGAGTGAGCAGGCAAAAATGGCGATGCCAAACCGTAGTGGGATGAAGGATGTGCCGAGAGCGATAAGAGCAAGAGCGGTGAGCAAAGGGCTCTTCATGACCCTGGGAATATCCCAAGTCGGCGCCGCAGCAACTGGATAAGAATTTTTTACTATAGCTGTCGTCATAGAGCCATAGAATAGCACAAAAAGGGCTTGCTCTCGACATAATGTTGGCTTGGGGGTATAAGGAATTCTTTAGTTAAGAGTTCTAGAGCTTTATGAAAGCTATTCTAAAAATTTTTCTTGTTTGCGGGGTCGCTTTAGGATGCATAGGATGCAATCCGCAGGACCCGAGTTTGCTTTTCTGCAAAGATGCTGTCGAAGCTGATTTCGATCCCAAATTTCGCATCAGTTGCCCAGCTAAAACAGAGGACAATTTCCTCCCCGTAAAGTACGGATGTGTACCCGATGGCATGGGGATTTCCCCGCCAATCCAATGGGAAGGCGTTCCCGAGGAAGCCACCCATTTGCGGATCCTTCTCGTCGATGCCTTATGCGTATACGATTGCAATGAGTGCTGCACGCATGTCAATTGGAAGCTCGATATCCCTCTTAAGGAAATTCACGAAAACTCTTTCTTAACAGCTACGGGAATATTGGAAGGCGCCGACAAAGATCCTTCGATCGTCGCTCTGACATTGCCCAACACGCAAGGAAAGCGGTTCTACCTACCATTTTGTCCACCGCATTCGCAAACGCATGCGGTTTTCTTAAGAGCAATTGCTTATCGCTTTGAAGGCTCGAAAATCGTCATTCTCGGCAGGACACAAAGCGATCCAATATTGTTTTCGTTTCAGCATTCATAAAGCGGAAATCTATGAGAATTTTCCTTCTGGTCATCGGGGTGGTCTTATGTTGTACGGGATGTAATCCCGACAATCCGAACAAAGCTTTTTGTCGCAATACCACTCCAGATAGTTTCAATCCCAACTTCGTCGTCGAATGTCCAACGAAAGGAAGTGACTACTACCTTCCAGTCAAGTACGGTTGCCCTCCGAATGGCGAAGGGATTTCCCACCCATTAGCTGGCGGGGATTGCCAGAGGGGACGACGCATCTTAGGATTTTTCTCTTCAATCCCAACTGTGTTTATCAATGTACCCAGTGCTGCACTTCGATCGAATGGGAGCTCGATATTCCCCTTGAGCAAATTCAAGATTCTCCCGCCCTTTCGCATGGAGGAATTGCGGAAGGAGCTTCCGGAGATCCTGCTGTGCTTGCAGTGACGATGCCGAACTCGAACAATGTTCGAACGTATATGCCTTTTTGCCCGGTATCTCATCAAGTACGGGTCTATGCGTATCGGGCTATTGCCTATCGCATAGAAAATTCCGAGATGGTGATTTTAGGAAGATCGCAAAGCGATCCATTGCTCTATTCTTTTGATCACAAGTAAGCGCTTGCAAGAGATTGCAAGCGCTCTTAGGGTTAGTCTTTGCGGAAGAACTTATGTTGCCCTGCATAGACGAGCGTCAAGACGAGCATGATAATTGGGATGATCAGGTCGTTTGTATAAAGCCATAGACCGCCATGCATCATAGTTTCCATGTTGCCCATTTGCTGTTGCATCATCATAAAGGCAATATGTACCCAAGCGCAGCCGAAGAGGAAGATCACATCGACGAGTACGGTGGCTAGCCAAAAACCCTTCCTTAGCCAAATCGATAGAATTCCGACAATGCCTAGCCCTAAACTCGCCATGGCCATTTGGAGTTGAAAAGGACCCCCTACAGGCCAATGCATCATAGCGGCTGTTTCCGTGGCATAAAAGGCATTGGCTATATAGCAGATGATCCCCATGGCCCCGATGTTGAGAGGAATCATATAACCGAGGAAAACCTCGACTACTTTCGCTGAAGTGCGGTGCTTTTTCCTGCAGGAAAGATGGATAATCGCCGCAATGATCGCGACAACAAATAAAATAACCGGAAGCATGGTTCACCCATTGGTTCTATTCTTAACTTCCCAATAACAGCGATTTATTTATTTTCAAATGCTTTTTAACAAATGAATAACCTCATCATCTGTTACTTGATCGAATTCTTCATAGAATTGACCGACTGCGTAAAAACCGGCGGGTAAATCGAGGGCATAACTTCCATCGGTCATGGGAGCGATCTCTCGATAGGTATCAGGCGGGGCGACGGGAACCGCCATGAGCACCTTTTTTGCTTGTAAATGTCTTGCTTCTAGAATGGCTACGCGCATCGTTGCCCCCGTTGCAATCCCATCGTCGACCAGGATGGCCGTGCGGCCTTTCAAGGAGAGTTCCGGTTTTCCCGCGCGATAGAGTTTAAGTCGTCTTTTAGCTTCCGCGATTTCCCGCTCTTGGGCTTGGGCGATATAGTCTCTACTCACGGATAGATTCGCAATGAGATCAGGGAAATAGAAAGCATTGCCCGATGCGCTGACAGCTCCTATGGCAAGTTCAGGATTATGGGGGGCTCCGACTTTTCGAGGGCAAAGGATATCCAAAGGAGCGTGGAGGACTTTGGCCACCTCGGCAGCTATGACTACGCCTCCTCTGGGAAGACCGAGTACGATGCAATGATCGTCTTTCAGCTTTTTTTGTAAAAGCTGTCCTAGTTGTATGCCTGCATCGATTCTATCTCTGAAGATCATCCCTTGATCACCAAATGAGGTTTGAGTCTTGCGACCATTTTAGCAAGGCCTGCTTCTTCACAACTGCGAACGACGAGATCGACGTTTTTATAGGCTTCGGGCATTTCTTCTGCGATTGTGCGGAAGGAATTTGCCATGACCTCGACACCTCGACCATGCATGACCTTGACGAGATCCTGGTCTTTGAATTGTTTCATCGATTGGACGCGACTTTTCGCCCTACCAGCTCCATGGCAGGAGCTACAGAAGGTGAGGGGATTGCCTTGCCCAACCATGAGATAACTGGCCCTTGCCATATCGCCGGGCACTAAAACGGGCTGTCCGGTTTTCCGATACAGAGAATTCAATTCCTCTGCTCCAGGACCGAAAGCCCTTGTCGCTCCTTTGCGATGCACGCAGACATGGCGCTGTTTGCCATCGATGAGATGATGTTCGAATTTAGCAATATTATGACAAACATCGTAAATGAGACGAATATCGCTTCCACGGACATGGAAGATCTCTTCGAAAGCTTCTCGGACCGCATGCAAGATGCGCTGCCGATTGTTGAAAGCAAAATTGGCTGCGGCAGCCATGGCGGCAAAATATTGCTTCCCTTCGGGACTCCGAATGGGAGCGGACACGAGCTGCCTATCCGGCAGATCCTCTGCAAATCCTCGTTTGATCAGGTTCTCCAAAGTATCCTGACAGATTTGATGACCGAATCCGCGTGAACCAGAATGGATAAGTGCATAAGTAAGTCCCTGAGGCGTGCCCCAAGCTTTTGCGATCTCCGGCAAGAAGACCTCTTCGATTTCCCCGATTTCGACAAAGTGATTGCCCGAGCCGATCGTTCCCAATTGATTGCGGCCGCGCATTTTGGCGACATCGGATACTGCCTTCATATCAGCGCCTTCAAGCTTACCCAGGCTCTCCATGAACTCGAGATCGGCTTTGAACCCGAATCCCTGTTCGATCGACCAGGCTGCGCCCAACCTCGCAATATTGATGTAATCTTGCTCGCCCAAGGCTTTATGCCCCCGTTGCTCCTTGCCTACTCCTGAGGGAATCAATTGGAAAAGCCTTTTAAGAAGTTCGTCTTTTTTTTTCAGAGTGAGATTGGCAAAGGGTTCAGGAACGATGGCGAGACGCACTCCGCAGTTGATGTCGTAGCCTACTCCTCCGGGACTGATGACGCCTTCTTCCGCATCCATGGCGGCAACGCCACCGATTGGGAAGCCATATCCCCAGTGAATATCGGGCATGGCGATGCTATAGCCTAAAATACCGGGGAGATAGGCGACATTTACCACCTGCTCCATCGCCTTTTCGTTTTCCTGCTCTTTGAGGAGTTCGTCGCTGGCAATGATGAGCCCGGGAACGCGCATTCCCTTTTGCTTAGGGAGAACGTATTGACTGGGACCGATTTTCTTCAAGTCATACATCGACGATCATCTCCCATTCGAGAAAATCTGCTCTCTTGATCAATTTCCCATGGAAGGAAACTGCTTTAAAAGGGGAGCCTTCCTCGCTATCGATCTTTGCGATGCATCGATTGAGGAAGTTTACAATATCATCCACAGAAGAAACGTTGGCTTTTTCCATGCGAAAGCGCAAGAAACGGGGATCTTCGAGGGCAAGCGCGATCAGCGCATTTTGGAAAAGCGCTTGCATGGATTGTCCGCGCAAGATGCAAGCGATATCGGCGGTATGGTCGAGTTTTTCAATCGGCGGAGCTAAGGGGATTTCGGCAAGCGTTTTATAACGCAGATCTCCAAGGCTTTCAAAAAGGGCGATTTTTGATGAGGTATACGGAAGCGGATGAAAGGCTTTTTGCCATTCTTCAATTTCGAAAGGTCTGCGACCTACGGTGACATGCGGAATCCAGTGATCCCTCAGTGTCAATTTCATATGTGTATGCACGGCACTGACGTAGGCTTGAACGTCTTCTTCATGCGGCATCTGTACGTGATAGGCGACGACGCGAGGGGTTCTCTCTGGCAAAAAAACCAGACTATCGAGACATCCGCAAAATCCTAAAGAAAACGAAGGAGGTGGCAGATTGCTAAAAGAACGTAGTGTTTCTTCTTGGGGCGCCTCTCCAAGGAAAGCGATGGTGAGATGCCTCTCGTCTTTTTCAAGAAGCCTTGCCGGCGGCAATTTGTCCGGCCAAGGAGCTTCTATGACAAACGCGATAAAAAATCGACTCATCCGAAAATCTTTTCCAGTGAAATAAGACAATGCCGCATACTTACTGCTCCGCTTGAAACATAAAAAAACGTTCTTGCGAGGCGTTCGAGTCTATTCCACTCTGCTGGGTCATTTGCCTCATGTAAATAATACCCTAACACGCCGACTCCGCCCAGTCCAAACAATCCCGCTTCCTTTCCTAAACCCCAAGACATCACAGCCAAGCTGCTCCCGACCAAAAAAAGCGTTTTTGCTTTTTTTCCAGATACATGCTCGACGATAGCAGATAAAGAAGTTCCGAGCATTTGCAAGCCAAAAGACGATGTTGTCGATGTTACCAAAACAGGGAAAGCCAAATACAGCTGATCCTTCGAGGCAGCTAAGAGCGCTCCGAGCCAAGCCATTGTTTTCGTCCAAGCGGCAGCTTCAAAAAGATGCTCCTTGCATTCTGCGCGGGCTTTCATTCTCCATTCTATTAAGCGATCTTTCCAATCGAAGAGGTTTTCAATGTTGAGAGGTTCCTCGTCGATTGGACAGATTTTTTTTTCTTTTAAAGCGAGTTTGCCGCACTTGGCATGATAAATGATGTGCTCTTGACTGCAATTGAAAAGAAGCAGCAACCGATCGGTCGCATCTTTACTGTTCTTGCATTCGGTTTTGCTCATTAAGCAATAAAGACATTTCCAAGGACCTTTTGGAACTTGAGAAAGAGGAATGATGCGTGTTTCATATTGAATATGTTGGTGGGAGATAGAGGCGGCCATAATAATTGTGAGAAGTTGTGATAAGGTTGTTAGAAAAAAGTTTCTTTTTATTCTTCAGAAGAGTTAATTTCTGCAAAGATTTTGCACAGAAGGAGGTTAGTGAAATGAAACCATATAGTCTAGCGACATTATTAGGGCTTGTCCTGACAGGATCAGGATTTGCCGATAATGCCGGGCCCCTTTACAACGATAATTATCTTGCCGATAACGCGTCGATGCAGAAAAAGATGCCGATGTTCGAGCAAGGCGCAATGATCGAATCGACAGACCAAATTCCTGCCGCATACAATCGTGCAGGCGGAGTTCGTCTACAAGATAGTAATGATGTCTGGGTAACCGCCAGCTTTATCTATTGGCAGGCTTGTTCCGATGATTTCGATCTCGGCGAATACCCCAATACATTAGCACCTCCTGAAGTGCTTACTGACTTTGGCATTGATGCTTTTGACTATCCGCTTTTCCCGGAAGATGGCGGAACGGAGCTATTCCTCAAACAAAGATTTAGGCCCGGATTCAAAGTTGCTCTAGGGTATAACAGCTACTTTGATGACTGGTCAGTTTTTGCTGAATACACATGGCTGCACTTCAACACGCGCAATACCTATAATGCACCTACAGGGGAGTGGTTTGTCGTCGACCATACGTATCCTTATGCAGTAGCAGCGAAACAACTGTATTTCAAGTGGCGTAGTCAATTAGATATGGTAGATTTCATGCTCTGCCGCGCCTCGTATATGGGCAAACAGCTGATCATGGAGCCGATGTTCGGGTTAAAGGCAGCCTGGTTCACAAACAATTTGTTTGTGAACACTGTTCTTCCTACCGGCGATCCTCTATTTGCAAACCCAAGTGCTAACATTACAGCTAGCGGTATATTCGATGGCGAAGCGAAAACTAAATCTTGGGGACTTGGTCCAAGAGTCGGATTGCATAGCATGTGGCTATTGGGAAGCGGTTTTCGCGTAGATGGTAAGGCTGCGTTTAGCACGCTCTTTACTCGCTATACAAGACTGCAAAGCATAAGCAATGTGCCGATTAGCAATAAATGGAAGCATAATTACAATACTGTACGTCCAGTTGCTGAACTGGGACTTGGATTTGCATGGGGCGGCTATTGCTGCGATCAATCGTATCATTTCGACCTTTGCTTAACCTATGATTTCAACGTATTCTTTGATCAGAGTATGATGAGATCCATTGCTGATACAACAACATATGGATCGAAGACGAGCCCAACGAACATCGTCTATCACGGTCCAACGTTAGCATTCCGCTTCGATTTCTAATCTTTGTGGAAAACGATTCTTAGGGTAGGAACCCGGCAGAAATGCCGGGTTCCTTTTTTTCAAAAAAAAATTGAGAAAAAGATTTTCCTTAAGGTGTTTAGGATCAGAGAAATTCAGAAATGGGGTTTACTTGAAATAAAACCACTGATATGGGATATTTGGTGGGTTTGAGAATATGAAAGGACTATGACCAACAAAAAATTTGGGTTATTCCGCTCCATCTTCTGGCCGGTCCACCGGTCGGAGTCCAAAAGAATCCTTTCAATGCTCCTTCTCCTTTTTCTTCTCTGCATTTGCTATAGCATCCTTCGAAACGTCAAAGACACGGTGATCCTCACTGCGGAAGCATCGGGAGCCGAAGCAATTCCCTTCCTCAAAGTCTGGGGGATGCTGCCCGGCGCCTTTTTGATGACCTGGTTCTATACGAGGCTTTCACGTAGATTCAGCCGCGAGAAGGTGTTCTACCTCATGGTCACCTTCTTCTTGAGCTTCTTTCTTTTGTTCGCCTTTATCCTCTATCCGCATAGTCAGCAGCTCCACTTGGAAACTGTTGGAGACTGGCTATCAGCGCATCTACCTGCAGGATTCAAGGGCTTTATCGCCCTTCTTCGCAATTGGACATTCACCACCTTCTATGTCATTTCCGAACTCTGGGCCATCATGGTCCTCACGGTTCTTTATTGGGGTTACATCAATGAAGTCAGCGCTGTCAGTCAAGCCAAGCGTACATATGGAATCCTCAACATCGGTTCCAACGTCGCGCCGATCTTAGGCGGTGCCCTCGCGCTTCTCTTCAGCCAACACATCACCTTCGGCAATTTCGGAGGCGATCACGATGCTTGGGGGCAAACCCTTAAACAATTGACTTGCGTCATCGCAGTGCTCGGGTGCTGCGCCATGGGGGTCTTCTATTGGATCAACCGGTTTACGAAACGGGAAAATCCAGAATTAGCCACTCTTGAAGAACAAGGAATCCCCAAAAAGGAAAAAATTCACTTATCGATGCGCGAGAGCATCCGCTACATATCGCGCTCTCCCTATCTACTCTCACTCGCCATGATCGTGCTTGGCTACAACATCTCCATTAACCTCACCGATGTTCTCTGGAAAGAACAGCTAAGACGCTTCTTCAGCGATCCTAATGAAATGCTTGCGCACATGAACCAGATCACCATGGGAATCGGCGTTTTTGCGACGATCGGAGGACTGCTCTTTTCTTATATGGTGCACCGTTGGGGCTGGGTTTTCCCTGCAATGCTCACCCCGGCTGTGATGACGATCATGGCCATAGGATTCTTCTCCTTCCTCTTTTTCGGAGAAACTCTTTCTCCTCTAGCGATGGGCCTCTTGGGGCTAAGCCCTCTTGCCTGTACCGTCTATTTTGGGTCGATACAGAACTGCCTGAGCAAGGCCGGTAAATACTCGCTTTTCGACGCCTCGAAAGAACTCGCATTTCTCCCCTTAGACGCTGAAGCTAGGCTCAAAGGAAAAGCCGCCATCGATGGCTTAGGAGCGGGCATCGGCAAATCAGGGGCCTCCCTTACCTACCAAGGGTTCATTATTCTGATGGGAAGCGTAGCCCTTTCCACCCCTTATATGGCAGTCATCCTCCTCGTCGTACTGAGTATTTGGATCTCTTCGGTGCTCTTCATTAGCAAGCAGTTCAAGTCCCGCGAGCAGGAGGGTATGGCTGCTGTTCCCGAAGCCGTGGAAACCTCCCAATCCACCCCCTAAAACTAGTATAAATTTCTTTAGTCACCGCTCTTTATCTCATTGAAAATCAAGCGTTTATGGACAATTCGCGACTTAAACATATTAGTTACAATTATCTAATTAATTTGATATAATTAAATAACTTAATAATAAAAAACGAGGCAATAACATGTCATCAGCAGCCCAAGGCGCCCAACTATCATCCGGCCTTAGAGCGCCTTATCCTCACCTATCTCTCTCGAGCTTCGGACAGAATCCTTCCTCTCAACCTTTGCCGACCGCACAGGAGCTCGATAGGACCGTACAAGATCTAGAATTACGTGTAGATAGACTCACATTAGGTGATCCACAATTTCTTGCTATCCATTTGAAGCAAACTCAGGAATTAACCAAAGCCGAGCAAACTGCTCAGAGGATTGTTGGCCTTTCTCCTGAAACCCACCTCAGGATTGCTTGTAGCAAGAAATTGCTGCAAAGCAAGCTCGATGGCGAGGTTCACGCCAGGCTAGCGCAAGCCAATGAATTTATGCTTAGCGGTTCCAAAGATACTCAACGTGCAGCAATGTTTAACAACACGATTCTCAGAGATTTATTTGTACATCCCTATACGCAGCGACACTCAAAAACAGCTCTAAAAATGTTGAGTGATAGCATCAGGCGACAATATTTCCCGAAACAGATTTCTTTAACTAAACCAACTGTTTCTACGGTCCAAGCACAAGTACCTGATGCTTCAGGCTCTTCTCATCAAGGATCTGCGGCAGCACCAGTTCTTCATAATCCTTATGATCGGACCATAGATGCGCAGAAGCCCTCAGATGTAGCAATTTCTCAACCTGCTGGAGTCTCTCAAGCGATAGTTGTTGCACCTGCAGCAAATCCAGTTGGTGTACAAATTCTCAATCAGAAAAAAAAGGACCGTTACGAAATCACTCGATTCTTAGGAGAGGGAGCTTATGGCAAAGTCTATAAAGGAAGGGATCTAATTACAGGCAAAGAAGTCGTATTCAAGTTCTTCGGAGCTGGTGAAAAGAAATCCTTTTTGAAAGAACGAGAACGATTGCAGTTTCTAGCTACGAATGACGTTCCTCATACCATCCGTTGTATTGATTCATTTTATAATGGACCAACTGATGCAGATCCTGGCGTTCTCGTAATGCCTTTTCTAGATACGCAAGATCTCTATAAGGCTCATATTCAAGATGCCTCTAAGCCGCAGCTATCATTAGATCAGATCCGTATCATGACGTTTCAAGCAGCATGCGTACTAGAGTTTTTGCAAATCATGCAACTCCTTCATGCAGACATTAAGCCTGAAAATCTCTTCTGGCTATTTGGCAACTATTTACAAATGATCGATTTTGGAATCGCCGTTGATGTCGATGAACACGATGCTCCTGATATCCAATCTCGCTGGTGGCGAGCGCCTGAAGTGTTGATACGCTTAAAAGGCAAGACGTCTTTAGAGAATTGGAGTCAGATAGATACTTGGAGCCTAGGATGTGTACTAGCGGAAGCTTATATGCAAAAAGTACTATTTCCCTCGCATAACGAAATTCACCATCTCAACATCTTGAATCAAATCTTGATGGTGGATTTTACTGCCGAACAAATCGCACGCGCTAGATGGCGAGATATTTATTATACGGGCCCAAACCCGATAGATGGGTCCTATTCCATCAAACCTTCTCAGTATGGCAAGGTCCACGGAGGCGTTACAAATTTATACGATTTAATTGTTCGTGATCCAAAACATCAAGCTGATTTGCTTGAAGACAGACAAAGATTTTGTGACCTTCTTGGACAAATGCTCCGCTGCAATCATCGAATCTCTCCTACGGATATCTTCAATCATCCTTTTCTAACGGGCCATTTCATTTTTGAGCTGATCGATGATCGCTCTCAGGCGCTTCGTCCCGTTCTTAATTTCAGATTGCTAGGAGAAGGAGATCAAAATGATGGAAAAGGCGAGGCTCTCGATGATCCTTCTGCAAAAAACAAGATCATTCTCTTTAACATCGAGTTATCAAGAACTCCTAAAGCAAGTTTTCAGTCTTGTCAACGCGATCCGAATGATAGTTACCAAATTCAGCTAGTAAGTGGTGAAACGGGTACTACGGAAGAATATGCAATGGCTCCAGGATGCAAAATCGTCCTTTCGGATTTGAAAATTACTATTTACCCCCCTCAAAGACCCGCCTATGATAGGCAAAATCCTGTGTATTCCTTTGATAATCCTCTTGCTGCACGAAAAGCGCCTTTGCTATCCGCTCCACAAGGAGCTCCATCGAGTTCATTAGGCTCTCAAGATCTTGGGGCTGGGTCTCAAGGGAAACCAGCTGCGCTAGTACTCTCTGCTCCCGTTATTTCGCTAGGAAAGCTCCGCTATCGTTTAGGAGACCTTCCGGATGTGGTGGAGGAAGATTTTGGAGATCCTTTCGCATTGCAACCTCCTGTATCAATTGCTGCAGTGCCGTCGGAGCGTCCTTCGTCTTTTTCCTCTGGAAGGGACAGCAAAGCTGCTTCTCCCTTGTTAGCAGCCAGCAGCAAAGACTCAGATGCTCCCTCTGGAAAGAGCGGCAAAGCATCTTCTAAGCCCGCAGGTCAAGTGAAAGCTCCAAAGCCTGAAATTAGAAAGCTTCAAAAACTTCAAATGAAAGTCGGAAAAATCAAAAAACTCGATACCAAAGGGAAGAAAGCGCTACACGCTCTTTTCGAAGATGAACGCGATTTGAAAATGCAGATCTACGCGATTTTAGCAGGCGAGAAGCTGGAGAAAAGTAATGATAAGCGCATTCAAGAAAAGGGCCGCGCTATCTTTATTGCAGATCTGGATAGAGTAAAAGCAGCAATCGCTGAATTAGGGCAAATTGCTGCCAGATAATTTAGAAAGAACGATTCAGATTAAAAAAATTATTTGAATTACGTGGGTCGTTCCTTTAGATAGAGGTTTATCTGGAGGAAGTAGGGATGCTGCGTAAATGGCTGGTTAGCTTTGCTACTCTGATGGGTTTATGCGGAAGTAGCCTAGCAGCAGATGATCCTCCACTCCTTCAAATTGGCGGCGGCGTCTTCAATGTTCTTCGAACGAGATGGTGCGGCCAGTTTCAATTAGAATACAAATTTCGCCCTCCAGTGTATAAACTTCGACCCTTTGTCGGCATTTTTACGACGACTCAGTTATCCACCTATATATATGGCGGCGTAGGCTACGATGTCTTTATCGGAAAGTACTTCGTCGTGACCCCGAGCTTTGCTCCGGGTATCTACTTCCAAGGACACGGCAAGAACCTCTGGTTTCCTCTGGAGTTCCGCTCTTCGATAGAAGGGGCTGTTGTCTTTTGCGGGGGTTACCGCATTGGGGGCCAATTCTATCATATTTCCAATGCGAGTATCGGTCATAAAAATCCCGGCGTAGAAGCAGTCTTAGGCTTTATTTCTATTCCGCTCGGAAAGTGATAATACTAGACATCATTTCAAATAATAACTATATCTGGAAAGATCCAACGTTTCTTTTGGAGGAAACATGAAAGTCATTGATTGTATTGCGATGATCCTGCTTCTTATTGGAGGGATCAATTGGGGACTGCTAGGCGCATTTGATTTCAATATCGTCACGTGGCTATTCGGAATGGTCCCGGCGTTGATGAAGCTAGTCTATATCTTGGTGGGCTTAAGCGCCCTATGGCTACTCTTTCAATGGAAAGCTGTTTGCAAACGCTGCAGCTCGAAGAGATAATCAGATGAGGCGCTATCATCGCTGATGGCGGCGCCTCATTGTTCATTTTTCAGAAGTCTATCGAGAAGATCCCAAGACTTTCGTCCGGATAGTGAAAATCTATAGTAAAACCAATAGTCGTATTGGTCGGCATAAAATCCTGAGAGCTTTTTTAGCGAAATCCATTCGTTGATGAAATTTTTCCATTCCATATCCTTTTGTCCTAGCGCGTAACTTATATATTCCGTGCCCAGCTCCGATCCGAAATTCAAACATACGAGATCGGTAGAATCCATGGCGCGCATATAATTCGAACGGGTGTTTCCTATGAAAAGGTCGATGCTCTGATCTTCGAGATTGAACCACAGGGCATTTTCTACGACGGTAGCAAGAGGAAATTGCGTTTGTGCAATCGGGATGAGAGCGCCTCTTGCGCCTATCCTTACCCCTTTCATCAATTTAAGGGAGGCAAGTGGCATATATTTTTTATAGGAGCTTCTTAGGGCAATAAAGCCGTTTTCGTCTTTCTCATAGAAGTCGCTGAAGGCAATATTTTTCAACCGTATGAGATCCATGATGATTCCACTGGTCGCGATATCGTAAATCCCTTCATTGAGATCATCTTCTAGGCGAGTAAAAAGTATTGGGATGAGTTCGAGATCCACATTGAGATCCAAAGCGAGCTTGGCCATAAAAGCAATATCGAAACCCACCGCCTGTCCATCATCATTCAGGTAGGTATAAGGGGGGCTATGGGGATCATAGGCCACTCGAAGACTCTTTCTTGCAAGAACGGCATTTAGAACGGGCTGCGTGTAGTGGAAATTAGCACGCTCAGCTTCGGTCGGATAGGGCAGCATTGTAATCTTGGGGAGTGTGTCAAAGACGTTTTCCAGCTTTTTTGTTTTAAAATTAGTGGTGAAATCATCCTTGGGTTGGATGGTGATGCGGGCGATGTAGAAAAAAATGCCCAATAAAATGGCCGAAATCGCGGCAAAGGGAATCAGGGTCTTTCCAAACCTCTTGAGCTTTTTCTCATGCAACATCATCACGAGGATGATGAGACAGAGCACTCCGGAGGCGCTTAAAAGCACTTTAAAACTAATGACGACATGGTGGAGTTCTTGCAGAAGCAGGACAGTTTGTTCTGGAAGATTTAGCTGTTTGCTGATGAGGAAAAGATTCTGCAAGGAGGAGCCCGGAGCGCCGATCGAAAGAACAATGGCGAATAAGGGAAGGACGAATTCTTGCCCCAAACTAAGAGGAGCATGGAAAAAGAAGGAAAAGAACTGAGCAAAGAAAAACGCCAGTAGATTTCCTAACTGCGCGAAGCTAAAGGCTAGTGGCGCGATCAAAAGGTAGGTAGCGCGCCAATCGCGTAAAGTGAAATGGTATTTAGCGCGGATTTCTTGCAGAACTTCCGCAATGAAAGGAAAAGCGATAAGTGGCTGTCCAGTACCAAAGCTGGCAAGACCTACGAAAGTGAAGCGACCAATTACCTCCGAATATTTAAGCGGAGTGAGAAGGGAAACAAGCATCGGTAGAACGAAAAGCGAGAGAAAAATGCACATCACGACTAACCCGAGCACATAATAAAGCACTAGATGCATGACAGGAACATTGACGGTTCCCGAAACTACGGCAAAATGAAGAACAGCTTTGATCGGCGAAATGATCATCAGCCACACCATCATCGTTTCCAGAATATGTGTGCCCCCTTGCAAAAGCCCCAAAAGAGGTTCTTTGGTCTTCTCATGCATGAAAGCTGCGCCGAGGATTAGACCGAAAAACGCTAGAGGCGGTAAGATGTTTTGTACCACGTCCAAGAAGGGATTTCTCGGAACGAGAAAATCGAAAAGCTGATAAACCAGACTCTCCGTGTTTGTAGACGGAGTGATCATGATCGGCTCCGTTCTCGGAATGAACACTCCAGCTATTAGACACGATAAAATCGTAATCGCCCAAAGGGCGAGAAGAAAGGAAATCGCCTTAAAAAGCAGCCTTCCCGCTTCATGAGGCTGCAGGTTGCCAAGACCGTGCATCAGCGAGAGGGGGATATAGAGAAGGATGACGGTTTGCAGGAAGATGTTGAAGGCGTTCTCAAACGAAATGAAGACATCGACTCTAGGGCCCATAATAAGACCGAGTAGAATCCCTACAACAATGCCTAATACGAGAAAAAAGGAGATTTTTTTTGTGGAAATAGCCATCACGTTATTGTACCCAATCTAAGACGTTTCGGATTAAGCTCCACCGCTCTTTTTTCTGCGGATTTTTCCCTTCGAGCCAATACGATTTTTGTAAGTCTGTGAATCCCGATTCTTGATCGATTTTGAGCCATTCATTGACAAAGGAAGACCAATCGAAGGCATCTTGTTTCATTGCGTAAGAAAAATACCGCTTGCCCAGTACTTCGCCGAAATCGACTACGGCAAAGCCTGGATTGCTCACACACCAAATGAATGCTGGTAATTTCGACCACATGATCGCGTCGACATGATGATCGAAGATGTCTTGAGCTGAATCCCCAATGATAATCGTAGCATCAGGAAAGTAATGCTTAGCTAGCGGGATATAACCTCCGCCACAGCCCAATCGCAAATTCGATTTTTTACGAACCGTCAGGTAATCGGGAAATTCCTTTAAGAGTTTTTTAGGAATCACGAGCACATTGCCCTCTTCTGCATATGGTTCGCAAAAAGCCATTGTTTGGATCCGATTTTCATCCATGAGCAAGGCAGACATGATGATATCATAGGTTCCATTGTCGAGTTCTTCAGCAAGACGCTCACGGTTGATAGGAACAAATTCCAATTTACAATCTAGGTTGCTTGCGAGTTTGAAGGCAAAAGCAATGTCATAGCCGACGAGTTCATGGTACTCATTGAGATAGCAAAACGGGATATTCACAACGTCATAGCCGACTCGGAGTGTCTTGGTTTCAATGATCCTTTGCATAGGATTGACATTGGGTGTGAGGGGGATTTGGGTTTTGTCATGAACATTGTCGACCTTGAAAGAGACGGGCGTGTCGATGACTTCGGAAATCCTAAGCGTCTTAAAAAGACCATAGTAATTGTCTTTCAGCTCGAAATTTTCCCTAATGACGAAAACAAGGGCGATAAAACAAGCGAAGCCGCCTCCGAGATTGAGGAAGAGTTTTGCCCAATGAATCCTGAGCAATTTGTAAAAACTCAACAGCGCTAGAAGAATAAAGGTCATGACTCCTGCGATACTCAGCATAACTTGGAAATTCGAAACAATTGCGCTTGTTTCCCCATAAAGCTTGATCGCTTGATCGGGCCATTGAAGGTTTTGAATGAAAAACGCAACACCATTGATCGAATAGGAAGGAACGCCCAGAGAGAGAAAAAGCGTAAGGATGGGCATGAGAAACTGCTCGCTGTCGCCTAAGGCTTTTCTGAAGAAAAATGCCATGAAGAGAACGAACAGGTAGAGAAATAAGTTTCCCAGCTGTGCAAAGCTAAAAGCGAAGGGGATGACCGTTTGCGAAGTATTACGCAGATTGACAGGGTGAAGTCGATGCCGATGCATAAGTCCTGCGATAGCTCGCAGAATGAAAGGGAAGGCGATCGTAGGAACTCCTGTCATAAAAGCGATGATGCAGGCAGCTCTTCCTTCCCTGAGCAGTTCTTTGTACGTAAAAGGACTTAGAGCTTCGATCAGTTTTGGCAAAACCCATAAGGTAAGAAAAACCGTCCCTAGAATGACCAAGACTACGTAAAACTCGATCTTATAAAGATCTTCAAAATGGATTGTGCCGGAGGCAATGGCTAGATGGGTAAAAACAGCGATCGGAGAGAGTCTTGCTAGCCATGAGAAAATCCTCTCCAAAAGACGAAGAATCCTCTCGAGTATGGGTAAGAGAGGTTCTTTGTTCTGCATCAGCATGAGCGCTACCCCAACGATCATGCCAAAGACCGCAATAGCTGGCAGAATGTTGTTGGCCAAATCATAGAGTGGATTTTGGGGAATCACGTACGTGAGCAAGTCATTCATGAATCCTTTGCTTTCCGTTGGTGCTCGCTCATAGATAATCACTTCAGCTTTAGGAATCGGCAATGAGAGCAAATAAAGAACAGCATAGACGATAAGCCATAGCAAAGGGATAAAGTACCATCCCCGTTTGATGAGCTTTCTCCCTAGTTCGGGAGAAAGCGAACCGACGCCGTGGATAAGCGATAAAGGGATGTAGGGCAAAATCGCCATCTGCAAAAGCATCAGGTAGACTTCACCGACAGGGATTAAGTACGAACAATAAGATCCAAAGAAAATTCCGAAGAAAACTCCGAGCACCGCTGCGCAAAGAACATAAATACCAAGACGGAGTCCCATGTCTCAATCCTTACGAACAAGACATTAGCTGTATCCGAAAAATTTGTTTTTGAAAAGCCCGCATATTGAACTATGCGGGCTAAATGTATAAGAATTATACGTCGCCTTTCTTTTTACCTCCGGCAGCCCCAGGAGCACCAGGAGCGCCAGTTAATGCAGAACCGTGACGATGTCTCGGTCCAGAATGTGCAGCACCTGTCTTACCATGTGCAGGCACTGTTTTAGAACCAGGAGGTCCGCCAACAACAGCTACTGTAGAAGCAGCCCCACCCCAGATCTTCGCTTTGTCAGATACTCTTAGTTCGCTGGGATCTTTTGCGTCGGCATCTCCCTTTCCTGCTGCTACAAGAGCATCTTTAGAAGGAGTTCCGGGTCTTGCAGGCACTGTTCTCGGCGAGCCAGATACTGAACCAGCTGCTGGCTGTGTCAAGTCTGTGACAAATGCGGACATTGCAGTGCCGGCCTTATCAGTCTTATCAGGATCAGCTTCCCAGTCTTCATCTTCATAGGTATCTGTGCCGCCAACGGTAGAAACGCCAGGCTCTTTTGCCTTATCCGTTCCTCCTGCTGCTATTTCAGCTATTACAGGCAATCCCGAGGCCAAAACCGGACCCGAAGCGTCGGGTAGGCTTACAGGAGAAGAGGGTGGAGCTCCGTTCGTGTCTAAACTTACTCCTGGAGCAACTCCCCCAGAGGCTGATTTGTCGTCCGCCTTTGCTGCAGCTACTTGAATTTCGAGCGGATGTTCTTCTAGTTCCGCTTCTTTCTTTCTCGCCTCTTCGCAAGGAAGAGGAGTATTCCCCCATCTTACGGCATCCCATACTTCGACAGGTTGCGCAACTGGAGCGGCGGATGAGAAAACGCTTGGCATCAAGCTGCTGGCACGGCTCCAGTAACTCGCTACTGCTTTTGCATCGCTTGCATCCTTTGGAGGAGCTTTTGGAGGAGGAGTTTTGATCCGCTCGACATCTTGTCTGAAGTGCCAAATTGATCCTCTTAACGTTTTCGCGCCATTTTCCAAGCTGGCGGCCACGGGGTTGAGCTCAGTTAGAAAACCGCGCACCTCGTCGAAGATTTTTTGCGCAGTGCGCTCGTCGTCTTCAAGTTGCGCCAACAATTGAGGGTTTCTGCTGGCGATCGAGGTTTTGTAGGCCTGGATGTTCGGTTGATCCGAACTGACAGGCTGCAGCGTTTTTTCCGCTTTTTCTAATTTTGCATAAAGCCCGCTTGCCTTATCGAGGGTATCCAAAAAGCGGGTCATGGTCGCATCATCTGTCAGTGAAAAAGCTGCTAACTGCGCATCAGATGGGAGCACGGCTCGCTTTCCTGCGAGGCCTAAACGACGCGCTTCGATAGCAGCGGAATCGCCCGCTACGTCGCGTACGGCTGTCTGGTATCCTTTGAATTGCTCTTCGAATTCTTTTCTGACTTCGTGATAGGTAACAATCGATGGTGCTTGAGCGATAGAGATTAGACTGCCATCCATAGAGCCCTCCTTAAAATTTTTATATTCATCTCAGGATGTTTACAAACCGCATGCCGGAGTCTTCATCATTCGTTTGCAAAGAACCCAGTAAAAATCCCGGGATCCCTCTATCTTTGCGATTTGATCGCCTCCCTTTTTGCGTTGACAATTTCTTAACATAGAAAGCGTTTAATTCTAAAGAAAAATTTACATCGCCAGGAGGATGCTCAGAAAATCTCTTCAAAGCCCTCACAACATCGCATTTCTGATCCGGGTTTTCTTCTCGCAATGACAGGAATTTTCTGGAAAGTGTTTGCGGAAAAAGACATCGGTTGTGTATGTTTTCACTTCCTTTCAACAAAAATTCGGTTGAACGAAAAAGTTGAGAGCGAATAGCTAAGGCAAGACCTGGCGATCGATATTTGGACAATGTGAGAGAAGTGATGTGACAGAAGCTTGTGCAAGCTAAACAAGAGATTGTTTAGATTGCCTGTTAATGAAGAATAACTATTTCAAACCTCAAAAATTTTTTTTTGAGAATTTGATCTTGGTTCAGATTGAATGCTGACAGCGTGGATGAGGCATGCAAGTCGAACGAAGTAGAAGGGTAACCTGCTACTTAGTGGCGGAAGGGTTAGTAATACATGAATAACCTACCTCTAACCTGGGGATAACGGCTGGAAACGGCCGCTAATACCGAATGAAGCGGACATGGGGAATCCCAAGTTCGTTAAAGTTGGGGCTACCGAAAGGTACCTTGCGGTTTGAGAGGGGTTCATGGGATATCAGCTAGTTGGTGTGGTAATGGCGCACCAAGGCTAAGACGTCTAGGCGGATTGAGAGATTGACCGCCAACATTGGGACTGAGACACTGCCCAGACTCCTACGGGAGGCTGCAGTCGAGAATCTTTCGCAATGGGCGAAAGCCTGACGAAGCGACGCTGTGTGAGCGATGAAGGCCTTCGGGTTGTAAAGCTCTTTCGCCTGGGAACAAGAGAAGGTGGCAAATAGCCATCTGATTTGAGGGTACCAGGTAAAGAAGCACCGGCTAACTCCGTGCCAGCAGCTGCGGTAATACGGAGGGTGCAAGCATTAATCGGATTTATTGGGCGTAAAGGGCGCGTAGGCGGATGAGCAAGTTAAGTGTGAAATTCCGGAGCTCAACTTCGGAGCTGCACTTAAAACTGCTCAACTAGAGGATTGGTGGAGGAAATGGAATTCCACGTGTAGCGGTGAAATGCGTAGATATGTGGAAGAACACCGGTGGCGAAAGCGATTTTCTAACTTATACCTGACGCTGAGGCGCGAGAGCAAGGGGAGCAAACAGGATTAGATACCCTGGTAGTCCTTGCCGTAAACGATGTATACTTGATGTAATTAGGCTCAACCCTGATTGTGTCGTAGCTAACGCGATAAGTATACCGCCTGGGGAGTACGCTCGCAAGGGTGAAACTCAAAAGAATTGACGGGGGCCCGCACAAGCAGTGGAGCATGTGGTTTAATTCGATGCAACGCGAAGAACCTTACCTGGATTTGAAATACAGAGGAAGTTAGCAGAGATGTTAACGCTCGTAAGGGTCTTTGTACAGGTGCTGCATGGCTGTCGTCAGCTCGTGCCGTGAGGTGTTGGGTTAAGTCCCGCAACGAGCGCAACCCTTATCATTAGTTGCCAACGCGAAAGGCGGGGACTCTAGTGAGACTGCCTGGGTTAACCAGGAGGAAGGTGAGGATGACGTCAAGTCCGCATGGCCTTTATATCCAGGGCTACACACGTGCTACAATGGTCGGTACAGAAGGCAGCGAAACCGCGAGGTGGAGCAAATCCCCAAAACCGATCTCAGTTCAGATTGTAGTCTGCAACTCGGCTACATGAAGTTGGAATTGCTAGTAATGGCGTGTCAGCAACAACGCCGTGAATACGTTCCCGGGCCTTGTACACACCGCCCGTCACATCATGGGAGTTGGTTTTACCCGAAGTCGCTGACTTAACCGCAAGGGGAGAGGCGCCTAAGGTAAGGCCGATGACTGGGATGAAGTCGTAACAAGGTAGCCCTACCGGAAGGTGGGGCTGGATCACCTCCTTTTAAGGACTATAGAACATCTTCGGATGTTCTTAGGTTGAGACAAGCTTCTCGTCCACATCACTTCTCTCACGTTGTTCAAAACAATAATCAGTAGCACGGTTCCCAAGACTTCGGGGGTTTAGCTCAGTTGGTAGAGCATCTGATTTGCATTCAGAGGGTCAGGAGTTCGAGTCTCCTAGCCTCCATTGCGGTTATAGCTCAGTTGGTTAGAGCGCGACACTGATAATGTCGAGGTCCCAAGTTCAAATCTTGGTAACCGCACCAATTCAAATAAGCTAAAAGCTTAACATCGCTATCTTGAAAATCATAATCAGAAGACAATATCCTCAAACGCATGTGAGTAAGAAAGTAAATATGGTAATTCTACAAGTTACCAAAAAGTTGAACTCGGAAAGGTCCGAGTCAATTTCACTGAATGAAAATGGCGCTTGAGAGAGTATTCAAACACATTGTGAATTAGGTGTGTGAGGCGATAAGAGTAAGCGTTTTTATGGCACTGACACAAACGTGCATCACTGGTAACGGTGATGCATGATAAAATTGTTTTGTGATCAAGTTGTTAAGAGCTGTTGACGGATGCCTTGGTATTGTAAGGCGAAGAAGGACGCGTTAACCTGCGATAATCTCCGGCGAGTTGGTAAAGAGCTGTGACCCGGAGGATTCCGAATGGGGCAACCCGGTGGGAGTAACATCCCGCCATCTTGAGTTGAATACATAGATTCAAGAAGCGACACCTGCCGAAGTGACACATCTCAGTAGGCAGAGGAAAAGAAATCAAACGAGATTCCCCGAGTAGCGGCGAGCGAAACGGGAAGAGCCTAAACCGAAGAGTTTTCTCTTCGGGGTTGTAGGGCCTGACATTTAGTGGAAGATGTTTAGCAGAATCATCTGGAAAGATGAGCAACATAGGGTGATAGCCCCGTATGCGAAAGACATTGACCATGAGACAGGTACCTGAGTAAGTCCGGACACGTGAAACCCGGCCTGAATCTGGGGGGACCACTCTCCAAGGCTAAATACTAGACAATGACCGATAGTGAACCAGTACCGCGAGGGAAAGGTGAAAAGAACCCCTGTTAGGGGAGTGAAATAGAACCTGAAATCAACAGCTTACAAACGGTCGGAGGCCTATGGCCCTTTTAGGGCAAATGGCTAACGGCGTGCCTTTTGCATGATGAGCCAGCGAGTTATGTTATATGGCGAGGTTAAGGGACTATCGTTCCGGAGCCGAAGCGAAAGCGAGCGTGAATAGCGCGAATTTAGTCGTATGACATAGACACGAAACCAAGTGATCTATCCATGGCCAGGATGAAGCAAGGGTAACACCTTGTGGAGGTCCGAACCAGTGTCTGTTGAAAAAGCCTTGGATGAGCTGTGGATAGGGGTGAAAGGCTAATCAAACTTGGAGATATCTTGTTCTCTTCGAAATAACTTTAGGGTTAGCCTCAAAGAAAAATTGTCAGGGGTAGAGCACTGGATCCACGAGGGGGGCTACCGCCCTACCGAAGGGAACCAAACTCCGAATACTGACAATAACTTTGGGAGATAGACTGTGGGGGATAAGCTTCATAGTCAAAAGGGGAACAGCCCAGATCGTCGATTAAGGCCCCAAATTCCATGCTAAGTGTGTAAGGAAGTGAAGTTTCAAAGACAGTTGGGATGTTGGCTTAGAGGCAGCCATCATTTAAAGAGTGCGTAACAGCTCACCAATCGAGAGACTTTGCGCCGATAATATACGGGACTAAAGCATGGAGCCGAAATCACGGGTGCTTATCGTAAGATAAGCGCGGTAGGAGAGCGTAGTATGGCAGTAGAAGATGTACCGTAAGGAGCATTGGAGCGCATACTAGTGAGAATGCATGGCATGAGTAAACGATAAAGGAAGTGAAAATCTTCCTCGCCGAAAACCTAAGGATTCCAGGGTCAAGCTCGTCTTCCCTGGGTTAGCCGGTCCCTAAGTCCAGGCAGAAATGCGTAGGCGATGGAAAGCAGGTTAAATATTCCTGCGCCGCCGTAGACTATGACAATGGGGTGACGAAGTAAGTTAAATGTGCGGACAATTGGATGTCCGTTTGGTCATGAGACAGGCTAGTTGGTAAATCCGCTAGCGTAACGTTAGGTGATCGACAAGGGGAACCTTCGGGGGAACCGATGACATGGCGCGATACTTCCAAGAAATAACCTCTAGTCGTCGAAGGCGACCGTACCAAAACCGACACAGGTGGGTGTGAAGAATATTCTCAGGCGCGCGAGATAACTCTCGTTAAGGAACTCTGCAAATTATCCTCGTAACTTCGGGAGAAGAGGAGCCTTTTTTTGTTGCTAGTTAACTCTAGTAGCGAGAAGAGGCCGAAGAGAAATGGCCCAGGCGACTGTTTAACAAAAACACAGCACTATGCGAAGTCGTCTAAGACGAAGTATATGGTGTGATGCCTGCCCAATGCCAAAAGGTCAAAAGGAGATGTTAGCCCGTAAGGGCAACGCATCGAATTTAAGCCCTGGTGAATGGCGGCCGTAACTATAACGGTCCTAAGGTAGCGAAATTCCTTGTCGGGTAAGTTCCGACCTGCACGAATGGCCTAACGATCTGGGCACTGTCTCAACGGGAGACTCGGTGAAATTGTAGTAGCGGTGAAGATGCCGTTTACCCGCAACAAGACGGAAAGACCCCGTGAACCTTTACTATACTCTGATATTGGCTTCTGATTCTCCATGTGTAGGATAACTAGGAGACAGTGAAAGTGGCCCGTCAGGGTTGCTGGAGTCAACGTTGAAATACTAGTCTTGGAGAGTCGGAAATCTAACATCAGCCTGTGAAACCAGGCGATGGACAATGTCAGACGGGTAGTTTGACTGGGGCGGTATCCTCCTAAAGAGTAACGGAGGAGTCCAAAGCTTGCCTCATCGTGGTTGGCAATCACGAAACGAGCGTAAATGTATAAGGCAGGTTAACTGCGAGACCAACAAGTCGAGCAGATACGAAAGTAGGGATTAGTGACCCGGCGGTAGAAAGTGGAATCGCCGTCGCTTAACGGATAAAAGGTACTCCGGGGATAACAGGCTTATCGCCACCAAGAGTTCATATCGACGTGGCGGTTTGGCACCTCGATGTCGACTCATCACATCCTGGGGCTGGAGAAGGTCCCAAGGGTTTGGCTGTTCGCCAATTAAAGTGGTACGCGAGTTGGGTTCAAAACGTCGTGAGACAGTTTGGTCCCTATCTGTTGTGGGCGTAGGATACTTGAGAAGAGCTGCTTCTAGTACGAGAGGACCGAAGTGGACGAACCAATGGTGTGCCGGTTGTACTGCCAAGTGCATAGCCGGGTAGCTATGTTCGGAAAGGATAAGCGTTGAAAGCATCTAAACGCCAAGCCTCCTTCAAGATAAAGTATCCCAATGAGACCCCCTGAAGATTACAGGGTTGATAGGTTAGGTGTGTAAGCGCGGCAACGCGTTGAGCTGACTAATACTAATAGGTCCACTGGCTTGATCACTTTTTTTTACCTCATCGGCCTGGGTCTTAGAAATAAGAACCAAGTCCATGAGGAAGTGTAAGCCATGAAATGAAATGCTTGAATTGCTTCATGACATCTAACAACGATGTTAAGAGCTCTCTTAAGCGTCATTTTCAATCAGTGAGTTTTTACTCACACAAGTTATTGGAAGCAACATTGCTTCGGATAGAACGAGGAGTTTTTACGAAGGATTTGCATAACGCAAAGACACGTAAAAAGTACCGTTATATCGATATTGTCTTCTTGGTGGTTATAGAGAGAGGGAAATACCTGATCCCATTCCGAACTCAGAAGTCAAGCCTCTCGTCGCCGATGGTACTATACTCAAGAGTATGGAAGAGTAGGTAGCTGCCAAGTTTTTCTCTGGCCCCGATTACTGAAAAGTCGTCGGGGCCTTTTTTTATGCGTTTCTTATGTCGATTTTAAAATCTTCGTAGGCTTGGTGAATTTCATTAGTGTGTTCTGGGTCGAGTTCTGCTGCTTTTTCCACTGCGGCGTGTACGTTGTGTAAGATCAATCCCTGAAAATTACCACCGGTCAGCTCATCTGCTTTGAAAGCAGCTATGGCGACTCTATAAATTTGTTCCAGTGAACCACCGTTTTCGATGTATTCGTTAATGGCAGTGGGGGTATCCATTTTCAAAGCCGTCGTTATGGCGTTCGATAATTTTTTTTCAGAGACTTTGCCGGTTGGAATATGGAAAGGTTTTTTCTTAACGAGACTAAGAGAACGAACTTTATTCTGATGTGCAAAGGGCCGATAATAATCTTTTTCTAATATTGTCCGTGTTGAAACAAGAGCATACTGTACGATACCTTGGCCGTACTTATCGCTTTGAGGGTCGCAATTCAGAACGGTTGTAGAGCAGATCGTGGCGTGAACTTTGGCTTCTTCGGTAGCGATATCGGCACCGAATTCTCCGGAAGAGATATCTTTGAGGACATTATTATGTGAGAACGTCAAGGTCATGGTTTTCGTATCGAAATTGAAACTCATCTGTGTTAAGTGATTGGTGGAGATGGCGATGTTGAGCGTAGGAGCATCGAGGATCTCTTTGAGGGGAGACTGACCATAGTGGATTGTATTTCTATTCATTAAGCTCATGATCTCGAGAACTTTTTCATGGGGCAGCTTTTTTCGTAAGCGGTTGTAGATTTCTTTACGCGAATCGACGAATTTCCCATCGATTTTCCAGCCGATAGTCTTTTTATCTGCGAGCATTTTTGCAAAAACGTGTTTTTGATCGAGTGTTTTTGATTTATTACGGACTCGTTTCGTCGCATGCTCTATGACACTGCCTTTTAAGACATGGAACATAGGTTTGCCAGCTTGGCAAAAGCGTTTTCTGAATAGATTATCGTAAGTCTTCTGGTCTTTCGAGGACGAAGGTCGATTGGCACTGTCCTTAGTACCATAGAGGTCGTCTTTGAAACGCATCCAAGCATTTTCAAGTTTTACGTGTTTTTCCGGTTGAAGCATTTGCGCTTCTACTGTGGCGGCATGCAGGTTATGCATAAGCCTTTTTTTCGCCGGAGAATCACCTGTCATTGTAAGGAAGGCTTTTCTTCCAGCCTTGTAGACTTTTTTAAGATCACCATGAGCTTGAAGATAGTATTTTACTTTTCTACTATTCGTAGCTGTTACGGTTTCCTCCAAGTCTTTTTCCATCGCTTTTAAAATCGGCTTGCCCGCGTCTATACCAGGTGCAAAAGGAGCAGGGGTATTGGTGTCGAAAGATCGGTATCTAAAGGCTCTGCCATCATCGCCTATGGTGTCCTTAAGATTGTAATCGACAAATCCTTGTCCATATTCATCGCTATCCTGATTGCAGTTAAGGACGGTTTTACTGTGGATCGTCGCATGGATATCACCTGTAGCGGTGCTTCTTAAGACGCTGTCGTGATCGATTGTAATTCTCCAGGCTGTTGTATCGAGATGAAAACGTATTCGTGCATCAGGATCATGTCTCGTCGAAACCATAATATTTGCTTCTGGCACATCGAGTGTGTCGTGGAGATGTCTTTCGGGATAGGTAAGGGCTCCCTGCTGCATGACACACATGAGTTCAAGGGCTTTTTCTTGAGATACGTTCTTTTCGTCTCGTAAATACCGATATACGGCTTCAGCGTCTTTGAACTTAACGTTATCGATTTTCCAACGCAACTTGCCACTACCGATATCTCGATTCATTTGATGGAAAAGATTCTCTCTTTTAACAGGATTTGTTTGTTGGTGGATAGCGCGCATAATTTCAATAGTCAATTCTCGGTCGTATTTCTTTTTCTCTCGTAAATAGGCATAAAGATCTTCAGCTTTCTTAAAGACATGTTCGTTGATTTTCCAACGATAATAGTCCTCAGCGTCGTCATTCATTTGTTGGATGAGAGCATCTTTTTTAATAGGATGATTTGTTTTAGCGCGACGAGCCTTCGCAGCCTGTTTAAGGATTAGATCCAAGGAGACTTCTTTGCTTAGTTTCTTTCCATTGAGAGCAGTTCTATTGTTGCGATAGTCTTCTGCCAAACCTTCGATCGCAGCACCTTTTATGAAATGGCGGAGTTTAGGACGATAGGGCGAGCAAAAGCGCGTGCGGAATAAATGATCATAATTTTTTTCTACCGTTTTGCCATACTTGGCATAGGTATTGAGGCGTCTGATGTAGTCTTGGTTGACTGTGGGAGGCCTTACTTTGATCTTATCGAAAATATGCCATAATTTATGGAATGGATACCACACAAGTTGTATGAAACGGTGACATCCAATTTTAGCTTTAGCGGTTAACCAACGACTCCATTGCCATCTGCCTAGATCACGAGCTTTATCGGTAAATACTTTAGCATTGGCTGGAATGGCTGTAAGGGCTTTGGCATGGGTTTTTTGATAAGCTTTTGCTTCTTTGACGAGACGGCGAGGTCCTACGCCTAGAGCATCGACATCGACGACATAGGCTGGAATAGAGCGAGCGAAACCGAAGTATAAAATGAGATAGTTCCAAATCAATCTAGGAAGAAAACGGATAACTCCGAGACAGAAGTTCTTGATCCCAGCATTATCGCCTTTATATACTGGAAGAGTGCCGTTAGGATTCCACAAGGTGCCAAAGAACGTGGTAATCGTACCGACGATCATGAGACCAAGCCATTTGAACCAATTGACTGGGTTTTTTAAGAAGCCTGTCCATCCATACGGTTTGAGATAGCGCTTAGGAAGAAGTCTTGCGAGAAGCGAACATTGAGCAATGCTACTGTTGATGGAGATGCCGAGTGCTTCATGATCGAGTTCGACTTTGACGCCGTCCTGTTCGATCATGCCTTCAGGAGATCTTGCGTTCCGGGTCAGCTGCTGACCTTGGATCCAGTTCATCGCAAAGAGTTCTTTGAAATATTCGTTATCCATCAATGTTTCGAATTGATCGGGGATATAGTTGCCTCTTTCGAGCCATTGAGAAAGGGAGACAATCATGGCGATAGCAATGCTCGTTCGGTCTGTACTGCTCTTGCAATGATCGACAGGGGGCAGTTCGAGCAGGATGTTGAGCATGTTCATGCAGAAGATTTCTTCGACAGCAGCATCTTGGGATCCGAGTGATCGACCGTTATAGGATTTTTCGAGTTTGTCGATGAGATAATCGAGGAGTTTTTTTTCCTGTGTAGAAAGATCCTTTTTACGGGTCATAGCAATAGCTTTGAGATCTTCCCAACCTTCACGAGTCACTTCCAAGGCTTGCGTCGCGCCCGATGTCCAACCATCTAAGGTTCTAGAGATGTTGTCCAAAGCATTCACTTGTCTTGCTAAAAGGATAGGATTTGGACGTACCCAAAATTCTTCGCCCGTCTTTGGGTGCACCATGCGTCTGAGCCCTTTTGCGACAAGCTTATCGATGGCTGCTTGTTGTTCGGGCGTGAGATCTTCTTTATGTTTTTCCAAAATCGCTCGATCAGCAGGACTAAGCGTATCTTTTTTGAGCGCAGCTATTGCTGCCTTTTCTCTTTCGAAATACTCTTGCTCTTGCTCGACCTCAAAATGTTCGCCGAGGCCATAAAGGGGTGATGTCGATTCGATAGAATGAATGACGTAAACTTGTCGATAGACAGGCTTACCATCGATTTCAAGAGGATCACCATCATCATCGACTTCTTGAAAGAGTCCCTGAGCATTTTCTTCTTCTGCAGCGGCAAACTCGGAGAAGGTGATCATTTCCGCTTGTTCGATCGCTTTTTCTAAAGTATCAGGACGTCCGGTATAGCAATAGGTCCTCGCTTCTGGATCGGCATTTCCATCAATTAATCTTGCTATCCGCCGTCCCATTTGCAGAGTTTCACTTTCGCGGTCCCAACTTCCGGCAACGGCAGTTTTCAATGTGGTAGTCGTGCCGTCTGAACGTTTGATCTGGGCTCCATTGAAACCATTTTTGAGAACGATATGCTGCGTAGCTAATACTTCTTGATCAGCTGGTTTTTTGCCGAATCCCAGACGTCTGCTAAGTTCTTTATCTTTGATTCTAGGACAACCGATGAAATCCGATTGGTTGGTCGCGCTATGGGTATTGAAATGCTTTTGCACTTCGAGATCGGGAGAAGAGATCGCTGGTAGACCGCGTTTCGCGACGCGGTCGCGATAAACATGCTCGGTCATTTCCGTGAGAGAATTAAAAGTTTTCCCCTTCATGCGTTGAGGCACTTGAGAAAGAGGCGACTCCGTATCATGGAAGGCGCGCATATCCACATTCCAGGTCGGATCTTCGTAGTGGACGGTAGGATCATCAGGCGTGGGCATGAGACGTTCCGTCGCCGCAGCTTGGAATTCTCGAGCAATTCCCGGGGGCGCTTGTTTTTTAAAAAGACCGGCGACACGATCTTTGTCGTATCGTTCCATGTCTTTGTAAAACTTGGACGGCCTTTTCGGCCTTAAGTTTAGGGGCGTGTGTTCGCCGCCGATTCTTATTCCCATAATTATTAGATAATTACCTACTATTATAGTAATAATTATACCACATATCATTTATAAGTTTAATTACTATTTTTAATATTTTAACTAACTGACATTCAGCGAGTTAGATAGGTTTAATTGAGGTTTGATTTTGACATAATTTCAATTAATCCTTATTTCAATAAATTATGGGTGTAACTAAGAAAATTCAGAGGGTAGCCGTTACGGGGGCAGCTGGGCAAATCGCTTATAGCCTCCTTTTTCAACTAGCCTCTGGGAGCCTCTTAGGGCAGGATCAGCCCATTATCCTTCATCTAGTTGAAATACCCTCTGAGCTTCAAAGACTTATGGCAGTTGTCATGGAGCTAGAAGACTGCGCTTTTCCCCTGCTTAAAGGGATCGTGACAGGAAGCAACCCCAATGACCTTTTCAAGAACGTCGACTATGTCTTCCTCGTAGGGGCTAAGCCTAGAGGCCCCGGTATGGAGCGCCACGATCTTATTCGAGAAAATGCCCAAATTTTCAAGGAGCAAGGCAAAGCGTTAAAAGAAGCCAATCGCGATGCGGTGATTTTGGTCGTCGGGAATCCTTGCAATACCAATTGTCTGATCGCGTTAAAACACGCCCTAAACCCAAGGCGGGTTTTCGCGATGTCGCGCCTGGATGAACTGCGGGCAAGGGCCATGCTTGCGAAAAAGGCGGGTGTGCCGGTGGAGACGGTTTCTCATATGGCGATTTGGGGCAACCATTCTGTCTTGCAAGTTCCCGATTATCCCAATGCCCGGATCGGAGGCGAGCCAGTATCCAAAAAAATACCCGATGAATCGTGGCTGGAGAACGTTTTCGTCCCTGGGGTGGAAAAAAGGGGCGCGGAAGTACTTGCGCTGCGAGAAAAATCCTCCGCCGCTTCAGCCGCTGTCGCTGCGATTGACGCTATGCGCACGCTCATCAACCCGACTCCCAAGGGGGAATGGTTCTCCATGGGCCTTCTTTCCGATGGAAATCCCTATGGGATTTCTTCGAATCTTGTTTTCTCTTTTCCCTGCGTTTGTAAACGACGAGGAGAAATCGACATCGTCCCGGGATTGTCCTGGACGCCGTTCATCAAAAAAAAAATTGCTCTTGTCGAGAAGGAACTTCTCGAGGAAAGGGCTATGGTGGAGCATTTGCTTTGAAAATTTTTAACTCTTCTTCAACTGGAGGTATTGAGATAGAATGGCTGTAAAACTAATTACGCATGAAAATCGCCATTATTGGAACTGGACTTGCCGGACTTGCTGCCGGCTGGTTTCTCACAGAATCTGGATGCCACGTTACCTTTTTCGACAAAAACGGTATTGGTCAGGGCGCTTCCGGCATCGCCGCAGGACTTTTGCATCCCTATGTGGGAGAGCAGACGCGGCGTAGCCTTTGGGCGCACGAAGCATTAAACGAAACAAAGGCGCTTCTTCTGCATGCTGCTCCGCAAGCGATCCTCCAAGGAGGGATCATCAGGGTCGCCCAAGACGGCCAGCAAGAAGAGGCGCTGAACACTTACGATGATGTCGAAGCGCTAGGCAATCGCCAGTTTTTGATCCATTCGGGTTTAGTCGTCGATATGACGGCCTATCTACAGGCGTTATTCTCCAAATGCTCCGGTGCAGTCTATCTAGAAAAAGAAATCGAAGAACTCGGGTCTCTTTCGGGATTCGATCACATTGTCGTCGCAGCCGGTCATGAATTTCTGCGGTTTTTTCCCCAAATGCACAAGCACTTCTCGAAAATCAAAGGACAGGTTGTGCAAGTTCGCTTAGGTCCATCGATAAGAACGATGATTGCCAAAGGGTATTTGGCCAAGAGTTCTGAAGAAGGCGTTTATCATTGGGGCGCCACGTATGAACGGGGCTATACCAGCGAAACACCTGATCTTGCCAAGGCATTGCAGCTACTCCAAAAAAACGATCTTCCTCTTCCAGAAACCCCGGAGATCCTCGATTGCAAGGCTGGCGTGCGGCTGGCAAGACGGGGCCATTATCTTCCCTATGTGGGGCAGGTCAAAGAGAATGTGTGGGGATTTGCGGGGCTTGGTTCGCGAGGGCTTTTGTATCATGCCTATCTAGGAAAGAAACTCGCGGCGGCCATTTGCAAAGGGGACGTGAATCAAATTCCCAAAGAATGTAGGTTCAAAATTGATGAAAGCTGAGCTACTATTTCTTGGCACTGGCGCTTCTTCAGGAGTTCCTCTTGTGGGCTGCTCCTGCGCAGTATGCCGCTCGAAATCTCCCCATAACCAGCGACTCCGCCCTTCGGCAGTGATCCGCGCTGCGGGCAAGCAGATCCTCATCGATGCTGGACCCGATTTGCGGCAGCAAGCCCTGAAGTATAAAATCGAACATCTCGATGGCGTTATTTTGACGCATACCCATTTCGACCACATTGGGGGCATCGATGATCTTCGGGTGTACTATTTTGAGAAAAAAAAGGCTCTGCCTTGTTTAGTCTCCAAAGAGACCTATGATGAGATCCGGATGCGGATACCGTATCTTTTCGTACCCCACCATGATGGCAAATCCTTTGCTGCGCAAATCGATTTCGAGATTCTTCCTGGGGATTTCTGCAAGGCGGAGTTCCAAGGACTTCTTTTCCATTTCGTCAGCTACATACAGAGTGGAAATAAGGTGCTGGGGTTTCGATTGGGCGATTTGGCCTTCATCTCCGATATCCGGGAATATTCTCCTCGCGTCATCGAAGACATCCGAGGAGTGAAGAATTTGGTCGTAAGCGCGCTTCGCAAGGAAAAATCGCTTGTGCATTTCAATATCGATGAGGCAATCGCATTTTCCAAAGCCGTTGGAGCTACTAATACATGGTTTACCCATATTTCCCATGACGTCGATCACGAAACGATCTCGAGAGAGCTTCCGCCGAATGTAGTTCTAGCGTATGATGGCCTGTCTTTCGACTTTGACTTAAGAGTTCCCTGATGTCGACCACTCCCTATACAGAAAACGAACTCAAGAACTATAAGACGATCCTTCTCATCGGAACCTTTCCATCAGGTGAAGATAGAAAGGGTTGCGATGAGAATTTAGCTGAGCTTGAAAGACTCGGCGATACGTTCGGTCTTGTGACCATTGGCAAAATCGCCTGCCCCATCAAAAAACTCGATGCCGCTACCTATATCGGCAAGGGGAAGGTGGATGAAATAAGGGCTACTGCCGAGGAGATAAAGGCCGATGTCGTCATCTTCGACGATGAAATTTCTCCGCACCAACAGAGGAATTTGGAAGAGCTGATCAAAAAGCCCGTCATCGACCGTACCGAGCTCATCATCGAAATCTTTGCCCAAAGAGCCCATACGCGCGAGGCGCGGCTTCAGGTGGAGCTCGCCAAGGTCAAATACCAGTTCCCTCGGTTGAAACGTCTTTGGACGCACCTTTCTCGCCAAACATCGGGCGGCGGAGGCTTTACCAAAGGCGAGGGGGAAAAGCAAATCGAACTCGATCGCAGGATGCTGCGAAAAAAGGTCGAGCGGCTTCAAGATGAGATCGATGAAGTGCAGGCACAAAGGCAGACCCAGCGCAGCAGCAGGATTCGTCAGGGGGTTCCGACATTTGCGATTGTCGGCTATACAAACTCCGGCAAATCGACCCTGCTTCGCGCGCTCACCAAGGCCGATGTGCTCGTCGAGGATAAACTCTTTGCCACGCTCGATACGACCACGAGAAAATTCCTGCTCCCTAATCGCCAGGAAATCCTTCTCATCGATACAGTGGGATTCATCCGTAAATTGCCCCACACCCTTGTCGCGGCGTTTAGAAGCACTCTTGAAGAGGCGACGCATACCGATATCCTCCTGCATCTCATCGATGCAAGCTCTCCTATGGCAGAAGCGCAGGCCGAAGCCACCCACGGCATCTTAAAAGAGCTCGGCGCCGATAAACATCCGATCATCACTGTGCTGAATAAAATCGATGCCTGCCCCAATCCTCTTATCCTCCATAAGCTCCGCATCAAATATCCCAAAACAGTCGCTATTTCTGCTCTAAATGGCACTGGCTTCGATGATCTCACCGAGGTCATGATCAAAGAGATCTCCTCGATGCGCAAGCTCGTCAAGCTTCGCATTCCGCAGAGTCACTATGCTCTGGTGAGCGAACTCATGCGTATCGGCAAAGTTCTCAGCTCCGAATACGAGGGCAATGATGTGCTCCTCGAAGTGGAGATCCCCAGACAGCTCGAAAGTAAAGTCCAACCGTTCCTTTTCGGATGATTCGCGATTTGCCCTTGTATGAACGGCCTCGCGAGAGGCTACTCGAAGTTGGTGAAGAGGCGCTCTCCATTGCCGAACTCCTCGCTATTTTATTGGGAACCGGGACGAAAGGAATCTCCGTCCTGCAGCTGTCTCAGGAGCTCCTTGCCAGGTTTGGGAGTCTGCCGAAACTCTTGCAAGCCTCCGTTGAAGAAATCCAAGAAATCAAAGGGATAGGTCCAGCCAAAGCGATCCAGCTCAAGGCGGCATTCGCCCTTGCGCTTCGCTACCGCACCCTCTATGGCGAGGAAAAGAAGATCGCGCTTAAAAGCTCTCATGAAGCCTATCTGCTTCTTAAGGAAAAGCTCGAGCATCTCGAGCAAGAAGCGCTTTATGCGATTTTACTCGATACTAAGGGGCAGGTCATTTCGATCGAGCAAATCGCTTTAGGAACGCTTTCGCAGGTACTCATTCATCCCCGTGAGGTGTTCTATCAGGCTGTGCGCAAGAAGGCGCATAGTGTCATCATCGCCCACAATCATCCGAGTGGCGATCCGACGCCTTCACAGGCGGACCGGGAAATCACACGCAAACTCGCCAACGCGGGACGCCTTATGGGCATCCCGATCGACGATCATTTGATCATTGGAAAAGGTCACTTTAGATCTGTAAAGGACTACGATTTGTCGTAGTTCGGGCTAAGTCTTGCAAAAGCTATTGCAGATAGAAGCATCCCAACATCCCAAAGAGCCACGTCGAAAAACATACCCGTGCAGAGGAGATTGATGATCATCAGAAATAGCATCACCGCGATAACCCAAGAGAAGATCTTCGGTCTGAAGATCATGAAAATCCCCACGAGGATCTCGATAATCCCCACAACCGCCATAAAACCGCGATCATGGTTGGAGATGATCGTCATGACCATCGGGGAGAGGTAGTTGGACCAATTGGTGAGCATATAGAAAAATTTATCCAGCCCGGCCAAAATCGGACCAACGACGAATACGATTTGTAATAGACGGAAGGCTTCAAAAGCCCGGTCATTCTTATATCTATCAAATAAGCCCATAGCGCACCTTACCAGGGATGAGTGGTTTTCAATTTATCTCTATCATGGGGTGCTGAAAAGGAAAAGAACTTATTTTTGCGCCGGCTCTGCTTGGGTCGAATACTGAGGAAAGTTGGCTTTGACGAGGGTGATCAATCCCGACGAGAACATCTGCACCGAGATTAGGATCAAAAGCATTCCCCCGAACCTTCCAATAGCAGCCAGGGCCTTATCCCCAAGCCAATACTTGATATTCGAGGCGACGAGCAGGATGAGTAGAGAGGGAACCCAGGCGCAGAAAAGGGCGAGCGAGACGAGCAAAGCATTTTGTACGTGTTCGGCATAGACCATGACGGCCGAAATGGTGCCTGGTCCTGCGATGAGAGGCATAGCGAGGGGTACGATAAGCGGTTCCTGCCTGGGAGTATGAGGATCTTCCGGTTTCGGGAAGACCATGCCTATAGCGATCAAGAAAAGCAGAGTTCCCCCGCCTATTCCGATGACCGCCTGAGAAATCCCCAAAAGCTTGATGAGTTCTTCGCCAAAGAACGTAAAGATGAGCAGAATGGCCAGCGCTATGACCATTTCCCGGAGGACGATCTGCCTTTGCTTTTTCGGGGCGAACTTGGAGAGAAGGGCGATGAAAAAGGGGATATTCCCGATGGCGTTCATCACAAGAAAGATGGAAAGGAGGATCGAGCCAAATGAGATGGTCATAAAAATTTCTTTAATCGAATCGATGATTTAGGGAAAGATCCTTGCTTCCGAGAGTATACCCGTGCCATAATTTGCCCCTACTCAAAATTGGAAAACGCGTGTCCAAGAAAACCTTCAAAGTCGTGACGTTGGGATGTCGTACGAACCAGTACGAAAGCCAAGCCTACTCTGACCAGCTGAAAGCTGCCGGCTATGAAGAGGCGCGCGATGGCGAAACGGCCGAGGTTTGCATCGTCAACACCTGCACGGTCACCGAATCGGCCGACAGCGCCAGCCGTCATGCGATTCGCGATCTCGCAAGGAAGCACCCCGGCGCAAAACTCGTCGTGACGGGTTGCATGGCGGAAAGCAAACCCGAGCAGATCCGGAGCATCGAAGGTGTGAGCTCTATTGTTCCAAACGCCAAAAAAGAAGAATTGCTCTCGATCGTGTTGCCCGAAGAAGAGTGGCCGGAATTTTCCATTCGGCAATTCGACGCGCATACCAGGGCTTTTGTCAAAGTCCAAGATGGCTGCGATTCCTATTGCACCTACTGTGTCATCCCCTATGTGCGCGGAAGGTCTCGTTCGAGGCCCATCGATGAGATCGAGCGGGAAGTACGAGGCCTGATCGAAAATGGCTATAAAGAAGTCGTCCTCACGGGGATCAACATCGGCGATTACGATGGCGGAGACGGGTCGATCCGTCTTGCCGAGCTCGTGCGCCGCATCGATAAAATCGAGGGATTAAGGCGCCTGCGGCTTTCTTCGATCGATCCCGATGAAGTCGACGCCAATCTTCAGGATGCGATTTTAGAAGGGAAGACGACCTGCAATTCCTTGCATATCGTGTTGCAATCGGGCTCGAACGTCATCTTGAAGAGGATGAACCGCAAATACACGCGCCAAATTTTTCTCGAAACGATCCACAGGCTCCGCGCTGCCGATCCCGATTTTGGGTTCACGACCGATGTCATAGTAGGATTTCCCGGCGAGACAGAAAGCGATTTTGCCGAAACCTGCGAAGTGATGAACGAGGTGGAGTTCGCTAAAGTGCATATGTTTCCCTACAGCGCACGGCCGCGCACGAGAGCCGCGCTTTATCCCAATCAAGTAGCGCCTTCTCTCATGCAAGAGCGAAAAGCCAAACTTCTTCGCCAAGCGGAAGAAAACGCATTTCGTTGGAGAGAGAGATTTGTCGGAAGGAACATGGCGATTTTGCTAGAAAGCCCCTCCTCGATCCATCAGGGCTTTTTCACAGGGCATGCGGATAATTTCCTCTCAGCGCTCGTTCCTCAGCAAAACTTAAGTAGAAATGATCTCGTCGATGTTAGGTTCGAAAACAACACACCCGAAGGGCTTCTATGCACATTGATATAGCTCTTCGCTTCAAACCATTTTCTCACCTACCGGGAACAACCTGTCTCATTCCCGGCACGCAGTGGCGCGTCCAAATTTTTCCGACCTTTGCGCGCCTCATCTCTCCCTCTGGAAAAGAAGTTCGCCATGCGTTTTCTCATCAAGGGCCTTTAGAAGATTTCACCGTCGTCCAGGATCTCGAGAAAAACGAAGTGCGCATGTTTGGAAAATGCGCAGGGAAATATATCCGCTACATCCTACGCTCCCAAGAAGGAACCATTTCGCTTTTCGAAGACAAAAAAGATCCTCTTCTTCTTGTAAAGACTCCGGTTTTTGCTCAGAACCCAAACAAAGAACGGCTTTCGATGGGCATCCACAAAAAACAAGATTGGGAAGGGATGCGCCGCCGTTTAGACATGGCAGAGATCCTTCCGATCTGGTTTTCTCTTGGTAAAAGAACGCCCTGCGATGCACAGAATCCTGCGGGAAGCGCCAAACTTTTAGAAGAGTGCCAAAGTCTTTTGAGCAATCGGCATCTTCTCGAAACTAGATTTCGTCATCTGTTTCTTGCAGGTTTCAGCGGACTTTTCGATCCTCGCATCCACGATCCCGAGCATCAGGGAATCCTCTCTGATCAACCGGTAGAAGATCTTCATGGCTCTTTGCAACTGCTGTCAGGCGGCGCGAAACTAATCCGCGCGATGTTCTTTTCTCAAGAACAGAACACTTGGCTTCTCTTGCCCTGTTTGCTTCCGAGTTTTCATGCAGGCAGATTCGTCGATATCGAAACTCAGGAGAAAGATCTTCTATCTTTGGAATGGTCCAAAGGTCTTCTTCGTCGTGTGATCATCCATCCTTCTTCCGATCACTCTGTAGTGATCGATTGGCCAAAAGAATTGCGTCATTGCCGTATGCGCGCAAATGAGCAGATGCGTCCTTTTCAACGAGGAGAAACCCTCGAGTTGAAAAAAGGCCAACCGATTTTTCTCGATTGCTTTCAAAAATAATCTCCCTATAAGTTGATCTTTCGTATTCATGGCTAAGGTATGTCGACCTTGACAACGCTCGAACGTCTGAAGATGAATTTTCACGATCCCCATGCGGTATTGGGCGTGCAGCCTCAAGAAAAAAAAGGGGCCGTGATCAGACTTTGGCGGCCTGGCGCAAGGCAGATTCAGGTCGAAGTCCAAGGAAAAATCGTCGATGCCGATAGAATCGATGCTGCGGGACTCTTTGAGGTCAAGCTAAAGACGAAAATTGGCCCTCTCGATTACCGCATCTACCACAACAATGGTCTTCTCGCTCACGATCCTTATGCATTTTGGCCGACGATTGGCGAAATGGACACGTTTTTGTTCAACAAAGGCACCCACTATAAAATCTACGACATGCTCGGCGCCCATGTCGTCACTCATCAAGGATGCGTCGGTACCCGCTTTGCAGTTTGGGCGCCCAATGCGAGACAAGTTGCCCTCGTTGGGGACTTTAATCATTGGGATGGTCGCATTCTTCCGATGCGCAGCATGGGAGCAAGCGGCATTTGGGAACTCTTCGTGCCCGGCATTCTGCCTGGGGAAAAATACAAATACGAAGTGCGCACGGCGGAAGGAAATATCAAAATCAAAGCCGATCCTTACGCCAATCAATTCGAGCTTCGCCCTAGCACGGCGTGCATCGTCGTTGATTCCAACAAATTTGCATGGAACGATCAGGAATGGCTCAAAACAAGAGCGCATAAACAACAAGAATCGGCCCCCATGCTCGTTTATGAAGTCCATTTAGGCACCTGGCGAAGACATGGTCGTGAGTTCATGAACTATCGGGAGATTGCCCCTGAGCTGACGACATATTGCCAGGAAATGGGCTTTACCCATGTCGAGCTCATGCCGATCGAAGAACATCCACTCGACGAATCGTGGGGCTATCAAGTGACGGGATTTTTTGCCCCGACAAGCCGCTATGGAAACTTCGAGGATTTTCAGTTCTTTATCGATTACCTCCATCAGCAGAATATCGGCGTTATTCTGGATTGGGTGCCGGCGCATTTTCCGACGGATAGTTTTTCACTGGAACAATTCGATGGAACGTATCTCTATGAACATGCCGATCCGAAAAAAGGATTCCATCCGCATTGGAATACGCTCATCTTCAACTATGGCCGTCATGAAGTGGTCAATTTTCTCATCGGCAGCGCGCTATTTTGGTTAGAAAAAATGCACATCGATGGTCTTCGCGTCGATGCTGTCGCTTCGATCCTCTATCTCGATTATGGAAGAGAACACGGCGAATGGATCCCCAATATTTACGGCGGGAATGAAAATCTCGAAGCAATTGAGTTCCTCAAACATCTCAATTCCATCGTCCATGAAAAAGTCCCTGGAGCCTTGATGTTTGCCGAAGAATCAACAGCGTTTACCGGCGTTTCGCAAGATCTAACCTCGGGTGGTTTGGGATTTGATCGAAAATGGAACATGGGATGGATGAACGATACCTTGCGGTATTTCCATACCGACCCGTTTTTCCGCCATTATCATCACAATCAGCTCACCTTTGGACTCATCTACGCCTTTACGGAGAAGTTCCTTCTTCCGCTTTCCCACGATGAAGTCGTGCATGGAAAACAGAGCCTGCTTTCGAAAATGCCAGGAGACGAGTGGCAGAAGTTCGCTAATTTGCGCCTGCTTCTCAGCTACCAAATCTGCCAGCCGGGTAAAAAACTTCTTTTCATGGGAGGGGAGATCGCGGTGTGGGAAGAATGGGGCGTCACCCAAGCTCTTCCCTGGCAGATCACGAGCTATCCGACCCATAGCGGCGTTCAAAGGATGGTCAAAGAACTCAACCATTTCTATCTCGCCCATAAAGAGCTCTGGGAATACGACTTCGACTATCGCGGCTTCGAATGGATCGACTTCAACGATAGCATTAATTCCGTCCTCTGCTATTTACGCAAAAGCTCAAAGGCCTGCCTGCTTTGCGTCCATCACTTTACCCCGTCCTTTTTCCCCGCGTATTTTATAAAATTCCCTTACATTCGCGCCCTGAAAGAAGTCTTCAACTCCGATCGCACAGAATATGGCGGATCTGGCAAACTCAATGCTGATCCGAAGGTCATCGCAGGGGAGGGATTCGAACTCCAGCTCGCCCCTCTATCGACGATGATTTTTGAAGTGCAATTCAACTAAATTATGACCCATCGAGAATACCTCAAGCTCGTCGAAGAGATCTGCCATCACGACTATCTCTATTATGTCGAATGTAAACCGACGATTTCCGATAGAGAATACGATCGCCTCTACAAGCTTCTCGAGGAGACCGAAAAAGAGCATCCCGAGTGGATCACACCCAATTCCCCCACCCAGCGGGTGAGCGAGACGCCTCATAAGGGCTTCGAGCAAGGGCATCACAAAGTGCCGATGCTCTCGATCGCAAATACCTATTCCCGCGATGAGATCGAAAGCTTCATCGAAAGGGTCCACAAGCTCCTGGAAAAACGAAACATCGAATTCGTCGCCGAACTCAAAATGGACGGGACTGCCGTCTCCGCCCATTATGAAAAAGGAAAATTCAAACGAGCCCTCACACGAGGCGATGGCAAAAAAGGCGATGACATCACCGCTAATATCAAAACGATCATGAGCATGCCTCTGGAAATCGAAGGGAAAGATATTCCCGATACTTTCGATATCCGAGGCGAGGTCTATTTACCGCATCGCGCATTTGAGAAGCTCAACAAAGAAAAAGAGCTCGCGGGCGAAGAACTCTGGGCAAATCCCCGCAATGCCGCAGCGGGCTCGCTAAAACTCCTCAATCCCAAAGAGGTCGCTCGGCGCAAGCTCGCCGTCGTCTTCTACGGTATCGCCGAAAAATCGGATGGGATCCAGACCCAAGAGCAGAGCCATGAATGGCTCGAAAAACATGGGTTTCCGGTCTTTGACAAGCGCCATCGGGTCCTCTGCAAAAATGTCGATGAGATCATGGAGTTCGCGGGTAGAGTAGAAAAGGAACGTCCCAAGCTTCCCTATGATATCGATGGCGTCGTGATCAAAGTGAATGAGTTCCGTTATTGGGACCTCCTTGGCACCACCGGCAAATCCCCCAGATGGGTCGTCGCCTATAAATTCGCAGCCGTTCAAGCCCTCACGCGGATCTGCGACATCACCGTGCAAGTAGGGCGCACAGGCGTTCTCACTCCCGTAGCGGAACTCGAACCGGTCTTCCTCGCCGGCAGCACCATTGCTAGGGCTACCTTGCATAACGAAGAAGAGATCCAGCGCAAGGACATCCGCATCGGCGACTATGTCCTCATCGAAAAAGGAGGCGACGTCATCCCGAAAGTCGTCGAAGTCGACAAAAAAAGACGCCCTTCTTCTACGACCGAATGGAGAATGCCCAAAAAATGCCCGAGTTGCGGTTCTACCATTGTCCGCAGCGAAGACGAGGTAGCGGTTCGTTGCCCGAATAGCTGGGATTGTCCGGAGCAAAAGATCCGGCGTTTGATTTTCTTCGCCAGCAAAGACGCTATGGACATCGAGCATCTGGGCGAAAAAGTGGTCGAACAGCTTGTCTTGAAAGGACTCGTCAATACCTACGCCGACTTTTATCGGCTCACCAAGCACGACCTCGCCAAGCTCGAAGGATTCAAAGACAAATCGATCACCAATTTGCTCACGAGCATCGAAAAATCGCGCAAAGTCCCTCTTAGCCGCTTGATCCTCGCCCTCGGCATCAAGCACGTAGGGGAGGGGACAGCGGAACTCCTTGCCGAACGAGCAGGCGAGCTCGAGGCCATTGCCAAAATGACCATCGATGAGCTCAAAGAAATCGAGGGAATCGGCGATATCGTAGCGAGCTCGGTCGCCGAGCATTTTCAGGATCCCCACGCCAAGAAAGAAATTCAAGAACTTCTCAAGGCAGGCGTTGAACCTGAGGTCAAGCGCCGCCGTGTGCAAACTGGCCATCCATTCAACAATAAAAATTTTGTTTTGACAGGCACGCTTTCTAGCTTCAGTCGCTCCGAAGCGACAGAACTCATCAAAGACCGCGGGGGTAAAGTCGTCGGTTCCGTCAGTAAGAAGACCGACTATGTCCTTGCCGGTGACGATCCTGGCTCTAAGCTCGATAAAGCCAAAGAATTAGGGGTCACCGTCCTTTCGGAAAAAGAGTTCAAAAATCTCTTATAAAAAAGCCATTTAAAATTTTTATTATTTTCTAGTTCTTTTATCTTTATCAGTTTTTTATTTACTATGATCTACAACATAGTTTTGTTATAATGATGGAGTAAAATTATAACCACATAAAAACTATGACAAGTACAAGTATTTGTTCATCTATTGGTTCGTCTATTTATCAGGCATTGCCCAAGAATAGGCATGCAAAAGTCGTCGCATTACTCGATCAGAAAATCGCAACTTTACAAGAGAGACTCCGATCCGGAATGGCCGATCCCGTTTTTCACCATTCTGTAGAGCTCGAATACCGAAATCTAAAAAAGGAAATGGCAGATCTTCAAGGCCGTGTCGATGAACTCAATGGGAAATATTTTAAGAGCCCCGAAGGATATCTTCATGCGACAAAACGAGGGTATCGCAAAGAAGCCCATGATTCCGAGCATAGAGAGCCGTTAAATCAACTCTTCCACCAATTGGTATCTGAAAGAGACCAAAAACAGAAACGGCTGAAACATGTGGTCTCGATTCTCGCAAGCCATGAACATCCTACCGAATCGCATCAAGGTCTAAGGCTCCAGAAAGTGGAAGCGCAGCAAGAACTTCAACAGCTCCAAGGACTCACCGGAAAAGAAAATAGCGAAAAGAGAAAAACCCTCAGAGCAAAAATTGAGCGCATCGATCATCTCTTAAGGAAAAATCCCGGCGAATCCATGGTCATATATCGTGTCAGAACACGATTCCAGCAACAACAACAGCAACTTATCCAACAGCGCGATCACGAACAATCTCTTGTGCGTGTCGACAAAGTCGCAGTAGGCGTTATGTCTCTCGGATATGGATTAATGGCTTCATTAGTGGGACTAATGTTCGTTGGAGATGCTGTTTTCCCAAGACCAGCCCAAGATTATTATTATACGTAATAAATATCATAAATAAACGAGAAATATTATGACTTTTGCAATTAATGCAGTTAAAACAGTTTTTGGAGTTCCAGTAAACCTTGTTAAAACAGGTTATCAGCGGATCCGCCCCATATTGCCAAAAAAACACGACGAGCATTTCAAAGAAGCCAAACGTCTGAATGCCCAAATGGATAAATTGCAGAGAGCTCTGCAAAATAAATCCGGCGCCGACTTCAAATATGAAGTTCGCCATACCAGCGGCACCATCACATCCCGTGAAGTAGAAATCAATAGTCGCTTCAAAGTCATAGAAGGGAATTTTTACGGCGATGTCCGTGGACTTCTTCGCCAAGCGAAGATGAAAGCCCCTGAAAAAGATAAACTCAAAAATCCTGCCTATAAAGCGCTCCGCAAAGAGCAAAATGCTCTCTACAAAGAATACGGCGTTGTTGCCTCTGCAAAACTCAGCATACCGGGTGTTAAAGACCAATATAAAAAACGTAGAGCCGAACTCCGCGCCAGAAGAAAAGAGCTTGGCAGCGTACACGAGAAAAAAGGCTTGATCTACAAAGCTTGGAAAGAGTGTATCAAATATGGTCCGGGCTATGGCAAAAATGCCGCCCACCGAAAACTCGTAGAAGAACGCGAAAACGTCGGCAAAGAATTATGGCACCTTCATGTGAAGCTCAACCATAAATTGAATCCCAATGAAACATTAGCAAATATTACCGAGCAGAGACTCCGCAAGCAACTCGAAGAACTCGGAAAAACACGTGATTCCGAAGCTGCAAAAGCTGGCGTCGATGTCAAAGCAATGGGATGGAAAGCTGTCAAGGCAGTAACTCTCGTAGGAATTACTGCAGGACTCTATTACCTTTTCCGCTATGCAGCCGCACTTCAGCCTAAGCAGCAGCAAGTCCAATTCGGTCATCAGCTGCAACAATACCATTTCAATGGATCGAATTTCCCGAATCAAACGCTTCCTTTCAACCAAACATTTGGGTTTAATCCATACCAATTCCAGAATTTCTCGAGTCATCAACCTGATTTCGATTGTCCTCCAGATCTAGATGAAGCTTCGCAGGCAACTCCTCCCCCCATTCAATTACCTGAATGCCCACTTGATGGAGCTCCTGCTCCTTCAAATACAACCTTGCCGATGTCTAGTTTATCTGATGCACCTGCGTCGTGTTCGATTAGAGGAATGTTCACCTGATGAAGCACCTGCACCTTGAATACAAGCTTGCGAATGTCTAGTTTGTCTGATGCACCTGCTCGTGTTCTGTTGGAAGAATGTTCACCTGATGCAGCACCTGCACCTTTGAATGCAACCCTGGGAATGTCTAGAATATCTGATGCACCTGCTCGTGTTCTGTTGGAAGAATGTTCACCTGATGCAGCACCTGCACCTTTGAATGCAACCCTGGGAATGTCTAGAATATCTGATGCACCTGCTCGTGTTCTGTTGGAAGAATGTTCACCTGATGCAGCACCTGCTCCTTCAAATACAACCCTAGGAATGTCTAGATTATCTGATGCACCTGCTCGTGTTCTGTTGGAAGAATGTTCACCTGATGCAGCACCTGTCACGAATACAAGCTTGCCAATGTCTAGTTTGGCCGATGCACCTGCTCGTGTTCAGTTAGAAGAATGTTTAGCTCATGAAGCACCTGTCACGAATACAAGCTTGCCAATGTCTAGTTTCGCTGATGCACCTGCAGCACCTGTTCGATTAGCGGAGTGTTTACCTCATGAAGCACCTGTCACGAATACAAGCTTGCCGATGTCTAGGCTCTCTGATGCACCTGCACCAGCACCTGTTCGATTAGCAGAATGTTCACCTCATGAAGCACCAGCACCTTCGAATACAAGCCTGGGAATGTCTAGATTATCTGATGCTCCTGCACCTGCAACTGCGCCTGTAAGATTGCCCCAGACAACGAGGCCAGGTAGAGTGGATGCTGATTCACAGAGGTTGACTTCAGAACCAGAATTTGATCCTGCGACACAATCGAGATTTGATAGATCGACTCCCTTTACAAGAGCAGCAGCCTTTGCTCAACCCAATTCCGGCTACACCCGTTGGGATTTTCTAAAGGGTGCTTGGGACACGGCTTCTACGGTGGCAACATTCACTGGAAAACTCGTTGCTGGCACAGTCGGGCTTATTTATGTAGGTGGTGGAGTTATTTACGAATAAGATCCCCAAGCAGAGTCTGATGGCTATAGCCATGCACTTTAATCTGCTGTAGGGTTCCAATCAGCGCATCTTCTCCCTCGAAGACCACATTTTTCCAGCAGCGCGTTCTTCCTTTTAGATGCTTTTCATCTTTGTTGCGTCTTTCCACAAGAACTTCGACTTCTTTGCCGAGCATCGCTTGCCGCTCTTCTGCGCAGATTTCGCTATGAAGGGCGAGGAGTCGTTGTAGCCGGTCTTGTTTGACTTCTTCGGGGATATCGTCTTTCCAGCGGAAAGCAGGAGTCCCTTTGCGGGCGCTATAGGCAAAGATGAAGGCGACGGAGTAGCGGATCTGTTTGCAAAACGTCGTAGGTCTCCTGGAATTCTTCTTCGGTCTCTGTCGGAAATCCGACGATGATGTCGGTGCCGAGAGAGACATCGGGGACGATCTCTCGCAGCAGCGCCACTTTTTCCAGATATTGTTCGATCGTGTAGATCCGGTGCATTTTTTTCAGGATGCGGTTGGATCCTGCCTGCATAGGGAAATGGACGAATTCGCAGAGCGGAAGGGAGATCGCGGATCGCCTGCATGAGCTCGATGGTGATATCGACGGGATGGGTGGTCATGAAGCGGACCCGTTCCATGCCCTGGGATTTTGTCGAGCCGGTAGAGAAGGTCGTGGAAGAGGCAGTTCCATTCGGGCTTGTCTTTGCCGTAGCTGTTGACGTTTTGGCCAAGGAGGGTGATCTCTTTATAGCCCTGTTCGGACGAGCATGCGGCATTCTTCGACGATGCTTTCAGGAGGGCGGGAGACTTCCTGGCCGCGGGTATAGGGGACGACGCAGTAGGTGCAGAATTTATCGCAGCCGCGGATGATCGAGACATAGGCTTTGACTGGGTCGTCTCGTTTGGCGATGAGATAGTCGAGATTTTCTTCGAATTGATCGTCGGTCCGGATCGTCTGCTGTCCGGTCTGTAGGACTTCATCGAGGACGTTGTTGAGATCGGTGATATTATTGGTCCCGATGACAAAATCGACATGGGGGAGCTTGCGGAAGAGCGATCTCTTTTTTGGCCATCGCCATGCAGCCCGTGACGCCGATGACGAGCGTCTTCTTTTGGGCGACGGCCCAGCTGGCCGAGCTTGCCCATGACTTTCCGTTCGGCGAGGTCGCGGATCGAGCAGGTATTGAAGATGAGAAGGTCGGCTTCGTTCTCTTCGTCGATGCGGGTCAGGCCCCGTTTTTCGAGCTGGCCAACCATGATCTCCGAGTCGAGCTCGTTCATTTGGCAGCCGTAGGTCCGTATAAAAAAAGTTTTAACTTGTCGAGGCGTCATGGTCATAGTCGTTCTTGTTCCCTCTTGCGAACCAGAGATACTAAACAAAGCTTGGAAAAAAAGAAAGACACCCTTACACTATCAGCTTTTATTGTATCTCACTGGATTCTACCCCCATGGCTAAACAAACGAAGAATAATCGGACTATCCTATTGACCAAAGAAGAAGCGGCTGCTGCTCGTAAGTGGTTCGTTCTCGACGCTACCGGCAAAACGCTGGGGCGGTTTGCTTCTGAAGTCGCTAAGATTTTACGCGGCAAGCATAAACCTCAATTCACTTCTCATGTCGACACCGGCGACGGCGTCATCGTCATCAATGCAGAAAAAATCGCTGTCACAGGCGCCAAAGCAGGCCAAAAAATCTACCGTTATCATACCGGTGCGATGAGCGGTCTTCGCGAAGTGCCTTACGAAGTGATGAAAAGCCGTAAACCCGATTACATTATTCGCAGAGCCGTCAAAGGCATGATGCCAAAAACGCGCCTTGCCGAAGCACAAATCAAAAAACTCCGCGTCTTCAAAGGTGACAAGCACGATATGGACGCTCAACAGCCAGTTAACGCAACTATTTGAGACTCTCAACTATGAAAGAACATCTCGGTACAGGAAGAAGAAAAACGGCCGTCGCCTCAGTGCGCATGCGTCCGGGCGAAGGGAAAATCATCGTGAACGACCGTCCCTTCGAGAAATATTTTCCTTTAGAACTGCAAAGGCGCAATATCCTTTTGCCGCTTGAAAAAGCCAATGTGAAAGGCAATTACGATATCCTCATACGCGTCCGCGGCGGCGGCATCGAAGGACAAGCGACTGCAGCTCGCCTCGGCATTGCACGCGCGCTCGTTCAAGAAGATGAAACACGTAAACCCGATTTCAGAGAAGAGGGCTACCTCACTCGCGATTCTCGTAAAAGAGAGCGTAAGAAATACGGACAAAAAGGCGCTCGTAAGCGCTTCCAGTTCTCCAAACGTTAATCTCTACGGAGAAAGACTTTTCGATGTCAAAGCCTTTGGGTATTTCCCAAGGGCTTTTTTTATAGGCCCTGTATGTCGATAAAGCTCGTTCCTTGGCAAGAGATCTGGTCTCGCTACTTTGAAGAATGGCGCGAGAAGCTCAAAAGTCTTTTTGCCGAGATCCATCCGATCGGCAGCACAGCAGTTCCCGGACTTGCCGCCAAACCCATCGTCGATATCATGGCGAGCATTGCTTCCTGGAAGTATTTGCCTAGCGTCAAAAAGAAGCTAGAATCTCTAGGATTTACCGAAGAATTCCAGTGCGATGTCAATCGCTGGGCGCTTTTTTATCACAAAGATCCCGAAGCACATCTCCACGTCCTTTGTCAGGGCGATCCCCAAATCGAACGGCATCTTCGTTTCCGCAACTATTTAAGATCACATCCCGAAGACCGCGATGCCTATGCCGATCTCAAAGATCAACTCTCCAAGATTCACAAGAATACGCGAGAATACGCCCACGCCAAAACAGCCTTCATCCAAGAGATCGACCGCAAGGCGCTGATCGAATACGGCATCCACTGTACGATACAGCCGATTCTTCCGACACATTCTCCCAAACACGAGATCATCGATGTCATGGTGGTCAATATGGCGCTCCAGATGACCTACTACGCAAGATATGTGCCGCTTTGCATGCATGTCATGGAACGGGATGTCGTAGCCGTGGTTTCTCAAATCGACAGCGATACCTTCAACTATATATTCGGCGCGAGATTCACTAAAGAAAATGCGAAAGAACGGATCCAAACCATCACAAGCCTTTTCCAAAAAAGGCCCTACGCCTGGTGGCTAGGCCCCCTAGATACACCCCCGGATCTCTCCCAAGCTCTTCAAGATGCCGGCCTTCATTTCGACCTGCCGGAAGATGGGATGGCCTGCGCGATCAAAGGACGGCAATACGAGGTATCCCTACAGGTTAAAAGAGTGCTCGATCAGGAGACCTTTAAGGTCTTCGACGCTGTCCATATCGCAGGAGGGGGCTCTAAAGAGGCCTACGAGCGGGTCCTTTCGAAAATCCCCGTCCAACTCTATGGGGAAGGCTCCCCCATAGAATGCTACCTAGGTTATGCTCAGGGAGTACCCGTGGTCACGGGCATGCTCACTCTCTATGCCGGGGTAGCGGGGATCTCCTACGTCCTTACCCACCCCGAGCACCGCCGCAAGGGCTATGCCTTGGAGATCATCAAGGCCATGCTCCACAGGGCCCAGCTCCTAGGCTTCGAAATCTCCGTCCTCCAAGCCAATCCTACAGCCTGCTCGGTCTATGAGAAGCTAGGCTATAGGACGATCTGTAAGTATCAGGAATTCAAGGAATTGAAGTCTTAAGGTTTATCCAGCTAACTCATTGGTCATTAGTTAGTTATAACTCTAAGCCCAAGATCTTCTATCTTTACAAATTCTATAAACAAATTCTTAACCCAATCTATAGCAATTGGTTGTAAAGAAGCAACAAATTTTAATTTAAATTTAAATAAGAAAGTATTATAATTAAGTATGAATTTGAATAACTTATAACAAAAGCTAATAACATGTCTTTTTTCGATATTTTCCGGTCAGCCACGGATCCAAAGCTTGTCCAAGCGGTTGCTCAAAAAGTTGAGCAAGTCGAGGAGGAAGTTACTCGTGCAACTAGGTCTGCTAATATATTCGTAGATAAAGCCCTGCTAGAACGAGTATCTTCTGTTCAGAAAAATATAACCACTTTGAAATCTCCAGAAAAGGCAGATCTTTTAGGCAGGATTGATAAAGCGCAAAACAAATTGGATGAGAAAAATCTACGTTTTATTAGTTTCGTATTAGACCCGATATTGAATCCAGTAAAGCTGATGGAAAAGCGGGTGGATTTAGAGGCGAACAGGCCTGTACATGCTTATACGGAAGATTTCGGTGTGTTTTCAGAAGTAGATGTGTTTTCAGAAGTACAAGAACCGACCCAAGCAGAGCTGGAACAAGCAGAGCGGGAAAAAGCAAAACAGCTAGATGCAAAGAGGATCCAGTACCTGATGGCTATGAAGCCTGATGAATCAAGAAAAAGTTTGCTAGAGATAGAAAGTTACGCCAACAGCAATATCGTAAATCCAGTCATAAAAGCAAAAGCCAAAAGCAACATTCAAGCAGCCTATGCAGAAATTGATAGAGTGGAATCTGCACAAAAACCAACCGGGGAATGGGTTGGTAAGTTGATGGAGATTGAGGATCAGATTAGCGAGATTGAGGGCTACGATTCAAATCAGTATATCGAGTTGCATAAACAGCTGCAGAGATTGGAATCTGAAATTCCTCGAATTGCTTATCCTGAAGTCGTCGCTGCTCTTTCACGTCAACTTAATGCTGCACGAGATAGCCTTCATAATTCTCTTGAAATGAATTTAACGAGCATTGAAGCAGCTATTCAAAGTGCTGTACAAAAGTTTAAAATGCAGAATAAAGACTATCCTCAAGCATGGTTGTCTGCTCAAGATAGACTACTAGTTTCTCTAGATAAATTAAAATCTGATCTTGAAAAAGTTGAGCCCTCAGACAAAACTCAGGGATTTTTAGAGCGGATAAATATTGCGAAACAAGAACTGAAGTCTCAAAAATTGGATCGAACATTCGCAACTAATCATGCTGAGCTAAGCTTGGGATTTGCGGCTTACCAAGGTGATGTACCTGGTCCAATCGCAAAATTTTGCCGTTTATCCGATCAATTAGATAAATTGAGCGATATAGTTAAAGACGATCCTAAATTTCAAGGCGATTTACTCGCTCTAAGAGATTTACGCACAAAAAGTAAAACTGAATTAGACAATCTTGAAACAGCTATTGCACAAGCGAAAAATGGCGTCGTTCAGGAAGATCAATGCAGTCATTGGTTAACAACTCTTGACGATTTTGAAAAACAACTCGAATCAATTCCTCATTCGGAGACAGCTAAGGGCTTGATACCGAGGATTCATGATGCGCAAAAGACGGTGACTAGTCTTTTAATATCGAAACTTGTAGGCCAAGAGGCAATAAATGCCAATCCCGATCAAGCTAAGGCTACTTTAGAGAAAGTGAAAGTATTCGCCGCTAGATATATGAAAGATCCAGCGGAAAATACAGCATTCCAACTGAGGATTGAAGCAGCAGATAAAGCAATAGGGAAAATAAAAGAATTCGAAGGGAGAGTGATTAGGGACTTAACTCTAGTTGAGAAAGAAGTTGGTAATAGTCGTCTAAGTTCATTGTTTGGACAACTGCGAAAAATAGAAGGCAAGTTAGAACTCGTGAGTCCCCCGACTGCGGATGCTCTTCGTGGTAGAATCAAAGTTGCTAGAACATCGATGCTTGAGTCAATTGAGAAATCCCTAAGTGGAATTGAAGCGAGACTTCTACAAGAAAATGCTTCTGCTTCGGAATATCAGGCTATATTAGATAGTTTAGGTGTAGTAGAAAATAGGCTTAACGTACCAGTCGGTCAGTCTGCTGAAACACAGGCGTTTGCCCAGCGTATTGGCAAGGCGAAAAATACAACGAATACTCTTTTGCTGGATGCCGAAATCAAAGCGGAAATCAAATCGCTTTCGGAGGGGTTTGCATCTTTCCAAGTGGATACAGATCGAGTCGCTGAATATTGCAACTTCTCTGATCGGTTGGATGAATTAAGTCGCGATCCTGATGCAATAAGACTCTACGGACCTGATACAATAAGACTCTACGGAGCTGCCTTAGAAGATTTAAGACAACGTCGCGCTCAAACTACAACGGAATTAGACAAAATCGAAAGGGAAATTCAAGCATTGCAACCGAATGAGGTTGTATTTCAAGAAGCTGATTGTACCCAATGGTTAGAAAGTCTAAAGCGTCTTGAAACGAGTCTTCCAGATAATCCTCAATCTGCAACAGTACAACGTATGAAGGAGAGGATTTCAAAGACACGAGAAGAAGCGAAAGTTCTTTTAGCTAAAGCAGGGGTACATAAAGGACTCGCAGATGAAATCCAAGCGCTTACTCAGGCTTTCCAAGCACTCAAAGGTAATGAGCCTAATTATGTTGAAACTCTTCTGACTCTATCTAATCACTTAGAAGAATTAACACCCAAAGTCGCTGGTTTAAATAAATTCGAAGAGAGCTTAGACGACTTAAACAAAATTCAAGGGGCCTTTGCAGGTGAATTCACAGCTTATTTGGATGCATTCCGAGATAAGATTTTAGCTGCGAATAAGGACACGGTTACACGCGATGAATATGAAGGTTGGTTAGCAATGCTAAATGGTATTCTGGATCAGACTGGTGAAGTCGCTGAATCAGAAAAAATTAAGCCATTGCTAGAACAGGTAGCTAAACTACAAGCTGATATCCAACCTGTTTTAGACCCTATTCAATCACGCTTAGCTATCGAAACGGAAATACAATCGCTTTCTGCTGAATTCACTGCACTTCAAACTGCCGATGCTCTCGATCTTAAAAAATATTTGAGTTTATCTGTTCGTTTGAGCGCATTAGCCGACAAAGTCAGGGGTCATAGCATGGGTTCACAGAGAATTTAGAGTTCAAGTACGAAGGATGAAAAAACTTCGCGATGAAAATTCTGCTAAATTTACTTCTAAATTAAAAGCAGTTGAAGATCAAGTTAAAGCAGCGAATAGAGGCGAAGTGTCAGTTGAGCAATGTACCGCATGGCTTGATGCTGTAGCCCAGCTTCAAGCAGCAAATCGACCAAGTCGAAGCACCCAAAAGAACAGAGGCATTTCAAGAGCGAAGTAATTAAAGTGAGATCTGCTGCGAAAAGCTTTTAGAGAAAACAAAAGAGCGCGTAGAAATCACAGAGGATATCCGCTCGCTTACTGAGGGCTTTACGAAGCTCCAAAACGGTTCTTTCGATTACGAAATATTCTGGCAATTATCCGATCATGCGGAAGCCTTAGCCCCCAAAGTCCAAGGCCAGCCATCACTGCTACAGCCTTATAAGGAGTTAGCTTGATCTTCGCCGTTCATCTGGCGGAAAATTGAAAGAAATTGAACAACAAATTCGAGAAGTAACAGTAGGTACAGTTACAGCTGCTCAATGTAACGGATGGCTAAGATCTCTCGCAGAATTCGAAAAGCAAATCGAAAAAGTCAGGTCAACCAGAAAAAACAGCGACATTCCAAATTGAGGATAGAACAAGCGCGCATTACCGTGGAAAAGCTTGCTTTAGAAGGCCCAGAATATCAAGCATTCGTTGCTGAAATCGGAGTCTTAAAAAGGATTTCACCGATCTCAATGCGAACGAACCTCTTGATCTTGAAAAATTAATCAACTTATCCGAAAGATTGGATCAATTAATTTCCTCAGTCAGTAATTCGGACACATTCCGAGACGAGATAAATGAGGTAAGACTTCTTCGAGAAGATAGTGTTAAAAAATTAAAGGGGATTGTACCTGTACCTGCAATGGCAACTGGCAGAGTTCAAGTTGCTGAATGCAACAAATGCTTAGCAACCCTAGCCGACTATGATATGCAACTCAAAAATGCTGCAAAATCCCCACGAGTAAATGTAATGCCATTGAAACAATGGATTGATGAAACGCGAACCACCGTCGCACGTCTTTTGAAAGTCGAACAAGAGCATCAAGACTTTGACAAAGAATTGAATTTGCTTGTTAAGGGTTTCACGTCTTTCAAAATGAGTGATTCAGATAATACTGCTAAATATTGGAGATTATCCGATCGTCTTAACAAGTTAAATTCAAGATTCGAGACCAATCCAAAATTTCAGGAAACATTAAAAAGATTAAATATGCTACGTAAGTTGAGTCATGCTGCTTTAGGTAATCAAGAAAAGCCTACACTCTTCAGTGTAACGGAGCTTTTTAAAACAGCTTCAGAGTTTTGAAAGAACCGGCAGAAGAGGAGTTGTCTAGTTTCGATCGACTTAAAAAGTTTGAAAAAGAACAAGCTAAGCTTCTTACTAATGAAATGTTAGCTCTCAAACTCAAGCTGGGCAAGGTTTCAAATAATGCAGAACTATCAATGTTAAAAGAGTCTCTTGGAAAAATTAAAAAGAAAGCTCAGCTATTTAGTTTTGACGGGGTTAAACATGAACTGGTTAACAGTTTTAACTCCTTGGCAGAACGCTTCAAACAGACTAGAGCGAGACTAGAGCTGTCTCAAAAATATGAACAAGAAATAGAGGCACTTCAAGCCCGAAAAGAAGAACTCGGCAGCGTGACCGAGAAAACAGGCTTGATCAACGAAGCTTGGAAAGAAGCGGATAAATCACTTGTAGGACAAGGCAAACATAAAGCCCATATGCGTCTAGTCGAAGAGCGCACAAAAGTGAAAAAGAGACTTCAGGAGATCCAGGAGAAGATCAAAGGCGGGTCGTTACAATCAGACGTTTCTAGAGAAACAGTAGCCCGGGGTTCAGGAACAGCTCCAAAACCAGCAAAGAAACAACGTAAATCGGACGTATCTGGAATTGGTTCTTATCACACAGTAGAGCCAGCGGCAAAAGAGAAACCCAAACATGTACAACCGTCAAAATCAGCCGTTTCTAGAGAAACAGCAACCGGGGTTTCAGAAAAAAATCTTAGATCAGATAAGGAAAAACTTAAATCTCAAGTAACTCCTAGTACTGGTTCTTATAGTCATCAGGTTCTTCTTATCAGTCATCAGATTTATATCCGCTAACAGAGCCTGCTGCCCAGACAAAACATAAACAACATAAATCCGACAGATCCCATAGAACTGGTTCTAGTCGCCAGCAGAGACTGTTAAGGCAAAACAAAAACATCATAGATCCGACAGATCCAATAGAACTGGTTCTCGTCACGCAGCAGAGACTGTCAAGGCAAAACAGAAACAACATAAATCCGACAGATCTCAAAAAACTGATTCTTATCAGTTTCAGGGTCTGTCCAGGAAGAACAGAAATAAGTCAAAATAGCACAACAATCATCTTCGGGGATAGGCGATGCTTTAGCAACCCCCGGGTACCGGTGAGGCAGTAGTCGGCGTTGCAAAAGTTATAGGGCATGCGGCTCATACATTGGGCAGTATTCTACACTAAGAAAAACGCCGAACATCATGGCATTCTATAAACCCAGTTCCTAGGAACTGGGTTTTTTTATGCCCGGATTTGCTGGTTAATGGCGCCTTAAGCTATGGGGAGGCTAGGGGGCAACATGAAAGAGCTAAGGGGCAAGAGAGTTGCGGAAACTGCCGTACGAGACCAGGTCTCAGTGGTTTTCCCTGAGGATTTGAACACTAATGGCACGCTCTTTGGTGGACGGGTGCTCGAGATGGCCGATAAGCTATGCGCGATTGTGGCCAAGAGGCATACGGGCAAGTCGTGTGTGACATTGGGGATCGATTCAGTGAGGTTCCTTGCTCCGGCGTTTGGGGGAGATATTCTCGTCTTTCAGGCTTCGATCAATCATGTTTGGCATACGTCGATGGAAGTGGGTGTGCGGGTATCGGCGGAAAATCATCGGACGGGAAAACAGGAGAGGATCTTTTCAGCCTACTTTACGTTTGTCGCGGTCGATGAGCAGATGAAGCCCTTGGCAGTAGTTCCGGTGATTCCTGAGACGGCGGATGAAAAGCGGCGCTATGAAGAGGCCGATCAACGTCGAAAACGAAGAGTGCAAACCTAATTGACCATCTCTCTCATCTCTTGGCTATCTGCGACAGCGGTCTTTGCAAGATCGCTCCTCGTCCGAGTTAAAAACTCGAACTCCTCGCGATCCCTCAAATCCCATCTGTCTCGATTTCGCCAATAGATGAGATAGATGGCCAATTAGGTTTCAGAGTTCGTAGAGCTTTCGATATTTTCCTTCTAGATACGCGATATAGGAATGCTCGCTTAGGGGCTGTCCGGTCGCTTTTTTCATGAGTTCTTTGGGAGGAAAGCGCCGTCCGAAGCGGTGGACCTTGTCTTTCAGCCATACGCGGATGAAGCTGAGATCGCCATGGGCGATCCTGGTTTCCCAGTCGAGGTTATCTTTTTTGAAGGTTTCGAAGAGCTGGGCAGCGTAGAGGTTGCCCAGGGTATAGGTAGGGAAATACCCCATCGCTCCCATGGACCAGTGGATGTCTTGCAGGCATCCTTCGGAGTCCTTCGCGGGGACGATGCCGAGGTATTCGCGCATTTTTTCATTCCAAGCTTCCGGCACATCTTTGGTTTTAAGGGATCCTTCGATGAGAGCTTTTTCGAGCTCGAAGCGGACGATGATGTGCAGGGAATAGGTCATCTCATCGGAATGGATCCGGATGAAGGATGGGCGGACGATGTTGATGGCTCTATGGAAGGTTTGAAGGTCGATGCCGCCGAGCTGTTCGGCGAACTCTTCTTGTAAGAGGGGGAAGTAGTAGCGCCAGAAGGGGAGGCTATGGCCGATGATCGTTTCCCAGAAGCGGGACTGGCTCTCATCGACGCCGAGGGAGATCGATTCGCAGAGGGGGGTGCCGAAATGCTCCATGGGACGTCCATGGGCGTAGAGACCGTGGCCTCCTTCGTGAAGGACGGCGAAGAAGTTCGACATGGGGTGTTCAGGATGGACATGGGTCGTCATCCGGACGTCTTCAGGAGATAGCTCCATGCAGAAAGGATGCATCGTGAGATCAAGGCGTGAAGTCTCGGGGGAGAAGCCCATATTCTTGAGGAGCAGGTGGGCAAAGGCCATTTGCTGCTGGGGGGCGTAGTACTTGGTGAGGAAATCGTTATGGGGAGCTTTCTTAGCGGCGATTTCTTTGAGCAGGTTCATCAGGGCGATCTTGAGCCTTGCAAAGAGGGGAGTGATATCTTCGATCGTCATCCCAGGTTCAAAAAGATCGAGGAGCGCGTCATAAGGATGGTTTTTGAAGCCGAGGTATTCGGCTTTCTTGCGGTTGAGGGTGACGATTTTGTCGAGATGGGGTTGGAAGAGTTTAAAGTTGTTGGTTCTTTTTGCTTCGCCCCAGGCATGTTGCGCTTGCGAAGTGGTGCGCGCAAACTTTTTCACGAAGCTTGAGGGCATTCTCACGGTGCGGAGATAATCTCGTCGCCATTCGCGCAAGTTGGCGAGCTGGCCTTCATCGAAATCGGCGGAAACGGGAGTACCGTGTTCCAGATCGATCAGAGCGCTGAGGAGTTTTTTAAATTTCGGGCTGGTCTGATGTTTATGGACGAGATGCGCGAGCATTTCGGTTTGCTTGCTGCGAAGGCCGATGCCGTGCGCTGGCATGTAGGTCTCTTGATCCCATTCGAGCAGATGTTGAACGCTCGCAAAGGTAGTCGATTCGCGGCTAAGGTGGACGAGTTTTTGATAGATCGAGGCAAATTTGTTGGTCATAGATTAACAGGTTGCTGACGTTTTCTGGATGGTAAAAGCCGCGTGATGAAGGCGACGGCTTTATCGCTTAAGGGTGAATAAAAAGCCCAGCTTAGGAAAAAGAGGGCGATACAGCCGCTGCCAAGGAGTATATCGGAAAGCCAGTGGGCGCCGGTGATGAGCCTAGGGAGACAAATAAAGGCTCCATAACACCAGCCGAAGATCGCGAGCTTGCGGTTCGTATAGAAGGCATAGCCTGCTGCGAAAAGCAGCGCGGTTGTGCCATGATCGCCAGGGAAGCTCTGTTTGGAGCTGTCTTTAATTTTAAGCCAGGGGATTTCTGCTGAGAGTTTAATGCTATCAGTGTGAAGGAAACTGGGACTGAAGCGGTCGATCCTGAGGTTATCTCGGAAAATCACCCGGTTGACGAAGAAAATGACCAAAGCGATGTAGAGGCTGATGAAGATAAACTGGGAAATTTTTTTGACCCGCTCTTCTTTGGGAACGGAGAGGACAGCAGCAGTGATGAGGAGAAGAAAGACGATATCGTGAAACCAATCGGCGAGCTTGTGGTTAGAAAGCGCCCAAAAAAGCTGCCATTTGGGATTTCCTTTCAAAGTGCTATTGATAAGCGTAAAGAAGCCATTGTCCATGGCGTCCCAAACAATATGTGTGAGTGGGAGGAAATACGAAATGCATAGCAAGGCGATCAGGCCATGGCAGAGGAAAAGTCTTTTAAGGTTCCAAGTCATTGTAGAGTTATAGGGTTAAATTTTACTAAAGCGATACGTCGATAAGCCAAGTAGAAGAGCAAGCGGTAATGCGATCCCTGACCAAGAAGAGAACACACCGTTTTGCACTAAGATGCCGCCTGCTTGAATGGCAATGAAGTAGGTGATGACGCCAAAAATCCCGCAAGCATAGAGAAACGAGACGGGGGAAAGACGGGAGTAGCGCAGGCAGAAGGGGACGATGATGAGGACGGCGAGCAGAGAAAGAAAGGGCCTCGCGCATTTCATTGCAAGTTGGGAGGAGAGGAGGACTTGTTTGCCTTTTTCTTCATCGGAACTGTTTTTGAGTTCTTTGACGAGCTTCGTGATCGAGTAATTTTCAGGGCGCACGGTTCCCTTTTTTTTGATCATATAGCTGTCTCGCTTTCAAGCCTTCGAGACGTATGGAGGGAAACGAGGCGATTTTATGAAGGCCTCCATCAGGACCTCTCGCGATATGATCGACAAAACTGGCGACAGGCGGAGCTTGCGGCTGCTCGCGGTCGAGTTTCAGGGTTTTGATCCTCCAGATATCATCGGTAGAACGGATCCAGAAGACATCTTCGAAGGTGGTTGTTGCGCTATCAAACGTATGATAGGCAAGACGGGAGCCATCTTTGAGTTCGAGCATTCCCACACGCGCTTTTGCCTCTTCAGGGGAATGTGGCTTGAGATGGAGAGCGTAAAATTCATCGGTGAACCTTAGCGATCCCGGGAGGAAAAATTCAGCGATAGCGAATGTGCAGAGCGTCGAGGCAAGGCTGAGGACAAGAAAGGGACGGACGATTCTTTTTGCCGATAGTCCCGCAACTTGGAGAGCTAAAAGCTCGTGCTTTTCTGACATGTTTCTGAGAACTTTGATCGCTCCGACGAGGATAGCAAGAGGTAAAAGAAGATCGGCGCGTTTGATGAACTGGAAGGCATAGTAAAAAGACACTTGGAGGAAGGTGATTTGCTTGTTGCGCAGGAGGCCTTGCAAGTGAATCGAAGAGTCGATGGCGACATAGAGCAAAAAGAAGCAGATGAGCAGAAGAGCGATGACTTTCAGCGTTTCTTTATAGACATATCTTTCCCAGAGCATTAGGTTTCCACTCCTTTTGCCGTGCGCCTAAAGACAAGTAGGCAGATGAGCGCAATGAGAGGATGAGGAAGGAGGTAAAGAAGGAAAGCGGTTTTTGGCAATGATTTTAGAGATTTACCTGAAATGAAAACGACGAGAAAAGTAATGACGATAGCAATGGCCCAACCCAAGGACCGTCTTCTAGGTTGTCTTCCTATTTGCATCCCGAAAGCAAGTCCAAGGAGAGTAAACGTCACCGATGCTAATGCGAGAGAAGAGCGTTTGGCAAATTCTGCATGGGCTCTTCCGAACCGTGTGAGGACGCCATTATGCTCGACTGCTTCTTTTGCTAAAAGAAGGCGCAAGGGCAGATAATCTTCATGGAGTTGCCATTGTGCATCTTCCCAAAACTGCGAAAGTCCAGCCGCTCCGGTGGTCATGGCTGCTTGGTTCTCGATGACAAGGTGATCGTAAGATTGCGGGATTTTGGGGTCGAGGCTGGAGAGGAAGCTGACTTGTTTCCCTTGAAGATCATCTTTGACCACATCGAGTTCCTTAGCAATCATCAGACCGAGCTTGCCGGTCGAGCCATTTCTGGCGATGAAAAGGACATCTCTGGCTTTTCCAGCGGAAGACGTTCGCATATCGAGATAGGCTTGTTTGAACCGGATGAGGGCATCTTTTTGCAGAAGGACCAAGGGATTGCTCGCCGTCATTTGCAAGACGAGGGCTTTGGACTGGGCCCGCATATGAGGAGCTAGTTCTGATGATATATAGAAGTTGGCTATGCCTAAGAGGACGCTCAAGAAAATCAAGGGGGCTGTAAGAGTGCTCAAACTGAGTCCTGCGGCGCGAAGTGAGGTGAGCTCTTGAGCAAAGCTCATTCGGTTGAAGAGAATGAGAGCGGCAATCAAACAGGAAATGGGAATTGCAATCGGCAAGATGTACGGGATTTGGTAGAATGTGAAAAGAATGACATTTCCCCAAGAAGCTCCGGCAGCAGCGAATCTTGCAATTTCTTCAAGCCGCATGACGACGAGTACAGCGACGAAGCTCGATACGGAAAGCAGAAAGATGCGCATGAAAGCGCTAGTCAGATATCGCCAGAGAATGGGAACAGTCATGCTTGTGTATTATAGAATACCCATTTGATTTTTGCTAAGGCTTTATGTCGAACGTGTTACAAAATCTCAATGAATTTCTTGATAGCCATTATCAGCATGGGAAACCGGTCATTTTAGGATTTTCCGGTGGTCCCGATTCTTCGGCCTTGCTTCACAGCTTTTGGAAACTTCAGCGCAAATATGCTCTCGACCTCCATGTCGTTCATGTCGATCATGGTTGGAGAGAAGAAAGCGCAAGAGAAGCGGAAGAACTTCGAAAATATGCTGAGACGTTAGGACTTCCCTTTATCGTGAAGCGGTTGAAGAGCTCTAAAGGGAAAAACCTCGAGGAAGAGGCGAGAAATGCGCGGTTTGCGATTTTTCAGAAAACTTATGAGTCTTTGGGCGCGCAGGCGATTGCTCTGGGGCATCAAGCAGGCGATCAAGCGGAAACTGTGATCAAGAGGCTTCTAGAGGGGAGCCATATTACAAAGCTCGGCGCCATGCGCAATGTTTCCCTTCATGAGAAAATGACCGTATGGCGTCCGTTTATCCATCTCCCGAAAAAAGTTCTGGTCGCGTATTGCAAAAGACAAAAAATTCCTTTTCTTATCGATAAAACGAATCGCGACCCCAGATTTTTGCGATCGAGGATGCGGGAAGACCTGATTCCCATGCTTGAAAAGTATTTTGGTAAGGCCATCGAGTCGAATCTCGCTGAGGCTTTCTTCCCAAGCTCATGAGATGGCCGATTACCTAGAGAGTAGGATTGCGGAGCTTAGGATGGAGAGCGGCTCCCTCGATTTGCGCGGAGCTCCATAAAGTGGAGGCAAAGATGGCAATTCGAAAATTCGCTCAGGATCAAGGGGTTACAGTTGGGCCGCAACATATCGATCAGCTCGCCGAATGGCTCGAATTGGACAAAAAACCCAGGAATTTTTCCATGGGTGGCAAGATTTTTACTGTTTATCGGGGTTTTATCTACATTAAATCTAAGACTTTGAAATAAAATAATAGCAAAACGTTGATAAAAATAAAAAAGAAGTGCTACTTAAAGAAAACAAGTAAGAATGTGGAAACGCGTCTTCGGGATCGCATTTTCCTTTACGAATTTGTGAATATTGATTTAATCTAACCCTTTGGCTTTAAAGATGAACGACGATAATAAAAAAGAACCTAAAAGAAATATCCCCGGCGGATTTCTTGTTTTTCTATTAGCAATTGTCCTTTTAATCCTGACTTTTCAAGGGATTTCCACCGAAAAATCCGGAAAAGTGGCATTTAGCCATGAGGCTGAGCATCTTGTCAACCTCGACTTGATCCAACCACAAGACAGTCGTAAAATCGCCCTAAATGAAAATTTAGTCACATTCAGCGGACGCTTCCGCGATCATCTTACTGACGATGCCAAAAACCGTTATCGCTACCTCGAACTTCTCAATCGTAACCACGAACTCACCGCAGATAATGAGCGGTTGAATGAAGAAACGGTTTCCTTACATAAACAAGTCGCCGATAGCGCTGCTATCTTTTTGAAACTAAGCGGTCTGCCGATTCCAAAAGGGGGCTATCGCGTCGTCGATGCCATTTATAATACCCCCACGCAAGAAAATGCCATCCTCATCAAGGATCTCGATCGCGGCGAAACAGTAAGCCTGGCCGATTTGCAAAAAAATTATCAAAAATTCAGCGAGGACACCCAAACATCGCAACTCGATGATTTTGGCAAACAGCTCCTTTTCCTCGTCCAAGGATTCCGCTCTCCTGCATTAGGAATTGGCAGTGAACCTCTCAAAGCGCAGATGAAGACCCTCGAGCAAAAGGTGACGGATGCCAATGCCTCTGCAGCTCAAGGGGTACCTGTTCGCCAGCGCCTCTCTGATTATCGCGAGGTTCTCGGACAGCTCGACCTCATCGTTGGAGATCTCGATAAAGAACAGCAAAATATGCGTCTCCTTCCTCTTCGTTCCGTCAGGAACTATAAGGAAGATCTCACGCAGCTCTCGATGCTCGGCGACGAACTCGAGAAAAATGAAGCCCAGCTCGACAAGGCGCGGCAGGCGGTCGCCTCATGTCATCTGGTATTTCAACAACCAGGAACTCTCCACTCGCGCTCTGGAAAAGCAAGATCCTGAAGTCTTCAGCCACTGGTTTGCCCAAGCCAAAGCAAGAATGGGACAACTTTCACTGCCAACAAAGGCGCTAGCTTTCAAAGCTCCCGACCAGCCGCGCAATACTCGTTCTTCGAAAAGACATTTAAAAGCGAAGAGCCTTCTCCCAATTATTTCAGCTATCTCTTGACGATCCTGCCCGTCCTCCTGGTGGTCCTTCTCCTCTACTTCGTCTTCTCCCGACAGATGAAAGGGGTGGGCTCCAGCGCGATGAATTTCGGCAAATCGCCTGCCAAGCTGCTGACCAAAGAGCGCAATAAAATCACCTTTAAAGATGTCGCCGGCTGCGATGAAGCCAAAGAAGAGCTGCAAGAGATCGTCGACTTCTTAAAAGATCCGTCGAAATTCACCGCCCTCGGCGCGCGCATTCCGAAAGGGGTTCTCTGCGTCGGACCTCCAGGAACAGGAAAAACCTTGATCGCCAAAGCGGTAGCCGGCGAAGCGGACCGCCCCTTCTTCTCCATTTCCGGTTCTGACTTCGTCGAGATGTTTGTCGGCGTCGGCGCAAGCCGTATCCGCGATATGTTCGACCAGGCGAAGAAAAACGCTCCTTGCATCATCTTCATGGATGAGATCGATGCTGTCGGCCGCCATCGCGGCGCAGGCATTGGCGGCGGCCATGATGAGCGGGAACAGACGCTTGAACCAGCTTCTCGTCGAGATGGATGGATTTGATACCAACGAAGGGGTCATCCTGATGGCTGCGACCAACCGTCCCGACGTCCTCGATAAAGCGCTTCTGCGCCCAGGCCGTTTTGACCGACGCGTCGTCATCGATCTTCCCGATATCAAAGGGCGTTTTGAGATTCTCAAAGTCCATGCCCGCAAAATCAAGATCGATCCTTCTGTCGACCTGATGGACATTGCCCGCAGCACTCCCGGAGCCTCCGGTGCCGATCTGGAGAATATCCTGAATGAAGCGGCCCTTCTCGCTGCCCGCAAGGGCAGATCTGCCGTCACCGCTCAAGAAGTCGATAGAAGCGTGCGATAAGGTGCGCTATGGAAAAGAGCGACGCAGCCTAGAGATGGATGAAAACGAGAAAACGGACGACCGCTTACCACGAATCGGGCCATGCGATTGTCGGCCTTGTCGTCAAGCATGCCGATCCTGTCGATAAAGTGACGATCATTCCTCGCGGATTTTCTCTTGGCGCGACCCACTTTCATGCCCAAGAAAAACCGCCTCAGCTATTGGAAGAAAGAGCTGCTCGACCAGCTCGCCGTCCTCATGGGCGGACGAGCTGCCGAAGAGATTTTTGTCGGCGATATCTCCAGCGGCGCGCAGCATGGATATCACGCAAGCGACGCGACTTGCCCGCAGCATGGTCTGCGAATGGGGAATGAGCGATGCTCTCGGGACTGTCGCCTATGATGAGCGCAGCGAAGCGGCCAATATCTCGGCATGCCCAACTACCATGAAAAGAACTATTCTGAAGAGACTGCCAAGAAGATCGATGAAGAAGTCCGCAAAATCATCGACGAAGCCCATGAAAGGGCCCTGGAGATCGTCCAAGAGAACCGCGACAAGGTCGAGCTCATGACCGAATGCTCATGGAGTTTGAAACGCTCGACCGCGACGATGTCCAAGATGATCATGAACGGCGAATGGGACATCGAAAAGAAACGAACACGCCTCAAGTTCAATGAGGATGCACACCGCAAGCTGCCGCCGCCTCCTCCTGCGCCTGTTGTCAACCCAGGCACGGACGTCCAGCCTCAGCAGATCTAATTCAGTACTAGGCTAGCCCAAGCGGCAATGCCGAACGCACAGATGGCCATTCCTGCAATGCGGTTGATCCACACCATCGTTTTGTGACTGACCGATTTACGAAAAAGCGTGACGCATTCGCTAAGTACTAGCCACCAAAGCGACGACCCGACGAATACCCCGAAGATCAGCCAGTAGGCATCGTGATAGTCTCCGGAAGTTGCGGCAAGTCCAAGGCCGGCGAAGACGACGCGCATAAGAGAAGATCGTCATCGGATTGGTCAGCGTCAGAAATAAGGGTCGAAACTAAAATCGGTGAGGATCGTCTTATGGGTGACAGGTCGATCTTTCTTTTCCACTTTAGCATAGTAGGTCGACATGCCCAGGTAGAATAGAAAAGCTCCTCCGATGAGTCTCAGCCAAAACTCCCCCATGATGAGATACCCTGAAATAAGAGTCAGTCCAAAAGCTGCAACTGCTCCGTAGAGAGTATCGGCAACGGCAGCGCCAAGTCCTGAAAAAAGACCCGACCAGCGCCCATATTGCAGGGTTTTCCGAATGCAGAGGATCCCGATCGGACCTACCGGTGCAGCGATGGCAAATCCTAAGACCGCGCCTTTGAGAAAATGTTGGAGTTCCATAGCATGAAGATAGAAAAGAGGGATTCTTTTTGCAAGATCGAACCCAAGTTTTCTAGTTTCTTAAAAAAACTTCTTAGGACAAACTGCAACTCACAACCAGAGTATTTGGCCTCAGGAGAGACAATGAATTTTGCTAAAGCATTCCCCCTATGGGCTATTGCGAGTTGTTTAAGTGTATCGGCTTATGCAGATATCCCAAAGAAATCCCAGAAAAAGCCTTCTAGCTCCCAGCCTCTCGTCACGACAACAGAACATGGCGCTAAAGGAATCAATCTTCCGCCGCATGTGCCTTCTCCCAAGGGATATGCAACTGCGGAATTTCTCTATTGGAAGGCGGAGCAAGAGGGACTGGAATATGCCACCTTTGCTTCGGCGAACATCAACAATGCATCCAATAATAGCGCAGCCTATCGAAAAAAGAATCCGCACTATCAATGGAAACCTGGCATGCATGTGAGCTTAGGGTATGAATGGTCAGGTGATCCCTGGGATGTCTTTGTCGATTGGACGTATATGCAAGGTAAAGCGCATGCAGGCGCCTCTGCAACGGTCGGTCAGATATTAGATCCCTTATGGTTTGGATTGCTTGGACCTAATGGAGTCCAAAGTGGTTCATGAATTGGAGATTGATTTACCATTGCATTGACTTATCGATTGGACGGAGTTTTTTTATCAGCAAAAAGATCGTTTTTCACCCCTACTCTAGGCGGTCGGGGTATCAGTATTGATCAGCATTACCACACCCATTATCTTGCTTTAGAAATGACAAATGGGATTAACCCTCACTGCTTACACCTTACCGACCTTTATGAAAGCTACAAATGATTTTTCTGGAGGAGGGTTGCATTTTGGGGCTGATTCGATTTGGCATTTTACCTCTTATTTCACTCTCTATGGCAAAATTTCAGGAAGCTTGCTCGAAGGGCATTTCCAAACAAAACAAAACTATTTGGCGGTGAAGACTGTCGTTCCCGGCTCCAGAAAATGTGACTGCGACGTTTCCGCAATCACGTGGCGGCTTCGAAGCAATGTAGAAGGGAAAATCGGGCTAGGATTTGAGCAATTTTTCCAGAACAAAAAATATTATCTAGCCTTCAATTTCGGCTATTCTATGAGCATTTGGTTCAACCAGAACAACTTGGTGGATTTCGCTCCATATCTAGGTGAGGGAATTTCGCCTCTTAATGAAACAGCTCGCCATGGAGACCTCACGATGCAAGGTCTTACCTTCGAAGCTTGCTTTGCTTTCTAAAAAGGGGGGCTTAGGAGCCCCCCTTCAATGGTTAACGTTCAGCGTGTTCGTGCTTCGGCTGAGGCAGGAGCACTTTATGGCTGAGTTTGACTTGACCGCGATCATTGATATCGAGAACTTTCACTTCTAGCAAATCGCCTTCTTTGAAGTGATCGGAGATGTTGTTGATGCGGGTATGGGAGAGTTCGGAAATGTGGCAAAGCCCTTCTTTTCCGCCGACGAGCTCGACAAAGCATCCGAAAGCGACGATCGATGTGATCCTCCCTTTATAGATTTTGCCGATTTCCACTTCTGCGGTGAGGTTGTTGATGATCGCTTTGGCTTTTTCCATCGCTTCGTTATTGGTCGAAGCGATGCTGACAAGGCCGCTGTCATTGATGTCGATCTGCACGCCAGTCTCTTCGATGATCGCGCGGATCTGTTTGCCGCCTGGGCCGATGACGGTGCCGATTTTGCTCGGTTTGATCTGGATCGTTTCGATGCGCGGAGCATACTGAGAAAGGTTCTCTTTGGATTTCGGGCAAACCTCGAGCATCTTGTTCAGGATGTGGATACGGCCCTGCTTCGCTTGCGCAAGAGCCACTTTCATGATCTGGAGCGTGATCCCTTCGACTTTGATGTCGAGCTGGAATGCCGTGATGCCGTGAGCGTCTCCCGTGATCTTGAAATCCATATCGCCAAGCGCATCTTCTGCGCCGAGGATATCGGAGAGGATCGCAAAGTTGTCTTCTTCGAGGATCAGGCCCATGGCAATGCCGGCAACTGGACGTTTGATCGGCACGCCGCTTCCATCAGCGCTAAGCATCCGCCGCAGACGGAGGCCATCGAGGAGGATCCATTGGATTCCGTGATGTTCGACTCGAGGCGGATGGTATAGGGGAAATGCTCTGGTAATGGAAGAGTTTGCGCTAAGGCGCGCTCAGCGAGTTTTCCATGGCCGATTTCGCGGCGGCCGGGGGAGCCCATGCGTCCTACTTCGCCGACCGAGAATGGAGGGAAGGAGTATTGCAGATAGAAACGAGAAGTTCCTTCTCCATCGAGAGTCTCATAACGCTGACCCATGGTTTCTCCGCCGAGCGTGCAGACAGCGAGCGCTTGGGTTTCTCCGCGTGTGAAAAGGGCGCTGCCATGTGTTCTGGGAAGAGGAGCCATTTCGATGTCGATAGGGCGGATTTGATCGCATGTGCGGCCATCGATGCGCTTGTTTTCTTTGAGGATCATGTGCCGCATGCATTCCGATTGGATCGCTTTGAAGGCGGTCTTGACATCGAGCTTTCTGATATTTTGGCTCTTCTCCTTCTGGGAAGAAATGCTTGGTCATCTCCTCGGAAATTTCATTCACTCCATCTTCGCGCGCTTGTTTTTCTCGGATGCGCAGCACTTTATCGAGCTTGCTATGTGTGAGCTTGCGCATTTCTGCCATGAGCTCATGGGAAGGTACGCGGAGTTCGGCTTCCATTTTAGGTTTGCCGATTTGCTGTTGCCAATCAGTGAGCTGATCGCAAATGATCTTGATAGCGGCATGTCCTTCGTCGATGGCTGTGAGGATTTGCTCTTCCGTTAGGAAGTCGCAATAGCCTTCGATCATGAGGATCGCATCTTCTGTTCCCGCGAGCATGAGATCGAGCTGAGATTTTTTCTGTTCTTCTACGGTGGGGTTGATGACGAATTGGTCGTCGATGAAGCCGACGCGTACAGCCGCGATCGGTTTGATGAGAGGAATGTCGGAGATGACTAGAGCTGCAGAGGCTGCGCAAATAGCGAGTGGTTCGGGCGCATGAATGCCATCATAGGACATGACATAGGCAAGAACTTGCACTTCATTGAAGAAGCCGTCTTGGAACATGGGGCGAAGCGGCCGGTCGATGAGGCGGCACATCAGGATTTCCCGTTCTGCGGGGCGTGCCTTCGCGCTTGATGAATCCGCCTAGGGTTTTGCCGGCAGAAGAGAATTTCTCCTGATAATCGACGCGTAAGGGGAAGAAATCGGCTTCTTCAGCTGCTTTCGGGGCGGCGCAAGCCGTTGCGAGTACAATGGTTTCCCCAGAGCGGACTACGACAGCGCCATTGGCCTGTCTAGCCATTTTCCCTGTTTCAAAAATTATTTCCCTACCCGCTACGGAAACGGTGAGTTTTTTTCGATCGAACATATTTCTCCTAGTGTCGATTGTGGTTGTGATTGGGAGGGATGAATTGACCACTGCAGAAGACAAAATTTTCTCTTGTCTTTCAGTAGAGGGCATTTCATCCAACCCGGTTTAAACATCAGGGCGAATATAGCAGCGTGTGTAGAAAAAAGTCATTCATTGTTTGAAAATAAAAGAGCCGCCCCTGTTCGAGGGCGGCTCTTGTGAAGAAAAAACTGTGTTTCGCCGATTACTTGCGCAAATTCAGCCTTGTAATTAGGCTTTGGTAGCGCTTGGTATCGGTGGAATTCAAATAGTCGAGCAGCTTACGACGCTGGCCGACTAGTTTAAGAAGGGCGAGGCGAGAGCTGTGGTCTTTAGGAGCGAGTTTTAAGTGCTCTGTTAGCTCTGCGATCCGCTCTGTCAGAATGGCGATCTGAACATCGGCGGAGCCGGTATCCTTCTCATGAAGTTGAAACTTCTTGGTGATTTCTTCTTTGGTACCTTTATCTAGAGACATTTAGACAATCTCCCTTAAATTGAGAGTTTATATGTTAGACACTGTTCAACTTGACCTTATTATAGCCCAATCGGCCCATCCATTCAATCAGAATCCTCCACTTGAGTTGGACGTAAGTTTCTGCTATAGTGCCGCAAGCAATAGGAAAATCGTTTTATGAATAAATCAAAAATTGATCAATTGCATAAATTGATGCATTTAATTATTTCTGATATAAAAAAAGACGTTAAAACAGAATTAATTAAATTTGATTATAAACTATTCAATAAAATATTTGGAAAATGTTATATTGCCAAGCTCACCGCTAAAGAACTCGCCGACCCGCTTTTTCAAGAAATTTCTACTGGAAATTCGGCCCTAGAAGAATGGATCACCGCCCGCTGGATCGCTAAAAATGCCGATGTTTACCAATTCTTTGCTGAGAGGCTATCGGCCATTAACCCCCATTTCGAGAAGATCGAAGCCATCGATGACGAGCGGGGAAGCAAGATCATAGAAGCCTCAGTCCAAAAATTCGGCGCCCTCAAGACCTGCTTTTTTAGTGTCCTGAATGGGGTCGCTTTTAGCCCTGTACTCATGGAAAAACTCTTAAGCTTAGCGGAACATGAACGATCTTGATGCAATGCGACTTGCCTTAGAGCAAGCCAAAATAGGCTATGATAAAGGGGAAGTGCCTGTCGGGGCTGTTCTATTATTGGACGGCGAGGTGATTGCTCTGGCCCATAATGAAGTCGAAGAAAGGCAGGACGCCTCAGCCCATGCAGAAATGCTCTGTTTGAAAAAGGGCGCTGAATTTCTCACGAACTGGCGTCTTACCGGAGCCGTTCTCGTTTGCACCTTGGAGCCTTGCATCATGTGTGCAGGGGCGATGATCCTGAGTAGGATCGAGAGGGTTGTCTGGGGCGCGCCCGATGTTCGCCATGGCGCCCATGGAAGCTTTATCGATCTTACAAAACGGGAACATCCGATCCATAACCTCGAGGTGACAAGAGGTGTATTGCAGGAAGAATCGGCCGAACTCATGAGAAGATTTTTCAAAGAGAGAAGGGATTCATGCAAGAATTCGAGAGAATGTTTGACGAAATGATCGAGCAGCAACAGCGCAAGCTTTTGAAGCTGGCCAATGAAATTAGGCCGAACCTTACCGAAGACGATATTCTGCAGCCCAATGACTTCCCGGACCTAGAGAATCATCCCTATTTTCGTTATGAGGAAGGGCTTCTTGCAGGAATCTTGTCTTCTCGCATGGCATTTCTCGCCCTGTCTAGGGAGAAAAACTAAATAGTAGTTGTTTTTTAACCTTTGATAGGGTTAATTTGTTGCTTCACTTTATCAGGAGAAAGTTATGAAGAAACAAGGTCATCCCCCATATCAGGATGTGCTTTTCGTCGATTCCTCAACGGGCAATAAATTCATCATCGGAAGCACCCTTCAGCCGAAAGAAAAAGAAATGTTCGAGGGAAAAGAATATCCCCTTTATCGCCTTCCTATTTCTTGCCACTCGCATCCTTTCTTCAATAAGAGTAGATCGCAGATCCTCGATACTGAAGGAAGAATGGATCGCTTCGCGAAACGCTATGCGAACAAGCGCAAAGAGCAACAAGCAGCGCTAGAAGCGGGCGATCAAGCTGCCGAAGAAGCCAAGAAAGCGAAGAAAAAGAAGAAATAACATCCTTTCATGGAAAATCAGGTCCGCAAGCTACTCGAGAGAATGGAGAAAGTCGAATCTCTTCTCTCCCAAGACGAAGTACTCGCGGACCAAAAGCAATTCCGCACTTTAGCCCAAGAACATTCCTATCTAGCGGAAATCAAAGACGTCTGGCAGCGTTACCAGTCCATCCAAAAGCAATTAGCGGAAAACGGGGTTCTCCTTAAACAAGAGAACGATCCCGCGTTTGTCGAAATCATCCGTCAGGAAATCACCGACCTTGAAGGGCAATTTACGCAAACTCGCGCAGCTCTTGAAAATCTCCTCGTTCCTCCCGACCCACGAGATAGCCGCAACATCATCCTCGAACTTCGCGCCGGAACAGGCGGCGATGAAGCTGCCCTGTTTGTCGGCGATTGCGTCCGGATGTACAAGCCCTATGCCGATCAAGAAAGGGTGGAAATACGAGCTTCTTTCCTGCGCTGCATCTGAGATGGGAGGCTTTAAGGAATACATCATGGTCATTCAGGGCCATAATGTCTTCCGCTTGATGCAGTACGAGGCCGGCACCCACCGCGTCCAGCGCGTTCCCGAAACAGAAGCGCAAGGCAGGGTCCATACTTCTGCTGTCACTGTAGCCGTTTTGCTCGAGCCAGGAGAGGAAGACAAGATCGTCCTCGATGAAAGGGAGCTCAAAATCGATACCTATCGAGCTTCAGGCGCCGGCGGGCAGCACGTCAACACGACCGATTCCGCAGTCCGCATCACCCACCTTCCCACCGGAACCGTCGTGTATTGCCAAGAAGAACGCAGCCAGCACAAGAATAAAGACAAAGCGATGCGCCTTCTCACTGCTAAAATCGGCGAAGAAAAAGCGCGTAAAGCCGCAGAAGAAATGTCCTCTCTGCGCTCTTCACAAGTGGGCACCGGCGATCGTTCTGAGCGCATCCGCACCTACAATTTTCCCCAAAACCGCGTCACCGACCACCGCATCGATCTCACCCTATACAAACTCGATCGCGTTCATGGAAGGGGATCTCGACGAAATCACCGAAGCGCTTGTGAAGTTCTTCCATCAAGAAAAACTTGCCAAGCCGCTGCAAATGTATGAAGACCATTGGCGAAATACTGCAGTCTGGCAAGCGATATCTAAAAGAACATGGCCTTGAAAGGCCAAGACGCGATGCCGAAGAGATGCTCGCGCGTCTTTTAGGATGCAAGCGCATCGATCTTTACCTGCGGTTCGATCAGCCTCTCGAAGAAAAAGAACTGACTCCTTGCGCGAATGGACGAAGCGCCGCATCAAAGGAGAACCCCTCGAATATATCCTCGGCGAAGTGGAGTTCTTCGACGCTAAAATCGCAATAACCCCCGATGTCCTCATTCCTCGCCAAGAAACCGAAATCCTCGCTTCCAAAATCGCGGAGCAGATTTCTGGGCCAATTGTCCTTTGGGACGTTTGCTGCGGAGCTGGTGCGATCGGCGTTTCCTTAAAGAAAAAATTCCCTATGGTAACCGTTTTTTTGAGCGATATCTCCCCAAAAGCCCTCGAAATCGTTCAACAAAATGCTTTAATGAACCAAGTGGAGGTCGAGACCCTTTTAGGGGATCTCTTTGCTCCTTTTAGCGGGAAGAAGGCCGATATTATCGTCTGCAACCCTCCCTATATCTCCGAGGCAGAATACGCTAGCCTAGACCCTTCTGTGCGTGATTTTGAGCCTAAAGGAGCGCTTATCGGAGGCGTAGATGGCCTCGAGTTCTATCGCAGGTTGGCAGCTGAAGCGCCGGCCTATATCAACGCTGGCGGCAAGCTGATTTTAGAGATTGGGCATACTCAGGGAGAGGCCTTGATAAAAATCTTTTCACACTCTCCTTGGAAAAAGGGAATTCTTGAAAAGGATTGGTCGGGGAAAGACAGGTTCTTTTTCCTTGAAATACAATAGTTTCCTGGATTATTCTATAGGCTCAATTCAATAGATTAAAAGAATGTTTGGCGGAATCACCGAAAAATTTCAGCAGCTTTTTTCGTCTTTAGGAGGCAAAAAACAGCTTACCGATGACAACATAGCCGACGCAGTGCGCGAAGTGCGCCTTGCGCTGCTCGATGCTGACGTGAGTTATTCGGTCGCAAGCGACTTCGTCAAACGCGTTCGAGAAAAAGCGCTAGGCGAAGCAGTGACCAAATCGGTTTCTCCTGGCGATCAATTCATCAAAGCCATTCATGATGAGCTGATTTTGCTCATGGGCGCTGATGAATCCGAACTCGATCTTAAAGGACACCCTTCCGTCATCATGCTCTGCGGTCTGCAAGGTTCTGGAAAGACCACCCACTCTGCGAAGATCGCCCTCTATCTGAAGAAAAAAAACAAAAAAGTCCTTCTCGCTGCTTGCGATCTACAACGCCCCGCTGCTGTCGAACAACTCCAAACGCTTGCCAAAAGTATCGATGTTCCCGTCTTTGTCAAAGAAGGGGAGAAAGATCCTCGCGTCGTCGCCAAGCAAGCGCTTGATATGGCTCGCAAAGAAGCCTTCGATGTTCTCATCGTCGATACCGCGGGCCGTTTACACATCGACGACGAACTGATGAAGCAGCTCGAAGAAATGAAAGACTTGCTCTCTCCTAATGAGGTCCTTTTCGTCGCCAGCGCAGCCACCGGCCAAGATGCTGTGAAAACAGCGGCCGATTTCGACGCGCGCATCCAAATCACCGGCACGATTTTGACCATGCTCGACGGAAGCACAAGAGCCGGAGCGGCCCTTTCTATTCGTGAAGTGACCGGCAAGCCGCTTAAATTCGAAGGGATCGGCGAAAAAGTAGCCGACCTTCAACTCTTCAATCCACGATCGATGGCCGACCGCATCCTCGGCATGGGCGATGTGATCAATCTCGTCCGCAAAGCCGAAGAGCATATCGACGAAGAAGAAAGCAAAGCTTTCGAGAAGAAACTACGCAAAGCGAGTTTCACCTACGAAGACTATCTCAAGCAGATGTCGATGCTCAAGAAAATGGGTCCGCTCAAAGGCCTTCTGAAAATGCTACCCGGTGCACCTGATCTCAGCATGATGGAAGGTTCGGAAAAGCACTTAGGCCAAGTCGAAGCGATCATCCATTCAATGACTCCTTCTGAACGACAAGAAAAAGTCGAGATGGAACCAAGCCGACGCCGGCGCATCGCGCGCGGAAGCGGAACTACCATCGACGATGTCAATCGCGTGATCAAAGGATTTAAACAAATCAAGCATGTCCTGAAGGATATGCCTTCCATGAAACAGAAACTCTCAAAACTTACAGGCAATACAGGCAAGGAGAATCCTCTATGGCGTTAATTATCCGCCTGCGGCAACAAGGCCGCACCAACCGCCAGACGTACCGTGTCGTCGTCGCTGACTCTAGAAGTCCGCGTGATGGTAAGTACATCGAAATGCTCGGTTGGTACAATCCGTTCCAAGAAGAAAACAATATCAAAATCAATGGCGAAAGATTGAATTTCTGGATCGGCCAAGGCGCGCAAGTATCCGATAAAGTCCAGCAGCTCACACTCAAAGTAGCACCAGAGGTCATTCGCGAACTTCGCACGCGCAAGCAGGCTAAGCAAGTCAAAATGGCAGCTAAGCGAAGAGCTTTGAAAAAAGCCGATAAGAGAACTGCTACTATGAAAGATGCTGCACCCGCTGCGAAAAAAGCGCCGGCGAAAAAGGCAGCTGCTGCGAAGAAAAAGTAGTATGCGGATCGACATCCTTTCCCTCTTTCCCGATTTTTTTCGAGGGCCTTTGGATGTCAGTATCCTCAAGAGAGCTCGCGAAAGGGCTCTTTTAGAGATCCAGCTTATCGACATACGCGACTTCGCACCAGGCAAACACCGAAAAGTCGATGAGCGTCCGTTTGGGGGAGGGCCTGGAATGGTCCTCATGCCAGGACCGACAGTAGCGGCCATCCGCAGCGTCAGAAAGGAAAAGACCAAGGTCATTTATCTTTCGCCGCAAGGAGCGCCCCTCACGGCCAAAAAGTGCAAAGAACTAGCGAAAGAGCCGCATCTCGTATTACTCTGCGGCCACTACGAAGGGGTCGATGAGCGGGTGCTCATGACAGAGGTCGATGAAGAGATCAGCATCGGGGACTATGTCCTAACAAGCGGATGCCCTGCAGCAGTGGTTCTTCTCGATTCCGTGGCGAGGTTTATCCCCGGAGTGATCGACAATGAAGAAGCCTCTTCGCAAGACAGCTTCGAAGAAGAAGGAATTTTCGATGGCCCCCACTTTGCCGGCCCCGATGAGTTCGAAGGACTCACAGTGCCGGAAATATTAAAGAGCGGACATCACGCCAAGATTAAAGCCTGGCGCAAACAACAAGCTTACGAAAAAACCCGCCGAGTGCGTCCCGATCTGCTCAGCGAATAAGAGGCTATCTGCGATTTTTTTAGTTCGGGGAACAGATTTCTTTTTTGATTCGATCGATTATTTTACCTTCACCCGACTTTTTTAAGTCGAATGAAGGTAAAATAGTCGATCCAATCGGAAAATAAACTGTTCCGCAAAATAAAAAAATCACAGACAGCCTCCAAGGAGTAATTATGATTCAGTGCAAAGAAATCGAGGAGCTTGAAGCAAAGCAGCTCAAGACCGACCTACCAGAATTCCGTATTGGCGATACTCTGAATGTGCACACACGCATCGTCGAGGGTGAAAAAGAGCGTATCCAAGTATTCACGGGAACCGTGATTGCCCGGCGCGGCAGCGGCATTTCTGAAACGATCGCCCTTTACCGTGTCGCTTATGGCGCAGGCATTGAGCGCGTTTTCCCGATCCATAGCCCAAGAGTCGCTAAGATCGAAGTGGCCCGCAGCGGTAAAGTTCGCAAAGCGAAACTCCATTATCTGCGCGGCGTATCAGGCAAAAAAGCAAAAGTACAAGGACGCCTCGGCGCAGCAGCAATTGAAGAAGTCGAAGCCGAATCCCCAGAAACCCATCCAGAATCGAATTCCTAACGAGCAGATTCAGGGGTTGATGGAATTTTCGCCAAGCGAAAATGCAACAATCCCTAACGATCTTCTTGCCATTGAAGGAGCCCTTCGCGAAGAAGGCTTCCTCACAATTGCCGGCGTCGATGAAGCAGGAAGAGGGCCGCTTGCCGGCCCCGTCTACGCAGCAGCCTGCATCATTCCCCAAGGCGTTGTTTTCGAAGGCATCAACGATAGCAAACAGCTCACGGCGGCGCAGCGCGAAGAACTCTTTCATCAAATCACGAATCATCCAGGCGTACTCTTTGGGATCGCTTCTTCCGATCACAAGATCATCGACCGCATCAACATCCTCCAAGCGACCTTTCATGCGATGCGAGAAGCGGTGGCCAAGCTCACAGTAACGCCTGATCTCGTCATCATCGATGGCTCTATGATCCCGAAGAAATTTCCCTGGCGCGCTAAGCCGATTGTCAAAGGCGATGGAAAATGTCAATCGATCGCTGCCGCTTCGATCCTAGCCAAAGTCTCTCGCGATAGGCACATGAAAGGAATGGCCGCTCTCTATCCAGGTTATGGATTCGATCACCATTTCGGCTATGGCACTAGAGAACACCAGGATGCCATCGCAAGCCTAGGAATTTGTCCCATTCATCGTAAAACCTACATTAACGAAGACGCATGTTCGCAGCTCACGCTCTTTCCGCGCTCTTAAGCGTCACTCCTATCCAGACCGATTGCCTCTTTGTCCTTGCCCATGCAGGGGAGACCAATGAACTTCTTCCGATCATGGAAGAAATGCAAACGCAAAAGCGCGACTTCCACGTTCTTCCGCTTGGCGTAGCCAAGGAACTCATCCAAAACCGCCTCCCAGCACAAAAGATTCTCGATGCCGAAGAATTTGGCGTTGCCATTGATAAGCAGTGGCCCATCGACAAAGAACTTCCGCAGGATACAGTTCTCTCTGTCGCCCAAGCTGTGCATGCCAAAGTCTTGGTCACAGGCGTCGCGATGCTGCCCCAGAAACAATTTCTAGAAGCTTACAAAAACCAGGCTCAAACTGTCGCCTATTGGGATAATCCAGAACCTCGAGGAGCCATCCTCTATTTCGACATCGCGCATAAAGTGCAAGCCGTCGCGAAAAAAGTCCTTTTTCCATCGGGCTTTGTCGCCTCGGCGAAAGAATTCGAAAGCCATTCAGAAGCACAGAAGATCGTCATTGGCAAACCCACCCTTCTGCAAACGATCGAACAATTAGGAAGCATCGACAAAGCCTCGGTGATCAAAAAACTGGACTTCAACAAGGATCTCCCCGTAGTGGTTTTCATTGGAACATACGGCGATCGATATGAAAAAGCCTTCCGTATGTTCACGCAAAGCATCAAAGGACTTCCCTATCAGGCGATCTTTCAAATACATCCCATGGCAAGCGGAGAGTTCGAGAAAAAATGCAGTGCTGAATTTCTTGACGATCAAAAAAAATTCTTGATATCCTCTCCGCGACATATTCATGGAGTGACGATGTTTGAAGCGATGGCGGCTTCTGATCTCGTTGTTACCTACAATTCGTCGGCAGGGTTTCAAGCTCTGCTCGGCGGCAAACAGGTGCTTTGCGTAGTGCCTGAAGGAGATGCCTATAGCAACAGCCTTATCGAACAGGGTATCGCCCATAAAGCCGATTCTCCTCAAGCTATCATCGAAGAATTAGCGAAAGGCCATGAGATATCCTCCGTAGATCTCCTGAAAACGATGAAGATCCCGACTGATCCCAAGGACCGGTTTTTAAGCTTCCTTGATCGTGAACTAGGACGTGTAGATGTGAAGTAGGCACGTCCTCCAATAAAGGAATGTGCCATGAATTTAGTCCAACCTTCCCCAGAAGCTGCCATCTCCTATTCTCCAAGTCCTGCTCTTCCCTACCTGGTCATTCGAGATAATAAAATCAATGAAGCGAATCCTTCTGTCATCCAGCTTTTGCAAAGTTCAGAAGAGCGCTTGAAAGGCTTAGATATTGCAAAAATTCTTCCGGAGTGGCCCTTCAAGGATTCTCAGCACAGTATTAAAACCTTGGTCGTAGCCGGCGACAGTACAAAACGCGTTTCTCTTTCCCTAATTGTTGAAACTAGCGGGCTGACTTTTGTCGTGTTCCACCCAGTGCATCAGCGAACAAATTCTGATGATATCAAGGGCAATGATGAGCTTCAGCTGCTGACCAATAAACTAGGGAATGGGCTGCATTTGCTCTTAGATGCTTGTGAGCAAGCGCACACAATCGATCGAGGCCTTATTCGAGATGTTCGTGAAAGTTATCGACATGTTCGTGCGACTATGGCGCAGAATCGTGGCGTAATTTTATGCAAATCTCCCGAACCCATAGAACCTCGAAGAATCGAAGATGTCGGTCTTCCCATTCTCGTTGTCGATGACCAACTGGTCAATCGTAGATTGATCATGAAAATGCTTCAACAATATGGCTTTGTCTTCGAGGAAGCCGAAAATGGTCTACAAGCAGTCGAGATGATCAAAGCCAAGCGGTATTCTTTGATTTTTCTCGATATCATCATGCCGGTGATGGGCGGAAGAGATGCTTGCCGAGCTATTCGAACTCTTGCAAATGGGATTGATGTTCCTATTATCGCTGCATCATCTGAATTAATCAAAGAAACTGAGCTTGGCCCAACGCAGTTCACGCATCGAATGGTCAAGCCCTTTGACAAAGAGACGATGCTCAAAATTCTTAAGCCGATATTTCCTTCGAAATTCATCAACTAGATCAGGATCGGAACGATTTAGATCCAAGATAGGCGATGAAACCAAAGATCGCTGCTGCGAAGATCTTGGTGCACTTTCTTTCGGAAGGAAGCAAGGCATCTCGAGTATCCCTAGCTTGTGGGACGTTAGAGCCTTCAGAGATAGTATGCATCCCCCCACCAGAGTTTCCCGACATCCCATCGGACAGATGCGCTTTATCTTCCCCGACGTCTCGCTCGGTGTGCAGCATACGGCGGATCAAGAGTTGCTCGTAGCGGATTGGGGGTGGACAAAGGCTGCAGCTATTTTTTCCAGGCTGGGCGTTGGGCACCCAACACGACGTATGAAAAAGATGGTTGCACCGTTTCATCCGAAAGGCGAGGTCGTCGTCATCGAAATCCTCTAGGCAGAGAGCGCACTGGGTTTGGAGAGGGGGATTAGGGAGGTCCGCAAAACGTCCTCTTTCAATGTCGATATGGACTGAGCGCATAAGTTCTTTTTGAAATATCCATCGAAGATAGCCGGATTTCCTCTTTTTTTCGAGGCTTAAGGAAGGTCATCTCGAACAATGGAGATTTTCCTTTACATCAAGAAGTTCTATGTAGCGTTACCTTGACAAAGAGGGCGCAGCTCTTGTATAAATACGGGGTTATTCATTGAGATTTTGATGAAAAGCATGACTGCCTATGGCAGGGCCGTAGTCGATACGCCGCAGGGTAGGTGGACAGTCGAGATCTCTTCTGTCAACCGGAAGACGGCCGATTTCCAGATCTCGATGCCCCGCCAATTGCTCAAATGGGAATATTCTCTTCGCAAATGGCTGAGTCCTCATGTGCAACGAGGACAGATCAACGTCCGCGCGAATTTGCAAAAGGGGCAAGAACCCGTTTCAATGGCCGATCTTCCCAGGCTCAAAAAAGCCAAGAAGACTTGGAGCAAACTGGCAGCTGATTTAGGCTACGATCCGAACGACGCAATCGACCTCCGTTTTCTCCTTGATCAGACCGTAGAAGCGACCCCTGAGCAAGAAGCGGCGATGGAAGAAGGACTAAAAAAAACGGCTCTTCTTGCGATGGAAGACTGGCAGGCCATGCGGGAAAAAGAAGGGAAGGCTTTGAAGAAGGATCTCGAGGAGCATCTCGTCGTTATCGAGAAGCATCTGGAGAAGATCGCCAAGCTGCTTCCAAAGGCTACGAAAGACTATAAAGAACGACTTGAAGCCAAGCTCGAAGAGGTGAGTCGCGACCTCATCGGCAACGAAGAGAGAATCATGCGCGAAGTGGTCATTTTGGCAGAGAAGCTCGACGTGAGCGAGGAAATGGCTCGACTGAAGTCCCATTTAGAGCAATTCCGAGCGCTGCTAAAGCCTTCGAAGCAACCAGTGGGCAGGACGATGGATTTTCTTACACAAGAGCTGCATCGCGAAATAAACACCCTTGGCGCCAAAGCAAGCGACATCGATATCATCCGCATGGTTCTTGAAATGAAAGGCGAAGTGGAAAAGATCCGCGAACAAGTACAGAATATCGAATGAAACAGCATGTCATAGGCAATCTTCCGAAGGGGCTTCTTTTTGTCGTCAGCGCGCCTGCTGGCACAGGAAAGACGACGCTTGTACGCAGACTTACGAAAGAGTTTCCTAGCGTTATCGAGAGCATCTCCTTTACGACGCGGTCTACTAGGACGGGAGAAATTGACGGCAAAGACTACCATTTCATCTCGAAAGAAGAGTTCGATAAGCGGATAAAAAAAGACGATTTTCTCGAATATGCAGAAGTGTTTGGCCATTACTACGGAACTTCACGCTCATTTGTCGAAGAGAAGCTCTCTTCCGGCAAACACGTCATTCTGGTCATCGACACCCAGGGCGCCTTGCATATTCAAAAAAAACTCGAGGCTGTGCTCATTTTCTTGCATCCACCATCCCCGGAAGAGCAACGGACCCGCCTTCATAAGCGGAGTACAGAGACCCCTGAGTCGATCGAGAAAAGGCTTGCTTGGGCAAAACACGAGCTCAAAGCCGGGGAAAAGTATGATTATCAGATCATCAACGACGATCTCGACGTCGCCTATGAGATCTTAAAAAGTATTCTGATTGCTGAGGAGCACAAAACATGTCATTTTCGGCCGTTTTCTACCAAAAGAGGTTGAGTATTATGCAAAGAGACTTTCTAACAAGCGAGCGGCTCAAAGCCCTATTTAAAAGCAACTTTGAGCTCGCCAATTATGCGATGCGTCTCGCTCGTTACAAAATCATGGCAGGCCATGAGGTCAATGTCGATGAACTTCTAGAAGAAGTTCTCATGAATCCCCATCGTTACACGCGAGATGATCTCGAGCGTTTGACTGAGGAAGCAAAATCCAAACAGCAGGATCAACCCCCCGCTGAACGCAAGTAATCCCACATGGTGAAGACCCTTATCACCTCTGCATTGCCCTATGCCAATGGGCCCTTGCATTTTGGCCATATCGCCGGCGCGTATCTGCCCGGCGATTGCTATGCAAGGTTCATGCGCATCCGAGGCAATGAGGTGCTCTATATTTGCGGTTCCGATGAGCATGGCGTTGCCATTACACTCAGCGCTGAGCAAGCAGGACGCACTCCTCGCCAGCATGTCGATCATTTCCATGAGATCCTCAAAGGGTTCTTCCATAAGCTGAATTTCTCCTTCGACCATTACTCGCGCACGACCTCGCCCGGCCATGTCGCGACGACGCAGCAGTTCTTCCACGACCTGCTCGCCAATGGCTATATCGAAGAGAAAGTGACCGAGCAGCTCTATTCAGAAAAAGATAAGAAATTCCTCGCCGACCGCTATGTCATCGGCACGTGTCCTCGCTGTGGCTACGAAGAGGCTAGGGGAGACGAATGTCAAAAATGCGGGGCGAGTTACGAAGCGACCGATCTTAAAAATCCCCGTTCCAAACAAACAGGCGTGCCTCTCGTACGAAAAGAGACGAACCACTGGTTTCTCCGCTTCGATCTTTTCAAAGATAAACTGCAAAAATGGCTAGCTACTCGCGATTGGAAGGCGAATGTGCTCAACTTCGCCAAACACTATGTCGACGATCTAAAGCCCCGCGCTATCACAAGAGATGCAGATTGGGGGATTCCCGTTCCTCTTCCTGAAGCGAAAGGAAAAGTCTTCTACGTCTGGTTCGATGCTCCCATCGGCTATATCTCAGCTACTCAAGACTGGGCGCAAAAGATCGGTAAGCCCGAAGCCTGGAAGCATTTTTGGCTCGATCCCTCCACCAAATACACACAGTTCATGGGTAAAGACAGCATTTCCTTCCACGCCGTGTTCTTCCCCGCGATGGAAATGGGACAGAACATTCCCTATAAACTCGTCGATGAACTTCCCGCTAACGAGTTCTTCAACCTCGAAGGAAGAAAGTTCAGCAAATCCGAAGGTTGGATGATCGACCTCGATCGGTTTTTTAAACGTTATACCGTCGATCAAATCCGCTATACCATCGCTGCCAATGCCCCCGAATCACAAGATTCTGAATTCACCTGGAAAGACTTCCAGATACGCTGCAATAGCGAGCTCGTCGGTAAGTGGGGTAATTTCGCCAACCGAACCCTCGTTTTTGCCCAGCAGCATTGCCATGGTAAAGTTCCTCCTCTTGGCAAACTCGACGACACCGATATCGCCTTTCAGACCCGCATCCTCGAACTTCACACCCTTGCAGCAGACTGCTACGAACATTTCCATCTTCGCAAGGCCTCCCAGGTCATGATGGAGCTTGCCCAAGCGGGCAATGTCTACTTCGACGCAAAAAAGCCCTGGGTAAGTGCCAAGACCCCAAGCCTCCACTCCGATATGCAAACGACCATAGCCCTCTGTCTTGATGCGCTAAAGACCCTCGCTTTGATCTCCTATCCGATCATTCCAGAGACAGCTTCCAAACTCTGGAGAATCCTCGGCTATCCGAATCAGCTCGATCATCAGCGTTGGGATAGCTTAACGAGCATGCCGATCCCTTCGGAGCAAAAGCTGCCAACGCCTGAGCTCCTCTTCCAAAAAGTCGAGGATGCTTGGATCCAAGAAGAACTCGATCATTTACAAAAACTCCAAACCAAAAAACCTATGGACGTAGAAACAAAAACCGAAGTGAGTATCGATGAAGTCCGCAAGTTAGACTTCCGTGTCGCCAAAGTTCTACAGGCTGACAGAGTGCCCAAAAGCAACAAGCTCCTTCAAATTCGCGTCGATATCGGCAGCGAAGAGAGGACAATCGTCGCAGGAATCGGTCATTGCATTGAAGATCCTTCCACCCTGATTGGCCAGCATGTGGTCGTTGTCGCCAATCTCAAGCCAGCAAAACTCATGGGTGTCGAAAGCCAGGGGATGATTCTCGCTGCCGCCACCGAGCATGGCCTCAAGCCCATCACCGTTCATCATGCAAAAGCAGGCGATAGCGTGAGTTGATATGCTCAGGTTGCCACCTGTTGCTCCGAAGAATCTTCCTGCAAAGATTGACACTGCAGTTGCAGTATGGGGAAAGACTTCGTCAATGCTCCGCAATAGATGGAAAGTCTTATTTTTTGGACAAATACCAGTACGTCAAAAACAATTTGGACAGCTCTATGAAAATATAGAAGAATTACTCGTCCACTATCAAAGACAATGCGACAAAGTTTGTAGACTGATCCGTCGGTTCCTTGAAACGAATCAAGCTCAAGAGACAAATCCCGATCAAAAACTCCTCAAAAGCTATAAGCAGGTTTTGATGAATAGAATGAGCGATTACGTCTCTATGCAGTTTGATGCAATGATGATTGGTTTTCCGACACCCATTCCTCTTAAAGAAATAGAAGGCACAATCTCTGCTCATTTAGGACGCATCGATGCTTTGGTAGAAGACGATAGTGATGCCAGTTCGGTTGCTAGTCAATCCAGGGCAGGTGCAGGAAGTCCGCCTCTCGATGGTCTGGAAGTATTCCCAAGGCCTCCTACACCCGCGCAAAACATCGTCTCGAGAGCTCAAGGGAGCCCCTCCTTTCCGGAGTTCCATAGCCCGCCGAGACTGGCTGCGCGTGAAAATAACGAGGCTCCGAACCCCTTTGACGGCCTCGAGGATCTCCCGATTGGAAGTCCGCCAAGTTCACGATCATCATCATACCTACTAGAAGGCGAGGGAGGCTCCTCTCCTCTGGCGAGATTCACTATAGAAAGTGAGGAGGAAGATGATTCTGACGAAGAGGATTTTGACGCTGAGCAAATTCCGAGACCCAATTCCCCCGACGACCTCTTCGAAATTGATCTAGGAGGAGAGTCCGAAGTAGCTGCTCAACCGAATCAGTCATCTACTATACCTGCACCAATTGGCATTCGTAAAAGCCCTAGCGTCATGAAGGCTTTAGTAAATTAGAAAGCCGGAAAACCAATGACAATCCTTACCGGCACAATTCATAGCAAAACGTTTTGGTGAATTTCCTCATTTCAGATTATTTACAAGCTACGCATAATCGCGCCCTCAGATTGCTGTGGAGCTTTATTATGGTTAGCGGCATTCCAAATCTTCTTACACTTCCCAAACCGCCAATCAGTATTGAAGCGCGTATTTATGATGAAACGGCTAGATGGAAAAGAGTCGCCAAAAAACTTAAAGAAAATTGGCATCTTCTTTTCACCGGAAAAGCAGAAGCATTTCGCGATCGTACAAATGAACTCTATATCGTAACTACCAAAAATCTCGATGCCTATGCAATTTGCTGCGATCGTAACTGCCGATTATTTCGACGTTATATCGAGACAAATCTCGGGAAACTCGATCAAACTCTCATCAAGTACTTTGTCGATTATTTGAAAAAACGTGAAGACGACTTTATTCCCTTGAAAGACCAATTGGATATATACAAGCGGCCGCTACCGCTGCAGCTTGAAGACGTCCGATTCAAAATCGAACGTGTGCAAAGCCTCATCAGAAAACATATTATTCGCGATGCTGAATCAGATGCTGAATCAGAAGTGCTCGAAGAAAGTGATAGTCCTACAACGAAATTTCCTTCTTTAGCAGATCGGGATATTGACCGTATTCATGAGGTAGCATCGGTTATGCCAAGCTCTCCTTCGCATTCACCTGAGACGAGCATGGAATCCTGTAACGGAGATAGCGAGCCCGCCTCTGAAAGGGTCCCAGAGGTTGAGCCTTCTGCTAGAAATATGGCGGTAAAACGAAAAGGAGCAGGCTCACCAAGAAGCGACGAGGACTCGAATGGAAAATCTGCTAGAAGCAAACCTGCGCCAATAATCTTACGAAGAAAGGCCGCAAGAAAAATCGAAGTTCAAGGTCCCAAGTCGGCGGCTGCTGCCGGCGCCGAAGATTTATCAACACAAGTTTTTATGAAAACAGCGAAAGTACTCCCAAGCGTACTTTCTATGACTGGGAAACTAGGGAGAAAGCTGGTTGTCGATGAAGTAGATTTCGCGTAGCCTCTTTAAGGCCCGTATAGCGCTGCTTCACCTCATCATTCTTGACCCCAATGGCTAGGGCTTTTTTCGTACCCACGAGCACGACGAGCTTTTTACCCCGCGTTACGCCGGTATAGAGAAGATTGCGATGGAGCATCTTGAAATGGCTCGTGTGGACCGGGATCACGATGCAAGGGCATTCGCTGCCTTGGTACTTGTGGATCGAAACAGCATAGGCTAAGACGAGTTCGTCGATTTCGCCAAAATCGTAGTCGATCCTTCGATCATCGAAGAGAACTTCAAGCGTTTGTTCCGTGAGATCGATCGCCGTGATTCGTCCCACATCGCCATTGTAGACTTCTTTTTGATAGTTATTGCGGATCTGCATCACTTTGTCGCCGACATGGAATTGCCTTCCCATGCGCGAGAGGGGATGTGGGCTGGGATTCATTTTTTCTTGCAGGACGATGTTGAGATTTTCGGTGCCGATCAGCCCTTTCTTCATCGGCGCAAGAACCTGGATGTCATCGAACCGATGAAGCGATAGGTCTTCGGCAGCCGCTTAGATAACAAGATCGACGATGCATTCGAGCACTTCTTCGGGCGTTTCTTTGCTCATGAAGAAAAAATCGTTGCCGGCCCTTGGAGTAAGATCGGGGAATTCCCCCTCGTTGATCCGGTGGGCATTGGTGATGATCCGCGAACCAGCCGCCTGTCGAAAAATCTGTTTCAGCATAGTGACCGGCAAACACTCCGAAGCGATGAGATCTTTGAGCACATTGCCAGGGCCTACGCTCGGAAGCTGGTCGATATCGCCAATCAGCACAATCTTGGACGAATCGGGAATCGCTTTGAGAAGATGCTGCATCAGCTGCGTGTCGATCATGCTCGCTTCATCGATGATGATAAGATCGCAGACGAGAGGATTTTGCCGGTTCCGCTTGAAACCTCCCGCTTGGAAATTCATTTCCAGAAGGCTGTGGATCGTCGATGCGCTAAAACCTGTGATCTCACTCATCCGTTTCGCCGCGCGCCCAGTGGGGGCTGCGAGAAGGATGTTCTTTGTCAGTTTGACGAGGATCGTCAAGATGGCCTTTGTAATCGTGCTCTTGCCCGTTCCCGGGCCGCCCGTGATGATATGGAGTTTGTCATTGAGGCTTGAGCCCACTGCCGAGGCTTGCTCCGGCGCAAGCGCAAGTTTCAGTTCTTTTTCGACCCAGGGGATGGCGCGCTTCGTGTCCACCTGACGAATCTTCGATGGGGTTTTTAGGATTCTCTCGAGATCTTTTGCAATCCCGATTTCCGCAAGATAAAGAGGCCTAACCCAAATCAGTTCGCGCTCTTCGACGAGATCGCCTTGTTTCACAAGAAGCGTAATTCTTGCTTCGACCTCGCTTTTGTCCACCGACAATCTCTCTGCTGTTTCCGTAAGAAGTTCGGGTTTCGGATAGCAGACATGTCCCTCATTGCTCAGTTCCCAGAGGGTATGCTCGATCCCCGCATCGATCCGCAATGCAGAATTGTGCGGGATGCCGAGATTGTGTCCGATCTGGTCTGCCGTCTTGAAGCCCACCCCGAAAATTTCCTTGGCCATGGCATAGGGATTGGCTTTGACCGTTTCGATGCTTTTTTCGCCATAGGCGCGGAAGATCTTCTGGGCCAGCGAGGGGCTTACCTGATGGCCGCGCAAAAAGACCATCACATCGCGGACCTGTCTTTGCACCTGCCAGCAGCTTTTGATCTTCTCGACCCGCTTTCCGCCCAAGCCGGGCACATCCAGAAGGGCGTCGGGTTTTTCATCGATGATATCGAGGGTTTTGATGCCGAAGGTGTCGACGATCCGCTTGGCATAGACGGGGCCGATCCCCTTGATCATTCCCGATTCAAGATATTTTTGAATGCCGATCAGATCGACCGGAGCGGTCGCTTCGAAGGACTTTACCTCGAACTGTAGGCCATGCTGGGGATGCCGTTTCCAAGAGCCCAGACAACGGAGGCTTTCCCCTGGCTGTATAGAGGGAAGAGTGCCTACAATACAGGTGAGGTCCTTCTTCTTCGGCTCTTTTAGCCTGGCGACCGTAAACCCCTTCTCCTCGTCGGAATAGACGATGTTCTCGACATACCCAAAAATCTCTTCCATGCCCTTGAGACTACTCTATGCCTAACTTATTGCCAATTAATGGCGCGCTATGTCATCATTTTTCTTCTATTCCGGATTAGCTCAGTGGTAGAGCAGCGGACTGTTAATCCGTTGGTCGTAGGTTCGAATCCTACATCCGGAGTTTTTCTTTTCCCATTCACAAAATATCTCTAATATAGCGAAATTTACCTCAAAGACTTGGGCATCCTTGAAGGATTAAGAACAACGCATTACATTCAAACTCGTCCCTGATAAGAGGTTGAAGTGGTTTCTTATAAAGAGCTCATCGGCTTTGTATGGCAGTTCCTGCGGCGCCAAAAATGGGTCTTTATCTTGATCTTCCTTCATCGATTCGTTCGCTTGGCCTCTGGATGCTCTTGCTCTGGCCTTATATCTTGCATTTGGTGATCGATATTTTCACCCGTTATGAAGGGGATCGGTCAGCTGCTTGGGAAGCGTTAAAAGGTCCGATCATCGGAGGGGTATGTTTAGTTCGTCTACATCGAAACAGCCTCTCGCACGATGGGCTTTTTAATGGCCAAGGCGATCCCGAAGCTCCAAGCGGATATCCGCATGGCGATGTTCGATCACATCCAGCACCATTCCCCGCACTATTTCAATGAACGGTTTGCTGGAAGCCTTGCGAATAAGATGACCGATATGACGACGCAGGTGGAATCGATCATCCAGCAATTGTTTTGGCCGATCGTTCCCTGCGGTCGCGACCTGTATCTTAGGCGCAGGTTTTCTCTGGTTTGTGAATCCGATCTTTGCAGGGATCTTGTTGGCTTGGATCGTCATCCATTTGGGGATTTGCCTTAAATTTACCCGCCGGTGTCGATTTTTACGAACATCGGCATGGAGAAGCGCGCAGCACGCTGCTTGGGAAAGATTGTCGACAGTTTCACCAATAACTTTGCCGTCAATCTCTTTTACCGCTTTAGGCATGAAAGAATGCTCATTGCCCCTTTCCAGAAAGAAGAGAAAGAGACCAATGCTTATGCCAAGCGCTATGTCGAAAAGATGCGGTGCTTTACTCGTCTTTTTTATTTTATCGTCGGTTATTCTTGGAATGAACGGCGTCTCTTCTTTATTTATGGGTCCATGGTCAAATCACAACCGGCCAAGTGGTCCAGGTGTTCACGACGATGTGGAACATCACAATGATCATGTGGACGGTCGGGTCGGCGTTGCCCGTTCTCTTTCAGTCTTTTGGGACCGCCAAGCAAGCCTATTCCGTGATGCGCGATCCTCAAGATATGGGAGATAAGCCGGATGCACAGAGTCTGAAGATCTCTTCAGGGGAAATTGTCTTTGACAACGTTTCTTTCCACTACGGAGAAAAGAAGACTATTCGAGAACAAACATGTCCAGATCCGCGGCGGCGAAAAGGTGGGCCTCGTCGGCTTTACAGGGGCGGGGAAATCTACTTTTATCAATTTGATTTTGCGGTTTTTTCCCCTGCAAAGTGGAAAAATTCTCATCGATGGACAGGAAGTTGCGAATGTCACCCTGGAATCCCTGCGGCGCCAGATTGCATTGATTCCTCAAGATCCCGTGCTGTTTCATAGGACCTTGCGAGAAAATATAAGCTATGGAAAGCCCGAGGCGACAGAAGCGGAGATCCTCCATGCGGCACAAGCTCGCCCATTGCGATGAGTTCATTCGGAATATTCCTAACGGCTATGAGGCGAAAGTCGGGGAAAGAGGGACAAAGCTCTCTGGAGGAGAAAAGCAGAGGATCGCCATTGCTCGGGCGATTTTAGCGGATGCGCCCATTCTCATTTTGGATGAGGCGACCTCGCCCTCGATTCTGTGACGGAAAGGTATATCCAAGACAGCCTGGAAAAACTCATGCAGAATCGCACAACCATTGTGATCGCCCACCGCCTCTCAACGCTCTCCCGCATGGATCGGATACTCGTCTTTGACAAGGGAAAGATCGTCGAAGAGGGGACCCATGCTTCTTTGCTGAGCAAAGGAGGGCTCTATGCGCAGATGTGGAAGATGCAAGTTGGCGGCTTTTTGCCCGAAGTTCCTGTAGGATGAGTATTGCGTTATCAATCCGTTGGTCGTAGGTTCGAATCCTACATCCGGAGTTATTCTATAAAAGCTGAAGAATCCTCATATCCCTAGAATGGAAGTTTTCCGGTTTCTAGGAAAAATGCCAACTGCTCTTTGGATACTTTCCCATCGGCAGTTGAAACCACGATTTTTTCTAAATCCATTTTCTTGAAAGAACTCATCGCTCTATTCCCTTCGAGAAAAAGGAGGGTTACAAAATAAGCTGTTCTTTTGTTGCCGTCGTTAAAGGGGTGGTTTCTAACAAGATGATAAAGATAGGCAGCTGCCTTTTCAAAAATCGAAGGATATAGGTCAAAAACCACCAAATGAAGCTTTTGGGGCTTCTAGAGCTGAAAGGAAGAGGTTCTTATCTCTCATTCCCGACACCCCACCGAATTTTTTGATCATCATACTATGTATTTCTAAGACTTGTTCAAGCGAAGGATATTCGATCATTTATCTGCGAGTCTTTTTAAAACGTCTTCATTCTCGTCGAGAATTTTTCCCATAAGTTTTTTAAATTTAGAGTCTGAAATAACCGTCGTATTTACTTTATCCATCACATGCGTGCGAATATATTCTTGCATTGTAACACCCTCTAGTGAGGCTAAGGCTTTCAATTTCCTGTGCTCATTGTCTGGAAAATCGACCGTTACCCGAGTTGTCTTATGACGAGAAGCTTTAGTAGTTCTGCCACTCTTAGATGAACGTCTGCGCGATTTTGTTTTCACACTACCCACCAAAATTGATACTGATTTCAGTATCATAGCATTTTGTAGTGCGATTTTTCTACCAAAACATTTTTTTTACATACCGCTTCCAAGCCCTAAAAACGCAGAAGCTGCTGATTTCCAAAACTATTTTCGAAATCAAGGCCTACTCACTGCAAGAGCCTGGGGCGCCTACACCACCAACAATATTGAATTGCCCTGTATTTGTCATGGTGTCCGATCCAGTGGTTCTATTGAGTTGGCCAGTAATGGTCTGTAAGAAATTATAGGGAATAGGACTGTTAGCAGGTGAGGCGGTATTGTAGAGAAATTCCAGACATGCCGTACCTTCATTGATCTCAATAGACGCTCCATAGCCCTCAAAGTCGCTGCTGTCGCCAGTGAACTCGTTGCCCGACACATTCATGAAAATATCGACAGAAGAAGATAAGGTTATGAAGTTAAAGCCTATGCTCGCATTGGTGATGTTGCTGAAGCTATTCTCCAAGACGTTCAAGTTGGCAATCGTTCCATTACCGGGGAAAAGCACGAGAGTACCATTGCTCCTATTGGCAATGCCGCTGAACGTATTGCTCAATACATTCATGTTGGTGATCGCACTTCCTACATTGCTGAAAAGTGCGGAGATGCCGTTGCTGCCAGTGTTGAGGTTATTGAAAGCGCTGTCTACGATAGTCAAGTTGTCGATGGTACCTGTTTGGACATTGGCAAAGATGCCGTTGCCGCCAAAATGCATATCGGGATTGGTGATATTGATGAAAGCGCAATCAAAAACTTGGATATTCATAATTGCGCCGCCAGCGAGGTTGGCTAAGATCCCATTGCCGCCAAAATTTCCGGCTCCGGCGTTGATATTGCTGAAAGTATTCCCTTCGAAGTTCAGGCTACTCAATGTGTTGCCTGGTTGCATCTCGACAAACACTCCGTTGCCCGCGGACAAAGATGTTTGATTCATAAATCCATTGAAGCTGCTATTGGTGATCAGAATTTGCCCTACGGGGTTCAATAAATTGATCCCATTTGTGTCGGTAGTCGTTGTGACGATGGTATTCTGGTCAGCGATAAGGTTCGAGATTCCATTTCCAGTAATGCCATTTTGGTTGATCGCATTGAGTGGGATAGAGAATCCCGACACGGTATTGTCATTTGCCAAGGTGACGACGTTGCCTGTATTGGTGATCGTTGGCAAACTAGAAGCCAATGGAGGAATGAGTATCGTGCCCACTGTCGTTGGAAGGGGATGGGTTATAGAGGCGCCGAATAGCAGCTGGGCATCTTGCAGAGTGATGCCCTCATTCATGCCTCTTGTCGTTCCATCTCCTGGGTAGACGTAGATGGCTTCTTCGGGCGAGGATGCCATCTGTGCTAACATAAGCGACGGGTAAGGGCTCTCATAAGTGCCGTCTGAAGAACTCGTATTGTTGACGAACCAGAAGATCCATGGCTGGCCCGTTGCGGGATTGATCGCCAGTTCGATGATGTGTTGCTTGGCCACTGGAATGATTTCATGACGATCGATTTTTTGTAGAACGCGCGTTTGCAAGGTCATCGCTTGTGAGCACGATTGGCCATCTTTTTTGATTACTTGGTTTCTTCCGCCAAAGGGTAGGTGGATACTTATTTGCGCCTGCCCAATCCATTTAAAGAAGTGATCGTAGGAGACATTGCCTTCAAGTCGAAGACAGCGGTAATCGATCCGAGCGCGCAGCTCACCTCCCCAAGTCGATTGACCTTGTCCGGTCAAATAGTAAGAGCCTCCTGCAAAATACAGAGGCGTTTTCTTGAAATGATCGACATGGAAGCCAGCTTCGGTATTCGCTCCTTTCATGGCGAATTTTCTTGAGCGTTGAAGAAGCAAATGGTGCCCTTGGAAGGCATAAAAGCGGGTGTTGCGAGAAAAAGGGATTTGCTTCTGTCCTACGGGAAGATAGCCGTCGATCCGGAAGTCCCAGACTCTGCCCAAGGTTTCAAGTCCTGCTGAGACTTGATTGTAGTGCTGATGGCTGGTGTTGCGATAATCATAGAAGGAATGGATTCCCCAAACGCGTGACCGAGAAAGATAACGGAGTCCCAAGCCTGTATTCGCGGCGACTTTCCCATTGTCAAACACATGCAAGCGACCATCAAAGAAGGGAAGCCAGGCGTCTTGGAATAAATTTTTCGGAGAGAAAAATGTTTCCAAAGTGGTGTAGCCGGTCTTGTAACCGATGCCCTTGGGCGTGGTATAGCGTACTGACGCACGCCAATGTTGCGGACTTTGTCCGCAATGTTCTATGGGTGGTTCAGATGGTTCTGGGGGTGGTGGGTCGGCGCTGCCGAAAGCCAAGGTCCACAGGCTAGACCAGAAGGCAATCGTGGACTCAATCATTTTTTTCCGGAAGGGGTGTTTTTTCTCAAACTACTCTACCGACTGCATTTTGCCAATATCCACGTTCAGCAATGTGATGCCAAAAAAATATTTGTCGAAATCCCCTTATGAGCTATGAACAAGTATGTTTGAAAGAAAGAGATTTATGTTCATCCCAGAGGAAAAATATGAAGAATAAGAAAGCAAAAGCAGTGATGTCTTCTTTAGTATTTCTCAGCGCATCTATTCAAGGCCAAGCCGAACAATTGGAATATTCTTCGATTGGCACCGGCGAAGAAATGCGAAGTGAGGCTTTAGCTGACAGTAATGCGCAACTTCCACCTGGCCAACTCAAAGCCGATAGCGGCAGCTGCGGCAAATCGAATCAGAGCAAATGCAGCGGTGGTAGTTGTAGCGATGATTCTGACGATACTAGCGGCGGCAAATCTAAATCAGGCAAATGCAGCGGCGGCAGCTGTGGCGATGATTCTGATGCTGAGAAGAACAAAAAGATCAAGCAGGGTAAATGCAGCGGTGGCAGCTGTGGTGAATCATAAAGGCAGCCACTATGCACGGAGTAGGCCTTGGGTTTCGTACGGAAATTGCTGAAGAGACATTAGCTCTAGATAATAAAGATCTGGCATTTCTCGAACTAGCTCCAGAGAATTGGATAAACCTCGGGGGGAGAAACCGAAAGCTCTTACTTCGGGCCATAGAAAAATTCCCTATCACAAGCCATGGGCTGTCTCTTTCTTTAGGCAGCCCAGAGCCTCTGGATTGGGGGTTCATCAAGCAGGTTAAAGAGTTTTTCTCTGAATTTCCTATTCAGCTCTATTCCGAACATCTGAGTTACTGTAAATGCGGCAATGCGCATTTATACGACCTTCTTCCGATCCCTTTTACCGATGAAGCAATTTCCCACGTCGCTTCACGAATCAGGCAAGTTCAGGACTATCTTGGAAGAAAGATCGCAATCGAAAATGTCTCGTACTATTGCATGGTCGATCCTCAGATGAAAGAGTCGGAATTTCTTAGCCGAGTGGTCGAAGAAAGCGACTGTCTTCTTCTCTTGGATGTGAACAACATTTATGTGAATGCCTTTAACCATAAGTACGATGCTTATGAATTCTTAAGGAATATTCCTCTAGAAAAAGTGGCCTATATCCATATGGCCGGACATAACAAAGTGGCAGAGGATCTCATCATCGACACCCATGGCCATCCTGTCATCGATCCGGTTTTCGAGTTATTTGATCATACGGTGAGCCTCATCGATCCTGTCCCAGTTCTGCTCGAACGGGATTACAATTTTAACGATTTTGCCTCATTGCAATCGGAAATCCAAACATTGACGAAGATTGTAAATAAACACTGGACGCAGGCCAATGTCACTCGCTAGCACCATTGAGCGCTTTACCCGCGCTTGTCGAACAGGAAAACTCGATCTATCTCTTAAGGCCGATCCCAAGCGGATGCAAATTTACTTAAGATTCATCCGTCGTACTCTCGAAGATACGCTTAAGCGCGCTTATCCTCTGACAAGACATATTCTTTCCGATGAGCAGTGGGATGAAATCGTCAGCGACTATCTAGCCAATGTCGATTGCCCATCTCCCTTTATTTGGAAGGCGCCTGAGGGTTTTGTTTCGTTCGTGCAAACAAAGGATTGGAGCGAGCGTTTTGCCATTCCTTATTTGGTCGATTTGGTCGATTTTGAGTGGCTGGAGATCGAAATGACCATGATGCCCGATTGCGAAAAGATCCCTTCTTCAGGGGAAGGGGATATTTTAGAAGATCCTCTCTTCATAAATCCCGAAAGCTGTGTCGTCGTCTATTCCTATCCTGTTTTTGAAAAGAAACCACTTCCAAGGCCTATGGAAAAGGGAATTTACCCTCTTCTAGCTTTTCGGCATCCAGAAGATAGCGATGTGCGGTTCATAGCCCTCTCTCTTTTTTATCAGAGGGTTCTCGAATTGCTTCAGGAAAATCTTGTTGGCCGTCAAGCATTGACAAGAGCTGCCACGGAATTCCATTTAGATGAAGAGAAAGCCCTCACTATAGGGAAGAAATTCTTAAGCGACTTACGTCAGCAAAAGGCCCTTTACCAATAACGGAGATTAGCCCATGCATGCTTGCCATCGATTCTACCACGGCCTCATCGTCGTCGGCACTTCTCTACAATCTCCCTTGTTATTCGTGATTCGTCTGTTTTGGGGATGGTTATTTCTAAAAACAGGAATTGGCAAATTTGTGCACATCGAGACTGTGATGGGGTTTTTTCAGTCTCTCGGAATTCCCTTTCCGGAGGTCAGCGCCTATGCAGTAGCGTGTGTTGAAGCACTTGGAGGGATCTGCCTTCTACTCGGACTTGCCTCTAGACTCATCACGATTCCACTCATGTTCACATTAGTCATCGCCTTCCTAACAGGAGATCTCGAAGCTGTTAAGACGATCTTCAGCAACCCGATGTATTTTCTCATGAGAGACCCGTTTAGTTTCTTATTTGCCTCCGTGGTCATTTTCGTTTTCGGACCAGGAGCTATTTCCGTAGATCGATGGCTCGTGAAAACGGTCTTTAACCCCGATCATCATCACTAGGATTTAAGAGACAGGCGGAAGATTATGGAATTCGCCGGGCTTTTTTACGCCGAGCTTAAGAAGTTTTTCCCCCACTGCCAGCTTTAAATGGGATTTCGTTTTCTGGATGAACGAGAGATCTTCTTTCGGAGCCATTTCCTCGACTGGCGGGAAATAGATATACACAGGGATTATCCCCAGATCCTTATCTTCTTCTTGCCCCTGCGTCACTTTCATCTCTTTAGGGAATGCGAGCTTTTGGTAAACGGGCTGGGTCATGAGTAAATAACGTTTGCCTTCGACATGATTTTTGAGTAAGCGATGGACGAGAATCACATCGACTCCTGAAAGTTCAGAGAAGGACCCGATTTGCACCATCGCAGCCTTTCCATAGTGCGTGATGATTTTCAGCGTCAAGGCTTCGATATTGGAGCATCCACCGCAATCGCAGGCTGTGGAATTGCGTAAAGCTTGGAGTTTGCTTGAGAAAACACTAAAAAAATGCAGCAGACTTTCTCGAAGGACAGAAGGATCCTTGAACTCATCTCCGAGCTTATCTTCCCGTAGAAATAGAAAGACTGCATCGCCTTCCAGCTTGGAAATCTCCATGGGGAGTTTGACTTCTTTGACCAAGGATTCCATCAGATCCGAGATGATCAATGTCCCATGCGTATAGTCCATTTGATTTTTGATCATGTAGGAGGTATAGCCGCTGATATCCGTGATAAAGAAATACATTTCTTGTTCAGTACTGGATGTCATTGGTTACCTGAGAATTTGCGTTACTAATTTTGCAAGGGCGCTGCCCAACAGCTCGCTAGAATATTCATCAAAATGGACCCCGTCGATCTCACTCGCTTTTATGAGCAGAGAGGCGTCGAGGAATTCGCATCCCATTTCTTTAGCAAGACGTTGGTAGTGCTCTGGGAGTTCTCTGGCTGTTTTTAAAGAATGCTCATCATAGGAAGAATCTTGCGGCAGTGCGACTTCTAAAATAGGCGGTGGCGCAATCACTAAAACCCTTGGCGCTTTTCCATTGGGGCCTCGATTGCTTGTCTTTATGAACTTGATGACGTTCTTCATTCCTTCGGTTATTTCTTTAGCAGATCTATGAAATTGCTTTTTTACGTCGTTTGTTCCCAAGTTCACAATCACAAGATCAAGAGGAAAATGAGATTCAAGGAACATGGGTAGATGCTTTAATCCATTTCTATAAGGCCTTCCCGGGTCAATTTCATCGACATCTGTTGTGCGCCCATTTAATCCTTCTTCTATGATCAGATAGGTTTCACCGAGCTTTCGTTGAAGAATTCCCGTCCACCGTTTATTTTTGGGAAATCGCCCAGACAATCCTGTATTCTCATCATAACTTCCAGGTATATAAGCCCGAACATTGGAATCGCCGTAACATAAAATAGTTTTCATTTTTTCTTCTCTGGGAAAAAGGAAGATTGTCCTTCAAGCGGGCTTGATTTTTCGATTGGCAGACGAGTTGCGTTCATAAAACGGCCGATCATATTAACAGCGCTGATAAATAAAAGAAGCTCGGAGCCCTCTTCGATTGGATAACGCTTATAGAATTCATGAAAAGTTTCATTTGATAGGGTGGATGTTAAGGTAATTTCATCAGCAACTTTACAGAGAAAGGTGGCCTCCGAGCTTAAGTTAGTAACAGGATGTTTGGACTGAATTGTGCTCATCTCCGAATCAGTTACCCCTAAACCCTTGCAAACCGCACGGTACTGAGCAATGAGGTAGTTCGACGGAATTTGCCATGCTGCTCGAAGCAAGGCGATTTGACGCAATTTTCGATCAAATTTCGTGTTATACATCGCTTTGGCAAATTCGACATAGGATGGGAATATACCAGGCATGTTAGCGAGCATGCGGAAAATATTGAGAGGGGGAAGACCGTCTAGTTCATGCCGTATCGCTGCAGAAAGCTGATCATCTTTGGGGAGGGGAACTGAATCAAACATGGTAGGTTGCCGTTTCCTTTGATTTACCCCGTTATAAAAAAGTCTGCAATACGAATCCTTTTTTTGCTCCTTGAAGGTCTCTAGCGAAATTTGCCATAATCCCCCTCTATGAGAAAATACGTCTTCAAACCCTACAGCGAAAATTTCCCCGAACTTTTTGTGAAAGAAAAACAAAGGATCATTTCGCATATTCGAAAAAGTATGGTGATCGAGCATATCGGGAGTACAGCCGTTCCTAATTTAGGCGGAAAGGGAATCATCGATATCGCCATCGCAGTCGATAAAAACGAGATGAATTCCGTATCGGAGCAGCTCCAAAAGTTGGGCTATGAGTTCAGACCCATGCATGGCAGTCTTGTCAGCATTTTTCTGCGAGCTGACTTGCCCGATCCACAAGAAGGCATCAGGAGATATCATATCCACTTGACCTATCCACAGAGCAAAGACTGGGAAGATTTCATCGACTTTAGGGATTATCTAAGAACGCACCCAGATGAAGCACAGAGTTATGCCGAGCTCAAGAAAAAGGCGGCGGAAGAGGTGAATGAAGATGGGGCGAAATATCGAGCGATTAAAGAGCCGATATTCAGAAAAATAATCGATAAAAGTCGAAAGAAACTCTAAGGGGTGATTATGGCGTACATAGCCTATTCGGAAAATGGGGAGAATCCCTTGACCAAGCTTTTGGGGCATAATCCCGAAGTCATGAAACACTGGATGACACTCCTAGAGTGCTTTTACCAAAACTGCGACCTCGATCGTGGGCTCCAGGAAGAGGTGCGAAGAGCCGTAGCCTACCAGATAGGCTGCGCTTATTGCATGTCGCATGGATGCCCTGCTCCCTTTATCGAGGATATTCAAACAAAAGCTGCTGTGGATTTTGCAAAAAAGGTCGCCCAGACGCAAAGGCAAATATTGAAGACCGATATCGAGTTGCTAAAGGCGCATTTTACTGAGAAAGAAATCTCCGAACTCTGTGCCTTCATTTGCTATGGCATTGGGTTGGCTAGATTTGGAGCAGTCCTCAACGTAGATGCCGATTAAAATTCTAAGTATATTGGGGCGCTCCTTTTTGCTCCTTGAAGGTCACTAGCGAAGTTTGCGATAATCTCACCCGATTTAAACAAAAGATTTCTTGGGATGCGTAAACTATTTCTTTTTTGCCTGACGCTTTTCGGCCTTGCAAAGGCCAATGCGCAGCTTGTCTATCAAGAGCTACCTGAAGACTTCCAGCCCAACGTGGAGGTGGCTGCCTGTTACATCTCCGTGGGTGAGCATTTCTTGTTTTTGAAGCACCTGCCTCATAAAGCCAATGGAAACGCCTGGGGAGTTCCCGGCGGCAAAATGGAAAAAGGGGAAAGCCCCTATCAGTGCGTGATCCGCGAAGTTCGAGAAGAAACGGGAATGGACGTCTCTGGGCAACCTGCCGAATATTTTGGGGAAGTCTATGTGCGCGCGCCTCGAGGGGATTTCGTTTACCATATTTTCGCTCTTTGTTTAAGCGAGTATCCGAGTGAAGTCATCATCTCTTCGACTGAGCATGAAGAATATCGTTGGATGACCCTGAAAGAAGCCCTAAATCTACGCCTAATTCCCGGAGAAGACGAATGCCTGGAATTGCTTTACGGAGTCAATCTGCACTAGATGGAAACCACGGCTGAATTCGATCTGCTGGTAGAACGTCTTGGCATCAATGGCGAAGGAGTGGGCTATCATGAAGGATTTACTGTTTTTGTCGATGAGGCCCTACCGAAAGAAAAAGTCCGGGTAAGGCTCTACGAAAAGAGGAAGAATTTCGGTAGGGCAAAAATCGTCGAGATCTTGACGGCTTCTCCTCATCGAGTCAAGCCCGTCTGTCCTCTATTTGGTCGTTGTGGCGGCTGTCAGCTCATGCATTTGGACTACGCACAGCAACTGATAGCGAAAAGACAACGCGTCGTCGATGCCCTTGAGCGTATCGGAAAATTTACAGATAGCGATGTTCAACCTTGCGAGCCTTCGAGTTTGCCTTTGGGCTATCGGAATAAAATTCAATTGCCCGTAGTGGATGGCCGTCTTGGATTGTATGCGCGCAATTCTCATGATTTAGTCGAGATCGAGCGTTGTTTCATCCACTGCGATCTTGGAGAAAAAGTCCTTACTCACATGCAGAGCATTCTGAAGCGTGTTTCCTTCGAGCTCAAGCATCTCTTGATCAAAACGGCAGTGAATACTCAACAAGTTCTCGTGATCCTCGTCACGGTCAAAGAAGAGATGCCAGCAGGCCTTGCAGAAGCGATCATGGCCGCAATGCCAGAGATCAAGGGAGTGGTGCAAAATGTCCATCCTACGCAAGGCAATGTCATATTGAGCAGGGATTTTCGAATTCTTGCCGGACAAGCGTGGATCGAAGAAAAACTTCTCGGCCTTACGTTCAAAGTTTCTCCAGCTTCGTTTTTCCAAGTGAATCCCGCGCAGGCGGAAAGGCTTTATCAGAAAGTCTTGGAATTTTCCTCCTTGGGAAAAGAAGAAGTTGTTCTCGATGCCTACTGCGGAGTGGGCACACTGTCTTTGATCCTCGCAAGAGAGGCGAAAGAGGTGATCGGCATAGAATGCGTTCCAGAAGCGATCCTCGATGCGGAGGAAAACGCGAAACACAATGGCATTTCCAATGCTCGGTTTCTCTGTGGCCAGGCTGAAGAGGTGATCGCAACGCTCAAGGGAATCGATGTGGCCATCCTCAATCCTCCAAGAAAGGGATGCGAACCTTCATTTCTTCAAAAGCTTGTCATCTTGAAGCCGAAACGGGTAGTTTATGTCTCTTGCGATCCAGCGACGTTAGCAAGGGACCTCCGTTTTCTCTGCGATAACGGCTATGTTCTCGATGTCGCGCAGCCATTCGATATGTTCCCACAGACGGCGCATGTCGAGTGCATTGTAAGGCTTAAGCTATGTTGAGTTGGAAAGAGATCGTCGAAAAGTACATCACCAAGCATTCCGATAAAATCAAAAAGGCCACGCGCCCTTTGCGCGATCAGCTTAAAGTCGCCTACTTCACCTACCATCGCATCGATAAGAAGGGTAGGTACACCGTTTTGGTGGATCGCCCAGATTGGGCGGAACACTATGTCGATGCCAAGTTCTATCTCGATGATCCCTACTTACGGCATCCAGACGTTTACCGGCCGGGTTTTTGCGCAATCGAAGCGAATGGATCCGAAGAATACAAACAAAGGATCCTCAAAGACGGCAAAGAGATCTTCAATCTCGATGTCGGGATCATGCTCATCGAAAAGCATCCCGAGTATGTCGAGTTCTTTGGCTATGCTGGGCATAGGGCAGAGAGCGGACTCGACAAGCTCTACTTAAACCATCCTCTCTTACTCAAATCCTTCGGCAGCCATTTTAAAAAAATGCTCCAGCCGATCCTCGATCAGATGGAGAATGAAGCGGGATTCCTGCAGGATCTCAAGGGCGAGGATTTCCATCGCAAGGATTCGATCCATCCCGATCTCACTGAAGAAGCCCGCTTTTCCTATCTAAAAGCCATCGGCAAGGAATCCGAAGCGATCCAAGCCTCGCTTCTTTCAGTCCGAGAAAGGCAATGCATCAAGCTGCTGATTGCTGGGAAACCCGCCAAAGAGACGGCCCAAGCCTTAGGGCTCTCGACGAGAACGATCGAATTCTACTTTGAGAACATCAAAAACAAGCTCTCTTGCTCTAGCAAGCAAGAAGTATTTTCTCTAGGCAGAGACTTCGAAGAATTGGGCCTACTGTAATCCTTACGGTAATGCAGAACTCTTCTCATCTTCCATAATGCTGTTCATGAAATACCTATTTATTGCGCTCTGTCTATTCAGTAACCTTGCTGCTGAGGAATCTATGCAACCCTTTGAAATTTTGAGAAAGTTCGAGAGCTTTTACAACTTCATCGAGCCTGCGATCGAAAACACCGATGAGGCGTTTATTTGCTATAGCGGTATTCCCCATCCGCTTTTCAATGTGATCATGCATCTGTCTTGCGAAAAGGTTGAAGAGAAGGTGGATGCCATTATAGAAAATACCCCACCCGAAAAACCCATCTCCTTTTGGGTTCATCCACAGAACAGGGCTAAGGGGCTTACCACGGTTCTCATAGAAAGGGGCTATTCTTGCTGCATCACATGCCCGCTGATGGCGTGGCAGGTAATGCCCATGCAGAAATCTTCCGCCGATATTCGCCAAGCCGACATGGTGGTCTACAATGACATCATGGCGAAGGTGTACCAGTTTGAGGGCGCTGTGAGGGAGGGATTCGAGAAATTGATGGATCGGCTGAAGTGTGAGAACTACGTCATTTATGAAAATAATGAGCCTGTCGGGACAGGAACCCTTCTCGTGGTCGGATCGGCAGGGGGGATTTTCAACGATGCGACCCTTCCCGAAAGAAGAGAGGCCAGCCTTGAGATGATGCAGTTTTTGATGAGGAGATCCTCAGAATTGGGCCTTAAGGAGCTGATCGTGATGAGCTCCCCGGAAGCCCAAGGTATTTATGGCGACCTCGGATTCAAGAATTTATTTGACATCGAGGTCTATGCTAGGTAGAGGTGATTGAAATTCAAGATCTTATAATAAGAATTGCATGTCGTTAATTGTTTACAATTTGTGAAAATAACTATATAATATTCGTATATTAACCAATTTTGTAATCAATGACGCAAATTTACCCTCACGATAGTTTTACCGGAGACATTGTTCCTAGGGCCAGTGTACAGGCTGTTTCGCTAGCAGGCCCACGGGCTTCTTTGATCTACCAAGCTCCTTACCCCAGATCGTTTAAGCACGAAACCTCTTCTAAAGCCGACATCGCCAAAAAGGTGACAAGTTGTCTTTTAGGAGTAGGACTTTTCTATTATGGGGCAAAGGGCCTTACGAGCCATCTTGCGACTCGAGTGATTTGCCAAGGAGCCTATATCAGCAAAAAGGACCGCGCCCATCTCGATAGGCTTAGGGGCAATATATTTCTAGTAGGAGTAGGAAACCGCGCCTCTTTCAAGACTCCGGATGGGGTAAAACTCGATGGTATCTTTTATCCCTGCGGGAATCAAAAGGACGAGGTGATTCTCTATGTCGGTGGGAATGCTACATTTTACGAATGTGAACGGGAAGTTTGTGATAATTTACGTAGGACCTTCCGATGTCCTGTTCTCGCATTCAATCGGCGCGGAGTAGGCGCTAGCGAAGGAAAACCTTCGCATAAATTGATCGCTCTAGATACCTATGCAGCGCTGCGCTATCTCGTTGCACAAGGATATCAATCCTAGCAATATCACGATTCATGGGTTTTCGATGGGTGCTGCCGCAGGCGCGATTGCCGGAGCATGGCTTCAAGAAGAATTCCCTGATGAAGGGATTTCGTTCACCGGCGACCGATCCTTTTTCGCCTTTGATGAATTGGCAAAAGTGCATGTGTCTCGTCGTTCATGTAAATGTCTCGGTGCGATTGCTGCAGGCGCCTGTCGTTGGGTGGATGCAGAATTTGCCGTTGTTCCCGCCATCAAAAGTATGAAGGGAAGAGTTCGGGTGATCGGCGCATTGGGCGATCAGGTGGTGTTTCATGATGTTTCCTTGTATAAATACTTTTCCGATCACCCAGATCCCCATGTTCTACCGATCCAAGTTCAAGCCTCTGCTAGCATAGAGGACTTGCACAATGCGGTCTTGAATGCACCTGTAGTGTTTGGACTGAGGGCAGGTACTGGCTTAGTGAGAGCAACCTAGAAATCCGATTTTCTAAAAATGTTTAGCTGTTTTAATTAGAAACATCCTCCTTTTTAATAATCCCAATATTTACTAAAATGACCCCATGAAATTTAAATTGCCTCGCCAACTTATTAGTCATGATATTAATAAGGTTATTTCTAGAGAATTGCGCAAGCAGAAGGTCTATCTAGCAAGAGCGTCAAACAAAATTTTGAAAGAAATCGTCGAGGTTTGCAAGGCGATTTCAACGACTGGTCTCCCCAAATACCTCGTTTGCAAAAAACTCTCCGATAAGCTGGGACACGGCATTTTTCTGCGTCCTGACGCTGCACCTATTTTGCGAGGTCAAGTGATCGCGCCCTATGCGGGAGTCGTCTCAATAGACGCGCAAAATCTGCCTGCTAAGGATGCCTATGTTTTTGCTCCTCTTGAATACATGCATCTCAGTAAAGAAGAACAATTTTTCTACGATAAAGAAAGCGACTATCACCCAAGGCGTCTCTATTCAGTAAATCTCGATGCAGAGAAACAGGGCAATTTCACCAGATTTATCAATCACTCCGATCAGCCCAATGTCATTGCGCGTATCCTTGCTATTCCTTCGAATTCTTTGGGTCTTGCTCCTGCATTTATGGAAGTCATCTATTTTGCTAATAAGAGGATCCATCCAGGAGAACAACTTCTCGTCTGTTACGAAGACGAGGAAGGTAGTTATTGGGACGTTTTTAAGATCAAACCATTTCCCATGACTCCGAAGACATTTCAACTCGATAAATCATTAAAGCTGCTTAACTCTTGATTGCTGAGAATGGCTTTGGTATTGTTGCCTTTCTGTAAAGATTTGGGGGCCACATGCACAGCTTTTCGAATTGGGTTAAAACACTCTGCCTAGTTTTGAGCATTCTGTTTGTCCGCGAAGCAGTTGCGGACGAAGTCGAGATTCTTTCCTTAGACGTCATTTCCTATGAAGCCTTTATGCAAGACGATCCTCACACGATGAGCGTGCTGGATAAAGCTTTGCATGAAAAAGGCATTGTAGGAATCAAAGGCGTCCCCGGTTACAAAGAAAAAGTTCTGAAATTTATCCAGACAGCTCGAGCATTTTCCGCTCTTCCTGAAGCCGTCAAAGAGTCGTATGCCCCGAATCATGCTCTAGGAGAGACCTTCCTTGGTTATGAAATGGGAAAAGAGCGATTTAAACGTCCCGATGGCACATGGGTCGTCGACGATCTGAAGATCTCCTACTACGGCTTTGTTCCCGACAGTGCGCTAAACAAATGGCCGCGTGAAGTGGATTTGAAAACGCCGTTCCAAGATTTAGGGGCATTAATGTCCGAGACGGGGCAGATCGTCATGAAGAAAATCGGGCTTCTAGGACCGAAAACAGGAATCCTTTCTTTAGAGAATGCTCCTAGATTAGGAAGGATGCTCTACTATCGCAAGAATGCAAATAGCGCTCAGGAGAATCCATTCTGGTGCGGCGCTCATTTTGATCATGGCATGTTCACTGCCCTAGTTCCGGCCTACTATTTTGTGAATGGCGAAGCCGTGGCTGAACCTAAAGAAGCGGGGTTATTTGTCAAAACAACTGCCTTAGGGACTTTTAAGAAGGTCGTTGCCGATGATCCAGATGTGCTGATGTTTCAGGTTGGGGAATTCGGACAGCTTGCCACCGATGACGCGATCCAAGCCACGGAACATCGCGTTCATAAAGCTTCGGGCTGTGTTGAGCGGTATACTATGGCGCTCTTTTTCGATGCTCCGATGGATGCGATAATCCGTTCCCATTCTATATTGACCCAGGATTCCAGATATGGAGGAGGCCCTGGCGATCCTTGTTCCTATAGTCAATGGGATGCAGCAACTTTCAATCGTTACATCGTGAAAGAGGAAGTCGCCAATGCGGCTACGCCCTAGTACGATTTGTATTTTTCGTTCGATAAATTCTTTTCATGCTATGCTGAAAAAATTCGGATCATTTTCAGTAGGGAATTTTATGCAGCAATTTACTAGAAGCCTTGGACTCACAAAGACAATGATTGCTTTGTGTCTAGGATCTGCAACTTCTTTGTTCGGCGATGCCGCAAAGCCGGCAAAACCGGCAAAGACAGCAAAGCCGGCACAACCAGAACCCTTTGATTACGATCTCTACAACAAAGACAAAACCGTCTATTTCGTGAATGGAGAATTCCTCTATTGGCTACCGAATGAAGGGGCGTTGGACTATGCGGTTTCGATGAATCAACCTGCTTGGTCCTCGATAGTAGATACTTTCGCTATCGGCAACTATAAAAACGCCGAATTCGACTGGTCTCCCGGCTTTAGGCTCAATGTAGGGCATTTCAATGCGGAACATTATTGGGACGTGTTTGCCCAATATGCCTATATTCCAGCATGCGGTACGAATACCACTTATGCCCCCACAGCAGCAAATGAATATCTCAATGGAACGTTTATTCAGCCGGATCTAGGCATTACTGGTCATTCTGCCCCTTTGTACAAGGCCAGAAGCAATATCCATTTGCAATACCATTTGGTCGATGTCCTTTTTTCCAGGCGGTTTAATCCCAATCAACATTTTAGGGTCAATGTATTTGGAGGCGTGACTTCGGCGTTTATCTATCAAAAATGGAAGATTTTCTACGAAGATATCAATGGTCTACAGTCTTTTCTTCGCAATCGTTGGCAATTTCAGGGCCTTGGCCTTCGTATAGGGTTTGAAGTTCGATTGGTTCCTCGGATGGGATTTCTATTTGACGGGCACGGCTTCGACAGGACTTCTTTCTGGATGGTATAAGAATTCCGCCTATCAGAAAACCGCATTGAATGTTGCTGGCGTGAATAATTCTCTTCCTATTCGTAACTCCCATTTTCATGATTCTAGGTTGAGCTATACGGCGCAGTTTTCTGCAGGCCCTTCCTGGCAAAAAGTATTCGATACTGTCCGCACAGAATTCTTTCTGGGATATGAATTCACGGTTTGGACGAATTTGCACCAGATCTATCGCTCCGGTTTCACGCTAGCGACGGGTCCAAAGGAAACCTTTATCAATGACTCCTTTTTGTCGTTGCAAGGGTTCACTCTCCGCGTGAATCTCGATTTTTGACAAAATAACTTTACAAAATCTTTAAGTTTTTCTCTTGCTCTTGAAGCAGGATTTTTTTCATACTGTTTGGAAAAAATCCACCAGAGAAAAACGATGGCAGATATTTTCGGTCCCGACGTTCGTGCAGAGCATTTTTATCAAGCATTAGCTGAAGCGAATCGCAAACTTCTAGAACACCACCTTATTGTGCAATGCGACGGTCAATGGCCGCCAAAAAAGGGTGACGATCTAAACCATTTCGACGAAAGACCTGACATTAGTTTGTCGATGAAGATCGATGGGCAATGGTATCCCATCGATATCGTGTATATGCGCAAAATGCCGCAGGAGCCGGAAACAGTTAAAACGGTGGAAGATCTCAGCGAGGATATCACTGCTAAAGCCCTCGAGCACCGTAGTGTCATGGACAATCCGGAATTTCTCATTTCAACAGCGGGAAGCAAGTTTACAAGCAAGCTGAAGAACCATACATTTAGCTTCGATAAGGATGGCTATATCCGCATCGATGATCTTCGTGTTGTTCATAAAACAGGTGAATGGTTGAAGCCGATCCAAGCAAGCGATATCCATTCTCATCATTACATGACTGTGCAAGAAGAATCGCCGGATATCGTCAACATCACCGATCCCTTCGATCAGATCCGCACCGATGGAAAAGAGGGGATGTACTGCGTTCTGAAAAAAACCCAACACATCGCGCTAAAAAATCTTCACCCCGAGAGGCGCCAGGATGCGGAAAACTACGAGAAAGAAACCGGCGGAACATACATTCCCCTTGTAAGAACAATGAAAGAGACAGAGGTATCGAAATGAGCGACCCAGTGCGTTGTACGGCGCGTTTTCAAGAATGGACAAACGGTTCTTTTGTTCAGAGGTTTATGGAATGCCATAAAGCCTTGAAGCATATGGAAGGGAAAACAGATCGAGTCAGCAGAGTGCATGTCTGTATCAATCCCGATCTTAAACCCCACCAGATTACCGATGAATACGAGAGAAGCGACAGGGAATTTAAACATCTATCTTCGGAGAGCTTCAGAGTGGTATTGAGATGCGCATTGAAGCATGAGAGGGACCTTGAATTTTCCGCCTGCTGCGAGCTTGAACGACTTAAAGATATGCATAGTGGGGCTAAGGAACCTACACCTTGAGTGGTGTGAATTTCTGTTTTGCAAAAAACCTCGAGAGCGGCCATCGTATTTCCAAACGGGAGCTATGGAATGGCTAAGAATTTTCTAAGGGTCTTCATCGTTCTTCTGGGAGTTGTCTTCCCAGGTTTTGCAAAGGAAGGCAATGTTTTGAAAGTGGGCATGGAGCTCAACTACCCTCCTTTTGAGACGATCGACAAAGATGGCAATCCCGCCGGCCTTAGCGTCGATATGGCTAAGCTCTTAGGAGCCTATCTCAATAAAACAACAGAGATCGTCAATATTGCCTTCGTAGGACTGATCCCTGCCTTGAAAAGTAGCAAAATCGACCTGATCATTTCCTCGATGTCCATCACTCGGGAGAGGGAGAAATCGATCGATTTTTCCGATCCTTATCTCAGAGTTGGGCTTTGTCTTTTGGTGCAGAAAGATTCGACGATCAAAGATATCAAAGATGCCGATCAGCCTGACAAGGTTATCGTCGTAAAGCAAGGAACAACCGGACAATCGTATGCACAGAAAAAACTCTCGAAGGCCAAAATTCGGGCGCTAGATAAAGAATCGGCATGTGTTCTCGAGGTGGCTCAAGGCAAAGCGGATGCTTTTCTCTACGATCAATTGTCGATCTATATGAACTGGCAAAAAAATCTCGACACAACTCAAGCTCTTCTAGAACCCTTTGCTTACGAATCTTGGGCCATAGGTATTCGTAGGGGCGATACTGATTTGAAACGTCAGGTCAACGCGTTCCTAAAGGAATTTCATAAGAATAAAGGATTTGAGAAACTCAGCGACCAATATCTTAGCGAGCAAAGAGCTGCATTCAAAAAGATGGGTATTCCGTTTGACTTTTAGATGAAACGTTTTTTTCTATTCGATGCCTCGGCATCTTGGCCAATCCTCGTAGGGAATTTTCTTCTTGCGCTTCTACTTCTTGCCCCCATCTGCCTGATCATTTTCCACGGGCAAGCTTATCAAATGCACGTCATCGGGGATTATCGGACGGTATTTGTACGAGGATGGCTCACAACGATCGCAATTTCTGCGACCTGTTTTATTTTGAGTAGCATAGTGGGCATCCTTGCCGCTCTAGCTAGGCGCTCGAGAATTCTCGTCTTGCGTTTTCTTGCGAGAATTTATATCGAACTATTTCGCGGAACGCCGCTTCTTGTGCAGATCCTTTTCTTTTTCTATGTCATCGCCCATTCCGTTGGACTCGATAATCGCTATGCAGCAGGAATCCTCACTCTCTCGCTCTTTAATGGAGCCTATCTCGCGGAGATTTTTCGCGCAGGGATACAGAGCGTTGGCGCTTCGCAGTTGGAATCTGCCAAAGCTATTGGGCTTACGCCTTCGCAGAGTTATCGCTTTGTCATTTTGCCGCAGGCTTTTCGTTTGACCCTTCCTCCACTAGCTGGACAATTTGCTTCGCTCATCAAAGACTCATCCTTGCTTTCCATCATCGGAATCAGTGAATTCACCTATGCGGCCCAGCAGGTCAATAGCGCAACCTATAGTACTCTCGAGAGCTTCATTCCTCTTGCCATTGGCTATCTCATCTTGACCCTGCCGATTTCCCTTTGGAGTCGCTATCTGGAAAAAAGGTACACCCATGCAACTTGAAATCGAGGAAGTGAGCAAGTCTTTTGATGGCCATGTCGGCCTTGAACGAGCTTCGTGCCATATTCCCGATTGCAAGACGCTCGCGATCTTAGGGCCATCCGGATGTGGTAAATCGACGCTCCTCCGCATCATCGGGGGCCTCGAAATTCCCGATCTTGGAAAGGTCCATATCGACGGGATCGAGACGGTTTTCCAAGAAGGCTTTCTTCTGCACTATAGACGGACGATTGGGACTGTTTTTCAATCCTTCAATCTATTCCCTCATCTCAATATCGTACAAAATATCGAGCTTCCCCTCTATCGCGTCCATGGGAAAAGTCTTGAAGAAGCACGAGAAATCGCCATGCAGCTTCTCACACGCTTTAGCCTGCAAGAACATGCCTTCAAAAAACCTGCGCAGCTATCCGGTGGACAGCGCCAGCGCGTCGCTATTGTAAGGGCCGTGGCGATCAAACCCAGACTGATCATCCTCGATGAACCCACATCCGCCTTAGATCCTTTGATGACATCCGAAGTGCTCGATATGATTTTGGAGCTCAGGAAAGAGGGGAGAGGCATCATCCTAGCAAGCCATCATATGGGCTTTGTGAAGCAAATTGCCGATTGGGTCCTTTTCCTCGATCTTGGAAAGATCCTCGAATGTTTGCCTACCCATGCCTTCTTTACTTCTCCTAGTACCCCCCAGGCGAAGCGCTTTCTCGAAAAAGTGCTTAAATACTAAGGATACAGGGGGATTTGAACGCCTCCTAGAAGCCCGCCTAATTCCATCGCATTGATTATCAAACAGTTAGAATTATAGACCAAAAACTCTATACTATAAAACATATATTAAATGTTAAAATAGTATTAGAGGGAACTATGACTGATGCGATTAATTCAAATTCTGTATCCGATCAGAATCTAGCCACTTTAATCCAATCCGACTTGGATTCGCTTAAAGCAACTGATATGAAACTCATTGAAGAGTTCTTCCAGGACGTAAAAAAGATCCTAGAAGCGCTCATCCTCTACATCCTCATGAACATGTCGCCGAGTCATTTCGATCCAGGCCTGGCTCAAATGCTCGAAAAAATCATGAATTCCATGGGCAATGCGGCCGAGCTTGCCATGGGGCTGAAACAGATCATCACTTGGGTTCAAGAGAATCCTGATGCCTGGAATTCCCAGCTACTGAGTTTCCTCGATCAAGTTAAACAAGCCCTTTCTTCCAATCCATAGGTTCATTTATGACGATATCTACAGAAAATCTATTCACACAGATCCATGATCAGATTGCAAAGTTCCAAGCGTCGATTATTTCAGAAGCAACAGCAACTTATTCATATGCTGTAGATCTAGAAAAATTGGAGAAAAAAAACTTAGAAAAATTTGCGATGATGTTGGCAGAATTAAAATTGTTGTTAATAGCATTACTTGAGATGGGTGGTTCCTCGAAAGCAGGTCTCAAAGGCATGTTAACGGAATTGACTTCGCTCGAAACTACAATTCAAAATGCATTACGCGATGGAGCGGAACCGGAATTTCATGACATCATGGCGCAATTATTGACGATCCTCAAAAGCATGATATTGCCTTTACAGGGAAATGCAAACAGCAACCCTGCCGATGCAGCGGACTCCAAGGGACTGACGATGAATATTGATGTTAATTAAAATTATCTATTTATTCAAATTATCTTCAATTTGACTCTAATTTTTAAATAAAGCAAAATTAAAGCCGAAAGAGTTTTTATTTAAGCTTTTTCCAGAATTGAATATTTAACTTCTAAGAGGAAAAATGAAAACTTTCATGAAAGCAATTTTCGGTAGCGCCACTACTCTTCTCGTCTCTGCCGGCGTCATTCAAGAAGACTCTCTTCTTGCCGGTGACAAAGACGAAACAGAAAAAAACTGTGTTGCTTGCTGCAATTGCGAAGAGCAAACTGGCACGGATGAAGAGCTAGTTGAAGAAGAGACAGAGACTGCTGAAGAAAAAGCTGACGCTAAAGTCTAATCCTATCTGTCGCGTTTTTGATTTTGGACCCTCGAGAAATCGAGGGTCTTTTTTTATGTAGCTTTGAGGCTATTGACTAGCCTTTCGACTTCTCCTAGTGCATCGAGCAGGTCTTGAGGATTGGCTGCCCCAGGCCTCGAGTCTAAATCGTGGATATACCGGCTGAATTCTGTCCAAACCTTATCAGCCGCCTTGGCTCCCTGATCTTTGTGGTAAACGCCGGTGTTTTTCTTATGCCAATCCATCTGCTTGCTGGCATCGATGAAACGCTCCATGTTTTCCTGGAGTTCCAGTGAATCCTTGCTAGTTTTGATGGCTTTTTTGAATTCCAGGCAGAGATTGCGGAAGTATCTATGCAATTCTTCTCCAGGAGATCCTGAAAAATTCGTAGGTAGCGACGCCATAGCTTTCTCCAATTTTATCCCTCTTATATAGGCCAAAGAAGGATTCTTCTCTTCAAAAAAAATCCATCCCTGACTAGAAGGAAGTTAGAACAGGGAGGATCCTTTGATAGTATCATTTGAAGATGAGCTCACGGAGGAGATCTTTCATGGCATCCATACGCATAAAGAGCATAAAAAAATGACCGGGGCGCTCATCAAGGAAATCGAAAGGAAGCTCGATCTCTTAAATACTGCTGAAACCCTCGAGGATCTGAGTTCCATTCCTTCCCACAAACCAGATGCTCCTGTTCGAGCAGGGCGGAATAAATACTCCATTCCTGTTCACAAAGATATCCGCTTGGATTTTGAATGGAATCAAGGGCAGGCTAGCAAAGTAGAGATCAAAATTATTTAAGAGGAATCCTATGCTTTTTCCAAAAAGACGAAGCCCCACCCTTCCTGGGAAGATCCTCTTAGAGGATTTTCTAAAACCCCTCATGATGACCCCCAAAAAATTCGCAAGCGCGCTGGGCGGGGATTGGACCGAGAAGAAGGTCGATGACATCATCAAAGGCAAACAGCCTATTTCTGAGGAAATCGCCAAGGCATTCGCAGAAGTTCTCGATACCAAGCCAAAGTTTTGGATGCGCCTGCAGCACTATCACACCCAATTCGAAGAAATACACCGCCAAAATGAAAAAGGGTCCCTCAAAGCCTGGAAAAAGGCCGGATGACTCTTTACGGATGGAGAAAACCGGGGTATAATCCTGTGTTTTTCCTCGGGTATCATTTGTTTTTCATCAAACAGTTTTTCAAGAAGAAAAAAGCGAGAAGAGTCCTCGTGGATCATCGAGGAGATCATTATGATCTCAAGGCGATCTACGATCAGATCAATGGGCTTTATTTTGCCAACGCCCTCGATCTTCGCATCACCTGGGCGGGCAGTAAAAAAGCAGCTCCGAAAAGATCTATTCGGCTAGGGTCCTACCATATGCAGACTCAAGTGATCAGGATCCATCGGTTCCTCGATCAAGCGCATATCCCGGATTACTACATTTCCTTCATTGTCTACCACGAGATGCTGCACCACGTGCTTCCCCCTGTAAGGGGAAGGCGCACTCGGATCCACCATCCCGAATATAAAGCTCGGGAGAAAGAGTTCCAGGAGTACGCCCTCGCCAAGGAATACGGCGAGCAATTGAGAAAGCAACTTTTCGCATCCAGAAGGTAAACTCAAGCCTTCTGTTGATTCCAAAGCAAATTCAACTGTCGATGCTTTTCTTCGGGCGGCCCAGAAGAGGGTTTTTGCGCGAAAAGCTGTTTCCACAGCACAAGCGCTTCTTCTGCGGTTGGACGTTCGTAGGCGACGAGGGTCATAATGAATTCATAGAGCTGTCCTGCTACCCGTTCGTCTTCTTTATTGGCTTTCGCAGCGGCAAGAAAGACATCGCTAGTGAGCGCCGGCCTCTTTTTAAATGGAGCGAGATAACGTTCGATCTGCATAGAAGGGGAAATACGGTAATGAAGTCCATCAGAACCCGAATTGTAACATTGCTGCCAATCTGCCCCCTTGAGGATAAACTCAGCTTTCGGTTTGCCGATTTTCACCGCCATTTGATAGAGGAGATCGGTATTCTCTTGTTCATCCGTGGTCCATGGGGCCTGAGGAAAAAGCCGAGAACCAGTAAAGAGATTATAGAGACTCACACCTAAGCTCCACACATCGACTTTCGGATCGGCAGGATGGCCTAGGATATCCTCAGGCGACCGGATCGGAGCATTCTGATAAATGCCCGATGGAACATAACGGGGTAGTAAGTCTATCTTCCCTAGAAGGACAGCTTTTTTCTTGGCCTGATCGTAAGCAATCCCTTTTTGATCGACGGATCGATGGACCCGGTTCATTTTCGCAAGCACTGTTAATTGTTCAAGGACCTGCCCTGCGATTGCGATCGTATCTGATAGAGGTATGCCAAGAGTTGGAAAGGCTTTTTGTTGGAGAAGATTGGCTAGAGTTGGTTCGACTTCAACCTGAGGTGGGCGGATTTTTTTCTTAGGAGGCTCGCTCTGTTGCGAAAGACGATAGACTGCATCGGCCTTATCCGCTCCTGGCGGAATGGGAGTTGCGGCTTGCAAAGGCCTTCCAGTTACTGGAAGAACCCGCGCTTTTTCTCGTTGATTAAGGGCTGCTGCGCTCCCTGTAGTTCTTTTAGGTTCCCCGCTACTTGCTCGAGGAATAGGAAGACTATTACCATATGGGTCGACTCCTGCTCTTACGGAAGATCGGCTGGGTTCTGTCATAAATTCCTCCTTTTATTACGTCAAAAATCGCATTAGGGGAATATCGTAAAGGAGTAAATCTTTTATTTGATAAAGATTTTTTATCAGGAGAGGAAAAGTCTTTCTGGTTTAATCTAGTTGTCTATGAAAAAGCACCCGACGCTAAAGAATACGGCGAGCAACTCAGAAAACACCTTTTTGCCAGACGGTAAATCAAGCCTTTTGCGGGTTCTTCCAAAGCAAATTCAGACGTCGATGCAGCAGATTATCGACGAAAAGTCGTTTCCATAACGCAAGAGCTTGTTCCGGCGTAGGACGATCATATCCTACGAGGGTCATGACGAACTCATAGAACCTCCCTGATGCCAGCTGGTTTTCTTTGTTGGCTATTGTGACAGCCTGAAAGATATCGCTTGTAAGGGATGGCCTCTCGCTATAGGGAAGAAGATAATAGGCCATTTCATATGTGAGGGGGGTGCGAAAACACAACTGTTGATTTTCATCCCGTACATAATAATCCTCCCAATAGGCTCCTTGAACGATAAAACTCTCGTTAGGTAATCCGAGTTTGACCGACATGGCTTGGAGAAGATCGGCGTTCTCTTGTTCATCTGAATCCCAACGAGGCAGAGGAAATAGACGTGAGCCGGTATAGCTTTCATATAAGGTTACCCCTAAGTTCCAAACATCGAGTTTTGGATTGGGGGGAATGCCGAGGATGTCATCGGGAGAGCGCATTTTCGATAGTTGATAGAAGCTAGGCGCTTGATGAATGGCGATCGATCGATCGCATTGTGTGAGGATAGCTTTTTTCTTAACGGGGTCGTAAGCAATAGTTGTGCAATCGATGTTTCGATGGACCCTATTGGCCTTGGCCAGCGCGGTCAAGCCTTCGAGGATCTGTCCAGCGATTGCAATCGAGTCCTGGAGAGGTATTCCAAGGGTTCGGAAGGCTCTTTTTTCTAGAAGCTGTTCTAGAGTAGGTACGCGATATGCGACTGCGCGAGCCATGTTTTCAATCCGGAAGCTTTTATGAATGGGGGTCTTTTCCTTGGGAGGCCCATTAATCTGCGAATGAAAGACTTCGACGGCTTTTTGGCCACCTGCACTTGGAATAATTGCTGCGGTTATAGGTTTTTCGGGGGCCGGAAGAATCCGTGCTTTCTGTTTTTGATAAACAGCTGACGCGCTTGCACTTGCCCCTGGCTGGACTCCCATCCAACCATTTTGCCTGGGGGCAGGGTGATGTTCATGAACTTCGACTCTTGGTTTTGCGGAAAAACGAGAAGCTGCTTCTGTCATGTTCGTATCTCCGGTTTTGATACGCGAAAATCGCGTTAGGGAGATATCGTAGAGTAGTAAATCTTTTATTGGATAAAGATTTTTTTTGTCAGGAGAAAAAACTGCGTCTGGCCTATCCTTGATCGCCTATGAAGAAGCAACCGATCACCTTTAGAAAAGCCGTTCTTGCCGATAGGAACCTCATCAAGTCATGGTTCGAAAAGCCCCATACCCAAGAATTTTGGGATACGAGCGAAAGGATGTGGCGCAATGTCGAGAACTACCTCAAAGGCAAGAAAGTGCTCTTTGATTACTGGATCGGTTGTTATGACGGAACGCCTTATTCGCTCGTGATGACATCGGATGCGTCAGAGTCTTCGGATGAATGGGGGACCAATCCTCTTTTTGAGCGCTGGGTCGAACCAAAGGGCAAGACGCTGACCATCGATTTTATGATCGGGGAGGAGGCTTTCTTAGGAAAAGGGCTTTCCTATGAAACACTCATCAAGTTCGGAGAGGCGCAAGATCCTTCCGTTACGGCTCTCGTGATCGATCCTGCGGCGGATAATTCCAAGGCAATCCATGTGTATGAGAAAGCGGGGTTTCTTATTGTCGATACGTTCGCTCCGAAGAGCGGCGAATTTAAGGGCAAACCGCACCTATTCATGAAAAAGAAGCTGCGAGGATAATTATGCCCTTCATCGTCGGTGTCAGCGGAATCTCAGGCTCGGGAAAAACCACTCTCGTGAAAAAGCTTGGCCAGACGCTTAACGCTACAACGGTGTTTTGGGATGATTATGACGACATCTCGAAGGGGCCGGAAGATTATGTCGAGTGGTTTACGAAGAGCAAAAATTACGATGATTGGCGCTATGATGCCCTTTCCGAGACCTTAAAATCCTTGAAAGATGGGAAAAGAGTTCTCTGTCCTGCCACTAAGCGTCTTTTAGAACCCACGCCAATGGTCGTTTTTGACGCGCCCTTGGGCTATAAGCATTCTCAGACGGGTCAGTACATCGACTTCCTCGTCTTTCTCGACACAGAGCTCGATGTAGCTATGGGAAGACGGCTGCTTCGCGACTACCGGACCCAGAAGGAAAAAAAGGATCTATTGGAAGAGGTCGAGCATTATCTAGAGAAGGCAAGGCCGGTCTTCCTGCTCTCTTACGAGAAAAAAGAAATGAATGATCTTATTCTCGATGGACAGCTTTCCCTTGAGAAGCAGGTGGAAACAATCATCAACAAGATTAGAAGTCGAAGCGCATCCTAAATGAGGCCCCTGCATAGCTCAGGTCTCCGGTGTTATAGCGGGTATCGTTGAGGGCGGGGCCAGAACCATGCCCCTCATCGTGTGAATGGCTGACGTCAAAAAATGGCCTGGTCATTTGGTTCTGATCGAACCATTCGGCGAGCTCGTAGGATAAACCTAATAGGATATGATTTTTTTGTTTGTTGAAACTGGTTTCCCAATAGATACCCAAAGAGCCTTCTAGGTTTGTGCAAGCTTGATGGAGGTTTCTTCGTGTTTTGAATCGGGAAGGATGAAGGAAGAGAGTATCGGGTTCTATAAAATCAAAAGCCTGTGATTGGTAATCCTGTCGTACATGAAATGTCCCATAGAGCAAAGAACCTGCGACTTGAGCATTTACGCCCCAGTTAGGGCTAAAATGCCAGAGAAAATTAAATCCGCCATGAAAGCCTAAGCCTTTAAAGTCATTCTTAGCTTTCATTTGTGATGGTGCGGAAGTCAGCACAGGGAAGGTGTGATATTTAGATACATAATGCACGGTGTAGTCTTGATCGATAAAAGCGCCTCGCAATCCTGCAAAGGGATGAAGGGTGACCTTTTTGCCAATATAAAAACTCCGTCTTAAGTCGAGATCGATGAGGTTCAGATTGAGCATCCAACTGACAGAAGAGTTAAGAATGCCTTCCGCCTGGGAATCATTGACGAAGAAACCGCCCGCAATTCCATTCAATGTAGTAGACCCTCCCCAAGTAGGGTAAAGATCTATCGGCTCGACTGCGGTAAAATCATCAGGAGTAGAGACGGTGTTTTTGCCTCTGCCATGAACATAGGTCCAATCGAGATAAAGATCCCAGTTATCAAACTTATCAAATAGATAGCCAATAGCTACTCTTGAACCCCAATCCCAACGAAAATGGGGATCATAGAGGGTCCCTTTGCTATTTAAATTGGGATTATCGGCATTGATTTTGCTGGCAAAATTTAGATTGTCTTCTTGTGCAACGACATAGAGAAGATCTGCGGAGATGACGAGATTGTTATAGGGGCTTACATGAGGGGGATTTGCTGTGCCCCATGTGCCCTGGATGTTTTGCACGCTTAAGACATCCGTATAGGAAATGACGACTTGTCGATTCTGCTCATCCGAATCAAGAGTTTGCGGCTCATTCGAGGATGATAAATCTTCTAGATAAATCAAGGCAGCAATAAGAGCGATTTTATGCATATATTTTTTAAAAATCAAAACGGACATGGAAATTCCATCCTTGCATGGCTAAGTCGCCATCTTCTTCTTGCGCATTTGTCCAAAGGGGAAAATACTCCTCTGTCGATACGTCGAGATTGATAAAGTTGTATTCTTCGACCGCGCTTCTTAGGAGTTGAAGCTGTTTGAACCAATAAGAAATCTCATAGCCAACGCCCAGGGTTAAATGCAGAGTTTTAGCAAAAAAGGTTTCCCACTCGAGTCCTACTCCTGAATCGATATTTGTTCGTACACGCCAAGGAGTTCTTTCCTCTTGAAAATTCCCAGGCGTAGAGAAAACTTCAATGGTTTCATCCTCTGTTATTTGTAGTGACATTTGGCCAGAATATTGCTGGGATGCATGAAATTTGCCATAGAGAAGTGAACCAGAAATATTCCCATACAGGCCCCAATGAGAAACGAACTGCCATAGCAGATTGGCCCCAACTCTTGGTCCGATTCCGTAGAAATAGTTTTTGGCGTTCATCGAGGTAGGCGAATAGACAACCTCTCCCGCATAAATTCCTCCTAGATACTTTGCTTTGATCGTTTGCTTGATCGTAGCTCCTCGCAATCCTACATGAGGACGTATAGAGAGATATTTGCTCGTAAAATAGTCTCTTGCAAGTTCAAGATCGTAGAGATTCAGTCGCAGATCCCAATGGGAAGATGCCTCGGAAGCAAAGGTGCCTAATAAGAGCGCCCCAAGAGGGGATGAGTTCTTGTGCAGCGATGCCGTCGTTGGCCGGTTAATTTGGGAATTGATGCCGATGCATGCGCTGTATTGCGTATGTAGGTCCATAGAAAATCGAGTTCCCAATCATCCCGAGTGCCGAAGAGATACCCTGCATCGATACGAAAGCCAAAGTCCCAGTGGAAATGGGGTTCTAGGATATTTTTGTCGATGGTATTTGGGACTATTTGCAACATTTACGGAATATTCAGCAGCAAAATCGAGATTGTCTTGCTTTGCCTTCCAATAGAGAACATCTCCTGTGAGGAAAAACCCCCCATTTGGAGAAAGAAATCCAGGATTTTTTCCTGCTATCTCCCCATGAACGGTCGTTACGGAAATCGCTTCAAGTCTTTGCTCATTTGTTTGAAGGTCGTTATGGGACCCCGCATCGAGCCTGCCGCCGAAGCAGGTAAAGAGAAGAACTGTTAGAGCAATATCTTGTTTTTTCATATTTCTATCTTCATTAAAAATCCAAACTAGCTTTGATCGAAACGCCTTGTAAGTTTAAGTCCCCATGGTCTTTAACATAGGGATCATCTACCACGAAAATCCCATAGTTAGTACCACTTCCAAACGTATTGAGCGTCGGTGAATCACGTGTTAGACGATTGAGGCGAAGCCACTCTATAATTTCATAAAAAGCCGCAAGACTGATTGTTCTTCCCTTTTGATTTAATCGATGCTCCCATTGAAATCCCATAGCCGATTCAAAGTTGGCCTGAAAACGATGCGCGTTCTTGTTGTTTCTGAAGATGGTTGGAGTGGTTCTTGGGGTTGGCGAAACACTGGATGAATAGAATACTCCCCCGTCATAAGTTTGCTCGGTCTTAAAAGGGCCATAGAGAAGGCAGCCCGATAGTTTTCCGATGAAGGACCATTTGCAATTGAAATGCCAATGCATATCGAGTCCCAGGCGAGGACCAATGCCTTGATAATCGCTACCCGCTTTCATGCTCGTCGGTAGAGTCGTGGAGAAACTATCGGTTATATCGCTCTTCAAAACGCTAAGATAGTGGACATCATAGTCTTGATTGATCAAAGCGACTCTTCCCGAGATAAATGGCCGAAGAGAGAAGGCCTTTGTCACAAAGTAGTGTCTACCTAAATCTACATCGAAAATGTTGTAATGCAGGGTCCAATTTGCAGAAGCCTTCAAAATGGTAAAGCCAAAAATTCCGGGAAAAAAGCCCGATGCTGCACTGAAGTATTGCAGCCCTCCCCAGGTAGGGACCATGAGCGACGGGTCAGGGTTGGAAACTCTGCTTTTGGTTTTATTGTAGAATAGCGTGTATTGGAGGTCGATTTCCCAATTGTCATGCATGCCGAAACGGTATCCTAAACAAGCGCGAAATCCCACATCCCACCGGAACTTAGGTTTTTTCAGTTGTTCCGAAAAACTAAAGCCGCTCGAATCCAAAGGCATTAGGTTTGCGGCATATTCGAGATTGCCCATTACTGCTTTCCAATAGAGAAAATCTACACTGAATAGGATGCTGCTTTTCGTGTTATAAGCAGGGTTTTTCCCGCCTAGGGTCTTATGATCATTGACCGTAGTGATCGTATTGGTGCGGCTTGCGAGGACATCCTCTACATCCTCAGAAGAGGGGCTAGCAGCCATCGTTTGTTCAATCGTCGGAGTTGGGCAGGTGACACTGCAGCTGCAGGCATTCGTAGGCTCAGCTGGAGGAATTTGAGGCGCCAGGATCGTCTCATTGGAGCTTTTGCATCCCCAAAGAAACAGCATCACTGTTGTAAGAACAAGGTTTCCGTATCTCTTCGATCGATTCATAAGCGTAGTATTTCGTCAACTTATGAAAAGGGAGAGGATTCGTCAACAGATAAATGGCTAGAAGTCGAAGCGCAACTTGAAAGAGACGCCGCTTAAGAAGAGATCGCCAAAATTCGTTCGTGTGTCATCGATTAGGAGATTGACCGGATAATCTACTACCGTTCCTTGGTCTTGTAAATTGAGATCGACAAATGTCCTCGACAAGGCATTTTGATCAAACCAATCGGCGATTTCGTAAAAGATTCCGATAAATAAATGGTTTTTGTCTTTATTGAAATCAGCTTCCCAAAACGTACCCAATGAGCCTTCGAGATTGCAACATATACGATAAGGATGTCTTTTCGAAATAAACTGCGTAGGCTGCAGGGGAAATGGTGCTGCATTAAAAGATAATGGCGTAAAAGCCTCGTAATTTTGTTTTACGTGAAACTTGCCATAGAGCAGAGATCCTGAGAATAAGCCGCTGACTCCCCAATTTTTCATGAAATGACAGAGAAAATCGAATCCTCCCCTGATGCCTGCTCCATAGTAGTCATTATCCGCTTTCATTCTTGTGGGAGCTGTGACAAATTCGTCCGTTGGCAAGGTACCGCCAAAAGAGGTCAGGTCATAGACTGTGGAGTAGTTAGCAGTGTAGTCTTGATCGATAGCGGCTCCTCGAACACCTACGAACGGATGGAGAGCAATTTTTTCTCCGATATAGAAACTTCTTCCGAGATCGAGGTCGACGACATTGAAATTCAGCATCCAATCGGCAGAGGCGCTTGTGAGGCCTATTCTATGATTATTATCGACGAAAAAGCCTCCTAAATCAGAAGCTTGCCCTCCTCCCCATGAAGGGAAGATCAGGGAGACAGATTTTCCATAGATCTCGTAAGCAAAAAAGCTATTTAAGGCCTCTGGTAGACTCGTAGCTATGGAACTATGCCCTTTTCCATGGACATAGGTCCAAATAGCAGCAAAGTCCCATGCATCAAAATCATCTGCTTGGTACCCGACGCTGATTCTTCCTCCCCAGTCCCAACGAAAGTGTGGCTCGAGGATTTTCTGGTTTCCCGACCCAATTTCAAAGCCAGTGAAAGATTCATTTACGTTCACAGCATAGTTTAAATCATCGACGCTGGATTGAAGATAGAGCGTATCAGCAGTAATAAAGGCGCCGGTATAGAGTTCTTGATGCGGAGGGTTTACTGCAGCTAAAGTGCCATTGACATTCTGCACGGTCAAACTATCGACGAAGGGAGCGAGCTTTTGCAGATTCTCATGCGTCTTGTTTTTCGCTTCGAGATTTTGCTCATCGACAATAATTCTGGTTCTCGCTAGGAGCCATCGCCTCGAAGAAATTCTGGGCGGCCCATGATGGAAAAGAAAGAAGCTAGGAGAAGAAATCCTTGTAACCTGTTATCCATACGAGCAATCCTGCCTAGGTTTAATAATCAAGCCGCACATGAAAATTCCATCCTTGTATCCCTAAATTACCGCCTTCTTCATTCTCATTGAAACCTGTAAAGGCTAAAACGTTGGAAGTCTGGTTACGCATCAGCAAGTTCATGTCAAACCAGTAGGCGATTTCGTAGCCGACCCCTAAGGTCAAATGACATGGATGCTCCTTCCTATCAATTGAACTCTCCCAGGCTAAGCCTACCCCTGATTCTAGATTGCTGCGGGCGCGCCAAGGACGACGATGGATGGATTGTGTGAGCTGTGGAAGGATCGTCTGTGGTTTCCCATGATTGATGGAAAAGTCTTGCGTAACATCAAACCTGCCATAAAGAAGGGAACCGGAGGCATTTCCGTAGACGCCAAAATGCTTAGTAATATGCCAAAATAGATCGACACCTAAACGTGGCCCCACTCCCCAATAGTTCGTTTTGGCGTTCATGTTCATTGGATCCATACGAATGGCTGATGCGCCATATAGATATTCGACAAGATAATGTTGCTTGATCCAAGCGCCTCTCACACTGATAAGGGGCCTAATCGAAAGATATTTACTCGAGAAAAAGTTGCGTGCCAGTTCGAAATCGAACGTATTGAAATGCAGGCGCCATTGACTTCTTGCATGCGTCAGAAATTCAAAGATTTTATTCAAGGTCTGCCAAGAGGGGAGAATGACTGTAGAGGGAGTGCCCGCCTGCATTCCTGTAAAGAAAGGGGCTGAAAGCGATTGATTCGCTTTATTGTAAGAATAGGTCCAAATGAGATCGATTTCCCATGCATCTAGAGAAGTGAACACATAGCCGGCATCGACTCGAAATCCATAGCCCCAACGGAAATGAGGCTCATAGATGTTTTCATGCATGGTTGCAGTGGAAGTGTCAGCTAAGGGAACGTCAGAATAGGTCTGCTCGACTTGCACAGCAAAATCGAGGTTCGTGAGCTTGGCTTTTCGATAAAGAAAATCGCCGGTCACAAAAAAACCATAGTCTTCTTCAGGGAGAAACGCCGGAGATTTTCCTGCGACATCCCCGTGGATGGTTTCCACGGAAATATCCAGGAGTCTATCCGCTTCCATGGATAAATCGCTGGAATTTGCCATAGCAAGCGTTTCCGAAGACTCTCCAGGAAGGCAAGAGAGGAGGGCAGCTGAGAGGATTACGCTGATCTGTCCAGTAGCTATTTTCATATCCTTTCTCGCATTGTTAAAAATCCACACGTGCTTTCACTGTGAGTCCGCCAAGTCCTAAATTCCCATGTTCTTTGACATAAGGGTCGAAGATAATGCCAGCAGAAGGGGCTAGTGTTGCATTTTCTGCTTCGATTAGAGGCATGCTCCTGACGAGTTGGTTCTGGTCGAACCATTCTGAGAGTTCGTAAAAGACCCCGAGAGTAAAGTGTTTGCTGTCAAATTGCAGTCCCAGTGCAGCTTCCAAATTGGGTTCGAAGCGATGCTCATTGTGTCTATTGTTGAAGAGAATATTTGGAAAGGTGGTGAAACTATCTAGGTCTACGTTTAAAAAAAATGTGGAAAGTGTCGAGCTATATTTTTGACTTGTTTTTAGAGGTCCATAAAGAAGCGACCCGGAAAGTTTTCCAAGAATGGAGAAGTGACAATTGAGATGCCATTGTAAATCGAGGCCAAGACGAGGTCCAACTCCTTGAAAATTGTTCTTCGCGAACATGCTAGCAGGCGCGATGAGTTCTGAAAAATTGTCGGCATGATGATTGAGGAAATAGGAAATCGATTGGACGTAATGTACAGAATAGTCTTGCCGGATCCAAGCGCCTCTTGCACCAACGCAAGGACGAAGAGAGAAAGCCTTAGAGACGAAATAGTGTCTGCCCAATTCGAAATCGACGACTGTGTAATGAAGCCCCCATTCTGTCCAAGCGTTGGTGATCGGGGAAATCAAATTGGCATTTTGTTGCCCGGTAGTGAATATCTCGCCACTGGCAAAAGGAAATCCACCCCAGGTGGGGTACATAAGGCCAGGGGTACTGGAATCGGCCGATTTTTTTGCTCTATTGTAGAACCATGTTCCTACGAAATCGATCTCCCAATTGTCATTGCCGCCAAACCTATAGCCTAGATCGGCCCTATATCCCTTCATCCAAGTGAATTTAGGTTCGAGGAGTTTTTCCTTATAGGAGAATCCCGAGAGATAAGGGAAACCTAATGAGCTGGTTTGCAGCGGTTCTAGCGGGGTTGCTTTGGCAGCAAAAGCGAGCCCGTCTTCCTCCGCTTTCCAATAGAGAAAATCGCCGGATATGAAAAAGGCTCCCTGGTTTCTATACGATGCGACTTTTCCGCCGAGTGTGCCGTGGGCATCGACCATGCTGATATCCTTAACGCGCCTCGCTAGAAGGTGTCGCTTATCGCTAGTCGATAGGGAGGATTCTTTGATTTGCTCTTTGATGGCTGGCATTGGGCAGGTGACACTGCAAGCTGTACACTGATCGTCTTCTTCTACGTTTTCTTGATCGTCGTCGTCACCATCATGGTCTTCTACAATTACGTTCTTTGCTTCAACTTTCTTTTCCTCAGCTGTTTGCTTTACATCATCAGCATCATAATCTTCGTCGTCGTCGTCGTTTTCTTCTTCATTCTGTTCTGGTGGGGGAGGAGGAACATCTTCTAAACTGGACGGGAGCGACTCGCTTGCGCTCTTGCATCCGGAAAAAGCAAGAAGCAAAGCTGTAAGTGCAAGGCTACCAAATCGTTTCGAAATGTCCATCGACTCCTCTCTATTCACCTACGCGTACGCCTAGGGCAAAGATCATCTAAGTCCTTATAAATTGTCCTTAACATTATGAAAGAGAAGGCGTCAATAGGAATTAAAAGTCGAAGCGCATTCTAAAGGAGCCGCCGGCATAGCTCAAATTTCCTGCATCATAGCGGGTATCGCTCAGAATGGGTCCGCCGGAGAAGTCTATAGTATCAACTGGGTCGACGTCCATAAAGGGTCTCGTCATTTGATTTTGATCGAACCATTCCGAGAGCTCGTAATAAAGACCCATGGAGATGCGATTCCTTCGCTGATTGAATTCTATTTCCCAATAGAGTCCCAATGCCCCTTCGATATTCGAGCGTATCTGATGGAGGTGTCTTCGTGTGATAAATTCAGTCGGGGACAAAGAGTCATTGAATGCAGCATTCGATAGATAATCTTGCTTGATATGGAATGTCCCATAAATCAAGGAGCCCGAAACAAGAGCGCTTACACCCCAATTAGGAGTGAAGTGCCATAGAAAATCAAATCCGCCGTGAATCCCCAGTCCCTTAAAGTCATTTTTGGCCTTCATTTGTGCAGATCCTGTAAATGGAGGCACACCGTAGATGGACTCATACCTAGCCCTGTAATCTTGATCGATCAAAGCGCCTCGTAATCCTACATAGGGATGAAGGGTGATCTTTCTGCTGATATAGAAACTTCGTGCCAGATGAAGATCGATGAGGTTCATATTGAGCATCCAATTGACGGACGCGCTTGAAACTCCAGTTCCACCTTCTCCATTTACGAAGAAACCGCCGGTAACGCCGGTATCAGTAGCGGGTCCGCCCCAAGAAGGGTACAGAAGATCTGTGAGAGGAAGCGAGGTAATATCTATGTTAGGGTTAGGAGCGGTGGCCGAATTTTTTCCTTTGCCATGTATATACGTCCAGTTGAGATCGAGATCCCAGCCGTCGAACTGCTCAAAAAGATAGCTGATTCCAACTCTTGAACCTAAGTTCCAATGAAAATGTGGTTGGTAGAAAGTCTCTTTGCTTTGGTTATTTGTACTATTGGTAACGAGCTTACTGGCGAAATCTAAATTATCTTCTTCTGCAACTACATAGAGGAGATCAGCAGTCACCAACACAGTGCTATTGAATTCATGCGGAGGATTTGCGCTGCCCCAGGTACCCTGCACGTTTTGCACGCTTAAGGCTTCGGTATAACTAATGACGGCCTTTCGATCCTTCTCATTGCTTTGATCCAGGGTTTGCTGCTGATCATTGGATGATGCTAAGGAGGGATCTGCCTGAAGATCTTCTCGAAAACCGCATAGAGAAAGAAAGGCGGTTGTAAGAGCGATTTCTCGAAACCCTTTTGTTTTATGCATAGGCCATCCCTTTAAAAATCAAATCGCACATGAAAATTCCATCCTTGCATGGCTAAATCGCCATCTCCCTCTCGATCATCCACCCAACCATCAAAGAATTCTACCTCTCCTGTTATAGGGCTCAGATCTTGGAATTCTTCTGCTGAGGTTCTCATGAGCTGGAGCTGTTTGAACCAATACGAGATTTCATAACCGATTCCCAAAGTCAGATGCATGGTTTTTGCAAAAAAAGTTTCCCATTCGAGTCCTACGCCCGAATCGACATTGGTTCGCACGCGCCAAGCGTGTCTGTGGTTTTGCATGGATCCTGGCACAGTAGCATTTATCGGAAATATAATAGAGGGTATGTGGGTAACGATTAGACCAGAGTATTTCTGGGATACGTTGAATCTACCATAGAGAAGCGAAGCAGAAATATTTCCATAGAGGCCCCAATGAGAAAGAAATTGCCATAAGAGGTTAGTCCCTATTCTTGGCCCAATGCCGGAATAATGGTTTTTTGCATTCATTGAAGTGGAAAAATTTCCTCCCGATCCAGCTCCTACTAGAAAACGTTGGGTAATATAAAGCCCTGCTAGATAGTTGGCATCGATGTTTTGATGGATAATAGCCCCTCGCAATCCCACATGAGGACGTGCTGAGAGGCGCTTGCTCATGAAATAGTTCTTTGCGAGTTCAAAATCAAAGAGATTGAGATGAAGACCCCAATGGGAAGAAGCTTCGAATGCAAAATTCCCTAAAAATTCTCCCCAAGAGGGAATGATTTCCTGCGAGCTGAACGTAGTGGGAGTACCTATTTTGTTGGATGCAGGAAGGGATGTCGATCCACTCCCTTTACTATGGAAATAGGTCCAGATACCATCGAGTTCCCAATCATCTCGGCGTCCAAAGCCATAGCCAGCATCGATACGAAAACCCCAACCCCAACGGAAATGAGGCTCTAAGATACTTTCAGCGACTATTTGAGGAGTGGTTGCAGTGTTCACCGAGAATTCAGCGGCATAATCGAGATTGTCTTGTTTTGCCTTCCAATAAAGGACATCCCCAGTGATGAAAAAGCCCCCATTCTTAGAAAGAAACCCCGGGCTTTTTCCAGCTAAATCTCCATGAACGGTCTTTTCGGAAATCGCTTTGAGTCTATGTGCATCGGTCTTAAGACTGCTATTGCTTTTTAGAGGTATAGGAGTCTTCTCCTCTGATTGCGCCTCTAGCGTGCATCCAAAGCAAGTAAAGAGGATGGCGGAAAAAGCGACTCTCTTAAAACGATTTTGTTTATCCATGGTCCTTCTCATCACAATATTAAAAATCCAAGCAAGCATTAATCGATAAGCCTTGCAATCCTAAATTCCCATGTTCTTGAATATACGGTTCGCTGAGCACAAAATTCCCAAGAAAAGTATGAAAGTTTCCGGTATTAAAAGTGGGTGAATTACGTGTGAGCCGATTCATCCGGAACCATTCGGAAATTTCATAAAAAGCCGCAAGACTGAACGTGTTTCTTTTCTTATTGAAATGCAGTTCCCATTGAAATCCTAAAGCCGAATCGATATTGGCTTGCAAACGATGCGCGCTTTTATTGTTGGTGAACATAACTGGTGTAGTTTGTGCTAGTAGAACCCCACCATTATAGGTCTGCAGAGTCTTGAAAGGACCGTAGAGAAGACAGCCCGAGAGTTTTCCGATGAAGGCCCAATTGCAGTTGAAATTCCAATGCAAATCAATTCCGAGCCTAGGTCCGAGTCCCTTAAAATCGCTATCGGCTTTCATATTTGTCAGCAGGTTTGCTGTTACAGTATCGGTAAACTGGAAGAAAATAATGCTGTTATAATAGACTTTATAGTCTTGATCGATCCAAGCTCCTCTCGCTGACACAAATGGCCGCAGAGAAAACGCCTTCGTAACAAAGTAGTGCCTGCCTATTTCCAAGTCCCAAACGTTGTAATGAAGAGTCCAATTTACAGATGCTGCGGAGATGTTGTACCCAAAAATGCCTGGAAATGCGTTAGCTGTATTGTTGAAAAATTGCAGCGCTCCCCATGTAGGGAACAGGAGGGTAGGGTTGGGGTTGGAGATGGAGTCTTTGGCCTTGTTGTAGAACCATGTATATTGAGCGTCGATTTCCCAATTCTCTTGCCCGCTAAAACGGAAGCCTAAGCCAACGCGATAACCTGGATCCCAGCGGAATTTGGGCTTTTTTAGCTGTTCTGAAAACTTAAGTCCGATCGAATCTAACTGGGTTACATTTGCGGCGTACTCTAGGTCGTCCATAGTGGCTTTCCAATAGAGGAAATCGGCGCTGATGAGCAAACTATCTTCATTGCTATACGAAGGGTTTTTCCCGCCTAAGGTATTGTGATTGTTGATCGTGGTGAGAGCATTGATGCGGTTTACGAGAATCTTTTTTACTTTTTGACGTTCTGGATCAGAGGCCATCGTTTGTTCGATGGTAGGAGATAGGCAGGTGACGCTACAGCTATCGCAGGGAGCTTCGCAGTCTGTACAAACTGCCGGTTCTTCAGCTTTAGCTTCGATTTCAGCTATAGGCGGAGGGTTTTCCGGCGGCATCAGCGTCTCTTTGGAGTTTTTGCACCCCCAAAGAAATAGCATCACTGCTGTGAGAGCTAGACCCCCGCATTTCTTCGATATATCCATCAACTTCCTCCATTCCCCTAAGCTGACTTAAGGTACTAGCAATAGGATCGTATAGTCTTTGCCTTAACATTCTAGGAGAAGATTCGTCAATAGATAAATGATCGGGTTAGAAATCGAAGCGCATCTTGAGAGAACCACCGCTTAAACAGAGATTGCCGAAATCCCTGCGGGAGTCGTCTAGGAAGGTGGTAATGGGTATCCCATCTTCTAGATTAAAGACAGCGTCTTTAAAGCTAAGGTCTATGAAGGTTCGCATCATTTCGTTTTGATCGAACCATGCAGCAAGTTCGTAAAAGACCCCGATGAGGAAGTGATTTTTATTATTGTTGAAATTTGCTTCCCAGAACATTCCGACAGATCCTTCGAGATTGGTTCGGATGCGGCGGGGGCTTCGTTTGGTGATGAAGTTGGAGGGAGCTAGAAAGGCAATTGTTCCTGTTGGGTCGACATCGACAACGAAGGATTGATAGTGTTGTTTCACATGGAAAGCGCTATAGAGCAAGGCTCCTGAGACAAGGCCGCTCACTCCCCAATTATGTGTGAAATGCCAGAGAAAATCGAACCCTCCGCGAACGCCTACCCCCCAAAAGTCATTTTTTGCGTTCATCTTTCCAGAACCTGTGACGAGGGCATTATTAGTAATATTGAAATCGTCTACATCGCCTAGATAGTAGATCGTCGTGTAGTTCGCTATGTAGTCTTGGGCAATGTTGGCCCCTCGAAGACCGATATGAGGCCGTAATGAGACTTTTCTCCCGATATAAAAGCTTCTTCCAAGTTCCAGATCGGCGACATTCAAATTCATCATCCATTCCACCGATGCTTGCGATAGCCCTAACCCCGCTGCGTCATCTAAGAAAAAACCTCCATAATTGTTATCGCCCTCGCCGCCGCCCCATGTCGGATATAGGAAATCGATTTCAGAAAAGGAACCCGTGTTGAAAACATTGATAATGGCATTGAGATCGATAGCCGTAGAATTTTTTGCCTCGTTATGGACATAGGTCCATTGGGTATAGAGATCCCATGCATCAAAATCCTTGAATAGATAGCCTATGCCGAGCCTTCCTCCCCAATTCCAGCTGAAATGGGGGTCGAGAGTTTCGGCATGGTTAAAGATTTCATTAAAGAAATTCGGTGGTGGCTCATGAGGCAGATCCACGGACGTGGATGCTTTTGTTACATAATTCAGATCGTCTTCAGTTGCTTTGAGGTAAAGAGGGTCGATATTGAAGAAAAATCCAGTATCTAGCTGATTGTGAGGAGGATTCACTGTACCAAGAGAGCCCTCTACAGTCTGCATCGTCAAGCTATCGGTATACGCTGCGACAGTTTGGATATGTTCATTGGTTATTTTTTCATTCTCCTGCTTTTTCTTTTGCTTGGAAGAAGCGCCCTCGAGATTTTCCGGATACATGGAGAATGAAAGTAAAGTGGTTGTCAGAGCAATTTCTCGTAACCACGATTTCTTATACATAAAGCAACCCTACATGGTTTAAAAATCGAAGCGAATATGAAAATTCCATCCTTGCATCCCCAAATCACCGTTTTCTTCTTGGTTATCGATGTTGCCGAATATAGTATCGATTGTTGTTCTTTCGAGTTGGTTAAAGCCGAACCAATAAGCGATCTCGTAGCCTAGCCCCAAAGTCAAATGGTAGTCACGCTTTTTGTCGAGGAAGGTCTCCCATTGTGTTCCAACCCCAGATTCGATATTGGCGCATAGCCGCCAAGGATTATGGGATGTTTTGACTTGTTCAAGATCCTGATTAGATCCTGCCTTAAGAATTGTCGTGGTGATTTGCGAAACTCTAAACTGGCCGTAAGGGAGCGATCCTGAGATGTTTCCATAGAAACCCCAGTGACGGGTCACATGCCAAAAAATATCGGTTCCTAAACGAGGTCCCACGCCCCAATAGGTGGATTTGGAACCCATCTCAGAAGTATCGGTAATAACAGATCCTGAAACTGGATTTTCTGTGACCGAGTAATGGACTAGATAGCTTTGTTTGATCCATGCACCTCGCAGACCTATCAGAGGACGGACGGAAATAGATTTACTCAAGAAATAGTTCCGAGCGAATTCGAAATCGAAGGTATTGAAATGCAAATGCCAATCGCTTTTTGCAGAAGAGAGATAATTGCCTAGTCCATTCGGCCATGAAGGAGAGAGCACTGTGGCAGGGACATTTGCAACTACGGGTGAAGGACGTGGATGAAGAGCAGGATTCACGATCGATTGATGCGCTTTATCGTAAAGATAGGTCCAAATGAGATCCGTTTCCCAAGCATCTTGAGCAGAGAAGAGAAATCCTGCATCGACCCTGAAACCCCAGCCCCAGCGGAAATGGGGCTCGTAAATGGCTTGCTTCATCGTAATCACTGAAGTGTCTTGAGGCGGGTTATCGGGATAATTGTAGACAATCTGCGTTGCGAAATCGAGATTGTCGAGTTTGACTTTTCGATAGAGGAGATCGCCGGTGACAAAAAAGTCGAAACTTTTTTTCGGTAAAAAGGCAGGGGACTTTCCAGCAATATCGTCATGGATCGTGTCTACAGAGATGGCATTTAGCCTTTGGGCTTCTTTATTCAAAGGGCTTGGAGCAGGCAAAAGAGCCGGTTCCGATGCCTCTTCTTGCGCTGCAAATGCCATACAAGAGAGGAAGGCAGCTCCGAGGATAGTTCTTGGACCTCTATGTCTATTCATATTCGTTCTCATTATCCTTTAAAATTCCAAACGCCCTTTAACCGTGAGTCCGCTCAAGCCTAAATTTCCATGTTCTTTTACATAAGGTTGAGAAAAGATGCCGGGCTCAGCTATTTGATGAAGTGTAAATTCGCCGTTGATCCAGGCGGTACTTCGCGTAAAACGGTTTTGGCGGAACCATTCGGAAAGCTCGTAAAACACTCCCAGGCTAAAGTGTTTGACGGTCCACTTAAGGCCTAAAGTAGCTTCTAAATTTGTTGCGAAGCGATTGAAATTGTTTTTTTCGCTGAAAATTAGATTTGGAAAATTCGCCACATCTGCAACTGGACTTATGGGGCTGCCTGAGATCGTGAGAATGTGGGTATTGTACGTTTGGTGAGTTTTGAAGGGGCCATAGAGGAGAGATCCGGAGAGTTGCCCTAAAACCGACCAGTGGCAATTGAGATGCCATTCTAAATCGAGTTTAAGACGAGGGCCGATGCCATGGAATTTACTACCGGCGAACATGCTCGCGGGTTCTTGCTGCGTGGTTACCAGGTCATTGAGAACAAATATGAAGGATTGGAGATAATGGACTGAATAGTCTTGATCGATCGATGTACCTCTCACTCCTATACTTGGCCGAAGAGAAACTGCTTTGGAGACAAAATAGTGCCTGCCTAATTCAAAATCGCCGACATTGTAATGCAATCCCCATTCCGACGAAGCATAGACGATCGTCGTGACCAAAGAATTGGGAACAGCAGAAGCAAAAGATTCTGGATCCGCAAAGGCAGGTCCTCCCCAAGTAGGGTACATGAGGCCTGTAGTGGGGTTGGAAACTGAATTCTTTGCTTTCGTATAAAACCAGGTATAGATGAGGTCGATATCCCAGCTTTCGTTGCCTGCAAGACGGTAGCCGGCGCCGACGCGGAATCCCATGTTATATGTGAAGTGTGGGCCGATCGGCCTTTCTTTATACGATCGGCCGGTAGTGTCGAGAGGGATCATGTTAGCGGCGTATTCGAGGCCGTCTTCTTGCGCTTTCCAGTAGAGGAAATCGCCCATGAGAAAAAAGCTGTCTTTATTGCTATAGGAAGGGCTTTTGCCGCCTAGGGAATTATGGGCATCGATCATCGTGATGTCGTTGATGCGGTTTGCTAGAAGAGTTTTCTTCTCTTCAGTGGACATCGCCTCAGAGTCTATAATAGGCTGGATATCGGGATTTGGGCAGGTGACACTGCAACTGGCAACGGCGCATGAGGTTTCTTCAGGGGGAGAAGGAGGAGCAAAATTAAACGAGAACAATTCTTTTGCGCTCTTGCAGCCTGAAAAAGCAAGTATCGCTGCCCCAAGTGCTAGACTTCCGCATTTCTTCGAAAAGTCCATCGACATCCTCCATTCCTCCTAAGCTACCGAAGAGATAGCAATAGGATCCGTTACTCTTTGCCGTAGCATTTTGGAAATAGAAGCGTCAACAGATAATTCTAGAGAGAAGCAAATAGTTAAAAGTCGAAGCGCAACTTAAGGGACATGCCGCTTAAGCCGATATTGCCATAATTCCTTCGGGTATCGTCCAGAGCTACGTTGAAAAGTCCATCTTGATTGAATGTATCTATACCGCTGAGATCAATGAAGGTCCGCGTCATTTCATTCTGGTCGAACCATTCGGCTACTTCGTAGTAGACTCCGAGGAAAACGTGGTTTTTGTCTTTATTGAAATTGGCCTCCCAAAACATGCCTATAGCTCCCTCGAGGTTGCAGCGGATGCGATGGGGTTTGCGTTTGGATACGAACTTAGTCGGAAATGGACCTACTATAAAGCCCTCATCCTCGAGTAAAGCAATCAGGGTAGAAGAGGTGTAATCCTGTTTCACATTGAATTCGCCATAGAGCAATGATCCAGAGCAAAGAGCATCAAATCCCCAATTTGGCAAGAAATGCCAGAGGAAATCGAATCCTCCTCGAAGCCCAAAACCTTGGAAATTATTATGCGCCTTCATTTTTCCAGGAACATTGATTAGTATATCCGAGGGAGCAGGATCGGATGTTGCACTGAGATCATAGACGCTCGAGTAATACGCAGTGTATTTTTGATCAAGAAATGCGCCTCGAAAGCCGGCAAAAGGACGTAAAGAGACTTTTCTTCCGATATAAAAGCTTCTTCCAAGTTCGAGATCGATCGTATAGAGATTCATCATCCAGTCTGCGGATGCTTGGGTAAGTCCAAGGCCTAGCGTATCATCTACGAAAAAGCCCCCGAAATTCACTCCAGGTGCGCCGCCCCATGTCGGATCGAGAATAGCAGCAGTGAGTGTAACTGATGGAACTTGGTGGCTCGGATCACCCGAATTCTTTGCTTTTCCATGGACATACATCCCATTGAGATAGAGATCCCACGAATCGAAATTCTCAAATTGATAGCCAAGGCTCGCTCTTCCGCCCCAATTCCAAGTAAAATGAGGTTCTAGAGTTTTCTGTTTATCAATAGCTGCTACAGAAATACCGGGAATAATGGTCTCCGTAATATTTGACAGCGTTGCAAAGTTCAAATTATCTTCACTTGCTCGCATATAAAGAACATCAGCATTGGCAAAGAACCCGGTATTGAGTTCTCGGTGAGGAGGATTGACTGCGGCTAGAGAACCTTCGACAGTTTGCACAGTCAAAGCATCCGTATAGGCAGCGACAGCTTGGATTTTTTCATCCGTCTTTTTGGTTTCATCGAATTTTCTATATGCGATGGAAGGATTTGCCTCGAGGTTTTCAGATGCATCGAAAAACGAAAGTAAGGTGGCTGTCAGAGCGATTTCTCGAAACCCCAGTGTTTTATGCATAAAGCAGCCCTAGTTTATTTAAAAATCGAACCGTACATGAAAATTCCATCCTTGCATTCCTAAATCGCCATTTTCTTCTTGAAGATCAAAGTTTGCGCCATTGAATCTTTGGAGTTGGTTGAAGTCAAACCAATAGGCGATTTCATAACCGACTCCCATCGTCAAATGGTAACATTCTTTCTTATCGAGAAAACTCTCCCAAGCTACTCCGACTCCTGAGTCGATATTTGGGCAGACTCGCCAAGGATCGTGTTTGTTTTTAACTTCAAAAAACACTGATTCTGCTGCTTCAGTGATTGATTCGATATAGTCTTGTGTAACTTTAAACTGGCCATAGACAAGTGATCCTGAAAGATTCCCATAAATGCCAAAGTGTTTTGCCGTATGCCAAAACAGATCGATTCCTAAACGTGGACCCAATCCCCGATAGGTAGTTTTAGCTTCCATGGATTGTGGAAGCAGTAGGGGAAGCTCGCTATCCGGTTGTACTTGATAGCTGACGAGATAGTTTTGCTTGATCCAAGCGCCGCGCAATCCTGCAATAGGGCGAAGGGAGATGTATTTATTTACGAAATAATTGCGAGCGACTTCAAAATCGAACGTATTGAAATGAAAATGCCATGAGCCTGATGCGGAAATAAGGGCTCCACCCAAACCAGGTGGATTAAAGGATGGGTATAGCGCGGTCATAGGAACATTCGCCTGGAGTCCTTGGAAGAGAGGAGCTGAAACTGATTGATGCGCCTTGTCATAGAGATAGGTCCAAATAAGATCGATTTCCCAATCATCTGCATGAGGGAAAACAAAGCCCGCATCGACACGGAAACCCCAGCCCCAGCGGAAATGCGGTTCATAAATAGTTTCATCCATTGAAGCAGTTGTCGAATTACCAGGTGGAACGTCGGGAAATACCTGAGTAACTTTCGAGACGAAATCGAGATTGTCGAGTTTTACTTTTCGATAGAGTAAATCGCCGGTGACAAAAAAATCGCATCCTTTTCTCTTCAGGAAGGCAGGGGCTTTTCCTGCAGGGTCGCCGTGGACAGTTTCTACGGAGATGGCATCAAGTCTTTGATTTTCTGTAGGAAGATCGCTTGGGATTGTCAAGGGCGCATTTTGCACAGCGAGTACTTCCGAGGACTCTACTTGCAGGGTATATGCCATGCAAGAAACGAGAGCGGCGGTGAGGGCAACTCCTGGAAAACCGATAGTTTTATTCATGTCCTTCTCTCGCATTTTTAAAAATCCACCCGAGCTTTGATCGTGAGTCCATGCAATCCTAAATTCCCATGTTCTTTGACATAGGGGTCACTCAAAACACCCAAACCACCTGGGACTAAATCTTCATTGATCCATGGCAAATTTCGAACGAGGTGATTTTGTCTAAACCATTCAGAGATATCGTAAAAGAGTCCGAGGCTTAGGTGATTGATTCTTTGGAAATCTCTGTCCCATTGGAATCCAAGCGCGGCTTCTAGATTCGGCGCAAAGCGGTTGTAATTTCTCTTATGGGTATAGATGTAAGTTGGATTATCTCCACTGGAAATTAAGGTGAGAACAGAAGTATAGAGCTGATGGGTTCTAAAAGGTCCGTAGAGAAGAGATCCGGAAAGTTTTCCTGCGATCGACCAGTGGCAATTGATATGCCATTGTAAATCGAGACCAAGCCTTGGACCGATTCCATGGAAATTGTTATCGGCATCCATGCTCGCGGGCGTTTCAAATGCCGTGGGCATTTCACTTAGTTCATTAATAAAGAAAATGGTCGTTTGAGTGTAATGGACGTTGTAATCTTGATTAATGAACCCTCCCCTAACTCCAAAGAGGGGACGAACGGAGAAAGCCTTCGTGATGAAATAATGCCGGCCCAATTCTAGATCTAAGATATTGTAGTGAAAGGCCCATTCGGCGGAGGCATTAAAGACAGTAGAAATCAGAGGTGTAGCGGGAGGACTTATTGAATCAGAAAAGATACTAGCTGCGTTGGGATCCGTATAAGCAGCGCCGCCCCAAGTGGGGAACATCAGGTTCTGAGTATTGTTACCCGTACTACTTCTTGCTTTGTTATAGTAGAAGGTCCAGAGCAAATCGATGTCCCAGTTGTCATGCATGCCAAACCGGTAACCTAGGCCTGCCCTGAGTCCTCTGCCCCATGTGAAGTTGGGGGCTACGAGCTTTTCCTTCAAAGAAAAATAGTATTGGACGCCTGATTCCGGATCGAAGACTTGTTCCGTGCTGCCACCGGTCGGAGTCATCGTTGCGGCGTATTCGAGACCATCTTCCTCCGCTTTCCAAAGGAGGAACTCGAGCATCGCGAAGAAACATTCCTTATTGTTATAGGAGGGGACTTTGCCCCCGAGGGAATTGTGCACATCGATCGTCGTGATGTCGTTGATCCGTTTGGCAAGGAGGTCTTGCTTTTGGGCGACTGACATTTCGTAGGTATCGACGACGGGTTCAAGATCGGGATTTGGGCAGGTGACGCTGCAACTGGTGCATTCTGAGTTATCTTCTTCCTGCGGCGGTGGAGGAACTAAGCTTGGCGAAAGCGTTTCTTTAGTGGTCTTGCATCCTGAAAAAGCAAGCATCGCTGTCGCAAGAGCCAGGCTTCCGCATCTCTTCGAAAAGTCCATCGACATCCTCCATACAACCCGAGCATCGTCACGGGGCAAGGACAATTCAGGTCCCTTAAAAACATTCATTAGCATTAATAGGTAGTAGGGTCAAGAAAAAATCTTATTCAATGCGAACTAGGTAAGATTAGAACTTGCCGATGACGCTAAAATGCAGCCGCGTGGGCGGGCCGTCATTTTGGGTTTTTATGAGGCGAAAGCCCCAATCGAGTCTTGCGACGAGATACTCGCTAGTGAAGCGAAGACCTGGGCCGATGCCTAAAAGATAGTACTGCTCTTTGTTAAAATCTTCGGTTATATGTTCTTGTCCGAAGCCAAAATCGACGAAGGCAAGGGCGCGGAAATCATAGTTCTTCTTGTAGAGCCAGGAGCTCATGGTGCAGGTCCGGAATTCGATGTTCGAGATGATGCCGTCATCGACGTTGACCTGTCTTTCATAGTAGCCGCGTACGGAGTTGTAGCCGCCTAAAGGCAATTGCTCGCTGGGGAGAAGGTTGGCGGTGGATCCTTGTCCAAGTAATCGCCACCAAATCGCGCAGTCCCAGGGCATTTTTCTTTCGAAGATGAACATACCCCTTCCGTAGAAGTAATCGACCTTCGAATCGAATCGAAGCATATTGTACAGGGCATTGTTCATATCGCCGACAGTCTTACCGGGCGAAGCAAACACCTCTAAATCGAGGTAGATCTTATAGTTCTTCGGATTGTAGGTGAAGGTGTAAGCTCCTACATATTGGAAGAGGTTGACCAAATGTCCGACGATGGTAAAACCACCGAAATCGACTGTGTTATTGGTCCGTTTGAAATCGACGCCGAGATCGAATTCATGAATCCAATCTTGCGAGGGGCGAAGGGGGATTTGGTAGCGGCCGCTTACCTGCAAACTTGTCCCATGGAAACCGAAGGTCTGACTTTGAAGGTGGGTGTGGACGGTGGAATAGCCCCCATAGACGAGGAGGATATGGCGCCAGGGCAAGGGTTGGGTGTAGCTGGCGGCATGGGAATTGAATTTTTTCGGCGTTGTCGAAACGGTGAACTGATAGGAAAGGACGGAGTCGAGGCCATAAATGCCCCAATTGAAGCCTGCAAAGGCCCTGTCGAGCCCTAACCCACGAAGGCCGGTATTGTCGATGCCGGTATAGACTGTTAAGGGGAATTTATCTTGGACGAGGAGTTCGACATCGGTCGTACCGGGCTTTTCTCCCGGCTTATAGATAGCATTGACGGTGCGATAGGGGTTTCTGTTCAACCAGGCAAGATCGGAGACGAGCATATCGGCATCGATAGGACCGCCTGACTTCATCCGGATACTGTCCAAATAGGTTTGCTTACTATACCACTTATTTCCTGTAATGCTGACATTGCCCATTTTCGATTCGACGACGACGACGAGGATCATGCCATGCGTCACATCTTGCTCAGGCACTTGGACGAGAACGACGGGCCGGCCGATGCTGCGATAATAGAGGATGATTTTCTCTTTCAGATCTTTGGACCTTGTTTAAGGTCAAGCTTTCCCCGATGAAATTTTTCGTAAGTTTATTCGTGAGAGCTTCTGCTTCATCTTCGGAAAGATTCAATCCCCGCAGCTGAACACCTCCATGGTCTAGTTCGAAATCCAGAGCGGTCATTCGTTCATTTTGCGAGACCAGGATCATTCCCTTTAGCTCAGGGATAAGGACTTCATCTTTTTGTTCCTGATAGCTTGCGGTACCAGCAAACGATTGCGCCATTGGCAACAGACTTAAAGCAAGAACTAGGCTGATTTTCGAAGAAAGCGCTTTCATTTCTCTAGAGAATCCTGGTTTATCGAGATGAGAACCAAAGTTAAATTCAAGAACTTCTTACCAGGAAACCGAAAGTCGATGGTTTTGTCAATCATTATCTCTATCAAAATGGATCCTGATTCAGGAGATGCTTTTTGAAGCGTTCGAAATACTCTTCCGTTCCGAAGAGTTGCTCGCTCCATAGGAAATCCATCGCTTCGATACTTGGCGAGCCGACATGGCGATAGAGTTTATAGAGAGCATCTTTAGCAAGATCGAAGGGGAAGGGGACTTTCCAGTTATTGAGGAATGTCATCGGCATAAAGCTAGAGTCATAGCTGATGGTGAAAGTTTTGTCCCAGCGCTCTTCTTGGTCATAGAGCTGCAGGTCGGGGACCCGATGGAAAGGAGGGATAATAAATGGAGGGATGATCCCTTCTTTGTAGTAGATCCTATAGAAGGGCGCTGCGGAGATGAAGCTGCCATTGGGGTAGTAGGTGAGGTATTCGTTTTGGCTGTCGTCGACAAATCGAGTACCCATGAAATCGACGCCATTCAAAAGCCCAAGAATCATGTTTTGTGGAAAGCGCGCGGTATAGATGCGCAGTTGGGCGCTGCTGCCGAGAGTTGTAATAGTGCTTGTAGCATCAAGGGTGAATTGTCCAGGACCGATATCTGGCGATGACGGAAATAGAGCATCGACAACGAGGATAATATCGGCATTGTTGTTCAAGCTTTGGATGACGGAATTGTTAGTAATGGAAATATTGACGCCTGCTTCAAGAGTCACAGGTCCGGAAACGGTATTCGCAGGAATCGTGAGCATGGCAAAGTCATTGAAGGAAATAGTGTTGAACACGAGCATCGTGGGCAAAGGAAGAATCACAGTCTCATCCTGACCGACATTCAAATAGGCAGGAAAATCGGCTGTTCCCGTAAACGTGACATTATTGCCAACGAGCATTCCGCATTGCCGTGTCGCGTTGATGAAGGCGGAACTCGAACTGGAAGCGGTCACATTGATATTGGTAGCCGTACTCGTTGCAAAAGTTGTCATTGCCGATTGGGAAAGGGGATTTCCTATTCCCGATTGAATAAAAGCGCCGCCTATAATGTTAGTGGAATTCTGAGCGTTGAGAGTTAAGGAATTGATATTTGCCATGCCTAAGCTCATACCTACGTCGCCACTGCCGGGCAAAGCATCGATCCCGATGGCGGCGAAGGAATTATTCGTACCTGCTGATGCGGGCCCTAAAAGCATGAAGTCGTAATTGCCGCCGATCCCATTCATGATATAGTTTTGTGGTGCGGGCGGGAGCACGATCCCTGTAGTCACGGTCCCGTCATACAAAAAGACTCCGAAATAGGCTCCTGCTGTTGCACTTGCCCCATTTCCAGCCTGCAAAGTGAAAGTTGCAGGAGTTGGCTGAAGGGGAGAAATTGCAAACGCGGGATTCATCCAAAATGCTGGGTTGGGGGAAGGGGTAAGGCTAAAGTCGACATTGGGCGCTCCTGTAAAACCGATCGCTGCATAGGTATCAGGAAAATCTACTAATCCTCCTGTCAAAGAAAAGTTCCCCATATTGTTTTGGAAGTTGATGGAAAAGGGATCGGTTCCGAGCGGGGGAATCTGGCTATTGATGTAGAAGGTCGTTCCTTGCGCAATCTGACCTCCAAACCCGATCAATTTATAGGCCCCTGCCCCGGTTCCTCCGATCATGGTAATGCCTTGCGGATAAGGACCTGTGCCTGGATCTATCGCTTGGACGGAGATATATCCAGTTAGAGTCGTATTTCCTGTACCTGTATTGACGGTATGACCGATTTGCGCAAAGGAACCTGCGCTAACTCCAGCATTCAACCTGATATCGCTTGTCGTATTGATATTGATATTGCCAGTTAGGGTCGCATCGGATGCTGAAGAAAAAACGCCGCCATGACCAATTTGGGCATAACCGCCTGTTCCCGCGCCACCTTGATCGCCTTCTAAGAAGATCTCACCTTGCGTAGTGATGGTGATATCACAATTCGTAGTCACCCCTCCAGAGAGGCTAATAGGAGTGCCGATTTGTGCAAAGTTAGCTCCTTGAGCCTGAAGAGTGACGCCAGTTGCTGAAGTAAGCGTGATGCCTGTGGATATTTGCATAGTTGCGCTAATAATGGCATTTACACCCGCAGATGCGCCAAGAGAAATTTCTCCGGTTGTAGCCGTAAACGTAATATCCCCAAGTGTCGTGGTAACGGGACCGCCGATGCCAATATCTCGTCCAGCAATGAATACCGTATTTCCCGTTCCGGTTATGCTGCCTCCAACATCAACCTCAATATCTCGGATTGCGTGCAGCGTTAATATGTGGTGCAAAGTATCAGTCCGAACAAGCGCACTGACGACAGATATATCGCCATTATTTGTAGGAGCGCAGCCACCGACATTTCCCGTGATGATGGTCACATCGTTATTGAACAAGCTCGCCATGCAATATCTGCAGTGTTGGCAAAAGCTGCGGACAGACATTGGAAGTATTCGAGGTAAAGGGAGGAGCGGCAGGTGTAAAGCCAGCGGTTGCATCGGCATTGGTGATGACAATATCGCCTGGATCGAGGAGGAGTTTCCCCACATGTCCATGAGGCGCTTGCGTAAAGGCAGAACCGGAAAATTGATAGTTGCCTTTCGAGGAAACCTCGATTATTCCTCCATTTCCGAATTCATTGCCTCCTCGAGCGTACGCTTGTCCTCGATAGACGAGGTCTTGATCCGACCAAAACACGACAAGGCCGCCATCGCCTGACTTCAGCGCATCGGCGTGGACTTGGGCATTCTTCTCGACATAGGTCCATTGAGCCGTGGGACCTGGAGTGTTTTGCCCTTGAAAGCCACCTCCTATAAGGACAGTTCCTCCACTGAGATCACCGCTTACGTCGATAAGGGCGTCATCGGTGAGATGGATGATCTCGCTAAGGACATGGATCTGGCCGCCGGTGCCATCGGCATTATGGGCCACGGCAGTTCCTTGGAACTCGGTATAGCCTTTATCGGCGACAAGGAGGATTTTGCCATCCCTTCTTTCTATTCCTGTCGCTTCGGCGGTTCCTTGGTAGTTGATCGCAAGCGCATAGAGGTTGCCATCGGCTTTGATTTCCGAGGAAATGGCTTGGATGACGCCGCTATGGTCGATTCCTTTTTCAGAGCGAGTTTCATTGGGGATTTGCGCGCAAATGAAGATTCGCTCGGAGCCTTCAGGCTTGATGAGAACTTCCTTTCCCGGCAGCAATTCCCGCAAGGCCATTGGGAACATGGATCATGCCTTGATTGTCGATATGGTAACCGATGAGAATGGCATCGCCTTCTAAGTGCATTGATCGTGCCGAGATTGACGATGGAGGCCTGTGATTCCCCCTGAAAAAGAAATGCATTGCCGGCGAGGAAATTCTCATTAGAAAGATCAAGCGTCGATGCGATGAAGGAGGCAGTATCGATAAGGCCGTCTGGGCCGACGAGGACGCCATTAGGGTTGATGAGGAAGACGGAGCCATTGGAATTTAAGCTTCCGAGCAAGTGGCTAATGTCGTTTCCTACGACGCGATTTAGGACGGCGGAGTTTGCATCAGGCAAAATGAAACGCGCCTGTTCTCCTTGATCGATCGAAAATTCCTGCCAATGGATGATCGCCTTATCGGAACTTTGGATGATCAGGCTGCTGCCTTGGGCATCAAAAGTAGCAAGGCCCGAGATGACAGCGGGATCATATGGCTGCGCATAAATAGAACAAGAGAGAAGGGCGAAAGGAAGAATGCGTGTAAAAATGATATTCATTCTTCTTACCAGAAAACCGAAAGACCGATGTAATGTCAATAAATTCTTCTAGAAAGGATCCTGGTTCAAGAGATGCTTTTTGAAACGTTCAAAGTAACATTCAGTCCCGAAAAGTTGCCCACTCCAAAGGAAATCCATCGCTTCGATGCCCTTAGGCGAGCCGACATGCCGGTAGAGTTTATATAGGGCATCTTTAGCAAGATCGATAGGGAAGAGGACTTGCCAATTATTGAGGAATGTCATCGGCATGAAGCTAGAGTCATAGCTAACAGTGAAGGCTTTATCCCAGCGTTCTTCTTGGTCATAGAGTTGCAAATCGGGCACGCCTTGGAACATGGACAAGGCTGCTGTAAGTCCGAGTTCTTTATAATAGACTCTGTAGAAGGGCGCTAATAAGACGAAATCTCCATTGGGGAAGTAGGTTCCATAGAGGTTTTGATTATCGTCGACGAATCTCGTTCCGGAGAAATGAACGCCATTGATGAGGCCGTCGATGAAGTTTTGTGGATAGCGCGCGGTATAGATCCGTAGTTGGTTTCCTGGAACGCCCTGCATAATGCTCGTAGCATCTAACGTGAATTGTCCGGAACCTATATCTGGAGAATTGGGGAAAAGTGCATCGACAACAAGATCGAGCATTCCGGTTGAAGTGAGGTTTTTAACAGAAGAGCCATTTAAAATGGATATGTTAAAACCTGCTTGGTAGGAAATAGCAGGCCCGCCAATAGCAGGCATGATGATCTGGGCATTATTTTGGAGGGTAATGTTCAAAGTTAAATAACCGATATAGGATCCGGGCGGATCAAAAGAAAGAAAAGGCTCTCCTCTAAGAGCCGAAATATAGGCGGGATGATTCGGATCACCGGTCAAAATCACATCGCCCAAGCTTACACCAAACAATGTCCCCAAGCAATTGATGAAGGCTGAACTATTCGTAGAGGAGTTAATAGCCAAATTAACGCCCGTTAATACGTTTGTTCCGACCAACGGACTGAAATTGAGCGGGTTGCCGATTCCATCTTGAATAAACGCGCCGCCAGCTGGATTGGAGTTGTTGGCGTTGAGAATGAGATTGTTATTGGCAGCAACATCCATTCCCAACCCAACATCTCCCACCGTACCTGGATCGGCATCGATGCCGATCGCCGCAGTTGCAGTTGTACTAGTTGAAGAGCCATTAAGCAAAAGATTTCCGCTTTCATTGGCTACGAAGACACCGAGGAAATTCAATGGCAAAGCAGAAATATCAATGGTTCCGACTGGCGTATCATAAAAGAAAAATCCGATATAGGCGCCCGCTGTTTTAGCTCCTGATCCACTATTCAAGGTCATATCGGTTACTGCTTTATTTCCCGAACCAACAGTAATCGTTGGGGTAATCATGAGTGGAGGATGCGTCGTAAAAATAATATTCGAGCTTCCCGTGAATCCTATGGCAGCATACGTATCTGTTGTAGTACCACCATTGAGAGTGATAGCTGCTCCAGTATCAACATTGACACCGAGAGATGAGGGCAAAATGTTTGCAGCAGCTCCTACGGCAAATGTTAGCTGAGGAGTTGTTTGACCTCCAAATCCGATTAAAGAATAACAGCCATCTGCCTGCCCGCCATTCAACGTAACAGTGCTTGGAAAAGCGTGCATATTAATCTCATCGATCAAAATCGCGCCTACTATTGTAGTATCTGCAAGAGGATTGGGAGCATGGCCGATCTGGACAAAAGCTCCCGGGCTGGTGCCGGGTACTGCGGCTCCCGATCCTGCACTCATGGTAATCTTTCCTGAAGTGTTGATCGTTATATAGCTAGTGATTGACGATGCAATTGCACCCGTCGTAACGAGGTTGCCGCCATGGCCTATTTGCGCGTATCCATTGGACGTGTTGGTGGCCGTCAAGATGATATCATCATGGGAAGTGATCGTGATGTCGCAACTGACAGCATTAGCATTAGATCCGATTTGAGCGGGAAATGCCCCGCTAGCAAGCAATTGCAACTCTCCTGAAGAATTGAAAGTAACGGTAATCCCATTTGATGATTGCTGATCGGAGGAAACAAAGACGCCAGCAGATACCGGTTGAATGACGATATCGCCTGCATACGTCGTCATAGTGAGGTCGCCGCTTGCCGTCGTTATGGATGAATTGAGAGTGATACTTCCGCTCCCTCCATTCCCCATATTTCCAACACCTGTATGGAGTTCGATCGATCCATTTGTTGTCGTGATCGGGGAACCATCGTTGATGGTGATGGAACCAACTCCACCAATAAATGCTGCTCCTGAATTGAGTATTGTACTACCCGAACCTGTGATCCCTCCTGTCCCTGCATTGAAGATGATATTTCCATCTGCACTTAGCGTTAGAGTATTGGTATCAGACCTTGAGATTTGAGCTTCCAAGGTGATGTCACCATTTCCAGCGCATCCCATGCCTGCACCAAAGCTTGTATCAATGGCAATGTCTTGGACGAACAGATTAGCACTGAGGCTATCTGCGCCCATCGTACTGATATTGGCAGGATTAAACATACAGCTTGAAAAGGAATATTCTTCATTTCCTATCACTAACATGGGGTTAATGACGTTGAGAGAATCCACTGCTGTTGAAATCGTAATGTTAATCGGGTCTATAAGCAGCTTGCCGACCTTCCCATTTGGAGCTGTTGTATAGGCATATCCATCGAAAAGATAGCCAGTTCCCTTCGATGAGACTTCGATATTGCCGCCATCTCCACTTTCTTGACCGCCGCGTGCATAGGCATTCCCAAAATACATCATTTGGCTGTCCGACCAGAAAACGACAAGCCCGCCATCGCCTGAAGTGAGCGCATCGGCATGGACCTCAGCATTTTTCTCGACATAGGTCAATTGTGCAGTAGGACCTGGAGTATCTTTGCCTTGATAGTTGCCCCCGATCAAAGCGGTGCCTCCACCTAGATCGCCGCTAACGTCGATGAAGGCGTCATCGGTGAGGTGGAGAGTTTCGCCGAGGATGTGTACCTGCCCGCCGGTGCCATCGGCATTATGGGCAATAGCGCTGCCTTGGAATTCCGTATAGCCTTTGTCGGCGACGAGGAGGATCCGACCGTCTCTGTGTTCTACACCGGTCGCTTCAGCAGCTCCTTGGTAGTTGATGGCGAGAGCATAGAGGTTGCCATCGGCTTTGATTTCGGAAGAGATCGCTTGGATGGTGCCGCTATGGTCAATTCCTTTTTCACCTCGAACTTCTTGGGGTACCTGGGCGCAGATGAAGATCCTCTCGGAGCCCTCGGGTTTGATGAGCACTTCTCTTCCGGCGGCGATCCCTGCAAGACCACCCGGGGCATTGATTGCGCCTTGATTATCGATATGGTAGCCGATGAGAAGGGCATCGCCTTCTAAGGCGTTGATCGTGCCGAGGTTGATAATGGAAGCATCCGATTTGCCCTGGAAGAGAAACGTATTGCCAGCGAGGAAATTCTCATTGGAAAGATCGAGCGTCGAGGCGATGAAGGAGGCGGTGTCGATGAGGCCATCGGGGCCGACGAGGACGCCATTGGGGTTAATGAGAAAGATCGAGCCGTTGGAATTTAAGCTTCCGAGCAAGTGGCTCATTTCGTTTCCGACGACGCGATTCAGGACGGTAGCTTTTGCATCGGGCAAGATGAAGCGGGCCTGCTCGCCCTGATCGATGGAAAACTCTTGCCAATGGATGATCGATTTATCGGCGCTTTGGATGATTAGGCTATTGGCTTGGGTATCGAAGGTAGCAAAACCCGCCATGACAGCTGGGTCAGAGGGTTGCGCATAGATGCATGATGAAAGACAGATAAGGCCGAGTACTTGTCTGAAATAGTGCATCCGAACCCTCTTTTGCTAGAAATCTAAAAGCAGGGGGCCTATGATTTCCCGCTAATTTAGTTGTAAATTGCGTACAGATGATTTTCAATATTTTTTTTCAAGCACCGATTGCCTTCGTATACTAGAAACTCTTAAGTAGGAGAAATCCCATGCAACTCATTGAATGGAGCGATTTTGAAAAAGTGCTCCTCGTCGTCGGAACCATCATTGAGGTGGAGGATTTTCCTGAAGCGCGTAAACCCGCGTATAAATTGAAAATCGATCTCGGCCCGCAAATTGGGATAAAGCGCTCAAGCGCGCAGCTTACGAAACTCTACACAAAAAGCGAGCTGATGGGAAAGCAGGTGCTTTGCGTGGCGAATTTCAAGCCTAAGCAGATCGGCCCCTTTATCTCTGAATGCCTGACGACAGGGTTTATCCTAGGGGATGAGGTGACGCTCGCCATGCCGGAGCGCAAAGTTCCCAATGGTACTCGCTTAGCCTGAAGGGTACATTCTTCTTCTCCTCAAGCAGAGGAGAATCGCCAACGCAATCGGGATGAGGATATCGGCCCAAAGAACGGCTCCGACATTTCCTTGAGAGAAGTTATTTTCTCTCATGGCATCGGCGATATGGCCAAGACCGCAGAGAAGAAGAAAAAGGCCATATCCAATGGCCGCAGCGAGACGCCATTGTCCTGTGATCCAAATGCTCAAAATTCCAAGAACGCCGAAGCAAAAATTGGCCTTGCCGAGTTCCGTGATAAAATTGCAGCTCGACCAGCCCATAAAGCTTGCGACTCTATCCGGACTAACAAGCTGTGTGAAGCCGCCGATGACGCCTTGTGCGCCGACGCCGATGACGAGGTAGTAGAGGAAGAAGATTTCCACTTTGTCATGGGGCTTGGTAATGCTCACATGAATGATAGCACCGAGAAGCGGCAGTAAGAGATAAAGAAGGTGGAAGAGGCTTGCTCCGAAATCGAATTGTTCTTGTGTCATAAATCCCTCGCTTAATTTTCACCTGTAATCGAAGGGGATTTATTTCGAAATAGCTTTTGTGAGGATTCTAAGCTGCTTTATAGGGGCTTTTTAGCGTGGATGGTCGGGAAGAGGCGGAACTTGTCAAAGTAGACTTCGATATCGGAAAAGCCTACTTGTTTAAATTCATTTTCCAATTCACCGGAAGACCGGAAGTTTCTCCAGTGTTGATCACAAATATCCTTATAGAGAATCGTTTCCATAAGAAGATCTTCAGGAGGAATAATAGCTAGATTCCAATCGGTTTCTCTTGATTCACCAGGAGGGTAGGTGAGGACGCTGATGATGAGAGATCCGCCTGGTTTCAAAGCATCAAAAAACCTGCGGTATAAATCCAGTATCTTCACAGGATCCGACTCATAGACATTGAGTCCGCTGCTTGTGATCACATCGAATTTCTCTTTGAACCGAATTTGCCAGGCGTCTTGTTGGAAAAATTCAAAGCTTTTGATTCCATGTTCTTCAGCCGATATTCTTGCGAGATCGAGTGATTCGGGGTCGATATCCAGCCCTATGAGCTTGTAATCGGAAGTCTCTGAAAAATCCAAGGTGATCAGATCGCGCATGACTCCACAGGGAACTGATGCCAAAACACTGCCATTTTTTAGTGTTTTTTGCAGGAGAGATTGAAAATTCTTAAACCTTTCCCGGTGAGCTAATACAAGAAGAGAACGTTGCGTAATGAACTCCGCAACTTCAGAAAGAGTATCGGGATTCGACTCCCAGGTTGGGTAGGAGATGATATAATCGGTCCAATAGCCGTTTGCGCCTTTCCTATCTAAGATAAAACGTCCAAAGGGAAAATCGCAGAGCTGATCGATGAGTTCGAATTGCCGCTGGACGGTGACATGCGGCAAATCTCCTCTGGAACGGATTTTTTCTTTGAGGTCGGTGATGGTTTTTTCAAATGAGGGGCTGCCTTTGAAATGACTGCGATTGAGAGTTGAATTTTCTAGATCCACACTCATTTCTTCCTCTTCGGCAAAAGGTTCTGTTTAGGAGCTAATATCCATAGGTAGGAATTGGGAAGCCCTTCGATCTTTATTTCTTTTAGGACTTCGTAAGCAGATTCGTCGAACATTTGCTGGGTTTCCTCATAGGTTCTAGTTTGAATACCTAGCAACCCATGTACATAGTCAAAGCCTGGTAAAAATTCATCATCAGATGGCGCTACAGTATCGAGGTAAAAGAAATACCGTAAATTGGGAAAATTTTTCAAAAAGGAATTCATGAGCTTGATACAGGCTTTATTGGGGGTAAAGTCATGGAAAACGTGGCATTGCATCAAAACGACGACGTCTTCCCAAATGCCTTGGAGCTTGATGATATTACCATGTTCAATGGCAATATTCGTGTCTTTGAATTGCTTCTTGGCTTGTTTTACCACCTTGCGATCGCATTCAAAACCTAAACCCGAATTTCCATGGATTTCGCAGATTTGCGAGAGCATCCTTCCATAGCCGCATCCAAGATCGCAGATTGTTCCTGAAAACTTAAGATGGGTAAATTCTTGAATCAGGATTGGGTCGAACGTATTTGCCGCGAGTTGCACTGCAGCTTTAGATACTGCTTCAGAGCGTATGAAACTATTCGAATTGGTAGCTTTTTTCTTTACGATTTGGTCTTGATGGGCCATCAAGTTTCCGTATCCGGTGAAAAGCATGGAAATTAGACCGGAAAATTTCGAAATATTGGCCCCGAATTTGGTGATTTTGTAGCCGTCTTTAGACATCTGCACAATCTGGCATTTTTCCAAGGTCATCAGGGCGGATTTAACGAGGATGGGATTGGTCGACTTTTCAATATCTTTTTTAGAGAGGTGTTTAGTGTCGACTAGGGTGTTGAGGAGACCTGATTCGGCTAGAGTGACAAAACAATTGCATGCGATGCCCGCAGCGATGAATTCAAGGGATTTCCTATCTAGGGAATCCGTCTCTTCCGCTTGGTCTAGGTTGAATTTTTTTAAATTCAGCATATGGGGCTATAGAAAGTAAAAATGCAATAAATGAGAATAAAACCAAATAAACTGGTCCGATTTGTAAAAAATGATAACTCATTGCTGCAATTGATGCTATTAAAAAAGCGATTGTATCCGAGGAGTCGATTAAACCATAAATTTTACCTTGTTCATGAGGCTTTCTTTCCCTAGAAAGTATGGAGAATAAGCTCGGGGCCAAAAATGCAGCGGCAAGGCTATAGACAAAGTAGCAACAAATAATTGTAATATTCATGTTGAAAAACGGTCCAATGACGAAAACAGGTACAAGCGAAAGAATCGATAGGTAATATCCGATTTTTATCATCTGGTCGTCTGTCCTTTTACTCGAAAACTTTAAGAGGACCACCCCTAGCAGATACCCCAACAACATCGATACGCTTAGATGATTAAAGTCCCTAATCTCGATATCCACATCAACGATAAGGGCGCTATAGAAGGATATTTCCCAGAGCATGAAGGCAACCAGAGCCTTTCTGGTGCGTCGATCTTTTAAAAAATCTCTAATGATAAAAGATATTTCATTGCGGAGTCGGTTCCAAAAATTTTCTTCATGTTGCGGCGAATATTGCGAAGGGGGGGGCTCGATAGCATCAAGAGGAGTTTTTCTATCTCGAATATCCTGAAATTTTCTCACGCAAAAGTAAATGAGAACCATAAATAGCAGGAGGACAATAATCGTAGATCCTCCCGTGTTAAATAATTTTTTTAGGCAAATAAGCACTAAATAGCCAAACGCCATAGCAGCTGTGGAAAGACCAAAAGAAAAACGGAAATTCTTAGCTCGTATATCGGCGATGGCAGCCCAAGCTAGCGGTAGATTATTTCCAAGGCCGCCTTTCGCAAGTATTGCGACAGCTAGCAATAGGAATGGAAAGAGGGAGTTCTCGGTGCTAAAAAAGGCGCAAACCAGAGCAAGAAGGGAACAGGAAAGCGAAACGACTAAGCTTCTCTTTCTGCAAAAAAAATCCGAATATCCCGACTGTATAGGGGAGGCAATGATTGATAGAAGCAAAAAACAGGAAAAAAGAACGAACTCCGCAAACGCCGGCTTATGAGCGAATATGTTGAAAATGTAGTTATTGCATGTTTCATCGATGAAAATAAACGCCAGCAATAATGGAAGAAAACGGCCTTGGGATTTGGCTCGTCCGATGTTCGAAGTCATTCGAAGCCGATATTTGGAGATGAAGTTTCTCTTAAATTCCCCATATAGAAGACCACCTGCAATTGCAAGTCTAACCTTTTAAGAGGCGCAAGGGATGATTTAAGCCAGTGTAAAGATATCTTTCAAGATTACTTCTCTGCCCCGGGGATGATCCCAAAGAGACCCTTTAGGACATTCTGGACGGGGTTGCCGCTAGGGGCGAGTATATTTTGCAGCATATTGCCCAGGTTCTCGATCGAGAAGATTTGTTTGAGCATCTGATTGAAGATGATCTGGGAGATTTGCTCGGTAGGGATCCCTTCTTCGCTATTGACGTTGTTGAATTCAAGCCGTGGGATCGTATCGAGGTTTTTGACACCTCCGCCATCTCGATAGGCAAGGGCGATATCGATATTCGTTAGAACGAGCTTTTTGATCATCACGACTTTCCCTTTTCCAGGGGCAGTTTTTTGGCCGCCCTGCATATTGCTCATAATCTTAGTCCAATTCCCCGTCGTATTTTTTTTGGAATCGAATTCGAGTCCTACATAGACATCATCGAGCTCGATCAAATCGATAACGATGGGATTGTCGATATATTCGGTTATGGGGGCTTGGATGAGAATAGTTTCTGCGGAGAAGGCCTTTGGCAAAATAGAGCGGGGAGGGTTGCCTACGACGACCTTCTGCATATTGATCGCATGCCAGCCGAACTGCATGCCGCCGATCGTGACGCTTACCTGCATCTTTTGGGAGAGCTTAGAAGCGATCATGCCAGGGATTCTCGACCAGCTAACAGCAATAGCCACGACGACGCCGATGATGACGACACCAAGAATACCGAGAATGATCTTGACGGCACGCATGCGCTAAAGCTCCCGAGGACCTTAGAGCCTGTCTACGATTTTTTTAGTTTGTAGGACAGTTTATTTTTCGATTGGATCGATTATTTTAACTTCACACGACTTAAGAAAAGTCGAATGAAGTTAAAATAATCGATCCAATCGCAAAAGAAATCTGTCCCACAAGCAAAAAAATCGTAGACAGGCTCTTATATTCTGAAAAGTAATCATTCTGGAATTATCAATCAAGATTTTTGTATTAATAATAAAAGCCATTTTAATTGATCGATATTAACAAGCTGATGATAATTTGCGGTTTATTCATTAAAATTGAGCGATTTATGAAAAATCTCAGCGCATGGTTCCTAGCAGCAGCGACAACGATGACTTCCTTACAAGCGGCGGAACAAGAAGCCCCTAAACCCGTCTACGATCATTCAGGATACTTCGACGTCGGTCTTGGACCCTTTCCTATTCCATTGCCAGTCTTTGGAATCGGTCAGCGGATGCAATGGGATCATCATGGGATGGACCTTCATTTGCTCGTTTCGACGATTGTAGCGATTACTGAGGTGAAGGGGACAGCTATGTACTTGTATTACTTCAAACCCAGCCTTGCCTCGCAATTCTATGTAGGCGGTGGATTAGGAGCGGGTGGTCTGTTCCCTAACAACCATTCTCATGCGAAGTTTCTCTTCTCACCAGAGGTTGTCTTAGGAAAGCAGTATACCAATGAGGCGGGGGATAAGCGGTTCTTTCAGACGGAAATCAGCTGGCCGACTCTCGGAAGCCATCATCCTTTTTACTTTCCGCTCGTCGTCTTCTCATATGGAATTATGTTCTAAAGAAAAACGCCCCTTGGGGTTTCCCCCAAGAGGCGTTTCTTCTCTACAAAGAATGCTAGAGTTTAGTAGTCAGCTCCGGACATTGCTGGCCTGGTTTGGCTTTTCTTCTGCTTCTTCGGTGATGATCGCTTCGGTGGTGAGCAGGAGTGCTGCGATCGAAGCAGCGAGCTCGATAGCGAGACGGACGACTTTCGTCGGATCGACGATGCCCATTTTGAACATGTTGCCGAATTGGTCGTTTTGCGCGTCCCATCCTTCGTAAGTGCCCATAGAGGCCACTTTTTGAACGACGATCGAGCCTTCTTTGCCGGCGTTCTCGGCGATTTGGCGAAGCGGCTAGCTGATCGCTTTGATGATGATCTCGACGCCGAGCTTTTTCGTCGCCGGTAAGAGTTGCGGCGAGTTTTTCGAGGGCTGGGATGCAGCGGATGAAGAGCAACGCCGCCGCCGGGAAGAATTCCCTCTTCGACGGCAGCTTTGGTCGCATGCTGACGCATCGTCGACGCGGTCTTTTTTCTCTTTCATTTCGATTTCTGTCGCAGCTCCGACGCGGATGACTCCAACGCCGCCGGCGAGTTTCGCAAGGCGCTCTTGGAGCTTTTCGCGATCGTAGTCAGATGTCGGTCTCTTCGATTTGACGGCGGATGAGGGCGATCCGCTCTTGGATCGCCTTTTTCTTGCCGGCGCCTTCGACGAGAGTCGTGTCTTCTTTGCTGACGACGACTTTCTTGACTTTGCCGAGCATGTCGAGCGTGACATTTTCGAGTTTGATGCCGAGCTCTTCGCTGATGAGTTCGCCGCCGGTGAGGATGGCGATATCTTGGAGCATCGCTTTGCGGCGATCGCCAAAGCCAGGGGCTTTGACGGCGCAGACTTTGAGGCCGGCGCGGAGGCGGTTGACGACGAGCGTCGCGAGAGCTTCGCCTTCGACATCTTCAGCGATGATGAGGAGCGGTCTTGCCGCTTTCGGCAACAGCTTGGAGGATCGGGAGGAATTCTTTCATCGCGGAGATCTTTTTCTCGTAGATGAGGACGTAGGCATCTTCGAGGATCGCATTCTTGCGTTTCTGCATTGGTCATGAAGTAGGCAGAGAGGTAGCCGCGGTCGAAATTCATCCCTTCGACGACGTCGAGAGTCGTTTCGAAGCCTTTGCCTTCTTCGACAGTGATCGTGCCGTCTTTGCCGACTCGCTCCATCGCTTTGGCGATGATTTCGCCGATTTCGGTGTCGCCGTTGGCAGAAATGGTCGCGACTTGGGCGATCTCTTTTCTGTCTTGGATCGGCTTGCTGATTTTCTTCAGCTCGGCAGCGATCTCTTTGACGGCTTTTTCGATGCCGCGTTTGATTTCCATCGGGTTGGCGCCTGCAGTGACGTTGCGAAGACCTTCGCTGATAGATCGCTTCGGCAAGAACAGTCGCAGTCGTCGTGCCGTCGCCGGCTTTGTCAGCGGTTTTGCTGGCCACTTCTTTGACCATTTGCGCGCCCATATTCTCGTGCTTGTCTTCGAGTTCGATCTCTTTAGCGACCGTCACGCCGTCTTTTGTGATTTGCGGGGCGCCGTAGGACTTGATCGATCACGACGTTGCGGCCTTTAGGACCGAGCGTGACTTTAACGGCAGAGGCGAGAGTGCGGACCCCTTTTAGGATTTTTTGGCGCGCTTCTTCTTTGAATTTAATATTTTTTGCTGCCATGATGATATACTCCTAATAATTAGTTGAATGATTGCAATGATGTCGTCGGCGCGCAGGATGACGAACTCTTCGTCGTCGATCGTCACTTCTTGTCCGGAGTATTTGTCCATCAGGATGGTGTCGCCGACTTTGACGGGGATAGGAAGTTCTTTGCCTTCCGGTGTTTTTTTGCCGGGCCCGACGGCGACGATGACTGCGGTTTCTTGTTTTTTCTTAGCGGTATCGGGAAGGATGATGCCGCCTTTCAGCGTTTTCTCTTCTTCAACTCTTTTGGCAAGAACGCGGTTGCCAAGAGGCTTAGAGTAGTTTTTTTAGCAGCTTGTTGCGTCATATGGATCTCCTTGATGTATCGAATGCTATTTTCTGGTTCGCATTGTAGGATAATCGGCGGATTTAAATCAAGTTTTTAGCACTCCGTCACCTGGATTGCTAAAAACTCATCGAGACAATTGACAGTCAAGGGGAAATCGTGCAAGATGCACTCTTTTAATTTTGGGGAGATATTCATATGGCCCTGCAAAGATCGGAAGTTCCTGAAAAAGATCGCTGGAATGTCGAAGCTCTCTACCCCAATCTCGAAAGTTGGTATAAAGAATTTGAATCGGTACAGGGCCCCTGGCCCCACATCGATGCCTTTAAAGGACGTCTCGGGGAAGGGGCAGCGGTCCTTGCCAAGGCATTTGAAGAAATTCTTTACCTCGATCGGAGGATTTCACGTCTCTATACCTATGCTCATCTAAGGCACGACGAGGATCTCGCTGAGCCTAAGAATAAGGAGATGTACGAAAAAATCATCACCCTCTCCTATCTATTTAGCCAGCAAAAGGCATGGTTCGAGCCTGAAATCCTCGAACTTCCGCAACAAACACTTGAAGCGTACCTCGCCGATCCTGCCTTGAAACCCTACCATTTACTCCTTGATAGGCTTGTGAGGATGAAGCCCCATGTTCTCGACGCCAAGCAAGAAGAGCTCATGGCGCTTGGCGGCCAGGCGATGGATACGGCGCAAAAGGCCTTCAGCGCGTTCAACAATGCCGATCTCAAATTCCCGGCAGTTGCCGATGAAAAAGGAAAACAGCACGAGCTGACGCATGCTTCCTATTTAAAATACTTGCGGGAGGAAGACAGAACTCTTCGCGAGAACGCCTTTAAATCTGTGCACCAAACATTCGCAGGGTTTGAAAATACCCTCGCCGAGTTCATCAATGGACAGGTGCAGAAACATCTCTTTTCGATGAGGGCGCGGAAATTCAAAGGATGCATGGAAGCAGCCTTGTTCCCTCATGAGATCGATCCAGAGGTCTATCGCAAGCTCATCGCCGCTGTTCGTGAAAGACTTCCCATCTTGCACAACTACATGCGCAAAAGGAAAGAATGGCTAGGGCTCGAAGAGCTGCATCTCTACGATCTTCATGTGCCGTTAGTCAAAGGGGTCAAAATCACGATGGAGTTCGAAAAGGCGGCCCGAGAGGTCGTTGATTCGGTAGGACCACTTGGAAAGGACTACCAGAGCGCCTTGGAAAAAGGACTCTTCATGGATCGTTGGACCGACCGCTATGAAAATGCCCGTAAACGCAGCGGAGCCTACTCGAGCGGCTGTTTTGACAGCATGCCGTATATTTTGATGAACTACCAAGGCGTCTTGAACGATGTGATGACGCTCGCGCATGAATGCGGACATAGCATGCATAGTCTTCATAGCCGCAAAACACAGCCCTATCAATATGCCGATTACGCGATCTTCGTCGCCGAGGTCGCTTCGACGCTCAATGAAGAGCTCATGCTCGATCATCTCATGAAAAAGCTCGAGCATCCTGACGAAAAGGCCTATCTCATCAACCAACGCATCGATGACATCCGGGGAACGTTTTTCCGACAGACGATGTTTGCGGAGTTCGAACTCAAAATCCACGAGCTCGTCGAAAAAGGCGTTCCGCTCACAGCGCCCCTGCTCAAGCAGCTCTATCGTCAGCTCAATCAGGATTATTTCGGTGATTCGGTAGTCATCGACGAAGAAATCGATTGGGAATGGTCGCGCATTCCTCATTTCTACTACAATTTCTACGTCTACCAATATGCGACAGGGATCAGCGCAGCTTTTGCGCTTTTTGAAAAAATCCAAAAAGAAGGGGACGCGGCGCGAAAAAAATATCTTCGCTTCCTTTCTTCCGGTTCGAGCAAAGGGCCGTTAGAACTTCTTGCGGAAGCAGGGGTGGATATGAGAAAAAAAGATGCTGTGGAAGCGATCATGCACAAGTTCGATTCCTTGGTCGAAGAGCTTGATGGGATCTTTAAACGCAAAACGGATTCCACAAAAAGATTGCCCAAAATTCCGGCGAACAGTATTTCTTTTGATGTCTAGGAAATACTTGATTTGGGAAGATGGCGTAGAAAAGGGGGAAGTTCCTAAAACTTTCTTAAAGATAAAGCGATGATAATTGGAAAAAAAACGACCTGCCGAGCTAAGCGTTCTTTCGTAATCGCCAACGAAAGGGGGCTGCACACGCGTCCCTCAGCAGAACTCGTCAAATGCGCATCCTCGTTCAAATCCAATATCAGCCTGATTCACCAAGATCTCACGATCAATGCAAAATCTCTCCTCGGCGTTCTGATGCTCGCTGCCGCAAGAGGCACGCGCATCAGCGTAGAAGCGGTGGGAGAAGATGCTGAGGAAGCAGTCGCGACGATCGTCGATCTCGCCCGCAACAAATTCAATATCCACTACTAAGTTCTTTACTAAGCTCATAGACAATCTTGGCTTTATCGCTGCGCTGACAGGCGTTGCTATATTGATAACGAAGGCTTTTGGCAGGGGAGTAGAGAATAGGAAGATCTAAGTGCTCTCGCGTTTTTCGGATATGCAATCGATAAACATGTTGGTAGTCGCAATCGAGTTTTTCTAGTTTATAGCCTGTTAGGCATTTTCTAAATTGCTCTGCGTGCACTCCCGTAATAGCAAACGAATCGCCGGTGTAAAGACCGCCTTGTTTCAAAAATTCATACACTCGTGCAATGGTGCCAAGAGAATCGCTAAGATGGATGGTGCAGAACGATGTGACAATCCAATGGAATTTGCGTCCTTTAAGTGCGGGAATTTTGTCGATGTTTTCGACATTGCCGATGATGTATTCCTCATCACTTAGCTGCTGATCTTTGGGGATATTGTTCTGTGCATAGTAAGCCGTTCGCATGTCGCTTGCCGAAAGCCCCGTGACCTTCACTCGATTCCCAAATTTCTTTTTTAAGGAAACCAGGAACGCCCCATTTCCCGTGCCGATATCGAAAACTTCCAAGGGCGGGTTTTCTTCATCTTCGGGGAGCTCCGCAAGGAGTTTGTCAGCGATTTGAAGTGCCGTGGATCCATGGGGATCGAAGACATAATGAGCAGCGGAAGAGCTTACACAGATTGCCTCACAAAAATAATCGGATTGCCCTGTGAGACGATAGTCATTTTCCTTAAAAGCGAGAACGTGTTTTTCGAAGCTTTCGTCGATGAGCGATTGAATTTCAAGAGGTCTAAGCCGTCTTGTGACTTGGAGGTCGACAGCGCGGATAAGGCGTTGAAAAGAGTCGATTTTTTCCTGCAAATCAGGTTCAGGCGGTGTTGGAGGATCTGCAGGAGGCTGTAAATATTCGCCGACAAGGCCAGCGATTGGGGAATAGTTGGAAACAAGCATGCATTACACTTTGCTTGCCGGCGAAAGCTCTTCGCTAAATTTATAAAAGATCTGGGCTTTGCCGCTGCGGGTGCGATCACCATTCACCATACAGCCGAAGCTTCCTGTAGGAGAATAGATAATGGGTAAGTCTAAATGTTCATGGGTTTTTCTGATGCGAAGCAGCCGCACATATCCTTCCAAACCTTCAAGAAATTGAACATCATAGGGTTTTAAGGATTCTTTGAGCTTGCCTATATGCAATCCAGGAATGTCGAATGAATCGGTGGTGAAAAGCCCGCCTTTTTTCAAATACTTATCGTAGATTCGCGCAATCGTTCCGAGGTTATCGCTGAGATGCTGGAAGCAAGTGGCGGAAACGACCCAATGAAACGTGCGGCCTTTTAGCGCAGGAATTCGGTCGATATTTTCCACATTGCCGATGATATATTGATCATCGCGAAGCGGTTGTCGATTCGTAAATTTCTTCTTAGCATTATCTGAGGTTCGAAAATCGCTTGCTGAAAGCCCCGTGACATTTACCCGGTCCCCGAATTCTTCTTTTAAGCAAACAAGCAGCTCGCCATCGCCCGTGCCGATATCGAGAACTTCTAAAATTTCATTTTCTGGGAGATCAGCTATAAGCTTGCGGGCAATTTCTCGAGCGGTCAATTCGCCAGGATAAAGGGGGAGACCTGCATTGTTTGTCAGCCTTCGATCAGATGTATAATAATCGTCTTGCCCGGTCACGTTGTAGGATTTTTCATTGAAGGCAAGAATGTGTTTTTGGAAGCATTCATCGATCAACTGTTGAATATAAGGAGGTCTAACTAACCTCGTGACTTGGCGATCGGTAGCCTGGATGAGACGCTGAAAGGTTTCGATTTTTTGTGATAAATCGGGTTCAGGCGTTGGTTGATTGTCAGTGGGTCGTAAATAATCGCCAATTAAACTAGCGATTTCGGAATTATTTAAAACTTTCATAGAAACTCCAAATTTTTAATTGCAATAATTATCTGGGGATTAATATTAAATCTCAAGGGGGATTATTCTTGGAAGGCGACGGCTTGTTCTAAGACTTCTTTGCGACAGAACACCGGCGCGCTGGCCATGAGGGCGAGCATGATGGCATCGCTCGGTCTTGCATCGATTTCGATGATGGTCTTCTTGCCGTCGAGCTGCTGCTCGAGGAATAGACGGGCGAGGAAGACGGTATCTTCGAGATCGTGGATCACGACATGCAGGAGCTTGATGGTCAGGTTCTCTAAAATCGAATAAAATAACTCATGCGACATCGGACGCGGGCGCTTTTCGTCGGTGAGGAAATTCTGCAGGATACGGCCGACTTGCGGCTCGGTATAGATAGCAAAACGCTTATGCTCGTCGCCAAGGACGATCACCGTATAAGACTTGGATTGCATGATCTTGCTGAAACTGACGGGGACGAGTTCAAGTGCCATAACCCCCATTTAATCAATGGGCGTTTTTTCGGCTAACGGTTTGTGATTTGCCCGTCGGAAAAGCCGATGAGGACCTGGGTGGCGAGATGAAGGAAAAAGCCGGTATCGACGACACCGGGAATGCTGCGGATCCTCTGTTCCCACATTGCGGGATCGTCTAAGGGGGCGGGAAAATGGGCATCGATGAGATGATTCCCATTATCGGTCGTTAAGAGCTTTGTATTGGCGTTCATACGCCAAGTGCACATGAGACCTAGTTTTTCGATATGCCGTTTGGTGACTTCCATGCCGAAGGGGAGAACTTCGATAGGCAGCTTATGTTTGCCTAATTTGTCGACGAGCTTGCTTTCATCGACGATGATGACGAGCTGTTTGCTCATGGCCGCGACGATTTTTTCGCGGACATGGGCGCCTCCAGCCCCTTTGATCATCCGTTTTTTCGGGTCGACCTCATCGGCGCCGTCGACGGTGATATCGAGAGAGCCTAGTTGATCGATATTGAAAACAGGGATGCCGAGCTTGGCCGCAAGATCAGCCGAAGACTTAGAGCTGGCCGCGGCTTTGATTTCGAGGTGCTCTTCGCGGCACCGTTTGCCAAGAGCTTCAATAAAAAAATGGGAAGTTGTGCCTGTGCCAAGGCCAACTTTCATTTTGGGCAAAATGAGTTTTGCTGCATGCTCACCCAGATGGCGCTTGATCTGTTCTTGCGATAATGGTTTCATTGGTAAACATTAGATAGTAAGTGGACTTTTTAATTCGACAAGATTTTTCGGGTTGGAATTGAATTAAAATCTTGATATTTCTACACTGAACGCAATCCTATAGGGGACGCAAAATGGCCTCAACACAGCAGAATGAAGAGAAATCTTACGCACCGGAAAGCGCCAAGACCAAGCGAGCAAGAGATAAATTGCGCAAGCAATTCGAGGATTACGAAAAAAAGATCACGCAGCAAGCCTTAGAAAAAAAATCGTTGGAGATCCATCGTTGGATTGCGCGCCATGCACATCATCGAGTCATTTTGCATACCAAGACCATTTCCTTATTCGACGAGAATCAAAATACCGCGAAACTCAGCCAGCGTATCGTCAAGCTAGCTCAGTCCTTGAGCAATGATGTTGAAAAAGATTGACCTTTCAAGGTAGAATAGGCCCCATTTCATTCTCGGATTAAGGCCATGTCCAACGTCATCGATTGTCTCGAATCCCGCGGACTTCTCGAGGCCATCACATCTGAAGACTTACGCGAACGCTGCAAAAAGCCTCTACGTCTATATTTAGGCGTGGATCCCACCGCAGATAGTCTCCATCTTGGAAATTGGGTAGGCCTTGTCATCATGGCATGGTTCCAGCGCTATGGCCACGCTCCTTTCCTTCTAATAGGAGGGGCGACAGGCCGCATCGGCGATCCTTCTGGCAAAAGCACTGAACGTCCTTTATTGAGCGAAGAAGAGATCAAAAAAAATGTGGCTGCTTTGCGAAGGCAATTCGAAAAAGTGCTCGATTTTCGGCCTGGGCCAGCGGCAGCAAAAATCGTCGATAACTACGATTGGCTAGGAAAACTATCGCTCCTCGATTTTTTACGCGACGTAGGCAAGCATTTTCGCGTCAATGTCATGCTGACGAAGGAAATGGTCAAAGCTCGTTTGGAATCTGAAGAGGGGATCAGCTACACAGAATTCAGCTACCAGATGCTGCAGGCTTACGACTTCTACCACTTGCATAAGCAGCAAAATGTCGAACTCCAAATCGGCGGAAGCGATCAATGGGGCAACATCGTCTCCGGTCTCGACCTGATTCGTAAACTCGAAGGGAAAACGGCCTATGGCCTGACAAATCCTTTGCTCACGCGCAGCGATGGGAAGAAATTCGGTAAATCGGAAGGGGGAGCTGTCTGGCTCGATCCTGAAAAATTCTCTCCGTACCAATTTTATCAGTACCTGATCGGAATTCCCGATGCCGATGTGATCAAGATGCTCAAAATGCTGACATTTCTCGATCTCGAAGAGATTCACAAGATCCAAAAAAGCATGCAGGAAAGCAGTTATGTGCCAAATACCGCACAGAAACGCTTGGCGGAGGAATTGACGCGTCTGATGCACGGTGAAGAAGGGCTAGAACGTGCGCTACGCGCTACAAAAGGAGCAGCTCCCGGCGCAGAAACAGTTCTCGATGTCGATGTGCTAAAAGAAATCTCCGCTGAAATTCCCTCCATTCAACTTTCAAGGGCATCCATCGATGGCATCAAACTCGTCGAGCTGTTTGTGCAAACGGGTCTGTCACCCAGCAAAAGTGAAGCCCATCGTTTAATCCAAAGTGGTGGTGCATACCTCAATAATAAAAAAATTGAAGATCCTCAAGCGAGGCTTTCGAACGCTGATCTCATCGGCGATCGTTATGTGCTTCTTGCCGCCGGCAAGAAGAAAAAAGGGCTGATCGAAATCCTGTCGTAAGTGCATTTCTCTCATTTTCAAAAAAAATCTACGAAAAAGTACTTGCTTGAAAATAAGTACGATACAACAATAAGGTTCACAGAAGGACACCTATCCGGTCACGGCTAACACGAGAGGAATTGCAGGTATGGCAACGATCACCAAGAAGAAATTGATCCAAGTGATTTCACAAAGCCGATCAGTGCATCCTAATGATGTACGTAATGTCGTGCAGTCATTTCTCGATGCCATGACTGATTGCCTTTCCAAGGGCGATCGGCTGGAATTCCGCGATTTTGGCGTTTTTGAGATCGTGGAACGTAAACAAAAAATTGGACGCAATCCCAAAAATGCCGGGGTTCCTATCATCATCCCCGCACGCGCTGCCGTGAAGTTTACGCCTGGGAAAAAGATGCGTAAGCTCATCGAAAGAGGCGTTAAGCTCCCCTCGTTGAAGTAAAGATTTTTCTTTCACGCGCCCTTTTCACTAGATCCTCAAGGGCGCCTCAAAAAATACCCCTTATGAATGGCTTCTTCGAGGTTTGAAAAATATTCTCTTTTGTAGATAATTGGCGATACGTTTCTAGAGAATTGAGGAAAAATCTTGTCACTACCGCGAATCATTCTTTTAAGCTCTGTTGCTTTGTTTGTTACGATCGGAACGGTCGCGGCTGTCAAAAAGCTGCGTCAAAGACAACCGACCAAAGAAAAAACCGTGGCTGCACAAAAGCCTGCGGCTCCTGCAAAGAAAGTACCGATGCCTGCCACACAGCCTGTGCATCCGGCGTTTGCTAAAGCAGCAGAGTCCTCCGTTGTCAAGACTTCCAATACTCCCTCTAAAACTCCTGACCCCGTCAATGATTTTCCTAACGTCGATAGGATGCACCAAGTCTTCAGCACGAAAAGCAGCAGGTTGCTTCCCATCGTCGAGACGATTACCTATAGTAGCAGAGTCGACTGGCTCAAAGGGCGCCCTGCGTGGATCGCCGATTATGCAGCGCATTACGGTACTTCCCGCCATTTCATCGCGCGAAGCCTCAATGCAAAAGCCGATTACTTTACGCAAAAGGTGTCGACTGCTAGCAGATTCAATGTCTTCCGCCGCGATAAAGAAATTCAATTTTATCTGCTGGTCGATCTAGCACGCTGCAAGATGGCCCTTTATTATCTAGACGTCGGCACCAACGAACGCGTTCTGCTCAAGACCTATACAGTAGGTCTTGGCAAACCCGATCCTGCATCTCCTTCCGGATTCCGCACACCGCTTGGCACCTATTCGCTTGGAAATAAGATCGCCATCTATAAACCAGGCATGAACGGTCTGTTCATGAATAAGTCTGTGGAAATGGTGCGCGTCTTTGGAACTCGCTGGATTCCCTTCGAGCAAGAATTCGAGGGATGTACAGCGCCCGCTAAAGGTTTTGGTTTGCAAGGAACACCTTTTATCGAAGACCCATCATCAGGGCATCTCGTAGAGAACCGTAATTGTGTAGGCTCCCATGACAGCGATGGCTGCATCCGGCTGAATTCGGAAGACATCGAGGAAATTTTCTCGGTTGTGATCACCAAGCCGGCATTTGTCGTCGTCGTCAAGGATTTTAGGCTAGCAAAACTACCTGGCGTTGAAGTTGCAACGCCGAGCCGATAACAACCCAAGGAACATATGACGATGCTGCCTCACGAAAAGCAAATCTTGGAATACGAAAAGACAGTGAAGCAGCTCAAAGAGCAGAACAAAAATAATGATCTTTGGTCGGAAGAAGAACTCGGCAAACTCGAAACCAAACTCGACAATCTCAAAAAACAAGTCTACTCCAATCTAACAGCCTGGGAACGGGTGGCGATTTGCCGTCATCCCCAACGGCCCCATTCCATTGATTACATCAAGAACCTCTGCGAAGATTTCGTCGAAATCCACGGCGACCGCCTTTTCCGTGAAGATAAAGCCATCATTGCAGGATTCGCGAAGATAGGCGGCCAGAAGTTCATGGTGATCGGGCAAGAAAAGGGCAATGACACTGAGTCGCGACTAAAACGGAATTTTGGCATGCCGCACCCTGAAGGGTATCGCAAAGCGATGCGTTGTATGCGGCTCGCCGCGAAATTCCATCTGCCTGTTCTCAACCTCATCGATACGCAAGGCGCCTATCCCGGCCTCACCGCAGAAGAAAGGGGACAAGGTTGGGCGATTGCCAATAATCTCTACGAAATGTCTCGTCTTCCAACTCCCATTATCATCCTCATTATCGGAGAAGGATGCTCAGGCGGAGCGCTAGGAATGGGCGTAGGCGATGTAGTCGGCATGTTGCAACATAGTTATTATTCCGTGATTTCTCCTGAAGGTTGTGCGTCGATTCTTTGGAAAGATGCGAGCAAGAACGCTCTAGCAGCAGAAACTCTCAAGATGCAATCCGAAGACCTTCTCGAACTCGAAGTGATCGATGCTGTCATTGAAGAACCCATGGGCGGCGCCCACCACAATCCACAAGTTGTCTATGCTGCCGTGAAGACATTCATCGCCCAACAATGGGATCAGTTTAAATCGATTCCGATCGATCGGTTACTTGAACAACGTTACCAAAAATTCCGTCGGATGGGGCGCGTGCTCCACGCTGACGAACTTGCTACTACCACATGAGATTATTGCTAAAGGCTGCCCTGCGCAGCCGCAAGCACCTTTACCTTTTCATTTTCACCATCGCGACTCTATTGGGAATGACGTTCGCCAATCAGCTCGAGATGTTCGCACTTGGCGTCATTTCCAATTCCGGCGCTGATTTCTTTGCCCTATTTGGCCATGGCCAAGATGCGGTAGCTCTCACCGATATACAAAACGACTGGTCGAAGATCGATGTCGGGAATACCGGAATGATCAGCAAGCAGAATGCAACAGCCTTTCTCGCTTCTGCGAAGCAGACAAACCCTTTGCAATGGATGGTCGCAAAAATCAAAACCACTTGGCAATTCGACAGCAATTTCAAAGCTCTCATCATCGTCTTGCTCTGCGTCGCCGTCTTCAAGGCTTTTTGGCTCTTCTGGAGCCGCTATACAAGTCAAATCCTCGCCATCCGCGTCAGCAGGGACCTTCGCAAACAGTATTTCGAGCATATCCAATCGCTGCCGATGAGCTTCTATCAGGAACACAATATTGGAAGCCTTTCTTCGCGCGTAGTCGTCGACGCCAACCAAATCTCCGTTGCACTCAATTCCCTTGCCACGAACGTGCTGCAGTTTCCCTTTACCTTGGTCTCGACGCTCTGCCTTTGCTTCTATATTTCTTGGCAACTCTCTTTTGTCATTTTCTTTGGCGTGCCGATGATCTTACTACCGATCATCATCCTCGCCAAACGAGTGAAACGGGTCTCTCGCCAACTGCAAAGCAACCAAGAAAAATTTGCCTCCGTCTTGATCGATTTTCTCGCCGGTATCCAAACCGTCAAAATCTTCGCTATGGAGCTGTTCTCGTTAAAGAAGTACCAGGAACAAAATGAAAAGATGGCAGTTCTCGAAGCCAAGACAGCGAAATATGGTCTTCTCATCCGTCCGATCCTCCATACGGTGACGACATTTTGCCTAGCGTCCGTGGTCATCGTCGGTCTCTATTCGCTCCATATGACCATTTCCCAGTTGATCGTTTTCTGCGGACTTCTCCATATGCTCTACGAGCCCGTCAAGAAGTTTGCTGAGGAAAACACCAATATCCAGCGCGGGATTGTCGCAGCTGAAAGGATGTTCGAAGTTCTCCACCTCAAATCCCATATCGAAGATCATCCGAATGCCGCCCCGCTCCCCGCGATTAACGACTCGATTGAATTCGATCATGTATGGTTCCGCTACGGCGGCGAATGGATCCTCAAAGATGTCTGCTTCAAAGTGAAAAAAGGGGAGACCGTTGCTATCGTCGGCCCCACAGGCGCCGGTAAATCGACCATCGTCCAGCTCATACCTAGACTCTACGATGTGCAAAAAGGGGAGATCCGCGTCGATGGGAAACCGCTTAGCGCCTACACCCAAAAATCCCTTCGCGAACAGATCGCCTTTGTCGCACAAAAGCCTTTCCTTTTCTACGACACGATCGGTGCGAATATCTGCTATGGTAAAGAATGCAGCCCTCAGCAGATCGAGCGCGCTGCAAAACGGGCCTATGCCGATGAGTTCATCGACCGCCTACCTAAAAAATACGACACCCAACTCGCCGAAGCGGGACAGAACCTCTCCGGAGGCCAGCAGCAGAGACTCGCCATCGCAAGGGCCCTTTTCAAAGAAGCGCCTGTTCTCATCCTCGATGAGGCGACCTCCTCGCTGGATGCCTTGAGCGAACAAAAGATCAAACAAGCGATTGGCAACCTGCATGGCGAAGTGACGCAGATCCTCATTGCCCATCGTCTAACGACAATCGAACATGCTGACCGAATCATCTACCTCGAACATGGGGAAAAACTTGCTGAAGGAACTCGCGACGAGCTTCTAGCGAGCTGCCCGCAGTTCCGTCTCCTCTGGGAAACGCATTTCCAGAGAGCCCGCGATCTTGTGACTGTTTGATCCTAATCATTCAATAGCAGCATTGATTTCTTCGATGATGATATTCATTTCCTTAGGAAGATCGAGTTCTTTGGCGATGTCGCCAAGTCCTTGAAGATGAGCTTTCCATAAATTTTGCAAAATTTCTAGACCTGATTCATTAAATTGAATCGGCCTAAGAGGAGTTCTTCGATTTTGAAAAGTTTTCGTTAGAGTTTTTTTCAGTTTCTTAGAATCAAGCAGCCCTTTTTCACGAAGGATTAGAAGAAGATCGTGAAAATCTTTCATCCGAGTATTCCTCGACCCCTTAGAAAGAATCGTTTCAAGCTTCTCAGCAAAAATTGTTTCCAAGGGATAAACTTGCAAGGAGACAATATCTTCAAAAAACGGTTTGTCTTGATATTGAAATAGCTGCAATTTTCGATATTCCGGTTCTACGATATCTCCTATACCTACATCGACCCGAATCTTATCTTTCATTTTCGCAAATGCAGCTTGAAGCACAACTCGATAACCAGGGTAATCCATATGTGGTTGGCTGAGCAGGTCAATTTTTTCTAAATAAAAATGAAATCCATCTTCCAAATTTTCTGAGACAATATGTTCGAAAATTTCTTGGAGAGTTTTTATTTCCGCTTTCATTTTTGTAAGCAGGAAATCAAGATCGATTGTCTCCCGTCCGATTTTCAGGAAATAGGAAAGAAGAAATCCTCCTTTAAAGATCAATTGATTGGAATATTTTGATCTAGAAATACGGACAAGAAACCGTTCGAGAAGTAGCTGTTTCCAACAGGCATTAAAAGGCATGCCGGTCTCTTTAGCAATTTTTTGTAGACGTTCTTTTAGAGCTTGTTCATTCATCATGTCATTGCCGTTATGAGATAAGGGTCGATATTTACGCGGAGTTTATTCGCATAGTGTTGAAGCTTCTCAAGGTCGAGCCGGCTTTTTCCTCTTTGGGAAAGAGCGATTTTCAGTGCTTTGATTGCAGTTTCGAGACTTAGCAGGCGAAATGCATCGACAATAGTACGCTCTCGATCAAAGATCGGCACAAAGATACCTTCAACTTTCAGTTTGGTTTGCCCAAGTTGGATATCGCGCATTCGAACGATTTTCATTTGGGAAGACTCTTTGATGGATGTGCTATGACGGACAGCAATCCAGTGCTGGCGAGGGATTTCTTCGGTAAGGTCGTAAATAGCCAGGGCTGAGAGAAGACAGATGACGCCTCCCTCTACTGAACGAACCTCTTCAATGAGATCCTGCCAACGAAATCCTGCTGCATTTTGGTAATCTATGGCTTGATATACCCCACGACGAATTCGTTTTAGCCTGTGGGTTTTAACGTAATGACTAAGAAGAGCCGGATGGATTCCCAGATTTCTTGCTTTTTTTGCAGTAAAAGTCGGCTCTTTCAGAAGAGGCTTCAGAGCGAGGAAAAAGGGTGAAGTTTTGTTATCCATACCCTTATTTTAATAAAAACACCCATTATTGTCATCTGGGTGTTGTTGTTAAAAAGAGGGGGCTGATCTTAAGATGGTTAAGTTCTAGAGAATCCCTAGCTTGACGAAGCTTTCTTTGAGAGCGGCGTTTTCAGATTTATCGAAGGCGCCGGAGCCGGCGAGCCATTTCACATAATCTTTAGGGACTTCAGAGAGAGGCTTTCCTTGATGCTTGCCGAACGGCATGCGGTCACCCGCCTTCTGTGGGGCGGAAAGTAGCTCGAGAACTGTCGAAATGGAAAGATCATCGATCATCTGGGAGAAGATCTTATAGAGCGTAGTAACGTCATCGAGAGCTCGATGGGCTTGATTGGCGGGGATTCTATAGACTTCTCGGAGGTGTTGCAGAGCATGGCGGGGAAGGTCAGGCCGGTATTTTCTCGACCATTTTAAGGTGTCGATGAAGGGCCATTTGGGAAGAAAGAGGTTATTGCGAGCGAACTCCTGCTCAAGGAATGGTTTGTCAAAAGCGTCGCCATTATGGGCGATGAGTACCGCATCCGCACCGCAGAATTCGATGAATTTGAGGCCTACCTCTTTAAAGGTAGGGGCGGTAGCGACCATTTCATCGGTGATGCCATGGATGGCCGTGGCATCGGGGGGAATCGCTATCCCTGGCTGGATAAGGCTGACAAATGAGCGATCTTGGACGGGATCATAGGCGGCAATCTCGATAATCCGGTCCTTATCCGGCCTAGTCCCTGTGGTTTCCGTATCGAAATAAATCGCTTGCATACCGTCTAGGACCCATGAACCAAATTTTTTCTGCACTTAAGTGTAAACGATTTGCAGGAATTCCTCAACCCGAATACAATCTTGGCTTCCCCTTTTAAAAGGAGGGATTGTTCGTCAACTACCTCTCCCTAAAGGGAGAGACTTGAATGGAAACTAACAAGCCTGGTTGACCAGGGAAAGCGGTAAAAAGCCCGCTAAGTTGTAACAAGGTTCAAGACCCACTCCGGGATGCTTCCTCAGTCCCGGACACTGGAAGCAGCGGTTGCAGACAACCGATGGGTAAGGACGAAACGGATCGCTGCTTAATGCCGTGTTACAACATTCCCGAGGGGAGCCCACCGTAAGGCGGCGTTACAAGGCCCGTAAGGGCATTTTTAAGAAATATATGGCTGTATTTGTACTAGATAAACATCACAAACCCTTGATGCCTTGCTCGGAAAAACGAGCTCGGCTTTTACTCAAAAGGAGAAGAGCACGCATCCATACTATGTATCCTTTTACCATCCGCCTTATAGATCGAATAGTTCAGGAAAGCGCTTTGCAGGCGATCCGTTGCAAGATCGATCCAGGAAGTAAAACAACGGGAATGGCTATTGTCCGAGAAAAAAAAAGCCATCAGACTGTCTTATTCTTGTTAGAAATCACACATCGAGGGTTGTCCATCCGAAATGGATTGCAAAAACGTTCTAGTATGCGAAAACGCCGCCGTTCGACTTTACAATATCGTCCTAAACGCTTTTCTAATCGAAGAAGACCTCAAGGATGGTTAGCGCCATCCCTATTGCATCGATTAGAAAATATACATACCTGGATCTCCCGTTTACGAAATCGTTCGCCAATAACTTCCATAACCTGCGAACAGGTTCGATTCGATACCCAAAAACTTCTCAATCCTGAAATAGAAGGCGTCGAATATCAGAGAGGGACCCTCTTCGGCTCCGAAATTCGAGAGTATTTGTTGGAAAAATGGGGACGTCAGTGCGCTTACTGTGACGCCCAAAACATCCCGTTGCAGATTGATCATATCGTGCCCAGAAGCTGTGGTGGCTCCAACCGGATTGATAACCTCACATTAGCTTGTAGTTCTTGTAACCTCAAGAAGAGCAATCTGGGGATAGAAGCATTTTGCCCTATACGAGCAAAGATCATTCGAACCAAACCTCCTCTCCAAGGAGCTGCTGCTGTAAACAGCACTCGGGCTGCTCTTTGGAAGAATCTCTTAGAACTGCACCTTCCCTGCGAAGCTGGTACTGGCGGGCAGACCAAATACAATCGCGAGCGCTTCGGCATCCCTAAGGCACATGCTCTAGATGCTGCTTGCACAGGAGCTGTTGTTCAATTAAGCAATTGGGAAGTGCCAATTCACCAGATCCACTCCACGGGGAGAGGCTCCTACCAAAGAACCCGATCTGACCGATTTGGATTCCCTCGAGGTTTTCTCTTACGCCAAAAAAAAGTAAACGGTTTCCAGACAGGCGATCAGGTTATCGCGACCGTTCCATTTGGTAGAAAAAAGGGACTCCATATGGGTCGAGTGGCTATTCGGGCTTCAGGTTCTTTCAATGTGCAGACCACTCATGGTGTAGTTCAAGGCATACGCAGCAAATATTGCCATCTATTACAGCGTGCGGATGGTTATCATTACTTAGCTCAATTGCCTGCATGCAAAGCAGAAAACCTTAACATTTCAAACAAACAACTAGAGGAGCGGCAATTCCCCAGCCCTAAATGACTGGGTTTTCCATGCCGTTAATAGGATGAAAAATTTTACTACTCTTGCCCTAGCTTCAACTCTTTTTGCTTATGCACCGACGTTCGCTGAGGATGCTCCAAAAGTTGAACAGCCCAAGGTCGAGGTCTTGTTCTCCCCGAAAGATCACGTCGATGCCAAGCTCATTTCCCTGATCGACAATGAACAAGAGAGCATCAAAGCCGCCGTGTATTGCCTTACCCATCGCGGAGTCATTAAGGCGCTTCTCAATGCAAAGTCTCGCGGAGTCGATGTCGAGCTGATCATCGATCCCTTTACCATCAAAGCTCGGGCCCCTTTGCGCCGTATGACGCAGTCGGGGATGGCTATCTCTGTCTGGGATCCCCAGGCAAAGCATTTGACCGATAGCGGCAAAGCTAAGGTGCCGCTCATGCACAATAAGTTCTGCCTTTTCAAAGGCCAAGGCGTTGTTTGGACCGGTTCTTTCAATTTCACATCGGAAGGCTCTAACGCCAATCAAGAAAACGTCATAGTCATCAATGATAAACAGCAAGTTCCTGTTTTTGAAGAACAGTTCCAAACAATTAAGAATGAGGGATGCCGGAGCTATCGCGATTATCTCGCTTCTCCTCCCAAGAAAAAAAAGAAGGTAAAATGAGAGCGTTGTTCTTAGGGATCCTCTTGCTTGCAGCGGGATGCTACCAGCTCCATTCCAATGATGACCTGCGAGCTGTGCCGACGACAAATAACCCCAATATTCTGCCCCAGGGAGCAGTAGCGGGTCCGCTACCTAAGGGCGCCTTCTGAGTAGTAAGTTAATAAGGGTTAATTATTGATATTATAATTAACTTAAACTAAGTTAAAAGTTAGCCTATGCCTTCAAAAGACTCTACAGTTTCAAATGAGAAGATCAAGGCTGAGCTTCTGGAGAAGCTCATAGACGATAAGATCAAAGAACGCCCCTCAGCAAGGCCGAAGGGGAAAGGATTCAGTGAACGCGAACAAAAAAAAACAAGTGGGCTCATGAAGCATACAGAGCCGGTTCAGTATAAGTTCTTTCCTTCCAATGATGACCAAGTTTTTCAAACTTTGGGCAAGGAAAGGGCATTGCAATTGCTGAAACGGATGCTCTTGATCCGAAATTTCGAAATCCGCGGTGAATCTGCCTATCAGCACGGAAAAATCGGGGGTTTCTACCACGCCTATATTGGTCAGGAAGCTGTTCAAACTTCCGCGGTCGACATCATGGGGACATGATCAATGGTGGATCACATCCTACCGCTGCCATGCCCTCGCACTACTTTTAGGCGCTCCTCCCAATGAACTCATGGCCGAACTCTATGGCAGGGCAACTGGAAATGCCCGCGGCCGAGGCGGATCGATGCACTTCTATACCGATAAGATGCTCGGAGGCTTCGGCATCGTCGGAGGGCAGATTCCTGTCGCAGCTGGAGCTGCCTTCTCCGCCAAATACCTCGATCAAAAGAAAGTCGCCGTTTGCTTCCTCGGAGAAGGCGCCGTAGCGCAAGGAACTTTCCACGAGACATTGAATTTGGCCGCTCTATGGGATCTTCCCCTCATCATCGTCATCGAAAACAACAAATGGGGAATGGGAACTGCCGTCAATCGGGCGATTTCCACAGAGCCGATCGCCGAGACGAAAGCCCCTTCCTATGGCCTAAAAGCCTATACCTTCGATGGCATGGACATCTTCAATTGCTATGCAGGCTTCCAGCATGTTTTCCAAGAAACTCTCAAAACTTCACGTCCCGTTATCGTCGAAGTGATCACAGAACGGTTCCGCGGCCACTCTATTTCCGATCCCGCTCTCTACCGTTCCAAAGAGGAGCTGCAAAAATGCCTACAGCGCGATCCCATTCAGTATCTCCTGAACTTCCTCAAAGGGAAAAATCTCCTCACCGATGAGCAGTTCGAGGAGCTCGATAAAGAGCAGAAAGACATCGTCGTCGCCGCTATGAAGTTCGCTGATGAGAGCCCTTGGCCCGATCCGATTACCTTAGGCGAAGACGTCTTTGCGCCGGAGGACAAATAGCCATGCCGATGCAACTGATCGACATCCGCGAAGCGCTAAGACAAGCCATGGATGAAGAGATGGAGCGCGATCCCAGGGTCTTCATCATCGGAGAAGAAGTCGCTGAATACAACGGCGCCTACAAAGTCACGAAGGGCATGCTCGATAAATGGGGCCCCAAACGGGTTCTCGATACCCCGATCTCTGAATCGGCGTTTGCAGGTCTTGCCATTGGCGCTGCAATGACAGGACTTAGGCCGATCGTCGAGTTCATGAGCTTCAACTTTTCCTTCGTCGCAGCCGACCAGATCATTTCCAATGCCTCCAAGATGCACTATATGTCGGGCAATCGCTTCAGCGTTCCCATCGTGTTCCGGGGCCCCAATGGAGCCGCTGCGCAGGTTTCTTCGCAGCACTCCCATAACGTCGAAGCGATCTACGGGAACCTTCCCGGCCTGATCATTCTTTCTCCCAGTAACGCCTACGACGCCAAGGGACTTCTCAAATCCGCCATCCGCTCCAACAATCCGGTCCTTTTCCTCGAGAACGAACTCTCCTATAACGATAAAATGGAGATCCCCACCGAGCAATATCTCGTTCCCATCGGCAAAGCTAGAGTCGTGACCGAAGGGAACGCATCTCACCCTTATCGCTCACAGCCGTATGGTGAACGTCTGCAAACAAGTCGTCGCTGTTCTAGCCGCTCGTGGAATCAAAGTAGAACTCATCGATCTTCGCAGCATCAAGCCACTCGATATCACCACAGTCGCCGAATCGGTCCGCAAGACCAATCGCTGCGTCCTCGTCGAAGAAGGGCATATTTTCAGCGGGATCTCCTCAGAAGTCGGCTTCCAGATCCTCGAGCATTGCTTCTATTTCCTCGACGTCCCCCTCAAAAGGGTCTGCCAGTATGAAACCCCGATGCCCTATTCAAAAGTTCTTGAATACGAGACAATGCCCAATAAGGAGCGCATCCTGCGCGCTTGCGAAGAGACTCTTCGTTAAGATCATTGACGATTTTGTGAAACAACCCCATACTTATTCCTTAAATGACTAGGAGTTTTTTCTATGCCCTTCACATTGACGATGCCCAAACTCACCCCTACTATGGAAGCGGGCACGCTCACGAAATGGCACAAAAAAGTTGGCGATAAGGTCAAAGCCGGCGATGTTCTCTTCGAGGTGGCAACCGATAAGGCCACAGTCGAGCATAATGCCATCGATGCAGGGTATCTTCGCAAAATTTTGGTCGAAGAAGGCAAGGAAGCTGCCGTCAACCAAGCCGTGGCGATTTTCACAGAAAAAGCCGATGAAAGCATCGAAGGCTATAAGCCAGAAGGGGAAGCTCCCGCAGCAAAACCCCAAGCCGTCGCTGCAAAAGCCGAAGCTGCTGCGCCTAGCGCACCTGCCGCAAAAGCTACCGGATCTGGAATCCAACAGCCTGCGTTTGTTCCTGAGCCACCCCTACAAAATTATCAATTCCCTCAAGGAGGAGAAATGGTACAAGGAAGAGTTCTCGCTTCGCCGCTTGCCCGCAAGCTGGCCAAGGAAAAAGGGATCGATCTCACGACCGTGAAAGGGACAGGTCCCGGACAACGCGTCGTCGCTAAAGATGTCGATACCGGTCAACCTGATACCATCGTCGCCTTCGGAAGAAGGGAAATGCCCACCGAAGCTCCTGGAGCTTTCGAAGAAGTTCCTCTTTCGCCGATGAGAAAAATCATTGCGCAACGGATGCAGGAATCCAAAACCTTTATTCCCCATTTCTATGTCACACAATCTATGCGCGTCGATGAACTCCTCTCGATTCGCGAGCAGCTCAAGAATGTCGGCGTGAAGCTCAGCATCAACGACTTTATCGTTCGAGCAGTGGCCTTGGCGCTGCGAGAGCATCCAGAAGTCAATTGCGGCTACGATTCCGTAAAACAGAACGTAATCCAATTCAAAACCATCGATATCTCCGTAGCGGTCAGCATCGAAGGGGGGCTTGTCACTCCGATCGTCCGCCATGCCGATTTCAAAGACCTCGGAGAGATCTCCACCGAAGTAAAGGCTCTTGCCGCTAAGGCAAAAGCCGGCAAACTCGACCGCCAGGAATACGTCGGCGGCTCCTTTACCATCTCTAATATGGGCATGTACGGGATCACCGACTTCTCGGCGATCATCAATCCCCCGCAAGCGGCGATCCTAGCCGTCTCCGGCATCGAAGAAAAGCCGGTCGTCCAGGATGGCAAGGTCGTAGTGGGCAAAATCATGAATATGACTCTTTCTGTGGACCATCGCGTCATCGATGGGGCTATGGGGGCGCAGTTCATGAAAAGTCTGCAAAAGATCCTCGAGAATCCCGCTTCGCTACTTATCTAGAGCCATTCTTTGCGCTGGAAGAAGATATAGACCAGCACGAAGAGCCCGGTGATGAAGAGCATGAGATAGAGAAAGGCGTGGGGATTATCCTTGAAGGGAAGGCCCACGTTCATTCCATAAATGCTCGAAACCACCGTCGGGATGCTGAAGAGGATCGTCAGGGCTGTCAGGATCTTGATGGTCTTCGAGACGTTATTCGTAAAGATGATCTGGAAGGAGTTGCGAAGGCTCCGAAGGCTCTTGAGGTTGACGTTGCAGAGGATTTCAGACTGCTTTGAGGCATTGAGCAAGTCTTCGATGAGCTCTTGGTCTTTATCGTGCAGCTCGAAGAACTTTCCCGAGGTAATCCCTTCTAAGACATTTCGTAGAGGAACCAGAGTGGAGAGATATTGATTCAGGATGTCCTCGTTTTTGGTCATCGTGATGATGTCTTCGCTACTCACCCTAACGAGCTCTCTTTCTTGCTTGATCACATTGAAGCGCACTCTCTTTACCTGAAGAGAAAAATCCTGCATCATCTTGAGGAGCAGATAAATCAAAAGCTTCGTTTTTTGCAGGGTCGAAATGCGATTCATCTGCGTGAGGTAGTTGCGGACAAGAGGGCTTTTTTGCGGGGAAATGGTGATGAAGTAGTGGGGGCAGATGATCATGGTGAGAGTCGAGGTATAAAGACCGAGCTCTTGGTCGGAAGGGTGTCTTGTGATGACGATCACGGTGTTTTTGATCCGCTCGACGCGAGGGACCTCGTATTTATCTAAACAATCCTGAAGATCAAGGGGATCGAGATTGGCGAGCTGGGAGAGTTGGATGAGATCTTCCTGGGTCGCTTCTTCAAAGTGGATCCAACAGCCGTCTTTCGGCTCATTGAGGACCTGAAACTCCTTATCGTGCGCAGATTTATAGTAGATCTGCATCATGATAGCCGCCCTAGCGGTGGTGAATACCCCCCGTTAACTTAGTAGTACTCCGACAGGGATTACTCGTCTATCGAGACTATTTAGGATTGCCGCCGCTACCGCCGCCGCATGGGCATTTTTCGCAGCACTTGGTCTTCGGTGGTTTATTGCACTTACAGCCGTCTGAAGTTGTAGCGAAGAGCAAAACTGCTCCGAGACATCCTAAAACAGATAAGCCTAAAATCCAGTTTTTCATAATACCCCCCTGGGTTGCTTTCAGAATAGATCTCGGGAAGTATTTTGGCTAGTCGGCGGAAACCCGAATGCCGGTTTTCTTCTCTCCGCCTTCTTGAAGGGTGAGAGTCATCTTGCCTTGTTCCTCAGAAAAGGTAAAAACGGCGTTGTCGACGCGACCGAAAAACTCATGATCCGACATCGGATAGATGTTGAAGGGCCCTGAAGTGCCCATTGCCGTTATGTGGTGCGCCATCAAGTGATTGTCTTCGCTTTGAAAGGAATAGTAGGTCTTGTCGGAGACGCGGTATCTACCCGCATAGGAATCGAGGGTCTCCTTGGGTACATCGACTTCGGTATAGAGGGGGAGTAGGGCAAGTTCGGGATTCAAGAGATGGAGGGCGAGGTTGTCGGTATAGGCGATGTTGCCCGTATTGGCTAAAACAACCACTCCTCGTTTGGTCTTGGGATTGAAGCCGATAAAGCTCGTGTAGTTGGGGAAGTTGCCGTTCTTCCAGATGACGCCATGCTCCTCATCGATGTTCCATCCCAAGCCGATTTGTAGGGTTTCCGTGCCAGGAAAGTCGAAGTCCACTAAGGGAGCGCCTTCGTTATGAATGGGTTTATGGCATAGCTGCATCGCGGGATATAGAGGAGTCTTTTTGAGGCCCATATTTGCCGCGACGAATTTGGCAAGATCCTCACCAGTGGACTGTAGCGCTCCTGCGGCTTCCAGAACAGGGAAGGAAAAGGGCGTTCCCTGGGACATCGGCAGCATTGTAGCCAATGACGGCTTGATCATTGGGAAAGGGGACGAGTTTCGTGTTCTTCATGCCAAGGGGCTTTAAGATTTTCTCCCCTAAGAGGGCTTCATAGGGAGTCTTTCGCGATGGATGATTCGACATCGCCCAAAAGCCCGATGATATTGGAATAGGCATAGCGGCTGCCTGGAGCATACATCAGCTTAGCCTGATGCAAACTCTGGTACATTTCTTCTTTTGTTTCCTGAAGGCCCTGGAGGCCAAAAGCGGGCAAACCCGAAGTATGCGTAGCCAGATCTTCTACGGTGATTTCGGTGTTTCCGTAAGTAGGAAGAGTCATCGGCAGAAATTTGCTTGCAGGATCGGTTAAGCGTACTTGTCCCTGGACGACAGCATCGGCCAAAAGCAATGTGGTGAACACTTTGGTGATGGAAGCGATCGGAAATAGAGTTTTCTTGGTGACAGAAGAAGCATTTGCTTCTTTAGAGACGTTGCCGCAGGTGTAGAATTCCGTGCCGCCCGGATCGATGACACAGGCGACAATGCCTACATAATAGCCTTTATCGACGCGATCTTGCAGAAGCGCTTGGACATTGGAGGAAGATTTTTTACAACCGGTTACTAAACACAAAACTGCGAGCAGAGCGAGGCGTTTCATCGTCGTTTACAAAAGCCGAATGCCGAAGCATCTAAAGCGGCATTGAATTTGCTAGAAAGATTCTGATAGGCGATCAGCGCAGTGAGTTCGACGATCGCATCTTCATCGAAATGTGCCTTGAGTCTCTGTATCAGACCATCGGAGATTTTGTCAGAGGACTTGGTCATTCTTTCTGCATACTCTAAGGCGTTTTTTTCTGCTTCGCTGAAAAGAGAGCTTTCCTGAAAGCGTTCGAGATCGAGAAGTTGATCTTCCGAACCGCCTTTTTGTAGAACCATAGCGGAGTTCATGTCGATGCAAAAGGCGCATTGGTTGATCTGGGAGACTCTTACAGTGACGAGGGCGCGAAGTTTGGGAGGAATCGGAGAATTCTTCCGATTCAGCGCCTTGTTCATGAAAAGAAATCCTAAAAAGACGCGTGGCGTCCGTCCCCAGAGCAAAACGGGTTCAAAAGGCGCGCCGTAGCGTTTTCTTTGGAAGCGGAGGAGAAGGCGGATATACCAAGGATACGAAGTCTTGGGAGGAAATCTCACGTAATCCCTCTACTCAGAGAGTTTTTTGACTTGCGCCTCGAGTTCTTCGATTCTTTTCACGTATTCGCCGATTTTGCGGAGCTGCACCTGCTGGCGATTGTATTCGCCAAGAGGCATGACGGGCCCGCCGGCATATTTGCCTGGCTTGTCCATGTTCTTGCTGACGCCGCCGCGTGTGGCGATCATGACGAAATCGGCGATTTCTAGATGGCCGACGACGCCGGCTTGTCCGCCCATGATGACATTGCTTGCCGGTTTTGACCGAACCTGCGATGCCAGTTTGGGAGACGATGAGGTTGTGTTGACCTAAGACAGACATTATGGCCGATCTGGACGAGATTGTCGATCTTGGTGCCGCGTCCGATGCGCGTTTCTTTGAAGCGGGCGCGGTCGATGGTCGTATTGGCGCCGATTTCGACATCGTCTTCGATGATGACGATGCCGAGCTGTTCGAGTTTTTGGTGCTCGCCTTCGGCGTTTGTCGTATAGCCAAAACCGCAGGAGCCGATGACGGCGCCTGGTTGGAGGACGACATGGTTGCCTAAGTCGGCATCCTTCGCGGACGACGACTGTGGGATGAAAAGTGTGCACTCTTCGCCGATTTCGACAAGAGGGCCGATGCAGACATGCGCATGGAGAATCGGTGCCTTCGCCGATTTTTGAGCCTCTGTCGATGACGACATAGGGTCCGATCTGGACATCGGTAGCGATGGTCGTCTCAGGATGGATAATGGCAGTGGGGTGGATTCCTTCGAATCCGGTTTTCAGCCCTTTGCTTTTGAGGAGCATTTCTGCGATGAGTTGAAAGGCGCGGGAGGGATTTTCTGAAACAAGGAAGTTTTTCCCTTCAGGAGAGTTCTATGTCGGGGGCGACGCAGATCACCCCAGCTTTGGATTGTTTCATTTGTTCTCGATAGCGCGGATTCGAGCAGAAAATGAAGCATCTTCGCTGCCGGCGCTTTCGAGCGCTTCAACCCCTGAAACGACAAAATCAGGATCGCCGACTATGTGCGATCCTGTCAGTTTTGCGAGATCCTTAGAGCGAGTAGCTTCACTATTTACTTTCGCTTCAGCCTTTTTCTCTGCTTTTGCTTCTTCAGCAGCAGCAGTTTCTTTGGCTTTTTCTTGCGCTGCATAGTTCTTGTCCATTTCCGTAATGACATCCGCTGTCACTTCGAGAGTAGGAGCGAAGAAGAAGCAAGCTTCTTTATTGACGACCATGCCGAGTTTTTTGTCTTTAGCGACTTTTTCAGCGGCTTGGCTGATCGATGTGCTGAGGACTTGAACAATGCGCATGTTGGCTTGGTTGAGTACTTGGTAGTACTGATTTTGGTAGCGCTGAAGGTCTTCGTTGAGAGCGTGCGAATTTGCCTTTGAGCTCTTCTTCTGCTTCAGGAGATAGACCATCGAGATATTCTTGGTCGTTGAATTTTGCAGCTAATTCTTGTAGCTGTTTTTCTGTGTCTTCGAGCAGCGTGGACATTTGTTTTTTCAAGCTTTCGAACGAGGATTGTTCTTGTTTGCCGAGCTTGGAATCAGTGACGCAAGAGGCAAAGTTGACAATGCCGACATTGCTGTCAGCAGCGAAAGCGCTCGCTGTAAGACCCATAGCGGTCAGAAGCGAAAGGAAGAATCGACGGTTCATTCTCTACTCCTAAAAAGTTAAATAAAATCTTTAAAACTGCCCGCCCATGGAGAAGAAGAATTTTTGATCCTCTTCACGTTTACCACGGTTCACAGGGAAGCCCATACCTAGGATGATCGGAACGCGGTTCATGAGTTCGAGCCTGACACCGAATCCCCAACTCATCCTATAAGTCCCTAAATGGAACTCTTTCATAGCAAGACTACCAGCATCGATAAAAAGGAAGCCATCCAAAATTTTCAGGATCTCGTGTAAATACTCCACGGACAGGACCGAGGAGGAAATTCCGCCCTGAGGATCGCCATTTTTGAAGTGTTCGCCGATGTCAAAAGGTTTATAGCCCCTTACTGAGCCTTCACCGCCGAGGAAGAACCTTTCGCTCAAGGGGATGTGGTGCAAACCTGTAAAGGGGATGATGAAGCGAAAATCAAATTTATACTTCATAATGCCATGCGGCCATAGCTGTGTGTAGGAAGTATTTAAATAGCTGAGTTTCCCGAAATGGAACTGCCCGCCGAGGCCGGCGATTTCCCCTTCGATATAGGACCTAAAGCCGTTATGGGGCTTAGTCATGCTGTCGGTCGAATCGTAGTTCATCGAGGCGTTGATCGCGGAAATAAGGCCGTCGCGGTCGATCTGTTCTTTTTGATTCTTAGGCAATTTCTTGTGTTCGTTGCCCTCGAGTCTGTTGTAGGAATTTCGGATGCGGTAACGCGTTCCGAATGTCCACAGGTTGGTGACAGGATAGCTTGCAAAAATACTGCCGCCGATTGTGCGGATGTGGATATCGCTGGAGACGACATGGCTGGTGGTGTAGCTCACGTCGAAGCCTGTACGCCACAATGTATCGCGGAAATAGGGAGTCATCCATGAGAGGGTATAGCTCGACTGCTTGGCTCCGAGGTTGGCGCGGATTTGCAGGTATTCGCCGCCGCCGCGGAGGCCGGATAAGCCATTTTGGTGAATCCTGAAAAGGCCTTTGTAATTGAAGTTGGTTTCGGAAAGTTCGAGACCGCCGAAGACGTTGTCTGCCGAGCTAAATCCGGCAAAGGCGCTGATACTGCCTGTCGTCGTCTCTTCGACTTCGATGTAGACATCGCGATAGCTTTCGCCGAGGTTCTCATCATCTTGCGTGCGGACCGCGTAGACATTGACGCTCTTAAAGTAGCCAATGTTCTCGAGTTTCATCTGTGTAGCTTTGAGCCTGGCCGAGTCGAAGGTCTCGCCAGGAGTGAGGAGCGATTCGCGCAGGATGACCGAAGTTTGCGTCGAATTATTCCCATACACGCGGATGATGCCGATTTTGTACTGGGCGCCTTCTTCAATTGTGAAATGGACATTATAAATGGGCGCGCTTTCTGAAGCGTGCAATTCATAATCGACAATCGTGTCGATATATCCTCGTCGTCCATAGAGATCTTTGATCGCTTGCGCAGTATCGCGCAATTTTTCAGGGGAATAGACATCTTCAGGATGCACCAAGAACCGGGTTTCCACTTCCCTATCGGTATAGAGTTTGTTACCAGTGAAGGAAATCTGCCCGAAATGATAGAGCGGCCCTCGTTCGGCTGTCAATGCGATGACGATTTTGCCTGGGGTTGGAGAGTCGTCGATGCGCAAGATGACTTTCGCATCGGCATAGCCCTCGTTCTGCAAGGAGTCGACGATCGTGAGTTTATCTTGTTCGACCGCTTCTTCATTGAAGCGCCCATGGCCCGTCAGCCAGCTCGTAAAGAGGTTGTATTTTTTGGTGTAGATCATTTCGAGGATTTTGCTCTTCTCCTCGTCTGTGAACCCTTCGAAGACGATGTCATCGATAATTCCGGCTCTTCCTTCATGGATTTCGATGACGATATCGACTTCATTGGTCTTCATATCGCGCTCAAGGCGGTATTCGAGCTGCGATTCGAAGAAGCCCTTCTTAATATAGTACTCTTTGACTTTCTCGAAGGATTTGTTGAAGTTCGTCCGTTTGAAGGTCGAATTAGGCTTGACGCTGAGTTCGCTTTTGAGAGTCTTAGTGCTGACGAAGTGGTTGCCTTCCCATCGGATTTCGCGGATTTTAGGACGGGGCCATACTTTGATCGTCACATAGACTTCGCCATTTTTCACATCGATTTGCGGTTCGATGCGATCGTATTCATTGGCGAGCATTTTGAGATCGCGGTCGAAAGCTGCTTGAGAAAATGGCTCGCCGATTTTTGTGTCGAGTTTTGTGAGAACAGCTTTCTGATCAAAAGTCGATCCAGGAGTGAGGCTTTGGGCTTCGACTTCAATGGAAGCCACCCGTTTTTCCTCAAAGGCTTCAGCTGGAGCTAATGCTGCTTCGGCATAAAAATTCGGAGTGCAGGTAAACAAGGCTAAGCTAAGAAGAGCGTAAAGTCGTTTGTTCATGTGCTTGCGTGTTGATAAAAGATTTGTGGAGTATAAAAGAGAAATGAATATTTACAAACGCAATTTCTGTTATGTCTAGGATTTGGAGGGGAAATGGAAGAGATCGTCATGATTGCGACGTTGCAAGCCAAGCCAGGTCATCATGAAGAATTGGAAAAAGAACTGAAACTTTTGGCTAAAGGCACGTGTAAGGAACCAGGATGTTTACGTTATGCATTGCATCGCGATGCTGAAAATCCTTCCCGTTTTGTGATGATCGAGCATTGGGCTTCCAAAGATGCCATGAATGTCCACACGAGCCTTCCCCATTTTCTCCGTTATCGCAAAAACGCCGTCCCCTTATTACTAGCGATGCCAGAAATCACCTTCCTCACACCCATTGGCGAAAGCGATAAGGGAAAAATCTAGACCATTTGTCTACCAGTGAGGGCTTTGATGAGTGTGCCGCCGTCGATGAAATCGAGCGTGGAATTGAGGGGGAGTCCAAAAGCTAGACGAGAAACTTTAATATGCGGAAGCGTCTCGAGCTGTTTTTTCAAGTAGAGCGCGGTGGCGTCTCCTTCTAGGGTCGAATCGAGAGCAATGATGATTTCCTGCACCCCTCTTTTTTGAAGACGCTGTTTGAGTTTATCGACGCCAAGATGTTCGGGGTTGCGGCTTTGAAGCGGAGAAAGAAGAGTTCCTATTACATGGTAGAGTCCTTTAAAGACGCGTGTTTCTTCAAGGGCGAAGACATCTTTGGGCGATGCGATGACGCATAAGGCCCGTTGATCGCGGGTGGAAGGGTCGCAATAGCGGCAGCCCCCATCCTCCATTAGAGTATGGCATTCCAGGCATGAAGTAATTTTTTTCTTGATATCTCCAATTAGGGCGGCCAATTTTTCGAGTTCGGCTTCTTCCCAGCCAAGCAGGTGAAAAGCGTATCTTTCGGCGGTTTTAGCCCCTACTCCGGGCCATTTTTTCAGGTAGGCGATCAGGGTCGATAAATGCTGGGGGAATTTTGACATTTTTCCTTTACCATTTTCAAATAAGCAATATTTTGAGACTCTCTCCGGATTAAACTTCTGTCGAGCTTGAGGTTCTTTTGGCCGATTTTCGATTAATTTTTCGGGGGTAATATACCTCGAGGTCGATATTACCCCCGAAAAATTAATCGAAAATCGGCCAAAAGAATCCCCAAAATCGACCAAGCCTTAATCAGGAGAGAGTCTCTAGACATATTACTTGATGCTTTCGTTTTTTGTCCTTTTCGGCTACACTTTTTGCAGTGGGAATCATTTTTTTAGGATATATCCATGGTTAATGCCCGTATTGTCGCCACAGGTTCCTATGTACCCGATCGAGTCTTGAGCAATCAAGATCTTGAAAAAATGGTTGATACGACCGACGAGTGGATTTGGACGCGCACCGGGATGAAAGAAAGACGAATCGCCGCGGAAGGACAATTCACTTCTGATATGGGCTTCGAAGCTGCGAAGCGAGCGATGGAAAAAGCCAATGTTTCCCCACAAGAAATCGACCTCATCTTATTTGCGACCCTAACACCCGATTATATATTCCCTAGCACAGCCTGCCTTTTGCAAGCCAAACTAGGCGCAACCAATGCGGCTGCCTTCGATCTACAAGCGGCCTGCACCGGCTTTTTATATGGGCTCTCTATGGCCAAGGTTTACGTGGAATCGGGCGTCTATAAAACAGTCCTACTCGTCGCTTCTGAAAAACTCTCTTCCATCGTCAATTATACCGACCGTTCGACCTGCGTTCTCTTTGGAGACGGGGCGGCAGCTTGCATCGTCAAGGGCGAAGGCAAGGGATATTTGATCCGCGATGTCACACTGGGCTGCGATGGCGAACAGGCTGAATTGCTCATGTTGCCCGGCGGAGGTTCGCGAAACCCTGCATCGCAACAGACTTTGGCCGAAGGTCTGCACTATATTAAGATGGATGGCAAAGAAACCTATAAGCATGCGGTAAGACGCATGGAAGCGGCCTCGAAAGCGGCGCTCATCAAAACAGGGATTTCCGAAGTCTCCTGGATCATCCCGCATCAAGCCAACATCCGCATCATCGAAGCGATGGCGAAGAGATTTGAAGTGCCGATGGAAAAGGTCTACATCACCCTCCATAAATACGGCAATACCTCGGCCTCATCCTTGGGGATTGCCCTCGATGAGTTCACTACAGAAAAGACAACTACTTCCCAAGAACCGATTCTCCTCGTAGCCTTCGGCGCAGGGCTGACCTGGGGAGCCTCCATCCTCACTCACGGAGAATGACAACGATGAAAAATGCCACTGCTTATCTCTTTCCAGGACAAGGCGCGCAATATGTCGGCATGGGAAAAGATTTCCATGACCAATTCCTCGAAGCAAAAGAAGTATTTCAAGAAGCCGACGAATGTTTAGGCTTTGCCTTGAGCAAGACGATTTTCGAAGGACCTGCCGAACAGCTCACGCTGACAAAAAATAGCCAGCCGGCCATCTTCGTCGTCAGCATCGCCCTTCTTCGCGTTCTACAAAAACAACTTCCCGCATTTGCTCCAACTGTAGCAGCAGGACTAAGCCTTGGCGAATATTCGGCGTTAGTAGCATCGGGGATCACGAAATTCAAAGACGCCCTTCTTCTCGTTCGCGATCGCGCTAGATTCATGCAGGATGCCTGCGAAAACCATCCCGGTACGATGCGCGTCGTTCTCGGGCTCGATGCCCCCATTGTCGAAGAAGCGGTCCGTCGTCTGCAAACACAGCAATCGATTTGGGTCGCCAACTTAAATTGCCCAGGACAAGTAGTGCTATCCGGCACCCTCGCCGGTGTCGAAGCTGCCGGTGAAACGCTCAAAGATCTCGGAGCCAAACGAATTCTGCCCCTCGACGTATCAGGGGCTTTTCATAGCGGCCTGATGCAAGACGCTCAAAAAAGGCTTAGCTCCAAAATCGAGCAAACGCCCCTTAAAGAAAGCAATATCTCCCTTGTCATGAATGTACCTGGCGGCTATGTTAAATCCCTTTCGGATGTCAGGGAAAATCTGCTCAGACAAGTGACAGGGACCGTCCGATGGGAGCAGGGCATACGCGCCATGATCAAAGAAGGGGTGCAAACATTCCTCGAGATCGGCTGCGGGAAAACCCTTTCCGGCATCAATAAAAAAATCGGCGCTGCGCCAGAAGCGATCTTGAGTTTGGAAAAAGTCTCCGATCTCGAATCGCTTGCAAAAATCTGTGAGGTTGCATGCAGTTGTTAAAAGACAAAAGCGCTATTGTCACAGGGGCTACTGCCGGCATCGGCCGGGAAATCGCGCTCCTATTCGCTCGCCATGGAGCCAATGTCGCTATCATCGGCACCAATGAAGAACGAGCCGCTAAGGTACTTGCCGAGCTCGAAGCACTCCGTAGTTCCCCCGAGCAAAAATTCACCAAAGTCCTCGTCAACGTCGCCGATAAAAAGGCCGTCGACCAAGTCATCGAACAGCTTCTTACCCACTTTGGCAAAATCGATATCCTCGTCAACAATGCCGGCATCACCCGAGACGGCCTTCTCATGAAGATGAGCGAAGAAGATTGGGATGCTGTCATTAGATACCAATCTCAAATCTGTCTTCAACTTCTGCCAAGCGCTCGTCCGTCCCATGCTCAAAGCAAAGGGCGGAAAGATCATCAATATCTCTTCTGTGGTCGGCTTGACGGGCAATGCCGGGCAAGCCAATTATGCTGCTTCGAAGTCAGGGATGATCGGCTTCACCAAAGCCCTCGCGCAAGAAGTCGCCTCCAGAAACATCTCCGTGAATTGCATCGCTCCCGGTATTATCCAAACAGCGATGACCGATGTCTTCACCGACATCCAAAAAGAGTCTATTTTGAAAAAAATCCCGATGGGGCGTCTTGGACAGCCCCAGCACATCGCCGATATGGCGCTCTTCCTCGCAAGTCCTCTTTCGGACTATATGACCGGACAAGTGCTGACAGTCGATGGCGGAATGGTCATGTAACTATCAACCAAACGCGCTTAAACATCGCGTAAAAAAGGAAAAGGAAAACTGCCTATGACACTGAAAAAAGAAGTCATCGATATCGTCGTCGAGCAGCTCGGCGTCGATGCGGCAGATGTATCACTCGATAAATCCTTCGTCGAGGATCTCAATGCCGATTCGCTAGACCTCACTGAACTAATTATGACGTTTGAAGAGCGTTTTGGGTTTGAAATTTCTGAAGAAGAAGCTGAAAAACTCAAAACTGTTGGCGATGTCGTCAACTATATCGAGAAAAAGAAAACCGCGGCAAAATAGTTTTTCCCGATTCCATTTCTTGAGATATACCCCTTCTTTCCTTAGGAAAGACGGGGTTTTTTTTGACCGCGGACCTAAGTAAATCTAGATCCAGGTTATGACTGCAGTATTTGTTCATTCGGTTGACCGGATACAACACCCGCGACAGTTGCTTTCACAGAGCTTGCTGCAGCTGCAGCGCCGTTAACAAGCGCTGTCGCTTCTTTTTACTGCGCTTCTTTTAGCTTTTCCCGCGTATTTTGCTACAAAGGAACCTGCGCCAGAAACTGAGGACCATAAAGAGCCCTTAGAAGCTGGGGCTCGAGCATCATCTTCGGGATCAGCAAGAGGTTCGGATGCTTGAAAAGAAGCGGCTTCAGCTTGGGCTTCAGGAGCTTTGAAATAATCCCCTGCAGCAATGTTCAAAGCTGAAGTGAGTTTTGCAGTTTCTTCTACTACTGGGCCTATTTGATCTTGGGTGATTAAAGCTTGTCTGGCGAGAGCTTTTAAATCAGGGAGTTTCCTTCGCATATGGACGATTCCTTCGATGATTGTCCTCTTTTCCATTAAATCTCTTGGAAGAGCTTCGCAGAGTCTCTCAATAGCTGTTATATCGGATTCCAGAGCACGGACCTTGTCTAGAAAGGTATTAAAGGCTGTATCGAAATCACCCTTGCTTGAAAGTTGTCTTGCTTCTCGAAAAAGAGTTTCATATTCTCCATCGAGCATTTTCAATTCAGGAGGACTCTCTTGAACCGGTTGCATTTGCATTTTGAGTTCTAATTCTCTTGCATCTCTTTCGCTAATCATCCGGTTTGGAGATAGTACTTTATGCACAGTTTCGACTCGTTTTAGATATTCATTTAAAGGTTGAAGACGGTGGCCAATACGCGCTAATGCGACTTTGATTGTGGTGGCGTCAGAGTTCTTTTGCGCGCTTCCGCGGCCGGAAGTTCTTAGATCGGTTTCAGCTTGCCTCATGTCTTGGTTCAATTGGACGACTCGTGTTTGCAGTCCTTGCAAATCAAATTGAGGTTGAGACAGGGATTGCCGAGCTATGCGTAGAATGCTTTCATACTCATCATGGAATTTTTGGACTTCCGGTGGGAGGGATTTGTCCTGGACTACTAAGGATTTAGCTGCAGAGGCAGCGGAAGAAACAGCATCGGTTACTCGTGATAATGCGAACATTGATTATTCCTTTTTTATATAGTTCACCCTCTCCTTGAGAAAAGGGCGGGTTTTTTTTATTTAGAAATGATACTGGGTATCTCCATCGGCTGATGGACTTCCAAGAACTTTATTGCATGCGGCATGATAAGCAGAGCCAACCTGTTCTTGCATTTGCCTTGGTACATTTGCTGCACTGGAGATAGCGCCTTTAGTTGCATTCACAACCTTCTTTGCAGCACCCACTGTCCCCAAACGAACTCCCGTGACGACATTTTTGAATGAAGGAAGCCAGCTGGCGGCCGTTCTAGGTAGTTTTCCAGCTTTGATCCGATCTTGGTGAAAAGATTTCACAGAAGCGAGATATTCTTGGGCTTCTTCAGCTTCTTTTTGCACACGTTGGAATGCAGCGAGAATCAATGGATCTTGTCCCGATTCACTATATCTTCGCACATGCACATCGGCAGCTGTTTGGATCTCCGTCAATCTCCCTTGGAGATTGCCAAGGCAAATTTCGAACCCCTTGTCTCGAATCGCGCTCGTTGCGTCCGCGACGATCTTATTTAATTGGCTAAGAAGAATATCCGCTGACTCAACATGTGTTGGGTTTGGAACTCCATAACCAACTCTTGCCACATCCAATGCCATAATTGCTCCTAGAGAGGTCCTGCTTTTTCTTGGGAAAAGCAGGATTCCATTGTTTTAGAGATCACCAAAGTCATCTCTACGATCTGAGGCACTTTTTGAAGAGTTTGATGGTCCAAAGGCTGCACTATAAGGTTGTGCAGCATGGTGTAAATCAGGGGCATCGAGATCGAAATCGTCATCAGGATCAGGCTGTTGTTGCTTAGGTTTAGCTGATACAGCGCTGGCGACAGTTGCTTTCATAGAGCTTGCTGCAGCTGCTACACCGCTAACAACGGCTGCCGATCTCTTCTGAACGCTTCTTTGGGCTTTTCCAGCGTATTTTGATGTAGTATCACGTACAGCAGCGCCTACAACAGTAACGGCTTTCCATAGAGAAAAGCCTTTTCGTGCTGGGGCTTGAGGAGGCTCTTTCTGATCGGGTTCAGGAGCAGGTTTCTGAAGATGAGGTGGGATGGGATATTTAACTGCGCCCGCAGGTACGCCATGAGGAAGTCTTACAGGCTGATAATCTGCATCGGCATTAACAACAAGGCTCGGACCGCTGATTTCTGCAAATTGCTCAGGTTGGAAGCCAACTTGATCATGAGCTTCTCGAATGGTTTGAATAGTTTGCTCTAAGGTCTGAAGATCAACTCGTAAAGAACCGATATCTTTGACAATATTTTCTTTTTCAGATGCTAGATCTGCTGGAAGAACGAAGCAAAGCCTTTCAACAATGCCCAAATCCGAATGAAGACTACGAGCTCTTTCATCCAATCTCTCATCGAAGTCTTTTTGGAGAGAATGTGCTTTAACAGCTTGATCAAGGGCTAGATATTCTAGATTGAGCATAGCTATTTCTGGAGTAGAAGCTACGGGCAATTTCCTTTGAAGTTCTAGTTCTCTTACATCTCTTTCGTTAAGTATTCGGCTTGATGAAAGCAATCCATGCGCAGTTTGTGCCTGGCTTAGATAGTTAAATAATGCGGGAATGCGATCTTGAATAGACGCTAGTCCCGTTCTGAGTGAATTGCTGGGTTTTTTTTGCGTATCGTTGGCTGCAGAGGCTGCTGTGATATCTTGGTCTAGTTTTGTGATTCTTCCTTGAAGTCCTTCAAAAGCAGACTCGCGTACAGCAAGAGATTGCCGAGCAACGCGTAAAATATCATTGTATTCGCCTTGGAAATTTTGAACTGCCGGTGGAACGGAACCGCCCATTCCAACTAATCTTAGTGCAAACATATATTATCCTTTTTATAAGGTTATAGTTATAGCCTGGTATAAATTATAATGAATATAATTGCTAATATCAATCTTAATGATATTATAATAATGCAATTAAATATTAAATCTAACTACGTAGACGCTGTTGAGTGTTTAAAATGGTTTTAAAAATGCCTTTAGTTACGAATGAAAATTTTTGTAAATAGTCCTTTTGAAGCGCGGCAACCGGATCCTTCTACTATGGGGCATCTAATCCACCCCGACCTTCATTTAGAGCGCTTAGATAAGCCCCAGTCAATCCCTCCGCCTAAGTGACAGGGTTTATAGGAGGAGCTTAGAGCCCGAGGCTTCCTATAGGGGGTATGCAAAAAGCTTAATTCTTAGTTCATTAACCGATGAACTTTATTGTTTACATGTTAGCATTTAAGAATCAATGAGTTAGGGTTTGCTGGAAATTACTGCTCGTTTCTTGTAAGTCGCTGGCAATCAATGTCTTGAAATTTAAGGCATTGATTGTAACTAATTATTAATAGTAGTATAATATTGATAATACATAATGTTATTATCCAGGTAATTATGAGTCTTTCAATTCCAAAAGAACTAGCTAATTTGCCAAAAGTTGCCGTGGAGCTGGGGCAAAAAATCCTACAATTAACACCAGGCAGCGAAACGTGCGGAGCAAAATGCGAGGAGTACGCGAAAGAACTTCTCAAGCTGAACGCTTTGGTCGACAGTGTCGCGGATAAAGCTCTGAAGGCAAAGCTTAAGATGGATCTTGAGCCAGTGAAAAAGTTCTTGGCTCAAAAAGAAAGCCAACACAAAAAGGTACTCAAGCCGCCCGCCAAACCCAAGACTCCAGAAAATATATTCATGAGGATGCCCGGAGCGGTGGGTATTGTGACAAATGCTCTTGAACACGTTCGTAGAGATGATGATGGGTTTGTTAAGGAAGGCGAGAAGGATGAAATCGCTGGCATGTGCGCTACATGGGAAAGAAAATTGTTAGATCTACGCGGTTTACTTGGCCCTAGCAGCAAATACAATGATGATGAACAAGATGACTATGCTGAGGCAAATGCAAAGATCAATGATGCTATTAAAGCAGTTAAAGAGTTTTCAGACCTTCATCAAGAAAAAGCAGCACGAATTAAGCGCATCGATATAGAAATCGAATTCTTGGGTATCGAGTTCGGCAATTTAAAACCAAACAGTCGAAACTACGTAGAATATTTCAATGAAATCAATGATCGGTTGCATGTGCTGCAACTAGCGATTAGCGAAATGTCTGACCGTGTAATCGAACATTTCCAACCAATCTTCCAGACTTCCTTCGAAGCAATGCAGAAAGGTGCGTTCGATGCAGTCTCTTCCACTCTTAACCAGATCCAAGAATTGGATCCTAAGAAGAGTAATTTTGTTCAGACTCTCACTATCATTCGTAGACAGCTCGAGCAATTTCGTATTCTTGAAATTTGTGATGAGGCTGCCAAAGCACAGCTCGAGGAAATGATCGAGGGTGGCTTGGAAGCAATTCCTCAACGAATCTCTGAAGCAATTCATTTAATTTTTGAGGAGATCCGAGATTTGGATCCTAATCAAGATACGTATATTCATTCTCTCCATAAAATAACCCATCGACTCAATACACTTAGAAATCTTGGACTTGATGATAAGAGCAAAGCACAGATCGATGTCTTATTGAAAAATCTCCAAATGAAGTTTCCCGAAGACTTTACGAAGATTTCTGGGGAGATCAACGCGATCGTTGTGGCATCTTTTAAACTCATCGTCTTCGTCAAAGATGAAAGCGGTGAAGAAGTTCCTCAATTTCGACCTGAAATCGCCCAACCCGTTAAAAAGCTTGAAGAAAAGTTGAAGAAAATTCTTAAGGAAATCGAAAAACTCGAAAACCAAGAAGCTAAAGCGATTTTAACAGGACACTATAATGCCGCATTGAACACCCTAAAAACGATGCGATCTCCAGAAGCTATCGCAGCTCCGACCAAAGAAAAACAAAAAGAAGTGGCTACTAAAGCGCCCCGTAAAACTCGGGAAGCTCCTACTGAGCTCAAAGTAGAAGCTGAACCGGCCGTCAGCATATCTCCTGCGGTACTATCTCCTCGCGTTGGTAAAAAGGCGCTCGAAGATCTGAGCAAAATTCGTGGGCTCCTTCTGGAAGCAAGAGGAAAAGTTCATGCGAAATTCAAAACTCTACAAAAGAACAAACCGGAAGTCGCTGAGGCCCTCGCGCAAAAAGTTCAGGAAAAGCGCGGAAAAGCCAATAAGAAAATCAAGGACTTTGGCATCCGCTATCTAAAAGGCGATCCCAAGCTGAATTTTTCGGAAGGGAAACTCGTCGAGATTCTTAACGAAATGGCAGAAAGTGCGGATGGCGATACGAAAGATAGTTTAAAGGACATGCGTAGAAGCATAACATCAAGAATGGAAACTGTTTCTAATGTCTATCAAGACCTCAGAAGGCATGATAAGGGTATTGCCGATGAGCTCGGACAGGGTATCGGTGAACAAGCTGAAAGATCTATGGATTTCGGCAAGAGAATGCTCAAGGGTGAAGAACGGGCGAATTTGGGGTTTATCCTTACTGCCATTGACAATCTTCTCGAAGAGTACGCTTTCTAAAAAGCTCCTCAAACATTCGTAAAGGCAAACCCCAGGTCTTAGGACCTGGGGTTTTTTTTGATTATACGCCCGATTTTACTTCTACCCAGAGGTCGCGGATGGCGTCTTCGGGAAGGAGCTGTTGGGTAAAGTGGTACTTGGCGAATTGTGCAGGGGTGGGCTGCATGAGTTTTTCGGCGAGGGGATCGAGGTGCATGAGATCGTAGGCGTGGGTGGTGGAGGGGAAGAATCCGAAGGTATTGAAGTGGGAGGCGGAGGATTCTTTGCTATAGAGGTAGTTGATGAACTTGTAGACGAGATCTTCTTTTTGGGTGGGCATAGGGATGCAGAGGTTTTCGATGGTGATGAATGTCCCTTCTTCGGGGACGACGAAGTTGACGAAGGGAAAATTCCGCATGGTGCGCCAGATATAGGAGCTGGAGGCGACGACGACGGGGCAGTTTTTGGTGGCGAGGAGATAGTCGCCGCGGAAGTTGGCATAGGCGGCCACCCAGTCTGTTGTTTCATGAGGAGATTGCTTGACCGCTACAGCTTGGGTAGAGGAGAGTCTATCTTGAGGGCCGAAGAGATAGAAGGACGCGAAAATGGACGGCTTCGATGGGATCGTTGATCATGGCGATGCTGATAGTCGATGAGGCTGCGGTTGAAGATGAGACCCCAGGAAGGGGTGAAGGGACGGTTTTGGAAAAAGTCTTTATCGATGCCGAAGCCCGAAAAGCTCCCACTCGAAGGGAATGGAGTAGTTGTTACCGGGATCGTAGAAATGCCCCAGAAGAAGGGGATTGAGGTCCTGCCAAAAATCGAGGCGGCTTTTGGTCAATGGGTTTGAGGAGATCTTCCTTGATGAGGATCTTAACGGCGTAGTCGGAAGGGATGATCAGATCGTAGCCTTCGCCGCGGGTGGCTTTGAGTTTGACGATGAGCTCTTCATTGGAGGAGTAGTAGTTGAGATTGACCTTGATCCCCGTCTCTTTTTCAAAGTCGGCGATGACGGCGGGATCGAGGATATCGCCCCAGGCAAAGACATTGATGCTATTAGGCTCGTAGCTTGACGACCATTCCATTTGGGCCAATAGAGGGCGCCGAAGATGAGGGCGACCCAGAAGAGGACGACGCCGGAGCGGATGAAGATCTTGTCTCATTAAAAGATCCTGCGTGCGGGTTTCTGAAGGGTGAAGAAGAGCGAGGACGAGCAGGCTGCTAAGAAGGAGGAGAACGGCGGAGAGGGCATTGACGATAGGAGAGATCTCCGGAGCGGAGCATCGAGAGGATATAGAGGGAGAGGGTTTGCGCGGTGCTTCCGGCGCAAAAGTAGGAGAGGATGAAGTCGTCGAAGGAGATGATGAAGACGAGCAGGCCGGTGGCGATGAGCGAGGGGCGGAGCAGGGGCAGCGTCACTTTAAAAAAGGTCTGGATGGGGGTGGCTCCGAGGACGAGAGAGGCTTCGGTCATGCGGTAGTCGAGCTCGAAGAAACGCGCATAGACGATGGGGATGACAAATCCAAGGCCGAGAACGGTGTGGGCGAGGATCAGTGTGGTGAGGCCAAGCGGGATGGCGATGCAGGCTGAAAAATCCGAGGAGGCTGACGGCGAGAACGGTTTCCGGGATGACGAGGTTGCCATAAAAGAGGGTGAGGAATTTGCCGATCCGTCCTCCTTGGGCAGCATAGAAGATGAGAAAGACGCCCATGCTGTCAGGCTGATGAGCGTGGAGCAGAAGGCGACGATGAGGGAGTTGACGAAAGCTTTCCAAAGATGGGTAGCAGTGGAAGAGCTCATGATACCATTTCAAGGTGAACCCTTTCCAAGGAGAGGGGAACGCCTTCGGTATTAAAGGAGAAGACGAGCAGGACGATGAGCGGCACATAGAGGAAGAGGTAGGTGCGATGCGATCAGAATCAAGTGCGCAGATAGTCGCCAATGTGTTCCGGTCTTTAACCATCGTGTCCTCCTCGGGTTTGATCAGCCGATCGATGATGCCAATAGAGGATGAGATGCGCTGATCAAGAGAATCGATGCAGGCGACGACGGTAAAGGCGGCGCCGAGAGATCCCGTCTGCATCTCCGAGGATGTAATTGGGAGACGACGGTGCCGACAAACATCTATTTATCTCCTCCCATCAGCTCAGGGATCGCGAACTCGCCAAAAGAGGGGATATAGACGAGGAAAAACCCCGCTTTGAGCCGCGCTTGGTCAGAGGGGAAGGATGATCTTGCAAAGCGTCTTGGACCCAGCTGGCGCCGAGATCTAGCGAGGCTTCGAGAGGCGTGTGTCCAACCGTTCAAGAGAAGAATAGAGGGGCAGGACCATGAAGGGAAGGTAGTAATAGACCATCATGATCATGATGGCAAAAGGGGTATTGAGCAGGTGAGGGGTTCATGGATCACGCCGATAGCCTGCAGAGAAGATTGTTGAGAAACCCTTCTCTTTCCAGGACAAAAAACCAGGCGTAGACGTGGAGCAGGAAGTTGGTCCAAAAGGGGACGATCAGCAGAAAGAGGAAAAGATTCTTGTACTTCTTTCCCGGAAAGCGAGAAAATAGGCGAGGGGATAGGCGATCAAGCAAGCAGAGGATCGCATTGCTCAAGGCAAGACAGTAGAGAAGAGGAGATGACCCTTGAAATAGAGAGGTCGGAAGAAGAAGAGGATTTTTTCAAAAGTGAATCCTTCGAAAACGTCCTGCTCAGAGACATTGTGACAAAGCTGGAGATGACGAGAAGCGCAAGAGGCAGATAGAAAAAGAGCACCTGCCAGATCATCGCCGGGGCGCCGATGGAAAAGGGAAGTTCGATGCTGGAGGACTAGCGAGAAATTTATTTTCATTTTTCGAGGATCACCACGTTTTCTTTTTGCCAGTAGAGATTGACTTCGTTGTCATAGTCGATCACTTCTTGAGGGAAGTGCTCTTCATTTTGCTCAAAGACCTGAATGCGCATCTGATTTTTAAGCAGGATATTGTACTGAGTCGATCGGCCGTGATAGACGATCGATTGCACAGTGCCTTTGAGCGTGTTGGAGAAATTTTTCACTTCTTTTTTCGAGATGAAGATTTTTTCAGGACGGATGCTGATCATCATATCGCACCCTTCTTTCATCCATTCCTTTTTTTGAGGGATGATGGAGTTTGAAATGTCCAAGATCGGGGATTTCGATCTCAGGCTCGCGAGTCGAGATGGCGCAGTGTTCCGCTCAAAATATTGGTCGTCCCGACAAATTTGGCGACAAAGGAGGAGCTGGGAAATTCGTAGATCTCTTTGGGGGTGCCGATCTGCTCGATTTCGCCCTGGTGGTTCATGATCGCCATTTGGTCGGCGACAGTGAGCGCCTCGAATTGATCATGGGTGACGTAGACGAAGGTCGTTTTGAGCTTGTCTTGCAGCTCGATCAGCTCGATCAGCATCCTTTCGCGCAGCTTGAAGTCAAGGGCTGCCAAGGGCTCATCGAGAAGGAGGACATCGGGCTCGTTGACGATGGCGCGGGCAAGCGCGACGCGCTGCTGCTGGCCGCCGGAGAGCTGGCTGGTCAGCTTATAGATGTGATTTTCGAGATGAAAAGCCTCGAGGATTTTAAAGACCTTTTGCTCGATGACGGCTTGGGCAGTTTTTTGAGCTTGAGGCTATAGGCGACATTATCAAAGACGTCGAGATGGGGAAAAAGGGCATAGTTTTGAAAGACGATATTGATCGGCCGCTTGTGGATGGGCCAATCGGTGATATCCTGTTCGCCGAGGAAAATTTTGCCCGAATCGGCTTTTTCCAGTCCTGCGATCAGGCGCAGCAGAGTGGTTTTGCCGCAGCCGCTTGGCCCTAGAAGGGCAAAAAATTTGCCCGCAGGGGATCTTGAGGTCGATTCCGCTAGGAACCATTCCTCCCTGCAAAGATTTTTTCAGCCCTTTGAGCCGAATGCTTCTCATCTCGTTTCGATTTCTCCCTAATACAAAGTACGCAAATTTTAACGCGCAGCGAATAAAATACCATGATTTTTTCGGAGAAAAATTTTATACGGGGGATATGAAGAAGTTTGCATGGGTTCTGGCGGTTTTTTGTGGAGCGGTTTCTGGGCTTGCGGCTCAAGACGAGGCGGTGACCCCACAGGCTGCTTTAGATGAGCTAATGGCGGGGAATCAGAGGTATATTTCCGGAAAGCTCGATGATCCCAACCAAGGAATGTTTCGCAGGGGGAACATTGCGGAAAAGCAAGAACCTTTTGCTGTGATCGTAAGTTGCTCCGATTCCCGCGTGCCGCCGGAGATCGTCTTTGATCGCGGTCTTGCGATACGTTTGTGGTACGGGTCGCCGGCAATGTCGTGGGTCCTTTGGAGCTCGAGAGCATTCTGTTTGCCGCGGATGCCTTAAAGGCCCCTCTCATCATGGTTTTAGGACATTCCAATTGCGGAGCAGTCAAAGCAGCTGTAAAAGGCGGAGAAGCTTCACGAGACATTCCCGAAATCGCGAAGAAAATTGCGCCTGCCATCAAAGCCGCATCGCATGACAATAAAAAAGTCACGGTCGATGAGGTGGTTAAAACGAATGTCGAATATGTTCGCGATCAATTAAGGGCAATTCCATTGCTAGCGCGTTTTATCAAAGAAAACTCTCTGATCATCGTCGGTGGCTTCTACGATCTCGAACAAGGTACTGTTATTCTTCTCACTAAGTAGTAATATCCCTGGAAAAAATCCTTTTTCTGCATTATAATCGGCTTACTACATTGGGATTGTTATGCAAAAAAAGAGACTCGTCATTATCGGATCAGGGCCGGCCGGCTATACCGCTGCCATCTATGCAGCGAGAGCAAATCTCGAAACCACACTCTATGAAGGGTTTTATTCTGGACCTGCCGGCGGGCAACTCATGACGACGACGGAAGTGGAGAACTATCCTGGGTTTCCTAAAGGTGTTACGGGTCCTGAAAT
>CAWEXT010000004.1:0-126108 GCA_963813105.1 uncultured Simkaniaceae bacterium
TCGGCACCTGCGACAGCTTTGCACTTAAGACGGCGTATGGTCTTAGGATTGAGGATACCGCCCATAGCGCAGGGAGCAAATACATCGCATTCTACATCGTAGATCGCATCGGGTTTGCAGGTCTTTGCGCCATACTGTTTCGCGAGTTTTTCCATCCGGTCAGTGTGGGTATCGGTGATCACGCATTTCGCTCCGTGCCAAAATAGGTGGGCGAGAAGCTTAGCGCCTACGGCTCCGAGTCCCTGAATCGCAACAGTGCGACCCAGAAGAGACTCATCTCCATAGATTCTTTTTAGGACGGATTGGATGCCGCGGAAGACTCCCCATGCCGTAAAAGGCGAGGGATCTCCACTGCTTTTTTCATGCGCGAGTCCGACGACGTAGGGGGTTTCTTTGTGGATGTACATCATATCATCTGTAGTACTTCCGGCGTCTTCGGCGCAGATATATTCCCCATTGAGACGCTCTACGGCTCTGCCGAACGCTCGCAAGAGTTCTGGAGTCTTTTGATGGGAGGGATCCGCCATGATCACACTCTTTCCTCCGCCAAGCCCTGTTTCGGCAATGGCCGATTTATAGGTCATCCCTCTGGCTAATCGTAGTCCATCGATGAGAGCTTCGTCGAAGTTTTTGTAAGAATGAATCCGTGTTCCGCCAAGAGCAGGTCCTAAAGTCGTGTTATGCAAGCAAATGACTGCTTTAAGACCGACCTTATCATCTGTGATTTTGAGAACTTTTTCGTAGCCTGCGATTGCCAACTCTTCGATTACTAAGGTGTCTTCAAAGACTAGCGCCATAATTATTCCCTCAATAAGCAGTTGTGATCTTAGGGGCACTAGGATTCAAATTTTCTTTTTGATCTGATTTCGGCTATCCAGATCTATTCAAATAATCCTTAGCGGCCCCTTAAATTTAACGGGAATAATACCATCTCATGTTTAGGGAATCCATGATTTTCTGAACCCCGCCTAAATTCTTTCTATTAAGTTACCCAAGGATCTTGAATATTATTCCTTCTATCAGCTATTGTTCCCCGTCTAGAATCAATTTAAGCGCAAAGTTTCTTTTACCTGAGGTATTAATGGCTACCCTCGTCATCCCGGAATCGCTCAAAGAAGAATTACACAAATTTTTTAAGAAAAATCGCAAGGCGGATCTCATAACGACCTACCTCTTTTTCTTAGAAAAAAAACACAATATTCATCCCGTGCTCTTCTTGCGCGAAAAAACTATTTATCAAAGTCAGGAAGACCTCGTCCGAAGGCTCGAAGAGCAAGGAAAGCTCTGGCGTGAAACGGAGATCAAAATCCAATTCGGCCAGCAAATGGTGAACGAACAGACACAGAAAATTTATATCTGTCCCTTCACAGGCAAAGTTTTTGGCGACAATACCCATCCTAATCCTCAAGATGCGATCTACGATTGGGTATCGAAATGTCCCGAAAATACAGAACGATCCGGCGGTCTTAAGGTGAAAAGATTTTTCGTCTCTGAAGATCCCGATGTGATCAAAAATTACATCGGTAAACGGAAAGAACCCATCACCAAAATCGTTTTTTCCTCGGTCATTTCTGGAAAACTCTTTAACAGCAAAGCTGCCGTTATCGAAGATTTTTTCAAAAACCAACTCAAGCCCCTTTCTCTCCTCGAAGTTCCCGGGCAAAACCGTTTCCAAATCGAAGAAAACTTTCTGAAATTCATCCAAAAACAACTTGAAGAAGGTCGCATCGCTACCTTCGTCGAAGCTCTTTCCGACATCAAAGAACTCGCTCCATATACAGAACAATGGACGGAAGAAGAAAAAGAGGAAGAAGTAGAAGACGAGGAAGATGAAGAAGTTTGAGAGTTTATCGACAAGGTTCCTCTCGCGAAGTTCCATGGAAACTATGGAAATCGCCAAAGAATTCGCTGCCTCCTTACTTCCGAATACGATCATCGCTCTTCAAGGGGACCTGGGCGCTGGGAAGACGACCTTTGTAAAAGGACTCGCGCAAGGAATCGGCGTGGGTGATGCCGATGCAGTTTGCAGCCCGACTTTTTCCTATCTGAACATCTATGACGGCAAACTCCCCCTCTTCCATTTCGATCTCTATCGAATAGGCAGCTCGGAAGAATTTGCTATGAGCGGTTTCGAAGAATACTTTTATGCCGGCGGTATTTCGTGTCTGGAATGGCCAGGCTGCGCCGCCTCCGCTCTTCCTAAAGAAGCCGTATTGGTGGATTTCAAGCACTGCGGAATGCAGGAAAGAGAAATCATCATTCGGAGACTGTCATGAAAACCATCGAATTTGCGCACGGAGAATTCGTCGCCTCCGCTCTTCAAGGAGCGCATTTTCCTACGCTTCGTTCTCTGAGTGGCGCTATTTTTCCTGAAATCGCCCTCGCTGGAAAATCCAATGTGGGAAAATCTTCCTTGATCAACCACCTGCTGGAAACACGCGGAACCTTGCGCGGACTTCTTCAACGCCCGGCAAGACTCAAACGATCAATTTTTTCGCTGTGGATCAAAAAATCGCTCTCGTCGACCTTCCTGGCTATGGATACGCGAAAGTTCCCAAAAAGGTTAAGGACGCCTGGGCTAAGAGTCTCGAAGAATACTTCGAAAAGCGCCAGCCGCTCGGTCTTATCCTTCTTCTTATCGATATCCGAAGAGACGCAAGCGAAGAAGATCTCGCTATGGCGTCATGGAGCGCTCATTACCGCAAACCCCTCATCATCGTTTTAACAAAATGCGATAAGCTAGCACCGAATGAAATCGATCGCGCGATAGCTACTCATTTGAAGGCATTTTCACAAATCGAGGGTCTTCAAGTAAAAGAGTGCATCCCTTTTTCCATAAAAGAGCGGGGATCTAGAGAGAAACTCCTGCGCGCAATTAACCAACACATTTCCTAAGCGATTTCCCATGCCTTCTTTTGAAAAAGCATCTTTCGTATGTCTTGATTGTGAGACGACCGGGCTCGACCCGGTTGCTGATCATATTATCGAAGTCGCAGCTGCGACTTTCCGATTCGATGGCCAAGTAGAATCCTTCGAAACACTAGTCGATCCAGGCTGTTTGATTACCGAATCGTCGATTGCCATTCACCATATTACTGACGAGATGGTCAAGGGTAAGCCAAAGATCCAGGAGATCCTTCCCAACCTCCTCAGTTTTATCGGCAAGCACATCATCGTCGGACATGGCGTGGGACTCGACATCGCTTTTCTATGCGAAGCCGCAAAAAAACACGTAATTCCCTGCTCTTTGCAAAACAACCCCATTCTCGACACCCTGCGTATGGCCAGACTTTATGGGGAAAGCCCTACCAATTCTCTTGAACGGCTTCGAGAACATTTCAATATTGCATCTGAGGGCGCCCATCGCGCCATGAATGACGTGGTCGTCAATATCGAAGTTTTCAAATTCCTCGCATCCTCGTACAAAACAACTGAGCAACTTTTCGAGCGCCTCAAGCGTCCGATACCTTTGAAAGCGATGCCTCTTGGCAAACATAAAGGGCGTCCCTTCTCTGAAATCCCTTCCGAATATTTACAATGGGCTGCCAATAAGGATTTCGATCAGGATCTCCTTTTTTCCATCCGTTCTGAACTCAAGAGAAGAAAAAAGGGTAATCTTTTCGGCCAAGCGGCAAATCCCTTTGCCGATCTATTATAAGGTCTTATGACTCTTCCTCTTTTGCAAAATCTCGACGTTCGAGGAAAACGGGTTCTCGTTCGGGTCGATTTCAATGTCCCCCTCGATAAACAAGGGCAAATTTCCGATGACACAAGACTCAAAGAAGCCCTTCCAACAATCCGCTGGCTCATCGAACGCGATGCAAAAATCATTCTCTTAAGCCATCTCGGTCGGCCGAAAAATGCGCCCGATCCTAAATTATCACTGAAAATTTGCGTCCATCGATTATCTGAGCTCTTGGGTCAGCCGGTTACATTCGGTGGCGATGTGATGGATCCCAAGGCATATGAGATGAGTCAACGTCTCAAACCAAGAGAAGTTCTTCTCATGGAAAACCTCCGTTTCCATCCTGGAGAAGAAGAGCCCAAAGAACATCCTGACTTTGTGAATGCGCTTGCCAAACTCGGCGACCTCTATATCAATGATGCATTTGCCACGGCGCACAGAGAACATGCTTCGACAGCCGCGATCGCCGCTTTATTTCCAAAAAAAAGGGCTGCCGGTCTTCTCTTACAAAAAGAAATTGCCCAACTCGACTCTCTGTTGAAATCGCCGGCCCATCCGTTTTTTGCCATCCTCGGCGGTTCGAAAGTTTCCTCGAAATTAGGCGTTCTCAAAAGTTTAGTCGGCAAAGTCGACGGCTTTTTTATCGGCGGCGGAATGGCTTTCACCTTCTTACAAGCACAGGGTGTTTCGATCGGCAATTCGATCGTCGAACCCCAATTGCTCGAAGAGGCAAAATCTTTTTTGAAACTTTGTCAGGACCGTAAGACCCGGGTATTTTTGCCGGAGGACATCGTCGTAGCCGATCAATTTGCCGATACCGCGAAAAAAGAAATTGTCTCCGTGAAGCAGGGAATCTCTCCTGGTTGGCAGGGGATGGATATCGGACCTGCAACCCTTAAGGTTTGGCAATCTGAGCTTTCCCGCGCTGCACTCATTTTTTGGAATGGACCGGTTGGCGTTTTTGAAATGCCTTCTTTTGCCAAAGGTACCGATGCATTGGCTGAAACCCTCGCCTCTTTAAAAAATACCAAGACCATCGTAGGAGGAGGCGATTCGGTTGCCGCCATCAATCGATTGGGACTTACTGGAAATTTTACTCATGTATCGACGGGTGGAGGAGCCTCTCTTGAATTTCTTGAATTCGGAACGCTTCCAGGGATTGAAGCTCTGAAGGAAAACTCAAGTGTATAGTATTTTTTTTAACTACGGATTCAAGGCTTGAGAATTAAGCCATCTACGCTATAATCAGGCTTATCCTACCTAAGAATCGAATCATTAGAACGTCCCGGAAAATAGCTTGAGCTTCATGTTTCATGGATAGCGCAGCGAAAGATTTTGGTCGGCTTAGGGCATTTATTTGGCCCATTCATCGAAATGAATTATCCCGTTTCGTGCCGATGCTGCTCATCTTCTTCCTAATCTGTTTTAACTACAGTATTTTGCGAGCAACGAAAGACTCTCTTGTCGTTACCGCCCCATTTTCTGGGGCCGAGGCCATTCCCTTTATTAAGGTCTGGGCGATTCTACCCAGCGCCCTGATTATGACCTTCCTCTATACGCGATTTTCCAATTTGTTGAAGCGGGAACAGGTTTTCTATGCGATGATGAGCATCTTTTTGGCATTTTTCCTAATTTTTACCTTTTTCCTTTATCCCTACCGCGATTCGCTGCACCCGCATGATCTCGCCAATCGTCTCGAACATACTTGGCCGCTCGGCTGCCATGGATTCATTGCGATGATTCGCAATTGGACCTGCACTGCCTACTACATCATGTCGGAGATGTGGAGTACGATCATCATGACCGTTCTCTTCTGGGGTTTTGCCAATGAGGTAACCTCCGTCAAGGCGGCAAAACGTTTTTACGCTGTTCTCGGTATCGGGGCCAATTTAGCCGCCGTTTTTTCCGGTTGGGCAGCGACCGTGCTTTCCAGAATCAACTTCCATCCATTTCTCCCTTTCGGAACGAATGCCTGGGAACAATCGGTCGTTCTTATGAGCGCTATCGTCATCGTCAATTGCGTCCTTTGCATGTTCCTCTTTCGCTACCTCCATATCAAAGCACGCACAGGCGCGCCCGCCTCGGGAATTTCCCTTTCCGGGACCCATCCTGAAAAGAATTTTCGTATGGGGCTACGCGAAAGTTTCCTCTACCTCGCCAAATCGCGTTATCTCGTTTGCATCGCCGTCATTGTCGTCATGTACAATCTCGCGTTGAACCTCGTCGAAGTCGTCTGGAAAGATCAGGTAAAACAGCTCTATCCGAACCCAAGCGATTTCAATGCCTACATGGGGCAAGTGCTCACTGCCATCGGGGTGGTCGCCACCTTCATCTCCATGTTCGCATCGGCTAAGATATTGCGAAAATTCCCCTGGACGTTCGGCGCCTCGATTACTCCGATCATCGTCACAGTCACGGGAATTCTCTTTTTCTCGTTCACCCTATTTAAAGACACCGGACTCGGCGTAATCGCCGCCTTTTTGGGCACTACGCCTCTGATGATCAGCGTCTTCTTTGGAGCCACACAGAATTGCCTTGCCCGCGCATCCAAATATACTCTTTTCGATGCGACAAAAGAGATCGCCTTCATTCCATTAAGCCGTGAATCTAAGCTCAAAGGGAAAGCGGCCATCGACGGCGTGGGATCCCGCCTTGGGAAATCAGGGGGCTCTATTATCCATCAAGGACTCCTTATGCTCCTGGGTACCGTATCGATGAGTACCCCTTATGTAGCCTTGATTCTGCTCGGCGTGATCGCTGCTTGGATCATCGCTGTCCGTACGTTAGGAAAAGAGTTTCAGGATCTCACCACACGCCAAGAAAAACTCGACGTTCCCACTCCAGCGCCTGTTTCTGGGGAACTACAGGCCCCAAGCAGTTAACTTGATATAAGGATATCCAACCCAGACGGCGATCAGGAATCCCATAATCATGGCCAAGCCATCGATGATGATGAATGCCTGCGTCCTTCTTGGATTCTTTTCGATCCTTCCCCAATTCCAAAAAGAAAGTCCGATAGCAATAGCATTGATGACTGTCGTAATTCCTGCTGAGATCTCGAGCACATTGCCGAAACACCCACAATTTTCATTCTGGATGAACCAAAAAAGGGTATACCCAAGCCATAGGGAAAATAAGACTGAAATGAGCGCCCATGCACGAGCACTGCGATGAAAAATCAGCAAGAGGATCGCAGCGCTAATTTCGATCGTCGACGCCATTTGATCGAGGTGGAAGGGGAGATGGGTCGGATAAAGCCATTTCGCGATTGCGGCTAGAAAAAAAAGAATTGCAATGGCTATAGCCGATATAAGGGGAACTCTCATCGTAAACTCATCATTCTCAATAGGATTAGCCCTAATTTATCTTGATACAAACAGATTTGTCCACAGCTTTTTATAGAAATAATTGCTTCCTTTTTTTATTCCAAACAAAAGGATATGCTTAGGATGAATAGCCGAGGGTAAGAAAATCTTTTATGGATAGTCTTCTAAATTGGATCATCGAGCACGCAGGGCACGCTCACTGGATAATTTTTGTAGGAATTATCCTTGCAGGATTCAATATTCCCATCAGCATCGATATCCTCGTGATTAGTGGGGCGATACTCGCAGCTACGGTAATCCCCGAAAACACTTGGCTTCTCTATCTTTCGATCTTTTTAGGATCTAGCATCTCGGCCTATGTCGCCTACTGGTTAGGAAGACTCGTGGGTCCAGCCCTTCTAAAATGGCGTTACTTTGCTAAACTTCTGCCTCCTCACAGGCTTTCTCGTGTACAGACATTCTATGAAAAATATGGACTCCTCACGTTAATCCTCGGCCGATTTATTCCTTTTGGCGTTCGGAACGCCATCTTCTTCTCGACCGGGATGAGTAAAGTTTCTTTTCCAAAATTTATTTTTCGCGATTTCCTCGCCTGTTTCATTTGGACCGCGGTGAGTTTCTCGGTTTTTTACGCATTAGGCCATAGCTACGAGACAATCAAGCATTTCTTGCAATCCTTCTATATCTTTGTCCTCGCGGCTTTCGGTGTGACGGTAATTGGATTTATTTGGTATAAAAAGAGAAAGAAACCAGCCAAAGAATCCTCGCCATAAAGAAATGCTAAGTCTATCCAACGCCCTTTCATTGCTTCGAGCGCCACTGGCCTTGCTGTTTCTCGTAGAGAAACCTGCATTTCGCATCATTGCGATCATTCTCGCCATGTTTACGGATAGCATCGATGGTTATCTTGCCAGACGTTCAAGGTCGGTGACGCAACTCGGCGCAATTCTCGATCCAGCAATGGATAAATTTTTTGTCTTCTTTGCTTTGGGCGTCTTGATGATGCACGGTCATCTAGAAGCATGGGAAGCGTGCGCCATGGTTTCGCGCGACTTTTTCCTCTGCCTTTATGCGATTTATCTAGCCCTTGCCGGGAAATGGCAAGACTATCAATTCCGTTCGATCCGATGGGGAAAAATCACGACAGCCTTACAATTCTTCGTGCTGATCGGTCTGAGCCTGAAGTTTACATTTCCCTGGTATGTCTATAGTCTTTTCATCGTTTCAGGATGTCTTGCCTTCATCGAACTCTGCTGCTTAAAAAAGATCTCCGAACTAAAAAATGTTTAGCAAAATCGGAGTCAACGTTCTAAGAGAACATTGACAGTCTCTTAGGACTGCCTTACAATTAAGGTCTCATTCACAAGCATTCGTTCTTTCGGAGCTATCTATGCAATTTACTCGTGAGTCCATCTTAGTCGGTACCATTCGCGCTTTTTGCACTGCATTTGCAGTGATGCTCGGCATCACTATCGCGGCTGGACTTGCTGTATTTGCCATCGGCTCCACGGGTAAACCAGACTTCTTACCTACCCCTTCAAGTTTGACCATTTCCCCCGATGCAGATGGCAGTCGTGAGATCCTGCATTTATCTTCTCCCGCTATCTTACGTTTGGACATCCATGGCGTCATCGGGGAAGGGGACCTCACAGCCGCTGCAATTGACAATCTTCTTCTCGATTCCCGAGAAGATTTTCTCGCTCATGATCGCGTCAAGGGTGTGTTGCTTCATATGGATACACCAGGGGGCCTGGCTTCCGATGCGGATACTATCTATCACGCTCTTCTCGATTATAAGGCGAAATACAAAGTCCCCATTTATGCATTTGTCGATGGACTCTGCGCTTCTGGCGGTATGTACATCGCTTCAGCCTGCGATAAAATTTACTCTACTTCTTCGAGCATTATCGGTTCTATCGGCGTGATCATGGGTCCTTCATTCAATTTCTCCGGTGCTATGGAAAAATATGGGATCCAAGCTGTAACGATTACCCAAGGGAAGGATAAGGACGCTTTGAACCCCTTCCGTCCGTGGGTAGCTGGAGAAGATGAGTCTATTCGCACCATCACTGCGGAGCTTTACGATCAGTTCGTCAATTATGTGGTCAAAGCAAGACCTACTCTCGATAAGCAAAAATTAGTCGATGAATATGGCGCGCAAGTCTACATCGCTGAAAAAGCCATGGAATATGGCTATATCGACCAGGGCAGAAGTAATTATAGCGAAGCATTGAATGCTCTTACTACCGCGGCAAACATTCACCAAGAGGAAAAATACCAGGTGGTTCTGCTCTCTCCACCTCATTCCCTCCTCTCGGATTTGATGTCTTTAAAGCCATCTACCCTATTTCAAGGAAAGCTGAAGCATGTTTTCCAGATGGGTCCTATTCCTGAAGAATTCAGCGGAAAACCGCTCTTTCTATATGTACCTAACCCCTAGGAGAGTGCCCGCGAACTTAGCTTCTGTCGATTTTTGGGACTTTTTGAGCCGCTTTTCGATTTAAATTTCAGGGGTAATATCAACACTCCGTATATTGCCCCTGAAAATTAAATCGAAAATCGGCCAAAAATCCTTCAAAAATCGACGAAGCCTAAGTTTGCGGACGCTCTCTAATGCAGAAACTTTTTCTACTCGACGCTCTTAACTTCCTATTCCGCTCTTACTATGCCATCGGGCCGATGACCGGCCCGAGCGGCGAATCGACCGGCGCTCTTTTTGGATTTATCCGAACGCTCTTCAAGCTCATGCGCGATTATTCTCCCGATCATCTCGCTGTCATCTTCGATGGGCCTGAAAGCAAGCAGCACCGTACGAGAATCTATGAACAATACAAAGCTCATCGCGCACGCATGCCCGAAGATCTTTTTCCCCAGATCGATAAGGCTATACAATTCTGCGATCTCGCAGGCATTCCCCATTTAGAAGTAACAGGAGTCGAGGCAGATGATACCATGGGATCCGTCGCTGTATGGGCAGCAAAGAAAGGATCGAAGGTCTATCTCTGCACAAGTGATAAAGATCTTTGCCAACTCGTCGACGATAAAATCCATGTCCTCAATGTGCACAAAGACAACCTCGATATCGATCGTGAAAAGGTCAAAGAGATCTATGGCGTTCGTCCTGATCAGGTCGTCGATCTTCTCGCTTTGATGGGAGACGCTTCCGATAATATTCCAGGAGTTGAAGGGTTTGGCCCAAAAACCGCCGCTTCTCTTCTCGAAGAATTCGATACCTTAGATAACTTGCTCAAGAATCCCGAAAAAGTAAAAGGCGAGAAAAAACAACAAGCTCTTAAGGAAGGAAAGGAAATCGCCCTTATGAGTCGGAAACTCGCTGAAATCCATCTCGGCGTCGATTTTCCCAAAGAAGAAAGCTTCTTCCATTTACGCACTCCCGACATGGAAAAAGTGAAGGCGTTTCTACAATGAGCATCGCTTCCTTTCTCTTCTCAAAGAACTCGGTGGTGAAGAAAAAAAAGCTGAAGTTCCTATTTCCTATACGATTGTCGATGAGGAAAATTCCTTACGAGATCTAGTCGAACTCCTTTCTAAAGAAAAACTTCTCGTCATCGATACCGAAACGACGGCTCTACATCCCATGCAAGCCAAGATCGTCGGTTTTGGCTTCGCAAAACAGGAAGCCGAAGCTTGGTATGTTCCTTGTAATGGAAAGCTCGGCAAAGAAAAAGTGCTCAAACTTCTTTCTCCTCTTTTGGAAACAAAATCGATCGGCTGGATTGGACATAATATTAAATACGACCTGCATGTCCTAGCCAATGAAGGGCTCTCAATTTCCCATATCGCTTTTGATACGATGATCGCTTCCTATCTTCTCTCGCCGCAAAACCCAAGACATAACCTGGATGATTTGAGCTTAGAAAAGTTCGGGAAACGGAAAATCCCTATCGATAGTTTGATCGGAAAGGGAAAAAATCAGATCAGTATGCAAGACGTCCCCATTGAAAAGGTCGGGGAATATTGCTGTGAAGATGCTGATTATACATTCCGTCTCTACACCCTTTTTTCCCGAGGACTTAAAGAAGAACATTTAGAAAAAGTGCTGCAGGAGATCGAACTCCCCCTTATCCCTGTCCTCATTGGAATGGAAAGGCAAGGCATTCGCGTCGATGTCGAGCTGTTAAAACAACTTTCGACTAAATTCCGCGCTCAGCTAGAAAAACTCCAAGAGGAAATCTTCGCTATTGCAGGGGAGGAGTTCAACCTGAACTCGCCTAAACAACTTTCGATGATTCTGTTTGAAAAACTCGGCATCAAGCCCCCCAAAAAAACGATGACGGGATTTTCTACGAGCGCCGATGTGCTCGAATCGATAAAAGATGAGTCGCCGATCATCGAAAAAATCCTGCAGTACCGCATGCTGGAAAAACTCCGCTCCACCTATACCGATGCGCTGCTTGAAGACGTCCTTCCCCACGATCCGCACATCCATTGTACTTTCAACCAATCGGTAGCCGCGACAGGCCGGCTTAGCTGCCAAGATCCCGAATCTACAAAACATTCCTCTTCGTTCCAACGAAGGAAAATAGATCCGAGCAGCTTTTATACCTTCAAAGTCCAACTTTCTCATGCTTTCCGCCGACTATTCGCAAATCGAACTGCGTCTTCTCGCCCATTTCAGCGAAGATCCCGCCTTGATCAAAGCCTTCAAACAAGGCGAAGACATCCATACCTACACCGCATCGCTCGTCTTCGATTTGCCGATCGAAAAAGTCACCCCCGAAATGCGACAACAAGCGAAAGCCGTCAACTTCGGCATCCTTTATGGACAGGGCCTTACGGACTTTCTCAGCAAATCGGCGTCTCGCATAAAGAAGCCGCCCAGATCATCGAGACCTATTTTGCCCGCTATCGGCACGTCAAAGAATTTCTTGAATCGTGCAGGGAAAGCGCACGAAAAACCGGCTACGCCATCACCCTGATGGGGCGAAAAAGGCCTATTCCCGATATCCATTCCAAGAACCCCATGATCCGCGCTGCGGCTGAGCGGCTTGCCGTCAATACCCCCTTGCAGGGGACCGACGCCGACCTGATCAAACTCGCCATGATCGAGCTCGATCGCCGCCTAAAAAAGCACCCTGACCTGGGCCATATTCTCCTGCAAATCCACGATGAGCTCGTTTTGGAAGGGCCTGAGGATGAGAGTGAAAAGCTAGGAAAACTGCTAAGAGCTGCATGGAGGAAGTGTTTCCTCTCAAGGTGCCTCTTGTCGTCGATATTTCCATTGGCAAAAACTGGGGAGAATGTTAAAATTAAAGAAAATTGCTGTCACAGGCGGCCTTGCATCCGGTAAAAGCACTGTTTGCCGCTTTTTGCAAGAACTAGGCGCCTATACGGTAAGCGCCGATGAGATCGTTCACCATCTGTTATCACCCCATACTGAGCTTGGAAAGCAGATTGCTGAAATCTTTGAACGAGATATCGCTGGAAATGTACACTTCGATCGAAAAAAGATTGCTGAATATGCCTTCCGAGACCCCATAAAATTGCAGAAACTCGAGCAACTTCTTCATCCGGCAGTACTTCGAGAAATCGAAAACCGTTATCAAAAGATATTAACCCATAACCCACCACCTCTTTTTGTCGTCGAAATCCCCCTCCTCTTTGAAATCTCCGCAGAAGAATGGTTTGATCACGTCGTCGTCGTCATCGCCCCAGAATCAGTCGCACGCCAGCGTTTTACATCACAGGGGCACACAGATGAACAGTTTCTTCTACGAACTACTAGACAATTGCCCCTTGAAGAAAAACAGCGCCGGGCAGATTTTGTCCTTTATAATGATGGGTCTTTCGACCATCTCAAAAAACAAGTCAAAACCCTCTTTCAAACATTGATCGCCAAATAAGTTTACATAGGAGTTGCACCTTCGATGAATCAAGAAGACACCATTTCTCACATCCAAGAGCCGGAAAATGACCGCGTTCTAAATCCCCCTCCTCCTGGCGAAGAATCGCAGATCATTAAAATTGCCGAACTGCAGCGCATGAACATCGAAGAGCTAAACGCCTTCGCCCGCATGAGCGGATTGAAAAACCTAGGTTCGCTTACCCGCTCTCAACTCGTCTTCGAAATCGTCAAATTCAAGTCGGAACATTCAGCCGAAGTTCTCGTTGGAGAAGGAGTCCTCGAAGTTCTTCCCGACGGATTCGGATTCTTGCGCTCTCCTAACTACAACTATCTTCCTTCTGCAGAAGACATTTACGTCTCTCCCGCCCAAATCCGCCGATTCGACCTCAAAAAAGGCGATACCGTTTACGGCACGATCCGCTCTCCAAAAGAAAAAGAAAAATATTTTGCTCTTCTCAAAGTCGATAAAATCAACAATACAACCCCCGAAAAAGCTCGCGACCGCATCCTCTTTGAAAACTTGACCCCGCTCTATCCCAATCAACGCTTGGTGATGGAGACGACCAAAGAACGCATGACCACACGCGTCCTCGATCTCACCTCTCCGATCGGTAAAGGACAGCGCGCCCTCATCGTCGCTCCTCCTCGTTCAGGGAAAACGATCATCTTGCAAAACATCGCCAACGCGATCGCGACCAACAACCCCGAAGTCGTCCTCATCGTTCTTCTCATCGACGAGCGTCCTGAAGAAGTGACCGACATGATCCGCAGCGTCAAGGGAGAAGTCGTCTCCTCTACATTTGACGAACCGCCTGAGCGGCACGTCCAAGTCGCCGAAATGGCGATCGAAAAAGCACGACGCCTCGTCGAATATGGCCACGATGTCGTCATCCTCCTCGACTAACCTCACCCGCCTTGCCCGCGCTTACAACACCGTTCAACCGCATTCAGGAAAGATCCTCACCGGCGGTGTCGACGCCAATGCCCTCCATAAACCAAAACGCTTCTTCGGCGCTGCGCGCAATATCGAAGAAGGCGGCTCGCTCACGATCATCGCCACAGCCCTGATCGATACCGGCTCGCGCATGGATGAGGTCATCTTTGAAGAGTTCAAAGGAACAGGCAACATGGAACTCGTCCTCGATCGCGCCTTGCCGACCGCCGCGTCTAGCCAGCCATCGACATCATCAAGAGCGGAACGCGTAAAGAAGAGCTCCTCTACCACCCGAGCGAGCTGGAGAAAATCTATCTCATGCGCCAAGCGCTCGCCGATCTCGCTCCTCTCGATGCGATGAACCTACTCATCGGCCGTCTCAAGAAGACCAACAGCAACGTCGAATTCCTCCTCTCAATGAAGGACTAAGGCCTATCTATCAGGGATGCGCAGGTTAAACGCATCCCTCTTGATTTGATTTTGCGATTAGTATCACAAGCATGTATTAATAATTTGAAGTTATCCCTTTCTCATATTTTCATCTTCTTCCGCGCATTGAATTGCTAGATTTTTTGCTTTTTCCAATGCAATGAGGAAGTCTTCTAGAGGGAAGATTAATTCGACATCGTGAGATTCCAAGACTATTTCTATATTATCTTTGCCTTTTTCATAGTTCAGTCTAGCAACAGCATTATTATCAAATCTGATGTCTATTACCATGCCTTCATATTCAACGTCACTACACATTTCAATAATAAATCTCTTATTCATACCGTCGCTCCAAAAAGGCAATATTACATCTTTTTGATCTCCTTATACAGCATACGGGCAAATTCTTCTGTTTTAGGCTTATTACCTTTAAGGCCGATATACTGTGTTTCAAGCTCCCATAAATATTCAAATAGGTCTCTATAAGAGAGAGAATTTTGGATAATTTGATATATTGCGTGGACATATTGATGATATTCATCCGCCGCTTCTTGCCTATTACTAACCCCAATAGGATCCCATTTTTCTAAAACTAATCTATTTATATTGTTAAGGCCATTATAATACATACAAGGACTCTGTTGTTTTAATGTAATTCGGGTTGATTTGATTGAAAAACACCCGATATTCCTATCTAAATAATGCTTTCGTATGCCTTATTTAGAATCGCAAGAAACTCAGAATATTTAAATGTCCAATTAGCCATATTTTTAGGTGGATAAATTTCAATAACAGCGTTCTCGATTTCATTTTCCTGAGAAATTATTGCAACAAATTCCATGTCGTAATAAATTTCAGCGCATAATTTTTCATATTGAATATCACTAGATATAATTATCTCAAATCCCTTATCATGTACCATTTCTAGCGCTGCCTCTTTTGTAAAAATCCTAGAAAATTTTCATCTCTGTCAAATCTAGCGCCTTTTCCAGATGGTTCGAATATATCTTTTCCCCCGAATCTGTTGGGATAGACCCTAGCTTCAGGATGACGAAGAATTTCTTCTAAGATCTGCTGCCCTTGTTGATTTACTTGTTCAGGGCTTGTAGAAATCACAGAGAAAAGAGAACTTTCAGCATTGAGCTTTTCAATAAGCCTGTTCTTTGCTCGCTCCAGGATTTTTTTTGCGTCTTCATAAGAAAATTCCCAGCAATCCTTATTTGGATGAGAATAAAATTTCACAATAAATTCTCCATTCTTTGAAGAAATCTCTGCCCACTGAACATGGTCAAAATAAATTTCCGCAACTAATTCTGCTCTATCGAAATAGTATATGATATCTATTGCAAACTTAGTCATAGTTAGGGCTCCAAAAAACCAATCATTTCACCAGAAGAATTAAATCTTACACCACCAACTTCAGGTACGCAAATCTCGACAACTTCACCATGTATTTTAGTCTGTTTAATCATAACTTGTCGTTCAGGATGATGCAAAATTGTCTCTAGTATTTCTTGTCCATGCGCATTTATCTGCGCTGGATTTCCCACAGGTTTTGGAAAAGCACTATCCGGTCTATAGCCATGTTTCATTAAAGCTCTTCCAGCCTTAGTAAATCCTGCTCTATCTATGGCTTTTCCCGCTTCTGAAAACTTTTCTATATTTACAGAAGGTCCGCCCAGCAGGCCTGGCGGGGGGAGCATGCCAACTGTAAAATTATTTCTTGGATCGTTAGCTTTTCCTTCTGGCGTATATCGCTCTGCTAGATCAGTTGAAAATGCATCATCGATTTTTTGGTGGCCTGTTGCAATCAATCCTTCATAGTTTTCCATTGGGCTCTTATGATGCTCACTATCCGGCAGACTATTAGGCGCTAGTCGATCTCCTATCGCATTTATTTCCTCTGCAAGTTGGGGTACGACAGAAGCGAGCTCGGAGACTCCATCCAAAGTTTCATGAGCTAAAAGAGATCCAAAATTTCTCACTTTTTCTCCGAAAGCAGGATCTTCAGGACTTTCTTCTACCAAATCCTGTTTGAATGCGATGATTTGTTCTTCTATTTCGGATTGCAAAATGGGAGTTTCGCTTGCGGAATTGTCCGAGTTTGACTTGTTAGAAGGCGGATTTTTAGCTTCTTTGTCGGAGCCTGCCGCTGCCGCAGCGCCCGCGGCAACTGCTCCTGCTGTGGACGCAGCTGCGACAACACAAATGACGATTGTGGCTGCCACGATAACTGCTGCCCCGATGATGATGGCTTTTTTGTGCTTTTTTACAAATTTTTTGGTTTGGCTCCATTTCTTTTTAACCCACCCCTTACATAGTACCGCTTCCCCTTCACCATGAAAGACTGCAGGAACAACAATGTATTTTCCCCCGCAATCATAACTAAAAGCATAGCTATAAGGATTCCCTTCGTAGAGTAATTCCTCAATATCAGTCTCTAAGAGATACTCTTCATAAATATCATTAGGAACTATTCCTTCTTTTGCTAAGGCAACGAGAAAGTAGGTAATTTTCTCAAGCTCTTCTGAACCATATCTCTTTTCAAGATCACCCTCTTCGAGTTCCTCAATTAAGTGAAGAACATCATCAAAACTAAACAAGTTGTCCTTGGGCGCTGGAATTTGTGTAAATTCATAATCAGGAGAATTTTCAATGAAGATTGTGTAAGATTCATTCTGTGAAAAAAGACCCTGGGCGGGAATCGTAATGAGCAAGAGTGAATTGATAAAATATTTGAAACAACGCAAGGACTTATTCTCTAGAGAAATTTGGGACTCGCAAGCTAACACTCATGGTTTTTTTATTTCCAGCATTTCTATTTCTCTAAGATCTCCTATTGGTTTCTAGAAGCCCTGAAAAAGACTTCACCCATTATAAAACCTAATGATTCTCCATTAATCCTATGTAATAATGTTCAAGCTTTTCGAGACCTTGATTAAGAATTTGTTGGCTTTTTGCTTCGGTTGGGATAAGCTGGGCTTAAAACTGCTTAAACCCTTTTATGAAAAAACTATTCACCGCCATCATGACTGCTCTGACACTGATCGGTTGCCAAAAGGCACCAACGAAATCCACACACATGCACGTTCTGAAAACGAACTTCGTCGATGATCCAAAAACATTCGATCCAAGAAAAGGGGCTGATCCCATCGCCTCGACGGTCCACTTTATGCTCTACGAAGGCCTTACACGCTTCCTTCCTGATGCAAGCGTAGAACCCGCCGCAGCTGAATTCTGGACGCTTTCCGAAGATAAAAAGATCTATACATTCACATTGCGAAAATCTGTTTGGTCAGACGGAAGTCCCGTTACCGCCCAGGATTTCGAAGATTCTTGGAAAAAGATCCTCAGCCCAGATTTCTTTTCGCCTAATGCCCATCTTCTTTATCCGATCAAGAACGGCAGAGCTGTAAAAAAAGGGGAGATGCCTATCGAGGCTTTAGGCATTCATTCTTTGGATGACAGAACGTTGCAGGTGGAACTAGAAACCCCGACTCCCTACTTTCTAGGCCTTACCGCGTTTTGTGTGCTTTTCCCAGCTAAATGCGGCCTCGATGAAAAATCGCCGAATTGGGCAAATCCGCAAACGCAGCAAATCGTCACAAATGGTCCTTTTGTTTTGCGCGAATATAAAGCCGGACAGTCGATCTCGCTCGATAAAAACAAGGCGTATTGGGATGAGAAAAGCTTCCATCTCGATGGAATCGAAATCAGCATTGTGCGCGACAGCAATACCGCGATACAATTATTCGAACAAAAGCAGCTGCACATCATCGGCGGCTCCTTCTCTCCGCTATCTCAAGAACAAATCGCTGTTTTCAAAGGCACACAAGAACTCTATTCCCGTCCTACTGCCTCCAGCAGCGTCGTTTTCTTCAATACTGAAAAAGGCCCACTCAGCAATGTCCATATTCGCCGAGCCCTAGCCTTCGCTATCGACAGGCAATCGATCGTCGATCACATCTTACAACTCGGACAGTCTGTAGCGCTCGAAGCCGTTCCTTTTTCCCTAAAAAAGGAGCGCAAACCTCATTTGAGCGAGCATCCCTTGGCGCAAGCGAAAGTAGAATTTGAAAAGGGGCTTGAAGAGCTGCAAATCGATAGATCGGCATTCCAAAATCTTACTGTGACCTATTTCGATTCACCTCAACAACAGTCAATCGCACAAACTCTGCAAAAACAGTGGCGAGATGCATTGGGAATTGAGCTCACGATTCGGCAAGTCGATTGGAATACGTTCCTCGATATCCTCAATCGCCGTGATTTCGAAATCGGTCAGTATTTTTACTGGGCCCAATATCCCGATCCGATGAATATCCTCGAGCGATTCCAATTCAAAAGTTCGCCGAAAAACTATTGCAACTGGGAAAGCAACCGCTTTTCCGATTTATTGAAACAATCCTTTCTCGCTGCAGAAAATCAACGCGATCAGATCCTGGAAGAAGCTGAGAACATTCTTTTTGAGGAAATGCCATTTTCCGCTCTATATCACGACAAATCGGCGTTTCTCTTGCAGAAGAATGTCAAAAACTTCCACCAAACTGTCATCGGAACGATTTGCTACAAGGACCTCGAGATTGAGAATGACTAACCTTATTCTTTGAGTAGCTTTATGATGGGTACCCTCGCTCATCCTTCTTCCGCGGCTCTTCTCCCTGATCCACAGGAAAAGGATCATTTTTTAAGTGAAATCCGGATACTTGAGGGCTACGCTCAGGAAAGAGAATTTGACTATCTTGAAAAGCATACAAAACAGCTTCTGCTCGAATTTTTTGGAGCGACTCTCGCCCATCACCAGTTTTGTTTAGACGCCGAGCATCTTCCTATCGTCCAGGCAGTTTTTCCCACTGAAGCGCCAGGCCTTCTGCAAGTAGCTCTCCTCTGCGAAGGGACCTACTTCACAAACGGCGCCGGTCGCCATATGATCGATCTTTTTAGCCAGTGGCTCATTCCGGGAAACCCTCTTCCTGTTCCCAGCATCCAAGGAGTGAATTTCGTCTTTTCGGCCCATCCTGAAAATAAGCTGTTCTTTTGTCATATCCTCATCTCTCTGGAATCGGAGCATGATCGCGTTCGATCTCAGGAAGGCATTCACGATCTTCTCGCTGCGATCAGAAAAAACATTACGGCCGTGGCCTATGTGCGAAAACTCCTTGCAAAAAGCCACCTTTCTTCTGCCCAGCAAGTCTCGCTTTTTTCGAGCCATCTCACTTCGCTCACTTCCCGTTCGGATTTGGATTTCGACCAAACTCTTTTCGAGCATGCCTCGGAGCTCTTTCGCCATGCTTTTGCCGAGAAGAAAATCGAAGAGGCCAGGCTCAATCTCGAGCGGTATCTCAAAAACAGACGCGCTTTTTTCGATCGCGATATTTTCTCCGAAATTCATTACTTTACCTGGCTCTACAAAACGCGCTTCATCGGCAAAAGAGACAGAGCCCTCGTCACAAAACTCATCGGACTTCAATACCTCTTTCGCAAGTTCCTGAAACAAAAAATCACGGAAAGCCCTTCTGCACGTCATGTCGCTTTAAAAATCTTCCCTTTGCGCCATTCGGAAAAAACGAGTTCTTTGGGATTGCTCATCGGCATCAATCTCATCAAGGAATGCGAGATTTTTGAAGAACGGCATGCTCTTAAAGCCATCGAGCAACTTTTACCTGATATTCATCTAGTGCCCGGTTCTTTCATCCAGGATGGGCGGGACATGCAAAAAATTCGTCTCTTTTACCTGGAATTTGAAAAAGGAAATGGAGAGCCCTTTTCCTCTCGTGAACTTTTTCTCCTGCGCAGACAGCTGTCAAAAGAAGTAAAAGTCTGCGTGGAAACATTGATTCATCCTCTTTTCATGCCCCGAAACGATGAGGATCTTCTTCGATTTTCCCTGCAATTATGCGGGCAGCTCACCGATCCTTCCGCTCATCCACAAATGGCGATTTTCTTCGGAAATCAGACGGCTGAAGCTCTTTCCTTTACAGTGATTCTCGCAAGAATTGTAAAAAAAGGACTTCCTTCTTCGTTGATTAAGGAACTCGAAGATTCTGGAGCATTTTTCGAAGTGGGCGATGTGGAGGTCCGCAAACCCCCTTCCCATGAGAAAGAATGGGAAAGAGAAGTCGTTTCGTTTACCGCCAAATTGCCCAAAGATCCTTTCTTAAGGGCCGATTTTACAATCGATGTTCTGCAAGCACGCCAAGAGATCGTCCGGCAAATGCATGAAGCTCTCGGGCTTGTTCGCGATTATAACGGAGGCCTTCTTGAGACGCAGCTTCGTGCTGAGCATCTCTTCTTAGCATCGCTCGGAGAGCTTGGAAAACGCGACACCTTGCTCGCAAAAGCTTTTTTCCATGCCATTACTCCTCCACTTATGCAAATTATTCTAGAAACAGCGCTCCTCAAAAAAATCTACACCATGCTGCGAGAAGCCTCACAAGACACCTTGCCCTCGCTGTATTCCGCTTCGACAAAACGCTATGAACTCATCTTGATCAAGAGCTTTTTTCATTCTCTAAAAAAAGAAATTAAACAGATTCTGCAAGAGCTCGCCATTCCTTCTTCCCAAATTACCTATGCCGAAGTTGCCCACGGGGAAGAATGCTTTTTTGCCCTTATCCATCAAAATGAAGGGCAAAGTCATTCCCATCTCATTTCTCGCCTCAGAACCCTCATAGAATGTCCCTCGTAAAAAAAGCCCTCTATCTTTTTCTTGTTTCTCTCGTGGCCGCCTGTAGCAGCGGGTCTCTTCATCAGCCCAAGCAACGTTTGCGCACCTGCATCAATAGAGAGCCGCAGACTTTCGATCCAAGGCTTGGAAGCGATGTGGTCTCAGCATCCCTGCATTTTCTCCTTTTTGAAGGCCTTACGAGATTCAATCACGATTGGACGATTGCGCTTTCAGTCGCCGATTCCGTAGAAATTTCCAAAGACCGAAAAATCTATCTTTTTCATCTTCGTGATTCCCATTGGTCGGATGGGTCTTTAGTCACCGCCTTTGACTTCGAATACGCTTGGAAAAAAGTCCTCGATCCAGATTTTCCCGCTTCCAATGCCTACTTATTCTATCCGATCAAAAACGCAGAGAAAGCCAAACGAGGTCTTGTATCTCTCGATGAAGTCGGTATTACCGTCATGGATGAAAAAACACTTAAGGTCGAGCTTGAGCATCCCACTCCCTACTTTCTCGATCTGACTTCTTTTTCCGCGTTTTTCCCGGTTTCCAGCAAACGAGAGAAACAAGATAGCGCCTGGGCACGCAAAACTGGCTCAGGTTTTATTTGCAATGGACCGTTTCGGTTAAGCAGATGGGATCGCAATCTTCTCGTAGAATTAGAAAGAAATCCCTTTTACTGGGATACTGGCAAAATCCATCTTGAGAAAATCGTCATGCACGTCATTATCGATAGCATGACTGCCTTGAACATGTATGAACGGGGCGATCTCGATCTTTTACTCAATTCTCTCTGCCCTCTGCATCCTGAGCCGATCTCCCAACTTATAAAGAGCAAACAACTCCACTTAGCTCCGGCAGCAGCTTCCCAGATTCTCGTTTTCAATACGGAGCAGTTCCCTTTCGACAATGTCAATATCCGAAAAGCCTTTGGCTTGGCCATCAATCGAGAAGTCCTCACAGAGAATATTTTGCAAACGGGAGAAATCCCTGCTCTTTCGGCCATTCCTCCTGCCTTAAAAAAGGGGAAACAAGACAAGATCATTCCCGATAGCAATCCCCAGCTTGCACTACAGTACTTTCAAGAAGGTCTTAAAGAATTGGGAATCGAACGTTGGCAGTTCCCTCCCATTTCCTTCATCTACTCTGCTTCCGACCTCAATAAAAAGATCGCTGAAGCCCTTCACCAGCAATGGAAAGAAGTCTTGCAAATCGAAGTTTCCTTGCAGAAACTCGAACATGTTCACTTGCTCGACCGTCTTACAAAACGTAATTTCCAGATCGGCCAGACCATTTGGATGGCGCAATACAACGATCAGATGAACATTCTCGAAAGGTTTAAGTTCAAACAGAACCTAAAAAATTATTGCGGTTGGGAGAATCCAGCCTTTCGCGCTCTTCTCGACCGCTCCTTTGATGAAACCGGAGAAGAACGTCTTGCCACTCTTCGTGAAGCGGAATCGATGTTCATCGAGCAAATGCCCATTTTGCCGCTCTTTCATCATAATTCGATTTTCTTGAAAAAAGCGCATGTGAAAAACTTCGATTCCCCTTATTGCAGCGATCTTTGCTATGCCCGGATCGGCTACGAAGAATCCTCATCCCCGTAATTTAATCTATGACCCACGTCGACCGAATTTTTTCTTTTTTCCCCCAAGATATCGCTCTTCTGAACTACGTACCGCCTGATAGCGATGAATCGACTTCTATTTCCGCTATAGAGCCGGAAGAAAACGATTTTCTGCATTTTGGTAATGCATGGCCACAAATCCAACCCCTTCTGCAGCAGGGCGTACTCTATGAAACGATTGCAGAACGAAGAGCGGAAATTGCGAGCCAAAAGGAGCTCTGGCGTCCATTCATCGAACAAGAGAGAATCGGCGATGCTCGAGCTTTTCATCAAGAACTAGACAGCACTCTTGCCTCGGGAACACTAAAGCCCCATAAGCATGGAGGCGGTGGCGTCTATTTCCTCTGCGACGCAGCAGGAAAGCCCCGGTTTGTCGTAAAACCCTGTGACGAAGCAATCCTCTGTCTGAATAATTCCAAGCAACGCGGCAGCCCCTTCAATGACCCTTCGCATCGTTTGCGAGATCCTCTTCCTCTCTATACAACATGCCAGTCGGAAGCCGCTGTATTTGCTCTAGCTAGTGAAATGGGGATTGCAAACAGCACGCCGGAAACGCATCTGGCGATCCTCTCTTCGCCTCTTTTCTACGATCTCTCTTCGCGCCTAGAAGGCGCAGAAAAAACCCAGTTTCTCTCCCTTTGTGGAGGACCGGATGCTGAAAAGCTCTGCTCAGTTCAGCGCTTTGTGCCCGATTCCATCGATCTCAAAGCGGCCATGCATGAATGGTTCGAAGCAGGCCTTGAAAATTTCCAACCGCTTCCCATCGACCAAGATGACTATGAAGAAGTCCTGCTGCTGCTTTGGATGATCTATGACGGCGATGGCCATCCAAGTAATTTTCGGCTTTTTCTCAAGAATTTGGATGAAAATGAACAAGCCGTCTATGCGCTAAGAAAGATCGACAACGGCCTCGCACTGCCTGAAGATAACCGGTACTTATTGAACTATCTCGGCTATATGCCCAATGCAAAATTTCCGCCTTCGTCGAGACTGCTCATGCTCATCGAGCAGATGGATCTAGAAAGACTTTGCGGGATTCTCGATCGCTACCATCTCGACTATGCAAAAAGTGCGCTGCGGGATCGAATCGACGTAGTGAAAAATCTTGCGAGCCGTCCCATTACCCTCGAAGAATTCAACCAACGATTTGAACTCTTATCTCTTCCCAACGGAAAAGAATACGCCCTGAGCACTGCGCTCATCGAAGATCTCATAAAAAAAGTATGGGAAAACAACGCTCCCTTCGAAACGACGACGCCAAAAATTGGGCACATCAAGCCAAGAGATTCCCTTATCGAATTCTGTGAGGAATTCCAACTCAGGGCGTAGTTTCTAGGTTGATGATTTCCAAATGCTCCGATCTTTGCATCTCGCAGCTATTCACTTTTCCCGGCTTAAGATAGCCGCGCATAATCGCATCGAACCTTTTTGCAGAACAATGATCTCCGCAGGTGAAAAGATCGACAAAACACGCTCGATGCTCGGGATAGGTATGAATAGTTGCATGGCTTTCTGAAAGCAACAGCGCCATCGTAAAGCCTTGGGGAGTAAATGAAAAGTCGACGCCATCGAGAATGGTCGCGCCAGAAGCATTCGCCGCTTCTTTCAAAGCAGCTCGCAGGGCGTCGACATTCCCTAGTGCATCTTCATCGCATTCGAGATAGCTGGCGATAAAATGCTTCCCCTTGAATTGATAATCCTCGCCGTGAAGCGAGGCGCCAGCCAAAAAAAACCCAATGAAAATGATGAATAATCGTTTCACGAGAACACTCACAAACAAAACTGATTGCGCGAAAGAGAATAAGCATGCGAATTCGCGATGTCAAGTTCTTGTTTGGAGAAAATTTCTATGACTATGATTGTACAGGCTGCTGGCGAAGAGGCGCTTCTTCTGCAGCAGGTGCAGCTTCTGGCGCTTTTTGCGTGAGATCAGAGAATTGACGGCCGAGAGATTTAACGGCCCATATCCAAACGGCGACGATAAAGAGCAAGATGACAGCAACATACGGGATGGTGCACGCTACCGTTCCTAAGAACATCAGCAAGCCCTGATAGACGACCGCCCCGCCAGACTTGCCGAGACGCGATCCGATGCCATCGATGGCAGCTTTGCCTTTGAGTTTGCTCTCTTTGCTAAGAGGAATAAAGGCGAGTTCTTTGGTGGTGTCGAAAACCGAATATTTCGATGCTCTCGATAAACAGTTCTGGACCGATCCGAAGAAAACTCCCACAGCAAGAGGCGTGAAACCAAAAAACATCGTAAGGGCGCCTAAAACTGACGTGTCCCTGAAGACTAAGAAACCAAAAAAGCCGATACCGGCGACGAGCATGATGAGCGGAGGAATCATCGCTGTGAACGACCAGCGGGCTTTTTGCACGATGCCGCTTGCCGCTATTGCGATCAATGTCGACATGATGCCGATACCGATGAGTACGCGTCCTAAGTAGGTATTGAAGTCATTGGGATCAGAATAGAGATTATGCAATTGGTCCTTCCAGACCACTTCCGTCAAGTTGATGCAGATATTGTAGGTGATGACGATGACGGCAATGCAAAGCAAATACTTGGACTTGATGAGGTATCTGAAATTATTCCTCATGCCCATCTTAATTTCAGAAGGCTCTTTTTTGATCTGAATCCCCTCGAGCATAGAGACGCGGTCGATAGAATGTCTTTGGAACCAGCGGAACATCGCGATTGTGACAAGGCCGCAAATGATGATGAAGGTACATAGGATCGTCAGCGAACATCCCCAGGCTTCCTTACCCGAGGCATTTCCCCAAAGAATTCCCCATGATGCAAACGTGCCGACCATATGGCCTGCTAAAGCTCCTGCGAGGTTGCCTCCGATCATCAGCAGTACATAAAATCTTTTTGCTCTGCCTACCGATAAAATCTCATTGGCAAATCCCCAGAACAACACCGTCACAATATGGGTGCTCCAAAGCTCCGACATCACGTAGAAAAGTGTAAACGTCCAATTTCGAAAAACAGCGATTAGCCCTTTGAATCCAATAGGTAATATTTCAGATAGACGATCTGCCAGGCGCGTGGGATGCAAATGGTCGTTAAGCGGGTAGAGTACAAAGGCAAATAAAAAGAAGAAGCCCAAAAAGAGCCCCATCATGATATAAAAGATTTTCTCGAAGTTGAAACGATTGGAAAGCCTTGTGAACAGAAACGTCATGAGCAATGCCGCTGGAAGAATCGCCCAAACCTTGATGAAGGGGATCGCTTCAGCTCCTGATGAAGGCGCTGTGACGACGAGGGCGTCTTTTGCGACACGAAGAATATTGTAATTGAGGCAGATGAAGAAGAACATGAGGAGAAGAGGTAAAAACAACCTTAGCTCATTGCGCCGGACAGGCCAGAACAGGGCTCGGAAGCGGCCAAACTCTGGCTGAGTTTGCGTCGTCATAAGGTCCCTGCGTTTGCCATAAAATAGGCTTGCAAGAGCATCTCTCTCTCAGATTTGTCGTAATTATAATGATTCGTTTTTATAGAACAAGTTAAAAGAAAGTTCTGTTAACCTAAATTCATTGTCCCAAATTTAAAAATTTTTTTACTATGCGTATCCTAACAACCTTAATTGCTACAGCTGCCGCCCTCTACGGACTCTGGTGGTATGGCACGAGCCACCCTGAAATTAGAAGTCATATCGAAAGTTATCTTCATTCCGCTTCCTTTAAAACTCTCGAGGTGCGTTTTTCGGCTGCTCAAATAATGGATATGCATAAACGGGAACTGCTCCGATCTTCCCGTCATAAATTTCTTGAACCGGAGCTGGCATTTTACCCTTATGTTCTTCTCGATGTGAAATATCGCTATAGCGATTCTGAAACCCGCGAAGGGGTCGTTTTGTGGGATCTCGTCGATGGAGAAATGGTGATCGATACGAAAGATTGGATCAAAACCCACGGGTTCGGCGATTGCATTTCTGCAGAAGCCGACCGCAATGAATTCAGAATCCTCAATGTCCTCGCGAACAAAGGCGGAGCCTGCGACCGAGAAACCCTCTCTAAAGCCCTTCATACCGAGAACGAAACGCTCGACCGCATGCTCGAAAGCTGCAGACGGAAAAAACTCGTCGTGCAAAACGGGAACCGCTATCGCCTCCACTTACAACAACCTCGTCTAAAAACCCGTCCCGAGACAAAAATCGAAGAAAGATTAGTCACGAAAACCGCCAAGAATGCTGAAAGAGTCTCGAGAATTTTCACCCTTTCCCAAATCGAACAGCTTGCCCGCTCGGCCTTTGGACAAGACTTTACGATACGCCGCACGACCGACGTCTATCTTCCCGTCTATTGCCTCGTCGTACAAAATCCCGACGGCTCTCGTCATAGGAGCCATTGGAATGCCCTCAACGGCAAACGACTGATGCAAGCCTACTTCACAGATTAAGCCACATTGCTCGAAAACCCTCTATCGGGTACGATTGCCCCACTTTTTATGGAAAGATGGCTGAGTGGCCGAAGGCACGTCCCTGCTAAGGACGCGTACCCTCTAAACGGGTACCGAGGGTTCAAATCCCTCTCTTTCCGAATGTAAGGGCCTTGAGTTTTTCAAGGCCCTCTTTTTTTCCAATCATTGATATTTTTCTTCCAACGTGTCAAAAAAGAGGAAAGCCGGATAAAAATCTATGAGCGAAACAGCGACAAAGCCTCTTGTTCCACCGCATTCTCGCAGAATCGGAGATGATGGTACTCGGTTCGATGCTCACGAGCATCAACAGCCTCAACATGGGTGCGGACACTCTCGACGACAGCGATTTTTATTTCACCGAACACAAGATCCTTTTTCAGGTGCTCAAAAGTGCCTACAAACAAGATAAACCGATCGATGTCCATCTAGCTTCAGAAGAACTCAAGCGCCAGGACAAATTAGAGACGGTCGGAGGAATCGGTTTTGTCACGGGCCTAGCGCAATATGCCGGAACTTCTGCCCACATCGAACAGTACATCGAACTCGTCCAATCCAAGTCGATTTTGCGCCGCATGATCTATGCTGCTCAAGAAGTAGAAAAAACAGCCCTGAGTGAACCCCAAGACGTCCACGCAAGTCTCGATGAAGCCCAGCAGAAATTCTTCGTCATCAGCCAAGCAGCGAATCCCGGCGCAGGACTCCTCATCTCCGATCTATTGAGCGGTGCCAAGGCAAATTCGCAACAGCCCTATTTGAAAGAATTACAAGACCGCCAAGAACTCTTCCAAAAACATGGCGGCAAAGAAGGCTTAATCACGGGACTTCCAACCCATTTCGCCGATCTAGATAAAATCATCAATGGCCTGGGAAACGCCAACCTGATCATCGTCGCTGCGAGGCCAGCGATGGGAAAGTGCGTGGTAGGAGAAACCCCTATACTTGATCCTGAAACAGGCGCTTTAATTCCCATTCAAGAATTAGTGCAAAAAAGATCTGGCAAAATTGCAACCCTCGATACTGATTGGAAATTAAAGAAAGACTCCCCAAGCGCTTTTGTAGCTGATGGCATCAAGCCTACTTTCAAAATTACAACAGCTTTAGGGAAAGAACTGGAAGCTACTGCTGTCCATCCTCTTCTTACCATTAAAGGCTGGAGAGAATTAAAAGATCTTAAGGCTGGTGACCGGATTGCAACGCCGCGCAAGCTTCCCTATTTTGGGAAAAAGCAATGGCCTCAGCATAAACTTAAAGCTCTTGCCTATTTCATCGCTGATGGCAATCTCACCAAACCTCAGCCAGGATTCACAAATAATAACCCCCGAATTGTAGAAGATTTCAAGGAAGCTTGCCATGCCTTTGGTAATGTGCGTATACGAAAGGATAAAGGACACCCTACTCCCTCCTATTACATCTCTTTGGACCGCTCCTTTTCTCAAGTCGTAAAAGAACAATTTTCCAACGCAATCATTTCATTGTCTCGTGTTCAAAAACAAACCATCTTCCATCTATTAAAACGATTCAATTTATCGCCACTAAATATCTATGCATGGGCAAATGCAACCGCAATGCCTTCTTATAATGTAGCTGTTGCCCTGGAAGAAGAATTTCCCGATCTTCCTTCTTTCGTCGAAGTTGTAAGAAATAATCCCGTGACTGCTTTCATAAAAGAACTTGGTCTCATGGGAAAAGGTTCTCATGATAAATTCTTTCCCTCTGAGATTTTTGAACTTGATAAAGACAATCTGGCAATATTCATAAGTCGTCTTTTCTCCTGTGATGGTACAGCCTATGTAGCAAATTGTGGGGGCCGTCCATTTCCCGTAATTGCCTACTCAAGTGTCTCAAAAAAATTGATCTATCAACTCCAACACTTACTCTTACGCTTTGGCATACTGTCAAAAATCCGTCGAAAAAAGACCAATCTTCAAGGCAAGATATTTCCATCATTTGAATTGGAAATTCACGGGAAAGAAGATCTCATATGTTTTTGTCAGCAAATAGGAATTTATGGAAAAGAAACAGCCGTTGAAGCTGTTTTAAAGCAGACCCAAAGCACACCCATAGGGTGGACAAAAGATACCTTGCCTATCGAAATCTGGGATAGGATTTTAGAAAAAAAAGGAAAGCGCAGTTGGGGAGAATTATTTAGAGCAAAGAATCTTCCAGGACCATCAAATCTCCATGCAAGAAAACGTTCTATACGAAGAGATACGTTATTGCGCCTTGCTCATGTATTAGACGATCAAGAGCTTCGTAATATTGCTTCTTCTGATGTCTATTGGGATACAATTGTTTCCATAGAACCAACAGGCCAAAAGGAAGTATTCGATCTTACAGTAAATGAAACACATAATTTTATTGCAGGCGATATTATTGTTCATAACACTGCCTTTGCGACCAATATCGCAGAGAATGTTTGTTTTCGTGCGAACATCCCTGTCGGGATTTTCTCCTTGGAAATGAGTGCTGAGCAATTGCTCCATCGCCTCATCTGTTCGCAAGCGGAAGTGGAATCGGACAAAATCAAAACCGGCTCTTTAAGTGGTTTTGAATACCAACGGATCGTCGCTGCCGTCAACAACATGCAAAAATACACCATGGTGATTGACGATCAGCCCGGACTCAAAATCACCGATCTTCGCGCACGAGCCCGCCGGATGAAGGAAACCTTCGGCATCGGCCTTCTCGTCGTGGACTATTTGCAACTGATCTCTGGATCGGGTTACTCTCGAACGGCTGAAAATCGTCAGAATGAGATTTCTGAAATCTCTCGCTTACTCAAAACACTCGCTAGAGAAATCGATATCCCCGTCATCTGCTTATCGCAGCTTTCTCGAAAAGTAGAAGAGCGCGCAGGCCATCGGCCCATGATGAGCGATTTCGAGAATCAGGATGTCTCTCAGGCGATACCGTGATAAAAGATGCGAAAACAGGGCAGCTTTACACGATCAAAGAGTTGGCCGAACGACCCGTGAACAAACTCCCATTGTCGTCCAAGCCAGTCGATGAACGAGCTAAAAGCTCGGCGAAGCATCGAATGATCAAAGCTTTCTATTCAGGAAAGAAAAGTCGTCTAAACTCTACAAACACGATCTGGCCGAATCGATCGAAGCAAGCGCAAATCATCCTTTCCGAAAAATAGATGGATGGACACCGTCTTAGAAAAATTGAAATAGAGGCGATAAGATCGCAATCCTCGCCAAGTCACAGAAATCGACTAGCAGCGACGATCCTAGGCAAACAAAAGAACAGATCAACCAAACAAAGCGATGATCTTTCTGCTAAATTCGGCACTTGTTCATCCGCATTTAAATCGAAAGGAATTTCTCACAAGAGAATACTCGATCTACGCTATATCGCTCTCCGACGAGCGCAAAATCTTGACTCACAAGAATCAAGTATTGATTGGGATGAAATATTTCAATCTCTGAAATCGGTGAAATTGAAGATGTTTACGATGCAACTGTTGAAAACGTGCATAATTTCGTTGCGAATGACATCATCGTCCACAATAGCATCGAGCAAGATGCAGACATCGTCATCTTCCTCATGCGGCGTGAGTATTACGATCCTTATGACAAACCCGGCCAGGCTGAGGTGATCGTAGCGAAAAACCGCCATGGCGGTATCGGCTCCGTCAATATGAGCTTCCGCAAGGAATTCGCCCAGTTTGCCAACTACACTTCCCTTCCTGCCCCTGGGGCTAAGCCTGAAGAAGACCCCTTCGCTGCTTTACGTGACCGCTAATCTAGTAATATTTTTTAGAAAAATTGCACTTTTCATAATATCCGTTTAGAATAGTCCCCACGAACCAAGGATTGGCATGTCATCGGTTAAAAAAAAGCGAAGAGCCAAAATCGCAAAGCACAAGCGCAAAAAGCGCAGCCGTCGCGATAGACACAAGAATAGTTAATTCTTTTGGCCGGTTATCTTGAGATAGCCGGTCTCTCACTATGTGGACATTTCCTGAAGAATATGATGTGATTGTCGTAGGAGCCGGCCATGCCGGCTGCGAAGCTGCGCATGCTTCTGCTCGGATGGGCGCAAAAACACTTCTGCTCACGATGAATCTCGATACGATTGCGAAAATGAGCTGCAATCCCGCAATCGGCGGAACAGCAAAGGGCATATCGTCCGCGAGATCGATGCCTTAGGCGGCATCATGGGCAAAGTCACCGATCAAACGGGCATCCAATTCCGGATGCTCAATGCCTCCAAAGGCCCTGCTGTCTGGTCTCCGCGGCGCAAGCGATAAGTTCGCCTACCAGCTGCGATGAAACACCGTCTGGAACAAGTTCCCAATCTCTACATCAAGCAAGGCACAACAGAATCGCTTCGTCATCGAAAATGGCCAAATCATCGGCGTCAGCAACCCTCGAAGGGATCGCCTATCGCGGAAGAACTGTCGATCATCTCTTCGGGCACATTCATGCGCGGCATGATCCATATTGGATCAGACACATTTTGCCGGCGGAAGAGCCGGCGATAAACCCTCTGTCGGCCTTTCGGCCATTCTGGAAGACTTGGGATTCAGACTCGGGCGATTAAAAACAGGAACTCCTCCGCGCATCAATCGGCGCAGCGTCGATTTTTCTACAGATGGAAGAGCAGCCAGGCGATAGCAGGCGTCCGTTTTTCCTATGATGAACCAGAAGGCCCAGGACTTACCCCAAGTTCCTTGCCATATCACCTACACCAACGAAGAGACAAAAAAAGTCATCCACGAAAACCTCCATCGTTCTCCCATGTATTCAGGAAAAATCCAAGGAGTCGGACCGCGATATTGCCCTTCGATCGAAGATAAAATCGTCCGCTTTGCCGATAAAGAGCGGCACCAACTTTTCCTGAACCTGAAGGACTTGACACAGAAGAGATCTACGTCAACGGTATCTCCTCTTCGCTTCCTTTTGATGTGCAGTTCGCAATGCTCCACACCGTCACTGGCTTGAAAAAGCAGAAGATCATGCGTCCTGCCTACGCGATCGAATATGACTATGTCAAAAGCGGACAGCTCTATTCCACTTTAGAAACCAAACATCGATCGAAGGCCTTTTTATCTGCCGGCCAAATCAACGGCACAACAGGCTATGAAGAAGCTGCAGGACAAGGACTGATCGCAGGCATCAACGCCGCGCTCAAAGTCGCCGGAAAACCCCCTTTTACATTGAAGCGCTCAGAAGCCTATATCGGCGTCATGATCGATGAGCTGATTTCCAAAGACCTCGATGAGCCTTACCGGATGTTTACAAGCCGGGCGGAACATCGTTTGCTGCTTCGGCAAGATAATGCCGATCTTCGTTTACGCCATCACGGGTATGCTTTGGGACTCATCGATGAAGCCCGCTTCCAAAAACTCGAGAAGAAAAAAAGCTCCATGTACGGCGCTATCGATCTTCTCAATAAGAAGCACTTCCATTTTGAAGGCAAGACAGCCTCTCTTGCCCAGCTTCTCGCCCGCCCTGAAATGAACTATGCCTCGTTGCTGCGAGATTTTCCTGCGTGGGTTACCGATTTTGGCGACGAGATTAATTTGCAAATCGAGCTGCATATCAAATTCGCTGGGTATATCCAGCGCCAAGAAACTGAAGTCCTGAAACTCGAAAAAATCGATGGGATCACTATCCCTCGCGATTTCGATTATAGCAATGTGACCGGCCTCAGCAACGAAGCACGTGAAAAACTCAAACGCTTCACTCCAGCTACACTTGGGCAAGCCTCCCGTATAAGCGGGGTTTCCTCAGCCGATATCTCCATCCTCATGGTCGTATTGAAGCAGAGAAGATGATCCTAGAAGATGTTCGGCAGCAACAACTCGAGATCGCGCAAAGAGTACGGATTTGCGATGATTTTGGAGAGATCCGGATTCTTTGCGGACTCGATGTAAGTTGCAATTTTTTTCATCGTGATGCGCCGCTCCATGCAGCGGCAGTTCTTCTCGAATTCCCTTCTATGAAGATTCTCGAAGAAGCCGCCGTCACCTTGAATCCGACATTTCCGTATCGAACAGGATTTCTCGCTTTTCGCGAAGCGCCGATCATGATGGCCGCTCTGAATAAACTCTCCCAAAAGCCGGATCTTCTGGTTGTCGACGGACAAGGGATCGCCCATCCAAGAGGCTGCGGCATCGCGAGCCATCTCGGCGTTCTCGTCGATATTCCCTCGATCGGAGTGGCTAAGACACGTCTTTTTGGGAATCCGAAAAATCTTGGGGCTGATCTGACCCCCTTAGTGCATCATCAAAAAACCTTTGGCATGGTCTGGCGAAGCAAAAAAAGAGCTAGGCCGATCATCATTTCACCCGGACACCGGGTCTCGATACCCACGGCTTTGGCGCTCATTCAAAAAATGGTCATCAAACACCGCTTGCCCGAGCCGATTCGCCTAGCGCATCAGTGCTGCAATCGACAAAGAATTCTTCAATCAGTACCATCCCAATAAAAAATTCTTGGGTTTCTGTGCTTCCGTATGTGGAATTGCCGATTATTCTAGCGATGAGCAATAATAGCATTATTGTTGCGTTTTTGAAGAGAAATCTAAAAGATCTATATTATCTTTTAACTGTTGAAAATGAAGCTGATGTTTTTGATACACTTGAATCTTCCAACATCGACCTCATTCTCATCGATGACGATATGCGAGCAGGAGATCCCTTACAGTTATGTGCAACGGTGCGCAAAATGTCGGCTTATAAACAAACGCCTATGTTCTTGATTACGACAAACCTCAAAAAGGCATTCACCGAAAAAGCTGTGCGCGCAGGTTTTACGGGATTTCTGAATGAGCCATTGGAACCAAAGGAAGTCAAAGAACGGCTCAAGACCGCTCTTTCATCCGCGCGCACCAAGAAAAAACTCTCCGCATTGCGTCCTAAAGGATTGCCGAGTCCACCCAAAAAGGCTCGAAAGTATTCCTATCATTCCTACTTCAAAGACTTGAGTAAGGCCAAACGGGTCGGTCTGCCAGCGTGTCTCTTGCTTGTCCAGGAAGATACTTTCAGCAAACTTGTCGAAAAACATGGCAAAACTTTTGCTCATAAACTTCATGAGCAAATTCATGCGGCCCTCAAAAAACTGCTCCGTCCGACAGATCTTCTCTTTGCGCAGAAAGACGGCAGTTTTCTTCTTCTGCTTCCGAAGACTTCGACTCCAGCAGGAAGAGCGATTGCAGAAATGATTCGCGAAGAAATCGGCGACAAGACCTTCAAAATTGGCGACGAAGAAATCGCCATCACACTTTCGATAGGTTTTGCCCATCATGAAGACAAGGCTCACCCAATCATCACACAGCGTGTTTTATTCGAGCGTTCTTTTGAAACCGCGCAAAGGGCGTTGTTAGTCGCCGAGCAAACAGGCAATCGAACAGCTTATTTATCTTCAGAACGAGAGGACCATTATGAAATCATCGTTTAAATATCTAGCACTGACTCTTGCGCCACTTGCCTTATTTGCTGAGGAAGAGGCTTCTTCGCCAAAGCAGCCTTCATCACAATACGCCATCGATGGCAAATCCAGGGCACATGACTATCTGCAAGCATTTGATCTGCTGAAAAAAGAAAAAACGGCAAACAAGGTCCAATTCGTCCTGAAAGATAATTCTTTGATTACGAACATCATCGATATTCAACTCATGGAGCAAGGAAGCCTGATGGTTTTCCGCTTCAATACTACGCAAGGGATCCGCTACCGCGTGGTTCCTCTCGAAGAAATCGTCAGACTTGAGCATCAATGACCTTTCACTACCTGCATCTACGAGACTGGGCCATTTTCGATCAGTTAAAACTCGAAGAAGGGCTTCTCCGCGCTGATGATAGAAATTTCTTTCTCATCAGCGAGGGATCAAGGCTTCCTTCTATCGTCATGGGCATTTCAGGCAAACTCGAGCAACTCGTCGATCGTGATAGATTGAGCAGTCTCGATATTCCCCTTATCCGTCGTTTTAGCGGAGGCGGCACCGTTGTCGTCGATGAGGAAACGCTTTTCGTCACGTTTATCGGCGATAAAAGCCTTCTAGAAAACGCTTCTCCGGAAACTGTCTTGAAATGGGCAGAGTCTATATTTCAGCGAGCTCTAGGCCATCCGGAGTTCCATTTACGGGAAAACGATTTCGCCATCGGCGAAAAAAAATGCGGCGGAAATGCCCTCTATCTGCAGAAAAACCGTTGGCTTCTTCATACCTCGTTTCTCTGGAGCTATAAAAAAGAACGGATGGATCTTCTGCTGCATCCTCCCAAAACTCCCACGTATCGATTGGGAAGGAGCCATGAGGACTTCATCTGCCGCATGGAAGAGCATTTTCCTTCCAAACAGGAAATTTCCTCGCGCATCGTTGCAGAAATGCAAAAACGCTTTGGTCTTCAGGAAGCGAATATTGAGGAGATCGAGACGGTTCTTGCAGGATCTTCGCATAGACGATCTACGCGGGTAGAAAATCCGTCGCTTGGGGCGAGCTTGCTGCCTCATTAACCTGGCTGCAAAAGGTGGGAACGCTTCCCGAGATGGCAAAACACGTGTGAAGCGACGGCTTCTCTTTTTTGCCAGCACTCTCGGCGTCGTGCTCCCTCTTAAATTGGTATAGTCAAAGAGCAAGAACCAAGCTGGTTATCCCAAGCGACAGAAATAGGGATTATAAAACTTTGGTTATTTTGCGTCGACGTCGGGAAGGCTGAAAAGATCCCGTAGGGCTTGTTTTGTGACTTCACGCCCCATGACAGCGATCGATTCTGTGAGAGGAATTTCTTTAGGGCAAACAGCGGCGCAATTTTGCGCATTGCCGCATTCGCTTACCCCGCCTTCCTGCATGAGGGCGCGAGTACGAATATCAGCTTGCATTTTGCCAATGGGATGGGAATTGAAGAGTCGCACCTGGGAGATGGGGGCTGGACCCATGAATTGCGACCCGGCATTGACCTGAGGGCACGATTCACTGCAACAGCCGCAGGTCATGCAGGTCGAGAGAACATACTGCACTTCTTGCACATTCGGAGGAATCCTAGGACCAAATCCTCGGTCATGGGAATCTTCGGCATCGATCCAAGCATGCACATTTTTGAGGCTTTCGAACATGCTCTGCCGTTCGACAACTAGATCGCGTTTGAGCTTGAATTTTGTGAAGGGCGCGAGGGTGATCACATTGCTGCCCGTCTTTTCTAGAATGGACTGGATGAGGGCAAGACAAGCTTGTTTGGGCTTTCCATTGATGAGCATACTGCAAGAACCACATACTTCTTCAAGGCATCCCGCTTCAAAAGCGACGGGCGCTACGGTTTTGTTCTTCATATTCACAGGTTCGCGCTGGATCTGCATCAGAGCGGAAATGACATTCATCGAAGGGCGCAGCTCGAGTTTGAACTCCTCCCAGTATTGTTTTCCTGGAACGCCTCGATAAATCTTTAAGATGAAGTTCTTGCTCATACTTTCGGTTTTATTCAACTATTGTTAAATGGGCAACGGAATATTGTCGGGAACATTTTCCAAAGTCGGTTTGACCTTTTTCGCTTGGGCATACTCGCGCAATATCGGAGCTAGATGCCTTGTATCGACAGGCCGGTAGCTGATCTCCGGTTCATCAGGGTCGTACTGGGCAATCGTCGTTTTCAGCCAATGTTTATCGTCCCGTTTGGGAAACTCTGGTTTATAATGCGATCCGCGGAATTCATCGCGAAGAAGTGCGCCTTTGGTCATCACGAGGGCAAGCTCGATCATCGCATCAAACTGCATCGCAAAGATCAACGATTGATTGAGTATCGATCCTGTATCATCGAGGGAAATATGTTGGAATCGCTCACGGATTTTTTTGATCTCGTGCATCGCTTTTTTTAGGTCCTTGTTATTGCGAACGACCGTCACATCGCGCACCATGATCTCGGCGAGCTCATCATGGAGTTTGAAGACATTTTCTTTTCCGTTTCTTTCCAGCAATTCGAGTTTGAATCCTTCTTCTTGAGCTACAGCTTCCGAATAAAGTTTAGCGGATAGTTGAGAATACGTTTTTTCCAGAGTCTCGAGATAGCGCGGTACTTCGACGCCGGTGACAAGACCTCCGAAAATACAGGAGAGAAGAGAATTTGCGCCGAGACGATTCGCCCCATGGTAAGCGAAATCCGATTCGCCTACATTGAAACACCCGGGGATGTTCGTCATATGTCGGAACCGCGTCCATCTGTCAGGATCATCAGCGGCAGGCCAATCTACCCAAGCGCCGCCCATCGAGTAGTGGACGCCCAAGAAAATTTTCATCGGCACTTGCCTAGGATCTTCCCCTGTGAATTTGTGATAGAGAGTCAATACCGACTCGAGTTTGTGCCGTTTTTCTTCAGGCACATCCCGAATATCGAGATAAACTTGGTTCTTACCTTCGGCCCCGAGTCCAAGGGTAGTAATGCGTAGGAATTCTCTTGCTGCGATGTCTCGCGGAACTAAGTTTCCCAAGGCAGGATACATCTCTTCCAGAAAGTACCAAGGCTCTCCCGTTTTGCCGCAAGGAATCATCTTGCCATCGGGTCCTTCGATGTGTTTCGAAGAATCGCCATAGACCCAAATTCTTCCTCCTTCTCCTCGTACAGATTCGGAAATAAGTCTGAGCTTATCATCTCCTGGAATGGCAGTTGGATGGATCTGAATGAACTCGCCGTTGGCGTACCACATCCCTTGTTTGAAAAGACGTCCATTCGCAGCGCCCGTGCAGAAGGTGGAATTAGTTGAATATTTGAAGATGAGACCGGGGCCTCCAGTTGCTACGACAACAGCATCCGCCTTGAGAACCTGGTATTTCATCGTGAAAAGATCGAGTATCACGATGCCGCGCGCTCTTCCTTCATCATCGATAACAAGCCGCATAAACTCATGGTATTCGAATCGTTCGACCATCCCTTTGACTTCATACCTACGCACTTGTTCATCGAGCGCATAGAGAAGCTGCTGCCCTGTCGAGGCGCCGCAAAAAGCGGTGCGATTATAGAGTGTTCCTCCGAAACGGCGAAAATCGAGAAGCCCTTCTGCGGTTCGATTGAAGGGGCATCCGAAACGCTCCATCATGCGGATAATAGCTGGAGCAGCTAGGCACATTTCGAGAACTGCAGGTTGATCGGCGAGAAAATCGCCACCTTTCATCGTGTCATAGGCATGAATGATAGGAGAATCGTCTTCGCCCTTCAAATTCATCGCAGCATTCATTCCCCCTTGGGCGCAGACGGAATGAGAACGTTTGCATTTCGTCACAGAGACGATTTTGACTTTGCAATCCTTTTCCGCTAGTTTCATGGCGCAAGAAAGTCCTGCTAAGCCTCCACCGACGACGATGACTTCTTTCAATGGCTTCATAGTTTAGTACTTCAGGTTGAGCCAGTAAGTTCCCCAAATCGCAGCAAGACCTAGGAAGGTGACGAGGATCATCAGACCCGTGGCAAATTTCACCATTTTCTTTTGCGCGGCCATACTCAAGATGACGCCCCAAGTGATGAGGAACGTCCAAAAACCATTAAAGCCATGGAAACAGGCCGCAAGGACAAAAATGGTATAGAGAATTACGTAGATGGGATTTTTAAACGTGTCGCGCACCGTCAGCAAAGTCACTGTGCCATAATTCTCCGCTGAGGCGATCACTTCTCCGTCTTTTAGAGTGAATTTTTTCAGTCCATTGACGAAGGCTTCTTTTTGTAAATAGTTTTGCGCCGAGATGAGGATCGTTCCCTTATCGGAATCAAGCTCATTCGGATTTTGATCGTTTGATTTGATTGTTTGCGCTGCTTCAACCAGGGAAATCTCCGCTTGCCGGCTTTGCAGTGCATCGAATTCTCTCTGAACTTCGAGGGAACTATAGAGGGTCACGCCAAGCCTTTGCGCTACGGTATAGAGGCCATTGTCCATCTTCACTTTGACTAAATAGACGCTGCTTTTGCCTTGAGGAACTTGATGGGGATATTCGAGGAAACGGAATCTAACGACATGAAAAATGAGCAAAAAGAGAAGAACCCAAGAGGTAATCCTCTGCCAAGTGAAGGCATGGTTGCGACTATATTCCCGCATTGCTGGTTTTGAACCATCGGTATTGTAGGAGTTGATTTTTGAGGTCCATAGGTACTTAACTCCTATGACTCCATGGAAAAGAATCGGAATGCCAAGCAAAACCACTTCGACGACTTGTAGATAGGGAAGATTATGAAGTGCATTGGCCGCTCTTACAAAACCATTGCCATCATTGCCGATAAGAAGCGCTGCTTGGGAATTGGCTAATAGGTGTTCGCAGAGAAACAGCACCAGCCAAAGACCGAAAAGCGAATGCAGCCGCCTCCAAACAAATGTGCGCGGAAGAGTCTTCGTCTCCATAGGTGCTGATACTACGTCTCAGACCCGTTTTGACCAAGAAAAAAATTGAAGCGCATTCTCCTTTGTCGCTAGGAGAACCTCTTCGAGATCCAACTGTTTTACAGAGGCGACGCAGGCGGCTGTTTCTTCGAGAAAAGCCGGTTCGTTTTCCTGCCCTCTTTTGCTCTGAGGAGCCAGATAAGGCGTATCGGTTTCGATCAGAATCGCATCCAACGGAACGTGTTTTATGACCTCGCGGAGCGCTTCTGACTTTTTGAATGTGATGATGCCGCTAAACGAGATTTTCCAATTCCGTTTCAGGGCTTCTTTTGCATCCTCTACAGTTCCTGTGAAGCAATGCAAGAGTAGAGGGTGATGGCGATAGTGAGCATCCGCGATGGCAAAAAGATCCTCAAACGCATCGCGGCAATGGATCACGATAGGAAGTTTTTCGCGAATGGCGAGGCTTAGGTACTGCTCCAAAGCTTGCTTTTGCAGGTTTCTAGGGGAGTGTTCGTAATGATAGTCGAGCCCAGTTTCCCCGATGGCAATCAGCTGGCCCTTCTTGGCAGCCGCCTCGACATAGGGGAAAAACTCAGCAGCTTCTTTCTCTACATCATGGGGTGTCGTCGCAGCTACGGTGCCGATCCATGGGTGTTTTTGGGCGAGCTGCAACCCTCGCTCAAGAGAAAGGATGTCGGTACAAATATTGGCAATGCGCTCGATGCCCGCAGACTTGGCAGATGTTAAGATCCGCTCGATCTTGGGCCAGGTGGTTTCAGAAGTAAGATGCGCATGAGAATCGATCAGGCCCAATATACCATCCCTACTTTCGTACGTAAAAAATCGATTGCCTGGCGAGAGACGCCTTCACATTCTACTACATGGATCTTCTTTGCATCCAGCATAGCTAAACGCTGGATCCCACTATCGGCGATTTGCGGACACTGTTTCATATGGAGCTCGCAGATGGGGTACAACGAGAGAGAATCGAGGAACTCGTTTTGAAGACATGGGAGGTCTTCCAAATAAAGAGTATCGAGAAAAAGATGGCGCCAGCTTTTGATAAACTGGCCTGTAATCTTGGGACACTGCCGCAAAGTAAGAGAGGAGATATTGGAGCAACTTTTGAGAAGCGCGAGTCCTTCATCCGTGATGTGATCCCCATACATAAGATGAAGGCCGACGAGATGGGGGGTATGACGAGCAAGCGACTCTAAAGATTTATCCGTGATGTCCGATGCGTCGATTTTGAGATGTCGAAGCTGCGGACAATTTTGGACAATCTTTTCGAATGCCCCATCATCACACCCTTTTGTGTCATGTAACGAGAGCCTTTGCAATGACGGCGTGTTCTTGGTCAGAGCAGCAATTTTGGCTCCATCGATCTGCAATAACCCGTCCAAATAGAGGCGATGAAGACGCGTTGGTTTATCGAATAGTTGTTCAAGACCTTCATCCAACTGAAGACAATGGGAAAGATCAAGACGATCAATTTCCCCAGTTTCTTGGAAAAACTGATGGAGGGCTTTTGATGAGATCTGTAAGCAATTACGCAAAGAAAGCCGACTCAAGTTTTTGCAAAATGGCGCTATGGCCAACATTTTCTCATCATCGAGATTCTTGCAATTGTCCAGACAGAGTTCAGTAGGAGGGAGTTTAGAGAGCATTTCGACAAGCTGCTGCTTGGTCAGTTCTTGCCCGGAGAGATCGATAGGATTCTCCTCGAGCGTTTCCGAAGGAATCATCTGCCTTTTTTCAAAAAGATGTTCGGTAAGAGCATTCCTCGCAAAGGCTTCTTCTCGCAGCGCTTTCACAACCATCGGAAATGCATGTGCGACATTGTCTTTTTCTTGAGGGTCAGTGGAGAGATTGTAGAGTTCTTCCTCACTGCCCTCGACTTGACACATCCATTTCCATTCCTGTTTTCTCATCCCAAGCTGTAGGGGAAGGAAAGGGGAATGGAATAGCGCGACCGCCTCTTTGTTTTGTCGAAATAAAGAGCGTCCCATTGCGTGATGAAACGAGGAAATACCCAGAAGATCGATCATCGTCGGCAAGAGATCGAGCTGACTTGCTACCTCCTCGACAATCTTCGGTTGTAATTCCCTTCCTTTAGCAAGAAGAAGCAGGGGAATATGGACGAGCTCATCATAGAGTCCTTCGCGCATGCCCGATTGATCGCCCCGTTCGGAAAAAGGTTGTCCATGATCTCCGAAAATAAAGAGAAGGGTCTTTTCAAGTAGTCCCTCTTTTTCCAACTCTTGGACGAATTGTCCCAAACAGCGATCCGAATAATGAAGAACAGTCTGGAAACGCGCTTCATCAGGATTCTGTGTCGGATAGTGAAGCGTCTCTTTTTCTCCAGGAGGAATCCTCCAAGGATGATGATTCGAGATGGTGAGCACATCCATGAAGAGTGGAGTGCCTTTTGCATCGGCATGCTTCAAAACTTCTACAGCCCTTTTCATGATATATTCGTCGTGAAGTCCCCAACTGCTCCCTTGAAATTTTTCCTGAAATCTCGCTGTGATTTCTTGCATTCCCTCGATCAGGTCGAACCCATGATTTTTCGTAAAATCACGCATGCGGTCGAATTCTAGATCCCCTCCTTGAAGAAAGGCATTGGTGTATCCCTGCTCCTTGAGAATTTCCGGTAGTCCTCGCAAAGGAAATCGTGGAAGGTTTTGGAAGATCTTATCATCTTTTTTGGAACTGACTCCGTAATGAGAAGCTAATAGGGCTTTGAACGACCTTGCCGATACAGAATAAAAATTCTTCCATAGAACGCCTTCCTTGGCGAGCTTATTAAAACAAGGCGTCAAGGAAGCAGGAGCCTTTGGATTGCACGCCCTGACCGATTTGGCACGAAAGGATTCCAAGATGAGGAAAACAATGTGCGGTTTTTTCCCTTCTAGAGAACCGATCGAAAAGGCTTTTTCTCCTAGAAATTGCTTTGTACAGCGAAAAAGAGGGTACTTGGGGGATGGCGCTGTGTAGATCTCCTGGCTCGGTCGCCATTTTCCCGTTTCGTTTTTCTTCTTCACGAAGAGTCGTCGAAGACCCTCTGTTTCTTCAAGGATGAGGGGATGAAGAATTCCGTATCTCTCGGAAATGGGGATTTTGAAAAAAATCAGCACGCAAACAATCGATAGAACTGCTGCAAGGAGACTTTCAGGAAGCCATAAAGAACAATGAATATTCCACCAAAAAAACCCGACTGCGACTAGCCAAGTTACAGCTCCTCCGAGAAACCAAAAAACGCCGAGATCTTTGGCCGAACCCCAAAAGCTTTTGACCTGCGCAAAATAGTAGAACATCGAAAAGCGCATGCGGATTCCGGTAGATCGATAGAGGAGATGGTCGAAAAGCGTATAGGGAACGGCAAGTCCGAGAAGGAAAAAACCCAAATACTCGGAAATACAAGAAACGATCGTCAATTGGAGCGCAATGAGAATATCGGAGATAACGCCCAATTTCCAAGAAGAACGGGAGGATAGACATATCCTTAAAACCAGGAAAGGAAGCAGAAACAGAGAAAAGACAAAAAGTTCCATGCGAATCAAAAGGCGTTTCCTTGACAAATAGCGCATATTGCATAATTGTCAAAAGGGAAAAACCAAGATCATCCAACCTATGTCTACGCTTATTGTTGCCTCTTCCACTGATGTTTTTTTTACTGCCTATGCGCAATCCGATTTTTTCGGTCGTATCGTCATATTAGGTCTCGTAGCTCTATCTCTAGTTTGTTGGCTCGTCCTCCTCCAAAAATCTTGGCAGAGCAGGGAAGTCCGGAAACTCGGCGCTACATTTCTCAAAGCGCTCTCGGAAAATAAACAGCCGCTTCTCAGCATCGACATCCAGTCGTTGCCCAAGACGCAGAACAAACTGCTGCCCCATCCTTTCGCTTCTGTTTTTGCCGCGGCCAAGCAGAAAACCTTGGAAATTCTCGAAAAAAATCACTACTTTTTACGCGAACATTACGAGGGTAAACCTCCTCCTGTTTTCCTTTCGCCAAGCGATCTGCAACTCATTGAAACGCATTTGATCACGACAATTTCTACCGAGACTAAACGGCTTGAAAAACGGCTGTTTATCCTATCGACGATCGTGACGCTTGCTCCCTTTTTGGGTCTTCTCGGGACCGTCTGGGGTATTTTGATCACATTTTCTGGTCTGCATGCCGGAGGAACTGCTGGATCCAACGCCGCCATCCTCGGCGGGTTATCGACCGCTCTTTCCACCACAGTACTCGGCCTCGTCATCGCAATTCCCGCTCTCATCGCTTTCAATACCTTGAAAACCTCTCTAAAAAATGTGACGTCGGATCTCGAAGATTTTTCTTATTACCTATTAGGACAACTCGAGCTTTCCTATAGAAGAGTCGAGGTATCGTAAATGCGCATGGTTCGCGGCAGATCGAATCGCTATTCCCATCCCGAAGAAGAGAGCCTGATCAATCTCACGCCTCTCATCGATGTCGTCTTCGTCGTCTTGATCATGTTCATTCTGGTCGCTCCTATGCTGGAAATGGATCGTGTCGATCTTGCCGAACACGCTCCGGGACAAACCAAAGAAATCACTGTCGTCCAAGAAGGCAGCACGATTTCGATCCATGTGCTTAGGGATAATACGATTCTTCTCAACGGTCATAAAATCTCTTCAGCCGATCTGCTTCCCATGCTCAAAGAACAACATCGCAAGCATCCCGGCAAGATTCCGCAGCTTTTTCACGATCGCCAAGCCTATTTTGAAACCTACCAAGCGATCAAAAATGCCGCGGAAATTGCCGGTTTCGACGAAATCGATGTGATCCTCAAGCCCGGTTGATCCTGTGCGTATTAAAAAATATCTGACTCTTTTTACCATTGGGCTTCACGCCTTTTTCTTGATCATGCTGCTTTTTGGGTCCAAATTTGTTCCAAAAAACACCAAACGGATCAGCGTCAAAGTCCTGCAGGAAAAACGGATCCCTACGTTGAAAACAAGCACGCCTATTGCCACTTCCTCAGCGGTGAAAGCGCCTCCTGTCGCTAAACCAACGCCTAAACCAGTCCCGAAAAAAAAACCTGTCGCTGCCAAGAAACCCCTCCCTGTTGAAAAAAAGACGGCCCCCAAAGCAAAAAAGACTCCCAAAGCCGAAGTAAAAAAACCCATCGTTTCTGAAAATCTCGCCCGAGAACTTGAGGAAAGCATTGCCAAAATTGATCAGAAACAGGATAAATTTAAGCAGAAAAAGCCTAATGCGAGCGAAAAAAAGCAAGAACCGATTGCACTTGCTTCTCTGAGTTCTTTCGATCACGTTCCCCTTGCATTTTCATCCAATGGCGAGATCAAAGAACTTCTTGTGCAAGAGTTGCAACATGTGCTTCATCTACCCGATTTTGGCGAGGTCAAAGTCAGGTTGCAGTTTCGCAGCGATGGTTCGATTGAAGAGGTAAAGGTGCTGCAAGCAGCGAGCAAAAAAAATCGCGATTATCTGGAAAAAGAACTGCCCAAGCAGTCTTTTCCGTTTCTTGCGGATCTTGGATTGAAAGAAAAAGAACGTTCCTTTGTCATTACTTTTTATAACGATTTATGAAACTACTTTATTTTTGGATGCTGCTTGTTTTGCCTATTCTCGGCTTCTGCGATGAATCCGAGGAAATCAAGGTCTATTTAGAAACGACGAGTCCCCTCACGCCGGTTTATGTCGCTGATTTCCACGCATCAGCTTCGACGTTACCCGCTCAATATCTTACCCAGCTTCGCGAAGTGCTCGACAATGATTTACGCCATGACGGACAAAGCAGCGTCATGATGAGAAGCGAAGAAAAAGAAGCGCTTCTCAAACAAGATAATAAGCAAGTTGCCTTCAATCCCTCTCTTTGGAAGGGATGGGGCGCTTTGTATGTCGTTTCAACAAAAATTGTCGATCATTCCCTGACAATTAGTCTTTTTGGCTCACAATCCCAAACCCTTAAACATCTTCCCGCTTTCCAACTAACAGGCAATCTCGCAAGCGACCGCCGCATCATTCACAATGCGGCAGATATTTTGCATAAACTCCTCTATGGAACGGAAGGAATCGCTAATTCCCGCCTTCTTTATTGTGTTCAGCCTATGCAAGGGAAAAAGTGGTGTTCGGAAATTTGGGAGTGCGATTGGGATGGCTCCAATGCAAGACAGGTCACCAATGAAAAAAGCTATTGTGTGACTCCAGCATTTTTGCCTTCTCAAGGAGGCAATGATCGTTTCGTCTATGTATCCTATAAAAAGGGGCAGCCGAAGATCTACGTCGCTTCCATGAAAGAAGGCGAAGGAAAACGGTTAGTTTCTTTACGCGGCAATCAACTCCTACCTGCTATTTCTCCCCAAAAAGACAAAATCGCTTTTATTTGCGATGCTTCGGGCCGAACTGACCTTTTCGTCCAACGCCTCAATCCCCAGTCCGGAATGGCCAGTACGCCCGTACAACTTTTTTCCTATCCCCGTTCGACCCAAGCTTCGCCGACATTTAGTCCTGATGGTTCAAAAATCGCTTTTGTATCCGATAAAGATGGCAGTATGCGCATTTATTTGATCTCTTCAGAAAAAGGAAAAAGACGCGCTACTCCTGAGCTTCTCACCAAAAAAAATGGCGAAAACTCCTGTCCCGCTTGGTCGCCTGATGGCAAGAAATTAGCCTACAGTGCTAAAACGAAGGGAGTGCGGCAGATATGGATATATGACTTTGCTACCGGTGAGGAAAGACAGCTTACCGACGGCTCTGGTCACAAAGAAAATCCCGCGTGGGCGCCCGATAGCTTGCATCTCGTATTTAACTCAACGGGGACGCAGCAGTCGGAACTCTATGTGGTCAACCTCAACCAGCCCGAAGCGATAAAGATAACGTCGGGACCAGGAAAAAAAGATTACCCCGCTTGGGGCACGAGATAATTACTTTTGGAGAAGACGATGAACAAGTTTGTGCGAAAAATCCTCCCTTGCTTTCTCATAGCTCTGGCCTTTTCTGGATGCCAGAAAAAGCAGGGCACTGTGTGGGATGAAAATAAATCTGCCTCCCAGTTTGCCCATGGAGGAAATCCTCTTTGGGGCGGTGATGGCGAAGACGCTTCTTTGGCAGGACCTGTAGCCGAAGATTTTATCCCCTTACAAGAAGAGGATCTCAAGGCTCAACTTTCCGACGGAGCAGTTCCCCAACCCAGCGAAAGTCCTGGGGAAGCGGGAAGTTCTCTACCCGGAGCTGATATGTTCTTCACTCCGACAGGAGATCTCGCTGCTATTTTTTCCAATCTACGCTTCAATACGGATGATCATATCCTCCGCGGCAAAGAACAATTGGCGATGGTCGACGGCATCTCTGCATATTTGAAAGCGCATCCAAATACCTTCATCTTCATTGAAGGACATTGCGATGCAAGAGGGCCGCAAGCCTATAACTTAGCTCTCGGGTCTAGACGCGCCAACTACGTGCGTTCTCTTCTCGTAGAACGGGGAGTCGATGCCAATCAATTGCATACTATTTCCTATGGCAAAGAAAAGCCTCTTGATGACCGAAACATTAGCGATGCTTGGTCGAAAAATCGCCGTGCGCAATTCAAACTTTTCAACAAGCCATAAACTATGCGACGTCTAGGTCTAGGTCTTTTTCTTCTGCTCGGTGGATGTATCAATAGCATGTCTGGCATGCGCGATGGCCTGCAGCAAGAACGAGACCTTGCCTTCGATGAAATGCGCTTGGAAATCGGCGATTTGCGGCACGCCATTCAAGGCCAAAGAACGGAAATCACCCTTTTGCAAGATCGTCTGCGCGATCAGGAAGGAATGACCGACACTGCCCTGAAAACGCGCTCGAGACTCGAGCCCCTAGTTCAACAGCTCGCATCTCTGGAAAAAAAGTTTCTTCTTCTTGAAAGGCAGCAAGACCGCATTCTCTCCGATCTGAAAATGCTCGGGAAACATCACGATCAATCGGGGACAAGTCTTCAGGCTATGCAGGAAAAACTGCGAGTCCTGCAACTCGAAATCGAACAGCATGCAGCTCGTCTGAACGATATCGTACAATTGAAGAGTACTTTGAATCAGGTCTCGCGTGCGATCAGCGATAAAAACGCTCCTGCCCAAGCAAAGCGTTATCGCGTGAAATCAGGCGATAGTCTTGAAAAAATCGCGAAACAACATGGCATTAGTGTTTCCGAGCTCAAGAAACTCAATAATCTCAACACAGATAAAATCCTCGCCGGCCAAGAACTTCTTATCGATTCGCCATGACCTCAGCTAGCATCGGGATCTTCGACTCCGGCTTCGGCGGTCTCACCGTCATGCGCGCTGTCGTCGAAGCATTGCCCCATGAAAACATCGTCTATTTCGGAGATACAGCAAGACTTCCCTATGGGGAGAAAAGCGCAGAAGCGATTTTGCGCTATACCTTAGAGAGCGTCGATTTCCTTCTCTCCAAAAAAATCAAGCTCCTCATCGTCGCCTGCAATACCGCTTGTACAGCAGCCTTGGAAACTCTAGAAAAAACTCTGCACATTCCCGTGATCGGCATGATCCAGCCCGCCATGGAAGAAATCGCGGGTTTTTCGCAAAAACAGCATATTGCCGTCATCGGCACAAGGCGCACCATCCGCTCCGGCCTCTATCAACAACAACTCGCCTCAGCTTTTCCTGAAAAAAAGGTTACGGCTCTCGCCTGTCCGTTATTTGTTCCTTTGATCGAAGAAGGCTACCTTGAACACGCACTTGCCGATCTCGCCGTCCGCGAATATTTACGCCCTTTAAAAAACCAGGGGATCGATATCGTCCTTCTCGCTTGCACCCACTATCCTCTTCTTCAAACTGCGATTTCCAAAGAACTCGGCGAAGCCGTGACTCTCATCGACCCCGCCATCGCCTGCGCAAAAAGCGCCTATGCTCTCCTGCTAGAAAAACATCTCCTCAACACCTCTTCAGAAAAGCCCCATTATGAATTCTATGTTTCCGACGATCCTGAGAAATTTCGCGAACTCGGTAAGATTTTCCTTGGACATCAGATCGATCATGCGTATCACGCACCCAATAGTTAAACTGCTCATCCTGCTCAGCAATTGCCTTTTTCTTCCGGCAAAGGAAGCAGAGCTTCCCTATATCAATGGATCTGCTCTTTCACTCACCCGAGGAAATCGAACAAATTTCAAAAGAACGTCAAACGCTTTTGAAAAAAGATGTCGATTTATTTATCGAGCAAAGCAAAGCCAATTCCTTTGAAGAAGCCTATGCAACCTGGTTGAATTTGTGCTGCCAATTTTTCCAAGGGGAACTCGATTTATTTGAAACTTCCAATGCGGCTAAAGACAGTCGAATAAAAAAATTGGCTGATTCCATGATGAGAAGCACTTCGAAAAAATTTTTCGAAGCTCAGCTCCAGCGAAAAGATCTGTTGAGCGCCTTCGTTCATAATGGGATCCATGCTTCTTCGTTAACTCCCCAAGAGCGCTATATCACCGAAGAGTTGCTGAGAGACTATCTAAAGAACCCCAAAATCGATCTGCTTTTCATTCAACCCGCTTTGGATGAACTGGGACGCTATGAAAAGCAGAACTTCTCCGTGTTCAAAAGCCCTTCCATTCAATACACCCCTTCGCTTTTGAAAGACCTACGCATCCTGACGGCCAATATCATTTCGTTTCCTGGAAACCTTACCTATTACTATGGCGGAATTTCTCCTTGGAAAAATCGAGTGGAAAAGATTGCAAGCATCATCAAAAAAGAAGATGCCCATATCGTCTGTCTTCAAGAAGTCTGGGATCCGGCAGCAAGGATGGCGCTTGTCAATCTTCTCCAAGATCGCTATCCCTTTTTTCTCTATGGCGCCGGCAATCAATTTTCCACATTAGACTTGATGAGTTTTGGGTTCGGCAGCGGCTTGTTAGTTGCCAGCAAAATCCCCTTCGACAGCATTTCCTTCACTCCATTTCCAAGGAATATCCCGGAAAAAGGAGGGGTGCGAAGAGGAGCTTTGCTCGTGAATTGTTGCATCAATGGACAAGATGTTTTTTTTGTGACCACACATATGCAGCATGGGAATAACAAGGAGGCTATCTCGATCCGCAAAGAAGAACTTCTCCTCTGCCACGCGCTATTGGAACAAACGATCAAAACGGAGCATTCATGGGGGTTTTTAGTAGGAGATATCAATATCTACGCCTTTACCCCCGAATTTAAACCAAGCAGTATACAATATTTGTTCCGCATTCCCTATCTCGAAGGCCAGACACATGTCGATGCAGAAAACGCCACAGAGACCGATTATTTCGATGACATTGTCCACGCTTCTTTCGATAAACGATCCGAAGTACCCATCATCTATGGCATTTGCGATTACTGCATCTGTCCATCATTTTTAAAAAAAATCTCCACCACACAAAAAGTCCCGTTATTTTCCATTGATAAGCCAATGGAAGCTCTCTCAGATCACCACGGCCTTCTGACAATATGGGATTTAACAGGTGAAAATATTTCTAAGAAATGATTAGATGATTTCTTGTTGAACTGCAAGGGTTGGACATGAGCCAGAAAAAGAGAATTCTCCTCATTGAAGATGAAGAAGACATAGCTTCGCTCATCAAACTACAAGCTGAACTATCCGGATATAAACTCCATGTCGAAGTGGATGGGGTCAATGGCTATCGGGCTATTGAACGGGAAAAACCCGACCTCGTCATCCTCGATCTCATGTTGCCAGGACAAAATGGCCTTGATGTCTGCCGAAAGATGAAAAGCAATCCCGAGCTCAAAAGTATCCCTGTGGTCATCATCTCAGCAAAAGGCGAGGAGCTCGACGTCGTATTAGGACTGGAACTCGGCGCCGATGACTACGTTCCAAAACCTTTCTCCCCGCGCATTCTCTTCTCTCGCATAAAAGCCGTTTTGCGCCGTGGCAAAGAACCCGAAAAAAGCGTCAAAACGATCAATTTTGGGGACTATATCATCGAACCGGAGCGCTATATCCTCAGAAAAGCGGATAAGCAAGTTCCTGTGACTCTGTCTGAATTCGGCATTTTGCGCCGTTTGATCGCCAATCGCGGGAAGGTGCTCAGCCGTAACCAACTGCTCGATGATGTTCATAACGATGATGCTTTCATCGTCGACCGCAATATCGATGTCCACATCGCCTCGCTCAGAAAAAAGCTTGGGCCTAACTTTGATTGGATTGAAACAGTCCGCGGAGTAGGCTACCGTTTCCGAGACTAAGAAGCTGATTTTTAAACGCTTCCATATCTTGCGTCTTATATTGTCTTAGTTTGTCTATTTTTGTATTTCATTGAATCTATTCGTCTTGTTTCGTCTATCTTCTCAAGTATTTATAGTTATTTTTTAAAAATAGAAATACCTTGAAATAACCAATATGTTTTGTAATCATTAAATTACAAAGACGAGACAATATGAAAACTCCACTGTTTGCTTTTGTTATACTAACTTCTTTTTTGGTTGGCTGTGAAACCAAAACCCAAACCGGCGCCCTAACAGGCGCCGCTGTGGGTGCTGGCGCCGGAGCTCTAATCGGCGGCTGGGAAGGAGCTGTTATCGGTGGGGCTGTTGGCGCAGTCGGAGGAGCAGTAGTCGGTGCAGCCCTTGACGATGCCGACCGCAGATCTCTAGAAACGCAAAATCCTCGTACATTGCGAAAAGTCGATCGAGGCGAACAGCTCGATGTCAACGATATCAAATCGATGTCGCAGGCTGGCATTCGGGATGGTGTGATTATCGACCAAATTCAGGCAACTGGCAGCGAGTTCCATCTCACAACCGCCGATATCATCGATCTCAAACAAGCAGGCGTCTCTCAAAGGGTCATCGACGCCATGGTCCGCAGCGGCCGCTAGATCTTCTTGATACGAAAGCGTTCTTTGGCTACAAATTGTAGTCTATGACGACTTCTTCTCTCTTTCTGGAAAATCCCGACCATCTTTTTGAAAAAAAGATCTCCGATTATGCCTTTTCTCTATGCACTGAATTCAAAAAAATCACCCGGTTTTACGTTCTTTTCCATCTCCTCTTCGTTTTACTTGCCCTTATCGAGGTTTTTTCCTTCGTCATTTTTTTCTCGTTTTGGATCCATTCCGCAGCTATTTCCTTTTTGCTGGCAGCCTTTCTTCTGACGGGGTTCAGCTATTTCGTCCTCTTGTCGTATTTCCAGACCAAAAAACCCCAGCAACTCTACGAACTCGCTCAGTCCTTCATCTCGAGCTGCAGAGGCGCTCTTTCTGAAAATGATTTTCTTTCCCTTCCTCATGCTATCTATCGCGTCGTCAAGCATTTAGAAAGGATGGAGGCCGATTATTACGTGCTTCCATTTTTAGGCGAAACCTTCAACGTTCTTTTGAGAAAATTCAGCGTTTACTGCCACTGGCGCGATGTCTTAAGAATCAAGGAACTGCTCTTATTCGAAGCCATTGCCGAACATATCGTTTTGGTGAAAAAAGAACCGACCGATCTGGAAGCGCATGCAGCTTTGGCAGAAGGGTATCTCAAACTAGCCCGTTTGTATAAAGAGCCTCAGGAAAAAGATGGAGAGACTCCTTTGCCATGGATTCCACCGGATTACGCCACAGAACCTATGCAGGCAAAATTGCGTCAAGTATGCGAACGCGCCATCGAAGAATTCAAGATCATCGAGGCCTATGTGCCTGAAGATCCTTGGGTCCATGCGCAATTAGCAAGCATTTATCACGATATCGGCGAAGCGGAGAAAGAGATCGCGGAATATGAAAAAATGCTGCAGATTGCCCCGCAAGATAAAGCGGTGATGTTCCATCTGGGGGCTTTGTATTTTCAGCAGGGCAGAACGGCAAGAGGGCTGCAAATCTACGAGCAGCTTAAAAAGCTGCGCGATGAAAATGCCTCTTCATTGCTCTCCTACTACGACGCTTTCAATCTCAAGGCTTTTAACTAAACAGCGTTGCCCAATCGATCGTTCCGACGACAAGGCCGCCAAGAGCTGTTGCGGTCGCTTTCCAATGCACGTGCTCTTTGTACAAAAAGCGTCCCCAAAGATTGCAGACGAGAACCATCGTCACGGCATACAGAGGGAAGATCATCGCTTGTTCTACGGAAGTCGCGATTTCTGTCGATCGAATTAAGAAGAATGTTCCAAGGCCGTTCGCTGCTCCTCCAAGAAGACCGAAATTAATTTCTTGAGGTAGCGGTGCTCGTACTTGTTGTCGCAGATAAACGATCAACTGAATGCTCGCGGCAGCGAAAAATACCATCGGCATGAACCACTGACTGCTGAGACTTTCTGGCGATGCCTTGGAGAAAAGATACGAATGTCCTGGAAAATTGATAAGAACCGAGCGCCATTGCAACATCATGAGGAAAATAATATGCAGGGCAAAACCGCTGACGGCAAAAAAGAGCCATTTGCCCATTGAGCCGCCTTTAATCGTTTGAAACCCGGCCCAGATCAGTCCTGCAACGACGATGATGGATCCTACGGCATTCAATGCCGTATAGGTAAATCCGTAATCTTCGCCGAACATGAGGACCATTCCCAGAATAGGAAATACCGTCGAAGCGTTGAGAATTGCGACCGTCAAACCGGCAGGGCCGTTTTCTAAGGCTTTCCCAAGACTCATCATCATCAATCCTAAAACGACACCGGCAAAAAGACCCATCGAGGCCGTTTCGGGACTGAAGTTAAAATTCCCAGAACGAACAGGATTCAAAAGAATTGCGACAAAAAAAGTGAAGGTCAGTTGGATGAGAAGAAACCCTTTGCTGGAACCTCCCGCATCGATGCTTTTTCTCATGAAGAAATTCGAGAATGCGACAAGAGCTCCCGCTAAAACCATTAGCTGCAATCCCCAAAGCATATTCACCTCCATTAAAAAGAAACCGACTCTATCAGGTTTGCGATTTAATTTTCTCCTTGTATAATCCGCCCAAAACCCTCTGCTAGGAGATCGTATGCAAGCAGCCTACTCGCTGTTTTTTTCCGGAGCCTTGGCACTCCCTATTTTCTGCGGATTTCTCCTCGCAGACCCCGCTCCGGGAGTCGATCCGAATGAAGTGCAATTCATCAAGCGGATAACGGAATATTGGAAAGATGGGCACATCGAAGATGCCAAGGAACAACTGAAGGCCTATCTCTCAAATTATCCCTCGAGTCCCTATGTGAATGAAGTCCGCACACTGCTCGGCGATGTCTATTTGCAAGAGGGATCCTATGAAGAAGCCTTCGCTTACTTCGAGAAAATCGCTCTTCCTCCCCAAGTCGATGGAAGAGAAGCGCTCTTCTTAAGACGCATTACGGAGTATTGGAAAGAAGGCCATATCGAAGATGCGAAAAAGCAGCTCAAGGTCTACTTGCTAAACTATCCAGCGAGTCCCTACTTGAACGAAGTGCTGGCTATGCTCGGCGATCTGTGTCTCCAAGAAGGCTCTTTGGAAGATGCCGTTGGCTACTATGAAAAAATCACCTCTCCACGCTGTGAACAGCTCACCGCTATGCATCGCATCGAGGCTTACTACCATCTCGGAAAATTCGATACCCTCATCCAATGGGTGCAGGAACATCCTTCTCAAGCCACTGAGCAAGAACGCATGCATCTTTTAGTCGGCGATGCCCACTATCGCAAAGTCCTGAAAGAAGAAAATCCAGCGAGCATTCAACTCCATGCCAAAGAAGCCTTAAGCCGCTTCGCGAAAATCAAGGACTTGGATAAAAACTGGAGATTCGTCATCGCCTATCTCACTGCTCGTATAGGCGAAAATGGCAAAGCGGCCGACCTCTACTTGGCTCTGGCAGAAGAATTCCCGGAAAAACGGGAGGAATTTCTCTTCCAAACAGCCTTTCTTTTGAACAAAGATCAGCCGAATAAGGCCATCGCACTTTTGCATGAAGTGGCAGATAAAGCATCGCCTTTGCAAAAAGAAGCGGCATTCAATGAGCTATGCTTGCTCTATCGCGAAAAACAATATCCCGAATTCCTCGAAAGAGAGAAAGCTCTCAGCTCGTTTGTCGATGAAGCTCATGCTATGCAGTTTTGTTTTTACAAGGGAAGCTCCCATTTCTATCTCGAACATTACGAGGAAGCCGCTCAATATTTTGCTCAGATTCATCCAATCTCCTTCCCCTTCGAAAGATGAGCTCCGCTTTGCTCTGCAAGCTCTCTTCGTTTCGGGCTATAAAACTAAGCAGCCGAAAAGGATCGATCTCGCTCTGCAAAAATGGCAAGAGTCTCTTGAGCTCGATGATGGCTATCTAGAAGGTCTTTTAGCGAGCGCTGAACTCTATCTGGGAGAAAAAAATTACGAAGAAGCGTCTCAAAGATTCCGAGAAATCGTCGAGAAATATTCCAATAACCGGATTCATGAAGTGGCGCTTTTCGATTACGCCCAAACTCTTCTATTCCTACAGCGCTACCGCGAAGGGAAAGAAACATTCCAGATCTATTTGAGCACGTACCAAAATGCTCCTCGCGCAGCAGCCGCCTGGCAGAATCTCGTTTTTGCTACCGTTGAACTCTTGAAAACAGCCGAAAAAGGGGAACTGGAAGCTCTAAGAGCCAATTTAATCGTTATTCTCCAAGAAGCTCTAAAAATCGGCGATCATTTTGCCGAGGAAACCCTCCGTCTCTATCGTCTGCAAATTGCGCAGCTTCTCTTTGAAACTGGCAATTTCCAAGAAGCTCTTGTCCGCACCGATGAGTACCTCAAGCTTTATCCGGAGCATACAAGCGCAAGAGAAATGCGACTCATTCAGGTCTCTTGTTGCATAACGCTCAATTCTCCTGTGCAATCCCTCATCGAAGCGCTTGAAGGAGCGATCAAGCAAGAACCCGATTCTAATCTTCGCTCACGTCTTCATTTGCAATTGTTCAATGCCTATCTGTCGCAAGAATCGCTCAACGCTGCAACCGAGCACCTTTTGAGCGTCTATAAAAGCGGCAACCTAACCATCAAAGCTGAAAACTTGCTATGGCTTGCCGAGCAAGTGCAAAACACCCACGATCTACCGCTTGCTAAAGAGCTCCTCGAAAAAGCCCTTGGCCTACCCGCGGAAGCAACCGAGAAGAGCGATCTAGATCCTTTGGCTTTTGAAGAAGCCATATTGATTTTGAAGAATCTCTATCTCACATTGGGCGAGAAAGAAAAAGCGAGAAGCGCCTTGCTCACACTTGCTAAAAGACAGTCTGGAGAGTTGTCCATTGCCTGGAGATACCCTCGAAGGACGCAATTTGAACTCGCGGAACTTCATGAACAATTGGGATTCGTCGAAGAAGCTATGAATGTCTACGATCAATTGATCGGCGATGCAGCTTTTTCACAAGCTTCCTTCTATCTTAGAGCTTCTATCCTCAAGCGTGCGAAAATCCAATTGCGTACTTTGAGCGAAGAAGAGAAACGAGAAGGCGCGCCAAAACTTCTTTCCATTTTGAGCACCCTAAAAGATCTCCAAATTGCACGCAGTGTCGAATCAGAGCCTATCCATCTCGAAGCCGCTCTGGAATATGCATCGCTTCGTTGCAGTCTTTTACCTGAAGCTCATAAAGACCGTAGGATGATCTTTTATTTAGAGAGAATCGAAGAAGATTTTCTCTCTGGATCGACAGAGACCGCGGCCAATTATCTCAAGGATCGCAGCAATTGGCCTGAGCAAGATGCTTTGATCAGCCGCTATCTACGTTTCATCGCTGCTGAAATCAAACGATTACAAAGTATCGAGGCTCAAAAATCAGGAAATAGCGAATTCTCTCATGAGAGAAAAATTGAAGCGAGGCAAGAGCTTGCAAAACTAGCTGAAGAACTCGACACGCGCGCGACGATGCTACAAGATCGCGTAAATAACGCCTTGAGAAGGCTGGACACGAAAGACTAAATCATGCAACGCCGGATCCATTTGCTCTTCTGGAAATGCATTGCACTCTCTTTAGCTGCGCACCTGCTTTTTCTTTTTTTTATTTATACGAATCCACTTTGGGTGACCACTTGGCTCTCTCCCTTTGGGAACCATAAATCCCAAAAAGGGGTTGTCTATCAGCCTCCGGAAGATCTCTTTGACGGCATCTTTGATGAGCTGGTCGTCGTCAATGCTTCGAAGAAAGTCGGGTTTGATTCTCCAAATGCTTCGAATTTGGAGCAGCAGCTCCCCGTATTGGAAAATCCTTCGTTCATTCGTGAAAAATTCGCCCCTCCCTTTCTTCCATCTATTTCTATCGATGTGCAAACCGAGGGCCTTTTGCTGAGAGAGCCGCCCTTTACCACTGCTCTTGCACAAGCCAAGTTGGAAAATCCCAATCCGCTCATCAGCAGTGAAAAACCCTCATCCCCTAGCAAAATCGATCTTCCCACTCTCGCCATAAAGGCGATCAAAGAAGAAGAACATCCTCCAATCGCTAAAAAAGCTGAGAAGGAGACAACCGAACTTCCTTCCATCCCTTATACGCAGCAAGCCGTAGAAAGCTCTTTACAGGAGATGGCGCAATTGTACAAGCCAGCTGCCGGAACCGATTTCGCAGCAGAAACAGAGAAAATGCATGCTCTTCCGCATCATGCTGTCCCTGGGATCGCCGCAAAGCAAGAATTAGCGCTTTTTGTTCAGGCTTATGGCCTTCCCAATTGGGATAAACGGCAAAATTGGAACCATTTTTTCAGTGTCGATATACGCATCATGCCGCGTAAAGAACAAGAAGGTCTCTATTTTGCCGTCACTTTGAATCCTAAACCCGAGGCCCACGTAAAAGCGATGGGGCAGCAACTCCATTTTGTCATCGATGCCTCGAAGAACGTCGAAAAACACCGCGTTTCTCTTTATAAGCGCGCCATCCTGCGCGCTCTTAGCTACCTCACCGATGCACAGTCCTTCAATATCTACATCGTAGACACACATGTGCATGCCCTCTCGAGCACGATGTTGGAGGTTTCTAAAAAGAATCTTCAGCTGGCAAGGGACTATTTAGAAAAAGATAAAGCAGGGCCAAAAGGGGTCGACGTCGCCCAAAATCTTCTTTCCCTTTTGCAAACCATCGATAAAAAAGCGGCTGAGGAAGATCTCTATCAAGACCTCGTCACCGTAGTTCTTATGTCGGACGGCGGGTTCTTGCAAAATAAAAGCACGGGACTATCGGCCTTCAAGCAGTGGATGAAAGCAGGTCCTCCTACGTTCGTCCTCTATCCTACGACGGTGGGAAGCGAATCTCATCCTCCTCTTTTCGATCTTCTCGCAGCAGCTTCCGGCGGAAAAGTCCTCCATTCCTCCACACATGCCGCATTTCCTAGAAAATTCGCGAAGCTGCTTCTAGATCTTCAGACGCCTATTGCAACAAAAGTCTTTCCGCAGCTTGCCTCTATCGAAAGCGACACTGCGATCAGTCTGATCGGCGTCTGTTGTAAGCTAGCCCCGCTTTATGCAAGCCAACCGCTTACCTTATTCGGCGTTGCCGCACAGCCAACGAGCTTCACATTGACTCTCGATGGCTGGCATAAGGAATTCCCGATGGAGATCGCTTTAGATATCGATCTGGCAAACTGCAGAGAAGGCGGTTTGACGATGCGGCAGGTTGTCTTGCAGGATAAAGCGGAACATGAACTCTCCCTATATCTGCAAAACGGAGAAGAAAGCCATTTCGAACAAGCTCTGGACTGGCTAAAAGACAGCTCGGAGGAGACCCGTAAAAGACTGTGAGCCTACGTATCATCGGTGGAAGTTTCGGAGGAAGAATCATTTCTTCTCCTAAAGGAGACCTGACAAGGCCTTCTTCAAGCCTGCTCCGAAAAGCCTTTTTCGACATCTGCCAAGACTCTGTCGGCGATGCCGATTTTCTCGATCTCTTTGCCGGCAGCGGAGCTATGGGCATCGAAGCCATAAGCCGAGGCGCTCACTTCTCAACCTTCGTCGACAAAAGCGCGAATGCCTGCCAGGTGATCAAAAAAAACATCGAACTTCTCGAGATAGAAGGCCAAACTGAAGTTCTCTGTATGCCGAGCGACCGCGCTTTGGAACTCTTCGAGAGAAAGAAGAGGAAATTTCACTTGATCTTCATCGATCCTCCTTATGGAAAGGACTTTCTTCCTCCCATCCTACAGAAAATTGTAGATGCCAAACTTCTGCAAGAATCAGGCAGGATCTTCGCTGAAGAATCGGCAAAAGCCACTATCCCCCAACTCGCTTCCCTCAAGCTCCACGAAGAGCGCCGCTATGGCGATACCGTCTTGCTGGAATATAGCTTCGTCAATGAGCCCTGATTCAAATTTTTCTTTGTCAAACTTACATGTAACTATCTGATTCTGAATACAAATATTATAGTTTGTTTTTCATAACAAACTAACTTGTAATTATGCTATTATAGCTATATGTTTTAATATTTAAAAAATCAATTTGTAGGTGATTCATGACGGCTTCTCTTTCGCGTGCAATGAACTATTGTTTTGATAGCTATAGCAATGTCCTTTATAGCCACACGTTTTCTGAAGGTCCCCAATTAGCAAGGGAGAATTTACAGCTTCTTCAGAAAATGGAAGCCATCGTCAAAACCCAGCTAGCAAAATCGGATTCCTCGACTTTGAATCTGGATCTATCTATTCCTTTTACTAGAGCTGATGAAACAGATTGGTCTCATGTCGGGGCGCATCGGAAAGGTCTCATGAGGACACTTAGATGGATTCAAGCTCTTCAGAATAAAGCCTCGAAAACCGAATGTATCGAATTGCCATACTTAGCTCATATGTCCAATTTTTCTTCCCTTTGCAAAATATTGGAATCAGGGAATGTGCGCGTTTCGAGTCATGCAACCCCAGGCGCATGGTTTGCTTCGAAGACCGAATTACTTTGGGGAACGTATGGCGTTTTACTCGATATTCATCATGCCCCTCGAGGGAACTATATGTATGGCACCTGTGATAACCATCAAGAAATTGCGTTTGATAGGCCGTTCAATTTTAACAAAGATGGAACCCTGCATTTGTCGGGAATCATCGTCAGGGACATGCGAGAGGCAAAAAAAGTCCGTGAAACTCTCCATAAAACAAAAAAAGAACTCCCCGATCATCTCTTTGTCACCACGAAAGAAGCCGCTCTTCGCTGTTGGGTAACGTCTCAAGCGAGAGAGCAATCGAATCTCCCCTCTCTGAATGACTATTTGTTCTGCCTTGGAGGAAACAGACTTCGTTCCGACAATAGAATTGAAACAATACAAAAAGCTGCTATGGGACTGGCTGTGATAGCGGTCGCCTTTCTTTTTGGATCTAAGATCTATTCCTGAATTGCAAAATTGTGGCACGCGCAGTATACAAAAAATTATGAACGTACTCGTGCCTGGAACCTTTGATCCGCCTACGCTTGGCCATATCGCCATGATCGAAAGGGTAGCGCAACTTTTTCCGAAAGTTTTTGTCGCCGTTGCAGAAAGCCGGGCAAAAAAATCCAATGCGATTCTTACGGCGAAACAACGGGTCGATCTACTGAAGAGATTGACGCGTCACTATACCAATGTGGATGTCATTTCGTTTTCCGGGATGACCGTAGAGTGTGCGCATAATGTGGGCGCGCGTCTGATCATTCGGGGAACGAGGAATGAGAAAGACTATGAAACTGAAGTGGGGATGGCGGACGCCAATCGCAAACTCGGAAATGTCGAGACGTTCATCATACCTGCCAGTCCCGAGACTATTTATATCCGTGCTTCTATCATACGGGAAATTCTAGCGGCGAAAGGCTCTTTGGAAGCCTTTCTGCCAACTGAAGTCATCTCGTTATTGATTAAATAAAAACCGGAATCTCGGTTTATTTACACCATCGATCTCGACTGTTTCGCAGAACATTTCTAACGGACGCACCCAAATATCTCCGCCTTCTTGGGCTTGATAGACGACCACTTCTTTCAGTGTTTCGCTATCCCTTCCTACGCCGAGAACTTGGTAGCGTTTACCGGAATAATGTTCATACATTCCTTTCTTGAGCGCAGCGGCAAGCTGAGAAAAAGGTTGTAGTGTTGCTCTCACGGTAGATCCTGTAGGTTTTTGGTTCTGATCGTTTCCGCAGCAGGGTGCGCAATTCCCTAAAATTGGACCGAAGATTGCGGGGGTAAGGAATAGGAGCGCTTTCATCCGATTTTCTTCCCGCGTTCATAGCGCACTTCTGTCACATTTCCCTTATCATCGAAAGACTTCTTCAGGCCATGAAGCTGATCATCGAGGAAGGTTTGAAGAAGCTTAGGTTCGCCATTATCGTAGAATTTATTGAATTTGCCATTCCTTTGCCCAAGGGTATATTCCCCTTCGAAAATGAGAACGCCTTCGGGGTTCCAATCGGAAGCCACCCCATGGATTTTCCCCTCACTATAGGGAATCTGGCTCGCGAGCGTGCCATTTTCGTGATAGGTTTTTTCCACGCCGTCTAACACATCATTTGTATAGGTCGCTTCTTTAAACGGTTTGCCACTTGGGTAAAATTGTTGGAAGGGACCATTTCGTTTGTCATCGACAAAGTCGATGCTGGCGAGGACTCTTCCTTTTGGGCTAAAGGCTTTTGCCGTCCCTTGTTTCTTTCCATGAACATAAGGCGTGCTGCCGATGAGATTTCCATCTGGATCGAATTCATGGACTTCTCCTTCGATCAATCCATCGACATAATTTGCCGCGAGGGCTCGCACAGATTCCTTCCCTTCTTGCTTTGGGAAGAAGATTTCATGAGGGCCATGCAGCCTATTCTGGTCGTAATGGAATACGAGCTGCTGACCATCTTGAAGACGCTGGAAATGCCGTCCATGCATTTTACCGTTTTCATAGTCGGCTTCTTCGACGAGCTGACCCTGTTCATCGAATATGTTTTTCTTTCCGTTCATTTTGCCGTGCTTATACATGGCGATGGATTGCACTGTGCTATTGGGATAAAAAGTCTTTTGCTCTCCGTGAAGCTCGCCATTTTCATCGTGGAAAAATAGCCGCGCAACGATTTCGCTTCCTTTTTCGCCGGGATAAAATTCTTTTTGTTCACCGACCTGTTTGCCATTCACATAATGTTTGATCACGGCAAAGGCGCCATTCTCTTGAAAGGCCTTGATCTCGCCTTGCAAAAGATCCTCGGCATACTCCGCTTCGCCCTTGAGCTGACCACTTTCATGGTATTCCTGGGCTTTACCGTGTTTTTTGCCGTTCTGATATACGACGCTGTCTTTTTGCCGATCTTTTCCATACCAAGAACGAACGATGCCGTCCGGCAAATCAGCCACAAATCGTCCTTCGAAAAGAAGTTCTCCTTTCTCATTCCATTCGCGATGGATACCTTCTTTTTTCCCTTTGGCAAAGGATCCGACCATGCGAGTTTTACCGCTTGGGAACCATTCTTGCCGTTCTCTCTCTAAAGCATCTTCTGCATAGTATTCGGTAAGGGCAGGTTTGCCTTCGGGATAATATTTACGAAGCGCCCCATGGCGAACCCCTTCTTTAAACTCGATTTCCTGGGAAAGTTGTCCATTGCCGTACCATTCCTCGTGTTTGCCTTCCCTTTTTCCGTTCACAAAGTTGGCTTTCGCTTTTTTTTGCTTATTCGGATGGAATTCGATCTGTTCCGCGTCAAATTCTCCGTCTTTGTAGTGGAATTCCGATTTGGGAGAGCCATCATCAAACCATTCTAAATAGGCGCCATCGAGTTTTCCGTTTTTGACTACATACTGACGGACTTTTTTACCTTGATCATTCCATTCGATGATGGGTTGGAGGAGATTGCCTTTGGTATCGTACTTGGCTAAAAATGCTTGTTTCCCATTGGAATGTTTTTTCCAATGGTCGCCTACTGGAAGATCGTTCTCATACAAACCTTCGCCGGCCAAGGTTCCTTTTTCATCGAAAAATTGTTCTTTGCCCTGTTTTTTCCCTTCTTGAAAAGCTAGGCGATAACTCTCTTTTCCATTTTTATGGTATTTGACGTGAACACCGACGGGCGCTCCAGAGCGAAAATCTTGCACTTCGAGAATTTCTTTTTCTTCGCCATAGAGAACAACTGCAGGCTGAATGCCATCGCCATGAAGAAGGCCATCGACAAAATGACGCGTCGCTTTTAAGGCTCCTGAATCGAACCACTCGAGAGCTTCCCCATGAGGTAAATTATTTTTGTGGGGGATAAGAGTCGTCCGCGCTCCTTTTTCGTTATAACGGACCAAATCGCCGGTGAGCTTGCCGTTTTCGAAAGTTCCTTCTTCTTGCTTCTCGCCATTTTGGTAGTAGGAGGTGACGGCTCCTTCGCGACTGCCTTGTTTAAAGAAGCAATTCCCTTTGAGTTTTCCATCTGTATAAAAGAATCGAGCTTCCCCATCCAAGATGCCATATTCATACGTGACGACTTTTTCGACCTGTCCATTAGGAAGGGCAAAAACACTGACGCCATGGGGCACAAAATTGGTCTTCCATTCTTTAGCAGCATCGGAATCTGGGTTGACTTCGACAAGATCGGCTTCTGCTCGAAGCTGACCATTATTGTAGAATTCCACTTCCTTGACGGGAATTTCCTTGTCTTTGGAGACTTGCTCATAAAAAAGAGCTCTTTTGGGGCCACCTTCAGGGTAGTTTTCTACTACCTCGACGCGCCAATTCGGCTGACGCATTTTGAGTTGGGGCATCGCGGGTAGATTGACTTCAGAGACAAGTGGGGCGCAGGCAAAAAAGGAAAGCAAGGCAAAGAGTTGCAATTTACGAAACATGGCATCCTCATACTAAAGTATCATGAGGATATGCCAAAAAACCCTTTAGGACAAGATCGTGATAGGGGATTCAAAAAAAATTCTCACTCCCCCTTAAAGGGGAAGTGAGAAGCTTAGCTTAGGCGAGCATGAACGCGATCCAGACGAGAATAAGACCCCAAACGAGACGGACAACTGCCCATGTGGTAAAAAGTTTTTTCTCATGCATCTCGCATTTGAGGAAGAGTTGAGGAGCAAAAAAGACTACTAAGCCGCGCAAAAGATATGCCCAACCAAGCAAAGTCACAAAGATTAGAAGGTTCGCTTGCCAAAGATTGAATTGCTCGACCATGACAAGTCCGACCAAAAGGCTTGTCCAGCCGACAACATAAATTGCCGCTGGCGTTTTGCGGATCGACTCGCAGATCTTCATACAATTTTTTCTTTGGACCATCATCCAAAGGCCCTGAATCACGAGAAAAGGGCCAAAAATACACGAAAGGGCATAAGCTTCGTCCATCTCATCCTCCATGGAATGTCTGAAACCCCAGGAAGCTGCCCTCCTAAGAATTTCTTCTTTCTTCCCTCTTTATGGCAAAACCCTAGTTTTGTCAACTTTATAGGTTTTTCAGTGCATATTGCTTCGGACAAATCGGCCCATGAGTTCCGAAGAAGCAAGGATGTGACCCCGCATGGCAGCTTCGACTTGTTCTTTAGTAGCGCCCTCTTTGAGTGGTAGGCGCTTGTCGAGCGCATAGAGTTTGAAAAAGTAGCGATGTTCTCGATCGGGAGGACAAGGTCCTTGGTAGCCGAGTCTCATGGTCCCCATCCCCATTACACACTCAGGAACGGAATCTTCCGCTATCGTCTTTGTATGAATGGGCATATTGATTACGACCCAGTGCACGAACATCCCATCAGGACGTCTTGATTTTGGCACATCGGGATCATCTATGATCAATACGAGCGCTTTGGCAGTTTCTGGAACTCCTCGAAAATCGAGCTGAGGATTGATATCGTCCCCGTCGCAGGTGTATTTTACGGGGATCTTGCCTTCGTGGTTAAAGGCTGGGCTTGAGATTTGCATGAGACCTCCAAAGACTTCCAAACACCATTCTTATCACAGATTTCTATCGGACTGTATTCTAAGCAAAAACCCGAAGAAAATTTGGCGATAACAAGAGATTTTTGCGATTTTCCACGATACCGGAAATCGGCTACGCCGGGCAAGGAAATCCCCTTGCCTGTCCGAATTCCCGGCTCATCGCACTTTCTTTGAAGAGTCACTTCTCCCTCGACTTGGCTAAGCTGGAGCTCGACATCAGCAAAATAGGCAAGCGAAAGGAATTGCGCCATGTCCATTTCAGTGCGGAGAAGCTTTACACTGCTTTCATAGCGCTGAGCATCTAAAAGCCTTTTGCCCTGAAATCCAAAGATCACGCTCAAAGAAGCGATAATCGCTAGGCAGATGAAGATTTCTAGGAGAGTAAAAGCTCGTCTATTTCTGATTCTTTTTGCACCAATCATCATATTTCTTGGAGTAGACGGTGATCGTCTGGTCCTTTTCGCTGACGTTCACTCTAAATTCATTGCCCCAACCATCTTTGGCAATTTCTTCAGGCTTTTTAAAAAGCCCCGTCTTTTCCAGAGCGACCGCAAGCTGCTCTTCGATTTCCTCTTTATTCGTTCTGCCTTCTGCTAGAAGAAGACTCAAAGAATCGTCGATTTGCCGCATCGCTTGCTCAGTACGGAAGGCTTTCCCTTTTTCAAGGCTGCCTTTCATGTTGTAGCCGATGACACTGCCAATAATCCCAATGAGGAAGATGACAATCATGATCTCGAGAAGTGTGAAACTGCGTCGTTTTTTCATAAGAGACCTTTACGTAATAAATGAACTCACATCTGTTAAAGGAAGTAGGACCGCAAGCACCATCACGCCGACAATGAGTCCAAGCAGCAAGAGAATGGCGGGTTGCAATACGGTCGTAAGGCGCTCGAGACTTTTGCTCAATTCCTCATCGTAAATTTCTGCGATGCTATCGAAAGCTTCTTTCATCTTCCCTGTTTCTTCCGCAATGGCGAGGAGGCGGATAGTAATCAGAGGAAAACGGCCATTTTCCTTTAATAACTCATGCAAACTGCGCCCTTCTAAGATCTTTGCCTCTGCAGAGCGAAGCGCTTCTTCGAAGAGGAAATGACGAAGGGTGGGCCTTGCCAGTTTGAGGGCATCGAGGAGCGGTACCCCGCTTTTCAAAAGCAACGAAGACGCTCTTGCAAAGCGCGACATGACCATTTGGACGATGATATCGCCGATAAAGGGAAGTCGAAGCATCAGGATAGAGAGCTTTTGTCGATAGACAGGATTGCGAAGAGCCAAAAGAAAAGAAAGCACGATCGCTGAAATAGAGCCGGCTAGAAAAAGGGTATTTTGCCGGCAAAACTGACTCAAAGCGAGGACTGCCGATGTCAAAGGCTGAAGATTGCGTCCTTCATAGAGTTCCTCCATGGAAGGGATGAGGAAAAAAAGAAGGGCGAAAAAGATGAAGAACGAAAAGGATAAAAGAAACAAAGGATACGTCGTAATTGAAAGAAGTTGCTTTTTCCAGCGGGCCTGTCTTTCTAAATAGGCGGAAAGTTCGGCAAATGCTTCGGAAAGAGTCCCCGATTCCTCTGCGGCAGCCACCATAGAAAGGTCAATCCCATTGAAGGTCTTCGGGTACTTTTTCATCGCCGAGGAAAGACTCTCGCCTTGTTTCAGGCGGTCGATGAGATCGATCAGGAGGGAGTGATGCTTTTCTTTACGCGACTTCTCCTCGATGGTTACGAGGCATTCATATAAGGGAAGGCCAGCTTTCAATAATTGGGCCAGTTCGCGCATCAAAGCCCGTTTCGCTTCGAGTTTTAGGGTAAAACCCTTTTCACGTTTTTCTTCTTCGATGAGCCTTGTAACGAGGATCTTTCTCGTTTTCAGACGATCCTTGGCAACAAGAAGAGAATCGGCGTCGATAACCCCGGCGATTTTCTTTCCATCGGAAGATAAGGCTTGATAACGGTAAAGAGGCATATCCTACACTTCTTCAATCCCTCGGCAAATACGCAGAGCTTCTGCTAGAGATGTTATTCCTTGGTCTACGAGGTAAGCAGCTTCTCTTTTTAGAGAAGAAAGACCTGCGGTTTGCGCTACTTTTTTCAATTCGCTGCTATCGGCACTTTTCAGCATTTGCTGCTTGAGCCCATGGGTAATGGGCATCAGTTCATAAATCCCATGTCTTCCCAGATAGCCTGTCTGAAAGCATTTTTCGCATGCCCCCGGCTGATAGAACACTTTGCTCTGTCCGAACATTTCCCGTTTTTCCTGCTCGCTTGGCTCATAGGGGATTTTGCAATGGGGACAGAGTTTGCGCATGAGCCTTTGCGCCATGACGCCGATAAGAGATGAGGAAAGCAAATAGGGCTCGATCCCCATATCGACAAGCCTAGTGATGGCCGATGGCGCATCATTGGTATGCAGAGTGCTGAAGACCAAGTGCCCTGTTAGAGAAGCTTGGATGGCGATTTCGGCTGTTTCTCGATCGCGGATCTCTCCGATCATGATGACGTCAGGGTCTTGGCGCAGAATATGGCGAAGACCTGTAGCAAAATCGAGCTTGATCTTCGGATTCACGCCGATTTGCGCCATTCCCGGAAGTTTATATTCGATCGGATCTTCGATCGTCATGATGTTGATTTCCGAGGAAAGGATATCGCTCAAAGCGCTGTAGAGCGTCGTCGTCTTACCGCTTCCTGTCGGGCCGGTGACCAGGATGATTCCTTCAGTCACGCGAATCAGTTTGCGAAACACGCTCAAAAGTTCCGACCGCATGCCAACCGAGGAAAGTCCGACGAGAACTTGATTTTTATCGAGAATCCTCAAGACGATCCTCTCGCCAAACGCTACGGGAATGCTGCTTACGCGAAAATCGATCTCCCGATCTCCAACCTTCAACTTGATCCTTCCGTCTTGGGGCAGCCTTTGCTCGGCGATATCGAGTCTGGAGAGCACTTTGATGCGGGTCACGATTTGGCTTTGAAGGTCTTTCGGAGGAGCATGCCTCATCTGCAGAACACCATCGATGCGATAGCGCACTTGCAGCCCTTCTTCCGAGGGCTCGAAATGGATATCGGAGGCTCTTTGGGGGATCGCTTCGACGATAAGGGCATTCAATAGGCGAATGACCGGAGATTCCGCTTCGCCGCCGAGAAGATCGTATCCATCGCTCACTTCACGACTTTCGCTTTTTCTAGGATCGGAGGAGAGATTGGCAATGAGATGAGAAGCCGTTTCTTTTGAATTTCCGAAACATCGCTCGATCGCTGCTAAGATTGTCTCTTCGGATGCGAGAAATTCATAGGTTCTCTGCCCGCTGAGACAACGGGCCTCTTCGATCCCCGTGAGATCAAGAGGGTCGGCAATGGCGATGGCCAGCTCTCCGGTTTCATTGATTTCTAGAGGGATTAATTTGTGTTTGCGGACAAAGGCGTAAGGAAAGGGACATTTTCCTTCTTTGATGAAGGAAAAATTTCGGAGATCCTCCAGGACTTGCATCCCAAAATGCTCGGCGTTTTCCTTAAGATCCTCTTTCATCAATTCCCTTTGAAAAATACCTTTAAGACTGTTCTCGAAGTATTTGCGCCTTTCTTTTTCTCGCGCCTCGACGATTTTGACGAGAAACTCCGGCAGATCGCCGGGCCGTTTTTTGAGATCATCTTTACGCAACTGCTCCATTTGCTCACGAGAGTCGAGGACAATGCGCGGCGTGATGAAGAAGAACATCTCCGTATTATTATCGACGAGCCTTGTCGAGCCAAAAAGCCTGCCTAAAATCGGTATTTCTCCGAGGAAGGGCAATTGATCCTGATTATCGTGGGTCGTTCTTCGGCGAAGTCCGCCCAAAATGACGGTCTGGCCATCGACGACGCGCACCTCGTTTTCGATATGACGTCTTTCGACAAGAGGACGATCATCGGGATGCGGCTTGGTCGTATCGAAAGTGATGTTCGTCTGCAGAGTGATGAAACTCGGCTTTTCGTCGGCTTCCCCAGGATTTTCCGGCGCATGGACAATCGGGGTGAGCATGATGGTGATCCCGTATTGCGCCCTTGAGAAGGATTTCTCGAAGGCGATGCCTTTGTTCGTATCGATCGGGGCCGCGCCATTGTTGATCGAAATCTCTTCTTGGATCGAAATCGTAGCGGGCGTTTGATTGACCGTGATGACAGAAGGCGCAGCATTCAGCTGGATATCTTCCTGGGTCATGAGGAAGCTATAGGTGATATCGAATTTGGGAGCATACCGCGATTTCCCGGCATTCAGCATGAATTGTAAAACGCCTTTACCCATCGGGGCGAAAATCCCCTCATAGAGCACCCTGTTTCGATCGCCGATCTTCAGTAGGTTCAAGCCGAAATTGTTCTGGGTATTGAGCTTCTTCTCGAAGAGAAGGACCTCGATCTGCACCATTTTCTTGGGTATATCGAGTTGCTTGAGCAGGTCCTTGATCTTTAGAAGGGCATCGCGTCTTACGACCATGAGGAGGGTTCCCGTTTTAGGATCGGGAATAAAATGATCGGAGGTTTGCGAAACTTCCACTTCCGTGGTGACGCCGGAATTGATCGGTTTAGGGCCGATCATCAAGGGAGGCGTAGGTTGGTATCCATCAGGTGTAGGATTGGGCCCGACATTTTTATTTTGATAATTCATCTCGTATTCTTTCGTCGGCTCGGGAGAAACGAGGAGAAGCGAGTTGTAGACCTTTTCGAGAACTTTTGCGAGATCGACGGGGTCGCTATGGCGGCATGTATATAAGAAGACTGTGATTTCCGAAGGATCGAGAAGCTGCTCTTCCGTCGAATGGATGATCTTTTCAGCGCGATCGACCACTTCCTGAGATCCTATGAGAACGATGGCATTGCCATTGCCCAAAGAGTAGGCGCTAAAGGTGTCTTGTTCCTGTTTCCCGAAAGGGGGACGGCCCGCCTTCTCAATCGCATCGCCAAAAAACCCCTGCAAGATCTTCTCCATCTCTTTCACATTGATCTTGCTCACCTGGACGACTCTGGTGACTTTTCCTTGCCCATCCTTCCAAACATTTTCATAGAGATCGAGCAGACGTAGGACGTCATCTCGTGAGGCAACAAGGGCGATCTTCCCGCCCACTTGATGGACAAACGTCTGCCGAGAATCGGAGAATCTTTCAAAAAACTGGAAAACGCTCTTCAGTTGTTCAACCGGTGGAGAAAAGACAAAAAAGACCCTTGCGCCGCTGGGGGCAAAGAGAAGGGGTTCTTTTGTCGAAGCGACGAGTTGAACCGAGGAGAGGTCTTGTTTGAAGATATAGAGCTGTCTTGCATAGGCATTGAGCTTTCGAACGCCGATCCCGTTGTGATTCAGCAGGATTTCGAGCATATCTCCCCAGGATTCTCTAGGGATGGGAATTCCCGAATGAATATTGAGTTTTAAAGCAGCGAGCTCCGGCGGCACAATGAAGAGATAGTCGAGCGCGCCATATTCCATGACGAGCTGGGAAAGAGTCGTCTCTTCTTGGTCCCAGAGGGCATACCCTTCTTCGTCTTGCTTCGATTCAGCGACGACTGTATCTCGCCACTTTGCCTCGAGGTCTTTGATCGACTCGCGCGCTATCCGAACTTCATCGAGAAGTTCTCGATAACGCTGTTCTTCTGCGCTTTTTTCCGTTAGAGCAGCCGCTTGTTTTGCTAGCTCGCTTAAATGCTCTTTTTGTTGGGCAATCGCTTGATTGATCCGTCTGACAAAATCTTCGCCCTCGATACTATTTAAATGCGCAGCGGCGTCATTTTTCTTATCCGGTTGAGGGTCGGAAAAAAGTGCAAGCGGCAGAATAAGAAAAGCGAGAAGCTTCTTCATGGTGAAGCGGTCTCCCGACGATTTCTAGGCATAGGTCTTGGCATTTTGTTCTCAGGTGAAGGCGGTTCTACAGCAGGTGCCGGAATCGATTTTTTCATTCGCCCAGGGCTTTCGGCTACTTCCAAGGAAAATGGCTCAGCATGCCTTCTAAGAGGGTCGATGAGACGTCCTTTAACAAGGGTTTTCCCATGAAGAGATTCTAATGCATCGACGGCTATAAGTTCGCCTAAAAGACGGCAAGAAAGATAGTCTTCGATCTCGCTACGTCTTTTAAGACGATGCCATCCTCTATGGGTTTTGATCCACCAAGTTCCAGGTTTCAATACGACTCTTCTTTTTCCCATGATACAGCTCACTTCGGAGGCATTCCTCTGCTTGAGCGACGAGAAAAGAGATTCTACCTTGACGAAGGAATAGCTCGCCATAGGAAGAGATGAGAGTCGTAAAGTATCGTAGAAAAATCCTGTCTCATCCCAAGCCTCCAAAGTGATCCCTCGGTCATCTTTAGCGAGGATTCTAGCAAGAGGACGGCCTTTAGCCAATTCCATCTTTCCCATCTGCCACTCCCCAGCGGCGAAAAATAAGGTGTCGCCAAGGGAAGCGAGCACGACCTTTTCGGTATTTTGCTTACCGAAACCGATCTTCACCTGCCCTTCTTTAGCAGGGGAAAAGCAATCATCCAGCCAAAATTTGCCATCCTTGAGTGCTTTAAACCAAGCGGAGGCGACAGCTTTCTCATGAAACGGGGTAGGTTGGTCTTGGGTTTCTTGCAAAAGCACCTCGGTTTTTTCTTGGGTATTCCTCACCTCCAGAAAAATTTGGCCTTCAAGAGCTATAGGAGTCATCTTCCAAGGAGTGGGCGAATCCTTAATGGATAAAGGTGCCGGAGGTCCATTCCAGGCTTCTTTCGTAGTTCCAGGCTGTTCGATAGCAAAGTATACCGTCTGTCCACTTCTGATGGCAAGCGGGGTGAGATGTCCGCGAAAGGCCAGAAGAAACCTGGGTTGTCCAATTTCCTTTTCTAAATCTCTCGCATCCGGCCGGGTATTCACAGCACGCAGTTGAAGCTCTTCTTCGATGTTCGGAAGCTGAAGCGATTCTTGTCGATGCAATGCAAAAAGACTGTGATTGAGTATCTTAGAATTAAGATCTGCGGTTTTGCTGAAATGGCTCCACCCATAAGATGCTGAGCTTTTCTGCCGAAAAAATCCCAGGAAAAAAAGGAGACAAAGTATCCCAAGGATGAAGAACCCCCCGGCTACAATAGGGAGAATCTTCAGCAAAGTCCCGTAAAAGTCCCTTCGATGTTCTAAAATAATCACAAGTCGGCAGCATTATTCAATTAGGGAAAGAACCTATCTTAAGAGACTAACGAAAAAAAGACAAAAGCTTCATTGCTAAAAATGCTAATTATTTTTAGATTTATGTATAAGAGGTTGTTTTCGAATTATCGATTTGTGCGGCAATTCTGGTTTTTGGACTGGTTTGTTAAATGGCTGATTAACTAAGTCGGCCAGTTTAAATAACAAACCCCGGCCGGAATCAAAATTGAATAGGAAAAATTCGTCAATACCTCTAAGAGGTTAAATTAGAGAGTTACGCTTCAAGGATGGGTCATGGACGAGAATAAAAAAGAAGGGGTTTCTGTGAAAGACTTACAGGGATTTGTAAAAAAACACCGCTTTGAAGTGTTCCTAGTAGCGATGTTTGTTTTAGCAGGTATTTTTGGCATGGGGCTCATCTGGACTGCCAAATGGAGCGTGATTTTTGCAGCTCTCGGGGGTGTCCTCGGTGCGATTTTGCCTCAGCAGATCCAAAAGCTCTCGCATTCAGTTTTAGGCTTTTTCTTTAGACAGGACTCGAATACCCAGCTCATTCTAGCTGGCGTTATGCTAATCCTATCTATACTCCTATGCCCTCTGATTTTCTTAATCACTGGGCTTCTAGGCGCTAAAGCAATGCACGGGAAGATGGAAGAGCATTCTAAAGATCGGCCTTAGACCTGCTCTTGAGCAAGCCGTTTTCGAAATCCGACATATTCTTTGAGGTCGATTCCTTCCTCTTTGAATCCTTTTTCCAATACTAGCATCGCCTCTTTCTGCGCATTTACTGCGTATTGGGCATTTTCCCCGTCCCAATCTGCTTGCTGCTCGAACTTTTGCCATGCTTCAGCCTCTTCCTGGGAACGTCCGAGAGCATAGTAAAGTTCCGCGATCTTCAGCAAATTGACCATCCTAGCGATCATGCCTGGTTGAATGAAGGCTTTGGATTGGATCTGGGTTTTAAATTCTGTTTCGAGATTTAGAGATTCTTCGAGGGCATTTTCCAGCTCTCCTCTAGAGACCAGAAGAGAAATACTGGCAAGTCTCGCATGAAGGGGCGCGCTTTCCTGCAACCGTATCAGGGTCGATGCGAAGATTGCATGCTGTCCTTTGCCTTCTTTTAAAAGCTGCTGCGACAAGGCTGCGCGAAAATTGCCTAACTGGGTGGGATGTTTTTCTAGGATCGTTGCAAGAGCTTCGAAGTCTTTGTTATCCAATGCGTTTTTGGCTTTTGAAGAAATGCGCGCAGCGCTTTCTTCATTCCAGGGCATAAATAACGCGGCAAGGCAGGCAAGCAATACTCCCAAGCCAGTTGAAATGAGCACTTTGCGTTTAAGAAACATCGACATAGCGCATACCCTTGTATTGATCTTTTCTAAGATACCTCGCAGAAGGGAATTTTTCCATCCCAACCTACCAGAATTTGCTCCAAAACTCTCCGATGGCCTGAGGAAAAGGGGAGAGCGCGGAGCTGTTTTATCGGATGCCATTCATACCCTTCGGGGGTCCTCTTTTCCTTACAACGAAACAGAAAAGGATGAATGCGGACTTGGTAACGGGTAAATGAATGCTCCACGGTATCCAATCTATCGAGAATCGCTGGTTCCTCGAGAAGCCAATGCTGCAACTTAGCTAGAAGGGGCTTATCATCGACGTTAAAGTAAGGAAACTCATAAAGCCCTGCCATGACCTTGCCCGGCTGGCCTTTTCCGACCAAGACCTCATCTTCATAGAGAAGAATCGCCACTTCCCTTTCTAACTTTTCGATTTTCTCTCTCTTTTTTTTCCTAGGGAGCTCGCTTGTGCGATGGTCTCGGTGGGCTTTACAGATGCTAGCTAAGGGGCAGAGTAGACAATCGGGAGTCTTGCGGCAAACCGTGGCGCCGAGCTCGATCAAGGCTTCCATGGCTACCCAAGGTTCTTTATCGGGGAGGATATCCCAAGTTACCTTACGAAGATTGGCTTGAACTTTGGGACTGTCGACTTCCTCTTCGATACAAAAAACCCTGCAAAGAACCCTTGTCACATTTCCATCGACGGCCGGAGCTTTTTGCCTTAGAGCAAAACTCGCAACAGCCCCTGCGGTATAGGGACCGAATCCAGGAATCTCTAAGAGTTCTTCATAGGAGTTTGGAAGAATCCCCTTCTTTTTTTCGATGAGAAAAAGGGCCCCTTCGAGCAGCCTGCGCGCTCTAGAATAGTAGCCAAGCCCCTCCCAGGCTTTTATCACTTGGGTCTCATCGGCCAGGGCAAGATCCTCGATCGTAGGAAAACGTTTCATCCAAGCCCGAAAGTAAGGAACGACGACCTCTGCCCGCGTTTGCTGCAGCATGACCTCGGATACCCAAACAGCATAGAAACGGTGCCTAGGGTCATCTTTGTGATCGCGCCATGGAAAACCCCTTTTACTCTTTTGGAACCAGGCAACTAGGCCTCGTATAGCGGCAAATTTTTCTGTCATCGGCAATTCTTTCCTATTTCCTCGGTAGTATAGTCGGGCAGAGCCCTTTTGTTCCAATAGCGAGAAATTTTCTTAAGCTATTAATTTTCAGACAGATCAAGAATTGATTTTCCCTTTTATCTTCTGTTGGCACGTCTTTTGCTTTCTATAAGTTAAAAGCACAAATCTCTTGGAGGGATTTTATGGATGCTGCTTCATCGAAAGAATGGGAAAATATCCAAGAAGTCCTTCAATTGTCCTTGAAACAGGAGATTGTAGCTATGCGGGAAATGCTTTCGAATATGCATCAGGAAGAGCTGTCCCTTCTTGCCAAGGATCGCAAGGCATGGACACTGGTGATGATGCAACGGGCCAACCTCCTCGCAAGACTTAGCGAGGTTCGCACGGAGCGGCTAGCGGCTACCCAGCGGCTTGAATCGATAAAAAAACGGCTTTCTCCCTCTTTCAAAGATGAAAACTGCGAAATTATTTCTATGAGGGATCAGCTCACGGCTCTGGTTGAAAAAATGAATCAACAGAATTTGCGCATCCAAAGCCTTGAGGATCACGATGGAAGGGTCTCGAGTATTTACCCGCCTATCGACCAAAAAACCCAGACAACGGTGACAGGCCGCGCTCGAGCAATCCTTGCAACCTATCCTCGACCCAAATAAATTAGGGTCATGGAAAATGACCTGGACCTCGCAATCTTCCTTTACGGACCCGCTTTGCACCACCTGGACCATTTGGCTCCTTTAGCGCAATGCCTGGGCGTGCCTCTTTTCCTAACTGATGAAGAAATCGCCGATATCGCTAAACGTTATTATCCGAAGCTTGAAATCCGGCTTCTCGACCGGCTTGAAGCCGCCGCCTATCTCGCCCAAGAATATACCGCGATCATCAGCTGTTTAGCCAAAGTGCAGATCGACCAGCTTTTCTTTTTTGCCCAAACCATGGCGCAAAGAAGGATCGTGCCGATTTGGTGTCCGCATGGGCAATCGGATAAAGGGCACTTGAGCGGCTTTATGAAAACCCTCTCTGATGAACGGGCCGTTTTGCTTTATGGCCCCAAAATGGTCGAATTGCTCACCTCCTTTGGAATTATCAAAACCATCAAAGGCTATGCGATGACCGGCAATTACCGTTTGAGCGATTATCGAACCCACCGCTCCTTTTACGACCAAAAAGCCAAGGAGATCCTCAAAAAGCTTCAACCAGCAAAACAGACTTTCTTCTATGCGCCGACTTGGAATGACAGTGAAGAATCGAGCAGTTTCCTCGATGCGTATCATCTCTTGATCGATCATCTCCCTCCAGATACGAACCTCATCATCAAACCCCATCCCAATCTCGTCCTGCAAGAACGGGCCCTCTTCGAAAAAATCCGCGAGGAGTTGGCCATGCATCCGCATATCTTGCTTCTGGAGAATTTTCCTCTCATTTTTCCTTTGCTTGCACAATCGGATCTGTACATTGGCGATGCCTCTTCGATCGGATACGATTTCCTTTCCTTCAACAAACCGATGGTCTTCCTCAATCAAAATCAGCGCGATCCTAAACTCGACCCTGGACTTTTTCTTTATCGCTGCGGCATTCAGCTGACGCCCAATGAGTATCCCCAAATTTATGAGAAAATTGAAAACCTCTTGCCCTATGATGCGCAGATTTTTGCGGAAGCGCGCAAAGAGGTCGATCAATTCGCCTTTGGCGATCAAGAGATCGTCGATCAACTAAAAACCTCTTTAGAAACTCTCCTAGACCGCGTCGCTTACGACGATCTCGAGCATGACCTCCAATAAACCACGCTTCATCGCCTACCATACCGGACCTTTTACCCAACTCGATCATCTGGGCACTCTTGCGATCGAATGGGATATCCCGCTCATTGCATCCGATCCCAACACGATCGAGCTCGCACAAAAATATTATCCCGAACTCAAGGTCCATCTCATCAACGAGAGCGAGTCGCTGGACTTTCTCGCTTCGCATTGCGATATCCTCTTAGGATGCGGAAAATATTGGGCGATCGAACTCCAGTATGAATTCTCCCAATTCTTCAACAAGTCCATGCGCATGCTTTTTTGCCCACATGGAAATTCCGATAAAGGCAGGTCCCTGACGCCCGATATGGATCATCCACCGCAAGACATCGCTCTTTTCTACGGACAGCAAATGCTCGATCTTTGGAAAAAGACAGGCGTGTTGACCAATACGAAACAGTGGACATTCTCGGGTAATTATCGCCTTCCCTATTATCTCAAACGGCGATCGTTCTATGACGAGCTTGCGCAACCATTCTTCTCCCGTTTTTCTCCTGAGAAAAAGACGATTTTCTATGCGCCCAGCTGGCCCGATAAAGAAAACCCCTCTCCCATCTTTCAGGTTTGCGAGCCGCTGATCGAAAATCTTCGAGGAGATTTCAATCTTCTCATCAAACTGCATCCGCTTCTGGCAGAGAAATATCCTGCTGAAACCTATCGACTTCTCGGTCTTTATGAAGATCATCCTGAGGTGCAGATCCTCTTCGAGTTTCCTCCAGTTTATCCTCTTTTATCGAAAGTCGATCTGTATCTTGGTGATTTTTCTTCGATCGGCTACGACGCCCTTGCTTTCGATCTGCCGCTCTATTTTCTCATCGATGATTCATCAGTATTACAGGGGAGCGATCTTGCAAAAACAGGGATTACCCTCCCCATGCACGAGATCGAAAACCTCTATTCAACAATCGATCGGACATTAGCTAAGAATAAGAGCGATTTCCAAAAGGCAAGAAAAGATCTTTATGACTATGCCTTTGGAGAACCTCGAGAAATGGGGGAAGTAAAAGAAGAGGTGGAAACCCTCTTTTCTTTAGAAAAAAGAGGGTAAAGAAACCTTAGGTCGTTTGATCGGTAACTTCAGCATGCGGGCAGCCGCACCCTTTATCGCCTTTCGCTTCTGCGCTAACTTCGCTATCGTTGTCGTTGCTATCACCTTCATCAGCAAATCCAGCAACTGCAGAACAAGAAAGAACCGACGCAAAGAACATTTTCAAAAATTTGTTCATAATCACCCTCCAATAAGTTTAGGTGTTAAATTAAAATCCGATCAAAATTAAATCTTTTTCTTAATTCCGTCAATTTTTTCTATAATTAAAAAAATAGTTTATTCTCTTCTCAATGAAGTTTTGCAAATAATCTTTTTAATTATTTCTGTGCGATGCTTGGAAGAACCCAAACTTCTGAAAGATCGCCGAGATTCGAGACGACGGGGATTGCCTCGAGCTCATAGCTCGATGCTCCTTCTCGCAATAGATGCACTTTCTTGACGATAGCGACTTCGATTCCTGCTGGAAAAATACCATCCTGCCCGCTAGTTATCAGAAGATCTCCAGGCTGAAGAAGGGACAACAACGATGGGTCAGAAGAATTGTCGACCTGTCCAGTACGCAGATCGCGGGCAGGTCCCTCTTCATCGGCAAAATCATAGTTAAATCCCATGCCTTTCAATACAGGATCTCGACTTCTCCATAACGGCGTGCTGCTGCCGCAGAGCTCTCCTTTCGCCAAATATTGATCGCCCCAAGCTTGCCTCGTAGTCGCTTTGAGTTTCTCAATGGCGTAAATTGCCTGATGTTCTTCTTGCGATGAACCGTAAAGGCCTAGTTTTGCATGGAGAATTTCCAAAAGCTGATCGGTCATCTGTAAAAATTCTCTCGCGCTTTGTTCTCCTCGCACAGCCCGTACTGCCGGCACGAGTTGGATATCGGTGATGAGCCTAACCTTGGAGCGGTATTTTTCAACCTCTTCGACGACACCGACGAGTTGATTTTTCACAACGACAGGGCTATTTTTCGAAACGACGGTGACTCCCAATTTGCCATTATCGGCTGAACCGACATCGATCCAGATATAACTGCTCCAAAAATTCGGATCGCGATACACCACTTTGGCCGGGATGCCTAGCATATGCATTTCTAAACGAGCGCTCAGTTGTTTTGCCCTTCTGGAAAAAAACTCCTGCCAAGACGGGTCATGCACATCGCGTCCACGGATTTCTTTTAGCCATTCGATTTGTCTAGCGATCCATGTTTCATGAGCGAGTTGTCTTTTGAGTTCCCCCACTTCTTTTTTCAAGAGACGATTTTCCTGCTCCAACATGAAAAATTCGGTCTGCTGCTTTTCATGGGCTTCTTCCTCCCAAGGAATGGAGGCGAAGCTTACAGCAAATGCATGAATGCGTCCTTGTACGGCCTGCGGCAAACTAAACAGAGCGAGGAGGAACACTACGAGCAGAAGATACGGCCAAATTTTAACGGAGCGCATTGCACAGCTTCTTGATTGCGGTTTGATTCAAGCCCGACAGATTGATTCTACCATCCGAGGTCATGTAAATCGCCTTTTCTTTCCGTAAGCGTTCGACTTCTTTAACCGACAGAGGAAGCATACAAAACATTCCATTTCCTTCGGCAATCGAAGGCATAGATAAGTTCTTGGCAAGTTGCATTCGCATGGAAATAATGCGTTTACGCATTTCTTCTAATTCTTTTTTCCATTTGATCGTGAGCGCTGCATCATGCAAGATTTCTGCAACTGACCTTACTCCATGTGCGGAACAATTCGAAACGCTATTTCTAACGAACACCTTAATAACGCTTTGGATTCTTTTCTTCTCTTCTTCTGAAGACAGGTGAATGAAAAGCGCGCCAACCCGTTCGCAATAGAGCGAAAAGTTCTTAGAACATGAATAGGCGAGAAGAAATTCCTGGTTTGTATCGAGAAATGCATGGATCGCTGCAACATCTTTTTCAAGACCTTTGCCCAATCCCTGATAGGGGCAATCGAGAAAGGGAATCAATTTATATTTTTTTGTGACCGCCGCCAGTTCTTTCCATTGTTCGCTGCTGAGATCAACTCCAGAGGGATTATGACAGTTCACCTGTAAAAGAAGGACCGTTTTTGGTTCGAGTTTCTTGAATCCAGACAGCATCTCATCGAATAGAAGAGTCCCTTTATTTCGATCGTAATAGGGATAGATCCCGACGATAAAACCTGCGCGTGAGAAGACTCCTCGATGATTGGGCCAGGTTGGATCCGAAATGAGGATATGATCAGCCACATGAGTATGGAGAAGATCGGCCCCGACGCGCAAAGCTCCCGTACCGCCAATGGTTTGGATAGCGGCAATTCTCAAGTGCTGCTTATCCCACTGCTTCCCGAAAGCTAATCTGCCTATGCCTTCGAGGAAGCGATCATCTCCGGTGATGGGTAAATATTCTTTATCATGTTCTTTTCGCAATAGCTTTGCTTCCGCTTCCTTCACCGACTTCATGACCGAGGGTAAAAGATGCTCATTCCGATAAACACCAATGCTCAAATTGAGCTTATCCTTCCTAGCATCGTTCTTGAATGCTTCGTTAAGCCCAAAGATTGCGTCCATGGGCGCTTCGGGGATAGAATTAAAAAATCTCATACTTATTACTGATACTCCGGGAGATTTTTGTATTGTAGCAAAATGTGCGCAATACCTAGTATTTTCGCCTTATCCCCAATCTAGGGGGCGTTAGCTCAGCTGGTAGAGCGCCACGATGGCATTGTGGAGGTCAGCGGTTCGAGACCGCTACGCTCCAAATTCTATCTTTCCCGCAATCTTTTCTAAGGGAAGGAATAGTTTTTGGGTATTGGGAAGAGCATCGAGGAATTTTTTCCCATAGCCTTTTGTGAAGATGCGTTTGTCTAAGCACACGACGGCGCCTCGATCTTCTTTCCTTCGCATCAACCTTCCAAACCCTTGTTTGAACTTCATCACCGCTCTAGGCACAGAATAGTCAAAGAAGGGGTTGCCGCCTTTAGCAAGGATCTCTTCCTGCAAGGCCTCGATCAAAGGATCTTGCAAAGCATGGAAAGGCAGCTTGACGATGATGACGAGACGAAGGGCATCTCCAGGTACATCGACACCTTCCCAAAAAGAATCGACGCCTAAAAGCACTGCCCGATTCTCTTCGGTAAACCTTCCTAAGAGCGCGCTTCTACCGAGTTCTCCTTGACGCAGAATCGAAAAATCTTCGAGCTCTTCATTGCGAATGAGCGATCCATAGGCCTCTTTGAGCATTTCGTTTGCCGTGAATAGCACCAAAGCTCCACCCTGGCTGGCAAGTACAAGCCTAGCGATCGCTTGAATCGCCTTCTCAGTGAAATCTCTTGCCGTAGGTTCCGGTATATCATTTGCCACAGCAAAAAAAGTTCTGTTTTCATAATCAAAGGGCGAATGGGCGACAGCTTCGCTGACAGTTTCTTTTTCAAGCCCTAGCCTTCTTTTGACAAAGGAAAAATCTTTGCCCTGACAAAGTGTGGCGCTGCAAAGCGCTGTCGTTCGTAGAGGAGCAAAAAGCACGGTGCGCATTTTTTCCGCTAGATCGATTGTCGCTTCGACAAGATGGAGATTTCTCTCTTCTTCTATCTCGATCCAACGCACCTGATCTTTCCAATCGGCTTCGAGATCGAAAAATCTGCGCAAGAATTTTGTCTGCTCTTCTAATCGCGACGCAAGCGTGAGAATTTCTCCTGTCACAGTCTCTTCGCCGCTTGCTTGAGCGCAAAGATTCTGCCATCGAACGGTCCATTTCTCGATGAGTTCGACCGCCTCAATAAATGCCGGAACGATCTCCTCTGCCCACACATGGGTCGTTTGCCACTCCCTTTGCATTCTCAAGCGTTTTTCTTTTTTCTCTTGAGCCGCGATAAAATTCCGAAGAAGAAAAAAGGCTCTCTCCAATTTACGCAAGATCTCGAGCTTTTCCCCATTAAAGTTGAGAAGCGCCGTATCGACATTCAAGACTTTCTGCAAAATCCTCATCCTTCCTTCGGGATCTTCCCGATAGGAAAGAAAACGGTTCATCAATTTAATCAGACCGATCCAATCGACATGCTGGGAAAATACATCGAAACCCACTTCTTCGAGATGATGCGCCTCATCGACGATGAGTCTTTCAAAAGGAGGAAGGATCGTCTTTTCTCGCGAGCCGCCTTCGAGCGCCTTCACTTCCAAATCATGCAAAAGCAGATGGTGATTGACGACGATGAGCTGCGCTTCTTCGGCCTTTCTTCGCGCTTGGAAAAAGAAACAATCGCGGTAGCGTGGGCATCTTGAAGAGGAACAGTCATCGGGATCCGCGTTATATCTATCCCAAGTGGAACTTTGGACGTTAAAGGGCAGAGAAGATTTGCACCCAGTCGAGGATTCATCCGACCAAATGCGCAGACGATCGTATTCCTTTCTGCTTTCATCTTCAGAAAAAAGAGAAAAAAGCTCTTCGGCTTCATCGAGTTTTCGCAGGCAGAGATAGTTTTGCATTCCCTTGACGAGAACCGCTTCGAGGTCGAGTTCGAGGGCTTTTTGCAGAAGAGGGATATCTTTTTCGATGAGTTGGTGCTGCAAAGCGATCGTGTAGGTGGAGATCACTGTTCGTTCTTTGCGCTTCGCCGCCCAAAGCATAGCTGTTGCAAGATAGGCCAGACTCTTGCCGATCCCCGTTCCCGCTTCCGTGAGCGCGATCATGTCTTCTTGATAGGCCTCGAAGACTTGCGAGGCCATGGCGATTTGTCCTTCCCGCTCTTCATATTCCTCGAAGGCTTGCCCTAGCAAACCTTCTTTGGAAAAAATGTAAGCGAGAAGTTCTGCATCCACAAAGTTTTATTCAGCTTCGAGAAGATCGAGGAAGGCTTGGAGTTGTTTGGAGCGGGTAGGATGGCGCATTTTGCGAAGCGCTTTCGCTTCGATTTGGCGGACCCGTTCGCGGGTGACTTTGAATCGGACGCCCACTTCTTCCAGGGTTTTTGGCTTGCCGTCGAGAAGGCCAAAGCGTTCGATGAGAACTGTCCGCTCGCGATCGGTGAGAGTCGCGAGAACTTCGTTCATTTTATCTTTGAGGATCGCATAGCCGGTCGCTTCAGCAGGAGATTCGATGGCAGTATCTTCGAGGAAGTCGCCGAATTGGCTTTCGCCGCCATCGCCCACTTCTGCTTGCAGAGAGATCGGGTGCTGCGCGATTTTGTAGATCTCGCGGACGCGCTCAGGAGTAAGGCCAAGTTCTTGGCAAGCTCTTCAGGAGTCGGCTCTCGGCCTGTCTCCATCATCAGTTTTTTCGCGCCGCGCAGGACTTTGTTGATCGTTTCGATCATGTGCACAGGGATGCGGATCGTGCGCGCTTGGTCGGCGATCGCGCGGGTGACAGCTTGGCGGATCCACCAGGTGGCATAGGTAGAAAATTTATAGCCGCGGCGGTATTCGAATTTTTCGACCGCTTTCATCAGGCCCATATTCCCTTCTTGGATCAGATCGAGGAAGGAAAGGCCGCGGTTGGTGTATTTCTTCGCGATGGAGATGACAAGGCGCAGGTTGGACTCGACCATCTCCCGCTTGGCTTCTTGGCTCTTGTCCATCCAGCGCTGGAGCATGCGGACGTCTTTTTTGAACTCTTCGAGGGTGCGGCCAGCAGCAAGTTCCCGCTTTGTCGAGTTTTCGCTTGGACGGCGGCGAGTTTTGCAGCGGCGAATTTGTTTTTTTCAGCGCGGGGCGTGAGCTCTTGCATCTCTTTTTCGAGCGCGAGGAAGCGATCGTAGGCGGTCAAGAATCACTTCGCCAAAATCTTCGATGATGTTGTGGCGGCAGTGCATCCGGCGCAAGATAGGCCTGCGTGCGGATGCGGCATTTTTCGATATCTTCAGAGATCTTGACCTTGTCGATCTTTTTTGAGCTTCGGATCGCGCAGCTCTGACGAGAAGCTTTTCGAGAATCTGATCTTCTTCTTTCAGCAGCTCGCAGAGTTTGGGCAGCAGGTTGAGATAAGTGTGCTTTATCGGCAACTTCTTTTTCGGCGATGATCTTGTCGAAGCGCTCTTTGCCTGTGATCAGGTAGTTGGCAATCGAAATCGCTTCGCGGGTCGAATAGCGGAAACGCATGATGATCTTTTCGATTTGGATCTGCGCTTTTTCGATCCTTTTGGAAATCTCCACTTCTTCTTCGCGAGTCAGAAGAGGAACAGAGCCCATCTCTTTGAGGTACATCCGGACAGGATCGTCGGAAGTCCCTTCGGTCCGCTTGGCAAGCCCTTCGAGTTCTTTCGCTTCTTTCTTCCGCTCTTTTTGCCGCTCGACTTCCGCCTGGTTGAGGACCTGGATGTCCATCCCGCTCAAGAAGATCAGCACCTGGTCGATCTGCTCGGCGGAATCGAACGTCATCGGCAGAATTTCGTTGATCTCCTCGTAGGTGATGTAGCCTTGCTCTTTGGCAATGGCGACGAGCTCTTCAATTTTCTGCTGATGCTGCTGATTGAACAGCGAGCCAAAATTGCTTTTGCTCATGCTCTCCTAAAAGAAAAAAATACCGCCCCGGAAAGGAGGAGGAAAAGGGGCGACGAAAAATTGCATTGATTCTCCAAGGATAAGCCCTTCTTGTCAAGAGAAGCTGCTGAGTATACAGTATTTCTTCGATATGCAGCTCATTGGTCTTCAAGGAGAAAAACGGGTTCCCGCATCCCTTGCACAGAGGGGAATGAATTATCATTGTCCTGAGTGTTCTGCACTCTTAAGGCTTAGGGCCGGACTCCATCGGCAGCTTCATTTCTACCACTTTTCAAAAAATTCTTCCTGCTTTCAGAGCGGCAAAACACTCTCCCATCTTCAAACCCAGCTCTATATTCAAAAAAATCTCCCACCGAATCAGTCTGAGCTCGAAGTTCCTTTCCCCGCCATCGGACGTATAGCCGATGTCGTTTGGTTCGAAAAAAACCTTGTCTTTGAAGTGCAATGCTCCCCCATATCGCAAGAAGAGGTGGAGAGACGCAATCGAGATTATGAGAGCCTAGGATATCGGGTCGTTTGGATTCTGCATGACAGCCGCTTCAATCAACAGGCGCTTTCCTCGGCAGAAAATCATCTTTTAGGCCGTGACATGTATTTTACCTCGATAAATCGGGGCCAGGGCGGTATTTACGATCAATTTTCTTTAGTTCTGGATGCAAGACGCTTGTTTAGAGGTGTGAAATTGCCCATCGATCTTTCTCATCCCTATTACGCAGAGGAAATTCCTTTTGATCCGAAATGGCCAAAGGAACTACAGAGGCGCGCCAAAGCAAAACTCCTCGGCTTCCAAGGCGATCTTCTCGATCGATTGCGCAGTGGTGGTGATTATTTGACTATGAAGCTGCTCGAAAATCATTATGCGAAACCTCGGTCTTTGCTTAGGAAGATCCGAGCCTGGCTATTAGGACTTAAGGCCGTTTATGCCAGCTTTCTTCATGCGCTTTTGGAGAAGAATGCCCTCCAAGAGTCCAAAGTAGGCAAGAATCCCCAGAGTCAGCGCAGCGTAAAAACATTTTTTCAAAGGAAAGGCGTGCTCTAAAGAACAGCTTTGCGGTTTTTTGGAATTGTAAAAGACAATAGGGCGCTCTTGTTTCTTATGTTCGATGTCTTTTTCCGCAGAAGGGCGGTTAAAAGAATAGGGCTTTGCGTATTTTGTCACGCCATTATAGGTCTTTCCTGCATGTTCAAAGGAAAACTCGGCTTCGATGGCAAATTGCGAAGGATCGATTTCGATAACTCTCCACGAGGTCACATTTGCCCAAGCTCGGTCATCAAGCCGATACCAGGAAAGCAAACTCCATGAGGCTGTACTCGTAAAATACAAGGCACATACCAGGGAGCATCCGAGTAAAATTTTCTTTACCATATCGTTTAAGGAGTCTCTTGAACAATTTGTCCTAAATACTGTACCATTTCGGCTAAAAACGGAGAACCGCCACTTTATGGCAGACGAAGAAAAGAAACCCGAAGAAGCAAAAGAAGCCAAAGCACCGGCAGCAAAAGCTCCCGAAAAAGCAGGGGAAAAGCCTGCTGAAAAAGCAGCTAATGGAAGACGCCCAAGCGCCCTCAAACGCGATCTCCAAGCCGATAAACGTCGGCTTGCCCACCGTTCCTTCAAAGCCGAAGTCGCTACTGCGATTCGCGGATTCAAAGAATCTGTTTCGCAAAAAGACTCTGCAGCTGCAACAGTTCGCCTTCAAGAAGTTTACAGCTTGATGGATAAAGGTGTGAAAACTGGGGTCTACAAAGTCAACAAAGCAGGTCGCACGAAGTCGCGCCTCGCTCAGCAAGTTTCTGCGTAAGTAGCATTACGCGCTTGACTGCGCGTACATTTGCCCGCCGTGGACTGCATATCCACGGCTTTTTTATTTCAACCCTTCCCTTTTCATTAACTGCACACGTCTCTTCGCTAATGCGGAGGGATAATAGCGGCTACATGTAAATAGTGTCGGGCAGCAGCGCCAGGGTCCTAAGAGATATTGGGCATCTAAGATTTCAGAAAAGGCGATCACTCGCTCGATGACTTGAATGCAGCTGGGCTTTTCTCCCTCATCCATAATACGCATCGCAAGGGCAGTGACTTTATCCACGACAGTTTCAAAAAGAAGGGTTTCGTTAGAAAAATAGGGAAGCTTCACCTGTGCTTCACCTTTCGCACTGAGTTCACAGCTGGCTGTAGGACTGTTGAAAGAGTGCACTAGATCATAGAAACTCTTGGCATCTGCAAAATTCTGCTGCAAATCCACATAATGCATCTCTCTTCCGCTCATATATTTTAGCGCCGTGTGAAATTGACGAATTGTTCGCAGATCTTGTCTTCGACCTGATCTTTGATTTCTGCAGCTCGTTTGGTGAAGCCATTGACCATGATCGTCAAGGCTATGAGCTCCCCATCGGCAGTTTCGATATAGCCAGCGAGCGATGTGATACCGGTCATGGAACCGGTCTTAGCGCGCAATTTTTTGCAGGCCCCTTCATGCTTAAGCCGATTTTTGAGCGCCCCATCGCAACCGTTTAATGGTAAAGCAGAGAGAAACTCCGGAGCAATCGAAAATTGTCCATAGACCCAAGTCAAGAACTGCGTCATTTGGTGAGGCGATGCAAGGTTATAGCGCGATTCTCCGTCTCCATCGAGCATGATGAGCTCATTGATGTCGAGATGGGCTTTTTCCTCTAAAAAATCTCGGACGGCTTTACTGCCGTTTTGCCATGTTCCCTGGGTACCTTCATGGGCCTGCCCGAGCTTTTTAAATAAGCAATTTGCTGTGAGATTGTCCGATTCTTTGAATGCCTTGCGGACGAGAACGGCAAGAGGCGGTGAGCGATGCGAAGCAAGGAGGACCGCGTCAGGCGGTAATTTTCCTAAATGGATTCCTCCCTTGCAAGCTAGCTGATGCTCGCAGAGTTTTTGTTTGAATAAATGCGCTGTATAGTGATGCGGCGCTTCGACAGGCATCCTAAAGTGCATCGGAGGGGTGTCGTAAGCGATGGCGCCGCGCACTTCGATCCGATTTTCTCTTGCAAAAGGAGATCTTCGTACATCGAGTTCTCCATGCCCCTCACAAGTCAGAGCCATATTCTCCACGATGACATAATCATTTCCTGAACGAAGAAGGACTTGCGGAGGTTTTTTCGCTTCCGTAGGGATCACCCAAAGATCGACGCAGGAATGATCGACGAGTAACGCGTCGATCGGCGAATTCCAGTAATAATTTCCCTCATCCCACATCCACCCCGGTCCATTCACGATCGTATCGAACAGGGATTGGTCGATGACGAGATCGGCAAATTCCTTTTTTTTTCCAAGAGAAATGGACAACGCCAGTTCTTCTAAAGCCTCTTGATCAAGCGATGGATCTCCGGCGCCAACGAGATAGAGACTGCCTTTCTCATCTGTGTAGACCTTGGTCTCAAAGGTATATTCAGGACCGAGCTCATAAAGAGCCGCGCCACAAATAAAGATTTTGGTGGTGCTGCCCGGAACAAAAAGATTTTTGGCATTTCGTTCGTAGAGAATTTCACCCGTTTTTAAAGAGACAGCTTCGATTCCGATATTGACATTGGCGCCGGTGGAGGTGATGACCTTCTCGATCGCACTTCTTAGAGAATCAATTCTGTCTCGACTCCGATCCTTTGCCCCTAGAAAAGAGGTCCCCAAGATGGCGATGATGACGAAAATAGCCCGATAGATCATAGGATTCCTGAGTGTTTCACGACCGATTTTGCAACCATAGAGCGAAGTATGTCCTCGCCAGCTACTATGGATGCCCTTCTCTTAGCTCTAGTAATGGCAGTATAGAGCATTTCTTTGCCAAAATTTTCACTGCCTGGGGGAACAAGAATAACGATTTCCTCATATTCACTTCCTTGACTTTTGTGAACCGAGCAGCAAAAAGCCCATTCAAAGGCGGGCAGCTCGATCATAGGAAGTTCTAAGCCATGTGGGAAAAAAGCCTTGGCCGTGGCTCGCTGCCCTTTTCGTTCGAGGATGATGCCGAGCTGCCCATTGCTTAAACTTGTCCTTTCATCATTGCTCGTGATCATAATAGGCGCCCACCACCAGGTACCAGATTTTGTTTCTTGCTGGACCCTTTCCAAAAAAAACGCATTGATCGCATTAGCGCCATAAGGACCTTGCCGCAAACAATTCAAGATACGGCATTTTGTAATCTGCGAAAAAATTTCCTCAGGATTGGGTCTTTCTTGCACTCCCTTTTCCAACAATGGCTCTGCAAACTTCAAAAGAAGATTATAAAAGGTTTTTTCCGAATTCGGCCAAGCAGTGATCTCTTTGGGACATTCACCTTTTAGGACTCTCTCTGCTAAATCGATCAGCTCGAGAGTCTCCGTGCGCATCGATCGCTTCAAGAAAGCCTTGCCGAAAGAAAACTGCGCGCTTTGGACAAGATTCGAAAAAATGCTGCCAATTCCAACAGGGTTGAGCTGATGGGGATCTCCCATGAGAACAAGTGCGCAATCTTGAGGCACTGCTGTAAGCAACGTTGCAAAAAGAGGCGCATCGATCATCGAGCATTCATCGACGATGATGAGGTCGGCTTTGAGAAACTCTCCCTCTTTTGGCCAAGGGGGCAATCTTCCCACGCCAAGCCATTTATGAAGAGTTGCGGAAGGGATTGTCCTTCCGCAGGCATGAAAAATGCTGCGGCTTAAATGATCCGCGGCTCTACCGGTGGGGGCGGCAAGAAGAATCCGTTTATCCTTGTTCGGATCAATCGATTCCACAATCGCAGCTGCGGTAAATGTTTTTCCCGTTCCAGGGCCGCCAGTAAGAAGAGTCAATCCATTTTCCAAGCATAGGAGAACAGCTTCTTTTTGTTGCTCATTCAGAGGAAGTTTTGTGGAAATTTCCCCTTTGGCTCGTTTGACGGTTAAGCGGCGGAGTTGCTCTTCGATGATCCGCTCGATCGTCCAGTTTTTCTCGAGGTAGACTTGCCCTCGATCGATCCTTATAAAGGAGGCCAAACGCTTTTCCTCTTGGGTCAATAAAGCCCCTGCCTGCCCAAACGAGGAAATCGGAAGACAAAGATGACCTTCTCTTGCCGATGCCATGAGTTGGCTAAGGGCTGCCTTAAGGCTTCCGCTGTCCTTAATATATGTATGCTGCAGCACTCTTTCAGCGAAAAGCTGATCGAGGTAGCTCAAGGCAGGAGCCGGATCCATTGCATTCCCCTTATATATAGGTAATACGCCCCTCCAAAAATGGCTTCGAAGGGCCTTGTGTCGAACAGTTTTACATATCTCTTTAGTGCTTCGGCATAGATCTTTGCTTGCAACCGGTATTGATGGCTTTCGATCGAATCTTCGATCGCTTGCTCAGTGTATTCAGAGAGCCAGTTCGTCTTCCAATCGACGATATAGTATTTATCTCCATAAATGAAGACGAGGTCGATAAAGCCTTTAATAAGCTGCTCGTTTTGCCCGTAGACGAATTCCATTTCAGGCGAAAGCGAAGAAGGCGGGATATCGCGCAAAGTAAACGTTGCTTCACCATCTTGCAAAGGGAGCTCGAAAATCCGATCGAATAGTTGAAAAAGTTGTTCTGCGGCCGGAAGCATATTCGCTTTTTCCGCTTCGATGCTGATCAGTTCCTCGATCGCTTCTTTTTGATAGGGATGGTGGAGCGAGCTTCGGAAAATCTTTTCAAAGAGACCATGGACAAAGATACCCGTTTCTGTCCCAACCGGGAGAATTTCTGCAGTCGGTTTTGCTTCCACGACGCTCTCTTCTTTCTTAGCCATCGAAGAAAATGAGGTGATGAGTCTCGGCATATAGTGTTTTGTGAACCTACTAAGACTAGGGATCGATTGCGCAGAAGAGCGATCTTCTAACGGTTCGAGAGGTATCTCTTCTTGAAGTTCTTCGACTGTGATCGCAACTCGGCTTCCAAGTTCTTCAAGGATTTTCCTAATCAATTTGTAATCGACGGATTCTTCCCAAAAGGAAAAAAATTGTTGCGTAATCGTATTTGGTTTGCTGATAAGCCAGGGAAGATAGACACATTGCTTGGCTCTCGTGAGAGCCACATAGAGAAGGCGCATTTTTTCCGCGGCGCTTTCTTCATCGTCTTCTTTCTGTTCTGAGGTCGCAAGCGCAAGGGGAAACACGATTTCGTATTCGAGCCCTTTGCTTTGGAAGATGGTGGTGATCTGGACAGCTTCATCGTCAAGGCTCGATCGTTTTTCGAGTTCCGCTCCTTCCCTATTTTTATCCCTTCTGAGCGCTTCGAGGAAAAGGCGGATCTGCAGAATGTTGCCTTGAGGAATTTCTTCGATCAAAAGCTCAAAGAGCTGCTCGAATTCCTCAAAGCGGTCTAGGCGATCATTTAGCAAAAGCGTTTCAGAGATCCTCCCTTTGCCGGTCCAAGGCTCATCGAAAAAGGCCTGCAAGCAGGGTCCCAAGCCTTTCTCGTCAAAAATCATGACAAGTTCTTGAAGGCCAAAAAAAACCTCCACGACATCGGGAGTTTTTAAGGAGCTTTCGGGCCAGGCTACAAGTGGACCTGCTAAGACCTTTTTCAATCGGGAAACATCGCGCGGTCGTTCTAGAAGAGCGAGAAAATCGACGACCGCTTCAAAGGTCGCTGTTTGCGCTAGATGTCCTTGTGAGGAGTAATTCGTCTTGATTTTGCGCTGATGGAGATAGTGGATAAGGTCTCTTGCCTCATAACGATCTTTGACTAGAATCGCCATGTCTTTAGGCAGCACGTTGCGCTCTTTCCAGAGATGGATTTGACTCGTGATATAGGCAAAGAGCTGCTGTTCATCGCGGTGGGCAATTACGACATGGACATTGCCGAGCGAGGCTTCTTCTCGTTCTTGGAATCTTGCGGCTGCAACTCTGGGCACATCGAGTATTTGTCCAAGTTTGGGAAGACGCATCCATCCGTTTCCTCTTTCGTCTGCAAAAAGTGCATTGAGAGCCTCGACAAGCGGACTTACACTTCGATAGTTCACGGAAAGAGTATCGATCTCATGCGGCGCAAACATCTCCTTGGCTCGAAGATAGGTGTAGAGATCGGCATTGCGAAACCGGTAGATCGATTGTTTGGGATCGCCGACGAGAGTCAACGATTTGATAGTGATTTGCTTCATGAATAGGCGTGAGAAAATTTTCCATTGCACTTCATCGGTATCTTGAAATTCATCGATCACAACACAAGAAAACTGCCCTTGCACCGCCTTTAGAAATTCCTCGTTTGCCAATGCCGCTTGCATGGAAGAAAGAAGTTCGTCGGGAGTTGCCGGACTTTCGCCAAAGCGTTTCCGGTATTCGGAGAATAGAAAGCAGAGCTTATTCTGAATCTTTTTTTTATCCCGAAGATCTGTGAGCAAAGGCAAAAGAAGCTCTTGCAACTCTACGATCGATTTCGGAACCGGTCCTTCCGCTTTTTTCTTTCTCTCCGCTGTTTGTAGAGCTTCGAGAAAAAGCACCTCTTCAGCGAGGAGCTGCTGGATTTCTTCAGGAGCAGCCTTCCTTCTCTCGCACCATCCGGCGATTAGGTCGTATTGCCCCCCATACCGGGTAAACTCTTTGAAATTTTGACTTAGCCCGTCAAAGTCTTGCCGAAGGCCTTCATGGAACTCGAATGTCTTTAGTGCATTTTCAATAAGTCCAGGCACCGAAGAAAAATCGGGAAGAGGGTCTTGGATATCGGGTTTCCATTGCCGGATTATAGAACGGAGTGTGATTTCGAAGGCCTTACCGAAAACTCGTTCGATTTGGACAGCAGAGCATTTATCTGTATCGACATGCGCTCGTAAAAAATCGATCCATTGACCCCATAAGGCGCTCCGTCCATTTTCCAAGGGCTCTGAAAATAGAAGATCGCACCCTGCTTGGAGAAAGTAGCGCCTGAGCATCGCTTGGCAAAAAGCGTGGATCGTGAAAATCTTTGCTTCATCATAAGAAGCAAGAGCTGCTTCGAGTAGAAGTCTTTTTTCTCCTGCTTCAGTCTCCGCTAAGGTCTTTTGCAATCTTTGATGGATTCGCTCAATCAGTTCTTGCGTCGCAGCTTTTGTAAAAGTGACAACGAGGACCTCTTTTACGGGGATCCCTTCAAGAATCCATCTGACAAAGAGATTTTCAATGGCGAATGTCTTGCCGGTACCGGCCGATGCTTCGAGGAATCGATTCGAAAGGACATTCAGATTGGGATCGAGGACATCAAATCGCTGCATAGGCACCAAAGGTCTTTTGCAAAAACTCGCTCCATGTAGCGCAGAGGACATTTGCATTGGGCATTCCATCGCGTCCAATGATCCAGCCTACGTACCTTGGGCAGTACTTTCCTCGAAACTCATCTTCTAGTTTTTCTTTTTCTCCTTTCAAAAGATGCATTGCCCACTGCAGCATAAAAGGAGAAAGCCGTTTTTTACAAAGAGCATAGTACTCAAGGAGCTTTCTGATTTCCTGAAGAGGATCGATCTCCCCTAATGCTTTTTTTTCATCCTTCTTCGCATAAATGAAAAATACCTGCGCTGGAATGGCCTGAAGCTCCGGATGCCCTTTTAGAATCAATAGATCAGCCCATCTTTGAAGAAGAACTTCTTTCCGTTCTTTGTTAAAAAACTCGAGAAGCCCCTTCGAACTGACATCTTTGATCTTGCCCTGCAGAATCACCTCTTTCCCCCCAAGATCGATTTTCCAGGGAGAAATTACGATATCGCGCGCGTCTTCGGCAGCCATTTGATGCCGCGTAAGCGACTCTTCGAGGGTCTTTTTCTCCTTACTAAGAGTATTCAGAGCTATCTCGCCAAAGGCTCCGAAGGGAAGCCCCTTTTCTCTTTCCCATTCAGCGACTACTTCTTCCAGAGGCTTCGAAAGGGCATTTCGCAAGAGCTTCTGCTTATCGTGCTGTTGCAAGAGGAATTCACCTTCTTCGAATGCTTTTTCATCGGTCCATTGAATGGGAAACTCAAGGACATTTCTGAAATAGAATTCGATGGGATCTTTGAGAAGCAGCGCTAGATCGGAAAGATCGATGACCTCTTCTTCGGGAAGCATCGGAGATGGCAACGGCACGATTTCATGCCAGTCGCCAAAGAGTTTAGGTTCTTGTCCTTTTCTCTGTGTGTAGGCTTTTGCTTTTCGGTACCGCGAAGAAGAAAAATATGACGCATCACCCAGGAAATTCCTTTCTGGAAGCGTGCGAATTTCTAGTTTGCCTCCCCATTTTTCTGCGTAGGCGCATAGCTCTTGAACGACAAGCGATGCAGGAAGTTCGATCTGCCTTTCTGGGCAGCTATGGAGGTAGCTGATGAGGAGAATCTGTTTCGCTTTGATCAGCGCTTCTAGAAAAAGAAAGCGATCGATTTCACCTCGTGAAGAGGGCTTGGGAAGGAGTTCATCCAGCGAGCTATCGATATCTTTTCTAGGAAAAGCCCCGTCTTGCATGCCAAAAAGAACGATGACCTTCTTATCGAGGATCGTCCCTTCATCAAGACGATCGAACTGGATGGCCTCGAGAAGATGCTTTTGAAATCCTCCCGATTTTTCCTCGAAAAGATCCATGCAGAGTTTTTTTCCCTCGCGCCAGGAAAAAACAGCTTCCTGCCAATCGGCGCATTCCAACCGAATCTTCGTGAGCTCTTCTTTGATCCACGTCTCCTCTTCAGCAAAATGCTCGATCAATTGCAATACCCAATCGATCCATGCATGAAGCGGTTTTTTCTCGCCGGCTATAGCGCTCTTGCAGTGCTTTTCAAGAGTCATAAGCGCCTCGAGCATCTCGGTAAAAAGCTCCGTTTCGGCCCATCCTATTTGGGGAAGGGGAAGCGGCGTTTCGGTAGTCGCCGTCGAGGTAAGGCCAAAAAGCAACCGGTCGATGGAAAATTGGACCGTCCCGGCTTCACTCCGCAAGTCTTCCGTATGAAGAAGACGCTTTCGTTGCGTGAAGTCGAATCCCCATGTCGTTTTCGCTGCAGAAAGCCATCGCCTGATTTCTTCGAGATCGGTTTTCTGCCAATGTCGCTTCCCCGCAAACAGAGAATGAGAGAAAACTTGCATAATCGCTTCCAAGCTCCACTTTTCCTCGATCAGATCGAAGATAAGCTCGATTCCTTCTGCAAGCCGCGATTCATATTTCTGTTCGATGCCTTGAATTGCATAGTCCACTTGGCTTTCTTTTTTGCCGAAAACAGCATGAATATAGGGAACATACCCATCGATATCGGGAGATAGGAGAAGAATATCTGAAGGGAGCAAATCGTCATGCTCTTGTAAGAGCCGGTGGACTTCCTCATACAACTCTTCGATTTCCTGCATACGGTGTCTTGCCGAGAAAATCCGTACCGTCTCGGAAGAGGAAAAGACAGGTGGTTCTAAATCGATCAGAGACTTTTGGAGTGCGCCCAACGTATGCCCAGGATCGGGTTCTACATACTCTTCTTCTGTCTGCATTTCTTCGGCAGCTAGGGAATTGAGAAGCCGCTTTCCCCACTTCCCCCAGGATGAAAGAAGCGTAGGATCCTCATTGTCGATATGGAAATGGGCCCTTTCCCTCGCTCCCATGAGATCGGACCAAAAAAGACGGCAAGGAGAAAAAAGATAGAAAATCGCGTCCTGTTTTTTAAAAAACTGCGCCTGTGCAGACGGCATCGAGGAAAAGCCAAATAGGTGGGGACATCCATGAAGCTTTATTGTTTTTTCGAAAAGCTCAAGGGGATAGGTCCATGGCGAGTCTTCATACACTGCCCGCCAAAGGACTTGCTGCCATCCAGATTTTTTCTTCCACTCCTTAAGAAAACCTTCTCCATGCGTACCATATTTATGGAATACATGACTGAGCTCATGGCAAATAGTCTTGCGCTGATGATCGGAAAGTTGATCAAGAGGCTTAACCTCTTGCGCTAGGAGAAATAGCCTTTGTTCCAAAAGGATATACGAGGGAAAGTGCTTTTTGAGTTCTTCATGGCAGAGCAAAGAAAGCATGGAAGGGAGCGTGACGATCTCGACTCCCATAGCAATTTGGAAACGTTCATCCTCAGCGAAGAATTGCTGAAGGAATCTCTTATAGCGGTCGCTTGGAACGACCACCGTTCTAGGAGAAAATGGCTTAGCTCCTGCGCCAAATAGCTCTTTGCCTAAGTGTTCAGCGAGCCTCTTTAAATCGTTGCTGAAATAGATTTGCGTCATATGGTACTTTTCAAACTATTTATGATTAAATTCTTCCGCGAAGCTCGCTTTCTTCGTTTCCGCCAGGAAAAGAGTTTGACATTGATGAATTTGACGCAGCTCGGCGCAATCGTCAATGACAATATCTACAAACTCACCATGGTCTTTTTGCTCATCGATACTCTTGGCAAATCGCAAGCAAGCTCCATTCTATCTAAAGCAGGCGCTATTTTCGTTCTCCCTTTTCTGCTTTTTTCCTCTGCTGCGGGAATCTTAGCTGATCGTTTCAGCAAAAAATGGATCCTCACGGGGATGAAGGTCGTTGAAACGTGCATACTCCTTTGCGCGATCGTCGTCTTTCTGTTCAAAAGTTCTTTTGGTTGCTTCACGTTACTCTTCCTTCTCGGAACGCATAGCGCGGTCTTCGGACCTGCAAAATATGGGATCATTCCCGAACTCGTCGATAAAGAATCCGTACCCAAAGCCAACGGCATCATCACTTCCACGACCTATTTCGGCATTATTCTAGGAACTTTCTTAGGTTCTTTTCTCTCCCAGATCACAGGAAGCCGCTATACCCTCGTCATGGTCATTTGCGTCATCTTGGCGATACTAGGACTCTTCTGCGCACTCTCCATCAAGAAGACGCCCAAACAAGGCTCTACAAAAAAATTCTCACCATTCTTCTTCGTAGAAGTATACCACACTATCCAGTACTGCAAGCAATACCGACATCTTCGTCTAACGATTCTTGCATCGGCATTCTTTCTTTTTATCGGCGCCTTTACCCAGCTCGCCATCATTCCTTATACGATCCAAGCTCTCGATCTTCCAGAAGTGTATGGGGGATATCTTTTCTTATGCACCGCGCTTGGCATCGCGGCAGGAGCTTTTATCTCAGGAAGAATTCTCAAAAGAAATATTAACCTCTTCATCCCCGTCGCATCGGGCTTTGCCCTTTTTCTTCTTCTGGAAGGGATATTTATATTCTCGAGCAACTTAGGCCTTGTCATTGTACTTTTATGCCTCCTTGGGGTAGCAGGAGGACTTTTCATCGTGCCTCTGGATAGTTATATCCAGCTCACCTGCGCTGCTGAGCGTCGCGGCCAAGTGATCGGTGCAAATAATTTTTTAGGATTCTGCGGAGTCCTCGTCGCCTCTTTCTGCCTCTATTTCTTTAGCGAGGTCTTAAGCCTTACTTCCGCCCAAGGATTTGGCGTGATCGGATTTCTGACGCTCCTGTTTTCCATCTTTTTTTGCTTCAGGCTATCGGACTTTGTCGTCCAATTTCTCGCCAAGATCTTTGCGCGTGACGAACTCACCCTGCGCAATGGATCTCTTTTCACCGAAGCGAAAAATCCTCCTATCGTCATTCTTCAAAATGGGAATTGGAAAAAATTCTTTATTTTCTCGCGAATCGCTCCGGAGTATCATTTCATTCTCTTCGAAAAGACACGCTTTCTCTATCGGCTGCTAGCGAAGCTCTGCTATCATCTTCACCTTGCTCCAGCCGTTCCTGGCGACCTGTTAAAAAAAGCCGAATCCCTTCAATCGTTAGGAAATCCCATTTGCATCATCCTGCCTCATGTTGTTCCCTTCGAAGAGGAAGGTAAAAGAATCTTCCAAAAAGCCCACCGTATCTACGTCGACATCCGGCTACCCCTCTCGCCAAATGCCCCTGCGGAAGTCGTCTTCTCCGAAGACTAGTGCAACGTTGCGCGTCAGTTTAGATAAATTCATCCAGATTTTGCATAATGCAGCGAAGGGCATAGCCTGTGAAAGCTATGTCCGAGCCGCATTACGCAAAAGATGCTGTGAAATCAGATGAATTAAAAGCCGTAGACGAATTCGATTTCGTATTGCTTGTATTGGTGGACGGGCCCCAGGTTCTTATCGAGTGTAATCGTTTGAAGCCACTGTTGTTGCAAGTTGAGATTGTTCGTGATGAGGTAATCAAGCGTCAGCATGAAGCCGCGATAGTTCGAATTTCCACCAGCTTTCCCGACAGGATTAGGTCCGCCAGTACCGTCGCTTTTCGCTGTATAGAAACCCGTTCTTGCCGCATTGCCTACGCCGATGCCGAATAGATCGAATTCAGGAACGCATTGCGCTTGGAGAGCTTGATAGTTCGCATCAAATGCCCAATCGCCTTTCTTACGCAGTTCCCCAATAGAGAATCCGATGTACCCGCCCAAATTGAGTTTGTGTCCGCGAGTAAGAGCGATTCTTGGCGCAGAAGGATTCCAGAGGAAGGCAGCATAAGGCATGACGAGTTTGCCGAATTTTTCTGGGATCCACTTATAGCCCATCAACCACTGATTGACGATGTAATCAAAGCGATAGTTTCTTGGGGTGCTCAAGTCTTTCGTGTTCCAATCTGCGAGCGAATATTTAAAGAAAAGACCTGTATCCCAAATGGAAAGCCAGCCGAGTTCTGCGATATAGGCATATTGATTGCTGATATCATCGATGAGTTCAGCCATGCCGTGCAGATAGAAGTCGCCATAGCGATCGGTGCTGACATCGTAGCGGAAAAGTACGCCGTCCGACATCGAACCAAATTCAACTTTTGAATCGAAGACTGTATAAAGAGGCCTTCTGCCGACTTCGGTATCAAATGTCGCAACAGGGCCGTCCCAGATTCTCGCGCCCCAATAGGCTTTTTCTAAGCGAAGCTTGTTGACTGTCGAATTAAACAGACCGGCATCGTTATCAAATTCGAGTTTGATCGCTCCCCAGGTACGATCAGCGCGATAGTCGAGCATGACGTTGACTTCGATATCATAGGCGTTCGTGGGCAAGGGGGTGGCGCCAATGAAATTGGAACCTCGTTGCCTAATTCCGCCGACGCGTTCATTCGTACATTGGAGCTCTGCGCGTACCTCGCCACTTAAGGAGAGATTACCACCAATCTCACGAATCGTCACTTGGCGCTTGGTATTCAACCAATCGCGTAGTGCCTGAATATCTTGCATGTCGAGTTGGCCTTCATCGCCGAAAACAAGAGGGGTGGCGGCCAAGCAGAGGCTTAACGCAAGTGTATTGGTGAATCTTTTCATGCACGACTCCAGAAATTCAATTCGCCGTAAAAAAAGTAATAAGTCGCAACTATTGTAAAGAAATGAAGAATTACTCTCAAAGAGAAAGATAGAAAGTCTTCAATAGAACTAAAACTTGATATCGCCCTTAAGAGTAAGGGACTGCTCGGATATGAGCCGCATTTCGACGCCGAGATCGAAGATTCTCCCTGAGGAAAGGTCGCATCCTAGAGCGAGGCCAAAATGCTCCTGGCTTCGCATTTTAACGCCGTGAGGGAATGTATCTCCGTCAAGACTTCTAATTGTCCTACGGACGCGAGCGAAGACCTTGGAATAATTCACCCCAACGTAAGGTCGGAAAATATCGACCTTATAGCCAAGGGCAATGCCCACCTGCCATTCGGCCCATCGAATACGCGCATAATTCGGAACGAGTGTTCCATTGATGGTATTCCATCGCATATGGGGATGCGCCCATTGGTAACTAGCGCTGGCGCCAAATGTCGTATTGCACCAATCGATAATATCGGCTCGTACTCCTGCGCCCCATGTCAGGTTGTTATGGGTCTGGTAGATGACCTGATAAGGAGGAGTAAGACTGGGTAGGGAGGTTATCGTAATGGCATCGGGTTGCCGTTCATTGACATTGATATTCATCGCGCCGACAGAACCGAAGAATTCAACGCGATCCATGAAATTGAGAGTGAGCACGCCTTGATCGTAGTATTGCGTCACTTCGTGCATTTTCCCTGGCATTTGCGAAACTTTGAGTCTGCGATCGAAAATCTGATCGTGCTGGTACCCTATACGGATCGCCATAAAAAGATCTTTGTCGAGGAAAAACCCTTCATCGATGATTTCTGGGGTAGAAGGGTTGCTTTGATATAACGCAGAAAGAGAGGCGCAGGAAAAAAGTAGGGAGAGGAAGATTCTCAATTTTTTCATGATTCATCCATTGCGAAAGAGAGTCGCGCAATGACTCGTTATAGCTATTCGAAGGATTATTTACTATTCCGTACAGGAAAAGAGGATCGTTTCCAAAAGAGGATCTTTGTATCCCTTAGGAACAGCTAGAAAATCGGCGAAACCTTCGATTTTTCTTTGGGATGTGAATAACTTTCCATCTTCGACATTATAACAATCGTAGTTCAGTTCTTGCATCATTTCTATCGTTTTTGGCTCGAAAAGACCAGCTGCAAAACCATATTCGAAAAAAACGAAGGGATGACGAGCTGTTAAAAGTTTACGAGCTCCTTCGATGACCGATGCTTCATGACCCTCTACATCGATCTTGATCAATTTCAGCCTTTTCAGCGGATCGCGCTGAAATAAATCATCGAGTTTTTCCGTAACAACTTTGTGGGAAACTCTCTCTTTTGTTTGTCCCCAAAAATATTGAAAGGTAGGTTCAAGGGTGGATTGTTGTAGGGCGAAGTCTTTATGTCCTTGAGGTTCTCTCAAGAGAAGCGCCTGGTGCGATTCATTAGAAACAGCCTTTTGAATTAGAGTTACTTTATCATCGCCTCCCCACAGATCTTGCAATTCTTCAAAATTGACAGGATGAGGTTCATAGGCGATTACGCGGCCTTTGGGACCTACCATTTTTTTAAAAAACCGGGTGAACAATCCATGACATGCTCCTATATCGATGGCAGTATCGCCATCCTCTAAAAGATGATGTGCAACAAACGTCTTTAGAAAATCGAGTTTTGTTACCATAACGCCCTTTCTATTCTAATTACCTTTTATTGCTATAAAGGCTCAATAATTTCAAGAAACTGAATCAAAATGCAGCGCTGCCGGTAAGCGTAAGGCTTTCTTCATCGATGACGCGCGCCTCGAGATTGAGAACAAACCCTGTATACGCGACAAGTCCGCATCCAAGAACTAAACCCGCTTGTCTTTTCGCGCGGAAATGTTCATCGCCTATATGACCTACAAGATTGCTATATTTTGCGCCGATGTAGGGAACAAAAGTTTCCCCTCGCCAGCCGACTGAAATTCCCGCTTGCCAGCTCGCGATTTTGGAATGTCTTCCATACGATGCAACATAAGCGCCTTGCAGGGTTTCCCATTTGGTCCTCGGATACGATAAAAGACCGCTTGCGCTGATCCCCAATCCAACTTTGCCCCACCGTTTGATCAGGCCTTGCATTCTGGCTCCATAGGACCATCCTCCCGATGCGGAGCTTTCGATTTGCACATGGTGATTCAAGTTGAGATGCGCAAAGCTGCTTCCTCCCATGAGTTCAAAAAGGAACCTGCGATGGATGACAATGCTTGCGGTAGCAAGCTGCCAATTCCCCGAATATTCTCCATTGTGTTTCAGAGGAATTTGCAAGGCAAAATCTCCGATATAGCCGATGCGTAGCTGAATGTTTTCTTCTTTGGAACTATAGAAGCCTTCTGTAGGAAGTCTGGGCGCTAAGGGATTTCCGGAATAAATTCCCCAGAGGCTTGGGCAGAAAAGAAGAAGAATCAACCATTTCATGAATACTGCTCAGGTCTTGTGTAGATCGCCCAACCCATCCGCCTGCTGCCATTCAGATAAGACTCCCACTCGCTCATGACTTTGGCGCTACGTCCAGAAGGTTCTATACGAAATAATCGAAGCCGATTCGATGCCGCTCCCCAAGCGAAAGCAAAAAGAAAATGGGGCCAGTTAGTATCGCCAAATACGATTCTAGGAGCAATGAGATCCGCCTTGATGGCATTTCCGATTACGGTGGAATGAACATCGAGGCGCGTTTGCAAGGAGGCATGCGAAAGCAAAAAGCACCCCTTGGCAATCTCAAGGAGATCACAAGAGGAAAGATACCGCTTTGGCGTATCGGGTAAATGATGGAACTTTGCCTGTACGATTTTTGCCGCATGTTCTTTCCAATGATTTCCAGGGATCACCGGCAGAAGCAAAAAAAGCTGTTCATCGAGTTCATCGAGATAGGAAGGGCCTGCCGCCGCAACCAGTTGCTCAATGGAAATGCTTTCTTCGCTTTTAGGAAGCTTTTTGCGCCAAGCATGGATTGCCTCTGGAGGAATATGTTCTTCCATGCAATCGATGAGGAATTCCGCTTCATCTAAGCTTAAGGCATTTTTTTCATAAAATCGTTTACTGGGCAAAGCAAGGGTATCCCGCACCCATGTATAGGTAAAATTGTCATGTTCCCATCCTTCGCAAAAAAGAGGTGCTCCAGGGAAAAGGGAAAAAGCATGGGTCGGCGAATGCATCAGCATACGAAAGGAGGGCTCCTTGCGAAACGTTTCTACCGCCTGGTAGGAGATCCCTTTAAGCGATTCGAGGAGAAAAATGAGTAGATCCTCTGCGCTCTCGACCCATCTTTCTTCCTTGTGAATGGTGGCAGGAGATCGATAGTAGGTTTTGAGAAGGGTCTCCATCGTACCGCCGGAAATGTAGGCCCAGGGCTTTTTTTCTCCGAGGAGCATTTCAGGCGCTTGTTTCGAGAGCTTTTGCGGTGTGTGCGCTTCTTTCATTCTTCGCATAGCCGAATCGAGAAATTCCTTTGTGCGCAAGTGATGGATCACGAGATCGGTCAGATGGGGAATTTCTTTTTGGGCAATTTCATCTTCGGCCTCGCTGAGAATTGGCGGCTCGCTCATTTTGAAAAAATCCACAAGGGCATCGATATATTCTTCGGCGCTTCGAATGATCGTCCATGACGAGGGATCGCTTCTGCCGTGCTTATAGACGAGACGAAAACCTGCCGCGCTGTCCTGGTAGAGACCCAGCGATGGATCGAACATCTCCGCATCGTAGATCTCTTGGAAAAACTCCGGAAATTGCTTGTCGTATTGTTTGAAAAGATATTCCATAAGAGCCGCGTAGCGAGTTCCTTTTCGATGCGCATTATCGCGCATTTCCAGAAGGCTGCGCATATGGTGAACCCTGCTTTGATACTCCGCGCTTATGCGCCTGCCTTCTTGTTCTGAGGAGACGTTGCGAAGCAATGCTTCTGTCGCCCGGACTTGATCGAAAGCGATTTCATAGGATTTCTGCAAATCTTCGATTTTTTTATTCGCCTCTTCGACTGTCTCTTCGATTACGCCAGCCAAGACAGCTCCAATTCCTCCTTTTTCTTTCGCATCCATTCCCAAACTCGAATAAAGGTTCCAACGGGAGAACTCCATTTTCACTTCGGAAAACGAGGCAAGGGTATACTCCCATGTCTTGAGAAGAGGATGATCGACGATGGAAAGAAACGCATCCTTTCCTGCTCTAAGCGCAGCTTCGACTCTTTCGCAAAGCGCTTCTTGCGGATCGGGATTGACCAGAGCAACTCCTCTTGGACGAAAGCGATTGCCATTCTTAAAATTTTCCCATCGCTCTTTGCTTAATTTCTGCTCTTCGAGAAGCAGCTCTTCGAAAAGTTCATCGACAAAAAGCCGTTTTCGCTTTCTTTTCGTGAGCGCAGTTTTTAATGCGCTAAGCGGCACATTCATGGCTTCTAGAGCCAGCCGAATCCCTGGAGAACGTTCAAGGGATCCAAGACTTTGCACATCGCGTTTGAGATCGCCAAGACCCCAGCTTGGGCTACAGGGGATTGCAAACTCCGTTCCTTCGATCACTCGTTTGAGTCTTGACGTAGAGAGGAGTTCATCGAGGTCGTTTAAGAAATACTCGATCTGCTGGGAATGGATGAGGATCGCCGGCGCCGTAGCAAAACAAGAACCGACGCTTTGACGTAAAAAACAAAAACAGGCTGAAAGCACTGCTTTTCGTACATCGGCATGTGTCAACATCTTGTTTGAGGGAAGATAAAGAGCCACCCGAATGAGATGCTCGAAATACCTGCTATCGAGAGGAAGGGAGAATTTAAGAATTTTTTTCACTGCAGACTTATCGTCGCTCAGCCACCTGAGTACTTTGCACACATGTCGAAAGGCCAGTTCATCGGAGTCTGGCTCCGTAGTAAAAATCCTTCCCCCGATTTCAAAGCCTTGGAGAAGAACTCCCGCGCGCTCAGGATCGATTCCTCCCTGCTCATCGACGAGGATGTTCGCGAGAATATGGGCCCTTCTTCTGTATCTAGCCATCGCCGGATCTTGAAGTCCCGAGCTCTGAATCTCTTCGCAAAGAGCTCTTTCCTTTTCAACATCGAGAAGATGGTAAAGAGGATCTTTTTCCGAACTACCCTGCAAATAGGAGTCGACGCGGTCTAGGAAGTCTCCTTTACCCAGTGACGAAAGCAAATCAGGAGGGAGGGGGGCCATGAATCCTCTTTTTTCTTAACACTGGAGTAAGTATAATCGCCTGCTAAAAGATCAAGCAGATTTTATGATTATTCAAGTTGGAAAAGAAAAGATCGAGCTTCCAGAAGGAAGCACTGGGCGCGAATTAGCCGATAAACTCCATCTCACAATGCCCGGTCAAGCCATTGCCATGAAGCGCAATGGAGTCATCGTCGATTTAGCAATTCCCTTGAGCAATGGCGATGAAGTAAAGATCCTCGAATTCGAAGAACCCGAAGGCAAAGAAGTCTTTTGGCACACCTCTGCTCACGTGCTCGCCCAAGCCATTTTGCGTCTTTGGCCAGAGGCCCTTCCTACGATCGGCCCTCCCATCGAACACGGCTTTTATTACGATTTCGCCAATCTGACGATCTCCGATACCGACTTCGAAAAAATCGAACAAGAAGTGCAAAAGATCCTTCAGGAAAATTATCGTCCTGAACGATCGGTCTTCAAAGATCGCCAGGCCGCGATCCAAGAATTCGGGAAAAATCCCTATAAAAAAGAATTGATCGAAGGCTTTGAAGAAGGCGTCTTCTCTGCCTATAAGCAAGGGGAATTCTTCGATCTTTGCCGCGGGCCCCACCTTCCCGCCCTCAATAAAATCAAAGCGTTCAAGGTTCTCAGAACTTCCGGCGCTTATTGGCGCGGCGACTCCAACCGTGAAATGCTCACTCGCGTCTACGCGATCTCTTTCCCTGATAAAAAACTTCTAAAGGAATACCTCTTCGTTCTTGAAGAAGCTAAAAAACGGGATCATAAAATCATTGGCCCCAGACTCGATCTTTTCTCCCTCAAAGAACAAGCTCCCGGCATGCCCTTCGTTCATCCCAAGGGAATGATCATATGGAATCGCCTCATCCAATTCTGGCGAGACAAGCATAAAGAAGCCGGCTATCAAGAAATCAAAACGCCGCAGCTCATGAGCCAAGAGCTTTGGGAAATGTCGGGGCATTGGGCCTATTACCGTCAAAATATGTACATCTTCACGATCGAAGATAGAAATTTTGCACTAAAGCCGATGAATTGTCCCGGCTGCATGCTCTATTTTCGCTCCGATACCCATAGCTACCGCGAACTACCGCTCCGTATCGGCGAAATCGGCCACGTGCATCGCCATGAAGCTTCCGGCGCCTTGAATGGTCTTTTCCGCGTCCGCAGTTTCCACCAAGACGATGCGCATCTTTTCATGCGACCAACCGATATCAAACACGAAATCTTGAATATCCTTCGACTCTCGGAAATCATCTATTCGACTTTTGGATTGCCTTTCCGCCTTGAACTTTCTACGCGTCCCAAAGATAGCATCGGCTCCGATGAAGATTGGGCGATTGCCACAAACGGCCTCAAAGATGCGCTCGATGAATGGGGTCAGCCTTATCGCATCAATGAAGGCGACGGCGCCTTCTATGGGCCTAAAATCGATGTCCATATCCGCGATATTCTAGGGCGGTCTTGGCAATGCGGCACGATCCAATACGACATGACGCTTCCTGAACGCTTTAAACTCGAGTATATGGACTCCGATGGAGTAGCGAAACGCCCCGTCATGCTCCACCGTGCTATTTTCGGTTCCGTCGAACGCTTTTTCGGAATTTTGATCGAGCATTTTGCAGGAAAATTTCCTCTCTGGCTAAGCCCAACACCTGTTCGCATCATCACTGTAGCGGACCGACATGCCGAATATGCCGAAAAGATCTGTAAGCAAATCCAAGAGGCGGGCTTCCTCTGCGATGTCGATCACACAAGCGAATCGGTCGGTAAAAAAGTGCGCAATGCCCAGCTTATGCAGATCAACTACATGCTCACAGTTGGCGATCAAGAACTCGAGCGCGGCGATGTAGCACTTCGCACACGCGACAATGTCGTACATGGCTCGATTGCCATCGATGATTTCTTAAATGCGCTCCGAGAAGAATTCGACAGCCGAGCATTCACTTCACCATTCTCAAAAGCTCAAACATCTATTACTACATAAGAAAAAATTAGGTGAATTTCTACCATTTTTATCTTTCATTCCATTGAGATCTCTTTAAGGAACTATAGGGCAAAATAATCTTTTCACGCACTTACGTTATAAGATAATTATTATTCTTGTTTTTTCTTGCTCCAAACAAGATCTGCTTTCATAATCTACATAATTATAAAAAACAAATGAAGGTTTTATATGCCTAGTTTAACTATCAGAGATTCTCTTACTGTAACAGCTATAGCAGTAGGCACTGTTCAGACCTGCAAAGAAACTCATGGAGCTATTAAGCGAACAAAAGAAGTGCTTCGCAGAGAAGATTCCTCCGCCAAAGATTATGCCGATGCAAGTTTGAGAATAATCTCCGCAGCTGCGAGCGCTGCTGCAACAAGTTATTCAATACAAGGAGCTGTTTTGGAAAAAGCCCTTACTGCACAGAACGTCTCTGAAGCCACGCGTGACGCTTATAAGCTAACGAATATTGCCAATATGAATGCTCAATCGATTCGTATCATTGCTACAATCAATCGCCTTCCCTTAAATCGTCGAGATAGAGAAGTAAATAATGTTCTACAAGGTATTGGACATGGCATCGCGCAAACTTTAGTATCCCAACAAAATTTATCTCGCGGCCCTAATATGGTTGCTCCTATAGGATCTGAAATTCTTGTTGGGACTGGGATTGCAATTTCCGCAGCAGTAACCGCTCATCAAGTCTTTAACTGGTGGAGTACCTGGTCGAATCGCAGGGAGGAACCGTTTGTTTTAGAACCTCGAGAGCCGTTTGTTGTAGAAGAACCTGAAGATGATGGAGCTTCTCAAATCTCAGATTCTGAAGCCTCAGAACCGGGTTCTGTTCAAGACGAAGTAGAATTTGAAGATAGAGAAGCCCCTGCAGACCTTCCTAATGAAATACCAGAACAATTCCATAATGACCCTACCTTCAGCCAATTTATATGCCCCATTACGCAACTTCCTATTAGATTTCCGGTAACGTTGAGGAGTGGAAATGGACATGATTTTCATTTCGAACGAGCTGCCATCCGCCATTGGGTCCAGACTTGTATCAATCGACGTAATCCAATTACGAATCCAGCGAGTAGAGAAGAAATCGATCGCGAGAACTTAGTAGAAAATCTTGACATAAGAGATATTATTGAAAATCGCCTCCGAGAACTTCTAGGACAGCCGCAACAACCTGCTCCTATTAGACTCCAAACTGTTGCGCTAGACCGTTTATGGAATGCGGTTCTACGTAATTCTGATCCGCATAATGCTGCAAGAATTTTTACAGAAGCGCAAGTCGCAGCCCCAAATTATATGCGCGATATTCACAGAGAAGTTTATCGCTTATGCCAAGACCAAGGATTGGTTCGTGGAAATAATCCTCATTTTGGACGAGATGCTTTTCAGGGCAGAGAAAGCGCCAGCGCACATATTGATGCGCAGTTAAGATTCAAAGCCCTTGTAAATGTCGAGATCGAACATCTCAAATCCAGCTTCCAAGCAAACGATCTTCCCTCAGCTTTGGAAAGCATTGAAAGGCTGGAACGATATAATCCTGCTTATATCCGTAAACTTCACAACACCCTCTATCATGTTTGCCAAGAAAAGAGGATCCCCGATCGACATGATCGTCAATTTGGAAGAAAGGCCCTTCGAGGAGTCGAAGGTTTTGCAATCGATTCTGCCGTCAAAATAGAAGCAATGAATCGTTGCGGGACTATCTATCATTTGCAATCCCTAGAGCAGTAAACTAAAAAATTTATTCCCATTTTCTATGGCGGTTTTTTGCTTAAATACAGCAAGAAACCGCCATTTCTTATTATTTACAAATAGACCGTCTAATTATATAATTTTGCCGAAATTAAATGAAAATATCTACTTTGGCAATAAATGCTTAATATTTGGATGTTTATATGACTTCTCCATCTTCTGCACTCAATATGCAAAGGCTCGCGGATAACTTATCTGCCTTACAATCGATAGCTGAAGATTTTCAATCCGGAAAAAAAGACTCTGCGTTCAAAAGATTCCAAGAAGAAATACCCACGAACATCAAACGGAGCATCTTTAAACAAGTTTGGGTGGACGATGGAAGTCGAAAAGATCGCGCAAGCGATTTTGGAAGAAAGGTTTTTTTTGAAAGACATGCATCTTCGGAAAAAAGCATCCGAGCAATTCAACATTACATCGGCAGAATTCAGCCAATGTTGCCAAGGCAATTTCATGAAACTCGGATCCATACCTGGCTCACAGCAAATGATGAAATTCGCCTTATCCAGAGAGGTACGAAGTTCGAATTTGAAACTAAAAATCATAGAATAAAAAGACATGCGACCCGTCTTACCTCCCGCCCCAATCAAGATCAATTACTTCTTCTTGAACCTGTTCGCGCTAATCATCGCGTTATAGCAGAATTCGCAGGAAACCTTCTTATCCGATGGGAGGCACCCGATTATCTCATCACTCTTCTACAGAAAACGGATAAGCTTAGATTCCAAATCTGTAGAACATCCACCAAAACATGCTGGCACATTCCTATCGACTGTCCGACCATTGCCCAATTTCCAATCGATCAACAGATTTCTATGCTCACAGCAACAAGTCCGGAGAAATTCGAAGATCACCGCCTGGCTTTTGCTCAGGAAGACACTATGAATATTCGAATATGGCCGGAGCAAAATGTTCGCCTAATAAAACGTGTATTTCATGAACTGCCCCTGGATAATCCAAAAGCGGTCTTCCAGAGAGTCGAAAAATTGGCGATACAACGATTCGATCCCTTAACCAATGTTGGGGATTCCATCCTCGAATATCCGGCCTTACCTAGAGATCCCACACTCGGCAATCCGAATTCACCCACCCTAAATAACCAACAAGTTTATTGGTTTGTCCTAAGGGAACCCATTTTATCCGAGGATGATCAAATTGTTCGTTTTCAACTGGTACCCGTTCGATTGTTGAACGATGTGTTAAGCGATCTGTTACACTACAACCTTCAAGAGGCCTTTGAGAAATTTAAAGAGTTGCCTTCCTCCATTCAAGAGGGCGTTTTTGATAAACTCTTAACTCTTCACGGTCGCGTTCCTAGCCAAGAGCCCAATTTTGGAAGGGATCTTTTTTACAACATAGATACATACAGCTTCGATCGATTTGCCGCCGTTCGTGACCAACTCATAGAGATAACTATTGCCCAGATTCAAAAAGCCGCAAGTGAATTTCAAAACGGTAATTTTTTACTTGCCCATAACATCTGTGATGCTTGTTTTATCTGGACTCCAATATCTTCGAAAATTTACAAACGTCTATGGGAGCTCGATGGAAAAAGAAGCAATGATCCACATTTTGGCAAACGAGCTTTCAATCGCATAGCATATTCAACGCGCATATCAGATACCCAAAGAGCCCAAGCTCTCGAAGATACCATTGCTCGTTGCCCAAGACCAGGCGTAGATGATTCTCGCCGATGTCGATTCTTCTTCGGGTCGCTCTTCGATCATTTTAATGAAGTCGAATGGGTCGAAGAACCAGCTCTATTCGATCCTAGCAAAATGATCACGGAAGATGATTGGGGTGTAACATTGGTGGATATTGGAGAACGTCGAATTAATCTTTCTAATCCTAAATCCACCGCGGGTCTTTTAGGCCATGCTGCATTATTTATCGAGGGCATAGAAAACGGTCAATATTGGATGCGTCTTGCTCAATTTGGTATGACTGAAGGTAAAGATACTATAAGAATTGATGATATTAATAACTCTGATAAGCAGCCTTTTCTAAATAGTTTTAAAAATCTAAACAAAACCAAAACATGGCTAACAAGCTTTGATAAAGTATCAAAAATGATAAGCGCAATGGAAAAATACCAAAAAGAATTAGCCGCTGGGAAAACGCCGATAAAATTTCAGTTAGTTTCATCCATTCACTCAATAGAAAAACAAAAAATGCATAACTGCATAACTTGGGCAAAACACATGTTAGCAGTTGCTGGTATCAAGCCACCCCATTCTGAAAGATGGTTCTCCTATGTAACGGCAACTCCAGGTGGCGAAATTGAAGCTGCGCAAGAATATGATCCTAATCGGAAATTTCCTGTTTCGAAATCCCACCAATCGACTACCAGGTTAGATTCTTCAGATGGGTTATTTAACTGGGTCTATTCTTATTTTCCCAGTCTCCCATCGATTTTTTCTAATGCTCCTGAGAAAATCAAAAAATAAATGTTGTTAGAGGATAATAGTTAAAAACAAAAACTAAAGAGGTAAACATGAAAATACAAACAGCCCTTGAATCTGCAACTAATTATGCTGCAGTCCATAAAATTGCGGATTGCATCGAACCTCATCTATCTTTTTTAGGAGGCGCGTATCTCTATTCAAAAAAACACGAGGGAGCAGTCTCCATAGATGATTTAATCCTTCGTATAGGAAAGCTAATTAAAAAAACCCCACGGACCCAAAGCCGTTTTGGAGATGGATTTTTAAGGTTAAACCACAAAGAGCGCTTTCATGCCAAGGCATTAGCAAAACGGGTTGAGAATCTCTATGTAAAATATGATGCTCAAATAGACACTTCTAATATATTTACTCGCATACTTTTTGCAATTCGAGAATCATGGTATATACTTTATACAGGTAAATTTGGATGGTTTGACCACCATCGTAATAATTGGAAATGGAGTCATCGTTTTAGTCTTTCCGGCGCAAAAGAATAACCTTAATCATTAATTTTAGAGGTAAATATGAAAGTACAAACAGCACTCGAATCTGCAAATAACTTTGCCGCACTTCATAAAGTTGCAGATCGTATTGAACCGCGATTTTCTTTTCTAGGCGGTGCATATCTTGCCTCATTGAAGTATGATGGAGCAATTTCTATAGATGATTTAATTCTTCGCGTATCACAACTAAAAAACAGAACGCTTCTCCCCACAGGAGTTCTTCGTTTAAGTCATAGCGAGCGCGTTCATGCAATAGCTTTATCAAAGCGAATCGATCACATATATGCAATACGCGATCTTCAAATCGAAACAAGTAATATTTTTTCACATATTCTGTTTGTTATTAGGGAAGCTATTTATAGATCTTATGCCTATCCGAAAGACTATCTAGGCGTTCGTGTAAATTGGCAACATTACTATCGCACCCTGCTTTCCACTGCAAGAGAATAACCAAAAAGTAGGGCTTAGTTTCGCAATCGATTTATCCCTCTCTTCCGTACCTCGAAGGTACAACCTAGGTTATTTTGGCATAACCCATAATCAGAAGAATTCGAGATCACAAGCTGTCTTTCTTACTTTGTGATTTTGTTGCATCGATGAAGCGAAAAATTTGCGACAAAATTCCCTAAAATTTTTTCATCAATACGTAAAAATGTTTTACAGGTTTTCCCGCCTCTTATAAAAGAGAGGAAGAACTTCTGATATTGGGGGCTATATCATGGTCAAGATGAATGAGTTTTTGGCTGAACGTTTCAAGAAAGCCAGTGCGACTCTTTCGAAAATTACAGGATTCTCAGAGCGCGAGCAAAGCTCCGATCTATCCGGTGTCTTTTCTATAGTTCCGCTTTCCACGCAAGAACAGGACAACGTTTCTAAGATTCTCGATACGCATCGCAATGATCAGCAAGAGACGACGGTCGACCTGCGAATGCTCTCCAGTCTTACAGCGGAGATCAAGGCGATCAATTGCCAAGCCGCTATTTTGCATGGCGAGCGAATCAAAAAAGCCCAGACTATCCTCAAAAAATATCGCGATGGCGCTTTCACAGAATGGCTGATCGCCACGTATGGCAATCGCCAGACTCCCTATAATTTCCTACAATACTATGAGCTTTATCAGGTGATTCCGAAGAGTATCGCGCAAAAACTCGATGAAATGCCGAGACAAATTGCCTATGCGCTCGCCAGCAGGTCGGGATCGATCGAGCAAAAACTCGAGCTCATTAAGAATTATGCAGGACAGTCCAAAGAAGAAATGATGACCTCGATACGCTCGACATTTCCCTTGTCGATCCAAGATAAACGGGCCCACGATCCTGCACGAGTCGTCGTCGAAAATTTACGCCGCATCGAAAAACAGATGAAGATCGATAATTTTCATCCTAGCGACGAGCAAAAGAAAGAACTGAAACAACTTCTTAGGTCGTTGAAAACAGTCATTTCATGACAGATCCCGCGCATTACCAAAGTCCCTTTTCTACGCGCTATTCTAGTCGAGAGATGAGCCATCTTTTCTCCATAGAATATCGCTCCCTGACCTGGAGGAAGCTCTGGATTGCTCTAGCAAAAGCCCAAAAAAATTTAGGGCTTCCGATCACTGATGTGCAGATCCGCGATCTGGAAAAACACCAAGAGAATTTCGATTGGCCAAGACTGGGTGAGTTAGAAAAAAAACTCAAACACGATGTCATGGCGCATATCGAAGGCTATGGCGAAGTTGCCCCCTCGGCTAAGGGGATTCTTCATTTAGGTGCGACTTCTTGCTATGTGACCGATAATGGCGATCTTATCGCCATGAAAGAGGCTCTTATGCTTCTTGAGACCAAGATCGCATCTGTCATGAGAGTGCTGGCTGATTTTGCTGCATCCCATGCTTCTTTGATAACGATCTCCTATACCCATTTTCAGCCGGCACAGCCGACGACGGTCGGCAAAAGAGCTTCTCTTTGGCTGCAAGACTTTGCCATCGATCTCAAAGAATTTTCCCGTCGAAGACAGGAACTTCCTTTCTTAGGAATCAAAGGAGCAACGGGCTCACAAGCTTCCTTAATGACCTTGCTGCACGATGACAATAAAATACTGCAGCTCGAGGGCTCTCTAGCAAAAACATTCGGTTTTGCGAATATCGCTTTGGTCTCCGGTCAAACCTATACAAGAAAGATCGATATCTTGGTACTCGATGCTCTTGCTGGATTTGCTGCAAGCGCACATAAATTCGCTACCGATCTTCGGCTTCTTGCCCATCTGCATGAAATCGCAGAGCCTTTCGGCAATGAACAAGTAGGATCCTCAGCAATGCCGCATAAGAGAAATCCTATTTATGCTGAACGCATCTGTGGCATCGCGAGATACCTCATCTCCCTAAAAGAAAATCCTTCGTATACCTTAGCTACGCAGTGGCTAGAGAGGACCTTGGATGATTCCTCGAATCGGAGGATCACGATCCCCGAAGCATTTCTGGCAGCGGATGCGATTTGCCATCTTCTTTTTTACATCGTTTCCGGGATGGTCGTGCAACGAGAACCCATTGCTGCCCATTTGGATCATGAAAAAAAATTCCTCTGTCTCGAAGAAATCCTCATGGAAGCTGTTAAAAAAGGGGGCGATCGGCAAGCCCTTCATGCAAAACTGCGCGAGATCGCAAAGGCCATGCGGAAGGATCCTTCAGCTACCGATCTCGTAGTTGCCATTTCTAAAGATCCCGCTTTTTCTCTTACTAAGGGAGAAGTCGAGCATGTCTTGCAAAAAAGCCTCGGCACCGGCCTTTCTGAAAAACAAGTGCATCGTTTCCTCAAAGAAGAAATCTTTCCTCTTATAGAGAAGTATCAACCTCATCTCATGCAAAATGTAGAAATTTGATTCGCTATTAAAATATCCTTTCCATTGAAAGATAAAACTTCTAGAACTATCTTGATCTTCTTTTTTTAAAGGAGCTTCTATGAAACAGATCGTAGCAGTGCTTTTTGGCATTATCAATATCTCTAATTTGCTTTTTGCAACTGAAAATCAAGAACCCGCGGAAAAAATTTACGTAGATCCGCAACATATCGTCATGCATGAAAACAATCTATTCGTGAACTTGCATCAGATCTGGGTGAGAACAAATGCGCTCTATTCTGATGCCGAAGGCCTTTATGTAACGTCAAATTCTGCTTGGCCTCTTCCATTTTGCTGCGATCGATGTGGACGCTGGAACTCTGGATTTAACGCAGTATGTGAATATTGCGGAACGCCCAGATCGGATTGATGAAAACAAAAACCATCCTGGGCATTTGCTGCTTATCCTTTCTTGTAATTTGGATAGCGAATCGAGAAAGAAACGGTTTCCTTGCATATTTCTAATCCAGCGGGTCAGGAAATTGTCCTTACCCTTCCACAGAAAGATAAGAAGAAATTGGAAAATTTCTTCTTGGATTGCATTCTCTATGGGGACTTCGGCTATACGCTAATCGGTAATAAACCCATGTCGTTAAATAGCTATCTTGAGCCTGCTAAATCTAGCAATCCCATCTTGTTTATCCAATCCTTTCTTCTACACAATTTCCGTATGCAAATGGGCTGGAAAACATGGGTTAAATATCGAGATCATTTTGCTCAATCCTCATTTGTCCTTAGGGCTGAGAAGAGTCCTTGGATAGAAAATGGCATCCTTATTCTTCTCCTCAATAAGAAAAAAATCGATGAAGTGATCGATGCTAATCGCGATCTTTTTTTGGAAACGCTACGGATAGAAGAAGTTGTACAGCAACATGAGGGTTTACTCGGTATTTTACTTGGATATGGACGGAACAATTCCATGCTGTTTTGGAAACGCTCTTTGGGTGAAGAGATTTCTCTAACCACTCCCTGGGATAAAGAGATCGATGAGCAAATGTTTCAACACCGTAGCTTGTTTCATTGGTGGAAAATGCTTTTTGCCAAGGACGAAGAAAAACTTAAGCTTTCTCTTGAATATCCCTATTTCGCTTGCGATCCATCTTCTGAAGAAACGAAACGATTGAAAACTGAATATCTCCAGACGAGAGAACAGATTTTGGAGTCTTATAGGGAAAAAGACTTTCTGGAAGCCACCTTAGAACTCTTATCACGTTAAAGATTGAGCGAGGCGAAAGCAGCCTGCATCTGATTGCGGATTTCCTCTTGCACATTCTCATGCGGCTCTGTCATGGGAAGGCGCAAACGACTCTTGCAAAGCCCCATGATGCTCATGGCGCATTTGATGCCTTGCGGATTGGGATCGCTCATTATCGCTTTGAGAAGCGGATAGAAGCGCCAATAAATTTCTCGGGCAGCAGTAAAATTGCCCTGCAGACAAAGATCATTCAACTCTTTCCATTCCTTTGGGATCAGATTCGCAATGACTGATACGACGCCTTTTCCCCCCACTGCAATATGAGCCAAGGTCATACTATCATCGCCTGACAGTATCGGCTTATCCGTTCCATTGGCAAGTTGGGTAACTAATTCCATATCGCAGGTCGTTTCTTTGATTGCGACGATTTCTTCCATGGAAAGTAAATCGAGCAATGCGCCAGCGGGTAAACGAATGCCGGTTCTTCCCGGATGATGATAGGGAATCATCGGCAGTCCGACTTTAGCGATCTCTTCGAAGTGTTTTCGGACGCCATGAGGACTAGGACGATTGTAATAAGGGAAAACGACAAGACAAGCATCGGCTCCGACACGCTGCGCTTCGCGTGTTTTTTTCACAGCTTCAGACGTAGATAAACTTCCTGTGCCGAGGATGACTTTACAACGTCCATCGACGATGTGGATGGTCTCTTCGAAAAGTTCCCGTTCTTCATCTTCGGAAAGCGTGGGAGCTTCGCCGGTAGTACCGCAAACAGAAATACTATCGACTCCGGCTTCGATTTGCCGTTCGATGAGAAGACGAAGCGAAGCCATATCGACGCTGCCATCGTCTTCAAAGGGAGTGATCAGAGCAACAATGGATCCTTCATATCGCATACACCCTATCTTAGTGAAGGGCGCTTTTTAGTCGATATTGGAATTGAGACGAATCGAAGTATGATCGCGCTCGGCGAAATCTTCTAAGATTTCGCGCCATTCATTTGCGACATCGGCAAAATCGCGCATCACATAACGGAAAGGAACATATTTGGGTTCGTAGGAAATCTCTTGAGTAAGGTAGACGCTATGGTTATCGGGATCTAAGCGAAGATTCGCGCCGCGCTGTTGCCAGCGAAGTACACCTGAAGAGGAGACGCAATCTTTTACAGCTTTTGGTAGAAAGCCTTCGCCAGAAAAAACACGCGTGGCAAGAGACCATTTCTTTTGTTTCGGTTTGCTTTCGATGAAAATAACGCTTCCTTGCACGACGCAACGCGCTCTGCGCTGTCCGGCGAGTTGATTGATCACACTGAGGAACGCGTCGTAAGACATAATTTTGATTTACCTTATTTAATTGTGTAATCTAAACTTTTTCACAAGTTGTTTATTAATTACACCCCGTGATCAATATTATATCTGTTTCGTAATTAAAATTCTCCGACAGAATATATTTCACCCCATTCAAGTTTTTTTGCCTTTTTAAAACCTTCTCCTTCTTTTTTTGAAACGACTTTTTCGACGAGTCCTTCATTTGTACAAAGAGTAAAACGGAGATGGCCGGAGAGTTTAAGGGGAGTTTTGACAATTCTCTGAAGGCCTGTGCAAAGTGAAGTCTTTGATAGCACTACATAGCAAAATTTTTCGTCTTCATAACCGAGCTGTCCTTCTTTGATTTTGCGATGCAAAGAAGTCCTATCGACGCGGACAGAAAAATGGCACCAAGGCTTTTTGAGCATAGGACAAATTTGATTATGAGGGCATGGCGCTATAACATGGCCTCCTAAGGCCAATGAGCAGATCCCTTGCTGTAAGAATATTTTTAAATGCCTTCGGCGTGCCTGGTTCAATAATGATAAGATTTTTTTGACAGGCTCGCCAGGCCTTCTCTAACAAGGATTTACGTTTTTCCTCGGCGATTTCACCAAGGGAATACGAGAGAACCACGAGCTCCGCTTCAGGAAATGACTCTTGTTTCAGGATATCGCCGCTTTGCCATTTTGCAAAGGCGGGGGTCCAAGCTTTGCCCATCTCGATAAAGCCCCTGCTCTCCTCAAATAGAGTGGCAGATTCGATAGGATATCCCTGCTGAAGCAAAGCAATAAGGGCGGTTCCCGGTCCAGCACCAAGATCGAGAAGGGTTTTTGCGTAGCCATTTCGTCTCTGCATTTCATCAGCGACAAAACAGGATGCCGCAAATGTCGCTGGAAACCGCGTCGCTAAATAGCAGATTTTTTCGATCTCATGCGGAATAGAACGTTTGGAGTTTTTGCCTTCTCGATAGCTCTGGGAATACTCCTGAAAATGCTTGGTCAATACAGAAAGGGGTACCTTGGAGCACATCGTTTCAATGGCCCGTTCGATAGTTTCAGGAATACGCATAGATTAAGGTATTTGCCAATCGATCGGCTTGCTGCCGAAACGTTTGAGGGCTTCGTTGATTTTTGAGAAATGGCCGCATCCAAAAAAGCCATTATAGGCCGAATAAGGAGAAGGATGGGCAGCTCGTAAGACGATATGCGAAGAAGAGGACTTGAGGATGTTTTGACATTTTTCCTGGGCCGACTTGCCCCAAAGAACAAAAATGACCGGCTCCTTTCGTTCAGAGAGTTTGGCGATGATGGCATCGGTAAATCGCTCCCAACCTTTTCCGGCATGGGATTGTGGCTGACCGCGGCGCACGGTAAGCGTAGCATTGAGCATAAGGACACCTTGCTCAGCCCACGGAGTCAAACAACCTTGTTTGGGCATAGCAGTCCCTACATTATCAGCAAGTTCCTTATAGATATTCTGCAGCGAGGGAGGAAGCGGTATTCCGCAAGGAACGCTAAAAGAAAGTCCGTGAGCTTGCCCGGGACCATGGTAGGGATCTTGTCCCATGATGACGACGCGTACTTTTTCCCAGGGAGTGCGGGTCAACGCGTGGAAGACAAGCGGCTCTGGAGGATAAATCTCGTGCCCATCCGCCTTTTCTTTTTCCAAAAAAGTTTTAAGTTCTTTGACATAGGGCTGGGCAATTTCGTCTTTTAAAACAGCATGCCAGCTTTTATCTAACTTCATCATGGCTAAAGATTCTATCAGTAACTTTCAATTGACAGCAACTTCCTCTTCTCGTTACGATTTCGCACTTTCATCTCGAAAAGAGACACTATGAAAGACCTCGCAGAAAACAATTTGATCCGCTTTCGCAACATTTCCAAAAAAAAAGACGCCATTTACGCCAATTTCAGGGTAAAGGGAGTTCGTGCCGGCGTCAATTTTTCAGCTTCGATTTCCGTCGATATTTCTGCCGCTGAAGTGCATCCTGGCGATGTTCTGGAAAAGATCATCGAAGAGTGCGCCCGCATGGGTCTTAAGGAATTCCAAAAGGCCGAATTCCAATTCGAAGGCATCTCTTCTCTATAGAATTTTTATCTGGGTGTAGCGCAGCTTGGCTAGCGCACTTGCATGGGGTGCAAGGGGTCGTAGGTTCGAATCCTATCACCCAGATTTCTTTTTGAGTCAGGCATCTATGAAGAATTTTGAATTAGTCGATGATCATGGTTGTTTCGCTTGCGGAATGCAAAATCCGCATGGATTGCGTCTAGAATGGAAAGTCGAAGGGCATACGACCTCTACCCAATATATTCCGGAACAAAAATATCAAGGTTGGCAAGGAATCCTGCATGGAGGAATTATTGCCACGCTTCTCGATGAGGCAATGACGCGGCTGGCTTGGATAGTCTGTGGCGGAGCATTAACGGCGGAAATGACCGTGCGCTTCATCGCTCCAGCTAAGATCGGGGAGCTGCTGCTGGTGCGCGGCGAAATCGTGAGCGAATCGAGAAAAATTGTCGAGATGAAGGCCTCTATTCATTCAGCAAATACCTTAATCGCACATTCCTCGGGTAAGGCAATCAAAGTAAAGAAGCTCTAGAGAATATTTGAAGTCCCCTCTTTTCAGGATGTGGAAAACCCCATCTTTTTCTTGTTGATAGCTCGTTCTAAGCTCTGTTCACAATTCTTTGTTGTTCAAAAGGGGGAGGGTTTTAATCAAGATTTAGACAAGTTTTCAACAGGTGTCTTTCAAATAGATTTTGGGCACTTATCAACATTCCCACATCCTCCGAAGAAGAAGAGTCTTATGTATATAAGATCATTCATAGTAGAGAACTTGTGTGGAAAATCCGTCTGCAATCGGTTAGTATGTTGGCCATGAAGCTCGAGCCTAAAGATTTCTTCGATCTTTCCACGTATTCGCACAAAGAGCTTTTTGAGAGCAAAGAGTTCGTATGGGAAGCGCTATCTGCTCTACAAGAGTATATGGATAAATTGCTGAAACGCTCTATGCCTTCGCATAAACATGAAGGTGTGTTTTTTGAAAATCCTGAAACCATCGTGATTGGGAAAGGTGTAGTGATTGAACCAGGAGCCTATTTAAAAGGCCCCTGTTGGATCGGCGATGGTTCGGTAATACGACATGGCGCCTACATCCGAGGTTACGTTCTAACGGGCAGGAAATGCGTAATCGGTCACGCCACCGAAATTAAACATTCAATTCTCTTAGATGATGCGCATGCTGCGCACTTTAATTATGTCGGCGATTCGATTCTCGGCAATCACGTGAATTTAGGCGCCGGCGTAAAATGCGCGAATCTAAGGCTCGACAAACAAACCATCTCCGTCCGTTGGGAAAAACAAAAATTCAATACCGGCTTACAGAAATTTGGCGCCGTTTTTGGCGACCACTCTCAGCTCGGTTGTAATGCAGTCAGCAATCCTGGTACCCTACTTCTTCCAAATGTCGTTTGCGCACCCTGCCTAAGTGTAGGCGGAGTGATCACGACTTCCAAAATCCTGAAACGATGAACTTCCATGACGACATCTGTTGAATCTCCTCCAGAACCAAAAAAATTGTCCCACTTCTATTTTTTGCGCGACAAAATCGAACAAGAAATTGCGAGAAGCATTTCTTCACTCGGAGAAAAAAATAAACTCCGCGATGCCTGCGAATATGCGCTCACGAATGGCGGTAAACGCTTTCGTCCTCTCATCGTTTATCTCGTTGCGGAAGGATTGGGCCATGGTCTCAATGTTTCCGAAGCTGCGCTATCTGTAGAATTTTTTCATACCGCTTCGCTCATCGTCGACGATCTTCCTTGCATGGACAACGATGATGAACGGCGCGATAAACCATCCGCGCATAAAGTCTATGGCGAAACGATAGCAATTCTCGCAAGCTACGCACTCATTACCGGCGCTTTTGGAAAAATCCATCGCAATACAGAACTGCTTCGTCAAGCCGGTGCGCCATTTGCTGCTCTTTGCGATCGGGTTGCGACGCTAGCTTTGGAAAATGCTTCAAATTGCGCTGGAATTCTCGGCGCTACCGGCGGGCAATTTTATGATATGTTCCCACCCTCTTTTACTCTCGATAACCTCAAGCAAGTGATCTATAAAAAGACGGTGACGCTTTTCGAAGTTTCATTTGTTTTCGGCTGGCTTTTTGGCGGCGGAGATCTCTTACAACTTCAAAGAGTTAGAAAAGCCGCCTACCATTTTGGAATGGCTTTCCAAATTGCTGATGATCTCCTCGACATCGATCAAGATGAAAAGATGGAGCGCGAGGTGAATCTCGCAAGATTCGTCGGCAAAGAACGGGCTCAGGGTGTTTTCGAAGAGGAAATGCGAGCTTTTGAGTTTTGCCTAAAAGAACTCAAACTCGACACACCCTCATTCCAGAAAATGCAGCAAATGCTACGTGGCTACGTTAAAAATTAATTTCCGCACGGACGGTTAATCCATACACGTTGACATTGGCAACGTCGTAGATATCGACCTTATCGTGATTGAGAGGCTGCGTTCCTTCCGGTGATTTAAATACCTGTTGGAGGTCGAACCAGGTATTGATCTCGAAGCCCGTCATAATTCTAAGAGCGCATTGCGAATAGACCTGCCCCCAATCAACCCCAAGCGCAATCTGGGTTCTCGGTATAATCAAGAGAGTATTGAGAGAGGTGTTGCGAAGGGGATTGATGTCCCCAGCCGGCACAATGGTCGTGCTAACGTAATTCTTATTTTTGTAGCTTCCGCAGACGACGGAGCCGAAGAATTTGCTAAAGAGCCCGAATCCCATTCCAAAATGCCAGTTGCTCTCTAATCCCAAAGTAAAACCGCCAGAGTTGTATTTCCATTTATTTTTGAAAAAGGTCGTGGCTTCATCGAAATATGTTACGCGCCAATGTTCCTCGATCCAAGCTCCCGTCATCCCTATATTGAAATTCAATAGAATTTGATCTCCTATGGTCAATCGTTTCGAAAGAAGAACGTCCGCAACTTGATAGTTGAGATGCACCTTGCTTTGCGCTTGTTCCAACTGTGTAATCGTCACATCTCGGAATGTAGCAAAAATGAGGGTGTCGCTTGCTGGATTGGTAACGACCTTTGTCCCGACAGAATCATAATAGGTATACTGGCCGAGTAGCTGCCAGTAATCTCTTGTAAAAGTATACCCCAAGCCGACGCGTAAACCCGAACTCCAATTGAATTTTGCTTGCTTATACCTACCATAGGAGTCGCCAGCATTATGAGCTAGATCTGCAATGACCGCTGCAGGAAATGTCATATTGGGGGCTAAGACGAATTCCGAATCCTGTTGCGACACTCCCATATAGAGATATTCAGCAAACGAGATAAATTCTGAAAGATCAAGAGGCTCGCGGTATTGAAAAAGGGAAGGCGGGCTTGGCTGATTGGTCATTGCCGGAGAAGTTGCCGTTTGCGGCGGAGGATTAGTTGAGGGATTTAAAGCAGAAAGAAGCATCTGTTCATTTGCATCCTTGCGCGAGGATGAAAAGAAAAAATCCTCGGAGAAAATAGCAAGTTTCTCGGAGAGCTCGGAAAGTTCTTTTTTGAGAACTTGTAAATCTCTTTTATTTTCGGAAAGGCCAGCGACTTGCTTTTGGAGATCCTCAAGCTCTGTTCGCACGGGATCGATCGTCTTGCTATGAAATGTTTCTAGATCTTTATTTTTTACGGTATCCGCAAATTTATCTGTCAGTTTCGCAAGTGAGTCCTTCAAATTCGAAAGTTCTTTTTTCACCACATTCAGATCGATGTCGAGCTGATAGGACTCTTCATTCGTCATAATCATCGCAAGATCATTCTCATCTGCGCATAGCGATGAACCAAGGACAGGCAGAAACAAAGATAGAAGCAAAGGATGTTTCATAGATTCCTCTTTATCTTATTTATCTCTGTGACAGAAACAAAGATAAACGGTCAAGTGCTTGTGAATAATTGTTATTCCAGATAAGGGTCAAAATAAGAAACCAGAGATGGGAGCATGCAATGCGCTGGGCTTGTCTTTCTTTGATCGTATTAGGATGCGGATGTACAGAAGTATCGAAAAACAATTCCTCGCCAACCGCATCTCCTTCTCCTTCATCGAATCAAGAAAATTTCGATAGTAAACTCGCGAATATCGTCGCGAATATGAATAAAATCGTCGGTCCCTCTGAAAACACCAAAGTAAAAGAACGTCGCAAACCAACAGAAAAGTCTGTCGAGATCGTTGGTTCGCCTGCCAAAAATAAAAAATACGGCTTCTTGCTTGCCTCGTCAGAGAAATCTTATACAAAGAAAGCTGCGCCTACTACTGCAATGCCCACATGCGATATGCCCATGGGGGTTCTCCCTTCCGCGAGAGGATGCTGTGATGAATCAGGCCCTTATGTCATGGGTTCATTCCTCTATTGGAGAGGGCAATTCACAGCAATACCGGTTACTATATCGGAGGTTGTAGAACCAGGAGGAGTAAGAGAATTTGGAACCGAAGAGTTTCCTCATTATCGCTATAAACCGGGCTTTAAAATTGGACTAGGCTACAACTTTTCTTATGATGCTTGGGATCTTTTATTGGATTGGACATGGTTTCGTGCTCATTCCCAAAGATCTTTATTTGCCTCAGAGCCAATATTCTCACAATCAACGCTCAGTTCTGAGACAACGGCGCCCCAAGTTGAACACCACGGATTTACCAGATACAACAGTGTAGATTTAGAATTAGGGAGAGTTTTTTATGTTGGAAAACGTGTCTCCCTTCGGCCATTCGTAGGGGGTAAGACCTTCTGGTTGAAATTCTCCATCATCGATGAGTTTTTGAATGCTATTGAGGGTGATTCAGATGATATAGTTACTGATGCGGTCAACTTTAATAATGGGCATACATGGGCCATAGGACCTCGCTTTGGGGTCAACAGTCGCTGGATTCTTGGAAAATCGAATTTCGCTTTTCTTCTCAATACAGCGGGCTCTTTAATATGGCAGAAGTTTCATCAATTTACCGGATCTATTTATACAACAAACGGGCTAACTCAAGGGGGAGAAGGTCCGGTCCGTCTGGGAAATCTAAATCCTGTCGCAGAAATCTTCGCTGGCTTTGACTGGGGCTATTGTTTTACGAAAACCGTCTATTTGAATCTATCTGCAGGATATGAAATGCAGTACCTGGCTGGGCAAATCGTAAATGTATTTGGAACAGAGCAAGCCTTCAATATGATGGGACTTACTGCTTCGTTTCGTCTAGATTTCTAATAAAGAGCCGAACTTTCTAAATTCAAATACTTGTGAATAAAACCCAATCCAGATAAGGGTCAAAATAAGAACTGGATAGGAGAGCACACAATGCGCTTAGTTTGTCTTTCATTGATCGTATTAGGATGTGGATGTACGGAAATTTCTAGGAAGAATTCCTCACCAATAACAGCTCCTCTTCCTCCATCTTCAAAACCTGAAAATTTCGATAAAAAACTCGATGAGATGGTTACATGCCTAAATGAAATCATCGAACCTTCTAAAAATGCCAAAGTCGAAGAACGTCGAAAATCAGTTGAAAAGTCTTACGAGACTGTTGATTCATCTGCAATACAGAAAAATGATTTTTTGCTCGCTTCGGCAGAGAAATCCAATACGAAGAAAGCTGAAACATCTCAAGCCATGCCTACATGCGATATGCCCATGGGAGTTCTCCCTTCTGCAAGGGGATGCTGCGATGAATCAGCGCCTTATGTCATGGGTTCATTTCTCTATTGGAGAGGTCAATTTACACCAATACCTGTTACTAGTTCGCAGGTTCCCGAGGAGGGAAATAGAAATTTTGGAATGGATCTGTTTCCTAATTTTGAATTTAATCCAGGCTTTAAGATAGGTCTTGGCTACAATTTTTCTTATGATGCCTGGGATCTTTTATTGGATTGGACTTGGTTTCGTGGACATTCACATAAATCATTTTCTTCCTCTGAACCAATATTCATGCAAGGCACGAATGGACTATTGGCGTCACAAGTGGAATATAAGGGGCATGTTCTTTATAACAGTATAGACTTAGAACTGGGGAGAGTTTTTTTCGTAGGAAAACGTCTTTCACTTCGCCCTTTCACAGGTGGGAAGACATTTTGGTTTAAGCACTCCGAGGTCACCGATTTTAACGATGTTATCGAACCAGATAGTCCAGGAGATGTAATTACGGATGTATTTACAAGCTTAAGCGGACATACCTGGGCCATTGGACCTCGTGTTGGAATTAATAGTCGCTGGATTCTTGGAAAATCGAACTTCGCTCTTCTTACGAATATGGCTGGTTCCCTAATATGGCAAAAATTCCACGAAAGTCAATCATTCGATTTCATCGATAATGGCAAGGATCATGGCGGCGATGGTAGCATAAGAGAAGGAACTATCAATCCCGTTGCTGAAATCTTTTTCGGGGTTGATTGGGGTACTTGCTTTTCGAAAAGCACGTACTTGAATTTTTCCGCAGGATATGAAGTCCAATATTTTGCCAATCAATATCCTACTAATTCTTTACTCTTGCCAGGGCCATCCTACACAATGATGGGACTCACTGCTTCATTCCGTTTAGACTTCTAAAAAGAGTCGGCCCTTCGAGGGCCGACTCATAGACATTTAGCTAAGTTCCACTAAATCAGCTTGAGCCTCTGTCGCCCCGCCTTCTTCTTTCTTGGCAGAAAGACCAAGGCCGGTTTCAGCGCATTTTTTCAAGATGAGTTTTTCGATTTCATCGGCGAGTTTGAGGATTTTTCTTGAGCTCTTCGCGGGCAGCTTCGCGTCCTTGGCCGAGGCGGTTGGCCATTGTAGCTGAACCAGGTCCCTTTTTTCTCGATGATGCCGAGATCGACGCCGAGGTCGATGAGCGAGCCGATGCGCGAGATCCCTTCGTTGAAGAGAATGTCGAATTCGGCGACTTGGAAAGGAGGCGCCATTTTATTTTTGACGACTTTGACTTTGACGCGGTTGCCGATGTCGTTGTTATCGGCGCCTTTGATGCCGCCGATGCGGCGGATGTCCAGGCGGATGGAGGCGTAGAATTTGAGCGCGCGGCCGCCTGTTGTCGTTTCTGGGTTGCCGAACATGACGCCGATTTTTTCGCGGATCTGGTTGATGAAGATGGCGCAGGTGTTGCTTTTGGAAAGGGTGGCGGTGAGTTTGCGCAGCGCTTGCGACATCATGCGCGCTTGCAGGCCCATGAATGGAATCGCCGATTTCCCCTTCGAGTTCGATTTTGGGAACGAGGGCTGCAACCGAGTCGATGACGATGACATCGATGGCATTGGAGCGGGCGAGCATTTCGGCGATGTTGAGGGCTTCTTCGCCGTTGTCGGGCTGAGAGATCATCAGATCGTCGAGGTTGACGCCGATTTTGGCGGCATAGGAGGGATCGAGGGCATGTTCTGCGTCGATATAGGCGGCGAGGCCGCCATTTTTTTGGGCGTTGGCGACGATGTGGGTGGCAAGAGTCGATTTACCGGAGGATTCAGGGCCGAAGATTTCGACGATTCGTCCGCGGGGAACTCCGCCGATGCCAAGAGCGATGTCGAGAGCGATCGCTCCTGTTTTGATGACGCTGATCTCGTTGGTCGCAGAGTGTTTGCCGAGCGTCATGATGGCCCCTTCGCCGAATTGTTTTTCGATGTGGGAGATGGCGAGTTCGAGCGCTTTCTTTTTACCAGTATCTGGTTGCTGGGACATGTGCTTACCTCTGTTAGTCATTGAAAATCTATTTCCTTCATGTATATCCCAAGTTTTGCATAATCACAAAAAGATAAAATCATCCTTACTACTATGCTGCTTATTGGCGATATCGGGGGAACAAAAACGCGTCTTGCTCTTTTCGAAAAGAACAGGACATCCTTTTTGGAAAAAAAATTCCCAGCCGCGATTATCCAGGTCTCGAGAGAGATCTTCAGAGAGTTTTTGAGCTCCTCCGCTTTAAAAGGCGTGAAGATCGAAAAATCGTGCTTTGGAGTTGCAGGGCCTGTCGTCAATAGACGATGCAAGGCGACGAATCTTCCTTGGATGATCGACGGACCGCATATTGGAATCGGAACTGAAAATCCCCCATGTCGGCGTCATTAATGATCTCGAAGCGAATGCTTATGGGCTTGGCGATGTTGGAAGAAGAATGAATTCATGTCCTGCATCCCGGGAAACAAAAGCGGAAATCAAGCGTTGATTGCAGCAGGAACAGGTTTAGGCGAAGCGTGCCTTATCTTGGGATGGGAAACACCATCGTCCTTTTGCCTGCGAAGGCGGACATGCTGATTTCGCGCCGCGCGATGAAATAGAGATGGAATTACTCCGTTTATTTGCAGAAAACAATTTCCGAGCCATGTTTCTTATGAGAGGGTGATTTCGGGACCTGGAATCTATCAACTTTATCATTTTTGATCGATATGCAGCTCGAGAAGGAACATCCTGAGATGCGCAAAAAATTTTCATGGAAGAACCGACCTTCGGCGATTACCCAAGCCGCCTTGGATGGCAGCGATCCGGTTTCAGTCCGCGCTATCGATGGTTTATCTCTCTTTATGGAGCTGAAGCGGGAAATCTCGCTTTAAAATTCTTCGCCCTTGGAGGATTTATATCGGAGGCGGAATTGCGCCGCGTCTTAAAAAATATCCTCGATCGAGGGCTTTTATTCTCGGCTTTCTCGAAAAAGGACGTTTCAAACGCTTCTCGAAGAGATTCCGATCAAGAGTGATTTTGAATGACAACGCAGCCCTTTTGGGAGCGCTGCGCTATGCCCGAGAATACATGGGGTAAACCGAGAACGGGAAGAGAGACTGAAGAACAAAAACGGCTTTCTAAAAATTGGGAGGAGCCGTACTCCGCCTGGGAAAAATGGGGTCCTTATGTTTCTGAACGCGCTTGGGGAACTGTGCGCGAAGATTATAGCCCCGACGGCAACGCCTGGACCTATTTTCCTTTTGACTTAGCCCAGACAAAAACCTATCGCTGGGGAGAAGATGCGATCGCCGGATGGTGCGATCGCTATCAAGTACTCGTCTTAGCTCCCGTGTTTTGGAATACCAAAGATCCCATTTTGAAAGAGAGGCTTTTTGGCCTTGGCTCCACTGAAGGCAACCATGGCGAAGACGTTAAAGAATATTATTATCATCTCGATGCCACGCCTTCGCACTCTTATTTGAAATATCTCTACAAATACCCACAGAAGCTATTTCCCTATGAGCATCTCGCGCGAAGAAAATTGGAAAAGGACGGTCCAGAGATCCAGAATTTGAAATCTATCGATACCGGGGTTTTCGATGAAAATCGGTATTTCGATATTTTCATCGAATATGCAAAAGCTATCCGAAGAAGATATCTGCATTCGGATCGAGCGATCGAATCGGCCCAGATCCGGCGCCCTTGCATATTCTTCCCCATCTTTGGTTTCGCAATCAATGGAGCTGGGGCGATGAGATCCTCCCTCAACCGTCGATTCAAAAACTCTCTGAAGATGTTCTCTGTCTTGTGGCCGATGATACAGAGATGCGTTCTCCTAGCACTCTTGCTTTCGATTACCATTTAGGAAAACGGTATCTCTTTGCCACGAAAGGTGGGCATGCCCTTTTTACCGATAATGAAAACCCGCTTCCTAACTCTCCAAAGCCCCAGATTACCGAATTTTTCAAGGATGCCTTTCATCGAGAGTTGA
>CAWEXT010000005.1:0-400277 GCA_963813105.1 uncultured Simkaniaceae bacterium
GGCATCGCGCATCAGCGTTCGCTCGTCGGCTACGGCCTCGCGCTCCATCCCGCGCTCGCGTGCATAACTCATCCCCTGCTGGGCGGCTACGCCCGATTGCTCCGGCTTCAACTCGACACCGGGCCGCTGCGCCGCCTCTTTAACAACGGACTGCGGTTGCTGGCCGTGCTCTTGAGCGAGCCTCTCGATGTTGCTCCCGCACCTCTTCATGCGACAACGGCTGCTTGGCGTCCCGCGTCTGGTGCGCCGCGATCTGCGCGGCGCCAGCCCCGCGCACGCCCGCCTTCTCCATGTGTTCCTCGATCTGCTGCCGCCGTGGACTCGACGCCTCCAGATACTCGCGCGTATAACCCTTGATCTCCGGCTGCCCGTGCGCGCCGCGCTCGATCTCGTAACCAAGCTGCTGCAACCGCGCCGTCAACTCCGAGCGATAGACTGCCGTCGCGTACTGCTGCGTCCGGTAAAGCTCTCGCGGCTGAAAAGCGCGCGTCTGGCCGTCTGCCGTTTCGGTCATGTTGAAGACGACCGCGTGCGTGTGCAACTGCGGCGCGGCGTAACCATCGACAGGTCGGCTGGAGTCATGCTCGAACTTCGCCACAACCCACTGGCCCGTCGTCTGCGCCGGGACATTGCCGCCTATGCGCGCTTGTACGTACTTCTCCATCTCATCGAGCGCCGTGCGCACGCTCTCCCGGTGGGCCTCTCTCACGCGGTTGTCGCCGCCAACCAATGCAGTCAGCGAGACAGACTTCGGCGCGCTGAACGTCGCATCCCATCCCGCCCGGTGCTCCATCGTGCGCACGGTTTCGCCCTGCGCGTTCACGTATTCGCGCGCCGTCTGATGCCGTACAACTGCTCGCCCGTCTCCGGGTGCTGCCCCTCGGCCAGCCGCGCGAACTGCTGCTCCTGAACTTCACCTTGCAAGCCCCATCGCGCGGCAAGCTGGCCCTGCCACTCGCCGCGCACACGCTCGCCCTCCGTGTAGTAGTTCTCCTTGGCGTTGGCGAACTCTTCTTTGTGGTACGCCTGCGCCTGGCCGGAGCTGATGGGTTTCGACAGCGTAATCATCGCTTCACTCGAAGAACGGCGTCTGCTCGTTCACTGCCTCTGGCTGCTGCGCTTGCTCCTGTTCTCTGGACGGCGCTCACCGGCTTCCGTGGCGGCGCTGTGCGGCGTGATGGCCTGCGCCGGCTCCGGCTCTTTCGCCGGCGTCGTTGCCGGCGTTGCCGTTGCCGGCGTCGTCATCTTCCGCTCGATGAACTTCTCCGCCGGTTCATTCAGCGTGAGATAAGGTATCCGCAGCCGCAGCACAAAATTCCCATGCTTGAGATACCCATGCAGCGGCTCAAGCCCGCCGATCTCCGACGCCATGACCAGCGGCTCCCGCGTGATCTCCCGCTGCTCGTTTTCCCGCTGCTGCGGGAACGCGCCCCGCGTCCGGCTCTCCCGGAACCGCTCGACTTCTATCTCGCCGATGGATTTCGAGATCCACTCCGACGCATAAGGCTCGCTCGTTTTGAAAAAGATCTTCGTCGCGGGCTGCGATAGCATGTTCTCGGCGACGTGCCCGTACAGCGCCTCCACCTGCGCTTTGCCCTGGAAGCCGAGGACCATCGGGCAGTTCGAATGCCGGTTCTCGTTGACCGCCGACGACAACTGCGGCAGCCTTTGCAGCGTCGCCAGTTCGTCGAGCACAAACCAAGTCTTCCGCGCCCCGCCCCCGCCCTCGTTCATCAGCCGCAACACCAACAGGTCCAGCCACAGGCTCATGCAGCGGATGCAGCCGCTCCCTCACCGTCGGCTTCGACGTAAGAAAGAGCCAACCGCGCCGCTCCTTGCTCCACTCATACGCGCTCCAGCGCCGCTTCGTCTCCCGCTCCGGCGGCAACAGCTTGAACGCATCGGCAACCATATTCAATGAACCCATCACTCCCGATCTTTGATTCGGCGCGGTCGAGTGGATCATGGCCCACATCTCCGTACCCTGCACGCGCGCGTCGATCTCCTCCTCATGGCACATCCAATATGTGAGTTGTTCCGGCGTGGGTTTCAGATTGATCAGGTGCGCGAAGATTCTCCTTGGCGCATCGACAAAGAACTGATTCTCCCGGCCCCGATCCGGGAACAGCGATTTCGCTACCGTCAGCGCCTCGGCCTCGTGCGGCGCTTCGTCGCTGGGCATCCAGAACGGGCAGCGCGCGTCCAGGGGATTGAGGACCACGTCGCCGCGCGATTCGCGGTAGAACTGCGGCAGGTATTCGAGCGCCGGATCGTACACAATGGCCGTCTCCCCGCGCTCCCATATCTGCGAGAGCACCTGCCGGATGGCCGCGCTCTTGCCCGCCCCGGTGTCGCCCACGATGAGAAAGTGCCAGGCCTCGCGCTCTCTGGGAACCCGAACCCAGCGCTTTCGGCGCGAGGAGCTGGTCAATCCACTCTTTGAGCCACGTCCCCTCCCGATTGATGAACGCGATCCCGTCCGGCGGATAGACCATCAGCCATCGCTTTCGCCCCAGCCGCTCGTTGAACTCCGCCGTCGTGACCAGTTCCGGCCCGCGCAGCCGCCGCCCGTACCTCCACACCATCCGCCGCGCCCGGTCCTTCGGCACGGCCACGAACAAGGCCAGCACGAAGAACGCCACCGTCCAGTACGTGGGCCGCTTGGCGAAATCCCACAGCGTTTGATTCCCGTAGACCCACTGGCCCAGGAACGCGTGCAGCCTCCGGTCGTTGTACATCCCGGTCACGTACTGCAACCGCACAAGCCCGGCCTTGATTCCGTCGTCGGTCAGCACGTACCCCCAGCGCCCGTCCTGCCCCTTTACCGCCCGCACCTGGTCGTCGATCACGAGCAGCATTTGCCCCTTCGCGTTGAAGCCCTGGAGCAGCGTATATCTCGACTGAAAGCTGGCCGACGCCTTACCCCGCGCCCCGCTCCGCAGGTAGTCGGACAGATACAGCCGCTCCGCCGCCGTCCAGTTCACCTGCCCGTCCCGCCAGACCGCGAACACGAAGAACAGGCAGCTAAGGAAAAAAGCTCCCCACGTCCACACGTGCGTCCGGCTCGGCCACGGTTTCGCGTACTGCTTCCGGCCCCATTCCGCCATTTCTCAGCCCTCCTCCGCCTCGGCTTGGCTCCGGTTCCCCGGTCGGCTCCGCCTTCTTTGCGGCCCGGCTCCGCGCCGCCTCGATCCGCTCCCGCGCCCGGTCGCCCTTCACAGCGTCGGCCCGCTCGATCAGCGCCCGCATCTCCGCCTCCGGGATCGGCCTCGCCCTTCGCCGCCCGAAAAAAGAGGTTCAAGAGCAGCGTCCGCAGCGCCAGCAACTCCCCGAGCGCCACCTCCCCGATCAGCTCGCCCTCGGTCGTCGGCGCGGCCAGCAGGACATCCCGCACCCATTCCGAGAGCGTCCGTCCCGCCGCCTGCGCGCGCGCCTCCAGCATGGCGAACTCTTCCTCGCTCACCTTCGTGCCTACGGATTTGGTGCGGAGCGGCGGCTTCATTGGACACCGCCGGAAATGGAGAAAGGATGGGAACCGCGATTCAGGCCGCACGCCGCCAGCGCGCCGCAACGTACAGGACACGGGGCCGTGCCAAGCCGTCTTCTTGCTAAAGGGAGGGGAGTCATCGGGTTACCCTTCAGCAACCGCAGGTTGCTACCAGAGTAACCCAATTTGACGATTTTTTCTCAAGCCGCCTGCTTTCAGCAAGTTCCCGCCCGGTAACCGCAGGTTACCGCGCAGCAGCCGACACGGGGTGACGTGTCGCAGCGCCAACAGCCGGTGCGTAAGCACCGTGTTCTTTGAGGGCAGTAGCAACCAACTGCAGGAGGAACACGATGCAGACCGCACCGCATAAGCCGGCAAGATGTAGCGAATGAAAGAGCCGTACGGTGAGGGCCTAGCAAGCCACACCGGCTCCGAGTCTTGCGGGCATGGCCGCAAGGCCAGATACGAAGCGTAGACAGGAGGAACTACGGGCCAGGTTATCGAGCCGCGAAATACCCCGAACTTCAGGACGCCGACGCCCTGACACGACGCGGAAGGCAACATTCGGTGGAGCGTAAATGCGAGCTTCACCGGGGTCCTGCGCGGTCTGTGACCCTGGCACGTAGGGACACATCTTGCACGGAAGTTGGGAGATCCCGGGTTCACCCGTGAGCGGCCAGCGCTCGCGGGACGCATCGGGAAGTCCAAGGACAGGAGCCGATGATGAACGAACACGGGAAGTCGGACAGACCCATAGTACCGGGGAAGTCTCCGAACAAGAGCCAGAACACCGGTGGCGGAGGAGATGGAGGGAAGGGGTCTGGCCAAGGGGAATCTGGGCCAGCAAAACGCGATCCGGACTCAGAGCCGGGTAGTCGCGCCAAGTGAGCTGGCGCAGATACGACAAACGGCAAAATCGAACAAGGATGTAAAGTTCACCGCTCTGATGCATCACATCTACCGGATCGACACTCTGCGGTTCGCCTATTCGCAGTTGAAGAGGCACGCGGCAGCCGGTGTGGACGGTGAGACGTGGCGGCACTACGGCGAGGCCCTTGAGGAGAATCTCCAGGACCTCTCCCATAGACTGAAGCGCGGAGCGTACCGGGCCAAGCCGGTGCGTAGGGTGTACATTCCGAAGGCGGACGGGCGGCAGCGACCGCTCGGCGTCACGGCGCTCGAAGACAAGCTCGTTCAGAGAGCGACGGTGGAAGTACTCAACAACATCTACGAAACCGACTTCCTCGGCTTCTCTTATGGGTTCCGGCCAGGACGCAGCCAGCATAAAGCGCTGGACGCGCTGTGGTGCGGACTCCATGAGCGACGTGTGAACTGGGTGCTGGACCTGGACGTGCGCAGCTTTTTCGACCGGCTGTCGCACGAGTGGCTGGTCCGGTTCCTCCAGCATCGGATAGCGGACCGGCGCGTGGTGCGGCTCATCCAGAAATGGCTGAACGCGGGCGTGCTGGAAAAGGGAATGCGAACGTTCGCGGAGGCAGGCTCGCCGCAGGGCGGCAGTGCATCGCCGCTGCTGGCGAATATCTACCTCCATTACGTCTTCGATCTCTGGGTTCAGGCATGGCGTAAGAAGCGTGCGCACGGCGATGTGATCGTGGTGCGTTACGCCGACGACGCCCTGGTTGGATTCGAGTTCAAAGACGATGCCGAACGGTTCTGGGCGGAACTGAAAGAACGAATGCAGAAGTTCCAACTGGAGCTGCACCCGGAGAAGACGCGGCTGATCGAGTTCGGACGCCATGCGGCAGCGAACCGAAAGCGCGCTGGTCTGGGCAAGCCAGAGACCTTCGACTTCCTCGGCTTCAAGCACATCTGCGGGAAGACGAAGAAGGGACGGTTTCTGGTGCTTCGGCAGACGATTCGCAAGCGTATGCAGGCGACGTTGCAACGGGTCAAGATCGAGTTGCGGCGGCGTATGCATGACCCTGTTCCTGAAGTCGGCAAGTGGTTGAAGTCCGTTGTGAGTGGGCATATCCGATACTTCGGAGTGCCGGGCAACCGGTACGCACTGGCCCACTTCCGCTTCACGGTCAGTCACCTCTGGCACCATGCTCTCGAACGACGGAGCCAGAAGGGACGCGTCCAGTGGGAGCGTATGCAACGGCTCATCCGCCGCTGGCTGCCTCCGGCCCATATCTGCCATCCTTATCCCTCGCGCCGTCTGCGCGTCACCACCTGAGGCAAGAGCCGGATGCGGGAAATCCGCCCGTCCGGATCTGTGCGGGGGGTACGGCGAAAGCCGTATCCCTACCGCGACGCAGCGAACATCCGATGCCGAAGGCAGCGCGCGGGACTTTGGCAGCGCAGAGGACACCACGCGGGAGCTAAAATGCCTCCAGGAGAAGCGGCTCGTGAGCAGCATACCCAGCTTGACACCAGCCCCGATGCGCGAGTGGAAGTGGTCGTCTGCGGAGAAGGCCGTTGCCCGCAGAGCCTTCGACCTGGCCCTCAGCCGGGAACTGGAGGCCGCCATCCGGGAGGCCAAGGAGCGCGCCGCACGGATCGTTGGTGCCGCCGACCTGTGGGAACTGGAACGCTGGCTCGGCGAGCGCCGCCGCCGGATCGACCGCACCTTCGACTACCGCTATTCTGTTCTGCCCCTCGTCTTCGCCGCCCTGCTCCGCGACGGCCAGATCAACGAAGACGACCTGCGCGGTCTCGCCCCGGACAAGCTCGACACCATCCGCCACATGACCCGCTATTAAGCGCCTCACGACAGTGAGCAGTGTCCATGCTACCCAGGTCCGAAAATCCGGGCCTGGGACACCCGATTGGTTCATTTCGCAGGATGGGGACCTGGGCCGCCTGCCAACCCGTCGGGGATCACGTGTCGTAGCGTCAACCCGGTGCGAGCGAAAGCGAGCACCGAACCGGCAAGATGTAGCGAATGAAAGAGTCGTACGGTGAGGGCCTAGCAAGCCACACCGGCTCCGAGTCTTGCGGGCATGGTCGCGAGGCCATGTACGAAGCGTAGACAGGAGGAACTACGGGCCAGGCTATTGAGCCGCGAAATATCCCTAACTTCAGGACGCCGACGCCCTGACACAACGCGGAAGGCAACATTCTGTGGAGCGTTAATGCGAGCTTCACCGGGGTCCTGCGCGGTCTGTGACCCTGGCACGTAGGGACACATCTTGCACGGAAGTTGGGAGGTCCCGGGTTCACCCGAGAGCGGCCAGCGCTCTCGGGACGCATCGGGAAGTTCAAGGACAGGAGCCGATGATGAACGAACACGGGAAGTCGGACAGACCCATAGTACCGGGGAAGTCTCCGAACAAAGCCAAGAACACCGGCGGCGGAGGAGATGGAGGGAAGGGGTCTGGCCAAGGGGAATCTGGGCCAGCAAAACGCGCCCCGGACTCTGAGCCGGATCAGCGCGCCAAGTGAGTTGGCGCAGATACGACAAACGGCAAAATCGAACAAGGATGTAAAGTTCACCGCTCTGATGCATCACATCTACCGGATCGACACTCTGCGGTTCGCTTACTCGCAGTTGAAGAGGCACGCTGCAGCCGGTGTGGACGGGGAGACGTGGCGGCACTACGGCGAGGCTCTTGAGGAGAATCTCCAGGACCTCTCCCATAGACTGAAGCGCGGAGCGTACCGGGCCAAGCCGGTGCGTAGGGTGTACATTCCGAAGGCGGACGGGCGGCAGCGACCGCTCGGCGTCCCGGCGCTCGAAGACAAGCTTGTTCAGAGAGCGACGGTGGAAGTACTCAACAACATCTACGAAACCGACTTCCTCGGCTTCTCTTATGGGTTCCGGCCCCAGGACGCAACCAGCATAAAGCGCTGGATGCTCTTTGGTGTGGACTCCATGAGCGACGTGTGAACTGGGTGCTGGACCTGGACGTGCGCAGCTTTTTCGACAGGCTGTCGCACGAATGGCTGGTCCGGTTCCTCCAGCATCGGATAGCGGACCGGCGCGTTGTGCGTCTCATCCAGAAATGGCTGAACGCGGGCGTGCTGGAAAAGGGCAAGCGAACCTTCGTGGAAGCAGGCTCGCCGCAGGGCGGAAGTGCATCGCCGCTGCTGGCGAATATCTACCTCCATTACGTCTTCGATCTCTGGGTTCAGGCATGGCGTAAGAAGCGTGCGCACGGCGATGTGATCGTGGTGCGTTATGCCGACGACATCGTGGTTGGATTCGAGTTCAAAGACGAGGCCGAACGGTTCTGGTCGGAACTGAAAGAACGAATGGAAAAGTTCCAACTGGAGCTGCACCCGGAGAAGACGCGGCTGATCGAGTTCGGACGCCATGCGGCGACGAACCGGAAGCGCGCTGGTCTGGGCAAGCCAGAGACCTTCGATTTCCTCGGCTTTACGCATATATGCGGAAAGACGAGGAAGGGAAGGTTCATGGTGCTTCGGCAGACGATTCGCAAGCGTATGCAGGCCAAGCTGCAAGAGGTGAAGATCGGCTTGTGGCGGCGTATGCACGACCCTGTTCCTGAAGTCGGCAAATGGTTGAAGTCCGTTGTGGGCGGGCATATCCGATACTTCGGAGTGCCGGGCAACCGGCACGCTCTGGCCCACTTTCGTTACACGGTGACGAACCTCTGGCATCGCGCTCTGTGCAGGCGAAGCCAGCATGGTCGCGTCAAGTGGGAACGAATGAAACGGCTCATCCGTCGCTGGCTTCCTCCGGCCCATATCTGCCGTCCTTATCCTTCGCGCCGTCTGCGCGTCACCACCTGAGGTAAGAGCCGGATGCGGGAAATCCGCCCGTCCGGATCTGTGCGGGGGGTACGGTGAAAGCCGTATCCCTACCGCGACGCAGCGCCAACCCGATGCCGTAGGCAGCGTACGTTCTTGGGACGTTGGCACCGGCAGGATGGCGGGGTTGCCACGGACTGCAAGGCCGCCACGAAGAGAGGCCCAAGATCGAATGACCATCGCTCATGGATAGCAAGCTGATGGCGGCTTGGAACCGGCTGGCAGCTCTGCTCTGGAACTTTGTGCCGATTCATCCGGGACGACTTTGAGGATGAAGGTAAATCCGGCTAATAGCGGCTCGTTCTGCTGATCCTTACGTGGACTCCACTTCACGTCAGTGAAGTGGAGCGTGAGGAGCATGCCCCTGAGCTTGAAGCGCCGGTCGGTGCTGTACTCCGGGTATTTGAGACATTCCCCTCGAAGCTGAGGTGCATGCATCCTGCCCCGATTCCACCAGTCCGTGCTTAACTCGTTCTTAGTGTCTGCGGCCAGCAGATTGCCACTCGTGCGAGCTGTCCCTTTCACCGCGAACAGCGCGCATTGGAAGTCCCCTGAAAAGTTCATCTCCGATTCGTCTTCATAGTTCCCGTTGTGGCATTCCAGCTTGTAGACCGGAACACCGTCGCTGGCTTTGATGAAGGCTACGAAGGAAGTATCCGCGCTGTTCTGTCCGGGATTGACAAAAACCCGCTTTTCATCCCGCGGTCGGATGGCCGGCCATTTATTTGCCTGGGCGCACAGACTCGCCGGAGATGCCAGAGCAAGAGCAAGAAAACAGAGCTTGAAGATCGCTTTCATTGCGGCACCGGCACAGTCCCCGCCGGGCAGCCGACGGCGCTGGGAGCCGGAATCGTTACAACTATGATTCCAAGCTCGGCGTCGCCCCGCCGGCGTAATTGGTCTGCGCCGCCAACACGCCAACCATCAACGTCACGGTGTCGGTGACTTAAAGGTCCTCATGAAGCTGAGCTGTTCGATGTTGGAGGCAATTGGCAATTGTGGTTTGCCGGGGGTTTCTTTTTTCGGTTTGCCAGTAGTTAAAGATACTTCGTTTTCGAACGTCTTGCTCACCCTGCCAGAGGCACTAGATTCAAAAACTTGTGTGAGCTTGATGTCCTGCGATACCGAGGCAAAGGTTCTTCTGAGCTTTATCAGGGCTCCATCTTCTTTGAACAGATAGCGATCAACATTTCGCCAATCACCAGACTCCCCTTGCACATCGTAGACAACGCTCGTGCCTGAGACAGTATGATTAACTACCGCTGTTTCGAGCGGCTGTCTGTCTAGTGCCGCTCTCCGCCAGGCACTTTCCGTGGTGAATTTCCTCCAGCTCCCATTTGTTTGCTGAAGCAACCAACTTTGCTGGGCGGTCGCAACTCCGCAACAGAGCACGGCCAAAATGCAGCCGTAAACGAGCTTAATAATGTTACCGCACATCAATATGTTCCACCTTTCGGAGTTGGGCAATTGGGCATAAGTTGTCCCGGAGATCGGCTCCCTGATGATCGCAGTGATCGGCCTACAAGCACGTCTTCGCTACAATAGCCTCCCAGTGTTTCCTCAACACAGTGCAGAGCTGGGCTAGAGTTATATCGGCCCGGATCTGCTGTATGCTTTCACCGTCAAGAGAACGGATAAGCATAGATAGGTCTTCGAACTGGTTGGGTTCACTTTTCGTCGACACCCTGGCCCTGACCTCTCCACGCCCGCGGGTGACTTCAAGAAAAACCTCCGGGAAAGCCACGCGCACCATTGCGTAATCGAAGCTGGAGCGTCTAGGCACAGATGATACCTGCACGTGTCCAGAGCGTTCCTGCAGCAAGCCCGCCCACTCTTCGTTGACATCCTTCGCAAGTCGCAAGTCCCCACGCTGAACTGCTCGTTCATCGAGTTTGCCAAAGACAATGTGATAAACCCGCGAACCCACCTTCCCTATCGCGTGAAGCAACTTGTCAGAAGTTGATGTAAAAAAGTCGCCCATTAGTGTGGCACCATCGACCATGCGTTCGGTCCGAAACCTCTGCCCGTGAGATAAAACATCTCTTCTTGGAAAATGCTTCCTTCCTGGCCAAGAGGCGGCGAAGCAAGATAAATCTGCTGCCCTGTTGAAAGCACTCGGTCTAAGAACGCTTGGTTAGCAGTCCAACCTTCCCCCGTCCAGTTCAGTGCGTTATAAAGTTGACTCGGCATATTGAAAACATTAGCGCCCAAGGATTCAGCAGCATCGATGTATTCCGGGTATCTACCAAGCACGGCTGCTCCTGAGCCGGCTGCAGTTGCATAGTAGGCTCCGACCCCCCTTGCAAACAGGCCTGTGGCTGACGAAGCAAGACCCGGCCCACCAATTCCCAAAGCAATTGCCGAAGTATAGCCGACTGTAGCATCTGTAACCATTGCGTTGGCTCCTCCCCAATACGGCTGTCCTGCGCCATGGAAAAGAGCCTGTGCCAGTGGATTATCGGCCATTCCGTCTTCTTCCTCTGGAGGACCCTGCACACTTTTTCCGGACTGCGAAGCTCCGACATTTCCGTGAAAGGACGATCCGCCGCCTACCCATCCAAATGATTGGAACAGGTCGTCGAAAAGCTCCCCAGCGCCTACTAGCATCCCCACTGGTCCGGCTGCGGCGAAGAACGGCGAATCATCCAGCGCGGTTGAGCTCAACCCTAAGAAATTGCCGATCTGTTCACCCACTGATACTGTACAAGTTATGGTGCTGCTGTAAGAGGGCAGGAAACAACCGTCTTCCCAGTCCAGCCCGCTCGGATCGACCATCGCCAGCGGTTTGCCACCCACATATGCATAGCGGTTCAGACTCTGCGGGTTGTACCAATCGTAACTGCCGCTGTATGGATCAGGTGTCGTCCATAAGCCAAACGTGGATGAATACTGCCGGTACATCGCGTGGTCGAGCCCCGATTCGGAGTCCCGCTCAAGCCCCGCATAGAGATCTTCGTCCGGGCTTGGCGAGCAGGTCTCGCCGTTGCCGTAGGGAAGGTTCGCACAGGTCTGCTCTGTGTTCCCCTCATAATCGGTCTGTACGCGCCGCGAGCCGTTCGAATCGGCGAAATAGAAATGAATGCCGTTCGCGTCATAGGTGGCAAGCAATTGGCCCCCAACCCAGACATTCGTGTGCGCCCAGGCCACATTGCCATTGGCGTCCACACCCGTTTCTGTGAGCTGCTTGCCATTCGGCCCAGCTATCGAGTCCTTCATCGCCTGATAACCATTCACGCCCGGATCGCAGCTTCCCCACGAAGTGATGGTGCCCGTTGAGACGCGCGTCCCGTCCGCCCCGTAGATGTAGCCCACCATCGCGCCGGTGACCATGTTTTTGACCGCGCACGGCTGCCCATCGCCGTTATATAGGTACTGGTTCTGGTTGTCCTCGGTCACGTCGCCTGCGGCGTCGTATTGCACCGCCGCCCCCAGCATTAGACTCGACCCGCTGATCTGATTGTTGGCGTTGTACGAAGCCGTGCTGTTGGTCGGCATCGGCATCTGCGTCGTTCCGCTGAAGGTCTCGCTCTGCCGGTTCCCAAACGCATCGTAGCCCCAACTGGTCTGCAACCCCGCGTACGCTCCCGTCGTGGCGCTGCCCCCGGTCAGTCGGTACAGCGGGTCGTAGCTGAATCCCCACCCGCCCATCACCGAGTCAGTATAGCCCACCACGTTGCCTACACCGTCGTAGCCCGTCGGCTGCTGGCCCGGCACGTAGCTAGGAATGCTATAGCTATAGACGGTCGTCGGCTGGCCTTGGCCGCCGCCTCCGCTGCTGGCGTCGGCCCCGCCGCTCCAGTCGTTTCAGATATGGCAAGCAAATGGCTAATCGTCGTATTTCGTTGCGGAGCCTACCTGGCCGAGAGCTATACAGCGTGCTCATTGATACTTGTCAATAGTTGCAAGCAGATGCCTAGCCTTTGCCGTCTTCGCATCAATCGGAGGCTGCAAAAACACATGTAGCCAATTCTTGATTGCTTCGATACCTGCATGAGCCGGAAGACCGTACTGCTTGGCATTCATATGAACTTTCCACGTACCGGAATCCCGCGCAAGCCAAATATGCACCTCTTCCTTAGTCTTAGCTGGCGTAAATATGAGTGTCTCTGGTGATATTGTTCCGAGCCGTTCGTAAATAATCGCTACGCGGCATTCATTACCGATCATCGCACTATCTTGGATCTTGTAGCTAGCAACAAAAACAATAGGCGAGGCTGGCGGTTCGCCATCGTCAATTAAGAGGGTGAGAGCTTCCTTAAATGCTTCTTGCGATCCTCCGATTGAAGCGCCTTGAAACTGGGCATGGACAAATTTCTGGGCCACTGTGATGGCCTCAGGCACACATTGGTCCTGTGCTCTCACTGAAGGCAGGAGTACAGATGCTAGAACCACGAGAAATGCAGCACGATTTAGTTGAGATATCACTATTTGCATACTTGCAGCCTCAAGTACTGCGGATTATTTCCCCACCAACTTGGTTGGCCGTATTGAACCCCCACACTGGTTCTTGCACTGAGAAAGGGACCGATTGAAGACTGACCCGGATCATAGAACCCCGTATGACCGCTGAATAACATAATGTCGCCTGGTTGAGCTTGACCAGGATTGACCATCCGCAAGTAGGGACTTGAAAGCATCGAAGAAGTTGGGGCATAGCGAAAAGCAAATCCAGCGGCGTGAATACTCCAGTTTACAAAGCCAGAGCAATCAAATCCATTTCCTGGGCAGGAGCGTATTCCGCCACCGGGTAAATAGTTTTCCCCAATTTGCGAGCGAGCTTGCTGCAGCACCTGTTGCTCCTCTTGAGGAGTAGCGTCCCTAGTTCCATTGGAACAATTATTACTCTGGTTCGGAACATTCTTTCCGTTCTGCGACGCTTTCACATTTCCCTTGAATTGCGGCTGTCCTCCCCACCATCCGAATGCTTTCCCAAAGTCGTAGACAAGGTCGCCAAAGCCGATGATCGGTGCAGCAGCATTTGCGAAACTCAACCAAGAAATTGTAGAGGGCGGATCGTACCACCCCCAGATGATGAAGTCTGGGTCAAGTCCACTCGGATCGACAGCACCGAAGGGCCTTCCACCCACATACGCATACCGATTCAAGCTCTGCGGATCACCCCAATTGTAGCTGCCGTTGTAAGGATCGGGTGCGGTCCATTGGCCAAACAGCGAGGAGTATTGCCGGTACATCGCGTGGTCCAGCCCCGATTCCGAGTCCCGTTCTAGTCCTTCGTAAAGTTCTTCATCGGGCTCAGGCCCGCAGGTCTCTCCGTTGCCGTAAGGCAGATTGGCGCAGGTCTGTTCGACGTTGCCTTCGTAGTCGGTCTGTACGCGCCGCGAACCGGTCCAATCCGAGAAATAGAAATGAACGCCGTTGGCGTCATAGGTCGCGAGCAATTGGCCCCCAACCCAGACATTGGTGTGCGCCCAGGCCACGTTTCCGTTGGCGTCCACGCCGGTCTCGGTGAGTTGCTGGCCATTCGGCCCGGCTATCGAGTCCTTCATCGGCTGATAACCGTTCACGCTCGGATCGCAACTGCCCCAGGTGGTGATCGTGCCCACGGACACCCGCGTTCCGTCCGCTCCATAGACATAGCCCACCATCGCGCCGGTGACTATGTTTTTGACTGGCGCACGGCTGACCATCGCCGTTATAGAGGTACTGGTTCTGGTTGTCTTCGGTCACGTCGCCCGCAGCGTCGTACTGCACCGCCGCCCCCAGCATCAGACTCGACCCGCTGATCTGATTGTTGGCGTTGTACGAAGCCGTGCTGTTGGTCGGCATCGGCATCTGCGTCGTTCCGCTGAAGGTCTCGCTCTGCCGGTTCCCGAACGCATCGTAGCCCCAACTGGTTTGCAACCCCGCGTACGCGCCCGTCGTGGCGCTGCCCGAGGTCAGACGGTACAGCGGGTCGTAGCTGAATCCCCACCCGCCCATCACCGAGTCAGTATAGCCCACCACGTTGCCCACGCCGTCGTAGCCCGTCGGCTGCTGGCCCGGCACGTAGCTCGGAATGCTGTAGCTATAGACGGTCGTCGGCTGGCCTTGGCCGCCGCCTCCACTGCTGGCGTCGGCCCCGCCGCTCAGGCTGCCGTTGATGGGAGGATTCCAAACGAGGGATTGGAAAAGTCCGCCGAATCCCAGCTCGTCGTCTGGAGCGTGTAGCTATAGTTGGTCCCCGCGCCCGCCTGCCTGGATTGAAGGGACAACGTGTCGTCCACGGCCGTGACGTTCACCGGCGAATCGGAAGTGATCCCGGCCGCCAGGCCCTCGGCAACGCTGCTCGGCGTCGCCCCGCCTGCGTAATTGGTCTGCGCCGCCAACACGCCGCCTACCGTCAGCGTCACTGTGCCCATATCATAGGTCGAGGGCGATGTCTCCGAGGCGAATCCGGAAGAGGCCAATTGGAAGGAGTTCGCCGAGCCTCCGACAGCAAGAGTACCGAACGCCGCTCCGCCCTTCAACTTGAAGGTGATCGTGGAACCGCTGGCATAAGCGCACAAACCGGCCTGCAAATCATCGTTCGAGAATTTGGCTCCAAAGGCCGAGGCAATCGCGGCTTGGGTGGAAAATGCCCATAAGTCACCGTCTCCTGAAAGCCGTTGAAGGAGACGGTGATGGTGTTGGAGTCTCCTGGCTGCTCGCTCCCGCCTACCGTGATGGTTGCCGTCGTATACGCAGGAGGCGCGTTGATCGTGTACGTCGCTGTCGAGACCGTACTGCTCTGCGCGCCGACTACCGCAATGGCCTCGATCGTCTCTGTCGCGCTAACGCTGATCGGGCCGGTATATTGCGTGGACGAGGTCGTGGGTGTTGTGCCGTTAGTCGTGTAGTAAATCGTTGCGCCATAGTCCGTGGTGGTAATAGAGACCGTCTGCGCGCTTGTATAGGTCCTGGCGACAGGCGAGAACGTGGGCGCGCTGCCCACTATGTAGGCCGCAGTTGCAACGCCGCTGCTGCTTACAGAATCTATGACAGCGATTGCATTGATCGTTTCACTTGAGCTGACGGTGATGGGGGCTGTGTATTGCGTGGACGAGGTCGTCGGCGTCGTGCCGTCGGTTGTGTAATAGATTATCGCGCCGTTTGTGGTGTCGCTGATGGTCACCGTTTGCGGATCCAGATATGTTCCAGCGGCAGGTGAAAATGTCGGCATCGCCGGCGGAGCCGGCGCGGACCCGGCGCCCACTGCTCGGATGCGACTATTGCCTGAATCCGCAATGTAGGTGTTCCCCGAGCTATCTATTGCCACACCCTAAGGACCATTCAATTCCGCGTTCGTAGCAGTTCCTCCGTCGCCGGTGTATCCCCCAGTGCCGTTGCCCGCGATGGTGGAGATGATTCCCGTGGACACTGTGACTTTGCGAACGCGATTGTTGTTCGAGTCGCCTATGTAAATATTGCCGGAACTATCGACGGCCACACCCCAGGGGTAACCCAGTTCCGCGCTTGTCGCAGCGCCTCCGTCACCGCTGTAGCCCAATGTTCCGTTCCCGGCGACCGTGGTAATGACTCCGGTGGAAACCGTGACCTTCCGGATTCGCTCATTGGAGGTGTCGCCTATGTAGATGTTACCGGAACTGTCAACGGCAACCCCGCTTGGATAGTTCAGCTCAGCGCTCGTTGCAGCTCCGCCATCTCCGCTGTAGCCGGCGGTTCCGTCACCCGCAACTGTGGTGATGATGCCGCTGGAGACGGTGACCTTTCGAACTCTGTTACCGAAATCGGCGATGTAGATGTTGCCGGAACTATCCACCGCCACGCTGAGAGGCAGATCCAATTCCGCGCTGGTCGCGGCTCCGCCGTCCCCGCTGTAGCCTAAGTTTCCATTCCCTGCAATCGTGGTTATAATCCCCGTCGATACAGTCACCTTGCGAACGCGCTCGTTGGAATTGTCGGCTATATAGATATTGCCGTACGCATCGACGGCCACGGCCGTCGGATAGTTCAATTCCGCACTTGTCGCTGCTCCGCCGTCTCCACTGTAACCGGCTGTTCCATTGCCTGCAACGGTGGTAATGACGCCGGTGGAGGCTGTAATTTTTCGTATGCGGCTGTTGTAATAATCGTCGATATAGACGTTCCCGTTACTATCCACGGCTACGCCGCCTGGATATTGCAGCTCGGCATTCACCGCGGCTCCGTTGTCGCCACTGTAGCCGGCATTACCATTGCCGGCGATCGTATTGATCAGACCTTGTCCGGGCAAGGTTATCTGTGCATTCGCGCGCACCGGAGCAAATGCAAGGCAGAATAAGCTCAAGACAGTAGTGGGCATGACAACCGACTGGCGTCGTGATCTCCACACGGGCTGGTTCACAGCGGATTTCATCGTCGTTCCTCGTCGCACTCGGTGAACTTGCTTCGCACTGCGGCAGGCTGTCAGAGCGCATTTCCTCTGCGTGTTCCTCAACCACAGGTGGACACTGGCCAAAGCGCCTAGCGTCCCTCGCATTTCGTCCGCATGATCATTTGGTTTGTTCCGCTCCGGTAACAGTAAGCGTTCCCGATCCTGGCGTGGCCGGAGACGCCCCATTCCCGGTACCGGCAGTGGTCGTATCACTTTCGGAAGTTGGCAACATATTGCTGTTGAAGACCCTGCCCATCGTGATCCAGTTTCCGTACGTCGCGCTTGTAACCATGCCGGGCGGCGCATACTTCTGCGCAGAAAACAATGTTGCCGGATGAGTGCTGTCGCTCCAGGTACTCGTCACCGTCTGCAAGCGGCCGGCGCCGTCAAAATTCTGTGTAAACGTCAACGGGCTGGAGCCCGCTCCTGGTGTACTCGTGAGCCCGTTTGTAAATGTGGTCAGGTGGCCTGCCAGATCATAGCCGTAACCGAGAGCGTAGGGTGCAGAGGCGCTGCAATTCGACGGCGTGCATTGCTGCTCGCTCAAAGGGCGGCCCATCGCATCGTAGGAGAGCATGGCGCGAAGCGTCTGATACCCGCCGCTGGTCAGCAAGCTCGCATTACAGGCTCCCGCGGATGTGCTTTGCGTCCATTGGTTGGTCAGATGCCCGAGCAAGTTCCCGCCGGCTCCGGAGACGGAGGACGTATCGTACTGGAAGCAGGATGTCGGCGTCCCGGTTGAGTCATTCGTGTAGCTCTTTGAGCACAGTCGATTCTGCGCATCGTAGGAATACTGCGTCGCAACTCCCCGAGCATCCGTTTTCGACATCACATTCCCGTTACCGTCATATGTGTAACCGGTCGTTCCCGCTTCCGGAACCGTGGCCGAGACCATCCGTCCCAAACTGTCGTAGCTGAATAGGCGCTGCCTGTCCCCTGGCGACGGTGAATTCTTCGGTCCGCCCCACTGATCGACCTCGGTCAGCTTATCCAGCGCGTTGTACTGGTAGTCAGTTTCAAAGGCGAGCGCGCCGCTCGAATTCGGCTCCAGAACGCTGGTCAGGCGGTGGAACGCATCGTATGTGTACTCCTCTTTGTTCCCCATCGCGTCGGTAATGGTCTGAGTGTTCCCGTAATACATCGAACCTGTCGAGCTCCCATCGGGCGAAACGACGCTGGTAGTGCGCCCCAGCACGTCATAATAGGTGTCGGTCGTGCCATCGGTGGACGAGCTCGTTCCCTGCAAATGCGGAGTTGTTACCGCATACGGCCTGCCTGTGGCGTCGTAGGTTGTCTCTGAGCTGAGGTTGCCTTCGGGCGCAATCGTGACGGATTGATATTTCCGTCCGAACTGATCCAGAATTGATTCACGCGTTAGGTTCACGGAAGAGGATTGGGCTACAGCTTGGTCGGTCTCCATGGCCGATGGATAGGTGTAGGTCGTGCTCCCTCCATCCGGCCGGGTGATCGTCTGCAGCCGCCCCAAATTCGATCCGCTGGTGAAATAGGAATATATCGTGGTCTGTCCGTTGGCGTCCTTGGTGGAAGTCACTTGGCCAGACGAACAGTCGTACAGCGTAGTTGTCTGGAGACTGCTCCCTCCGCATCCTGATGCAGGAAAGGTCGTGACCGACGGATACGCATCCGAGCACATCGCCGAGTAGCCGGTTTGGTTGCCTCTTCCATCTTCTTCATTACCGTTAAGGGATGGATCCAGCGTTGCCAAGACGGCGATTTCCAACTGAGCCCTGAAGGGTGGGCGCGCGCTTGTCATATCGTGAGGCTCCATCGATTATGGGAAGTCTACCTCGTGGAATATATGAGCCAAGGAGTCGATCGGGTGCATCGCAGCGCTGAAGAACTCGAACACATCATGGATAAAACCTTAGAACAAGAACTCGAAGATCTTTTGGGCAATTTAAAAGCTGACCCCCATTCTCAACCTATTCCAAGCAGGGAGGAGGCGAGATGGTGAACAATCCCTATTGGGGCACCGATTTCTTTCATTTTTTCCAAGTCTTGGGTCAAAGAATTATCGCCTGGATCAGCGGCCATGGAAGTCCGCTTGTTTCCGACGAGGTCCAAATACTCGTCCTCATCGCGATCGCTATTTCGTGCGGTCTATTGGGAACCTTCCTCGTCGTGCGCAAAATGACCATGCTCGCCAATTCACTTTCCCATACGATTTTGGTCGGTATCGTCATCGCCGTTCTACTCTTTTCCGATACGGGCGCCCAATTGCATATTGGGGTCCTTCTCGCGTCCGCCTTCATCACAGCCCTGATTACCGTGGGGCTTTCCTATTTACTCGGCAAATCTTCGTATATCAAGGAGGACGCCAGCATAGGACTTTCTTTCACCACCCTGTTTGCCTTAGGCCTGATTGCCTTGATGCTCTTTGCTAAGAGCATGCATATCGGAACCGAAGCAGTGATGGGCAACCTCGACGCTGTGCATAGCGACGATCTCCATTTGTCTTGGTCTGTTGCCCTAGGTAATGCCTTTTTTTTATTTCTCCTATTTCCCTGGCTCAAAGCCATTTCTTTTGACCCCGGCTTCGCCTCCTCCCTACGTCTTCCGACGAAGGCCATCGATCTTCTTTTTCTTCTTCTCATTGCCGCAACCTCGATCTCCGCCTTCAGGGCCGTCGGCGTCCTTATCGTCCTAGCTTTTTTGACAGGACCTACTCTTACCGCCCGCCTTTTTTGTCATGGCCTCTTGAAAATCATGGGCTTTTCCGTGGGTTTTGGGACCCTTGTGGCCCTCCTTTCTGTTGCGATCGCCCGCCATATCCTCAGCGTCTATCAAGTGCCCCTCTCGACGGCGGGCATCGCTGTGGCGACCATCGGCCTCCTCTTTGCCGCCGTCTTTCTTCTGACTCGCTTTGACATTAGTCGCAGGGAGTGTTACCCTTCACAGCCATGAATAGGAAGGAGTGCTAGTTCCCATGAAGAGTAAACGGATAGCGGTCTTAGGTTCGACCGGTTCGATTGGCCGTAGCACTCTCGAAGTCTGCAAACATTTGGGATTCCCGATCACCGCGCTTGCCGCAAGAAGCAGCATCGACCTTCTAGAAGAGCAGGCGAAAGAATTCCATCCTTCTCTCATCGCTGTCTTTGAAGAAGAGAAAGCGCTAGAACTCCAAAGACGCCTCCCCCATATACAAGTCCTTTCCGGAATCAAGGGTCTTGTCGAAGTTGGAAAATTTTCCGCTAACGATCTCGTTGTTTCGGCCCTGGTAGGAACGATTGGGATTCTTCCTACGATCGCCGCTTTAAATGCTGGGAAAGATGTCGCGCTCGCCAATAAAGAAGTTCTTGTATCTGCGGGATCGTTTGTCACGAGTCTTGCTAAAGAAAAAGGGGCTAGATTGCTTCCGATCGACAGCGAACATAGCGCCCTTTTCCAATGCCTCGATGGCAAAGACCCAAAAAGCATCAGAAGACTGATTCTAACCGCTTCGGGAGGCCCCTTTTTCCGACATACCCTCGATCAGCTGCAGACGATCTCAGTCGAAGATGCGCTCAAGCATCCTACCTGGCGGATGGGAGTCAAAAACACAATCGACTCTTCCACCATGATGAATAAAGGTCTTGAAGTGATCGAAGCACATTGGCTTTTTGGAATTCCCAAAGATAGGATCGATGTGGTCATCCATCCTCAAAGCACCATCCACAGCATGGTAGAATTTACCGACGGCTCAATCCTTGCGCAATTATCGAATAATGACATGCGGCTGCCGATTCAATATGCGCTTACGCATCCCGAAAGAGCGCCAAGCATTGTTCCCTTCTTCGATTTTACCCTATCACAGAGGTTGGAGTTTTTCCCTGTCGATATGACGAAATTCCGTTGTCTTCCTCTTGCTTATGATGCCTTGGAACGAGGGAAGAGCGCGCCATGTTTTCTCAACGCGGCAAATGAAGTTCTTGTTCAACGTTTTGCCAAACAGGAAATCAGCTGGCTCGATATTCAACGAAAACTCGAAAGTCTCTTCCTTCGACATTCCCTTAGGGAAGTCGATAAGGTCGAAGAAATTCTTGAAGTCGATGACCTTGCGCGCGAAGAAGCGCTTAGAAGTAAGAGGGTATTTAAGAATTATGATTTCGTCGAGTTTTGGAAGATTTTTGGTCGCTTTTTGCCTCAGAGAAAGGGGGCAATATGCGTTTAGCCGATATGGCCCCCTCCGAAAATCGACAGAAACTAATTTAACATCTAAAACAAACTTAAATGGGATACTATGCTTAGTATTTTCTATATTATTTTGGCGCTCCTTGGACTGGGATTCCTCATCTTCATCCACGAGCTCGGTCACTATTTTATGGCTCGCCGCGTCGGCATGAAGGTCGAAGCCTTTTCTATAGGCTTTGGCAAACCTCTTCGCGTCTGGGAATGGCATGGAGTCAAATGGCAGATATGCCTTCTTCCCTTCGGCGGCTATGTCCGCATTGCGGGAATGGAGAAAAAAGGGGCGCTTGAACCCCATCAAATTCCGGAAGGATTCTTCGGCAAAAAGCCCTTCGATCGGATCAAAGTGGCGCTCATGGGGCCGATCGTCAACCTTGCGTTTGCCCTTGTGGCATTTTCTATTATTTGGGCTGCGGGAGGAAGAGTTAAGCCTTTCTCGGAATACACGAGAATCATCGGCTGGGTCGACCCGCAATCCAAGCTCTCCCAAGAGGGCCTAACGCCTGGCGATCAATTCTGCACAGTCGACGGTGCACCTGTTGCGAATATGACCGATCTCATTTATGCCGTGATTTTCCATGGAGATCAGGTAGCCATCGATGCCGATCAAGTCGATTATTGGACCGGGCAGAAAAAGCCCTTTTGCTTTTCTCTTTTCAAAGATCCTTCCCAAAGCATTGAACAACAGGTAGGCGAGATCCGTTCGATCCAGCCTGCGACATTCCTTCGCTATGATCGCCAAAAACCTCTCGAGTCTGGCTCGCCGATGGAAAATAGCGGCATCAATTTTGGCGATAGAATCGTTTGGGCCGATGGAGAAATTGTCTTTTCCATGCCGCAACTCTCTTCCTTGATCAATCAACCGCGTGTGCTTTTGACCGTCCAGAGAAATAATCAGACGTTTTTAGTGCGCGTTCCGCGGATGCAGATCAGCGACATGAAGCTTACTGAAGACCAAAAAGCAGAACTGGATGATTGGCGAAGTGAAAGCAAGCTCGATCAGAGACTTTCTCAGCTCTATTTCATTCCCTACAATCTTTCCAACAGCGGTATCGTTGAAAAATCGCTTACCTACATCGATGAGAGTTCCCAGCAATGCCTTTCATTTGATCCTCTAGTTCAAGGAAGTTGCTCTCCACTAGAAAAACCCCTTATGCCGGGAGACAGAATTCTTGCCGTCGATGGAACGAATGTGACGAATTCCTTCGATCTCTTGCGCCTCTTGCAAGAACGGAAAATCCTCGTCGCTGTAGCCCATCCAGGGCGTGAGGCGACGCTTTCTTGGAAAGACGGCGATGCAGCCTTTACCAGCGAAGTCGATTGGAAACAGCTCAAGAAAATGGTCGATTCCATTGGAACTCAGCAGTACATCCCTTCCATGGGAAATATTCGGTTCCTCAATCCAGTCACTCCGAAAGCGATTCTCGACTTTCCGCAATCCAAAGGCAAAACGCAATGGCTTGCCGATCAAAAGCTCGCGCAGCAGCAAATCGATAAGATCAAAGATCCACAACAAAGAGAACAAGCTAGGAAGGAATTCGAAGCTCAACAGAAAAAGTTAAAGCTCGGTGTCGTTCTATTCGATGAGCGCGTGCGCTACAATCCTTCGCCATTTGTCCTCTTTGGCGAAGTTGTCGAGCAAACGTGGAATACGATCAAAGCCCTCGTCACAGGACATATCACCCCAAAAGCCATGCAAGGGCCTGTCGGGATTGTTCATGTGATGCAGATCGGATGGATGGGCGGAGTTAAAGAAGCGCTCTTCTGGATGGGGCTGATCAGCCTCAATCTCGGGATTCTGAACTTGCTTCCCATCCCCGTCTTGGATGGAGGGCATATTTGCTTTGCGCTCTGGGAAAAGATCACCAAAAAACCGATCAAAGCAAAAACGATGGAGAGGCTTGTCATCCCCTTCATCATCTTACTCGTCGCGCTTTTGGTCTTTACGACCTATCACGACCTCATGAATATTTTTAGGAATATCTTTTAAAAGAAAGCGTGCTTGGAGCACGCTTAAACCCTAGGGACTATTCTGAATCATCAGTTTTACTGAGAAAATCCTCAAGCCAACCGTTCATATTGTCGACCGCATAAGGATCATCAAGGTTTAGTTTGTTTAGATCATCGGCAGCATCCTCTGCTGGATCTTTGGCGGGTTGAGGTTTCGGCTCATCCTTTTTAGCAGCAGATGCTGAAGCACTGGGTTTGGCAGTAGCGCTAGCTGTAGCAGTTACTGTAGCGCCGGCGGAAGGATTGGGTTTTGAAGAATCGTCTTTTTCCTTAGCAGGTTTGGCTTTCGCAGTACTGCTTTTATCACTAGCTGATTTACCTTTCTTTTTGGCAGCAGCAGCTTTGGTGCTAGCAGTATCATCATCGCTATTATCTTGGAAATCCGCCCACCAGGGTCGTTCAGATGCCTTCCCAGGGCCGCCTTTAAGAATTTCATCGACGAGAAGCTGCATCACAGTCACTTTTTCTTTTTCTCTGCCTTTTGCAAAGTCGAGCAGGCAAAGCGGATCTTTTTGGATAGCTTGTTTAGCCTGTGTCATACTCGATTCTTTAACTCTTGAAACGAGCTCAAAGGCATATTGCCGATAGCGAACATCGAGCTTGTCGAATTGTGCAAGTTGCGCGTCTTTATTTTTTCCTTGGAGAGCCGTATTTAACGCAAAGACAGTCATGATTTGATCTTCAGCAACCGGTTGCGACTCACGAATTTCGGGAAACTTATCCAAGGTTCCATGGATAATGTGATCGATGATACGAAGTTTTTTGCCATTGACTTCGACAACTTCAAGTAAACAAAGAGGATTTTTTTCGATCTCTGTGTTTCCTTTAGATCGATCTATTTCCTTAAATCTCGCAACGATCTTGGCTGCGAAGGTTTTAGCAGGAGAAGAAAGGGATTGATAAAGCTTTTTGCTTTTTTGGGCATCTCGATCAGCTAGAGCTTTGGCTAATTGCAATGCCGTCTCTGCTTGAGGTTTTTGTCTAGGACGCTGTGCAGCAGGGATACCAACGGACTGAGCTGGCTCTGCATCGGCATCGCCTTGCGTATAGAAGTGTATATAGCTTCCTCCGCCTGGATGATGATGAAGCGCGGTATCGACTTCTAAAAGAGTAGCCTCTCGAACATGTTCATCATTGAATTTATACCATGCATTTCCAACTCTCGCAAAGGCGATATAATGGACGCCATTTTCATAAACGGCAAATCCCTGTAGTACTAGGCGCCTTTCATCTGTTGGAGCGGCGATAGCGGATTGGGGCAGTTCGATAACGCGGGGCATCTGCATGGGAGTAGTGTTGGCATGTCCACGACCATGATAACGTTTAGGGACTATGGCAAGGAGCCTCGGCATTGTGTCATAGACGATCATCGATCTTTGCAAGCGATATTCATAAAGACGATCGTGTTCCTCACCGAGACAATTAAGATATTCGTCATGATCTTCTGGATTATCAAAGGCGCGTCTGAAGTTCATAGAAAAATCGGCATCTTGACCAACTAGGCGAGCTTTGCCTGTAAGATCGCGAGGATCTTCTGGGGGGAGAATGTCGAGTAGCAATATAGGGCCGAAAGGTTCTCTTCTTCTTTGAATCGCGCCCAAATCCGGATCATTTACAAGATAAGAATGTTGGTCAGTCGGTTGTTCACCAGGGCGAAGAACTAAGGGCAAGGTTCGCCCTGTTGCTTCAAGCTGATAAGTTTGGGTGTAGGCAGTAAATGCTGCTTGTAAGACATCTGCTGGCACAGTATCAATCATATGCAAAAGAACTTCATGGGCATCTAAGAAATGCGATCCTTTCTGAATTACTCTACCAGAAGTTTTATGAAGTATATCGCGAATGCGGTGTGTATCGATTGGACCTTTTTCTTGACCGGAATAACGTCTCTGAAATTTTTGTAGCAGTAAACCTAGATCAATATAATCTGGTTTCCGTCTAAGTTGTTCAGCTCGAATACCTGCTCCCGCATGTTGAAGAACTTCAAAGGCGGGTCGGCAATGGAAAATCACTTGGGTAAGGGAATTGATTGCACAATCGTTTCCATTATTTTCGAATCCTCGGAGCTTAGGCGCAGAAGAAGCAGCCTCTTTACCATCCGGGGCTTCTTTTCCATCGGGCCTTGGTTCATCTTTTTTCTTTGTCGCATCTGCGGATGCTGCAGCACTTTTTGCTTTTGGTGTAGCCGATGCCGCCGCTGCGCTTGAACTATCAGGCTTGTCTTTCTTAGACTTATCTGAACCCGATTTTTTGGAAGAAAAAGTCCTTTGGAATAGATCGGTAACTTCTTGATGTTTCTGCTGAAGCATTGAGTATTCATTAGCAGGAACCTTGCCTTTTTGCGCTTTGAAAGTTTCATTCAGTGCTTTGAATCTTTCTTCGAAATCTTTTACCTTTTTAGCTCTATCTTTTTCAGGCACTGATTTACAGTCACTGCAAAATATATTCGCCATGAAACAGTAAAACTTGGCTCCGGTAGATAAAGCAAGAAGCGATGAATAGTCTACAGACATAGTATACTTCTTTTTATAGATTGATATGGTTTAAAAAATCTTATGTAACTATTCTAGCATAGAAACAAATTATTTTCATTAGTTTTATGAACAAATTATATAAAAAATTTACTTACTATAGTAGTTTTTTTAATCTATTTGGAAGCCTTCTTTTTTCGGGGTTGACGGACATGACCCTAGAGGAAAAGATCGGCCAGCTGATCCTTGCGCCTGCATGTCCACAAAGAGCTGATCCTAAGCATGTTAATGACATAAATAGGGCCATAAATGCCTGGCATCTAGGGGGCTTTATCTTGAAGCAAGGGACCCTTTTAGAGACGGAGGAACTGGTCCAACGAATTCAAAAAAATAGTTGTCATTTGATCGTCGCCGATGCCGAATGGGGGCTGGCCATGAGGGTTTCGGATGCCCCTTATTACCCCCGAAATATGACACTAGGCGCTGTCTCAGACCCCGGGCTTATCGAGGCAATGGGGGAGGAAATAGGGGGTCTAATGGCCTCCTTAGGCATCCATATGAACCTAGCCCCCGTAGTCGATGTCAATAGCAACCCCCGAAACCCCATTATCTATATGCGGTCCTTTGGGGATGACCCTTTTGAGGTGGCTAGGCGGGGGGATGCCCTAAGGAAGGGACTTCAAAAGGCTGGGGTCCTGGCGTGCGCCAAGCACTTTCCTGGCCATGGGGACACCTCGGTGGATTCGCATCACGATCTTCCGCAGATCCATAAAGACCTCCCCAGCATGGGGAATCTCGAGCTTATCCCTTTTAAGCGCCTTATAGAAGGAGGGGTGGACTGTATCTTAACAGCCCATCTTCAGATCCCCCAGGTCGATCCGCTTCCTGTTACTCTCTCTAAGGTCTGGATAACCGATATTCTGCAGAAAAAAATGGGATTCGAAGGGCTGATCATGACCGACGCCCTGAATATGCAGGGTATTGCCAAAGGATGGACACCAGGCGAGATAGCCTTAGGAGCCTTTTTGGCAGGCCACGATCTTTTGCTTTATGGAGATCATATTGCGCCAAGGATCGATGAAATCTACGAGGTCTTAATTCCTGCTGCAATCGCCGCACTGAAAAAAGCCGTGCAAGAAGGGGTCATCCCTCTAGAAGAGCTCGATAGAAGAGTTGAAAAAATTCTCCGAGCGAAGGAGCGCTTCCAACCTAGAGAAACAAAAAAGACCTCCGATCTACCGGCGCGGTTATATCGTGAAGCCATCACACTGATTGGCGAGTTGCCGCTTCTTTCAAAGGTACATATCGAAGAAATCGGCGTGAAAACAAACCTCGCTAGTTTGCTCGAGAGGCAAGGAATCGAGATGGATGAACAGGGAACACGCGTGCTTGTTTTAGGAGAAATTCAGAGAGCAAGTCCCGAGATACAACAGATGTCGATTGAGGCGCTGAAAAAAGAACCGTCTTTAGTGGTTCTATTTGGATCTCCGTATAACGTGGCGTATGTACCGAAGGAAATTCCTGTTCTTTTGGGATATGAGGATAAAAGCGAGGCTTGGGAAGCTGCTGCAGAAGCTTTAACAGGAAAGATTCCCTGTCATGGACGCTTGCCGATTGAGCAAAGCAAAAAAAAATGGCGATGACGCTGGGAAGCGTCATCGCCATTGTTAGATAAGCTTATTTTTTTTCGTCTTCGAGGATTTCAACTTCGGCTTCTTCGATGTCAGGCTTTTCTTTGCTAGCGCTAGGTCCAGGTTGTGGTCCTGGCTGCGGGCCAGCTTGAGCGCCGCTTGTTTTTGCATCGCTTCGCCGATTTTTTGCATGTGCGTCGTTGAGATCGTCGTGGGCCGCTTTGATCTCCGAGGAGTTATTTTTGCCCTCGAGGGCTTTTTTCACGGCGTCGATCTTGCTTTGGATATCGGTGGCGACATCGGCAGGAAGTTTATCTTTGTATTCGTTCAAGGGCTTTTTGGGCGCGGAAGGCGAGGGAGTCGGCTTCGTTGCGGATTTCGACTTCTTCTTTGCGCTTCTTGTCTTCTTCCGCATGCTCTTCAGCATCTTTGAGCATCCGCTTGATCTCAGCTTCGGTAAGGCCCGATTTCGCTTCGATGCGGATCTTTTGCTCTTTGCCCGATTGATTGATCTTTGGCAGAGACATGCAGGATACCGTCGGCATCGATGTCGAAGGCGACTTCGATCTGCGGCATGCCGCGAGGAGCAGGAGGGATATCGGTCAGGTCGAACCGGCCGATTTCTTTGTTGTCTTTGGCCATTTTGCGCTCTCCTTGGAGAACGACGATGGTCACAGCAGGCTGGTTGTCGGCAGCTGTTGAGAAGACTTGTTTCTTCTGCGTCGGGATCGTCGTGTTGCGCTCGACGAGCGGGGTCATGACGCCGCCGAGGGTCTCGATACCGAGAGTGAGCGGGATGACGTCGAGGAGGAGAACGTCTTTGACATCGCCTGCGAGGACGCCGCCTTGGATGGCAGCGCCGACGGCGACGACTTCATCAGGGTTGACGCCTTTATGCGGCTCTCTTCCGAAGATCTCTTTCACTTTCTCTCGACAGCTGGCATACGGGTCATACCGCCGACGAGGATCACTTCGTCGATCTTGTCTTTGGAAAGGCCAGCGTCTTTCAGCGCTTTGAGGCAAGGCTCGACGGTTCGTTCGATCAGATCGTGGCACGAGGCTTTCGAGTTTGGCGCGGGTCAGGGTCAGGGCAAGGTGTTTTGGGCCGCTAGCATCCATCGTGATGAACGGCTGGTTGATCTCGGTCGTCTGCGTGCCGGAGAGCTCGATTTTGGCTTTTTCAGCCGCATCGCGCAGGCGCTGCAGGGCCATTTTGTCTTTGCTGAGATCGATGCCGTGCTCTTTTTTGAACTCGTCGAGCATCCAGTGCAGGATCGCGTTGTCGAAGTCATCGCCGCCGAGGTGGGTGTCGCCGTTGGTGGAGAGCACTTCGAAGACGCCATCGCCGATCTCGAGGATGGAGATATCGAACGTTCCGCCGCCGAGGTCGAATACGGCGATTTTTTTATCGTGCTGCTTTGTCGAGGCCATAGGCAAGAGCAGCAGCTGTCGGCTCAGGGATGATCCGTTTGACGTCGAGGCCTGCGATGCGTCCTGCGTCTTTGGTCGATTGGCGCTGCGAGTCGTTGAAGTAGGCGGGAACGGTGATGACCGCTTCGGTGACTTTTTCGCCGAGATAGGCTTCTGCTGTTTCTTTCATTTTGATCAGGACTTGCGCGCCGACTTCTTCAGGAGTGACGATTTTGCCGTCCACTTCGAAGACGGCGTCGCCATTGCCGTTTGCGATCGACTTTATAAGGGACAGTCTTGATTTCCGATTGCACTTCGGCGTATTTGCGTCCGATGAAGCGCTTGGCGGAGTAGATCGTTTTCTCGGGGTTGGTGACGGCTTGCCGTTTTGCAGGAATGCCGACGAGGCGCTCGTTGCCTTTATAGCCGACGACAGAAGGGGTTGTGCGTGCGCCTTCTGCGTTGGCGATGACTTTTGGGGTTCCTCCTTCCATGATGGCGACGCAGGAGTTGGTCGTTCCGAGGTCGATACCGATGATTTTACTTTTCTTTTTTTGTTCAGCCATGATTTTATTTCTCCTTATTAATTAACTTTCTTTGCTGTGGAGCCTTTGCCACTTTCACGCGGGCTGGACGGATGATGCTGTCTCCGCAGCGATATCCTTTAATAAATTCTTGTAGGATGGTCCCTTCGGGCTTTTCGTCGTTTCTTCTGTTTCGACGGCTTCGTGCATGAAGGGATCGAATATTTCTCCCTCCGAAGGAAAGGCGTGACTCCATTGCTGAGAAAGCACTTCTTTGAATTGCTCCAGGATCATCTAAATCCCAGCGCCCAATTTTTCACTTCGGCTTCGCAGTTTGTGCCGATTGCAGCGCGTTTTCGAGATTGTCGATGCGGCATGAGGATTTCGGCGATGACATTGTCGATGCCAAAGCGGGCCATCTCCTGTTTTTCTTTCTTCATGTCGTTTGCGCATATTTTCGTCTCCGCGAGTTGGCGGAGGTATTTATCTTTAAATTCCTGGACTTCGTCATTCGAGCTTGCTGATGCAGGATTCTTCCATAGGTTCAGCAATCGGCTCGGCTGGAATCTCTGTTTTTTCATCTTCAATCATCGATTCTTCCTTGTTGATCTTCTAGAAGAAGATCCGGTGTTTTTGGTGCCTTTCTGTCGATTGCCGGCGGTGTTGGCAATCGGAAGGTAATCTTATATTTATATAAGCTCTTCGTCAGCGTCTCGCTGATGGCATCGGCGCAATTTTGCAGGATGCCAAAGAGCTTGCGGTAAGGGATGCGATGCGGCCCTAAAATCGCAATCGCTCCTGCGACCGTCTGATGGATCCTGTAGGGAATTGCGATCACCGAGCAAGCATGGGAGCCTTGAGCGAAATTGGCTAAATCTTCGCCGATCCAGCAACAAAGCGTATCGTTCTTGCAGCATTCCGAAAGAAGGGATCGCAATCCCAAACTATTTTCAAAAAGAGAAAGTCCGCTCGCTAGCGTAGATGCATCATTGAAATCGGCATAATTGACGAGCTGCGAAAATCCTGTTCGATAAATGTCTTCGGCGCTGAAGTTGGCATAGCTCGCGATGCGTCTTAGCATGATCTCTTGGTAGAATCTTTCGGCGAGTTTCATTTCTTCAGGAGGCAATGCCGGTTTTGCCTGCTTGGCGAGTTTCGCATGGAAATATTCTTCGATCCGTTTCAGGCTAAAGGCGCTGATCTTTTTATCGGTATAGAGGATTTCTGTGTGGACTAGACCGAAGTCGGTGATCAGGGCGCATAGGCATCTATGGTTGTCCAAACTCACAAAGCGGGCATCGAGGATGAAGTCTTGATCGAACCTCGGAGCAGAGAGGAATACGGCGCAGTGGGTCAGATCGCTGATCGCTTCTGCCGCTTCATGAAGGTAACCCGCGACTTCGCGCGATTCCCGTTCGAACTGTTTTCTGATGGATTGCCGATCGCTTGCGATAGCCTCTTTGGCAGAAGAAAGCGATTCGGCGTAAATTTTATAGGCAAGGGCTGTGGGGATTCTTCCACCCGAAGAGTGCTGTTGGCGTAAAAAGCCGCCGTCTTCGAGTTTAGCGAAGTAGTTCCGGATGGTGGCGGAACTCAGAGACTCAAAGCCGTTTTCTCGGAGGGTGTTCGAACCGATCGGTTTGCCGCTCTCTAGATAGAGATCGACGAGCCCTAATAGAACGAACTTCTCGCGCTGGTCTTTGGCTGGTTTCTTACGGAGTAGTTTCTTCATCTTCTTGCCCCTATGTCGATCATTATAATAGGGGTAGAACTTATAGGCAACAAAAATTAGCACTCTTGGCTATCAAGTGCTGAAAGATGGTCGCAACCTACTCATTTCCAAGAAGATCCTTATCATTAATGATAAGGGGAAGGATATCGACCAGGCTGGGGGACCAGCCCAATCCAAGTTTATAAACGAGGTTTTGGGCGATGTAGCAGGCGATGATGGCCTTTTTGTGGAGATCTGGCAGGTCGGTCAGGATCCGCTTGGTGAAGTGCTTACGAAGAAGCGGTGGGCAATACTGCAAAAGACACTGGATGAGGGGGTCATCGGCATTTGAGGAAAGAGAGATGGTTTGCAGGTGATCGAGGAGCTGGTACATATAGGTATTGATCCGCAAAGAGGCGAACTCCGATAGGTCGGTAAGAAAAGAACCGGTCTCTTGATAGGCTCGAAGAAGCAGTTGCGCCTCATCTCGGGACCGATTGCGGATGATTTCGAGAATTTCGGGCACGAGCTTGGCTTTTTCGCGTAAGAACTCTTCGTCATTCATGACGAGTCCGGAGAGGACTTCGAATGAGGAGCAAATCACGCCCCCTTTATTGGCAGAGCTGTCCTTGAAGATCAAGACGCCGAGTTTTTCCAGGGATTTACGGGCCATAGGGGTGAGAAAGAGATTCGCCCCTTCTACTATGGCTCGGGAGGTGGGCTTGCCCGTCTCATCGAGGAAATCTTGCCAGTTGCCATCATTGAGCGTTCGCGGTCTTCCTCCTGCGGGAATAAAGACGTCGGCTTTGGCGTTTAGGGCATTGCTTCGCCAAAGATGGTTCATTTCATTTCCGCTGAGCCATTCTTCGACGACTTTGCCCTTTTTCATCCTCGAGCAAAGTGTCTGCTGCGCATACGCCGACTGCTCGCGTTTTGTGCGTACATCGAGAAGAAAACCGCCATCATGGAGCTTGGCTGGGGGATATTGATTGAGCGTCGCTCCTTTTTCGAAGAGTTTGACCATGATGGAAAGATCGAGCCCTTCGGGATCGAAAATGGTGCCTGATGCGTCGGTCAAAGCGAGAAGTTTGGCTGTTTTCGGATAGTAACGATGGAGATTGAGAAGTTCGTTGCCCGCGACATCGCCATCGGGACCGCCCGTCATTTTGATGGTGAAGGGATGCTTATAAGGATCGATGCCGAGGAATTTGAGGACCTCTTCGAGATAGACGTTCACGCCGAGAGAAGTGACGCCGTATTCTTTGTGATTGATCCCTACGCTAGGCTTGCTCGAAATGAACGTTCCGCCGGCCTTATAGCCACATTTTTGGCTATACCAGGCTATCCATTCAAGCATGATGTTGTGCATGTTCTCATCAGGGCCTAAATAGATGTACTCGGGCTTTTTGTAGTAATCGACGACATTTTTCGCTTTTAGCGTGCCATCGGGATGGCAATTGATGAGCGTCATGAAGACTTCGATGAAAGCGCGCTGGGATTGATAGAGAAACTCGAGCTTTTGCTCATTACGAAAGTTTTGGAGCTTGCTTTCGATTTCCTCCTCGCTAGCCTCCTCCATTTCCAGCTCTCTTCGATAGATTTGCTCTTCTGAAGCCAGTCGATCGTAGGGTTCGAGAAGGATGACCGCCTTCGAGCCTCCTTCGGGGATGTCTTTGTTTTTCTTCTGCTGGGTATAGGAGAGGCCGTAACATTCGGCAAAGACGTTATTGCGTTCGTTGAAATACTGTTCCATCCGTTCAGGGCAGACAGTTCGCACGCCGCCGCGCGCTAGATCTTTGAAACGGATCTGGAAGCCCAGAAAGTGCATGCCTTTCATGAAAAAGACCGCATAGGGGAGCTCGGGGAATTTCTCTTTGCGCTCGAAAGGAACGTCGTCTAGGTATTGCGGGTCGAGCCGGAAGGAAAATCCTGTTTTGTTCGTACGATAGAAGTTGGTTTTCAGGGTATAGCGGACAAAATTGAGTCCTTGGCGGAGGATGTTCTTGCGGCGGGTATCGTTGAGCTCATTTCCAGTATCCAATTGTTCGACGAGTTTAAGGAAATTCGCCGTGACTTTATCAAACTCGGCCGCGTTGTTCTTCTCGGGATGGAACCTGAGGGCAAAGGCATTGCAGAGCTGGATGGTGAGTTCGGGATGACGGCAAAGACCCTCTTCGACATGCGAGAAGGAATACTTATTGAGATCGGCATGGACGAGCACCTGATGGACGAAATAGGCCATCGTTTTGATGAGATTGCCCATATTGCCTGGAACAAGGCCGCTATCGACAAAGACCGACTCGATCACCTCTTGCCCATCGAAATATTTGACCGTGACGAGTTCTTGGAGGAAGTCTTCTATGTTGGATTCTTCCCAGGCTGCTTTGCCCTTGCTTCCATGAATCCCCATAGAGAGAAGTAGGACGCTATTGCTTCCATGCACGGTGACATAGGTGGCGTAGACGCGGGTCATCTGCAGGCCGTGCCGATAGATGACTTTGGCAAGGCGATAGAGGAAATTGCTCTTGGGCACATTGCGCCAAGCTAGAATGATTTGCATGGAGGGGGTATCTTTCTTCTCCTTCCAATCCTCGTTTACGCGCACTTCATACTGGCAGGCGTCGCGGTTCTTGGCGCGAGAATACATATCGATCGCAGAGATCATTCTCTCAATAGGGAAGGCTTTGAGAAAGCGAGGGCTGATCTCTTTGAGGAGCTGGTGGAAGTCTTCTTTGGATAGGTCGGCATTGCGCCCCTTGAGCTCAGCGAAAACCTCTTTTTCCTGGGTTGGGGGAAAACGTTCTTCCGTCTGGTTTTTTTCGGAGAATTCGGTGAAATGCAGGATCGCGATGCGAAGACGGCTCTTTGTTCCAGGGACTGAGATATTAGAAGCGAAGGCTCTATATCTGCGGATGCCGAAGAGGCGGTATTGCTGAAGAATACGGAGGTCGGCATCGGGGCCATCCAGACAGAGGGCGATCGCCGAGGTTTTCAAGTGGATATGCGAGAAGTACTCTTGCAAATGAAAGGCCATCAGGTGATGGGCCACTAGCGTGACGTGCTCTTGATCGAGTTCCTCGAAGAATTTCGGGGGCATATGGCTCGTCAGCCATGCGTAAGCTTCATGGAATTTTTGGCTTTCTTTGCGAACAGCGTCGTCTAGATCACGTTGATCCATGATGCTCCCAAGTTAATTATAATTTAAGCAGCTTATTAGGTAATTTACAACGCATGAAGCAGGATAATTAATGATTGATCAAAAGCGAAATGTGGGATCTTTAAATGACCTTGAAAAGAAAAAAAATCTGCGCTTCTTTTTTTCTCGAGAGCGAGGATCGATTTCTTTGCGTTTCTACAAAAAAATCTTAACAAAATTTTTGCAATTTGACATCGTGATCTTACGTCGATCCCATAATGGGTTCTTTTATGACCGCACCATCAGCAGCAGGGACAGGCTCTCCAGATCACGTCGCAATTGCTGTCGCATCTGCTGCTGCACAACCGCCCCAACCTAAAAAACCGACATTTTGGGACCTATTGCCAGAATGTCTCTTCGGCACAGGTATTGGTGGAGGAGGTGTAGGCACCGCCGTCACGTTCGCTCTAAAGAGTACTGTGGGCGGAGTCGTGTTCGCCTTCTTTACTGTAGTGTCTGCTGCAGGATGTTGCTATGCGAGAAAATACCGCGCTTTGAAATCGGTGGTGGAAGTGACGAAGGAACTTCAAGGCGTCGATAGAGATCTGGAAAGAACAGCAGCAAGGGCCGATGCGGCAACAGCTGCGCTCCGTCCCCAAGTGGAAGCTGTAGGAGCTGATGCGGAAAGGCTCAGCAAGGAAAGAGAGGAACTCGATGGCCTAAGAGCGCAGCTTGTCGAAGCCCAGCGCAAACAGCAACTCTCCGAGCAAACGCTCAATCAGAGGATCCAAGACTTATCCGCCGCCAATGAACAACTGAAGAAGGAAAAGCAAGAATGCCAGGTCTTGATCGAATCCTTCCGACCACAACTTCAAGCCTTCAGCCAGCAGAACGCCTCATTCCGAAGCAAACTTCAAGCGATGGGCGTGGATGTTCAGGACATGGATGCGCATGAAGCGCAACTTGCTGCGGTTTTATCGAAGGAAGGCGCCAACATCAAGGAAAGCGCTGAAAGCTTGAGCAAAGGGGTCGCCGGTCTTCAGACGAGTACCGATCGATTATTCGCTCAGCTTGTCAGCTATACCCAAGCGCTAAAAGTAGAGCGGGAAAGGCTTCTGAAAAATACCCAGGATTTCCAACAAGTCACAGGCCGTTTGCAAGCAAAAGAGCAGGAAATCGCAAAACTGCAGCAGCAAGCGGAAGCCGATCAGAAAGCCCTCGCGAGCACGCAACGAGATCTCGCTTTGGTCCAACAGCAGCTTGAGCAAGAAAGACAAGGGTTCGAAGATCAACTCAAAAGATTCCAGGCTCTGCAAAGCTCCATGGGACAAAGCCAGCAGGGTTGGGGAACGATCGCAACGGGTATCGGCGCATCTGTGGATAGATTCGGGCCGCTCATGCAGCGCTTTCAACAAGCCTTGGCGCAGGCGGATGTCGTCGATCAGCATCTCGCTGCCCATACCCAAGGTATCCAAAGAGCTGTTCATTCAGGAGATGCGACATGAAAATCGATTCCTATGCACGGACGTCGCTACTTCCCCAAGGATGGGGACTTCCTGAAATCGTCGATTATTCTCCCAATTGGTGGAAGATCGGCTCTGGAACGACAGCTGCAATCGGCGTCGCGGGTCTGGCGGCTGCCTTTTTTCAGCAATTGACGTGGACGGCAGCGGGCTTCGGCGTGGTCACGGTGATATCTCTTGTCGCTTACTATAACAGCGATGGTATCAATGAAATCGAAGAGCTGAAGAAAACAGCCCAGAAGCTCGAGGAGACCAAAAATAAGCTCGTCAAAGCAGAAAAAGATTGGGGAGATGCTGTTCACGATCTCCAAGTGGAAAACGATAAGCTGAAAAAGTCCCTACAGGATCTTAAGGCTGTCAATGTAGGCCTGCAAAAAGTGAATGACGGCATTAGGAAGCAAGTAGCCGATTTTACAAGGGCCAATACAGTGCTCGATCAGCAAAATGCCGCTTTAAAAACCCAGGTCAGCGGCCTTACGGAGCAAGTAACGGAGTTCCGCAAGGGTTTAGTGGTCCTAAAACAGCAGATCCGGCAGTTTACGGCAAACGACCTCGATTTAAGCAAGAATATCGGAACTTTTTCGACCGACCTTCAAAGAATTGAAGCCGATGAGAAACAAGCCCAAGCTGAGGGGGATCGGATCGATGGAACGGCGAAAGATGAGATCCAAAAGCTCTCGGCGAAGATCGCGCAAGCCCGAAGCGTCGCCGATAAAAACTTAGGCGCCCTTACGCAGCAGAAAGAGGGACTTCAACAGGTCGTCGAGACCATGAGGAAAGAAAACGACGAGCTTCAAGCTGTCAAAGCGAAGCTGCTGGCGGATGAGCATAGGTATCAGGCGGTCGAAGAGGAGATCAGGCAAAGAACGGCTGCCCTCGACAAAACCAAGGAAGAGTATCAGCAGACCCAAAGACTTCTGCAAGGACAGGCAGCGCAGCTAGCGGATGTTCAAAAGAACATTGCGGCAAGAGAGAAGGAATTCGAAGAAAAGTCCAGGGCTCTTGAAGAACTCCGCAAGCAATTTGAAGCGATGTTAGTGCAATTCAATGCTCTGGAAGCGCAATTGGAAACGAAAGTTACCCGTTTTGAGCAATTGACCGCGCAACTCAAAAAACTCGACGAAGAAATAGCGAAGAGGACTCACCAGACGTAAGGGAGCATCTTGTAGGGGACTTTTTCGCAATGCTGCGACCAGGCATCCCCGTATTTGGCGCGGCAGCGTTTGTCGTCGCGCACTGCTCTGTCGATGAGCAGCGCCATCAAGAATACGACGTAAAAATAGGGAAGAAAATGGAAGAAGAGCGCCGGGAGGCTCCAACAAAGAGCGCCTAGGATTTCCGGCAAATAGTGGAAATGGCGGGCAACGCCCCACCAACCCGAAGCGAGCAGGACATTGATCTTTTTCTCCCCACGTGTAGTGGTAAAAGGAGCTTTGGTGAGTTTCGGCTTTTTGCCCCAGATATTGCAAGCGCCTTGTGTTGCGCGGACCTGTTGCCTTTGATGGTCGGCAAGGTAATTGATGATGATGGCACAAGTGCCGATTGTCGCGATCATTGTGGCTACCGACGGTGCAAGTTCCAGAGGATGTTGCACTAAGTACATCGTCGGGGAAGTATAGACCGCAGGAATCCAAACTAAGCATCCCCAACAGATATAAAAGCCTGCGCGATCGTGCATGATATCGAGCGATCGCAAATACCCCGTCTCCCATAAGAAGAACTTTCCGACATAGAGGAGCTGTAAAAAGACGGCCACGATCATGCCATTTGTAAGGCCAAAGAGCTCCGATTGTTTAGCAGCATAGGAGAGAAGTAGAATAGGCCAGCCCATCATGCCAAATCGGCAGTTGGTGAACATTTTGACATCCCAGCCGCTAATGCGCGGATAGAGCTCCGTGCCCCAATAAAAATCGAATATGAAGTTCCCGCTCAAGCTTGCGTCAGTGCTTGAAGGAGAAAACCATCCTTTTAAGTAGAGTAGGCCGCAAAAAAGAAGGCTGAAAATATTGAGGGCGCCGATCATTTCCCCTAAATGGTCATAGAGAATCGATGCGGGGAAAAGATTAAAGCCAAAACTGCAAATACTAAAAGTGGCGAGAGTGATGAGAAAACATGCGACGCCATTGGCTTTATAAACGGGAATATTTCCTTGAGGCGTAATCGGGCCTTCGAAACGCTTGCCGGGGACGATCCGCATTAAAGTTAGTTGGAATACGGCGTAGATCGCGAGGATTTTCCAGGCAGTTGCGGAACCGAAAAAGACCGGTCCCCATATATCGTAGATTGTCGTAGGAATTCCTTGGACATGAAAGAGAACCAAAAGATTACTAAGGGATCCGCCCAAGTAAACATTTGTGTACCACATCAAAATTGCTGCGAGAGGGCACATAAGGACGAGAAACAAAGGTCCCCATGTGGAGCGAATTCGCTTCCCAATAGATTTTTTACTCATAATCATACTCTAGCGATCACAATTTTTCATTGCAACAAGACATTCTTTGTTATTGCCATGTTCATTGGGGAGTGCGATAATTACATTGTGCAATAAATCTTCCTCATACAAGTAACTAAATTAATAAGAAACATAATTTATAAAACAGAGGTTAGTATGATTAAATTTCCAGAAGCCTTTCCTAGTTTTTCTGAACAAAGAATGCAAATGTTTGTCCAAGGTGGACGAATGCTCGATCAAGTCGACGACAAGGCCGATATTGATTTTTCCAATCCAAAAGCTCGCTATGAGTTTGCAAAAACAATTATCCAAGCCGACCCCGATGATAAAATCTTTGGTTTATCCGACCATGCGGCTCTCAAGTTTTTTCGAGTAGTGAAGAATTTCTTTGCTTTCTTCAAAGCTGACAGCGCTCCCGTCCGGTTCTTTCAACAAATGTTTTCCGACCGCGTAGCCAGCGTTGTAAAACGAGTTTTACCCGAGCCGGAAAGTGATTATGAATCCTTAGGCGGGTCACATTCAGGATCCTCTAGCCCCCGTCGTGCCCAATCGCCTGGCGTTGGTTCAACGGATGGCTCAGTAAGCGGATCTGATTACGAAAGCGAAGAAGATGCAGAATATGACGAGGTCCCAGTATCAGCGCGTGCTCCTGCGTTTGACTTACCTGAGCACCTGCCATTGCCTGGTATTGCAACGGACGTTAGTTTCCGAGGCCCTCCAACGACGTTAAGAGTGCGTCGCGTAAGACCAGCTCCAGAAATGCAATTCCCAGCCAACCTGATACTGCCGGGCGCTAGAGTTGCAACGAGTTTCACTTAAGAAATTCGAGAGTTCTTTTCTCAGTCCAATACGGCCCATTGATGGAAGAAAGCATGAAGCCTACATGCCCTCCATCAGTGGGCATTTCTAATGTGACCCAAGGATTTTCTTGGCATTCCTTGATCGGTTGCGCATCCCTCGGTATGAATGGATCGTTCTGAGCGTTAAGGATCAGAGTCGGCACGCGAATCTCAGGAATATCGGGCTTGCAGCTGCAGTTTTCATAGTATTCCTTAGCGTCTCTATAACCATATAGAGGGGCTGTGAAGAAATTATCGAAGTCTTCAAAACCCTGAATCAGATTCACATCCAGATGGGAAAGCAGGTCCGGATATTGGCGGATCTTCTCCGTAAGCTTGGCTTTCAGAACTGTTACAAAACGCCTTAGATAAACAATTTTATTAAATCCATAGGATAAAGACTTTACACAGGCGTTGAGGTTACAAGGGACCGAAATGGCAATTCCTCTGGAGAGTTCTGAAGGGGCTTTGGATCCTAGATTGCCCAAGTATTTGAGGGTCTGACAGCCTCCTAAAGAGAAGCCGAGTAGGGCGATTTCTTTGTATTTTCCTGTTTTTAAGGCATGTCGGACAACGCAATCGATATCTTCCGTGGTATCTGCGCGATAGAAGCGGACCTTATTGTTCAATTCTCCGCTACAACTGCGGAAATTCCATCCCATGGCATCCCAACCCGCTTCATTGAGAATTCTGACCATTCCAACCATGTATTCTTGGGATGTGTTCCCTTCCATGCCATGGGCTAGAATGACGAGTTTCGAGCTTCCGATTTTTGCCCAGTCAATATCTAGAAAATCACGGTCATATGTGGATATTCGTTCCCTTTCGTAATGGGGCCCCCTGGCGCGACGGAATAAGGCGGGCACAAGAGTCTGCGTATGTCTATCTCGCATCCAAGCAGGGGGACGATATTCCGAACGAATAATTGGCATACTTCAATTTTAGTTTTATTTCCATCTTGTATTTTTATAATAGTTAATTTTAATTTATAAATTAAGCAAAAACTAACTGGAAATAAAATGAAATTAACAATGAATTTCAAACGAAATTGAATCAGCGAATGAAATGGACTTAACAGTCCATTTATGGACATTTGTTATCGAAAGGAATCAGTAGCTCGGACCAAGGCATCGGTGATGCCCGGTTCACTTACCGCATGCCCTGCATCAGGAATGATTTCGAGCTTGGCTTCCGGCCATCGTTTATGCAATTGCCAGGCATTATCGACGGGGCAGACGATATCGTATCTGCCATGCACGATGACGCCGGGAATATGCCGGATTTTCTCGCAATTTTCGAGAATCCAATTAGGGGTGGGGTAAAAACAGAGATTCACGAAATAATGGCATTCGATGCGAGCGACTGCTAGCGCATGAAACGGATCAGTGAATGAAGCGAATAATTCAGGATCGAATCTAAGGCGTAGTGCCACCGCTTCCCAAGCGGACCAAGCATTGGCTGCTTCGATGCGGGTTTGCTGGTTATTCGAGGTAAGCCGTTTGTAATAGGCTTTGATCAGATCGCCCCGTTCTTCTGGAGGAATGAGACCTATGTACTTTTCCCAAGCTTCGGGGAAAATAAAATGGGCGCCATATTGATAGAACCAGCGGAGTTCTTCGGGTCTTGTCAGGAATATGCCCCTAACGATCAGCCCGCGAACGACTTCCGGATGCTGGATGGCATACGTCAGAGCAAGCGTGCTTCCCCAAGAACCGCCAAAGACGATCCAATCAGAAATACCGAGATGCCGGCGCAGTTTTTCGATATCGTCTACGAGATCCCAAGTAGTATTGGCTTCCAAAGAAGCGTGGGGAGTGCTTTTCCCACAGCCGCGTTGATCGAAAAGTACAATCCGATACGCCTCAGGATCGAAAAATTGTCGATGAGACGGCTCCATTCCGCTCCCCGGTCCGCCATGCAAAAATAGAATGGGTTTTCCTTTGGGATTGCCACATTCTTCATAATACAGGGTATGGATCGGGCTCACGGGGAGCATTCCAGTCGCATACGGTTCGATGGGCGGAAAACGTGTACGCATAGTCTCTTATCTCCTTAAAAGGCGCAAACTGTTTAGGCCGACGAGAACTGTTCCCCCTTCGTGCAAAACGACGGCCAGCCAAAGAGGAACAAGTCCAAGAAGAGCTGGGGTGGTCGCAAAGAGGATAACGGCTAAAGCTAGCATGAAGGTTTTGCCGCACGATGGCGATGGTCTGGTGGGATTTTTTGATGAGCCAATCGAGCGAGGAGAGATCATCGTTCATAAAAACGGCGTCAGCAGCTTCGATGGCAGTAGCGCTGCCTACTTTTCCTAAAGCAATTCCTACTGTGGCTCTTGCAAGAGCTGGAGCGTCATTGATGCCGTCGCCAATCATAATGAGTCCGTCTTTTTGCGAAAATTCCGCCACTTTGCCGAGTTTGTCTTCGGGTTTGAGATCAGCGGCTACCTCTTCAATACCCACGAGATTCGCTACGCGCTGCGCATTGCTATGGCGGTCGCCGCTCAGCATGACCAGGCGTAAATTGCCTCTCTGCTTGAGGGCATCGATACAGCCTTTTGCAAGAGGGCGGATCTCATCGCTCAAAGAGATGACGAACAGTTCTTCTCCGATCAAAAGGAAGGAGAGGATTTTGTCTTCTTTTCTAAGAGGTTCTCTCAAGGAAAGCCACTGTGTTTGTAGATGTGAAGGGAGTCTTTGTTCAATGAAACCGATATTGCCGATCGCTGCAGGTATCTTTCCTGAAGCTGTTTCGACGACACCTTCAAGCCCAAGACCAGCATAGGAGCGAAAGTCGCGAAGTTCTGGGATGGGGAGTTGTTCTTGTTCAGCTTTTTTGCAGATAGCTTGTCCAATAGGATGTGTCGTGTTCTGTTCTAGGCTTGCGGCAATGGCAAGAGCTTCGGAGAAAGAGATTTTCTCGCTTCCAAGCAAATGCTTCAATTCGCTTAAGCGTAATTCTCCCGAGGTCAATGTCCCTGTTTTATCGAAAGTGACGGTCTTGCATTTGGTGATCGCATCGAGGACGACGCCGCCCTTCAAAAGAATGCCCCGTTTGGCGCAGCTGTTGATGGCGCTTAAGTAGGCGGTAGGAGTCGCAATAATAAGCGCACAGGGGGAAGCAGCGATCAAAAAGGCTAAAGCTCGATAGATAGAACCTTCGGGTCCAAGGAAAGGGAGTTGCAGAAGAATCGGCAGAGAAAAAGCAAAAATAAAGGAAAGAGAGATGATCGTAAGCGCGTACCATTTGCCGAACTTATCGAGAAATCGCTCGATGCGAGGTTTGGACTCTTGAGCCTGCGTAATGAGCTGGATGATGCGTGTGAGGGTGGAATCGGAAGAGGAGCGGAGTACTTCGATCGTGAGGGTTCCATCGAGGTTCCTTGCTCCTGCCGGCACTTCATCATGTAGAGATTTGGCGATCGGTTCGCTTTCTCCCGTCAAATGCTTCAGATGGACAAAGGAGCTGCCCGCAAGGACTTTGCCATCGAGAGGGACGATTTCACCCGCTTTGACGAGGAGTTTGGTGCCAGGGAGAATGTCTTTGACGGAGCGCTCGATGATATCGGTGTCTTCGATGACATAGGCAGCCCTTGGAGAGAGCTCATGGAGAAGAAGAAGAGCGCCTTTAGTCTTGTGGGTCACGCTCATTTCCATGGCCGCGGAGATTTCGAAGAGGACGAGCAAAAGCCCGCCTTCCAGAGGACTTCCAATGACGATCGAGAGTAAAGCCGCCATGGTCATCAAGATATCGATGTTGATTTCGAATTTCTTGAGATCTTCGATGGCGGCGATGAGCGCAGGAGTGCCCGATAAAAAATAGACGAAAATCAGAGGCAAGATCTGCAAGGGGGCAAGCGCGAACGAAGCTGCGTAAGCAAGAGCCAAAAAGCCCGCAGATATAAAAGCGCTTTTCAGAGGAAGATTTTTTCCCCAAGGTCTTGAACCAGGAGTGAGGAAGGGGCTGATGCTCTCTTCTTTCCCCGAGGCGAAGAACTCGTCGAAAATATAGGGTGCTTTATGCGCTTTCATTCGTCAGTTAGAACCAGCTGAACACGATATACGCAACACCCAAAGCAAGGGCGGCCGTAGCGAAAGTCCAGAGAAGGGCGTTTAAGGGACGGTTGCGTTCTGTCTTGGAGGTGAGGATCGTCGCGGCAAATAATGTGATGGCAGAACCGATGATGAGCCCAGTGGTTCCGAGGAAACGCAGGCCGATAAATGCGAGGATGGAAGAGAGGATGACGCCAACGCCAGCTCCAACGGCTTGTTTCAGAGGATGCTCTAAACTTTCTAGCGTAAGGCCGAGTTCTTCTTCGAGCATGACTTTGAGCAGGCGGTTGTCATCGGACATGAGAACTTCGACGACCTGCTCGAGCAACTTGCCGCTAAACCCTTTATTGGCATAAAGCTCGATCAGCTCTTCTTTTTCTTGCTGACGGTTGTGCTGAATTTCATAGCGCTCCTCTTCGATGAGCCTATGCAGCCTTTCTAGTCTTGCATAGCCGAGAAGCGCGCTTCGTCCGATTTTCCAAATCATCCAGCCGAAAAAAAAGGTCCAAAGTAGCTTTTCAATGGAAGCGGGATCGAAGGCAAGCGTTACGGAGATCCAAGCGATCAGAAACAGGGCGATCGCGGTCTCTTTTGCGGCATCTGCGCCAGCTGCGATATGCCCCGACATTTCTGTGCCATGGACTTCGCGGGCTGCCATCGCACCTTTTGTCCGCGCATCTCGGAGATGTTCAAGAGCCGATTTTCCTCTAAAATGATCGGAAGGAGGAGGAAGGGATGCTGTCATACAGAAATCCTCGAAATGAGCAGATGATGAAGGAGTGTGCACATATCGAGATGATCGCGTCCGGCTACGAGTTCCCGAATCGAATGCATGGAAAGAAGAGGAACGCCGATATCGACAGTAGGAATGCCGAGATCCGTTTCAGCGATGGGACCGATGGTAGAGCCGCTGACGATATCGTTTCGTGCGGCATAACGTTGGCAACGAAGATTGAGATCATGCGCGGCTTGCATGATGATCGCAGAGGTTGGACCGCTTGTTGCGTATTTGTGATCGGCATTGAATTTGAGAATGATGCCGTGTCCTAAAAGCGGGACGTGCTGCGGGTCTTGTTTTTTTTCAAAGGCCGGATGGAAACCATGCGAGACATCGATCGAGATCAGAAGAGAGTGATTTTTCATGCGAAGATACTGTTCTTTCTCTATGCCAACGGCAAGGCGGATCCGTTTCAAGGTGTCGGAAAGAAGAGAAGAAGCCGCGCCTTCTATTGTTCTGGAACCGATTTCTTCATGGTCGAAGAAAGCGGCCATTTGGAGCGTATCTTTGCTAGGTTCGCTGACCATGCCCATCGCTGTCACGGCAGCATGAGCGCTGACGAGATTATCGAGACGGTACGAGGCGAAAAGTTCTCCTTCCGATCCTAGGAAACGGGAAGTTTCGAGTGGAACGAGAAAAAGATCGTAGCCCAAAAGAGTTTTGAATTGGATGTGACGATGCAGAAGCGATTCGAGATAAGAGCCTCCTGCGGCCTCTTGATCTTTGATGAGGCCAGCAAGGGGAATGATGTGTTCTTGCTTATTGAGTAGAAGTCCCTTTTCGCTGATTTCTCGATCGAGATGGATGGCAAGCTGAGGAATGGTGATAGGAGCGTCGTCGATCCAGACGAGTTTTTCAAGGGTATGGCCATTGGAATCGGTGACGATAACTCTACCTGCGATGCTGAGATCGCGATTGAGCCAGGAATTCAAAAGAGGGGCTCCGTAGAGTTCTACGGAGAAAAGCTGGAGGTTTTCTTTATGGTAGTCGGGATTGGGCTTGAGTTTGAGCGCGGGACTGTCGGTATGGGATCCGAGAATGACGAGCGACTTTACCGAAGAAGTGGGAACAGAAAACGCGCAGATCGCGCCCCCTCGAATTACGAAGTACCGTTTCCCTTTTTCGAGTTTCCAAGGATCATCTTCTTCCAAAGGGAGAAAGTCGAGTAGAGCAAGACGCTCGGCGATTTGCTCGACGGCGTGATAGGAAGTCGGAGAATTATCGACGAAACTCCTCAAGTCTTCCAAAATATGCGCCATGGATACACCCCTTAAGTAGGCAAGAGTTCTTTGATCCCGTTTAAATACTTATGTAGCACGATGGGAATTTTGACCGAACCATCAGCTTGCTGATTGTTCTCTAATAATGCCACCATAAGCCTGGATGTCGCAAGTCCGGAGCCGTTTAAGGTATGAACGAATTCAGGTTTTTCCTCGCCGCGCTTGAAACGAATCTGCGCGCGTCTTGCTTGAAAATCGCCGCAATTGGAAACGGAAGAAACTTCGTAATAGCGATTTTGTCCAGGAAGCCAAACTTCGATATCGATCGTTTTTTCCGCGGCAAATGACATGTCGGCTGTGCAAAGCAGCATCGTGCGGTAATGCAAATTCAGACCTTCGAGAATCTCTTCTGCGGAGGCGACCATTTGCGTGAACATGTCTTTGCTTTCTTCGGGTTTTGCAAAACAGAACATTTCGACTTTATTGAATTGGTGGACGCGGATCAGCCCCCGTTCCTGACTTCCCGCAGCTCCAGCTTCTCTGCGGAAACAAGGCGAATAAGCGCAATAACGCAACGGAAGTTCTTCGGGCTTAAAAATCTCCTCGTAATGCAACCCATTCAACGCCACTTCTGCTGTAGGGATCAAGTAGAGGTTGTAATCTTCATCGCGGATCTTGAACATCTGGTTTTCGAATTTAGGAAGCTGTCCGCTGCTGAACATGATTTCGGGTTTGACGAGATGAGGCGGCATCCACATGGTGAAGCCATTTTCGATGTGGATATCGAGCATGTAATTCAAAAGAGCCCATTCGAGCCTTGCGCCCAAACCGCGATACGAAATCCAGCCGCTCCCGGCAACCTTAGCCGCCCTTTTGAAATCGAAAAGATGAAGCCGTTCATTCAATTCCACATGATTATGGGAGGGAAAATCGAAATGGGGTTTGTGGCCCCAAGATTTGAGACAGACGTTTTCTTTAGCATCGACGCCGAAAGGGACATCGTCTGCAGGAAGGTTGGGCAGAGAGGCCAGAGTTTCATGCATATCTCTTTCTAGAAAGACCAATTCTTCATCTAAAATTTTGATCCGATCTCCAAGGCCGCCGACTTCGTTCATCAGAGAGGCAGAATCTTCTCCTTTCCGTTTCTTATCGCCGATTTCTTTGGAGAGATGGTTCCGTTTGGCTTTGAGCTGCTCCACTTCGGTTTTATTGAGGCGGATTCTCTCATCGAGGTCGAGAATTTTAGAAACGCTTGCTTCAGGATCTTTCGTTTTTAATCGTTTTTCGATCCCTTGGGGATCTTTGCGCAAGAGCTTGATATCGAGCATAGAATAGGTCCTTCGAGAGAGAGGGCTGGAGGAAAGAGTCTAGAAATCTCTTTTGATTAAGTCAATAGTCGTCGGAAATAGGACATCTCTGGTAAAATCACTAGAACATTTAAATACTCCTTATATGTTTCGTCGTATCATGCCGCTGCTCCTCACTGTCTTCATCGACAGTCTGGGGTTTGGATTAGTCTTCCCCTTGCTCCCGACGCTCATCATGCAGACGGAAAGCCCGATGCTGCCCGATGTTTCCGTGAGTGTGAAGGGAATGGTATACGGGCTCATTATTTCGATGTTCTGCATCGGACAATTTTTCGGCGGCCCTTTCTTAGGTTCTTTGTCGGATCGTTTTGGGCGTAAAAAAGTTTTATGCTGCACGCTTCTGATTGCCTGCACGAGTTATTTAGCCGGGGCTCTTTCTGTTTTTCTCGGCAGTGTCGTTCTTTTTATGCTATCTCGACTCACCGTCGGAATCTCTGCAGGAAACTTCGCTATCGCGCAATCGATGGTGGCCGATATTAGTTCGGAAGAGCAAAAAAGAAATAATTTCGGCCTAGTCGGCATGGCTTGGGGGGTGGGGTTCATCTTGGGGCCTTATCTCGGCGGAAGCTTCGCCGAGACAGGGGGAATGGTTGCGCCCTTTCTTTTCTCCGCGTTGATTTGTCTAGGCAATCTCCTTCTCGTTTGGTTCTTCATGAAAGAAACCCTTGTAGAGAGAAGAAAGACTCCTTGGACTCTTTTAGGCTCGACGAAGGAAATCCTAAAAGCCTTTGCGCATCCCACGCTCAGGGGTATTTTTTTCGTCACGTTTTTGTTCAGCATGGGCTGGGGATTCTTCACAGAGTTCTCCTCGATATTCCTCATCGATCGCTATAACTTCGGACCGAAGGACATCGGCAGTTTCTATGCGTATGCCGGAATATGGGTCGCTCTTTGCCAAGGAATTCTCATACGACCTTTCATGAAACGCTTTTCAGCAGAGAAGCTTTTGCGTGCCGGGCTTTTTTTCCTCGCGTTGAATTTGCTAATCTTCGTCAGTATAAAGTCCTTCTGGATTATCGCTCTTGCGCTCCCTTTAATCGCCTTTCCCGAGTCGCTCATCTATCCCAACATTGCTTCGATGGTCTCCACGCTCAGCCGCAAAGACGAACAAGGGGAAATGCTCGGCATCCTCAATTCCGTTCAATGGGCTTCTGTCGGCATTCTGCCACTTTTTTCAGGCGCGATCGTCGCCAATTACACGCTCATGCCCATCCTTTTTTCGAGCGCCCTCATCTTCGTTTCCTTCGGCGCCTTCGCCTATTTCTTCCGTCAAAAGAAAACTGCACCTGTCGACCAATCTTAAATTTTTTCCTTCACATTCCTGAGCTTGCTTAGGCAAAATGGGTGTGGTATAGTGTGGCCACAAATTCACAAGGCTATTTTCAAGGCTTTACTTTATGAAATCGAACCTGCCCGTAGCGCAAAATCCCCTTCTTCTCCGCTTCCATCGCTTGATGGACGCGTTTGCCAAGTCGGATGATGAACGAGATTTCTACTTAGATCGCGTAGAAGGGTTTATCCTTTATGTCGATCTCGATAAACCTCTAGCAGAGGTCGAAGAGCTCGAAAAAGAGATTCTCGAGCATCCTGAGCGATATTCGTTGATTCCTAAAATGACCTTCTATGAAACAAAAAAATTCATGGAGGGGTTCGTCAATGAAAAAGTTTATGATATCGATACGAAGGAAAAATTACTCGACATCATCGGCGCCAAAGAAGCCCGCGAAAATTTTCTTGAATTCATCTACGACCATTTACCTGAACTGGAAAAATGGCAGCTTTACTATAGCGAGCGTTCGCGGATCCGGATCATCGAGTGGCTCCGGAATCAACAATTCCAATTCGTTTTCGAAGAAGACTTAGATTTACCGCGCGTAGTCCTCGAGAAAGTGAAACGGCATCTCTTCGACGTCAAAGTTCCTAAAGAAGTGACGCAGTCGCGCGATGCTCTTCTTGCCAAAGCCAAAACGTATTATTCGAACGAAGCTCTCAATCCTCGTCCGAAACGGGGCCGTCCTCCCAAGCAGATCGCCAAAGTGGAGATGGAGCCGCAATTCACGCTCGACATCTATACGACAGTTCCTCCTTGCGCAAGAGCGTTTCTGTATCTTCCCGATGTCACCGCCTCTTCTGTTACGTTTTCTGCGAAGTTCGATACCGAACAACAGCTCCTCGCCAACTTGCGCGGCGCTACACGCGGCTCAAGGTCGATACCAAACTCGAAGCGCTTTCTCAACGGCTCGAATCTCTTCGCCATCTTTCACAGCGGCTCGGTGCCATTCATGAAACGGCCGGCACCGATCGCGATGACCGCCTGATCAAAGCGCTTAGCAAGACGCCGATGGCTGCAGCCGAGGAAGGGGAGAGAGTCATTTCACTCGCTCAGGGCGTATTGCCCAAGAAAGGTGAAATGCCAAGACCTCAGCCTATTGCTCCGCCTCCAAAATCGACGGCGATGAAAAAGGTAACGCCTCTCACTAAACCCAAAAAAAATAAATAACTATGCCACAATCCACACTTGCAGCTTCCAAAGCGATTGACGCTAAAGAAAATTGCCTCAAAGTCCTCGAAGCGATGTATGTGACGCGCTTCATGGATGATAAGATGGGCAAGCTCGTCAAGCAAAACAAGGGTGGATCGTTTCACATGCCGGTCACAGGGCATGAGCTCATCGGCGCTGTCAGCGGCCTGAGTTTAGTGCGCGGAAAAGATTGGGGCCTTCCCTACTATCGCGATCGAGGGTTTGCCATAGGACTAGGATGCTGTCCTGTGGAACTTTTCGCTTCGTTCATGGCACGCGAATTCGAGCACCATAGCGGCGGAAGAATGATGCCCGAGCATTTTTCGCACAAAGAACTCCGAATCCCCTGCCAATCCAGCGTCGTCGGTTCGCAATTCTTGCAAGCTGTAGGCGTTGCTCTTGGCGTGAAGCTCTCTGGGGAAGATGAAGTCGTCTATGTTTCTGCAGGCGATGGCGCAACGTCGCAGGGCGATTTTCACGAGGCGCTCAATTTCGCTTGTATCCACCGTTTGCCGGTGATCTTCGTCATTCAGAATAACGGCTGGGCGATTTCCGTACCGCTATCCGAGCAGACCGCCGGATCTTCGATTGCCGGTATTGCGCAAGGATTTCAGGGACTCGAAGTTGTCGATATCGACGGCTGCGATTATGAGCAGGTCTCGACCGCCCTTTCTGATGCCGTAGAACGGGGAAGAAAGGGACAAGGCCCATCGCTCATCGTCGCAGAAGTGCCGAGACTGTGCGCCCATAGCAGCAGCGATGATCCTACCAAGTATAAGACCCAAAAAGAGATCGATGAAGAATGCGCCCGCGATCCAATTCCGCGCTATGAAAACTGGCTCATGCATTTGGGACTGATCTCGCAAGAAGAGATCGATGCTTTGCGTGGGCAGATCCACGACCGGATCGAACAAGCGGCTGTCGAAGCGGACAAATATCCTCATCCTGAAGCATCCACTGCCGCGGACAAAGTATTCCAGGAAGCACCTGCCATCGTCGAAACACCCTCCACGAACAAGCAAGAAACGATCGTGATGGTCGATGCGCTCAATCGCGCCTTGGATGAAGAAATGGGAGACGATCAAGGAATCATCGTTTTCGGTCAGGACGTGGCAAAAGGCAAGGGTGGTGTATTCGGCGTCACGCGCAATCTTACCACGCGGCACGGGGAAACACGCTGCTTCAATTCGCCGCTCGCCGAATCGACGATTGTCGGCGTGGCGATTGGCCTCTCTTTTGTCGAAGGCTTCAAGCCCGTGGTCGAGATCCAATTCTCCGACTATTTCTGGACGAGCGTCAACCAGCTTTTCAATGAACTATCGAGCATCTACTATCGCTCCAATGGCGAATGGAATTGTCCTATCGTCGTTAGGATGCCTTGCGGCGGCTATATTCAAGGCGGGCCCTATCATTCCCAGAACATCGAAGGATTCGCTGCCCATTGCCCGGGTCTAAAAATCGTCGTTCCCAGCAATGCCGCCGATGCGAAACGTCTAATGAAAGCGGCCATCCGCGATCCCAATCCCGTTATATTCCTCGAGCATAAGGCGCTCTATCGTCAGAGAATGTTCTCAGCGCGGCCTGAGCCGACCAAAGAAGAAGTCCTTCCTCTCGGCAAGGCTGAAGTCGTCCGTACGGGAACCGATCTCACAGTCGTCGGATGGGGCATGACCGTCTGCATGGGTGCTGAAATCGCCGACCAACTAGCAAATGAAGGGATTTCTGTCGAACTCATCGATCTGCGCACGATCGTGCCGCTCGATCTAGAAACCGTTCTCACCTCTGTTCGAAAAACCGGTAAACTCCTCATCGCCCATGAAGCGGCGGAGTTCGGTGGCTTCGGAGGAGAGCTCGCGGCCCTTGTCGCAGAAAAAGCCTTTATGAATCTCGATGCGCCGATCATGCGCCTCGGCGCCAAAAATTGCCCCGTCCCATACAGCAAAGTGCTGGAAGACGCGGTCCTCCCACAGAAAAAAGATCTGGAAAACGCGATCAGAAAACTAAGTTCTTTCTAATACGAATCACAATCCTTGAGAAGAAGTCTTAAACAAATCGATGGCGAGTCCTTCTGCCAGGCGATTGAGGCCAATGGGAATGACATCAGTATCGCCAGCGATCCGACCCTGACTTAAAAAGGCGCCGTAGTTAAAACAATAAAGGTGCTTTAGATGGGGCGCTGTTCCTTTCTTTTTCTCAAGAAATTCAAAATGGGGCCCTAAGTAGGGATAGGGAGCGGCTTTGGTGAAAGCTTTGGGATAAAGGTCTCCCCAGAGTAGGATTTGATCACAGACGGCGGCCAGTTCAGGAATGCGGAAGAGATCGATAGCGTAGCCGGTGCCCAAGAGGATGAGATCAGTTGCGATGGGGCCATGGTTGGTTTCAATCCGATCTGGGTGGGCGCGTGAGATGATTGTTTTAGGAAGAAGAGTAAAATTTTTCCATTTTACTGCCCGTTCTACCGATTCAGCGGGAACAACTGTACCGAGTTTACATAGTGTCTCCAGGTTTTCAATTTTCTCGCGGTCGGTCATCGAGGCATAAGCGGCCCAATTTTTAAATTCAGAAAGTGGATTCCGATCAGGGAGTCTTTCTCTTCTCATCAGCATGGTTACTTTTTCTGCCCCATGTTCAAAAGCCGTGGCAGTGATATCAAATGCCGATGCGGCAGCGCCAACAACAATGATTTTTTTTCCGTTGAAGACTTTTGGATCGATCCGTTCGCCCGTATGAAACCAGGCTGAGCGGGGCAAATGGTTAATGAAAAGGGGAGTCGAAAACCCGCCAAACCCATCGCGCCCTGTGGCGAGAACAACTGTACGTGTTTGAACGGAGCGATTGCCATCGAAAGTCAGCTTGATCAATGGAGATTGAAGATCGATCGATAGGAGATGCCATTCATTCTTTATAGAGAAATTGAGAGCCTTGGGGAGCCATCGAAGATAGTTTGCCCATTCGAGGGTGGGGATTTTGCTCACCTTTTCCCATTCCCCATTTTTATCTTCATACCAGGCGCGGAAAGTAAGATTGGGAAATTCAAGAGCGGGCCCAGGGAATTCTTTGGGGCTGCGGAGCGTGAGCATCCGGGCGGTTGTAGCCCAGGGACCTTCTTCGCCAGCCCGAGCCCGATCGAAAATTTGGACATTGGTGATGTTGTATTTCCGAAGAGCCAAGGATAAGCCTAGACCGCATTGACCTCCGCCGATGATGGCGACATCGAGGATTTCCTCTGGTTTTGCCTCAGTGGGCCAATTGAGCAAGGCAAAATCGCGCTGGACGGCACTCTGAAGAGATCTCGACATATCTCAAACCTATAGCGGAAAAAATCTATTTTACCAATAGAGGCTGAGAAAAGAAAAGTCTCTGGCAATCTAGTCGATATTTTCAGCGAAACGATCTGTCCGGCGACCCTGGAAATTGAGGGGAAAGCGCGCGGCTATTCATCGAAAAGAAGGAAAAGAAAACCATTATGACCCATCACGAAGCCCATCATCTGCATGTCGCCGCTCAGGCCAGGATCAAGGAATTTACGCCCTGGCAATCGTCAAAATCGTCAATAAGACCGAGCGGCGGTATAAAAAAGAGACAAATTTGCCATAAACCCTTACAGAAAAGAATATGTTTAGAGCTTGGGTCATTTGGTTTTTAGGCAGCCTCTTCATGTTCTACAAATTTGTAGTCATGGTGTTTCCAAGCGTTATGACTTCCGAACTCATGAGCGAGTATTCGTTGACCGCAGCAGAAATGGGAAACTTCACGGCCTGCTACTTCTATTCCTATCTCATTCTGCAAATTCCTGCTGGTTTATTGATCGATAGATGGGGTCCTAGACGAGTTGGAACAACGGCTATAGTAATTTGTGCACTCGGGGTCTTTCTTTTTTCCATATCCACTACATTTTATCTTGCTTGTATTGCCCGGGTTATAATGGGAACCGGTGCAGCTTTCGCCTCCGCCAATTGCATCAAACTCATTGCAAATTGGTTTCCTGTCGGGAGATACGCTATTATGATGGGGCTAATGATGTCGGTGGCTATGCTCGGACCTGTATGCGGCCAAGCCCCTTTATCTTCACTAATCTCCTATTTAGGATGGCGTCATGCTATGCAAATATTAGGTCTGGCCGCAGTGATCCTCGCCGCTGGTTTTGTCCTCATCGTCCGAAACCGAGCTCCCCATCATTGCCATGTAGATCTGATGCCGGAAAGGCCTTCTCTATTAAAAAGCTTAAAAAATGTGTTGAGCAATCGCCAATCGTGGTACCTCTCTTTCTATAGCGGACTCGCTTGTGCTCCCCTTTTGTCTTTTGGTGGACTCTGGGGCGTTCCCTTCCTAACACAGGCTCTCGGGTTTTCTCACAATGCAGCGGCAAGAGCTTCTTCTCTCCTTTTTTTAGGATTTGCTATAGGAGCTCCAATTTTTGGATGGATTTCAGAAAAAATTGGTAAAAGACGTCCTGCAATGTTTTGGGGCACCTTAGCAACCACTTTTTGTCTGTCCATGATTCTTTATGTTCCTACTGTCCCTGCAATGCTCATTTTCATTTTGTTATTTTTTTTCGGGTTTTCGATCAGTTCCTTCCTTCTTTCTTTCAGCATGATTAAGGAAAGCTATTCAACGATCATCGTCGGTACAACGTTTGGATTCATGAATGCTTTTGATGCGCTTTTCGGCGCTTTTTCCGATCCGCTTATAGGAAGAATTCTCGATCTTTGGTGGTCCGGGGCCGAGGCCGCTGGGGCACGCGTATTTTCGCCCGTAACATATCATATTGCATTATCCATTTTGATTTTTTACCTAGTTCTATCATTGGTCCTCATAAAACTAATCCGAGAGACCTATTGCAAACAGTCGGATCCTTCAGCAATCTTAAAGTCGGGAGAAACTCTATGAAGACTTGTTGAGCAGATTCTTGCCAAATCTCGTCTTCCTCTTGATAGGAAATCTCCAGACCTACCCAAAAAGAGCGATCACGATTCTTGGCTAATTAGGTTTTTAGACCTTAGCTTTTCTGTTGCGGCCGATGCGAGGCTTAGAGCCTGCGGCTGTTTGGAATCTTAGCGAAAGAAGATTGAGCATTTCGTTATTCAACTTTTTGTACTGCGTGATTTTTTTCTGGATCACCTCGTAAAGAGGGGATCTTTCATCAGCTTTCACTTCCGTGTCATGAAGGAGTTCTTCCATATGCAAAACGCGTGCGGCAAGACTCGTTTGCGTTTTATGCATGCGGGCTGAATAGGAAGCGAAGGCTTCTCGTTCGGAAACTTGCTGCAAGAGATGCGCATTTCTGATCAACTGATCGAGAGTCTGATCGATGTCTGCGAGAATCTCATCGCCGGTTTTGTGCATGTTGACCATCCTTACCTTTTTTCTTCCGTAATCTAAGTACACAATAAATTTCAAATAATTATTTAACTTGTTGTTTTCCTGATTTGAATGATAAAAGATTCGGCATGATTGGTTTTTGTCCACTTGCATCGGGATCGAAAGGCAATTGCATCTATTTCGGAACGTCGAGAACGAAAATTCTTCTCGATGCAGGACTCAGTGTGCGCGTGCTCGAAGAGCGTTTGGGAACGCTCGGCATTTCCCTCGATGAAATCGAAGCGGTCCTCATCACGCACGAACATGCCGATCACATCAAAGGCCTTGCGAGTTTATGCAAGAGAGGGATTCCTCTTTATGCCAATAGTGAAACGGCCAAAGCGATCCTCTCCACCATCGATGAAATGCCGAAATTCCGTATTTTCTCCACGGGAGAGCCGTTTGAATTCGGCGATCTGGAAATCCATCCCTTCAGTGTGCAGCACGATACGTTAGATCCTGTCGCGTTCACGATCAAAGCGGAAGGGCACAAGGTGGGATTCTGCACTGATCTCGGCTGCGTGACGACGCTTGTGACGCGCCATCTGCAAGAATGCGACTATCTCTATATAGAGGCGAACCATCAGCCTTCGATGGTGCATGCCTGCAACCGGCCCCTTATATACAAGCAGAGGGTGCTCAGCCGCCAAGGGCATCTTTCCAATCAAGAATGTGCCGAGCTGATCGCGGCTACCGCGCATGGCCAGCTCAAGCATATCCATTTGGCGCATCTTTCCAGCGAATGCAACAACCCCGAGCTAGCCCTGGCGATCATACGGGACAAAATGCAAGAAATCGGCCTCGACGTGCCTGTTTCGATCGCTTGGCAAGATAGGCCGAGTCAGCCTGTACTCTTTTAGAACGGAAGCGCGAGTCCATCGAAGGCCATCATCACTTTGCAGTCGATGTGGCAATCCTCGAGGATATCCCGATGAAGCTGCAGCTTTTTGGATAGCTGCGTATCGGTATGCCTAGGATCGTGGTGTGTGATGAGCCAATCCCTGGCCTTGGTGTATTTCACAAGGACCGTGGCATTGGAAATCGAAGAATGTCCCCAGCCGACACGCTCTTGATATTCAAAGGGGGTGTATTGCGCTTCATGGATGAGGAGGTCGACGTCTTTGAGGAATTCAATCTGCGATTGGTAAGGTTTAAGTAGTTTATGATCGCGGTCGATGGCTCCTGGATGGCCTTGGTACCCATAGAGGAATTCATTGTCGGTGACATAGCCAAAAGAACGCTTTCCTTGGGAGATGCGAAAACAGAGCGTAGCGCCAGGATGGTAGGCGTAATGGGTAGAGATGGTGAGATCGCCGATATTGATCCTATCTCCATCATGGAGGTCGTGAAACTCGATTTTCGCGCGGATATCTTCGAGGCGGACCGGAAAGAACGTCGAGGCGAGCATTTTGTTGAAGAGTTCACGGGTATCGACTTCATAGCCAACAGGCGCCCAAATCGCAAGTTGGACATCACGATTGTAAATAGGGGAGAAAAAGGGAAAGCCCGTGATGTGGTCCCAGTGGGTATGACCGAGAAAGAGGTGGATTTTTTTAGCTTGAGAATTCGTAAGTTGGTCGCCTAAGGAGCGGCTGCCGGTTCCTGCATCGATGACGACGAGATCGTCGCCGGAGCGGATTTCTAAACACGAGGAATTGCCGCCGAAACGGACGTAATCGGAGCCGGAAACGGCGGAAGATCCCCTTGTTCCCCAGAATTTCATATAGCGATCGGGCGTGTGGATCTTCGGGATGTAGCAATGACTGCTTTCTTCGTGGATTTCTTCGCGTACAAGCGGAGTGAGTTTGAGCTTGCCTTGAAAATACTTCTCGCAGAGATCTTTGATTTTTTCTGGAGTGAAAGGACGGACGAGAAATTCATCGATCTTGAGCTGCATAGCGGCTTCATAGGCTTGCATCATCGGCTGATCGGCGACGAGGATGATTCCCAGGGAATTTCCTGCCGCTCGCAGGCGATGGGCGATATCGAGGCCGTGCATTTTGGCCAGCATCAGATCGATGATCAGAAGAGAGGGGTCAAAGCGCTTGCATTTTTCTAGACAGTCAGGTCCCGAAGAAGCCGATTCGAGTTCATAAGAGGAAAGCATTTTCCCAAGAGCTTCTTGCTCATCGAGAGAACTCAGCGCGAGGAGGATTTTTTTAGGTTTGTTCTGTGACATTTTCCTTAAGCGCTTTGAGTTTTACACCACGGCGCCAAGCATAAACTATGCAAGCGACGCCGATGACCCAGAAACTCGAGACGCCGAGATAGATGATGTCGCGTCTGGGTTCGGGAATAGTATCTTCTTCAGTAGGAATGAGAGAACTTTCTTTCTCTAACGTCAAAGGTAGGTCCGCGGTTTCCTCTAAAGGAGGGGGATTGGTCATAATTCCATAGACCAGCACGCCGACGCCGAATACCATCAGGAGAAATCCCATCAGTCTAAGACGCGGCAGGAGCTGGCGTTCTACTTCATGATTCAAAGGTTGTGTCTTTTTCATCGTTATTTAGCTTTGCGCTTCTATTGAGTAAAACGCGTCTTGGTTTAGCGCCTTCTTGCGGTCCGATCACGCCATGCGCTTCGAGTTCATCCATGAGGCTTGCAGCTCTCGCATAGCCGATTTTCAGTTTTCGCTGCAAAAACGTGGTCGAGGCGGTATTGGTTTCGATGACCAGGGTTTTTGCTTGCTCGAAGAGGCTATCGCGGCCTATGGCCTCTTCATCTTCTCCGAAGTTCATGTCTTCTTTCCGCATAGTATCAAACGAGGGAATTAAGTAATTGGTGGGGGCTTGATTGCAGATGAAACGCGACGACAGCGGTTGATCTCTTCATCGCTGATGTAGGCGCCTTGCGCGCGGATGAGATGCGAGCTTCCGGGAGGGAGGAAGAGCATATCGCCATTGCCGAGCAAGGCTTTCCGCCCCGTTTTCATCGAGGATGATCTGCGAGTTGATCCGCGTGGCGACTTTGAAGGCGATGCGGGTGGGAAAGTTGGCTTTGATCAGGCCGGTGATCACTTCGCGCGAGGGGCGCTGCGTGGCGAGGATCAAGATGGATGCCGACCGCGCGGGCCATTTGGGCGATGCGGGCGATGGGCGTTTCGAGATCGGAGCTGGAGACCATCATCAGGTCGGCGAATTCATCGATGATGGCGACGATCGCGGGCATCTGATCGGGGATAGGGACTGTTAAGCGAGGCTTCGAGCTCTTTATTGATCGTGCCGGTTATTAAAGGCGGTGATATTGCGCAGGCCGAGCTGTTTCAGGATGTCGTAGCGCATCTGCATCTCTTTGACGAGCCAGCTTGAGCGCCGCATAGGCGCCATGCGGCTTCGGTGATGACAGGAGCGATCATGTGGGGAAGATTCGTATAGGGAGTGAGCTCCACTTTTTTCGGATCGACCATGAGCAGTTTGATCTCATCGGGGCGCGCATTCATCAAGATCGACATGACGATCGTGTTGATACAGACCGATTTTCCCGAACCGGTGGCCCCGGCGATCATGCAGTGGGGCATCTTCGCCAAGATCGCTGATGACGTTATCGCCCGCGACAGTTTTGCCGAGAAGAATCAGGGATCGAGAAATTTGCGAGGCTGTGCTTGATAGGCGGTCATGAGCATTCTTTGAAGCTCACTTCTTGCGGATGAAGAGAGGGGATTTCGACGCCGACGGCGGCTTTGCCAGGAATAGGAGCGATGATGCGGATCGATTTTGCTTGCAGATTAAGGGCGATGTCGTTTTCCAGCGCTTTGATCTTTTGCACTTTCACGCCGACAGCAGGATGGACTTCGAAGGAGGTGATCGTCGGCCCGCAATTGATCTCGCCGACTTTGGCTTCGATCCCAAAGCTCATCAGGGTCTCTTCGAGGATCTCCGCTTGTCTTCGCAGGTCTTTTTTGAGCAGAGGCTGGTCGATCTTTTTGGGTTGATTGAGAAGGGAAAGCGGCGGCAGTTCGTAGGTGGTGAAATCGCCGTTGGCCACCCGTTGCGCTTGGATGGCGCTCTCTTTTTTTGAAAGGCGTGTTTTTTGTTCCGATCTTTGTTCGATAGCCGCTGCGATCGATTCTTTAAGCGCGATCACCTTTTCTTTGATCATAGGAGGAGGCGTATAAAGTGGCCTTGGAGGAAGAAGCGTTATCTCCGCTTTATCTTCTTCTTCTTCAAAGTCCTTTGTTTCTTCAAAAGCCTGATCTTTGAGTGATTGAACCTTAGCTACGAAGGATTCGAAAAAAGAGAGGAAACGGACATTGGCCAAAAGGCCGAAAGAGACGATAGCTGTGATGGAGAATGTAATGGCGATGCCGATATCGCTGAGTAGGACTTGAAGGTTCAAAGAGGAACAGTCGCGGTAGAGATAATAAAGAGGGACTCCGCCGAGGTTATAGCGATCATAGCGGTGGGGATAGGGAATTTCGAAAGTTGTCGATTCGACGTACACCTTATTGGCAAGAAATTGGGGAACGGGTGCGCCGAGTTCTGTAAATAGGTTCAGAAGAATCGCAATCGAGAGGAGGAAAACGGAAAAATAGATAATACGCGATTTTTCGACAGGGCGGCAAGCGAGCATGCGGAATCCGATCCATCCTAGAAAACCAAGAACCGGAAAGGCAATGAGGCCGAAGAAATAGGTGAGCATCCAAGCGGAGCCGTAACCGGCGAGTCCCAGCCAATTTTTCTGGGGAGCGTCTTGCGTATACGTCAAAAGCGCAATCGCCAATAGGAAGCTCAAGGCTAAGTAACATAAGCCTTTTGCTTCGGAACGAGGAGCGGTTTTTATTTTTTTATTCATTTCCCATTCTTAAAAGAGCGAGAAGAGGATAAGACCTCCTCCCAATGCCAGGCAATACCAGGCAAATGGACGTAAACGCCCTTTTTCTAGGAAACGCAGCGCCGGATTGATAATAGCGATGGCTCCTAATGCCGATGCCCCAAATCCCATTAAACAGCATGGAAGAGAAATCGGCAAACTCTGAGAAGAATTTTGGAGATAATGCAAGGTTTCTAAACAATTTCCGCCGAAAATCGTCGGGATGGCGAGCAGAAAGGAGAAGCGGACGGCCTCGCTGGCGTTCCATCCGAGGAATCTGGCGCAAGAAATCGTCGAGGCGCTCCGAGAAATGCCGGGAATCAAGGCTGTGGCTTGAAGCGCTCCAATGCAAAGAGCGTCTCTTGCCCGACGCGACCAATGGATTTTCGCCGTTTGATTCAACCGGATGTATTCCCCGAGAAATAGCAAAAGGGCGGTGATACTGAGTGTGACACCGAGACCGCCGAATCCATGAATCGATTGCCGAAAGGGCTTTAAAAGAAAATAAGCTGGGATGAGCGGAATCATCGCGAGGAAGATCTGCAGAAGCTTATCTCTGCGTATTGTGAATAGCAGGGCGATGTCTTGACGGAAGATATACAGCGCGGCAGCTAAAGTGCCCATATGGCAGACCAAATCGAAAAGCACTGTCGCTTCTCCGGTAGGGAGGCCGATCAGGGCTTTTGCAAGCGCAAGATGGGTCGAAGAACTGATAGGAAAAAATTCCGTCAATCCCTGAACAAGTCCTAGAAATAGCGCTTGTATGATTGTCATGGCGTAATTGGGGCGACCGACGGGGCTCGAACCCGCGACATCTGGATCCACAATCCAGTGCTCTAACCAGCTGAGCTACGACCGCCATAAAGAGCCTAGGATAATAGGGGCTTTTCCCTCTTTTTGTCAAAGAACAAACAGAAAGCGATCAGTAAGAGAAGCCATAGAGAAAGTAGCCAGGGAGAGAAGGCTTCTGTCTGCACCCGAAAGCTCCCCGGCGGATGTGCCACGATGCCGATCAGGGACTCGGTAAAGCTTCGATTGCAGGCATGAAGAAATCCTCCCACCAAGGGAAAAATGAGGTCGATCGGCGTCGTTACCATCAGCGCTGTCATCGAGAGCGAGATCAGAAATGGATAAAAAAGATTATACAGTAGGCTAAGCCAGGGAAAGGATCCGAAGAAGAGCAAACAGGCGGGGATCGTGGCGAGATGCACGCAGACATTGAGGGCGAGGGCTTTGCGAAGCAGGCAAGAAATGAGATAGAGATGCTTATGAAGTGAAGAAAATTCTTCAAGGGTGGATAAAGTCCTGGGAACAAAAAGGAGCTGGAGGAACTTTTCGCAAGGGGAATAAAGAAGAAGGATGGAGGCTGTCGCAAGAAAACTTAAGGAAAAACCCACCTGGCTTGCCAAAAGTGGATTGGCGAGAATTTCGACGATGAGTCCGAAGCCCAGAGCATTGAGGCCGGTGGTTTTGTATCCCTTCCATTTGCCAAATAGAAATAACGAAATGGCCGCCCAAGCTCGCAGAATCGAAGGAGATTCTCCTAGAAAAAACGCATAAAATGCGAGAAGGCCCAAAGCAAGCAAGGGTACGGCCCTACGCGGAAACAAAAAGCGCAAAGCAAAAATGATGAGCGCGGCAGTTAATGCGAAATGAAAGCCAGAAATCGCAAGGATATGGCTCAATCCAAGATTCCGAAATTGGCCTGCTAGTTGACGATCATCGATCTCCCCGAGAGTGAGAGCGCAAAAGAGAGGAAAAACCGAAGATCCGCCGAAATGTTTTTGCAAATAGCTGCGCGCTGAGTCCTTTGCGCTCCGGCGCCACTTGGCAAAAGAGAAAGAATTCTCCACAGGTTGCCAATCTAGGGGTTTAAACGTCGCCCGAAACTCTTTTTTGGGCGAAAGGGTGCCTGTTAAGAGATAATCGCAATTCGCTGGCGGGGCTTTTTGTTTGGACTTGTGATAGATCCGGCAGGGAACATTTTTCAAAATCTTGCCAGAATCAGCGGAGAAATGGAGCATCACCCCTGAATAGACGAGATTTCTTCCGAAAGGACTCTCTTCTTCTTTGACATCCTGGATGCGAAAAAAGCCGGTGCCGGTTTCTTTGGTTTCATAAGGTGACGGCAGAGAGAAATGGGTATAAAGAACCACGATCGATCCCAAAGCGAGCGCTGCAAGAAGAGGAATCCATTTTCTTGCCCAAGGCCAAAGAAGGATGAGTAGCCAAGGGGTAGCAGCAAGACCCCAACCTAAAGCAAGTCCAGCGAAGAGGAGCATGATCATCCCGATCCATAGGGCAGGATGACGCTCGAGAAATTCGTTAATGATGTTGTTCGTCAATGGGGCGGTAGATGAGGCGGACGCCTCGTTTCGAGGTGAAATACATGATGGACCACTGCATCATGACAGTGACGCGGTTGCTAAATCCGATGAGATAAAGAATATGGATGAAACACCAGGCAGCCCAGGCGAGAAATCCTGAGAATTCGAGTCTGCCGATTTTCGCGACGGCTTTGAATTTTCCGATGGTCGCCATCGATCCTTTATCGAAATAACGAAAAGGAGATCGCTGATTTTTGGGAACCTCTTGGCTCAGGATTTTTACCAGGTATTTCGCTTGTTGGATGGCTGTGGGAGCGATACCAGGAAGAGGCTGGCCGTCTTTACCGAGCGCGCAAGCGGCGTCTCCAATCACGAAGATCTCCGGATGTCCTGGAATCGAAAGATCGCTTTCCACTTTGACGCGTCCTTGCCGATCGAGGGGAACATCGAGGGTTTTCAGGAGGGGAGAGGCTTGATTGCCCGCTGCCCAAATGAGATTGACCGATTCGATGAATTCTCCTTGGATTTGCACGCCATCTTCAGCGACATCGGTGACCTTATTTCCATTGATGACGATGACGCCGAGCTTTTCTAGATCTTTTTTCGCTTTGAGACTCAATTTATGCGAATACATCGGCAAAATATAAGGAAGGGCTTCGATGAGATAGATTTTGGATAGGGCGGGGTTGATCCGTCGAAAATTTTTGAACATCGTCTGATAGGCGATTTCAGCGATGGCCCCGGCCATTTCTACGCCTGTTGGTCCTGCGCCGATCACGACGAAATTGAGATATTTATGGCTTTCCGAGAGATCTTCTAGCCGCTCCGCCTTTTCGAAAGAAAGAAGGACTTGCTGCCGGATTTGGATCGCATCTTGGAGAGTTTTCAGCCCGGGAGCGAATTTTTCCCAGCGATCGTTACCAAAATAGGAGTGGCGAGCGCCGACCGCAATAACGAGGAAATCGTAACCGATCTTTTCCCCATCGAACATGGTGATTTGTTTATTCTTTTTATCGACTTCGACCACGTCTCCCATGATGACGCTGGCATTATCCTGATTACGCAGGATTTCGCGCAGCGGGATAGCAATATCTGCAGGAGAAAGGGCCGCACTGGCGATTTGATAGAGAAGAGGCTGGAAAAGGTGATGGTTGGTCCGATCGATGAGGAGGAGGTCTTGCCGAGTTTTTTTCAACCCTTTTACGACATTGAGCCCTCCAAACCCTCCCCCGATGACGACGATTTTCGTATGACGCATTAGCATTTGCTCTGAGAAACAGGCTCAAATTTAACAAAAAACTGCTTTAAGGAAAAGCAATCACCGCCCTACAATTTGTGCTACGTCTGAATACGTAAAGTATTTAGCGCGATATTCGTATTGTTACGGTGGAGGCCTCCAAAAGGTGCCAGCGACGTATCTTGTCGAGCAGATGTTATCGCAGCATGGCTCTAAGCTGAATTTGGTTTTACAAACCACCGCCGGCCAGGGAATGCGTCGTCGCATCCATGCTCCGGAAGTACAAAGACCTGGAATCTGTCTTGCCGGAAGACTCGATCACTATACTGGCGAGAGGATTTTGGTCCTTGGCGCTTCCGAATTGAACTATGTAGCTTCTTTAGAGCCTGGGTTAAAAAAAACTCGGCTTGGCGGGATTTTACTTCCCAGCACTCCTGCTGTGGTTGTCGCGAGGGATTTGCCGATCCCCGATGAGCTTTTTAACCTCTGCATGGAACGGGGGATTCCTCTTTTTTCTACCCCTTTGCAGGCTATGGATCTCGTCGGCCAATTGACCTTCTTTCTCTATGATGCACTTTCTGAGACGGTGACACTTCATGCCACGTTGATCGAGATCTTTGGTTTCGGAATGATCATCCGTGGACACTCTTCCATCGGCAAGAGCGAAGCTGCTTTAAGCCTTGTCGAAAGAGGACATAGGCTGATTGCCGATGACGTTGTCCGCTTGCGCAGAAAAGAAGGAGAATTTCTCGAAGGTTCAGGTCCAGAACTCACTCGCCACATGATGGAAATCCGAGGAATCGGTATCGTCAATATCGCGCAGCTTTATGGATCAGTCTATGTTCGCGAATCCAAACGCGTCGATATGATCGTCCATTTAGAAGAATGGAACCCACGCCATTTTTATGACCGCATTGGACTCGATGAAAGAATGTGTACGATTCAAGGAAGGCTTATCCCTTATTATACTCTACCGGTGAAACCGAGTCTCGATATCGCACTTCTTGTGGAAACGATTGCAAGGATGCATCGCATCCGCTTTCGCGGCCAACATCTTCCTCAGCAAATTCACGAGAAGCTTGTTCAAGAAATGTCGAATAAATACGCAAGTGTAGGGATGGATTCTCCATGAAAATTACGCAAGAAGTCATGATCAAAACACCTCTTGGACTTCATGCAAGACCCGCAATGAAACTCGTACAAATCCTTCAACAATCAGAATCCAAAGCGCAAGTGACGCTCGAAGAGCGAACCATCGACGCCCATAGCATCATCAGTTTACTCAGCTTGGCGGCGCCCTGTGGAGCTCTACTCACATTCACGATCGAAGGAAATGATGCAAGGCTCACTCTAGAAAAGATCATCGAGGCACTTTCAACCCCTAGCGAATAGGCTCTCCTTATGACGTCTCTTGTATACACCGAAGACTCCGAGGAAGTGTGGCTTCAGGGAACGCCTTTGAGCGATGGGATCGCCATTGGAATCATCTATTTCCCCCAGATTCAAGATGATGAAGAGATCCCGCAGTTCGCGATTACCGCCGACCAAATCGATCGTGAAATCGAACGGTACCGTAAGGCAATTGCCCTGTCTCGCGAGGATTTGGAGCATTTGCAATGTTCTCTTGCCGGTGAAGGACTGCAAGATGCTGTGAGCATCATCAGCGCCCATTTAGAAATGCTGAAAGATCCTTTTCTCACGACCGAAGTAGAAGGGAAAATTCGCCACGAACTTTGCAATACCGAGTCGGTTTTTCGCATGACAATCCAAGAATTTGCCTCGGGATTTACAAAAGGCGATGCGACGTTTTTTCAGCAGCGCCTTGTCGATGTCATGGATGTTTCCAGCAGGATTCTCGGTCATTTGCGCAAGAATCCCAAAAGAAGTTTCCAAGAAGCGCCTATTGGTTCGATTGTGATCGCAAGCGATATCGATGCTTCTGCTACAGCCTCTGCTCAGGCAAGGCGTATCTCTGCTTTTGTGACGGCTCGCGGCGCTGCCGGCTCTCATGCCGCACTGATCGCCCGTTCCAAAGGTATTCCCTATGTAGGAACCGTCGATCTCGCCATTTTAGTCAAAGCACGCGGAAAAGTTGCCATCGTCGACGGCGCGATCGGCAAAGTGATCGTGAACCCAAAACGGGAGACGATTGCCGAATATCGCAAAAAACAGTATGTCTCGCTGAGTGTTCATGAACGTCATGAAGATTTAAAAGAATGGCCGGCAGAGACCTTCGATGGCCACCGCGTCAAACTTTTTGCCAATATCGGCTCGCTCGAAGAGATCGAAGTGCTTGCTAAAATCGGCGCTGAGGGCATCGGACTCTTAAGGACGGAATTCCTCTTTTCCGATTTTGAACACGATCTCTTGAATGAAGAGGGCCAATATCGCTTATTTGTCGACGCGATCCGTAGAATGGATAGAAACCCCATTGTGATCCGTCTTTTCGACTTTGGCGGCGATAAGAGACCTCCAAAAAACGAAATGGTTTTAGAAGAGGCGAATCCTCTCATGGGCTGCAGAGGTATTCGGTATTTATTTCGACAGCCGCTGCTCCTCAAAAATCACTTGCGCGCCGTACTCCGCGCTGCGAGCGAGGGCGATGTGCGTTTGCTCGTTCCTCTTGTTTCTCAGGTAGAAGAAATGCGTCAGGTCCGTAAGGTGATTCAAGAAGTGAGCACAGAACTCAGCCGCGAAGGCATTTTTCACCGGGCGAACATCCCTGTCGGCTGCATGCTCGAGGTTCCTTCTGCGCTACTTCTCACAGATGCCCTTTCTGCGTATTGCGATTTCTTTTCTCTCGGAACCAATGATTTGACCCAATACGTTCTCGGAATCGACCGCGTCAATCCCACGCTCGAAGCTCTTTATCAACCTATTCATCCAAGCGTTCTCAGGCTCGTCCGAATGGCGGTCCTCGAAGCCAAAAAACGAGGTAGGTCGATTTGCGTTTGTGGAGAAATCGCTTCCCAGCCTCTATTTGTTCCGCTTCTTTTGGGACTTGGCGTCGACGAGCTCTCTGTCGTTCCACGCATATTCCCAATGATCAAGCACATGATTAGAAGCTGCGCCATCACTGATGCGTATCGAATTGCAAGGGAAGCGCTTAAAATGGAAGATGCCGAGAGCGTCTATCAACTGCTCCTCTCGGCGTATGGAAAGAATTGTTAGAAACCGAAATTCATGGGGAGTCCGCCAGGCATGCTCATCATGCCCGATTCTTGAGCCAGTTTGGCATAGGCGGCATCGAGTGCGGATCGGATAAGGTCTTGCAGCCCTTCAAGGTCGGCTTTATCGACGCATTCAGGTTTAATCACGATTTTTTTGAGTTCTTTGTCGCCGTTGATCGTGACGGTAACAAGGCCACCTTCGCTTGACGCAGTCACTTCTGTCGCCTGCATTTGCTGTTTCATACGCTCCACCTGCTCTTCGAGAAGGCGGGCCTGTTTTTTCATTTTGGCAAATCCACTGCCCATAGGTTTTTCCTTATGTTATTTTTTTTATTGCGCCTTCTAGCTCTACGGCGGCAAAGCGCATGATGGTTTCGTGTTTTGTAGAGCGATCGAGCCGCTCTTCTTTTTTTACAGCCGGGCGCGGAGCCTCTTCTTTAGGACTTTCAGCCGCAGGCGTTGGGATTTCAGCGGAGGGCGTTTTGCTCTCTACGGAAAGAGATTTTTCGAGCAATGTCAGACGATGCACGAGAACATCGATGCCAATTCGTTGCTTGCTCTTGAGAATTGTCGTGAGAAGGATTTCAATGACGAGGCGTGGATAGGGGCTTTTGCCGATCTTTTGCAGCCTGTCGATGATCTCTTCGAGAATAAATAGACATTGGTCTGTCGTATAAAGAGAAGCGGAGCGGAGATATGCTTTCTTTGCGCTTTCTTCGAGCCAGGTATACGTTTTGTGTTCAATTTGACTTGTATCGTAGCTGAGTAGAAGAAGCAAACGGTAGTGTTCGGCCAAGCCTTCGAGAAAAAGAAGGGGATCGCAGCCTGTTTCAAGGAGTTCTTCAGTGAGACGCAAAGCAAAAGCAAGATCTTCTTTTGCGACATGTTCATCGAGTTGGAAAAAGTGGCGTCTTGCGGGTAGCCCGAGATGTTTGGCGACAGTATCGGCATCGATAGCCCCTTCGGCAAAGCTCAAGACTTGATCGAGCATCGATTCCGCATCGCGAAGCCCGCCATGCGACCTATGCGCGATCAGCTGCAAAGCGCCTTCTTCGACCTGCCTTCCGAAATCGCGACAAATACTACGAAGCTTACGGACGATTTCTTCTTCGCCAATGCGGTTTAGATCAAAACGATGGCATCGGCTGACGATCGTTTCAGGGACCTTTTCCGGCTCGGTCGTAGCAAAAAAGAATTTGACCATTTCCGGGGGCTCTTCCAACGTCTTCAGAAGGGCGTTGAAGGCTTCTTTCGTGAGCATATGGACTTCATCAATGATGTAGATCTTCCATTTGCCTTGAGAAGAGGCGTAGGCGACAGTCTCATTGATTTGGCGGATGTCGTCGATTCCACGGTTCGAAGCGCCATCGATTTCTAGCACATCCAGCGACCTCCCTGCCGCGATCGCTTGGCAGCTAGGGCAGTCGTCGCAGGGCTCGTGGTCAAATTTTTTCTTGTCGCAGTTGAGCGATTTTGCCATCAGGCGGGCGAGAGTGGTTTTTCCGGTTCCGCGTGAACCGCAGAATAGGTAGGCATGAGCGGTGCGCTCTTGCGCTAAACTATTTTTTAGAGTCGTCACAATGGCACTTTGGCCGACGACCTCAGAAAATTTTTGAGGGCGGTATTTCCGCGCTATAACTTGATACGACATAGTCACGTTATTATATCTGAAAACGTAATTAATAGGTTCATATGATAGGATCTGTGGCAAAGACATCATATGCAAAAACTTAGAGAACGTTTCTCGGCGGGCTGGGGGAAATCGGGACTGCTGCGGCGGTTTCTTTTGTTTTTTGTCCTTGCCTCTGTTCTTTCGCTATTTTTGCATATCCGCCAAGAACGGGTGGAAATCCTCGAGCTGAACAGTAAGTCAACCCGCTACATCATTGCCCAAACGAACTTTTCCTTCGCTGACGACGATGCGACCGGGATTCTGCGTCAGCAAGCGGTACGCGATATCGGGGATATCTATCGCATTGATGAAAGACAGATCGATATTCGCTCCGAAGCTTTGGAGCGCTATCTCGTCGAAGAGGAAGCGTGGCGGCAAGAAACTTCTCAGACCACCTTTGATCAAATGCTCAAGGGGGTCGAGCGTCTGAAACGGATCATTGGGAAGATGCGCTTCACAGATCCTCGTACCTACCAAAAAATGAAACAGCTCAAGATGTCGATTCGGAACATCGAGCCTCTGAATTCGAAAGAAGCCTTCGATCGACTTCCCGAATCGGATGCTTTTTGGCAGCTCATCCAAGACAGGAGTTTTTCCTCGGAGATGCCTCAAGAAGCGCAAGTATTCCTAATCGATTGGTTCCGCAAAGATCCCTGGAATTTCCAGCAGGACATTGGCACGGAACGGTTGCTTTGCGAAAAAGTCCAAGAAATGATCCCCCAAAAACACACCCAGGTAGAAGCGGGGAGCCCCATCATCAAGCCGGGGGAAAAAGCGACGAAGCGCCATCTTGCGATGTTAAGCGCCATGAAAGAGGCATTGACCAAAGAAAAGAAATTATGGGAGCCGAGCACTCTTTTTGGAAGCGTGCTCATCGCAGTCATTTTCACACTTCTTTCGATTGGTTACTTAAAGATCCGCGTTCCTGAATTGCTTGCTTCTCTTTCCAAAACGACTCTGCTTGCGACCATCGTCATCGTCACTCTTGTGTTGTCGAAAGGCATCGAGTTTTTCCTATTCGAAAAGGGACATGCGCTTTTGCCGTTCATCCATTATCCGATTTTTGTTCCCTTTGCTAGCTTGCTCATCAGCGTTCTTATCGGTACGGAAGTCGCGCTATTTGTCACAGCCGTGCTCTCGATCATCATGGCAATATCGCTTGCATCGGCCTTCGGATTCGACCGATTTCTTACAGTCAATATCATCACGGGCATAGCGGCGATTCTTTTTTCACGCCGTATGCGCAAGAGGTCGCAAGTGTTCTCCGTTTGCGCTCGGCTTTTCCTGATTTCCCTTCCCGTCATTTTGGCCTTTGATTTCGCTGATAAAACCTTTTTGACGCGAAGTTTATTCGGCGATGTGACGACTTCCTTTATTTCCCTATTCATTACCGCAGTCATCGTAGCGGGCATTCTTCCGACGATCGAATCGTTCTTTGGGCTGCTCACCGATATCACGCTAATGCAGCTGCTCGATCCCAATCATCCGCTGCTTCGTCGATTGAGCCTCGAAGCTCCCGGTACCTATCAGCACTGCCTCGTCGCCGGAAATCTAGCGGAATCGGCCGCTCATGCGATACAAGCCAATGGACTTTTTTGCCGTGTCTCGACTCTATATCATGACATCGGCAAACTCTTTAATCCCCATTACTTCACCGAAAATCAATTCGGCGGTTTCAATATCCATCAGTTGCTCACGCCGCTCGAATCGGCTCAAGTGATCATGTCGCACGTCACGGAGGGAGAGATCCTGGCTCGCAAACACCATCTCCCCATGAGCTTTTTGGATATCATCCGCGAGCACCATGGAACGAGCCTCATCTATTGCTTTTTCCATAGGCAAGCCGAACTCGTGCGCGATGACGCGTTTGTCGATGAGAAGCCGTTCCGCTATAAAGGACCCAAACCGCGCACCCGTGAATCGGCCATCATCATGATCGCCGATTCTGTCGAAGCGACCGCCCGCTCTCTCGATGAAATCAGCGAAGAAATTCTCGCGAGAATGATCGATCGGACCGTGAGAGAAAAAATCGAAGACGGTCAGCTCGATGATTGTCATCTCACCTTTGAAGAGCTTTCGATCATCAAGAAAACGATGATCAAAACTCTTCTCGTCGCGCATCACATGCGCATCAAATATCCCTCGACGCAAAAAGCCTCATCCATAGAATTGAAGATCCTCGTCAAAACGCCTTCATGAGATGCACTGCTTACTTAAGAGTGTGATGCTGGGCTGCTTGTTGCTTAGCAGTCTTTTGCATGCCTTTGATAAAAATGTTTTTTTCCAAAGACTTCAGCAGCCTACGCCACAATGGATGTTAGAGCAGATCCAAGAAGACCTGGCTCCTTTTCAGAACGCGTTGATTAGTAAAAATCTTGATGTAGTTTATCAAACGTACAGAAAAATGGCGTGTCTTGTTCGAGTTAAAGTTATTTCTGGAAACCTATACGTTATCAACGATCCCAAATTAAATTCTCATGGCGCTTATTCTCCTATGGTCGATGGCATCAAACAACTCCACCGGCTTATCCCATTTCCTGATCTCGATATCCTAATAAGCCTTTGCGATAAAATACTCTTTTCCACCGAATTCCCCAATGAAACTCCTCTTCCCATTTTGGTTGCGGCAAAGGATAAATACGATCTAGGACTTATCTTAATTCCCGATTGGTCGGCCTTAGCGGGTTTTGAGGGGACAAGGGAACAGATGCTTCAGTCAAATCGGAAATATCCCTGGGGGAAAAAAATCGAGAAAATGTTTTGGCGAGGCAGCTCGACCGGTATCCCTGTTTCGGGGTTTCAAAATTGGCTCGATTTTCCACGCTCTAAACTGGCATTTTTATCTACGCAATATCCAAACTATTTAGATGCGAAAATCACGGGTGTTCATCAGAAAGAACTTGCCGATTCCTTTAAACAGATGGGGCTGATAGGCAACTGGGTGTCTTTAGGTGCTCATGGATACTATAAGTATCTCATCGATATCGATGGGAACTCCTGCACATGGCCACGCTGTTATTGTTTGCTTCTATCAAATTCCGTGATGTTCAAACAAGTCACAAATGATATCCAATGGTTCTATAGATGCCTTCGACCTTATGAAAATTTCATTCCGATCAAGGAAGATCTTTCCGATCTCTTCGAAGAATTTGCCTGGGCTAAAGAACATGATGAACAATGCCGAACCATTGCGAATACTAGCACGCAATTTGCTGAGGAAATGCTCACTCAAGAAGCGGTCTATCTTTATACCTACAGATTGCTAGAGGAATATTCTCGTATCTATTGCCAGCTGCGATTGGAATTTCCTCAAGAAGAAAAAAGAAGAAAGAAGAAAAAGGCCTCAAGGCGTTCTGTGAAACAGGAGAGTAAACTTCAAGAATATAACTCGACACTCTAATTCTCATTGGATATTTTGCTGAATCTTCATTCAACAATGGAATCCCATGTTCAAGCGCATTGCGTTTGTTTTTTTATCAGTTGCGACACTCTATGGTGATCCTGATCCAGAAACAGTCAAATTGACGATCCTCACCTTCAACGATATCTACGATGTCAATGCGCAAAATGGCTATCTAGGAGTTGCTGGACTAAAAACACTTCTCGATAAAGAAAGGCAGACGAGCGACCGTTACATAACGACGGTGAATGGCGATTTTCTTTCCCCTTCGATCTATTCAAGCGTCTCCAAAGGCAAGCATATGATCGATATTTTCAACCTTCTCGAGGTGGATGTCGTCACATTCGGCAATCATGAATTTGACTTCGGCGCGGAAGTCTTAGCCGACCGGATCAAAGAATCGGAGTTTGTTTGGCTAGGGACCAATGTCATCGATATCCATAGCGGAATGCCTTTTGCCAATACAGCATCAACAGTCTTGTTCCAGATCGGCACTATCACATTTGGAATGATCGGTCTTACGACAACTGAAACAGCCGAACTTTCCAGTGCTCCAAGAGGAATCCTCTTCGCTCCCATTATTTTGAGCGCGCAAGCTGCGGTCCACAAACTCAAAAAACATGGAGCCGATGTCGTCATCGCCCTTACCCATCTTTATTTTAATGAAGATATTCAGCTCGCGCGCAATGTTCCGGAAATCGATGTGATTCTCGGCGGCCACGACCACGAGCCTATGGCCTATATCGAGGGAAATACCCTAATTTTTAAATCGGGTGTTGATGGAAAATATTTAGGACGGATCGATCTAGAGATCGAAAAAAGACAAGTGGGCGAACGCTCTAAAACGATCGTCTATCCTTCCTATAAGCTCCTTCCGAATCATGGCTATGAACGTAATCCGCAAATCTTGGCCAAACTCGAGGAATTTAAGACATTCGCCGAGATGCGGATGTCGGCAAAACTCGGGATTACAACGGATGCCATGACGACAAAAACTGTCCGCAAAGGGGAAAACGCCTTTGCCAATATCGTCACGGATGCATTGCGCAAATACTACAACGCTGACATCGGAATTCTCAATGGAGGCGCAATCCGAGGCTTTAGAGATTATTCCGCAGCCTACGGCCTAACACGCGGGGATATTCAAGCGGAATTACCCTTTAACAATGTAGCCGTTCTCATCGAGATTTCCGGAGAAAATTTACTCAAGGCGATCGAGTATGGGTTGATGAAAATGGATGAACAGTGCGGCTGTTTCCTCCATTTTTCGGGATTGCGCGTGGTCTACGATTCTAAAAGCAAACCCGGCAGCCGTGTACGGGAAGTCTTTGTCAACGATCAACCCATCGACCGCAATGCAAAATTCAAAGTGGCAACAGCCGATTATGTCATCCGAGGCGGAGATGGCAATAGCTCGTTCACCAATAGCAATATCTTAGTTGGAAGCGGGACGGGAAAACTCCTAGCGGATGTACTCAGTGATTACATCAAACAGCTCGAAATCATTCATCCGGCTCTAGAAGGGCGCATCATTGAGATCAATGAAAACATCGGAATCGAAGTCATCAATTCCTCCGATGACAAACGGATCAAACTTCGTCAAAATAAATAAAATTTTTCCATGGGAAAAATTCGACCGTTCACCTAGCATTTTCGGACCTAGACACTATGCATCAGCTCAATCTTCCCCTAATCCAAAAAGCAGCCGCCTTCCTAAAAGGAAAGATCCTAAGAACGCCAGTGGAATTTTCTCCCGTGCTATCGGATCTTCTCAAGGTTCCCGTCTATCTCAAACTCGAGTTTCTTCAGCTCACAGGCTCGTTTAAATCGAGGGGAGCTCTTTTTTACCTTTCCACCTTGCATAAAGATGAGCTGAAGACGGGGAGTCGCCGCATGCTCCGCGGGGAATCATGGGCTTGGCGTGGCCTATGCAGCAAAACTCCTCGGCGTCGATTGCACGATTTTTTTGCCGAAAAGCGTGGAACCCGTAAAGCTCGAGAAAATCAAAAAGTTAGCCGTGAAAGTGCGCCTATCGGAATTTACCGGTTACGACGACACTCTTGAGTGGGCTTTGAAAGAAGCCGCCAAACACCATCTTCACTTTATCACTGCTTTCGATGATGAACGGATCATGGCGGGCAACGGCGGAACGCTTGCGATGGAGATCCTCGAAGATATCCCCGATGCGCACAATTTCCTCATTCCCGTAGGTGGCGGAGGACTGGCCGGCGGTATGGCCTACTATGCAAAATCGGTAAAACCTGATGCCCAGATCTTCGGTTGCCAACATATCGATTCCCCAGCCTTCAAAATCTCTCTGCATGAAAAAAAAGCGGCAACTCGTATGCCGGCCATCGATACCGTCGCGGGGGCCATCGAAGGGGGAATGGGGGAGAAATGCTTTGCCGTTCTTCAGCATCTTGTCAGCGACGTCCTTCTCGTTTCCGAAGAACAGATCATCAAGGGATTTACTTGGATGCTCGAGAACCATCAATATTTGCTCGAACCCGCATCAGCAGTGCCGATAGCCTGCTGCCTGTTCCATAAGATGCCCCATCTTCAGCATCCCACAGTTCTCGTTCTCTCCGGTCGCAATGTTAGCTATCCAACACTACAAAGACTGACGAAAAAATAGAGTCTTCCTTTAGCCTACTTTACGCAAGGCCTCGCGGGCTGGCTGCGCGTCATAGATGATATGAATGTGTTGGATCTTACCCTGTGGATTCATTTCAAAGATGACGACGGTTTCGAAGCTGTTCTTATCGCCATGCATTGTCTCCCAGGTAAAGGTCGTAAATGCAGCTACTCGATGGGGCTTATCGGGATTCACGAAGAGATCTTTGATGATCACTTTGAACGCTTTTGTTTTGGAAAATAGTTCTCGATAAAAAGCCAGAGCTTCTTTTTTCCCCAAGGTCGGCGAATCGACCATGGCATGAGGAGCAAGCAAGGGGAGGAGCCCTTCTAGATCTTTTTTTTCGAAGTGACGATAGAAATCTTGAAGGGTTTTTCTTGCATCCATACTAGTTCACCTTGGGTTGTTTCTTAGAGCCTGTCTGCGATTTTTTTGCTTATAGGACAGATTTCTTTTGCGATTCGATCGATTATTTTAACTTCATTCGACTTTTCTTAAGTCGTGTGAAGTTAAAATAATCGATCCAATCGAAAAATAAACTGTCCTACAAACTAAAAAAATCGCAGACAGGCTCTTAATCGCACCGTAGCCGACTCGATAAAAAAAGAAAATAGCCTTCAAAGAGTTTCTTCTTTTTTTGAGAAAGTAATTACCGGTCGCCATGACAGCTATCCCACGATCCAAAGACTGACGAAAAAATAGAACCTTTCTTCAACCGACTTTGCGCAAGGCCTCGCGCGCTTGCTGGGCATCGTAGATGATTTGCACATTTTGGATCTTACCCTGCGGATTCATTTCAAAGATCACGATTCCTTCGAAAGTGTTTTTATCGCCATGCTTTGTCTGCCAAGTAAAGTTCGTGAACACAGCTGCTCGATGGGGTTTATCGGGATTCACGAAGATGTCTTTGAGGATGACTTTGAATCCTTTTGATTTTGAGAATAATTCCCGATAGAAAGCAGGAGCTTCCATTTTTCCCAAGGTCGGCGAATCGACCATGGCATGAGGAGCAAATAATGCGAGAACTGCTGCTAGATCTAATTTTTCGAAATGCTGATAAAAATCGCGAATGATTTTTCTTGCATCCATACTCTAATGCTCCTTGGTGGTTGTTAATCGCACCCTATCCGACTCGGTATAAAAAGAAAATAGCCTGCAAAGCGTCACTTTTTTTTTGAGAAAGTAATTGCCGGTTGTGCAAGATGTACACAAAGATCCGAAAAGCCGAGAAACTATGAGAGTTTTGCACTACTTCGCAGCGGCCCTTTTCCTGTCAGCTTCCCTACTTGCTGAGGAAAATTCGACTGCTAAGGCTCCGATGCCCGATATTCTCGATACCTTTTACCCCCAGCTTAACAATAGCGACAACCTGTGGATCAGCGCAGAACTTCTATTCATGGTTCCTAGCGAAGATTGCATTGTCTTGACGAATCGCAAAACTGATCTATTCGAGGTGAATAACATCACTCTAGAGCCTGTATTAAATACGAATTTCAGTTGGGACGTCGGCTCCAGGATCGGCTTTGGGTACATCTTTACCGACCAGAAGTGGGACATGGCGATCAACTGGATGCTCTATACGTCCTCGACAAAGAAAGTCAGCGATACCCACATGGAAATTTCGCAAGGAATGTTCCCCGTTTGGTCCTTGTCCGATGATATTATTCCCTATGATTGGGTAGCGTTTGCGAGAATGCACTGGAAGTTGAGTATTAATCTGCTCGACCTCGATTTTGGCCGCGCCTTCCATTGGGGATGCTTTTATTTACGACCTTACGCAGGTCTTCGTTCCGCCTGGATCGATCAAGATTTCGACGTCGAATATGGCGGAGGAATCTTTGCCAACGGACCCGATTTATATGCCATGTCGAACAACGCCGGATTCGACACCATCACCATGCAGAATGACTATTGGGGTCTTGGCCCTCGAGTCGGAATAGAGCCGCAAGTCAATTTAGGGAAGGGATTCCGATTTTATGGGAATGGGTCGATTTCTTATGAATTTGGGTTTTTCTATCTTCTTCAAGATGAAGTCTATTTATCCTACACCCGTTTTCATGATAAACGAAAGCCTGTAGAATTCAGATGGATCCTCGATGCATCCGCCGGTCTTTTATGGGAGACATTTATTTGCCAGCAGCGGTTTGCGCTCACGTTCAAACTAGGCTGGGAATACCACCTCTTCTTCCATCAATTTCAGCTGAAAAAAGATCATTATCATATAGTTCCCAGTGATCGGGACCTTGTGTTGAACGGAGGAGCTTTTTCAGCACGGTTTAGCTTTTAAAGAGGAATGATGATGAAGTACTCATGGATTTTTCTAATTTGCTGCCTTGCCTTGCAAACGCTGTTTGCAACTCCCGCGCAAATCATCATTCTTCGGCATGCTGAGAAAGGTTCGAACGGTCAATTAGTCGACCCGCAAGGATTGGAAAGAGCCGCTGGCTTAGCCTATTATTTGACCGAGACCCCCTATCTTCAGCACTTCGGACCGATTGCAGCCGTTTTTGCCTCTAGGCAGATCGATGAATCGGACCGCATCATTCCTCGTACGATCGAAACGATGATGCCAGTTGCGGAATTACTCCAATTGCCTGTCCATTCTCCGTTCAATGGGTACCAAACCACCCAGATGGCGAATTTCATCCTAAATAATCCCAAGTACGAAGGTCAGAATATCGTCATTTGCTGGAACCACTCTTCGATCATCCCCCTTCTCAATGCTTTCGGATACACATGGCCACTCAATACGAGCTTTTATCCCAATTGTCGCTTCGATATGGTCTTTGTTTTGACCTTTCCTCACCCAGATCAGAATCCTCTGTTTCCGGCTCTTTATTTCCAACAATTGCTGTATGGCGATGCAACCTGCTGTCCTGGAGGCTGCGGGCCGATTTGCACGAATCCGGCATGTCCGAATACAGATTGTACGGAGCCTCGTGCGCCTCTTCCTCCATGTCCTTCCTATACAGCGCCTCCACCCTGCTCTCCTTGTGAAGAGTAGGCCGTCAGATCCTCTGCTGAATCGACTTGGCGAGCCTTTTTTGCAGCCACCTCTTAGAAGCAAGACGCGATAGTGCGACGAGGATGCTGTAGCGCCAATCGACAATAGAAACTCTCTTGCCACGCTCGATTTGTTTCCAGATCGCTTTTGCCACTTTTTCCGGCGACATCACGCCACTTCTGGTATTTTGATAGAGGGCATTGGAAGCGCGCACGCAAAAGGACGTAGCGATTTGTCCTGGGCAAGAGACGAGGACTCGGATGCCGCTGCCATCGAGCTCGGCATCTAAAGCCTGGGAAAACTCTTTCAAGAAGGTTTTCGAAGCGGCATACGTCGCAAAGTACGGCATCGCATTGTAAGCGGCAGCCGATGCGATATTGATGATCGTTCCCGGCTTTTGCCTCTCTTTCAGGGTTTGGATGGCTTTTTGGGTAATCAAAAGAGGCGCCTTAATATTGACGTCGAGCATTTCCGCAGGGCTTGGAAGCGCATCGTACACTCCATAAAGACCAAATCCTGCGTTATTGATCACGAGATCAGGCGCTTTTTCTTCGATCGCCTTGAGCAGCGGCGTGCAATCCCTGGCGAGATCACAAGCGATCCATTCGACAGAGGTTGGGAGTTCTTGCGCAAGAGCTTTAAGAGCCTTTTCATCACGCGCTGTGAGAAGAAGCGCGATTTTTTTTTCTGCGAGAAGATGGGCTAGCGCTTTGCCAAGCCCTCCTGTTGCTCCTGTGAGAAGTGCGAGTTTCATGATTTTGCCAGGGCGATTCCGATAGCGCCGATTCGTCCCGATTGGCCGACGATCGTTGGAACAAGGATCGACTCGAAGCGGGGATGCTGCGCTAAAAGACGATTGAACCGATAAATGGCACACGCTTCGTGATTATGGGGATGGGGATTGTCCAGAGCTTCTCCTTTGGGAAGGAGATTATCTGCGATGAGCAACGTTCCTTCAGTCGAAAGAAAATTCGCATATTCGAGATAGCGCGGATAGTTTTCTTTGTCGGCATCGATAAAGATCAGATCGAATGGCCCTTCTTTGTTGAGCACCATCGCGGAGAGAAGATCTGGGGCATTTCCCACACGGATTTCTACCTTATCCTCGCAGCCTGCATTTGCAAGATGGTGACGCGCGAGATCAGCATGTTTCGGCTCGATCTCTAAAGAAATGAGCTTGCCTCCTGCTGGAAGGCTTTTTGCAATCCAGAGCGTGCTATAGCCGCCGAGTAGTCCGATCTCGAGAGCTTTTTTTGGCGCGCGAAGTTTGGTGAGCAGGGAGATGAGCTTTCCTACGTGGGAAGGAACTTGGATATTGGGAAGCCCTTGAGCAAGACTGTTCTCTCGTGCAAACTTTAAAGGATCGTCTTCTTGTGCGAAGAGATCGTGAATATAGTCTCTAAGGGAATCGAGCATATCAACTTCCCTTGAGGTCTTTTTCTCCGGCGGCGAGAAGTTGTTTGAGAGCTTCGTCGGCCTTGCGGATATCGTCGTCGAGATTTTTGGGTTTGGGAGGAAGAGCTACCGATCCGTAAAGCTTGACTTTAGGTTCGGTGCCGGAAGGTCTCACGATGAGCCTTTGTCCGCCATCGAGTTGAAAAAGAAGGACATCGGAAACAGGAAGAGTGAGCGGTTCGACGGTATTTTTTGTAAGATCGCGCCGCGTTCTTTTGCTATAGTCTTCGATGACGAGGATGTTTTTGCCGTTGATCTGTTTGGGTGGATGATCGCGAAGAGTTTTCATCATGGCTGTCATTTTCTGCGTCCCCGCTTGGCCGGGAGGGAAGGAAATGGAGGCTTGCCCTTCGCTATGCACGCCGAAGGTTTCAAAGATCTTCCGCAAGAAATCGATGAGCGTTTTTCCTTCGAGTTTGGCGGCAAGAGCAATTTCAGCGAGGAAGCAAGAGCCTAGGATGGCGTCTTTGTCTCGTGCTACGGTGCCGACGAGGTAGCCGTAGGATTCTTCGGCTCCGAAGAGGAAGTGGTAGTCGCCTTTGCCCGTTTCCCATTCATGGATTTTTTCGCCGATGTATTTAAAGCCGGTGAGCACTTCGAAACACGTTGCTTTAGCGCTTCTCGCGATTTTACCGATCAGCTCGGTCGAGACGATCGTCGTCACGAAAGCGTCTTTGGCAGTGAGATTCGGGCGGTGACGGCAAATGTAATCGACGCAGACGCTGGCGACCTGATTGCCCGTCATGATGACCGATTTTCCGTGATGCCGAATGACGACGCCCATCCGGTCGGCATCGGGATCGTTGGCGATCAAGAGATCGCACTCTTTTTGCATGAGGACGTCGATGCCGAGTTTGAGGGTCTCGGCATATTCGGGATTGGGAAATTTCACCGTGGGGAATTCCCCGTCGGGAATGATCTGCTTTTTTTCGTATTCGATGCTCGGAAATCCCCAAGAGGCGAGAGCTTTAGGAGCGAGTGTGATGCCGGTGCCATGGAGGCTCGTATAGGCGATTTTGAGTTTCTTTCCTTCTTTCTGGTTGCGCTCTTTGGCGAGCTGCAGAGGATAGATCGCATCGAGATAGGCTTTATCGAGTTTTTCATCGGTCAGGTGGATAAGCGGGGAGTTTAGGGGAGCGAGCTTGACTTGCTTGGGTCCTGAGATTTTTCCGACTTCGGCGATGATCCCGGTATCGTGGGGAGGAACGACTTGTCCGCCATCGCTCCAATAGACTTTGTAGCCGTTGTATTCTTTGGGATTGTGCGAAGCGGTGATCATCACAGCCGCTTGGCAATGCAGCTGCCTGCAGGCAAACGAGGTATAGGGAGTCGGGCGAATATCGGGAAAGATATGCACTGTGATGCCGTTGCCGGCAAAAACCCGCGCCGTTTCTTGGGCGAACTCTTTGGAATGATGTCGAGAGTCGTAGCCAATAGCGACAGCTAGTTTGGCCACATCATGAGGGGATTTGAGGATGTAGTTTGCGAGCCCTTGTGTAGCTTGGCGGATGGTATAGATATTGAGGCGATTGGTGCCGATGCCCATGAGAGCGCGCATGCCGCCTGTGCCAAAAGCGAGATCTGTATAGAAGGCGTCGATCAGCTCTTGCTTATTCTTGGTGATCAAATCTTGGACGGCTTGCCTTGTTGCAGCGTCATAGTCGCTGCTAAGCCATGCTTCGACATGCTTGCGCACAGTGGGATCTAGGCTTGAGAGTCCATCCATGAGGGCCTCCATCAAAATATATCTGATATAGCAGATCTAGAGATGCCGATCAATTTCAGAAGCGGGGACGACTTCTCCATCGGGGTGATCGATCCCTTCGCAATAGGAACCGGCTTCTTTCCAAGCTTCAGGGTTTGTGAGATGTTCTTTCCACCAAGGAAATGTGCGGCATTGTTTAGGACGGGAGGTGTAGACCTCGCATTTTTTTCCTTTGAGGAAGACGCAGTCGTAATTTTTAGCATCTTCGCGAAGTGCATAACGAGTGAAGACTTTGCGGGCATAACGCTTCAGGAATTCTTCACGAGGAAGCTTTAGAGTCTGGCAGAGATTTTCGATGTCTTCTTCGGAAAGCCAGACGTAGCCAGGGCCCCCAGTGCAGCAAGCGCCGCATTGGGTACACCCAAACCGAAGGCCTTCTTTATACCAAGGATCGCTCATCCTCGAAGCTCCAAGAGAGTTTGCGGAAAGGCTGCCAGCTTTCAGTACCGGCGAAATTCCTGTAGGCGTGCACTTCAGCGCTATTGGGCATTAGGTCCAAAAGATTCCAGCTTCCGCGCTGATGATGGGCTGTGCTTCCACTGTCGAGAATGATAGGCATCCCATTTGATCGCAGATCGGCGATGCAATGGGAGTGGGTATGCCCATGAAGATAGAAACGGATATGGGGAAATTGCTTGAGCAAATCTTGCAAAGCAGGCGCTCTTTCTAAAACCTTCGACGGTTTGATGTGGGAAAAAAGAGGGAAGTGGTTGACCAGAAGAATCTGCCTTTTTGCAGGAATCGAGGAAAGAAGGGTATGAAGTTTCTCTTCCTGCTCTTCGCTAAAAAGGCCTTTTGAAGAGGTGAAGGAAGTCGCAAGCGCGGTGTCTAAAGCGACTAGCGTCCAAGAATCGTTCAGATCGACAGCGCCTACCCCGTCATCTTTCAAACTGCATCCATAGCCTTCAAGAGCGGAAAACGTTCGGTAAAACCGTTTCTTTTTCCAAGCCCCTCTTGTGTAGTGATCGTGATTGCCGGGGACAGAGATCACCTTGATCCCTTCTTTTTCAAAAGTTTCCAAAAATGCTTTCGCCTTTTGGAATTCTCCCTTCAGACTGGTCGTAGAGACATCTCCTGTGACGACGATGAGATTGATCTCGAGTTCTTGGAAGAGGGGAAGTAAGGAATCTAGACGAGCATTGGGGTATTTCCATTTGCGCGAAAGAATGTGATTGAAATTCCCTACCCACCTTTTTGAGAAAAACTGGAAAGGAGAAAAGGAAAATTTTGCAAAATGCAAATCGGAAATATGAGCGATGCGAATTCTATCCATGGCCCCAATAGGATAGCCTCTGGAAGGATAAGAAGCAATCTCGGAAGGACGGTTACTTATAGCCTTTTTTTCCTAGTTTTTTCATCATGCGGCTTGATCGATCAAGGGTTTGTTTTTCAACTGTTTGCATCCATCTTTTGGCCTCTTTATGAGGATAAGCGGGTGGAGATTCAGTGCTCGGTACATCACCGGGCGTAGACCTTTTTTTATGCGTGCCGAGAGCCTTCTTTTGCTTAACCCCTAAACTTTTTTGTAAGGACTTCAGCCTAGCGGCTGCTTGTTTGACGACTTTTGAAGGTTTTTTTGCAGGGTTTTGTCCTCGCAGATTACGGGGGGAGGGGGTGCCTTCAGTCTCCACAGCGATGCGGACGGTTTTTTTCATTTTCTTTTTGAGTCGTACGGTCATCGGTTCTTCGCGACGGTTCATGGGCGTGCCTTTTTAGAAACGGATATTGCTCATCATTAGAATAAAAATCTTTTATTTACAATCGACAAAAAAAGTTTTTCTCTTGGAATTGCTGTAGAAATAACTCGTTTGCGTTATTCTACAAATGGGGGAGCATAAAATGTCTAAGCCTACGCCTTCTTGGTTGAACCATCCTTTCGTTCCAAAATCTGTTCAATGCTTTTATGAAGGCTATTCCTTTGAATCGCTCCGAAGAGAAATACTCTCCGGCATCACAGTAGGGATCATCGCCCTTCCTCTTGCCATGGCCTTTGCGATTGCATCGGGCACCGATCCTTCCCGCGGTCTATATACCGCTGTCATCGCAGGGTTCCTCATTTCCGTATTTGGCGGAAGCCGCGTGCAGATCGGAGGACCTACCGGCGCTTTTGTCGTCATCGTCTATAGCACCCTCGAGCGGCATGGCTACAATGGACTTGTCGTTGCAACCCTCATGGCCGCGGTAATACTTCTTATGATGGGGCTTTTCCGCGTCGGGCGGCTTATTCGCTTCGTTCCTTATCCCCTGATCATTGGTTTTACGACGGGTCTTGCTCTTTTGATTTTCTCTTCGCAAATCAAAGATTTCTTCGGACTTCCGATCGAATCCGTTCCAACCGACTTCATTGGAAAATGGACTGTCTATTTGTCGCACTCTTCCGCCTGCGATACGACGACGACACTCATAGGAATCTTTAGCTTAGCCGTCATTTTATCGGTCAGGCGCTTTTTCCCCAATTTGCCATGGGGGATCACCTCGATTGTCTTAGCAACATCCCTCGTCGCGATTCTCGGCCTCAATGTTCCTACCATTGGAAGTATCTATGGAGAACTTCCGCATGGACTTCCAGCTCTTACTTTACCCACGATCACCTGGAGCCTGGAATGGTTCCAAAAACTTCTTCCCGATGCTTTGGCTATCGCCCTGCTTGCGGGTTTGGAATCGCTCCTTTCTGCGGTAATGGCCGATGGAATGATCGGAGCTAGACATAAGCCCGATTGCGAATTGATCGGCCAGGCGATCGGCAATATCGGTTCAGTCCTCTTCGGAGGAATCCCTGCAACAGGCGCCATCGCCCGCACTGCCGCCAATTGCAAGACAGGCGCACGAACTCCTCTTTCGGGCATCGTCCATGCTGCAACCCTTCTTCTCATCATGTGCGTCTTTGCGCCGCTTGTCGGCAAGATTCCCATGGCTTCGCTTGCAGCCGTGCTCATCGTCGTGTCTTGGAATATGGCAGAATCTCAGCGCTTCTTGCACCTATTCCGCGCACCCCGCGGCGATATCGCCGTCATGCTCACAGCTTTCTTTTTGACCGTCATCGTCGATCTTTCCTTCGCCGTGCAAATGGCGATGCTCCTCGCACTATTCCTCTTTATGAAGCGGATGAGTGAAAGACATGGTGGTGTGAAGCCCTTCAAGCCCGATCCCGCGCGCAAAGACTACGAAGGCATCGAAGTCTACGAAGTACAAGGGCCGCTTTTCTTCGGCGTCGTCGACCATGTGCGCGATCTTGCCCATCCTCTGCGAAAACCTTCGAAATATTTCATCCTCAAGATGCAAGAAGTCCCGATCCTCGATGCCAGCGGACTTCATGCGATCTCCGAGCTAGTCGATCGCTGCCAAAAAAGAGGGACGATCCTTCTTCTCACCGGCGTCCATAAGGATGCGCATAGCGCTATTGAGAAATTCGGACTGATTAAGAGGATTGGAAGCGAGAATCTTTTCGCGAAATTCGACGATGCCATCGAAGTCGCAAGCAAGCAGAATAAAAAAGCTTTGCCCGCCGAAGAGCAGGCAAAGGTTTAAGAAAAGGTTATGCTGTCTTGTCTTCGTCTTCTTCAGGAGCATCTCCAACTAGACATTCAGAGATCAAGATAATCCCTGCTACAGAAGAGGAGAAGCGGAGCGCTGTTTTGACGACTTTTGCTGGATCGACGACGCCAGCTTTGATGAGGTCTTCGACCTGTTCAGAAACAGCATTGAAGCCAAAATTGCCACCTTTTGTCTCTACCTCTTGAAGGAAGACAGAAGGATCAAAACCCGCATTTGCGATGATCTGCTTGATCGGCGTTTCGCAGGCTTTGAGCACGATTTGTGCGCCGACTGCTTCATCTCCTTCGAGCTTGAGTGCCGCTATCGCTTTGCCAGCTCTTAGCAGGGCAAGACCGCCTCCAGCGACAACGCCTTCTTCAAGGGCTGCGCGTGTGGAATTCAGGCTATCTTCGAATTTCTGTTTTTTCTGCTTCATCTCAGGCTCGGTCGCTGCGCCGACGCGAAGGACCACGACGCCGCCGTGAGTTTGGCTTTGCGCTCTTCGAGCTTTTCTTTGTCGTAGCTATTGGTCGCTTTGGCGATTTCGCCATCGATTTGTTTGATCCGTTTTTGGATATCTTCGTGATCGCCGGCGCCGCCGACGATCGTCGTCTTTTCTTTGGTGACGACGATTTTTTCGGCATGACCGAGAACTTCGGCTGTAGCGTCTTTGAGTTGCATCCCCGTTTCTTCGGAAACAAGCGTGCCTCCTGTGAGGATGGCGATGTCTTGGAGCATCGCTTTTCTGCGATCGCCAAAGCCAGGGGCTTTGACTGCGCAGACTTTGAGCGTGCCGCGGAGCTTGTTGACGACAAGGGTAGAAAGGGCATCGCCTTCGATGTCATCGGCGATGATGAGAAGCTCTTGGGCAGAGGTCGCAACAGCTTGCAAAATCGGCAAGATCTCTTGAACGGAAGAGATTTTTTTGTCAGTGATGAGAATACGAGCATCGTGCATTTCGCAAATGAGCGTTTCAGCATTCGTGCAGAAATAGGCGCTGCTATAGCCGCGGTCGAATTGCATCCCTTCGACCATTTCGACGGTCGTTTCGGTGCTTTTTCCTTCTTCGATGGTGATCACGCCCTCTTTGCCGACTTTTTTGAAGGCATCGGCGATCAAGTTGCCAATCTCCTCATTGCCAGAAGCGGAGGCAATCGCGATCTTGCGTGTTTCTTTGTCGTCTTTGATGGCTAGAGCGATTTTTTCGAGTTCGGCCACGATGGCGTCGACGGCTTTATCGATGCCGCGTTTGACGATGATTGGGCTGGCGCCGGAAGCGATATTCTTCACGCCATTTTGTACGAGAGCGCGGAGAAGAAGGATGCTGGTCGTTGTGCCGTCGCCGCATTTTTCTTTCATTTTGCTGGCGACTTCTTTACCCATCGAGACGCCCATGTTGGCGTATTGGTCTTTCAGTTCGATGTCGCGAACAATGCTGTTGCCATCGTTTGTGATCGTAGGCGGCCCCCAACTAGCTTGGAGTCCGACATTGCGTCCTTTAGGCCCGAGAGTTACGCTGACGACATCGGCTAAGATGTCGACGCCTTCACGGAGTTTCTCTCTTGCTTCTTCTTCGAAGATCAGTTCTTTGGGTGTCGATGCCATAATGTTTTTCTCCTGATTGAATCGGTCTTTTGGATGAAATAGTACTCCGGTCTCTCGTTATTAGCAATCATGATCCTTGAGTGCTAGATGAGCCTGTGTGTAAAGAGATTTTCTTGAAACTTTTGCCTGGGAGGCGACGATGCGCACGGCTTCGGATAAAGTGGTAGTTTCAAGAAGTTTTTTGATTTGTTCGAGAAGCGCTTTTTCATCGGAAGGCTCTATCATGCCATCGATGAGAAGGACCACCTCTCCTTTGGGAGAATGCTTCGTATAGTAATCAAAAAGTTCCTGGGCTGTACCAGTTTTGCATTCTTCGTGGAGTTTGGTCAGTTCGCGAGCGACACAGAGTTTAGCGCTTGGGCGAAGGGCGGTGAGAAGCGCGAGGGTTTTGGTAAGCCGCATCGAAGTTTCATAGGCCACCGACGTTCCTGGATGGGAGAGAAGTTCTTCGAGCTTTTTTTGCAACTGTCCTTGGCTTTTGGGCAGAAAACCCACGAATTGAAACGATTCGAGTTGCCATCCGGATAAACTCACCGCGGAGACAAATGCGCATGCTCCGGGAACTACGGTAACGGGAATCCCTTCGTTTTTGCATTGGGCAATCAGCCTTGCGCCGGGGTCGCAAATCGCCGGCGTGCCCGCATCGCTGATAAGCGCAATATGCAGTCCATCTTTTAAGTCGGTAAAGACCTCTTGCTGCTTCGAAGCTTCGTTGAATTTATGAAAACTTTTCAGGGAGGTTTTGATCTTATAATGATCGAGAAGCACGCGGCTATGCCGCGTGTCTTCGCACAAAATATACGTGCAACGCGTAAGCGTTTCGATCGCACGCAAGGTGATGTCGGCTAGATTGCCGATAGGTGTAGCGACTAAATAAAGCATAGGGTTGTAAGGGGTAGGTGGCACCCAGATTCGAACTGGGGATGGAAGCTTTGCAGGCTTCTGCCTTACCACTTGGCCATGCCACCGTTTAGGTGCTAAATTGTACCTATTCAGCGCTTGATAGTCAATTGCTCAAACAGGCCATGCACTTGTAGACAAAAAACTCTACTTGACCTATACCATTCCGAGTACCGGATGGTTGAAAATCTATGTTTACCCTAGCCGATGCATGCCGCTGGCTCGACCTGCCGGTTGCTTTCCACCCCATCGCGATCCGCTGTATCGTCACCGATAGCCGTAAAGTAGAAGGGGGCGAACTCTTCGCCGCTTTGCGAGGGTGCCAGGTCGACGGCCATCAATTCCTCGAGGAAGTGTCCAAAAAAGGAGCGGTCGCAGCTCTTGTCGCTTCTGATTACCGGGGATTCGATTATGGCATGAAACTCATCCGCGTTCCCGATGTCGTTGCTGCCTTGCAAAAGATGGCGAAAGCCAAGTTGCAAACGTGGAATCCGCTTATCGTCGGCGTCACCGGTTCGGTTGGAAAAACAACCACGAAAGACTTCATCACCACACTTCTTGCAGCGCGCTACCGCGTGGCAAAATCGCCCGGAAATGCCAATTCCCAAGTAGGCCTTCCCGTCACGATCTTGAATAGCACGGGCAAAGAAGAAGTTTTGGTCCTCGAAATGGCGATGACGGAAAAGGGACAAATCGAAAGGCTCGTCTCGATCGCGCCGCCGCATTTTGCGCTCATCACCAAAATCGGCTCCTCGCATGTCGGATATTTTGAGAATGGTTTTGAGGGGATTGCGGAAGCAAAGGCGGAGATTTTTTCTCATCCCGACACAAAATGGGGAGTTGCTTCTTTCGAATCGAAGAAGTTAACGGCCATTGCAAGAGGAACTTGTAAAAAGTTCTTCGTTGGAGAAAACGAGGAGGCCGATTTTCGCTTCATTAAAGAGACGCCTTCGAAAGTTCGCTTTGCGGTGGATAACACTTTGAGCGATCCGATCGAGCTTCCCTTTAGCGCAACCCATCTCGTCGAAGATTTCGCACTTGCTGTGGCGCTTTGCCATCGCATGGGACTGACATTTGCAGAGATCGCTTCCAAGACATCCGAGCTTAGCACGTATAAGAACCGCTTCGAAATCATCGAAAAAGAAGGCATTCTCTTCCTGAATGATTCTTACAACGCAAGTCGCGAATCGATACGCGCTGCTTTGGAGAATTTGCCAAAAGTATCGGGACAACGAATCGCGGTCCTATCGGGAATGGTCGAAATGGGCGCTTATTCCGATATGCTGCATAAAGAAGTGGCAAGCCACGCGCTTCCCTACGTCGATCATCTTTTATGCTTTGGAGAAAGCGCGATGCCGCTTTTCCGAATTTTTTCCGATGCAGGGAAACCTGTTGAACTCTTTACCGATTTCGGGCCCTTGAAAAAACGGGTTTTTGCGCTCGCGAAACAAGGCGATCTAGTCCTTCTCAAAGGATCGAATGCTAGTCAATTATGGCGAGTACTTGAGGAGGATCCTAAAGCGTGATCCCACAGCTTTTGCATTTCATCGCTCTTCACTGCGCGATCAAGATCCCCGCCGCATTTTTCTATGCTTCGACGCGGATGCTTCTTGCGGCGCTCACCACCCTTTTGCTGACGATTTTTCTTGGACCTCGCTGTATCAAAAAACTCTATGAGCTCAAAATTGGCCAACCGATTCGGATGGAAGATTGCCCGCTTCTAGGACAATTGCATCAGAAAAAGAAAGAGACGCCGACCATGGGCGGAATCTTGATCATAGCTTCAATGCTCATCAGTTTGTTTTTATGGATGGATTTGAGTTCTCCGTTCACGTTGATTTTAGGCATTTCTACCGTATGGCTTGGATTGATCGGGGCTTTCGATGACTATCTCAAATTGAAGCATAAGAGCCATAAGGGGCTCAGCCCGCGCAAGAAGATCCTCTTTCAAACGCTTTTCGCAGTTCTCTTTTCTCTCTATCTATATTATCCCGCCGTATCCCAATCCATCGAAACGGACGATATGTTCGTTAGGCCTATCGTCAAAGAACACGTCGTATCGGAGCAAGGCAAGACGAATGTGATGAAGCAACTCTCTTTGCAAGAATATGTAGGGCAGTACTATTTGCCTTTTGTCAAAGAGCCGATCTTTTTCTTGAGTGGAGCAGGACTCATTCTGGCCTTTATCATCACTTGGTTTACCGTCACCGGCTGCTCGAATGCCGTCAACCTCACCGATGGACTCGACGGTCTTGCTTCCGGCTGTCTCATCATGGTCTCATTTGTGCTGGGGCTATTTGCGTTTTTATCGAATAACGTCGAGATGGCCCGCTATCTCAACATTCTCTACATCGACGGAAGCGGTGAAATCGCTGTCTATCTCTTCGCCCTTGCAGGTGCATGTTTGGGATTTCTCTGGTACAATGGGCATCCGGCGCAAGTCTTTATGGGAGATACAGGGTCTCTTGCCTTAGGAGGAGTCCTCGGCGTTGCTGCGGTTCTTCTTCGCCGTGAAGTGCTCCTAGCTCTCGTGGGTGGGATCTTTGTTGCCGAGGCTCTTTCGGTGATTTTGCAGGTGGGAAGTTATAAGTTGCGCAACAAAAAGCGCATTTTCCTCATCGCTCCGCTTCATCATCATTTTGAATATAAAGGGTGGCCAGAGACCAAAGTGGTGATCCGTTTCTGGATCATCGGCGTCCTTCTCGCGATGATCGGAATGGGCTCGATTAAATTCCAATGAGATGGGTATGAAGCGCGCTCTTGTCATCGGTCTTGGCTTAAGCGGAAAAGCAGCTTGCCAGCTTCTGCGCAAAATGGGATATGAGGTCTTCGCCGTCGATCGAGATAGCAAGCAAGTGCAAGATGTGCACATTCTCGAAGAAAATGCAGTAAACGTTGCTGATTTTGCCTGCATTGTGCCTTCTCCTGGAGTCTCGCCGTTTCATCCTCTCTATGCAAAAGGCCTCGAGCTCGGAATTCCTATCCTAGGCGAAGCCCAACTTGCGCTTTCCCAACTTTCGCAAAAGATCATCGGAATTTCTGGCACAAATGGCAAAACGACTGTTACCTCTCTCGTCACCCATATCCTCGTTTCTGCAGGATATAAAGCGAGGTCGCTCGGAAACATCGGCGATCCTCTTGCGCTTTATGCGCTAAAGTCAGATCCTTCAGAAATCCTCGTCGTCGAACTCAGCTCCTATCAATTAGAGACGATGCAAGGCGAGCTTTTGGATGCGGCTGTGATTTTGAATATCACCCCCGATCATCTCGATCGATACCCTTCGATGCTCGAGTATGTAAAAGCCAAATGGCGCATCCATGGTTGCATGAAAAGAGACAAGACGCTCATTGTTTATGACAAAACCGTGGAAGAATTCGGCGATTTTGGAAAAACGGTCATGACCTATTCTCTCGATCAGCCGCTCGCAAGGAAACTGGCAAACGAGTATACAGAACTTAGAGGACATGATCTTGAAAACATTCTCGCAGCAATGCTTCTATTAGAAGAATTCAAGATCACCGAGGAACAAGTACACAGTGCGGTAGCGACCTTCAAAAAACCTTCGCACCGCATCGAATATCTTGGAACGATCGCCGGTGTTCGCTACTATGATGATAGTAAAGGAACGAATCTCGATGCGGTGATCCGGGCGGTCGAATGTATGCAGGGGCCAGTGTGGCTCATTGCAGGCGGTGTCGACAAAGGGGCTTCTTATGCTTTATGGAAACAGCCCTTTGCAGGTAAAGTGAAAAAAATTTTTGCCATCGGTCAGGCAAAGAACAAGATCCTTCAAGAGGCGAAAGAATTTTGCGTGGTGGAAGAATCCGAAACACTTGAGCAGGCCGTTAAAAAAGCGGCGAATGAAGCCCAAGCGGGCGGCAACATACTTTTATCGCCGGGCTGTTCGAGCTTCGATATGTTTCGCGACTATGCGCATCGCGGCGAGGAATTTCAGCGCCTTGTGAAAAGTTTACACACAGGAGAAACAGTATGAATCGAAGAGATATCATTATCATAGCCGTGCTCATCAATGCCGGCTTGCTCGTGGTTTTATTTACAAGTGCGCTAAAATCCGACAAGAACGAGCCGGTTATGGCAGCGCAAACGGAAATGACGTCCCCGCCCACCACACATGTCCAGATGCCGACGCCACTTGTCCGAGGCGATGAAGTGGACCAGGTTCTCAGCCAATTTGCCGCGGCCTCTACACAAGAATCTTCAGTCGCTACGCCAATGCTCCAGCCTGTTGCGATGAATTCCGATCCTGCTTCTTCCACAAGTTTTCTAGAGGAAGTCCAAGGATTTAAGGAAGCGGCTGCTCTCTCTTCTCCTGCTCCTGCCCATACGGAAGTAGCGGCTCCAAGTTACAAAGAAGTCAAAGTCAAAAAAGGCGATGCCCTTGAGAAAATTGCCCGCGCTAATCACACCACTGTGCAAGAGATCATGCGCGCCAATAAACTCTCTTCAACGCAGCTCAAAATTGGACAGATCCTGAAAATTCCTGCAAAAGGCGCAAAACCACGTGCTTCTGCAAAAGCCGATGCAGGCGATTTGCATTACTACACCGTCAAAAATGGCGACAGTCCATGGACCATCGCCGTCAAAAACCAAATGAAAGTCGAAGAACTGCTCGAACTCAATGGACTGAACGAAGAAAAAGCCCGCAAACTCAAACCGGGTGATCAGCTCCGTATCAGATGAACCGACTTGGACTTCTTTTTTCGATCGGTGTCGCGCTGCTCGTCGCGATGGGACTTGTCATGGTCTTCAACACGACGGCAGCCGAAGTGCTCGATCGCTCTTTGGATCGCAGCACGCATCATGCCTTGATTAAGCAGATCGTCTATGCAGGCATGGGATGTCTTGGTGCGTGGGGGTTTTGGCTTCTGGGCTACCAGGCCATCTTGAAGCTCAGCGGGTTTTTCTTAGCGTTTTTTACTATCTTGCTCATTCTCGTTTTCGCACCGGGCATCGGACAGCAGCTCAATGGAGCGCATAGGTGGCTTTCGATTTTCGGCCATTCGTTCCAACCGTCGGAATTCGTCAAATACCTGATCCCCATTTACTACATCCAGGTCGTCACCTCGCGAAAAACAGTGATGACGATGAAGGAATTCATCATCCTGCTGGCGACGCTCGCTGTTCCCATGAGCCTCATTTTGATCGAACCCGATAACGGCACGGTGGCCATCATCTTCTGTACGCTTGTCGTCCTCTTCATCCTCACGAGAATACGTTGGATCTATTGGGCGCTTCCGCTTTTGGTTCTGGGTATTAGCGGAGGGATCGTCGCTTCGCGGATGCCGCACGTAGCCGACCGGATCAAAATCTACCTCCATCCCGAACTCGACCTTCGCGGAAAAGGGCATCAGCCCTACCAAGCCAAAATCGCAGCGGGTTCAGGTGGACTCGTCGGAAAAGGACTCGGAGAGAGTTTGCAGAAACTCAACTACCTTCCCGAAGCGCGCAGCGACTATATCGCAGCGATTTTCGCGGAGGAGTTTGGATTTCTCGGCAGCGCTTGTCTGATTTTTCTCTATGCAGGCTTAGGGTTTATCGGCTTTAAAATCGCCACCCTTGCGCCCGATCGAGAAGGAGCTCTGCTCGTTTCCATTTTAACATTTTTGCTTTGTTTCCAGGCCTTTCTCAATCTCGGCGTTGTCTCCGGACTTCTTCCGAGTAAAGGCACAAACCTTCCCTTTTTTAGTCATGGCGGATCATCTCTACTTGCCAATTTTATGGTCGTTTCGATTATCCTGAACGTCGCACATAGAATTGGAAAAAAACGCGATGAGCCCGCACTCCAAACGTAAAGTCGTCTTCGCTGTCGGCGGTACCGGCGGGCATCTTTTTCCTGCGCAAGCGCTTGCTAGGGAAGTGCGCGACAAACTCCCTTCCACCCACGTCCTTTTCATGGGATCGGGTCTTTCCAACAGCCGCTATTTTTTCACGAAAGAATTTCCCTCGATCGATATCGAAAGTTCCACGATTTTCGGCAAAAAACTTTTTTCCCTTTTCCATGCAGCGAATAAAGTCTTGAAAGGAGTTTGGAAAAGCATACGCCATCTGAAAAAAGAAAAACCCGATCTCGTCATCGGGTTCGGAAGCTTCCATGCATTTCCCGTTCTGCTCGGCGCTTTGGTCAATCGGATTCCTATCATCTTGTTTGAATCCAATGTCATCCCCGGAAGAGTCATCCGCTATTTTTCTAGGTTTGCCAAAGTGACGGCCGTGCAATTCAAAAAGGCGAGGACCCATCTGAAGGGCGAAGTTCTCGAAGCGAAAATGCCTCTATGGGACCGCGACCGCTTGAGCGAATCGAGCCGCGAAGAAGCCGCCCGCTATTTCAATCTCCGCCCTGAAATCACCACGATCCTCATCTTCGGCGGCTCGCAAGGAGCCCGCGCGATCAATCGTCTTATTTGCAATGCAATGCAAGCTTGGCAGCAGCGCCCGTTTTTCCAGGTCATCCATCTCACCGGCGATGTCGCGGGCTGCCATGAAGCGCTCCTCTGTTATCGAAGGCTGGGAATTCCTGCGACGGTCAAGGTCTTTGAAGATCGGATGCCGCTTGCCTGGCGAATGGCCGATCTGGCGATTTGCCGTTCGGGCGCTGCGACAGTAGCCGAACTACTCGCTTATCGCGTTCCCGCGCTCCTCATCCCTTATCCCCATGCGACAGACGACCATCAAATGCACAATGCGAGTGTATTTGTGGGTGAGATCGGTGGAGGGCTTGTCATTCCTGAGAATCAATTGAGTGCGGAGCGTCTTGTCGAAGAACTCCGAGAACTCATGAAAAATCAGGAAGCGGTTTTAAGGAAAATGCGGCAAAGTATCGTCGAATTCGAGGAGCATATCCCTCGTCATACGCTTTTTGAAATACTCAGAGACAATCTCTGAATTAAACTTCTATCGATTTTGTAGTTCTTTTGAGCCTATTTTCGATTCATCTGTCGAGGGTAATATACTTTGAGTCGATATTACCCTCGACAGATGAATCGAAAATAGGCCAAAATAATCTACAAAATCGATGAAGCCTTAATGCAGAGATTGTCTCTAAAAAACACTCTGGAAATTCAATGACTCCACACTACCATTTTATTGCGATTGGCGGCATCGGGATGAGTGGTCTTGCTCGGATTCTTATCGAACGGGGATTTACAGTCAGCGGCTCCGATTCCCAAAGAAGCCCCCTCACGGATAACTTAGAGAAGGCCGGAGCTAAAATTTTTATCGGCTATTGCCCGAGCAATCTCCCAAGACGCGGCATCGTGGTCTACAGCACGTTTGTCGTGAAGGAAAATACCGAGTTCGAAGCGGCAAAATCGGCGGGCTTTCCCCTGATGCACCGCTCGCGTCTACTCGCGCAGCTCATGGAAGGAAAAAAATCGCTGCTCGTGGCAGGAACTCACGGCAAAACCACCACCTCTTCCCTTCTCACCCACATCCTTTATGAATGCGGCTACGATCCCTCCTATTCCATCGGCGGGATCTTAAGTACTCTCAATAGCAACGGTGGTGAGGGGAAAGGGGAGTACTTCATTGCGGAAGCCTGTGAAAGCGATGGAACCTTTCTCGAATATCCCCGTTTTGGCGGGATCGTCACGAACATCGACAACGACCATCTCGATTTCTGGAAAACGGAAAAATCGCTTATCCGAGGATTTGCAAAATTCTTAAAACCCTTTTCGTCGAAAGAGCATCTTTTCTATTGCGCCGATGATCAGTTTCTCACGGAGCTCTCTCCTCAAGCCCTATCCTATGGGTTTAGCGAAAAGGCCAATGCGAGAATCACCGAATTTTCGCAAGAAGGTTTTGGAATTCGTTTTTCTCTTTCGTTCCGAGGCAAGGACTATCCGAATATCCAAGCCTCCCTGATAGGCAGACACAATGCCCTCAATACCGCTGCGGTTTTTGCTTTGAGCGTTCAACTCGGTATTCCCGAAGAACCACTTCGCAAAGCGCTCATGAATTTTAAAGGCATCGGCCGAAGAGTGGAGAAACGGGGCGAGATCTCAGGCATTACCATCTTTGACGACTATGGACATCATCCCACGGAGATCGCTACGACTCTAGAAGGGCTAAAAAAGGCCATTGGAGAGAGGCGGCTCGTTGCCATCTTCCAGCCCCATCGCTACACGAGAACCCGCGATTGTATGGAGGAATTCGCAGGAGCTTTTGCTCATGCTGACCTTCTTTGCATCACCGATATCTATGCTGCAGGCGAAGCACCGATTCCCGGCATCGACACCCCCCGATTGCTCGAAAAGATTCGTAAGAAGCAGGAGGAAAAAGTGCGCTATTTTTCTCGTCCCTCGCTCACAGAAAATATGTTGAATCTTTTGCAAAAGGGCGATGTCGTCGTGACGATCGGCGCTGGCGATGTCACGAAAATCGGCCCTGAGCTTTTGCTGAAACTCACATGAAACATCCCCCAAGGCGCTATTCCCTTGTCGTCAGTCTTTTTTGGATCGTCGGCTCGACCATCATCGTAGCTGGCCTAGGTTTTGCGAGCCAAAAGCACCTGCAGCTCGAAAAGAAACGAGCTGCAGTCGATCCTCGCCAAAGAATCGTCAAAATCGTACAGACAGGTCCTGAAAAAGAAGCCCTCAGTACACTCTATCTCGCCGAACTTCTCGAACTCAGTATCGATCATCCCATCAGCAACCGAGCCATCGATCTGCAAGCAGCCGAGGCTAAATTGCTCCGTTCACCCGTCATCGAAAGCGCCAAAGTATCTTTAGACAAGCCCAATACGATCGTCATCGATTATGTCGCAAGACGCCCCGTCGCTTGGCTCTATGACTATGTGAATATCGGCATCGATAGTCACGCCGTTCCTTTTCCGGTTCATCCCTTCTTCTCTTCAAAAAATCTTCCCGAAATCGTCTTGGGAGAACCTGTCGCTTTAGTTTGGAACCATCCTATTCTGCACAAGAATATGCAGCTCGCTCTGACCATCCTCAATCTACTCAAGCCAGCGCCGTTTACGATCAAACGGATTGACGTCGGACAGGCGTATGAGGAAAATTATGGAAAAAGGCAGATCGTCGTCATCATCGAAGAGACGTTTAAAATTTCTTGGAAAGAACAAGACCTGCTCTGCGTCTTGCCGCGTATCCTGCGTCTGAGCACAAAAGACTTCCGCAAAGAACTCGGCAACTATCTCGTCCTGCGCGATGATGAGACACTCGCCTTCGATCCCACCGTCGCCAAATTCGATGCCGACGGAAAAGCGGCGCATCTTCCCTCTCAGGTCATCGACCTTCGTGTTGCCGGCATGGCATTTTTACAATAAAAAAAGGCCCCCTTCTTCCGAAGGAGGCCTTTTTTTCGAATCTGTTTTGAGAATTTTATCTATGAGAAAGTTGATAGTCTAAAAAGGCAAGTTCTCCAAGAATATTTTTTATCATGTCATAAGTTTCTGGAAGAGCTTTGTGTAGTGCAACTTGATGATGTTCTTCTAACTTATCGGGTAGATTATTTTGGATTTTATATTCATTTACCTTTCTTAAACATGAGTTTAGTTGTGAAGAAAGCTCTTCCTGTTTCTTAGTAAGTTCCTTTTTAGAAGCATCAGAACCTTCCAAGGGCTGCTGTCTTTCAATTTTCTGCCAATTCAGCTTCAAGAGAATCTAGCTCACGGTCGACATTAAAATTAGGTTTTATTTCACTATAAGGAAGCTCTCTAATGCGGGATCCAATTTTTTTTGGCGTACGTTCTAAGATAGCAAGATATTCTGAATGGTTTTTTTTCAAAACGAGATACTTTTTAAAGACCTTCGAATATCGATCCCCATGTACAATATTGAATGTCTTAATATATTCCTGCATTTTGGAAAATGACTCTTGAGTTTTTTTTAATATCTTAACGTTTTGGCGTCGAAGTTTGTCAGTAAAACGGCGGCTCTGAATTTCGGGATTGCCATGATATTTTCCACTTAGATCGGTAAGAGCTTTGCCTAGATTACTTTGAGCTTTTTTAGCCCATTGAAAATCATAGCCGGCAAAGAAATCGACCACCTTATAAATGAAAAAACGAGCTAGAGAAGCTTTAATAGCTTGGCAGATGCCCATATAGGGACGAAAGGTCTTGTCGATGCTATCTGCAATTGCAGTGCAAGTTCTTACGGGCCGGGGTTGTTCAGCCGGTTGATCTTTAACTATTGCTTTTGTCTTACCTAAAGCATCAGGAGGCGGAGAGCCGGCTTTTGGCTCAACCTGAACTGGAAGACCATCTCTATTACCTATAATCATAAAATTACCATAATTAACTTCGCTACTAACGAATACTATTAATTATAACAATTAACTATTTAATTAAACATATAATTAAAATCGAAATTAGCATGTTAAGTCTCTGAATATCAGTCAATTATAACCGACTTATCGCCATTAAGATAGGCTAACCTTTTGATAATAAGGCACTTTCAACTAACCATCGGAGACCCGATCTCGATGAAGTCATTGGGGGCACGCAAAATTCCAAGGTGGCGTTAAATATTGCTTTGATGCTATTTTCTCAGCGCAAAGGGTCTTAACGAAACGGACTTATGAAAGAATTTATCGCTTATCTCATCAAAAATCTGGTGGAAGAGCCTTCCGCCGTCTGCATCGAAATCCACGAAAAAGAACAGGGCCTGTATGTCGAAGTACGGGTCGCCGATAAAGACATCGCAAGAGTCGTCGGGCGCCAAGGCCGTACCATCAATGCGCTTCGTACCATTGCTATGACAGTTGGAGCGCGATTCGGAAGACGAGTTCGTCTAGAACTCATCAGCAAACCTGTGAATAAAGATAGTGAAGTTAAAGAAGTCGTAGCTATCGAAGAACCTAGTATGGACGAACAGAGCAGTTCATCATGAATCTCGTCCTCGAAGAGAAAGGAAAGCATGCCGTCATGCGGCTCGAAGGAAGGATCGATGCTACCTCTGCGCCGATCCTCGAATCGAAAATCGATGAGCTTTTGGGCAAAAAAATCTTGCGCTTGATCATCGATTTTTCTCATGTCGACTATTTAAGTAGCGCCGGACTTCGGTTTCTTCTTGCTGCGACAAAGCGCTACAAATCCTCCCATGGCATGCTCGTCATTGCAACGCCAAGCGATGACGTAATGGCAATCATCAAAATGGCTGGCTTCGAAAAAATCTTGCACATCTACCCCGACGAAAAGCACGCCTTACAATCATTAGCTTCATGACATAGGCCAAGGTGAATTCTTCGTTTTCTTTGGACAATCCTGAATGCGGGTCAGTGGGGCTGGTTCCAGATCCTCTGAAACAGCGACTCAAAAGCCCGAAAGCGAAAAAAAAAGTTCTCGTCCTATCCGGTCCTACAGCTGTTGGGAAAACAGCTATTTCTCTAAGACTTTCTGAAATGCTTGGCGGGCAAATCATCTCTGCCGATTCCATGCAGATCTATCGAGGAATGGATATCGGCACGGCAAAAGCCACTACGACCGAACGAGCCAAAATTCCCCATCATCTCATCGATATCCAAGAAGTCGATCAACCTTTCAATGTTGCGCAGTTCTATGAAAAAGCCCATCGGGCATTAAGGCAAATCTTGCGCGAAGGCGCGGTGCCGATCGTCGTCGGGTGGCACGGGATTTTACGTACGCGCTTTCATCTACGGTCCTCCAAGCGGCCCACCTTCCGTTCCGGAAATCCGCCAGAAGATCGAAAATGAACTCGATCAACTCGGTCCCGCCGCCCTCTATGATAAACTCAAATCGCTCGATCCAGAATATGCCGCAAAGATCACCGCATTTGACCGGCATAAAATCGTGAGGGGGCTCGAGATCATCTCCATCACGGGACTTCGCGTGACCGAATTCACCTCTTCATCTCCCGAGCAAACGGAAGATTATGATTTTCGCTGCTGGTTCCTCTATCGCCCCCTTGAGGAACTCTATCACCGTATCGAAGAGAGGTGCGATGAGATGCTCGCCAAAGGACTTCTCAAGGAAGTCGAGGCTTTAGAGAAAAAGGGGCTGCGGAAAAATCCTTCCGCTTCACAAGCTATTGGGTATCGCCAATGCCTCGAATTCCTCGATTCGCCCCAAACGCAAGAAGACTGGGAGCGCTGTTTAAGAGAGTTCAAAAAGGCCTCCCGCCATTATGCAAGAAGACAGTTCACCTGGTTCAGGAAAGAGCCCCTTTTCCGATGGCTCAACATGACCTCGATCAGCCTAGAGCATGCCGCGGAAATGATCGCCCATGATTTCGAGCTGAATTGAGAACTTTCCTTTTCTTCTTGAGAATTAGCCCTCTCTCGGGGTACTCTCTTCTGGCCGCCTACAAAGAAAGCTTGCGGAAATGGCAATGCTTTATTTAAGGGGTATATAGAGAGAGCTTGTCATTGCATGGATACCAACGAACAGAAGACCCAAGAAATTCCTTCCGCTACAAAAAAACCTCCGAAAGTGCTTTCCGAAGCTGCCCAAGGAGTGATCAAGCGCATTGATGAAACCCCCGCAGCGGAAGAAAAGATCCGCGTTGCGCTCGAGTTCATGCGCAATGCCTTGTCGCATTCGGGAGTGCCCCGTTTTAAGGATTTTTGGGATGTTCGCGCTCATTGCCTGCCCCTTTTCAAATCCACACTGAACCAAGCGCAAAGAGCTGAACTCTGGACCGCCTATATCGAAATTTCGATGGAAGCGAGAAGGCTCAAAGAGATTTTAGATGAACAATCGGCTTTTGCTGCAGAACAGATCGAACTTGCCATCGCCTCTTTAGAAAAAGATCTCGGAGAATACGACAATCTCATCAACCAATTCCCCATCCCCGACATCGCCGATAAAAGTTCCGCTCTGAAAGAAAAGGCGGAAATCTATGAAGGGATGCAAAGAGAGCTCAATCTTCTCAATGCTCTAGCCTCACGTGTAAATTCCTTGCGCAAAGAAGTCGTGAAAACCGACATGCGCGTCAAAATCCGCAGCAAATTTTTCGACAGGCTTTCCGTTCTCGGCGACCGCATTTTCCCTCGCCGCAAAGAACTCATCAAAACTCTATCCGAGCAATTCATCGCGGATGTCGATCAATTCATGAAGTCCTATTTCCAACAAGAACAAGATGATGGAAAACGACCTCCCTATTATATCCTTCGCGAAGAAATCAAAGTTTTGCAAGGCATCGCCAAAGAACTCACGCTGAGCACACATGCCTTCAATATGACCCGGGAACAACTCAGTCGAGCCTGGGATCTTTTGCGGGATTGGGATAAGAAACGCAAAGAAGGGATCGCGCAGAAAAGACAAGCGTTTCAGAGCAATGTTGCCACTGTTAAAGAGAAAATCGCAGCTCTTGCAGAAGTTCTGAAACAAGAGGGGATGACTGCCCCAAAGGCCCATCAAGAAGCTAAAGAAGTTTTCGACTTTATGCGCGGTGTCGAACTGGGCAGAGACGATGTGCAAATGCTCAAAAATGAACTCCGTCTCCTCCTCCAACCTTTTGCCGATCAAGAAAAAGTGGCCGAGCAAAAGCGATTTACTGACCAGAGAGATCGTGAATCTCGCAAAAAAGAAACGATCACGAAACTCCTCGAACAAATGCAATCGCTCGAAGCGATGATCGAAACGATCAGCGTCGAAGAAGCTCTCGAGAAAAAACGGGAAGTCGAAGAACTTTTCGCTAAAGAAACTCCCGAAAAAGTCGAAAGAATGCGCTTCGATGCAATTCAAAGACGGGTCAAAGATCGTATCGCCGACAAAAAAGCGACCTCTGCTTTGCATCTTTCCGAAAACGATAGCGCCGCATTGGAGCAATTGAAAGCGGCTTTGAAAGAACGGATTTCGCTGCGCGATGAAGTTCGTCAAACTTTGGAAAATTATCGCAAATCCCTCGGAAGCTCAGGCTTTGATTTCGAAAAAGCCATGGAAATTCGTGAAATGATCGATAGCGAAAAAGAGCGCCTTGTAAAACTCACCGCTTCGGTCCAAGAACTCGAAGAGAAAATTGATGAGCTGGGCGGATAACTCCATTCGTTGCCATGTTTTTGATCTCGATCACACCCTTGTCACTAATAGTTCGAGCTATGTTTTCTGCCGGTTCCTTTGCCGTCAAGGCATCTTGCCGAGAAGAGTCCTCCTCCGAGCCTATTTAGCCCAAATTCAATGGAAGGGTTTGCGAAAAAGCCTACAGCATATTCATAACGAGCTTTTCGCAAAAATTTTGCGAGGGCTTGAGATGGCAAAACTCGAGAAAGCTTCCGAACAATTTATCGATGAATTTATCTGGAGTTCTCTCTATCCTCCAGTGTTTGCGCTTTTCAAGCGCGAGCAACACCTCGGATCAACCGTGGCCCTTATGTCGAGCTCTCCATCGTTTCTCGTAGAAAGGATTGCCAAAAGGCTCGGAGCCGATCATTGGGAAGCCACCGAATACGAAGTCGATAAAATGGGCAGACTTTCTGCTGTGAAGCGATTTCTCGATGGAGAAGCAAAAGCGGAGCAAGTGGCAAAGTTCTTAGCGCGCAAAGGGTATACGAAAAACGACTGCAAAGCCTACTCCGATAGTTATCACGACCTTCCCTTTCTTCTTGCAGCAGGGCATCCTGTCGCGGTCAATCCCGATCGAAAGCTTCGCAGCTATGCCATGAAACATGAATGGGAGATTTTGTGAAAAAACTTGGATTGCTCGGCGGCACATTCGATCCAATCCATTTTGGTCATCTGCATCTCGGCATCTCCTTGCAAGAAGCGCATCATCTAGATGAGGTGATCGTCTGTCCCGCATTTCATTCGCCTTTAAAACCCCATCAGCCGGAAGAAGCCAAGCATCGTTTGGCTATTGTAAAGCTTGCCATCGAGGGTTTGCCGACATGGAGAGTCCTCGATTGGGAGATTACAAGGCCGCATCCTTCCTATACGATCGATACTGTGCGGCATCTTCTGGAAGTCGTCTATGCCAACCAAAAAGTTGAACTCCATTTGCTGCTTGGCGAAGATCTTTTGCCCGATCTTCCAAAGTGGAAAGAAATCGATCGGCTCTTAGAGCTCGCGCCGCCGCTGGTAGGGTGCCGTCGCTATGACAAGAATTCTTTTCAAAATCCTTTCGCGCAAAAAATCGCAAAAGGGATGACGACGACTAAAGTACTGGAAATCAGCGCCAGCGAGATCCGCGAACGGCTAAAAAAAGGACTTTATTGCGGTCATTTAGTGCCGGCAAAAGTCCTAGACTACATAACAAAGCATCGACTATACTAGCCTCTCACCTATGCTAAGAGACGAATACGCGCTTCTAAATACGATTGCGCAAATTATTTTTGATAAAAAGGGATCGAACATCCTGGCCCTCGACCTGCGGGGGATATCGAGTATTACCGATTACGTGGTAATAGCCGAAGGAAATGTCGATAGACACGTCATCGCCATCGCTACTGCAGTCGAACAAGCCTTAGATGAACAGGGTGTGAAGCCCGTGCACGTAGAAGGTATGCAGATCGGCGATTGGGTCGTTCTTGATTATCTCAATGTGATGGTCCATCTTTTCATGCCGGGAATGCGCGACAGGTACCAACTTGAAAAGCTCTGGCGGGATGGTGAGATCGTCGATCTTCATATTGAGACCGATAGAGTCGCCTTCAATTGAAACCCAGTTGGCGACCTAAACTTCGTGGATCCAAAATGAGCGAAAAGATACTTATACAAGCAAAACGACGAAGCCTAGAGTGCGAAGCCTGCTCTTGGCAAGGAGATCTGCGCAGTAGAAGTATTTTTGCAGCCATTTTGGATAGAAGGGTTGGTTGACAATTGGGTTTGTAACCGAGGGGAATCATGGATCCAAAGCGACGTGTTGTAGTGACTGGAATGGGAATCGTTTCTTGTTTTGGAAACGATGTCGATCAATTCTACGAAGCGCTTCTCGCCGGCAAAAGCGGCGTGGTTCCTATCATAGAATTCCCTTGTGAGGACTTCCCTACACGCTTCGCTGCTCCCGTGCGCAATTTCGATGCTGGCGAGTACCTAGATAAAAAACAGGCAAGACGGACCGATAAATTCGTCGGTTATGCTGCCGTCGCTGGGAAAAAAGCCCTCGAACACGCAGGATTTACCCCCGAAACGCTAGCATTGCTCGATAAAACCCGTTGCGGCGTTCTCGTCGGTTCCGGGATGGGCGGCATGGGCATGTTTTCCGATGGCGTCGAAACCCTTTTGACAAAAGGCTTCCGCCGCATCACTCCTTTCTTCGTGCCGTATATCATCACGAACATCGCCGGGGCTATTCTCGCAATCGACCTCCAATTCATGGGTCCGAATTACTCCATTTCCACCGCATGCGCTACTGCGAGCCATTGCATCTATTCTGCCGCCAAGCATATCCGCGATGGCGAAGCCGATCTGATGATTTGCGGCGGAACCGAATCGCCTCTAACCCCAATTGGACTTGCCGGTTTTATCGCCTGCAAAGCCCTCTCCGAACGCAATGATGATCCTGAAAAAGCATGCCGTCCTTGGGACAAGAAGCGAGATGGGTTTGTGATGGGAGAAGGCTCGGGAGTCCTCGTTCTCGAAAGTCTCGAACATGCATTGGCCAGGGGCGCTCCGATTATCGCCGAGTACCTCGGCGGCGCCATTTCTTGCGATGCCTACCATATCACTTCGCCTTGGGAAGATGGAAAAGGGGTTTCCCTTTGTATCGAAAACGCCATCCGCAATGCCCAGGTGCCAAAAGAACGGATCAATTACATCAATGCTCATGGCACATCAACGCCGGTCGGCGACCTTTGCGAAGTGCGCGCCATGAAAACCGTCTTCGGCGACCTCGTCTACAAACTCTCGATGAACGCCACCAAATCTCTTGTCGGCCATTGCCTTGGCGCTGCTGGCGGCATCGAAGCGATCGCCACCCTCAAAGCGATCCAAACAGGCATGCTCCATCCGACGATCAATGTCGATGAGCCTGAAGAGGAGCTCGCCGGTATCGATGTCGTGCCCCATGTAGCTAAACCTCTAAAAGTCGATGTCGCCATGTCGAATTCCTTCGGCTTTGGCGGACATAATTGTTCTCTCATCTTTGCTCCCTATCAAGCGGCCTCTTCCCCATGACGCCCATGATTGAATCCTTTGGCATCGTTCCTTTGAAAAAGATCGATGGCCAATGGAATATCTTTCTGATCCTTCATAAAGAAGGCCATCATTGGGGTTTCCCGAAAGGACGCAAAAATGAAGGAGAAGAGGATCTCGCAGCCGCAAAACGAGAACTCCTCGAAGAAACCGGCTTGCACATCGTCAAACTTCTTTCCCCTGAGCCCCTCGTAGAAAATTATCAATTCCGCCATCAGCGCAAATTACAGAATAAGCGGGTATGTTACTTCGTCGCCGAAGTCACCGGCGATGTCCGCCTCCAGCCCGAAGAAATCCGCGATGGAAAATGGTTCCCCGTTGATAAAGCCCGTGAGATCCTCAGCTTCGCTGAAGCCCGGGCGATCTGCGATGGAGCGACAAAGTTTCTTTATTAAATTTTAATCAATCTGGTAGTCTACGATCTTTATCAGTATGGAGGAATTTATGGCTACAATGACACGCACTGAGCAGCAAGTAGGTTTTGCCTCTACGGGCATACGCAATTTCCTTATCGTGATCGGCGCAAGCATTTTGATGGCTCTTTGCGCTCCTATTGCTATTCCTCTTCCCTTTTCTCCTGTTCCAATCGCTATTCAACCCCATCTTTGCCTTTTTCTCGGCGCCCTCCTAGGGAGCAAGAGAGGCGCGCTGGCTATGATGGCCTTCATTGCGCAAGGAGCCTTCGGACTTCCTGTGTTTGCAAAAGGCATGGCCGGCTTGGCAATTCTATTCGGCCCGACAGGAGGCTATCTCCTTGGGTATATAGTCGGAGCCTATGTCACAGGCTATCTCGTCGAAAGAACGAAAGGCGAGAGGACCATGAAGACGATGTTCTTCGCCATGGCCGTCGGAAATATCATCATGTATGTCTTAGGATGGATGTATCTCAGCCGTTTCATTGGCATGAGCAAAGCGCTTATGTTGGGTGTACTTCCCTTCCTAATCGGGGATGTTCTGAAGCTATCGCTTGCAGGACGTGCTCTTCGCTATTTGAAAATCTGTAAATAAACTACGCCGCTAGACGTCGGAGTTTACGTTCGAGCGCCTTTGAGCCATGCGGCATGCCCATGGTAACCTTATGATGGCTCATCGCTCCGGGGCGCGCTCTAGTTCCTTGGATTCTCATGCGAGCCAAGAAATCTGTGCGATACGAACTATTCCGAACGATCGTCCCTCGCAAAATCTTATGAGCTGCGCGATTCACTGTTCTCAATACAGGATCATTTTTCGAGCGATCCCACGAAGCGCGGAAATGTCTTCCACTCTTTGGAAAAGGTATCGAATGCGCAAGACGGCGCGAACCTGTGCGGTTGACTTCTTTTGCTTCTGCGCGAAGTGCCTGAATGTTGGCTGTCGCTTTTACTGGATCGACGTGCATAAAATCTCCCAAGCTGTAAAGGTCTATTTACATGATCAAAGATTTTTTGCAAAACCAAGTTAAGAGATCTTCGGCAAATCGCTTTCTTTTGAGGTCTTTAGGATTTTTCACTACGATTCATCATGGAAATCGGAGTCGACTTCAATAAAGTCGATGGAGATTGAATGATGAATCGTAGGGAAAAAGACAAAGTCCTCTAAAAAATGGATTTGTCGATGGGCTCTAAGTGTGATAGGCTATTGATCACGCTTTGCATCTCGAAGGAATTTCGCAAGGCGGCTAATTTTGCCGGCAAGACTCGAACCTTTACTCCATTTGCGCGGAGTTTTTGTCGGCTGATGCCCAGGTGTGTGGTCGCGTAGGAAGCTAGCGATGCGCTCGATATATCCGGAAATTGAGGGCTTATGTTCATCCGGCGAAGGGCGATGAGGTTCGCGGGGGGGAAGATTTTCTATCATTGCAAAAACACTATGATTGCTTTATTTAGCCTCACTATAAATATTTCATTTTTTAAATAAAGATGAACTTTTTATATTTATTAACATATTGGTTATTGAAGATTGCTTGTTCTCTTCGTTATCGCGTCCATGTTCGCGGACTCGATGAAGTCTTGAAACAGCTTCCTAAAGATAAAGGGGTCTTGATCCTGCCGAATCATACTGCAGAGATGGATCCTATTCTTCTCATTCTTCTTCTTTGGCCGCATTCTCGCCTGCGTGCTCGGCCTGTCGTCGTCGAGGACGTCTATTATCTTCCCTTTACCCATTTTGTCATGAAAGCCATGCAAGCTTTGCCCTGCCCGAACATGGAGCAGATCGTCAACCGATGGAAGATCAAGCGCATGCGGAAAGTCCAAGACGAGATCGCAAGGAGCCTCAAAGAAGAAAAACAAACGTTCCTTATCTATCCTTCAGGAAAATTGAAGCATTCCGCGAAGGAAATCTTGGGAGGAGCCTCTTTCGTACCTACGATTTTATCGGAAGCGCCGGATACCACGGTTGTATTGATCCGTACGGAAGGTCTGTGGGGGAGCACATTTTCAAGAGCTCTAACTGGAACAGGTCCGCCTATTGCCACAACTTTTGCAAAGTGCGCCAAAATCCTCTTCAAGAATCTCCTCTTTTTCGCTCCCAAGCGCAATGTTACGATCACTCTCGAACTAGCATCCCCTAATTTTTATCAGCTCAAAGAACGGCAAGAGATCAACCGCTTTTTAGAAGCTTGGTACAACGCCTCATGGCCCAATCAAGAAGAACCTCTCGTCTTAGTTCCCTATTATTTTTGGAGCCGGCATCTTCCCGAAGTGAAGCGAGAACACCAAGAAACAGTCCATGAAGATTATCATGTGCTCCCCGAAGACAAGCAAAAGGAAGTCATCGCCAAAGTCGCTGCACTCGCCGGTGTTCCTCCCGACCAAATCCGCCCCGATCAAGAGCTTATTCATGACCTCAGTTTGGATTCCTTAGATCTCGCCCAACTCGCTGTCTTTATCGATGAAAGGTTCCATATCGATGGACGAGCTCCGAGCGATTTCGTAAAGGTGTCCGATCTGTTTTCTTTCAAAGAGGCTCAGGCAGCCCTTCCGATCGAACTGTTCCATCTCCCAGAAGAACCGAAACGACCTAGACCAGGGACTCCTCAAGGCGCGACACTCCAAGAAGCTTTCTTGCGTTCCTGCGAGCGTATGGATGGCTTTGTCGCTTGTGCGGACGGCCTGGGAGCAGGCGTTGTGAGCTATAGCAAATTCAAAACGGGCGTTCTTGTTCTTTCAGAAGAGATCCGCAAACTTCCCGGCGATAATATCGGGATTCTTCTTCCTGCCAGCGTCGGCGCCTATCTGCTGATCCTCTCGGTGCTATTTGCCGGTAAGACTCCTGTCATGCTCAATTGGACCGCCGGCATCAAGTCTCTTGATCATGCTGCTGAAGTAACGAAGATTCAAACGGTGCTCAGCTCCCTGAAGTTTTTGACGCGCATTCGGGATCTTGAACTTGGAGTTGTCGAAGATCGCATCCTTCTTCTCGATGATGTGCGCTATAAACTCACCCTAGCGAAAAAGCTCAAGGGGAAACTCCGGTCATTCTTCTCTGTAAAAAGCCTCCTCAAAAGGCTCGGTCCCGTAGATCCTGATTCGACCGCTGTACTCCTCTTTACCAGCGGAACAGAAACTCTACCCAAAGGCGTGCCGCTTTCTCATCGTAATCTCCTGAGCAATCAAACAGCGGCGTTGGAAGCATTTAGTTTTGAAAACAACGACCTACTCTATGCGGTATTGCCGCCGTTTCATTCCTTCGGGTTTTCGGTGACAGGTCTTCTGCCTATTTTATCCGGCCTCAAAGTCATCTTTGCTCCCGATCCTAACGATAGCCATTCGATTGCCCGCGACATCGCCATGTACCACGCGACATTTTTCTGCTGCGCACCGAGCTTCATCCGCAATCTTTTCCAAGTCGCCGATCCGCTCCAGCTAAAAAGTTTAAAGCTCGTCGTCGCCGGCGCAGAAAAAGCCCCCGAAGCGCTTTTCGAGTATGCTAAAAAACTCGATGGGGTCCTTAGAATGATCGAGGGATATGGGATCACAGAATGCGGTCCGATTGTGACCATTTGCAGGCTCGATAAGCCCCGAATAGGCGTGGGACTGCCGATCAATGGCATCGAACTCTGCATTGTCGATCCTGAAACGAGCCAAAAACTTCCTCAAGGGACCCAGGGCGAAGTGTGTATCCATGGACCTAACGTCTTCAAAGGCTATCTAGGTTACTCCCGCGATCCTTTCCTGACCCTCGAAGGGAAAAAGTGGTACCGTTCGGGCGATCTGGGCATCCTCCAGCCCGACGGTTCCCTCGTCCTTTCGGGGCGTCTAAAACGGTTCGTCAAAATCGGTGCGGAAATGGTCAGCCTCGGAGGCCTTGAAGAAGAGCTCCTCGAAATCATTAAAGAAAAGAAGATGGAGCAGCTACCCAGTGGGATTACCGAACTCAAAGGGCCCCCCATCGCTCTCTGTGCCCAAGAAAAACCCGGTGAGAAAACCCTCCTTATCCTCTTCAGCGTTTACGACCTCGATAAAGAGGCCCTGAACGTCGCCCTGAAGCATCGGGGTTATAGCAATCTCGTCCGTCTAAATGAGGTCCGTTCCCTCAGGGAAATTCCCTTGACCGGTACAGGGAAGACCCATTATCGTTCTCTCGAACAATCCCTCATATGAGTAACAATTTAAATACCCTTCTCCTCTATGGAGAAAATCGAAAGGCGCGATCTGCTGCCTGTTTCTGCTTCGACAACCCCTATTGGGGTTGCCTGCATCGAAACAGTTGCATCTCATCGCTTTCGCCTTTTTCCATAAAGGAGAATGGCATCTAAATAGTTACTTATGAATCATCGTTTAAAACTTTTTAATACAGAGTCACGCTCCCTCCAAGAAGTGGCTGCCTTAGATCGCCAGACCATCCGCATGTATACCTGCGGACCTACCGTCTATAATTTTGCCCATATCGGCAACTTCCGCACCTACGTCTTCGAGGATATTCTCCGCAGGACCCTCCAGTTTTTCGGGTTTTCCGTCCGCCAGGTGATGAACCTCACCGACATCGACGATAAGACCCTCAAAGGGGCGATCGAAAATGGCATTACCTTAAAAGAGTTCACCGACCCCTTCACCAAAGCCTTCTTTGAAGACATCGCCATCCTCAATATCGAAAAAGTCGAAGCCTATCCGGAAGCGACCGCCTATATTCCCCAGATGATCACCATCATCCAAAAGCTCATGGAAAAGGGGATCGCCTATGTCGGAGCCGACGGCAGCATCTATTATACTATCCGGAAGTTCCCTTCCTATGGCCGTCTCTCCCATCTTCATCTCGATGAGCTCAAAGTAGGGGCCTCCGAAAGAATCGCCGATGAATACGAAAAAGAGAACGCCGCCGATTTCGTCCTGTGGAAATCGTACCTTCCTGAACGCGATGGCAAGATCTTTTGGGAAAGTCCCTTCGGCAAGGGAAGGCCAGGCTGGCATATCGAATGTTCCGCCATGGCCATGGATCTTCTAGGCGAGAGCATCGACATCCACGCCGGCGGCGTCGACAATATCTTTCCCCACCACGAAAACGAGATCGCCCAATCCGAAGCCTGCTCCGGACACCATTTCGTCCGGATCTGGGTCCACTCCGAACACCTCCTCGTCGATGGTAGGAAGATGTCCAAAAGCCTCGGCAACTTCTACACCCTTCGCGATCTCCTCAAGAAGGGATACACCGGCCGTCAAATCCGCTTCCTCCTCCTCTCGACGCACTACCGCACACAGCTCAACTTCACGTTTCAAGGGCTCGAAGCAGCTGCTTCTTCCCTACAGCGTCTCGATGATTTCATCGACCGTCTAAACCGCATCGAAGAGACCAAATCTTCTGGTAAAATCACCCCACTCATTCTTGAAACCGAAACCCGCTTCAAGACCGCCCTCGCCGACGACCTCAACATTTCTCCAGCCCTAGCGGCTCTTTTTGATTTCGTCCGCGCGATCAACAGCCTCATCGATCAAAACCAAATCAGCGATAAAGAAGCCGAAGAAGTGCTCCATTTCCTCCGCCGCCTCGACAAAGTCCTCGGCGTACTCTTCGTCCCCCAAGACTCCGAAGAGATCCCCGTGGAATACCTCGAACTCCTCATCAAACGGGAACAAGCAAGAGCCCGCAAGGACTGGAAGCTCGCCGATGAATGCCGCGATCTACTCCAGGCGCAAGGCTATGCGATCGAGGACACCCCAACAGGCGTCCGCCTCAAAAAGATCCAAAAGATATGAAGAAAAGCTTAACTAAAGACGAGCAGTACTTGCTCAAACTCCACCGACTGGCCCTCGAACTCGGCGATGAGACCGCTGAAGTCGATCGCTATGCTGTCGGAAGACTCGCGGGCCAAAACGATCGCGCCGTCGACAACACCGCTCGCCATCTTCTCCAAGCGAACTTCCTGAAAAAAGGGGAAGGGGATAGTCTTTATCTAACCCCGAATGGCCTCCGTCTTCTCGAAGAACTCCGGGATTAGTCACAAGTCACCTTTTTGCACACATCGATAGAGCCCATCGGCGGATGATCTTTATAGACTTTGAAGGTCATGCGGTAAGCCTGGAGATTTTCCACAGGATAGGACGATCGTTCCTGCGTAGTGTCCCGACCGAAGTTCTGTTCCTGGATCATTTCGTAATAGAGATTCGTAGGCTGCCCTTTATTCTCAGTTCCCGTAGGGCGCACGAGCTGGACATTTTCCTCTTTGACGACCTTGATGTAGTTATAGTCATTCGACTTGGCCATTTCAGCCGCTTTTTCCATAGCAGCCTCTTTGACCTCGCTGTGCGACATCCCTTGCTTGGGGACGACTACGGCAAATGTCTGATCGTCAATGCGGTACTCGAGGACGTCTCCATCAGCGAGCGGACTCTCATCACAAGAGGAGCAAAGTAATAGAAATGCAAATAGGCAGGCTAGTCTTTTCATAATTAATTATGGTTATTCTTAAATTCATACTATCATGAAATTAATTTTAAAAAACATAATTAATATAAAAGAAAAGGCTCATTGTTATAAAACAATGAGCCTTGAAGAAAGAATTGGGAACTATTGGGCTTATTTGACCTGTGTAGCCGCTTGTCGAAGGTTTAAAGATTCAAACGAGCATCCACTTGAAGCATTTGACTTCTAACCTCTTGAACTTCCTCAGAGAGTTGTTTTGTGCCAAAGCCAAACAACTTCAAAAAGAAGGCGACAACGCAATTCGTTTTAGAAGCTGTCTGGGATACTCCAGGTTTGCCTTCGGTAGAAGACGGCCTTGAAACCATTTCAATTTCGCTGGTAGAAGCGGTTTTACGAACTGCTTTTCCAGATTCGGGAGTAGAAGTGGTTTTACGACTATTGAGATCATCAATCATTTTTCCAGCCAGAAGACAGTCCTCTTTGGAAAAGGGATTTAGCTTTACTTCCGTTCCTCTGAAATAGCTTGCTGTTTTGTTCAATAATTGCCGTTCTTTAAACCCTAGTCCTTCAATGGCCTTCTCTGTGTGAAAAACATAGAGAAGTGATTGGGGAGACACGAGCTCCCTTACTTGCATACCTTCTGCCATACTATCCTCCTAGTATAAATTATGGGTATTTCGCCCTTAATTATACTAGAGAGGCATTAAGGATAGATAAACTTTTTTAGAATGCAACTAACTGATTACCTTGGAGATACGATCAATCTTCCGGTCGCATGATGGGGAAGAAGAGGACATCCCGGATAGAATGGGACTTGGTGAAGAGCATGGCTAGGCGGTCTAGGCCGATTCCTAAGCCTCCTGTTGGGGGCATGCCCTGGCAGATGGCTTCAATGAACTCTTCGTCCAAGGGGCTGGCTTCTTCGTCGCCTCCGGCCTTTCTTTCGGCCTGTTTTTCGAGGAGGGTGCGCTGAAGCTCAGGATCGTTGAGTTCGGTATAGGAGTTGCAGAACTCATGGCCCAAGATGAAGGTCTCAAAGCGCTCGACGATGCCCTCCTCGCGAAGAGCGGGGTCGCGGTGGAGCTTGCAAAGGGGCGTCGTCTCGATGGGGTGGTCGATGATGTGGTGGGGCTGGATGAGGTGTTTTTCTGCGAACTCTTCGAAGAGCATGGCGATGAGGGCTCCTCTTGGAAGACCTTTGACTTCTTTGGGGTCGATTTTGGCTTTTTCGATGAGGAGTTTGGCCATTTCCATTTCGCCAAGATCGCTTATGTCGATTTCGGCATAGACCCGGAGCGCATCTTCCATGCTCATCCGCTTCCAAGGAGCCTTGAGTTCGATGGTGTATTCATTCCCCCCTTCTTCTGCTGAAAAAGTGATCTCTGTTTTACCGAAGAGCTCTAGAGCGATCCTCTCGAAGAGCTTTTCGACTAGGACCATCATGTCGTTGTAGTCGGTATAGGCTGCGTAGCATTCGAGCATGGTGAATTCGGGATTGTGCGTCCTATCGAGGCCCTCATTGCGGAATACCTTGCCGATCTCGAAGATCTTCTGCATGCCGCCGACGATGAGCTTTTTCAATGAGATCTCGATGGCGATGCGCAAATACATCTGCTGATCGAGGGCATTGAGATGTGTGAGGAAAGGCTTCGCTTCGGCTCCGCCATAGATGTTCTGCAGGATCGGCGTTTCGACTTCCTGAAAGCCCATCTCGAACAAAAACTTGCGCACATAGCTGATCACACGGCTGCGCACTTGAAATGTATGAAGAACATCGTGATGGGTGATGAGATCGAGCCAGCGTTTGCGATAGCGGGTGCCTTTATCGGCGAGGCCACTATGTTTATCCGGCAGAGGAAGCAGCGTCTTGCAAAGCAACGTCAGCTTCTTTGCAAATATCGTCAATTCCCCGACATGCGTTCTGAAAACATGCCCTTCGACGCCGATGATGTCGCCGAGGTCGAGCTTTTTCTCGATGAATTTAATAGGGGTGAGCTCGCCGCCTTCTTTCATGCCGTCGACCTTGGTCAGGTCGCGATTGAACATGATCTGGATCCGGCCGCTTTCATCTTGGATCTGCCCAAAGGCATTTTTGCCCATCGAGCGGAAAAGGACGAGCCTTCCAGCTACTGAAAAAGAGGGGGTTTTTCCTGCAGCGGCATCGTCGCTGGATCCGACTTCGTTTCCGGCGAATTCATCCTGCAGCGCCTTGGCCATCTTATCCGGCCGATAAACCGCCGGATAGGGGTCGATCCCCATAGCGCGGATCTCCGCGAGCTTTTGGGTGCGGTTACGGAACTCTTCGTGTTGTTGATAAGCAGGCTTTTCGATGTGCATAATGGACATCTAGCCTAGGGGAATCCCCCATTGCCGTCAAGAAGAGCCCAAAGGAGAGATATAATACGTTTATCTCTCGATGCTGGCGTGAAATTGCGCGGGGGTAGAAATGATGGGTCGATGCGTCCCCGAAGGGGTAAGTTTTACCTGCTGTAGATTGATCAGAGTTCTGAATTCGTTTGGCAATCGGACGACGCGACCATGAATATAGCGATTAGGGAGTCCTGTGATCATAAGTGTTCGGAGTTGGTGAAGATTTCCAAGAGATCTTGGCAATTCATCAAGACCATGGCAAAAAAGATTGAGAGCGGTAATGTTTGTCAATTGACCAAGCAGATGTTCCGGCAATTGAAGTTTTGTTGGATCGTACATAAGAGTAAGAGCGCCATCTAGCAAGCGGATCCTTGCAAGTTCGATCCGGGTATGTCCGGGAGATTGAAGCAGCATCATGACGTATGCGCCATGCGGGCCTATATGGTAGACGCCGCGTCTATCAATAAAAGCCGGCCGGACGTCTTCGCCATGCGGGACTCTATGGGAGTAGGTGCCGTCTCTTAGATCAATCAAAGCTTGCCCGAATGAACGATCGGGATACCAACGATATAGCTGTAACATGAAAGTTTCACGGTCCAAAGGACGAATGGGCTGTTCGAATCCACGGCAATGTCGGATTTGTGCATCGATAAGACCGACTATTGGGCGGAGAATAGTTTGAGTCAGAATTCCTGAAGCAGAGAAACGGTCTGCTAGCCTGAAGTTTTTGAGCGATTGAACGTCGCCATAGGGCTTATCCGGGTGGACCAAAAATGAAGAGATCAATCCCAGGATTCCAGGAGCAAAACGAATTTTATCGAACTGGCAAAGGCCTGATTGACGATCGATATCATCGACTAAACGATTCAATGCGCTACTTAAGACTCTCGGGTCAGTGAAAATATCGCCCCGAATTACATCTTTCGTCTGGTAATTTCGCAATTCAGCCGCGCCGATTTCATCTCGGACGAAGCTGACGAGCATGTTCAGTCCAATATTTCTAGCCTTTAACAAGGCCTGCTGATCCACAATTGCTTGCCGCAATTCTTGTAATGCTTGACATGCCGGCTCATTTCGTAGCGATAGTTTCTCGATCTGATCAGTGAGGACCTCTAGAATGTCTTTGGTTGGCATTTTCGAGATTTCATCACCGCGTAAAACCTTGCTGCCGAAATCATCGACCTTAGGTTTGCCGGCTTTTTTCCATAGTTCATAGGCCAAAGCCTCGCCATGTCTTTTATGCCTCTGCATGAATCGAAGATAGAGTTGCTTTGCATCCTTTTTTAAAAGAAGAAGGTTTTGAAGATCATTGCGCAAGGTGATGAGGTCAGCTCGTGCAGCGCGTGCTTGAACGACTTCTGGCGATAATGGAATCAAACTAGCAACACGTCTTTCCATTTCTTTTAAACGTCGAAATTGATCCGGGGAGAATTGATTGAGTGAAAGGAAATTATAGATTTTGCCATAGAGAGTCTTCGCTGATTGTACGTGCGCTCTTTGTAGTTGGGCTGGGGGAATGGCCAATAGAGGCGCTAATGCAGCTTCGAAAGCAGCGATTTCTTGTGGAATTTGCTCGGGGTCGCATCCTTCATCATGAGCCCGGGTCTTATTTTGGAGTTCGATTTCAATCGCTTCTACGCGACTATATAACATGATTCTATTAATCTCGGTGCCCAATCCCAAAGCAGATTCTCGAAGTTGGTGCGCTGTTTGTCTCATACTCCTCGAAATAAGAGCGAATCGGGGATTTTGTGGATTTAATCGATCCAAACTGTCTCCAAGTGATTCAACGCGTGCATGGAGATCTTGAAAAGAGATGGCTTGGGCCATAGGGGCTCCTAATTAGTAATGCTGCTTAGTGTGTTATAAAATCCCTTTAATTATACATCTTTATTGATTTATTGTGATGTGTGTTTTTTATTGCTGAAGTAAATGTTTGTGCTGAGTTAGTTAGAAAAAAAGTAAGTAAATTTTTTTTTAGGAAAAGACCGTAAAGATAGACTATTGCTCCTTCGGAGTGAATTCCAGCCAAAACTCAGGTTTTAAGCAGGCTCGTCTGAATCCGAATCTTCCGGCTGAATATGGTCGATCAATCGATTGATAGTTTTTAAAATAACTCTTGGATCGACAAAGATCTCGCCGCTCAACATGGCCTGGCCTTGGGCGAGCTTCTCCACTCGGGCAGTTTTGACAGCTCCGCTGGTTTCTCTATAGACGTAGAGATAAAGCTGCTCGCGCAATCTAGGGGCCACTTCTGAGTTAGCAGCAAGCTCTTCATGGAATTTCCGAGCGATGTGTTGATCAGTAAGAAGCGCTGAGCGAAGTTTCTCAAATCGATCTTTAGAAGGGAGGCTATCGATGACTTGCACGATGGCATCTGTTCGCATTTTGCAAGCAGTATTGCCAAGCAGTACATTACCTCCAAAATGGGCAACTTTGGGCCTATGGGCTTTTTCCCAGACGCCTTTAGTGAGTCTTTGAACTGCAGCTTCATCTTTTTTTCGAGCCTTTAGATAAGCAGCTCTTGCATCGCATTTATCATTGACTCTACTCGTATAAGCATTGCGGAAGAATCGGAGAGGCGGAAGGAGTATACGAATGGCCTTTTGTTTCGAAGTTTCTGGAATGAAGTCGTCGGCTCGTTTTTGCAGAGTTTCTAAATAGGAGATTTGTTCTTTGGTTAAATACTCGCTTCTCGTAGTGAGAACGGTATTGATTCTGTCATAAACATGTCTTGCTACGGCAATTTCGGCTTCATCTTCAGTTCGCACGCCTAGTGCCAATAGTTGTTCCAGTGGCGCCAAGCGGCTTTCTTGGTTGTGGATAAACGACTGCGCTTTTTGGAATACGTCGGCTTTTCTTTTCTCCGTGTCATGAAAAGTAAGAAGTTCCTGTTGCTTGACTCCGACTGCGGTTACAAGTTCATCCAGTCTAGCATTGATGAATTGTTTATGAGGCTCGCTCAAACGATTCGTATCGGAGCGATAAGAGGCGATATCTTGAATGGTGTATGTACAAAATTCGAGGAATCGATCTGCATGAATATTCAAGTCCTTATTCACGCGGTCTTGTAATCGAGCCACGCGGTCCCGCAGATATACCAAAGCCTTTATCTGTTCTTCAGTGGCGGCTTCGACTTTAACTGGGGTTGCAGGTGAGGCGGTCAATGGCAAGGGTGCCGGACGAACGACAGGACGAGGATGATAAGAAGACCCTAAACTTGCAAGTGTAGCGCTCATGTTTTTCTCTTATTAAGTTATTAATAATGAATAATTATAACATTAATATAACAATGTGCATAGTAAAATAATTTATATATCGTTGTATAATTATTTGATTATTAGGAAGATAAGGTGGAGGTTGCGAAAAGAATCACCCGTAAAAAACTAGCCGAGGCTGGGCTTTAGCTCCCACCGTTAGAAGAGTCCTTTGTCTGCTCAATTCGATCTGGTTCTTCTATGACAGAGATTTTCGGGCTTGCCGCCGCTTCTGCAGGCGGAAGCGCAGCGCGGAATTGTTCGATGTCCTCGATTCCGAACCGTATGGATGCCGTTTCCAGTTCAGTCAAATTTCTGTAGGATTTAGGCAAAGGTCCACGAGCTTCTAATGTCGGAAACCAGATATAAAGGTACTGTAATTTACTGAGCAGCCCTACGCTAGGAGGAAGTTCCTGGAGACTTGTGCACTGAATTAAAAGTCTACGTAATCCCCGCAACTCCCCAAGGCGACTTGAGACTCTTGTTAAAGTAGGGGATGCAATATATAGGGTTCCACCATTCATTGGAGCAAAGAGTGATACAAATCTGTCTAATTCAGCATTTGAACGAACTTCAAATCCTCGAGGGATCATCGGATGTTCTTCCATTTCTGCTAAATTCTTCTCTGTTAAGGCACAGTTTTCTCTAAAGAAATCTACAGCAAAAACTTCTCTGAGTTCTCTCGTGAGAGGAAGAGAGGTCATGGCGCCCAGTTTTCGATCGATATTCTCGCGATGCGGGAGCAAATAAAAATCGGTAAGCAAACCAGAAGCGCATCGAGTATCCGCTTTTCTCATAGCGTAAACATCCTGTAACTTTAAAAATTGTCCTAAGTGACTGACGAGATGATCAGGAAGTAGAGGAAAAGGCTGATATCCTTCGGCATGATCGAGACTATCGATCATGCGATTGAGGATAGCTATTAGGATTCTTGGATCGCAAAAAAGATCTCCTGTTATTAGTTGGTATCCATCTTCTTTGCGATATCCTTCGAGCATGTCGAAAATTGCCGGATCTATCGCGGTTAATTGGCGACAAGCATCACGTAAGAAGTCACGTTGATCGGAAATAGCTTGGCGCAAGTTTTGGAGTTTTTGCCTTTCTACATCTTTTCCGGCTGGAAAGTGAGCTAGATGATAATCGATTACATACAGAATATCTTTCGTAGGCATTTTATAAAAGTCATCGCCGCGCAATACCTTGCTTCCAAAATGGTCGATAGGCTTCTTTTGAGGCTGAACTACAGTCCACATGCTCTTCGTTAGAGCTGTTCCTTGTTTTTCGTGAGACTTTCGAAACTTGATGAAGAGGCTCTTAGCATCCTTTTCTAAGAGAACAAGTTCTCTTAAGGCATCGCGCATGCCGCGCAGAAATGGTCGCACTCCACTAGCAAGCGCAAATGAGCGGGTTAAGCGTATGCGTCGATCTTCGGGGGCTTCGGGTACTAGGTCCATGGCCCGTTTTTGCATCTCTGCCAAACGTTGTCTTTGATCGGGTGAAAGCATCGGGGTTTTGTGATTGATAAGCTGTTGGATCTTTTGATGAAGGCCAAGAGCCCTGGTTGCTTGATTTTCAGGGGTCGCTTCAATGGTTTTAAGATCGGATGCCAAGGCATCAATCTCTTTGGGGATACGAGCTTCGACTAGTCTGCTCTCAATAATCTTAGTACGCTCTTTTAGCAGCGATTGTTCAGCAGGATCATCTAAAAGAGATACATCAGTTCGCAGCTTGTTTAATGCATCAGTCATTCGCGCTGCAACTGTGTCGAACTGTGGGCTCTTAGGATTTAGACCTTGCAAGGCGGCGTTAAGGCCTCGTTCTCGGTTATACAACTCTTGGCATGTGGTTAAAGAAGGCATGTTTGATTCCTTATTAGAGATGATTAGTCTTCTGTATTAGATGGCGAATTATTTGCAGAGCTTGCCGCTGCTTCTGCAGGCGGAAGCGCATGGAGGAAATCTTCGAAGTTATGGATTCTATGGGCGCCGAAATTAATGTCTACTGAGTCCAGCTCAGTCAAATTTCTGTATGAACTAGGCAAAGGTCTATCAGGGCTATGATTAAGATAAGGAAACTGGATGTAAAGGTGGTGTAATTTACTGAGCAGCCCTAAGCTAGGAGGAAGTTCCTGGAGACGATCGCACAGAATTGTAAGGTTACGCAATCCTTGCAACTCCCCAAGCCGATCTGAGATTCTTCTCAAAGATTTGGATTCAATAATTAGGGCTCCGCCATTCATTGGAGCAATTAGTGATACAAGTCTGTCTAATTCAGCATTTGAATTAACTTCAATTCCTCGAGAGAGGGAAAGAAGAGGATTTTTGGCTATTTCTGTATAAATCTCCTCTGTTGAAGTATGGCCGCCTATTCTAAATATTAAACCTACAAAAAAAGCTTCTCTGAGTTCTCTCGTGATAGGGAGAGGGGTGAGGGTGCGCATTCCTCGATCAATATTCTCGCGAAGGGGGAGTAAATAAAAATCGGTAAGCAAACCAGAAGCGCATCGAGTATCCGCTTTTCTCATAAAGTACATATCCGGTGCTGTTAAAAATTGCCCTAAGTGACTGACGAGAGCATCAGGAAGTAGAGGAAAAGGCTGATATCCTTCGGCATGATCGAAACTATCGATCATGCGATTGAGGGCGGTTATTACAGATCTCGGGTCGGAAAATACTATTCCTTTTAAGACAAATTCTGTTGGATATGTTGTAGCAATTTCTTTTTCGAGATATCCCACTAGCATCCTAAACAATGCCGGATCTATCGCTTTTAATTTGTCATAGATGTCAAACAAGAAAATGCGCTGCTGGATAATAGACCGACGCAAGTTTTTGAGTTTTTGCTCAGCATTCGGATGAACGTTCGGGAAGAGGTCTGTGCGGAGTTGTTCGAACTTCGCAGCTTTATCATCTCTCTTCGCAGTCAGTTCAACAATATCAGCTCGGAGCTCAACGATTGCTCGTTGTTGAGCTCGGACTCTTTTCGACAATGCATCAGTTGCATCATTGAGAGCGTCTTCTGCTCTATCGTATTCGTATCGGTCTTCTCTATCAGCAGGACGTCCAGCAGGATATGTATCATTGAACTCTTTCTGGAGTCGAGCGGCTTCTTTGCGTTTCGCTTTGATAGAGTCTTGAGCTGCTTTGATTCCTTTTTCAGCTTTTTCGATTGAGCTAATGAGCTTTCGAACGCCTTCAGCAAGCGATTTAAGTTCTTCTTTAGCTTGGTCGCTAACAACATCTTTCTTCACTTGGCTAGCATAAGAGCTAGTTAATTGGATACCTTTAGCGAGTTTTTTAGGATCGAGATCAGCTATTTGCTCATCAGCAACGCTACGGATAAAGGCTTTAGCAGCATTGAGACTAGGTTGGAAACCATCTCTAACGAGCTGTTCAGCTTCTTGTTCGTATGCGCGTCTTAGATTTCTTCCAGCTGGAAAATATGCTAGCTGATCATCGATCACATCAACGATATCTCGAGTGCGCATTTTATTGACGGTATCGCCGCGCAATACCTTGCTTCCGAAATGATCGACGGGGAGTTGACCTCCTTTAGTCCATATGCGCTTTGTCAGAGCTGTTCCTTCTTCTTTGTGAGACTGTCGGAAATCGATGAAGAGGCTTTTAGCATCTTTTTCTAAAAGGACGAGTTCTCTTAAGGAATCGCGCATGCCACGCAATAATGGTCGCACGCCTCTAGCAAGCCCAAATGAGCGGGCTAAGCGTATGCGTCGATCTTCGGGGGCTTCCGGCACTAGATCCATGGCCCGTTTTTGCATCTCAGCCAATCGTTGTCTTTGATCGGGTGATAGCATCGGGGCTTTGTGATTGATAAGCTGCTGGATCTTTTGATGAAGGTCGAGAGCCAGAGCTGCTTGATTTTCAGGGACCAATTCAATGGTTTTAAGATCGGATGCCAATGTATCGAGTTCTTTGGGAATACGAGCTTCAATTAGCTTTTTCTCAATAATCTTAGTACGCTCTTTTAGCAGCGATTGTTCAGCAGGATCATCTAAAAGAGATGCGTCACTTCGTAGCTTGTTTAATGCATCAGTCATTCGCGCTGCAACTGTATCGAACTGAGGGCTCTTTGGATTTAGACCTTGCAAGGCGGCGTTAATGCCCCTTTCTCGGTTATACAACTCTTGGCATATGGATGAAGAAGGCATGTTTTATTCCTTATTAGTGATTCTAAAAGTTTATTAGCCCGGCATATCAGAGGCGGGAGTATTCACATCGCTTACTTCTGCGTCCGAAGGGTCGATCAAAATGCGGAAGTGGGTAAATGTATCGATAGTGTCATCAATGTGTACAGCTCTCAACTTCAACAAATTCTCATAAGAACTAGGAAAATGAAAAAGTTGGAAGGGTTTTTTTATGATTTTCGGAATGTAGCCGATTCTAAGGGAACGTAATTCCGTCAGCTGTCCAATGGAAGGAGGGAATTCCTCAAGATTCTCACACTGAATATCAAGAGAATGCAATCCACGCAGCTGCCCAAGGCGATCTGAAATTCTTGTCAAATTTGGGGATACAATCATCAGTCCTCCGCCATTCATTGGAGCAAATGCAGATACAAGGCTGTTTAATTCTTGGTTAGAACAAACGTAAAGTGAGAAAGAAGCAGAAGGGTCTTTGGCTATTGTTTCTAAAAAATAGTCTTTTCCAATAGTGCAGCACCCACGAAACAATGAACGTATAAAAAATAGTTCTCTGACTTCTCGGGTAATAGGAAGAGGAGTAAGAGTTTGAATTTTTTTATCGAGAACCGCACGAAGTGGGTCAAGGGAGAATCTCATAAGAATACCGGAATTGAACCGAGTATCTGTATTTCTCATATGTCGAACAGTTTCTGTCTCCAAGAATTGTCCTAAATGACAAATAAGACTGTCAGTAAGAAGAGGAAAAGGACAATGTCCTTTAGCATGACTGAGGCTTTCGATCATCCGATTAAGGGCAGCTATGATGACTCTTGGATCGGAAAAGATCTCTCCTGTTAAAACCGCTTCAGTTCGATATCCTGCTTTTCGCGGCTCAATTTCTTCACGAACATACCCGACAAGCATATCGGTAAATTCAGGATCCAGAGCTCGTAGTTGATCATAAGAAGCTCTTAAGAAGGCTCGTTGATCGAGAATCGCCTGTCGCAAGTTTTGAAGTTTTTGCTTTTCTTTGTTTTTTCCAGCGGGAAAACTCTTTAGCTGATGATCGATCACCGCGAGGATGTCTTTCGTGGGCATTTTGACCTGACTATCGCCGTGCATTACTTTGCTACCGAAATGCTCGAATTTCTTATTCTTGCGACGAGCTGCCTCCCAAATGCCCTTTGTCAAGGCCATTCCTCGTTTTTCATGGGTTTTACGGTACTCGATAAAAAGACTCTTGGCATCTCGCTCTAAAAGAGTAAGTTTTCTAAAGGAATCACGCATCTTTCTAAGAACAGCGCGCAGTCCCCTAGCATTAGCATAAGACCGTGTTAGGCGAGCTTTTCTAGCCTCGGGGCTTTCTGGCACCAGATCATCGGCCCGTTTTTCTGTCTCTGCCAATTGTTGTCGTTGATCGGGAGAAAGAAGATGAGCTTTGTGATTGATAAAGTGATGAATCCTTGCAAGGAGGCTGACAGCCCTGGATTCTTGATTTTCAGGAGAACCTTCAATGGTTTGAAGATCGGTTGCAAAGATGTCGAGATCCTTTGAAATGCGGACATGAATGAGCCCTTCCTCGATAGTTTTAAGGCGTCCTTTTAGCATCATCTGTTCAGTTGGGTCATCAAAAGAAGCTACATCGGTTCGTAGCCTGTTAAAGGCATCGGTCATTCGTGCGGCAATTGTATCGAATTGAGGATCTTTCGGATTTAGGCCTTGTAAGGCAGCACGAAGGCCCCGTTCTCGGTTAGATAGGTCTTGTGCTGTTGAGATACTTAGCATGTTACCTTTAAAATTATTTGTAAAATTGAAACTATTATAATATAAAAATATTTACTTTATATTAAGAGGCTTTGATAATCATAATTATCTAACTGTCAATGAGTAGGATTCCAACCATTCTATTGTAATTATTGAACGGTCGATAAACAATCAGGATCGATCAATAGACGTATGTCTTTGGAAAAGAGCATGTTAGATTGAAGCGCCCGGCTGACGGGGCCGCATGAGGGGCCTCTGACCAGGAACTGGAACCGGAAACGGTCCTTGATCTTAGGATAGCCGCAGGGGGCTATGGGCTGGAGCTCATATATAGGAGGGAGCTCCTTACTGAGGGCTTTTCGGAGGGTCTCCAAAGCCTCTACAACCTGGGTCGGATCGGGGCCGCTGACGAGAACCTTGACCAGGCGGCTTTGAGGGGGGTAGCTGAAAAGGGCCCTGGATTCGATTTCCTGGGCGTAGAAAGCAGGGTAGTCTTGTTTCGAGGCGAGCTGGATAACAGGGTGCTCGGGGAGCCAGCTCTGGATGATGACGGTGCCGGGCATGGCGCCCCTTCCCGCGCGTCCTGCGACTTGCGTGAGGATCTGGAAGACCCGTTCGCCGGAGCGGAAATCTGGGATCCCCAGAGAGGCATCGGCATTGAGAACTCCGACGAGTGTGACAGAAGGAAAATGCAGTCCCTTGGCGATCATTTGCGTGCCGATGAGCACATCGGCTTTGCCGGCGCGGAATTGCTTGAAGAGTTCATCGTGGCTTCCTTTATGGCGTGTCGTGTCGGCATCGAGGCGAAGCGTGCGCACTTCCGGAAAAATCGCATGCAGCGCGCGCTCCACTTGTTCGGTGCCGGCGCCTTGATATTTGAGATGGTCGGAACTTCCACACGATGGACACGTTGTAGGAGGCGGGCGGAGTTCGAATTGGCAGAGATGGCAAGCGAGGCGGTTGTCTTTTTTATGGAAGGTGAGAGCGATGTCGCAATGCGGACATTGCAGAGTTTTTCCGCAGGCGATGCAGAGTCTTTGCGCATGGTAGCCGCGGCGGTTTAAGAAAATCAGAGCTTGCTCGCCGCTGGTGATCCGCGTTTTGAGCGCATCGAGAAGAGGTTCGGAAAATAGGCTTCCTTTGTGTTTGGGCGCTTCAAGACGCATGTCGACGATTTGGACTTTAGGAAGGATTGCGCTATCGGGACGTGCATGGAGTGTCGAGAGTTGGTACTTGCCTTGTTTGGCGTTGTAGTAACTTTCCAAACTTGGCGTAGCGCTGCCGAGAACAATCGTGGCATTGGCGAGTTTTGCGCGCATGACCGCGACATCGCGGGCATGGTAGCAGGGCATTTCTTCCGATTGTTTGTAGGAATTGTCGTGCTCTTCGTCGATGATGATGAGGCCGAGATTTTTCATCGGCGCAAAAAGTGTCGAACGGGGACCGACGGCGATTTTCGCATCGCCGCGATGTAGAGCATGCCAGCTATCGCGGCGTTCTCCATCGCTCAACCGGTAATGAAACAGCGCAACCTGTGTCGTGAAACGGCCTTTGATCCGTTCGATCGTCTGCGAAGTGAGAGCGATTTCCGGAACGAGATACAGCGCGGTTTGCTTTTTCTTGAGCGTTTCTTCGATCGCTTGTAGATAGACTTCGGTTTTCCCGCTGCCCGTGACGCCATGCAGCAAATGCACTTGGAAACCTTGCGAGTCGGTGATGGCCTTCAGAGCGCTTTGCTGTTCTTCGCTTAAGATTTTGTGCTTGGTGGGGACGTAGACGGCATTCGCTAGAGGATCGCGCTCGATCGCGAGGAACGAAGTGGAGACGATGCCCTGGTTTTTGAGGGGATCGAAGGCGTTTCTTGAAACGCCCGCTTTTTCAAGAAGCTCGGTCAGAAGGATGCCTTTGGGAGATTCGAGAAGGACATCGAGAAGTTTGGCTTGCGCTTCTTTTTTTCCGCGCAAACTGCTGCAGAGTTCTTGGATTTGCGGACGGGATTTTTCTAACGTGACGAAGAGTTGCTGTTTGGCGGCCATTCCTTTTCGGATGGTAGGAGGCAGAAAAAGCCGCAGGACTTTGCGGAAGGGCGTCGCATAATATTCTGCCATCCAATGGGCAAGTTCGAGACGATCGCCTTCGATGAGCGAGTTTTCTGAAAGAACTTCCGTGATCGGTTTGACGGAGTGCGGCGTTGTTTCTTTAAGATCGAGGACGGTTCCTTTGCGAAGACTTGTGCGAACAGGAACTAGCACGCGCGTGCCGATCGCTACCGTAAACCCAGACGGGATCGAATAATCGAGTTCCCGATCGAGGCCATCGTCGAGGATTACGCTTGCGATCCGAGATACTGACATAGGGTTTGCCAGAGCTGGGGTTTGAGCATCGGGTCGGCGAGGAGTTTTTCAAGAGGCGGGAGGAAAAACACCTTCGCTTTGCTAAAGTTAGCGATGCCGGAAGAGATCGTGATATGCGATTTGAGAAGAGGCGCGCGCCAAGTTTCCAGAGGCGGCGCCAGAATAAAGCTCAGCTTGGGCAGATCGAAAAACGTCTTCCAGCTATTTTCTTTTTCGTGAAGGGATACATCGATCACTTGGGTCTGTTTGCCTAGAAGGGCGATTGCTTTGGCGATGTTTTCTAACAGCGCTTTTTGTTTTGCGTCGGAGGTCATACAGAACAAAAGAATCTCGACATCGTGCTCGCGCCTCTTCCAAGCATTCTTGCGCTGCACCGCTTCTTCATCATGGGGGCTGGAATCTTTGAGACGAATGTGGGAACAGCTTTTTTCGATGGATTTGCGAAGAGATTCAAACGGCACCGCGCGCTCTTCTTTGGGAGGAGGCAGGACAATTTCCGGTTCGGGAGCTTTTTCGATTTTTGCCACAACAGGAGCTGCTTGCGGCAATGCAGGCAAAATGACTTTTGGTTTGGCGATCGACGGGGAACTTTTGGCGAAGGGGAGCTTCGTGAACAAAAAGGGACGATGCCTCTTTTGTTCGAGAAGAAGCTGTTTGGTGTCTTGCAAGAGTTCCAAGAAATGCTGTTTGTTCATGTTTTCGTAAGCTCGTCGAGTTCTTTGGCGAGTGCGGGATAGCCTCGTTTGTGCCAGTTCTTTTTCAGGGAATCGAGAGGGGGGATAAAGGTTTCGATGGCGAGATGTTTTTCGAACTGCTTGCGATGCCGAAGTAAAAAGAGGATTAGACTTTCATCTTCGCGACAGGATTCGAGGAAAGGAACTAGAAGACTGAAGAACTTTTTTTTGTTTTTGGGATTTTTTGCGGATTTTAACAAAGGTTCGGAAGGAAGTCCGGGGAATGCAAATGGCAGTAAAGAAATATGTTCGACGAGTTCTTCGGTGTTGCCGCGATCGATCGAAGAGAGAAGAAATTGCAAAAGCAGCGAACGTTCCCGAATTGAGAAGTTGCTTTTTGCAGAAAACGGCGAATAAAGATGACAACCGACATTCGACATGCCTCTACTATCCACCATTGAAATAGTTAAGTCAATCTGCCTCAAATAGACCCTCGACATAGGCCTCTGCATCGAAAGGCATCAGATCGTCTTCTTTTTCGCCGGTGCCGACCCAGAGAATGGGGACGCCGAGTTTGCGATAGACGGATAGGAGGATGCCTCCTTTTGCGGAACCATCGAGTTTTGTGACGATGAGACCTGTGAGCGGCGTGAAGGAATCGAAGGTGATCGCCTGATCGACGGCATTCTGTCCGGTCGTGGCATCGATGACGAGCCAGGTTTCATGCGGCGCCCCATGAATCGCTCGATCGGTGACTTTCCGGATTTTGGCGAGTTCTTGCATGAGCTCAGTTTTATTCTGCAACCGTCCTGCAGTATCGATGAAGACAGTATCGCAGCCACGGGCTTGAGCGGCGGTCAGCGCATCGAAGACGACCGCAGCGGGATCGCTGCCGCTTTGGCCTTTGATCAGAGTGACGCCGATGCGTTCAGCCCAAATCTCGAGCTGTTCGATCGCAGCTGCGCGGAATGTATCTGCTGCGGCGAGCAGGACCTTGTGTTTTTCTTTGCGGTAGAAACTTGCAAGTTTGGCAATGGAGGTGGTTTTGCCGCTGCCGTTGACGCCTGTGATGAGAATTACCCGAGGCTCGCCAGGTTTTGTCTCTCCGCCTTGTCTTTTGGCGGGAGCGCTCAAAATTTTCATGGCGTAATTGCGGAGGCAATTGATGATCTCTTCACTTGTCGCATCTTTATTGCCGCGGAGGAATTTGCGTACCTCTTCGGTCATGTCGGCGGCGCACTCAGTGCCGAGGTCGGCTTCGTAAAGAATTTTTTCCAGGGCTTCTAGTGTATTCTCATCGACGGCGACGGAAAAAAGCTGGCGGATCTTGCCCGAGATGAGAGACCGTGTGCGCGAAAGAGCGCTTTTAATTTTTTGAAAGCCCGATTTTAGAAATCCAAACATGGCGATTATTCGTTGAAGGAAACCCCTAGAGTAGCCGATAAAGGAATAAAAAACCTATGAATCTACACGAATACCAAGCCAAGCAAATTCTTGCACTTTACGGCATCCCGATCCCCGATTACGGGGTCGCTTCCAATATGGCCGAAGTGGAAAAAGTCGCCAAGAGCCTCGGGCTCGACCATGCAGTCCTCAAAATCCAGGTGCATGCTGGAGGCAGGGGAAAAGCGGGGGGAGTCAAATTCGCCAAATCCTCGAAGAAATCCTCTCCATGGCCTCTTCCATGCTTGGCATGAAGATGGTCAATAACCAGACGGGACCGGAAGGCGTGATCGCCCATAAGGTGCTGATCGCAAGACCGATCGACTATCAAAAAAGAATATTACCTCGGCGCCATCATCGACCGAGAAAAGGCGATGCCGATTCTCATCGCTTCGCCGGAAGGGGGCATGGAGATCGAAGAGGTCGCTGAAAAACATCCCGAAAAAATCCTCACCGTTCCGATCGAACTCAGATGGCAATGTCAAACCCTACTATTTGCTCGCGCTTGGTCAAGTTCATGGGATGGCAAGGAGAAACTGCCAGAGAGGGGATGCAGATCGCAGCAGGCCTCGCCAAAGCTTTCATCGAAACAGATGCCTCCCTTCTGCGAGATCAATCCTCTCGTGCGAATCGACAGAAGGAAGACTTTGGGCGCTCGATGCCAAGCTCTCCGTCGATGACAATGCTCTTTTTCGCCAGCCGGAGATCAGCGCATTTTATGATCCGACGCAGCAATCGCCAAATGAAGTGGCCGCAAAAGAGTACGATCTGGCCTACATCGCACTGATGGCAATATCGGCTGCATGGTCAATGGCGCGGGACTTGCGATGGCGACGATGGACATCATCCAACTACTATGGCGGAGAGCCGGCCAACTTTCTCGACGTCGGCGGCGGCGCCTCCAAAGAAAAAGTCGCGGCAGGATTTAAGATCATTCTTATCCGATCCGAAAGTCAAAGCGATCCTCGTCAATATTTTCGGCGGCATCATGAACTGCGCGACGCTTGCGGAAGGCGATCATCGCAGCAGCAACGGAGCTCAGCATCAAAGTCCCCCTCGTCGTCCGGATGGAAGGGACGAATGTCGAAGAAGGGAAGAAGCTGCTTACAGACACTCAAAACTCCCGATCATCACGGCAGATAGCTTAGCCGAAGCTGCAGAAAAGGCAGTAAAGCGCACTGAAGAGGTAACTATGGCCATTCTGATCAATAAAAAGACACGAGTGATCACCCAAGGGATCTCCGGCAAAGCGGGCAAATTCCACACCGAGCAGTGCATGCTCTATGGCAGCCATTATGTCGGCGGCGTGACGCCAGGAAAAGGCGGACAGAGAGATTCTCGGACTTCCGGTTTTTGATACGGTCTACGAAGCAAAAAAAGCGCTCGGCACGATGCGACGCCACGATCATTTTTGTCCCAGCGCCCTTTGCGGCGGATGCGATTTTAGAAGCGGAAGATGCTGGCATTCCTCTTATCGTCTGCATCACCGAAGGGATTCCGATCCGCGATATGCTCGAGGTGAGCCGCATCATGCGAGATGAGCAAGACGAGCCGTCTCATCGGCCCCAATTGTCCCGGCGTCATCACCGCCGGCGAATGCAAGATCGGCATCATGCCAGGCTATATCCATAAGCGCGGCAAAGTGGGCATCGTCTCCCGATCGGGAACATTGACCTATGAAGCTGTTTGGCAGACGACACAATTGGGACTTGGCCAAACGACCTGCGTCGGCATCGGCGGCGATCCGCTCAACGGCACCAATTTCATCGACGTCCTCAAACTTTTTGAAAAAGATCCCGAGACCGAAGCGATTCTCATGATCGGCGAGATCGGTGGCAATGCCGAAGAAGAAGCGGCGGAGTGGATTGCAGCGCCATGGCACAAAACCGGTCGCCGCGTTCATCGCTGGCGTCACGGCGCCGCCAGGACGAAGGATGGGCCACGCCGGAGCGATCATCTCTGGTGGAAAAGGCACCGCGAAAGACAAAATCGAAGCATTCAAAAAAGCGGGCGTCATCGTCGCCGAGTCGCCAGCGGACATGGGCAAGGCAGTTCAAACTGCCATGGGAGCAAAAACGTGATTAAAATTCCTGGACGGATTCCGATCATCATCAGACCGGCCTTTTGGATCTTCGCCGCATTGATCGGGTTTCTCTATAGTCAGAGTTTTCTCGGCACCTTGATCTGGGTCGGCATTATCTTTGTCTCGGTGCTCTTCCATGAATTCGGCCATGCCCTCACTGCAAAACTCTTCGGCAAAAAACCGCACATCGAACTCGTCGCGCTCGGCGGCATCACCGTTCACGACGGACAAAATCTTCCCTATTGGAAACAGTTCTTCATCACGCTCAATGGTCCCGTCTTTGGATTTATTCTCGCCATGATCGCGTGGGGGATTGAAAAATGGCATCCGTTCACGTCTCCTGCCGCTGGGATCATCATCCACGATATTTACATCGTGAACCTTTTCTGGACGGTTGTGAACCTCATTCCGGTTCTTCCCATGGACGGCGGGCAGCTTCTGCGCATCGCCCTCGAGGGGATTTTCGGCGCCAAGGGATTTCGTTATGCGCTTGTCACGGGCCTTGTGATCGCCATTCTCATCAGTCTCTTTTTCTTCCTCATGCAGAGTTTCCTCATCGGCGCGCTGTTCTTCCTCTTCGCCTATCAATGTTTTGAAATGTGGCGCGGAACGCGTAAAATGGAAGATAGCGACCGGCAAGAAAATCTTCGCGAAATGCTCCTCAAAGCCGAAGAAGCGCTCATCATGGGACAAATCGATCAAGCGATGGCGATTTTTGAAACTCTTCGCCAACAAGCGAAAAAAGGACTCATCTGGTCGACAGCAACCCAACAGCTCGCGCTCTTGGAATACGAAAGAAATCACCGCGAAAAAGCCCTCGCCCTTCTTTTAGAAGCGAAAACCGATCTCGCTGATGAGCCTGCTTGCGTGCTTCACGAACTCGCCTTCGATGCCAAGGACTACGCCCTCGTCACCGAACTCTCTTCCCGGGCTTATCAATTTAAACAAGAAGGCGATGTCGCCTTGCGCAACGCCAGCGCATTTGCCAAGATCGGCCAAGCGAAACCCGCCGTAGGCTGGCTCCACGCCGCCGCAGAACACGGCATAGAGTCCCTAGAAGAGATCGTGAAGCAGGAGTTCTTCGACCCTGTCCGCAATGACCCTCTTTTCCAGAAGTTCCTGCATACGTTGAAACCTCCACCGTAATCTATTCTAAGCGATAATCCTTCATGCTCGTCATGAAATTCTCGCCCGAAGTGTCGTGGATCCATTGCATAACGGTCTTTTTAGCGTCCTCGCTTGTTTGATAGCGGAGCTTTGGAGTTTTTTCTTCAATGACCTGATGGATAAATTGCGCTATTTCCTCCGCACTTTGAGAAGGCGTTAATTGCTCGGGATGTGCAAATCGGTCTGCAATATAGGTTTTCATAGCAGTCATCGCTTTTGCATAGGGATTTTGATCGGGAATCCGCGTGCCCATTTCTATTGAAAATTTCGTGATGATATAGCCTGGTTGGATAAGCGAGAAGATAAATATTCCAAGGAAGCACTTCAATACTGAGCCCTTCAGAAATAGATTCCAAGGCTGGCCTTGCTTGCACTGTAAATACTCGCATACGGAGAACCTGAAACAGCGTTGATGCTGCTGATATTGATGATCCGGCCGCTATTTTGCCGTCTCATGTGAGGAAGCGCTGCATGACACACCCGAATAACGCCAATAAAATTTACATCCATCTGATATTGGATTTCTTCAATCGTGAGACATTCAAGAGGTCCACCTATCGCATAAGCAGCATTGTTCACTACAATGTCAAGGCGGCCTTCCTTTTCTATGATCCTGGCAATGGCATCTTCGACAGAGGCTGTATTGGTGGAAATCCAACCAACCAAAGACTAGATTTTTTTTCGTACTAGGTGGAGAGAATTGAGGATTTCGTACCATGGCATAGACTTGATAGCCATTCTCGGCGAGATGTTCCGCTGTCGCTAGACCAACACCTCTCGACGCTCCCGTAATAAGAACTACAGGCTGCGATGAAAGCTGTTCGCAAAGCCATGAGGCAAATAAGAAAAAAGACTCTCAGCATATCGGTCTCCTTACTGCAAACGAGCGGATTTTTTCGAAATCTGAGTATGCCCATTTTCCAGAAATTCCGACATACTTAAACAGTAGGAGAGGTAGCGCTTTCCGATGGCAGCAGAACTTTCCGAAGAAGATCGCGCAAGAGCAGCAACACCTAATTCTGGCGAACTGACCGGAGAAGGTGAACTTGCTGGACCAGCACTAGCCGAGGATTCACTCGGTGGGGGTGAGCTTTCTGTAGAAGGGCTGCGTGCAGGAATAGCAGCTTTTTTTGCAGACTCTGCTTCGAATTCATCGCATACACCCTGAAGCTCTGCAGCTACTTGTGCCATGCTGATCAATCGGTTTTCAGGAGCCGTTACGAGCATTTCCGCAATAGTGGGAAGAACTTTTGGATAGATCCTAGAGCGACTAAGTTGGTCATCGATATCTTCCTGCGAGACGGCAGCGCCGTTGAGGATCATGAGTTCTCTTTGTATCTCTGTAGTGAAGTTTCTGCTGTGCTTTAGGAAGTTCTTGGTGCGCCAGAACCTTTTTTCTCGGATGGAATAACCAATAGAAAAGAGCTCCTGCGCTCCAAACATCCGCTTTGAACTGTTTCACTCTTGCCCAGTCTTCGGGATGGACGTTCCGGATATCATAATTATTGATCCAGAGGACTTCGTATTCCTCAGGAGAAAGCCAATCAACGGTGCCCAGGGTATATTTCAGAAATTTTGGATCTCCGATCTTATAGGCACGGCCGAGATCGGCCACTTGCGCTTTCAAATGCCCTTGTTGTGGTGATGTAAGAAAGACATTCTCCGGTTTGACATCGGAATGAAGAATCTTTCTTTTGTGCATATACGCTAATCCCCTGGCAACATCGCGGGCGATATAGAGTTTGTTTCGCAAATCAAGAGCATCGGCATCGTAAGCCTGGAGAAGATCGCGATCGCACTTAGGCATGATGAAGTAACATTTATCCTTCTTCATGAGGAAAGTATCGAGTTCTAGGATATCTGGAGATCCGCGCACTTCTCTCATCATGACGCTTTCATGCTCTAGCAAGGCTTGCCGCATAGCCCAACTTTGGGGGTCTTCTTGAGGAAATTTTTTGGCGACAGCTACGACCTTGGTCTTACCGGTTTCTAGCTCGACGCACAATTTTGGGAGTTTGTCGGTGCCAGCATCACCTAGCGGCTCGTCTCCATCCTTGGTATGGGTGACTAGAAAGTAACTACGGCGCGTTTGTGGATCGACGATAACCGATCGATTGATTCCGAATTTTTTCCCTGCAAGTTTGAAGGGTTGACCATCCTGGTGTTGGTCCGAGGCTAAGTGGGCTCTCGAGATGGCAACGGCTTTTTCGATCTGCCCATCGCCCGTAGAATCTTGCCATACGGGGTCCTTCGAGCAGCCAGCTACGGCTTTGCGCAAATTCGAAGTAGGCGGGCCTTGAAATGCTACTGACATAATTACCTGTTTATTAATTCTTAAAGGCATAATTATAACAAATTAATTTAATGGTATTATTAAGAGAGTAATTAAAACGAAAGGATCTAATCCTCAGAGGGTTAGATCCTTTTGGACAGGTAATGTCAGAGGGTTAGCGGGTCTCTATGGGGAGCCACTCGGTAGATACAACCACTTCGTCTTCGATATGCAGACAAATAGGACCATAATAGAGGGCCCTTAGTTCGCCTTTTTCATCGTGGAGATATTTATCGGCAGTACCGAGCGTATCGGTGATGCTTTTTGCGCTGGGCCTCCGTTTTTCGATGCCCAATTGCTCGGCAAGTTCTTTGAAGACCGTTGAGAAGATATCGTAAGCGGGTTTTGAACGTCTGTCGAGCGCATAGGCTCTACGGGCGTGTTCCCAAGCTTTGGGTAGTTTCCCGAGTCTTTCATAAGTGACAGCGAGCAATTGATGGTTGCGTGAAGAGCTGGGATCGAGCTCGATCGCTTGGTGCAATTCGACAATAGCTTCGTTGTATTGACCTTGCCAGAAGCGATCCTTGCCTCTTTGGTAGCTGAAATCGGATTTCACGGAGGAGCAACCAAAAGCGAGGGTTGCGAGTGCGAGATAGACTGTTTTCTTCATATTTTTTCAGGTTGTGGCGTTGTTTTAACCATATAGCCTTGTTTGAGTTCGGCGGAATAGACGATCCAAAGGCCGAGACACAGGATAGCAGTAGAGAGGAAAATCGTCCAGGAAGGGATCTCGCCCAAGAAAATCCACCCATGCAGAGAAGCAAAAACAGGACTTAAAAGTCCCATGAAAGAAAGGAACGTCGCCGTGAAGCGCTTCAACATGAAGCCATAGAGGTTATAGCAGACGATATTCGAAATAAAGGTAATCAAAAGCACGATCGGAATGAAGGAGCCGATCGCGCCTGTTTCAATCGGAACAGGCGACCATTTATCGATGCAAAGAGAGTGAATAATGGCCATCGAGCCGCCGAAGAACATACTCGCGCCGTTGGCCATAACCGGGGAATTCGTAGAATCTTTGACCAGGACCCGCAAAAGAACCCATCCATACACAGCAGCAAGAGCTGCGCCCATAAGAGCCAATGCCGGCCAAGAGAAAATGCTGAAGGCGTTCATCAGTTCTTCCGTGCCGCTTTGACTGACGATGACCGGGATCATTCCGGCCATACCGACACCGAATCCCAGCCATTTGCGGCCGTTCATTTTTTCACCAAAATGCAAATACGAGAACAACGCGGCGAAAAACGGCGATAAACTGTAGATGAAGCAAGCCTTGGCAGCAGTGAGATATTTTAGACCCCAGAATTCGAGGACATTGGACAGGTAGACACTAAAAAATCCCAGCGCAACAAAGGAAAGAATTTGCTTTCCGGAAAGTTTGAAAGAAGATCTCTTGGCAATCGCGAGGTATCCTAAGAGTAGGACGCTGGCAAGCAGCATCCGGAATCCCGTAAGAAAAGTCGGCGTGCTGAATTCCAAAGCGATCTTCGCGAAGGAAAAAACACTCGACCATGTCGCATAGAGAAAAACTACGAGAAACATCGACATCAAAAATCTTCTTGTTCATCAGCAAGAATTTTTTGAAAATCTTCCCGCTGGGGTGTTCGACCTGCCCAGTTTAGCAAGGCAGGTCGATCAAATAAACGATTATTCCATCTTGAACGTGTAGTAGCGGGCGACGTTTCCTTGGCGAATCAAAAGTAAAATCCTTTTTTGATTATTCGCGTCGGAAATCGCTTGATTGAAGTCATCTAGGTTCGAAATTTTCTTATGATTCACCGCTTGGATCAAGAACCCTGGACGGATGCCGGCCGTAGCCGCAGGCGATCCAGGTTTGACCTTCGTGATGACCACCCCGCCCTCAGACGGCGGATAACCAAGTTGGTTCGCCATCTCCGGCGATAGGCTATCGACCTCGATGCCCATTTTAGAAACTACACCCCCCGCAGAAACAGCCGTATCCGACGCGCTTCCGATCACGACAGGAATGGTCATGATCTGCCCTTTGCGGTTGATCTTGAAGGTGATCTTACTGCCAGGCGCCATCATGGAGATGTCATTACGTAAACTGCCCCCGGATTTCACAGGCGTCTTGTTGTACTCAATAATAATGTCTCCCTGTTTCAGTCCTGCTTTATCCGCAGGAGAATCCTTGACGACTTCCGCAATCAGAGCGCCCTCTGCTTTCTCAAGACCAAACGCATCGGCAAGATCCTTATCGATCGGCTGCAGAGAAACTCCTAAGAATCCTCTCGTGACAGTCCCCGAGTCGATGATCTGCTTCATGATGTACTTGGCCATGTTGCTCGGAATCGCAAAGCCGATGCCCATGTAGCCGCCATTTCTTGAGAAAATCGCCGTGTTGATCCCGATGACCTCAGCGTTTAAATTCAGAAGCGGACCACCCGAGTTACCAGGGTTAATGGCCGCATCAGTCTGGATGAAGTCCTCGAAATCATTGATGCGAAGATTTTGTCTACCCTTCGCGCTGACAACACCCACCGTAACCGTCGCTTCCAACTGGAATGGACTTCCAATCGCAACGACCCACTCAGCAATCTCGATCTTGTCGGAGTCTCCGAGATTCAGAAATGGAAAGTTCTTCCCCTCTACCTTAATGACCGCAATATCGGTATGCGAATCTGCACCAACCAGCTTAGCGTCGAGTTCTCTTCCATCGGTAAAAGCAATCGTGATTTTCTCAGCTGCCCTAACAAGGTGGGCATTGGTAAAAAGGTAGCCATCGGAAGTGACGAAGAATCCTGAGCCTTGGCTCATCTGCGGTTGAGGTTTTTGCGGCGCACCTTGAGGAGATCCAAAAAAGCGATGGAAGAACTCATCGCTGAAAGGGTTCGTGCCGCCACCATACATGTTGTCATCTTGGGTGGCCGCGGATTCTACTTTGATAAAAACGACAGCAGGCGTGGCCTTCTTCGCCACATCGGTAAACGCCTTTGAGATCATGGCAGGAGAACATACACAGTCCGATTGCGCAACAAGGGGGCTTTGAAACAAGCCAAGCGACAATAGGAGGACGAAAGGAATTTTTCGCAGCATAGGAAGTACTCCCTGAAGTTTGGTGTGGGTCTATTATAAGAAGTTTGAGAAAAATCTCAAGGGGTAGCGGGGTGATTTGGAAATTGGCTAAATCTCCAAGCGCAATTTTCTATAGCGAAGTACTCCTTTTGTTCTGTACAGCCTTAAGAGCCGCTTCATAGGTTTCTTCATATAAATCTTCAAGATGAGTAGTATTGCAGCATCATATCTATAATAATATATTGTCCCATCCATGACTGAAACATATGAAACAGAGCCATCGGAAATATCCTTATCATTTTCGTCTAAGAAGGAAAGGCGAAACATTATATCTTTGATGTCAAACGGATAATGATCTAGATATAATCTAACTTCTTGGTCATTGTTAATTAAATCCGATAAGTCTAATGGAATATTTTATTATAAGGGCTCTTGCCTGATCAACAGAAGCACGATGATTTGAATTATACCCCAATGAAATAAATGAATATTATTTTGCAATCGCCCTCCAAATGAATTTAAATATAGTTTGTCTTCATCATATAACTCTTTACTGAATGATAAGTAATCCTATCACATGCTTAATATGATCGGATTCAGGTTGTCGGTTTCTACATGCACGTCGAAATAGAAAAAATACCAATTAGTGTTATTTTTTTCATTACGTACTCCATTCTTCGCTTCGATTCTTTACAAATTCTTTCTAGATTAATTTCATATGCGGTCTCCTTTTCCAAAACTATGATAAGATTCCTGACCTTCTATGGGATCTAAAACAATCACATGAGGATGATCTTGCATACGTCCGATAAGATCTAGCCAAGTAACAGCATCTTTTTTACAGATATATTGTTCTATATGCCCGGCAAGTTCTCTATCATATATAACTGGTGAACCAAACGTATAGACTCGGATTTTTTCACTCCAGCCAGGGTGGATTTCATTTAGCATATCCAAAGCATTTCGTGTAATAATGCCTCCTTCGCTATAGGCAAGGATGTTAACAAAAATCGCCTTTTGGATATTTCTCGAACTTCTCAGCAAGATCTCTTTCTAGGGTACGATATGTGAACTCAACAGAATGGGTATTCCATCCTAAATATTCTCTTGTGCAGTCAAAAAGAAAATCATTAATGGGATTGTGAGTAGGATTATATAAATTTGTAGCAGACAAACCCCGAGGGCTTTGCTCATGGCATGCAAAATTTCGTGACAAGCTGAAGGGTCGTCGAATTTATTCCGTTTATGAAATATGTACTTACTCTCGGGTTATCCTTCAGGCCCCTATATGTGATCTTTTGTGCTCCTTCAACGCGTGGAAGATTAGGGTTCTGCGCAAGAAAAGATCCTGCATTCACAAGTCCATCGCGTAGAAAGGGAACAGGGAGATAGTAACAAAATTATATAGAAGCCAAATCCGATTCCTTTGCTAAAAGCCGTCGACTCGAACTTATTCGGCCTTGGTGGCTCATATGCAATGATCATTCCGCTTTGGGATGCATAACCCACAGCATCATAGAACAGCATTGGGCTTCCCCTAAGAAATGCGAATAGATTCGGCTTATCGATGTCGCCTGCTGGATCGGGAGTGATCCAGGTCATAATATTTGGATTGTAGTAGCGTCTGCCGAAGTAGATGAGACCTGTTTCTTCGTCGAGACGTTTGCCGAAATAGGTCCAAGGATTGTGAACTTGTGATGAAGAGATTTCTTGGCCTTGGGCATCGAAAATGCGCATTTCTCCGAACGCGCTGTAGCGATATGTCTCGAGAAGCTTTTTATCGCTGGCTTTTACAAGACTAGAGATACTGCCGCGTAAGTCATGAGAAGGGATATAAACGCGATGGTCGAGTTCGATAGCAATCGTTGCGCCAGCTTCTGCTTTAGTTGTAATGCCTAGAAGACGCAGTTGCTGAAGATCGCCGGACTCATTACAAGAGCCGATTTCCAGCATGCCGTCATAGAGATAGAATTGATACTCTGCAAATTCCCACTGTCCGTCTTTTTGCGTATAGAGCGTTTTCTGCATTCTACGATGCCATGAATCGTAGGCATACTCGACTTTGCATTTGTCTATGATTACTTCAATAAGGCGATCGAAGACATCGTAACGATATCGTCGAGTCCCATCATCGATAAGTCTTCCTGCGGCGTCATATTTATTGGTTTTATCGCCGATGGCGAGAAGCTGATAGAGAGCATTGGTTTGAGTGGGAGCTTCATCTTTGCTTAAAAGCATGCTGTGCGGGTCGAAAGAGAAGGTATGGTTAAAGAAAGAGCCTTTTTCTACGGTGAGTTGTTGCAAGCTATCGTAATGATAGATGCAGACGTCAGTGAGAGATGGTGTGATAGTGCGAGAACAGGTGAGTGTGCCAGAAGGATTTCTTTCGATGGCTTCCTCGGTATGCCATTGGGTCGAAATTGAGGCAGGTCTTCCAGCGAGGTCGTAACTCCGGGTTTCTTTGCCGAGATCGAAAGGAAATGTTGAAATGATAGGAAGACCACAGAGATCTCTCTGTTCATAAATATGGCTATAGAGGAGGTCGCCATCTTGGCTTAGACGAAGGACTTTCTTGAGATAAATCGCATCCCATTCATAGGCGATGGCAGAACGATCGGGAAGGATCATTTGTAGAGGCCGGCCATGAGGGTCTCTCTCATAGGCTAAGCTGAGTCCGTGCAGGAATTGTTCTTGGGAGATTTGACCTGAGATGTCGTAGGAGCGTCGCGAAACACAGCCACTCGCGAGATCTTCGACTTCAATAATCCTGCCGAGCTTATCGTAGGAGTAGCAATATCCATCGCCATTGGATGTTTCACAAAGAATCATCCTTCCAAGGACGTCGTAAGTGTAATGAAGAGTTTCGTTGTTGCTTCTCAGGACTTTTTCGAGAAGGCCGCCCTTGGTGTAGAAATAGCGGGTGATTTTCTGTTCGGGACTGCCTGCGGCTTCCGTGAGAGAAAGGACCTTGCCGAAGATGTCGTATTCCTTGTGCGTGAGGATTTCACCGCGAGGCAAATGACTTTTGCGCTCAATGCAGTTGCCGGCGAGATCATAGATAAATTCTTCGAAAAGAAGTTTTTCGCCCGTTGGAGCATGAATGGAGGTGGAAAGTTTTTCTCCCATGCATCCGAAGGTTTCGAGGATTGTATTGCCTGCTGAATCGATAGTAGTTTTACGGAGGATACTCGAAGTGCTTTCATCATAGGAATAACGCGTCGTGATACCCGTAGGATCGATCGTTGCCATAGGCCTATGAAAGGCATCGTAGAAAGTTTGGGTGGAGGATTTGCCTTCCGAGGTGCTGATGGCGGTCTCGACTTTATTGCCCATGTCGTCATAGGCATAGGTGGTCTCCTTTTGTAGACGACCATCTAACGAATAGGTTCTCTCGGCAATACTGCGATCGAGGATATCGTAGGCAAATTCCTGACGCCAATCCTCATTAGAGACTGATTGTAATCTTCCCAAAGAATCATAGGAGAAGATGCTTTTGATGCCGTTTTTATGTTCGGAGATTTTTCTACCGGCGCCATCGTATTCATAGGAGGTCGTTTGTCCTTCTCCATCGATTTCTTGAATAAGCCGATCTCCATCGAAGATGAATCGATGATCCGTAAGAATGGTCCCATCGTGGCTGTAGATTTGCTTATGAGTGACACGGCCGAGATAATCGTAATGAAGCAGCGTTATAGCCCTGAGACGATTACGAGACTCTCGTAAAGTACCGTCGAGATTATAGACAAAATGTTCCTTGCTGCCATCAGAATAGTGAACTTCTATGGGTTTGCCATAGGCATTATAAGTGGCAGTTTTGGTAGCTCCGCTACGGCTTGTGCTTTTTGTGGGGCAACCATTGGCGTCATATTCAAAAGTTTCCTGTGAGCCGTTGGGATATTCGATTTGTTTGATTCTTCCGTATGGATCGGGATGGAGGCGAGTGATGTTTCCGAGATAGTCGATTTCAGCGGTTTTATGGCCAAGAGCGTTATAGAGAGCTCGCTCGGTGTGTTTGATGCCATCGTGGGATACAATGTCCTTTTGGACGAGATTGCCCTGACAGTCGTAGGTACAATTTGTTTCAATGAGACCGCTGGGGTCTTCGATTTTGGTGCAGCGACCTAGAAGATCATAAGTATATCTCGTCTCTCGACCTAAAGGATCGGTTTTTCCGATTACTCTTCCTATATCGTCATAGGTAAAATGGAGCGAATATTGATACTTTCCTTCGGCATTGTAAAGGTCTTGTTGTACGATGAGTAGTTGGGGTGAGTAATGCAAAACGATCTTATTTAATGGAAGTTCTTGTCGTTTGATGGGATCAAAATAAGAGCTTTCGATGCGCTCGGGCATTCCATCCGATCGTCGGAAGGTTCGTTTAATCAGTCGTTTTGTTACGCCATCGAGATTGATGGGATCATCTGTGCAACCATCATCGGCAATTTCGCAAATGAGAAGATGATTGCCGTCATATTCGAAGAACTGTCTGGAAATGATCGAGTGATTATTTCCAGTTAAAATGGCTGTAGTAAGGCTTGTTGCCGGAAAATATCGATAGCGGACAACTTTTCCATTGCCATCGCGTTCTTGCAAAAGTAAGTTGCGTCCATCCTGAGAGTAGGAATATTCCTTGCTAAAAGATTCGCCGGAAATGGGTTGGCCATCGCCATTGAGTTGAGTAGGCTTTGTACTCACTCCTGACAGGTTGCCAGAAAAAAGTTCCCGCGTGGGATTGTGTTTGTCATCATAAACAAGACTACGAGCAGAGAGAATTTGTCCATTGGCGATGATATAGCTTGCTCTAAGATCTCCTTCGTCCTCTTTTTTTTCTTGGCCCCAAACCAGCCGCTGAAGAAAGAGAAGATGATTGTGCTCGAAATAGTATGTTTCAAAGGGCCGAAGAGTTGCAGTCCAATGGATAGTCTGCTGAAAACCTTCTGGACCTGTAATGACAGTCGAGCCACCGCTGTTGAAGCGTTGTTCCTTTTCTCTCCATTTGCTGAGATCGTAGGAGAAGTGGAAATTGCTAGAAGCTTCCCCTCGCATTCCGACTGGACGTTCTAGGTCCTTGACGCGATTGCAAAAGGGACTATCGTCATGGGCGATGCCATCTTCTTTCCCAGGATATAAATAGCGTACTTTCTCTTGAACTTTTCCCGCGTAATAGATTTCTGTGAGCTTGGAATTGAAATTTTTTGGGGCATTGCCTGATCCATAGTGTAATGGGAAAGGAAGGGAGCCTTTGACTTCCCGAAGATAGAAATGATAGTTCTCTCTTTTTTTCCCTTTGCGATCGAAAGCATAATCGAGAGATCTTCCATCGCTAGTTTCGATATGGCAATCGCGCCAATATTCTTGAGGGCCTTTATAGGTGAATTTTGCCCAAGCAAAAGTGGTGTTTAAGTCGGGACTAACGACTTTAACGAAGGTTGGGCGCTTGTCGTCATCATAGTCATAGAGAATGAAGCAGCCGTTTGGAAGTTCTTCTTTATAGAGGATCAGATCTGCAGAATTTCCAAAATGGCTAATAGGACCTTTTTTATAATAAAAATGAAGTCCTTCGCCTGTGACCATATAAGCTTCGACATCATATTTGCTAATGGCACGGATGAAGATACGATTGTTACGGATGTTGGTCCTTCCGGAAATAACGCTAGATGCGGTGTTGGTAAGTCCTACAGCATCCGTTTCAGTGATGATGGGTTTGAGCTCATACCATTCGCCCCGTTTCTTTTTTTTCTTGGGATTGATTTCCGAATAAAGGAGCCTTCCGCCGCTTTTTGCATATAAGTATGCGTATGTTGAAAGATCCTTCGAACCATCTTCATTTCCGCCTACATGGATTTCTACGAGTTCTAGAATTGAATTTGGAAAGAAATGCCAACCGCAATTGGGACCTTTGCCGGTTCCGCTTTGGTAGCATCTTTGAATGACAAGAGGCACTGCTCCACGGACAACCAGATCTTGGTCATAAAGAACATAATCACCCGTGATACTATTAACACAGCCAGCTACGAGAGCGTTGGGATCGCCTTCTGTTGCTGCAATAGCTCCAGGCATCGCTGGTTCTGCGGAAAGAAAAAAACTTCTGAAAACTGCAAAAAATAGTAATTTGCAAAACAGAAGCTTTTTCATAATGTTAATTTTAGAATCAAAAAATGCTATTATTAATTCAATTATATATATGTATCAAGATAGAGACTTTTTTTTAGTAAAACAGGAAAAGGGTCTGAGTCAGAATAGTCTGGAACACTTTGATCTTTAATATACACAATCTAAGACGGTTAAGGATTTCATTTGCAAAATTCCATTGAATATTGGTATCATATGATGCTACAATATGATTCAGGGGCATATGTTTGAAATCCAGCGCCCAACTGGTCGAGAAGTTGACAAAAGGCTCAAGGAAGCAAAGGAAGCCCTAAAAAGTCGAAGGGTTGCTTTTGCGAACTTACCTAAGTGTCTTGGAGAACTCATGAGACTCGAGATTGGGGACGCTGACGAAGTGTGGGATTTACTTTTAGATCTCCTTGAGGAGATAACGATTGGTGATTACGCTGGCGGGCGACCACCGCAAAAAAATACTGAACCTGATGGCACCGGCGCTGAGCTTTATGCATTTTGCTGGAATAGTCACCGGTATGGAAAACGTATGTATTTGAAATTTGCTATCAAGGATGGGACATATTATTACGTCTCGCTTCATGAGAGCAGGATAAAAAAGGAATTATGAGATGAAATGTCTCAAGTGCAATAGCGATAAATTCGTAATCCAGAGGATGCGCTTTGACCCCGAAATTAAAGAACAAATCGTCGAGGTTATAGTGCCTTGTCATGTTTGTGAAAAATGCGGCGCTTCTCTCATGGATACAGAGCAAATGAATGTATTTAGAAAGGCTGCTGTCGATAAATATCGAGAAATGAAGGATTTATTAACATCGGAGCAAATCATCAACTATCGTGAAGCATTAGGAATGTCACAAGCAGCTTTCGCAAGATATTTGAATGTCGGAGAAGCAAGTATCAAACGTTGGGAAACTTATTTTATTCAGGATAACAGTCAGGATGATCATATTCGTCTAAAGTGTGATGAAGCATATGCGGAAATCAATTATCTCAATGTGCATTGGAAGCATCAAGAACCCAATATCTTTAGTGGGAACAAGAAATTCAGTTTAAGCTTATTCAAGAATGTGACATTATTTCTAATCAAAAAAACAAAGGCTTCTATTTTATTCCTAAACAAATTGCATTTCTATGTGGATTTCTATCATTTCAAGAAATATGGCGAAAGTATTACCGGAGCTAGATATGCTCCTCTAAAATATGGTCCATGCCCTGATCAATATAAAATCATCTTCGATTCTTTAGAGAAAAAGGGGTTTATAAAATCATCCTCATCTCATAAATATGAAAATTTGATTGAGCCAAATCTTTCTTTATTTGATGACGCTGAAAAAGAAACACTTGAATACATCTGCCAACAATGTAAGACAAAAGGTGCTAAATCTCTTTATGATTTATCGCATAAAGAAAAGGGATATATTGTTACTCCAGAATGTACATTCATTAGCTATGCATTTTCTAAAGATCTTCGAATCTAATTTTATTTCTATTCTATTGCCCATTTCTAAGCTAGGTTCTCAGTCTCTCTAGATCGGAAAAATCGGAAGCGCTTTCCCATCCTTAGCGAGCTGTTTGTTCTCTTTATCGAGAAGTTCTTTGCCTGCGAAGGAAACGAATATCGCCTGTTTGATGGCGGGGAGGAGATGCTTTTCTACGGCTTTGGCGACGCCGTCGGGTTGTATCGCCAATAGTCTATCGCGATAGTGTTGCCGTACGATGGGGGTTCTTTCTTCGCGCATGAGGGAATAGGAGCTGAGGGCGCGGTTTCCGGGAGATACGGGCGCGTCAAAGTATTGGATGAGGCCGAGTTTGGCTTCTTCGAGATCGGAAGGTGTGAAGTGGCCCTCGGCGATCTCTTCGACGGCGGCTTGGAAATGTTCCCAGGAGGAGGCGATGTGGGGGTCGCGGTAGGAGTGGAAGGTGTATTGGCCTAGGAGGGGGATGTAGGTTGCGCTGGAGCCATAGGCGCCGCCTTGTTCGCGGATGGCGGGATGGAGGATGAGGTTATCGAAGAGCTGGCTGGCGAGGTGGAGCGCTGGGGTGTCGGGATCGAGAAAATGGGGCGCGGGAAGAGCTGCGGCATTGAAGGCGACGGGGGATGGGATCACGCGGGCTTGTGAGAGAGGCTTTTCTAGGAGGTAGTCGACGACCCAGGGAGGATTTGTGGTGGTATTGAGTTCGTCGAGGCCGTAGAAGTTGTTTTGTTTCAGGGAGTCGAAGAGTTCGGAATCGGAGCTGATGACGAGGTGGGGAGAAGAGAGGACGAATACTTGTGAGTAGATGCGGTGGAGGGTGTCGACGATCTCGTCGAGGGAGGTTTTAGCTTTTTCGGCGATTTGGCGGATGGTTTGGAAATAGGGAAGGCCGTGGCAGATGTTGTTGATGTAGGTGGTTGGAGAAAGGCCGCTTTGGGCGAGGTAGAGGGCGTAGCGGGCGGCGTTGCGTGGTAGGCGGTTTTGTAGGTTGACGTGGATTTGGTCGATGAGTTCGGCGATGCGGGCAGTTTCATCGAAGCGCACGTAGGAGGTCTCTTCTCGGAGGAGTTTGAGGAGGTGTTCGGATTTGCGGCCGAGGGCTTTTCCACGGAGATGGAGGGAGGGACGCATGCGGGTGTTGGGATTGGCGGAGCCGAAGAGAGAAAAGGAGCAGGCGAAGCCTCCGGTATGGGCTTGCATGTATTCGAGGTTTTCGGAGTAGGAGCGGTCAGCGACGCCGAGTTCGGGAATCATGGAGAGGAGTAGCTGAAGGTAGGGAAGATCATCGATCGCTACTTTGGAGAGATCGAAAAAGAGATCTGTGTAGAGGATGTGGTTGGTGAAGCAGGAATGGTGGAAGATTTGGAGGTTGCCGCTTTGACTTTGCGTTAGAGGGAAATCGCGGATGAGAGGGGGGATGTCTTCGATGCCGACTTTGGGCAGGCAATCGATTTTCTGCTCGTCGGCTTGTTTTTGGTAGCGGGCGAGATCTTTGGTCTGCAGAAGGATTTTTTTTATGTCGTCTTTGGAGAGGCGCTCTTTGATCGATTTGAGCATCTCTTTTTCGGCCTGGGATTCTTTGGCGACGAGATCGGGATCGGGCCGCATGATGAGACGGACAAAATGGTTATTGTCGATGAAGTACTCGCGGATGAGGCCTGTTAGATAAGCGGGATCTTGGATGTCTTTGAGGAGCTGATCGAAAATCGCATGAAGCGTGAGGGCGTTTTCAGGTGGACAGTCGTGTTGTTTAGCGAGGCCGGAGCGCATGAAAAGGGTGAGGCCGAAGGGTGACTGATCGCCGGCGATTTCGGTGCGGGAAAATTCGATTTGGTGGATCGCCGCTTCGAGGATGTGCATGGCGATGCCCTCTTCCGCGATCTTTTCAAGACCTTCTGAGAGACATTTTTCCAGGTCGTCGATGGCGTCTTCTTTACAGCCTTTGCAGACGATCGTATAGGGCACTTCGCTCATTTCGACATCCATGTAGGCATCGGACTGCACGCAGAGGCCGGAGGCGAGCAGGTGAGCTTTTAACGGAGAGGCATCGGTGTCCATGAGAGCGCAATCGATCACCGCGAGGGCGACGAGATCTTGTTGCTCTACAAGGGGCGCGGTGAGCCAACCAAAGGCGACGATCGTTTTTTGATCGTGATCCTCATTTTTGCCGACGGGATAGAAAATCTCTTTTTTTACAGGAGCCTTGAAGCGCTTTTGGCGGGGAAGATGGGCGATGGGGGATTCTTTAGGGAGATTTTTTAGGGTTCTTTCTATGAGGACGTCGAGGTGTTTTTTCAGAGGGAAATTCCCGTAGAAAAAGAAGAGACAGCGGCTCGGATGGTAATAGGTCTCATGGAAGCGGATGAGTTCGGCATAGGTGAGATGGGGGATCTCTTTTGGATCGCCGCCGGAATTGTAAGCATAGGGAAGATCGGGAACGATCGCGGCCATGAGCTCATGCCAGAGCCTTGCATCGGGAGAGGACATGCTTCCTTTCATTTCATTGTAGACGATGCCTTTGAATTCGAGGGTGCTCGAGGGATTTTCAGGATCGGAAAACTCGAGGCGATGCCCTTCTTGTAAGAAGGACATTTCTTTGAGTTGGGGATGGAAAACAGCATCGAGATAGACGTCGAGGAGATTGTAGAAATCCTTTTCGACTTGGGAGGCTGCTGGGTAGCAGGTAAAGTCGGCGCCGGTAAGAGCGTTCATGAAGGTGTTGAGACTGCGGCGGGTCATCGAGAAAAAGGGGTCTTTGATCGGGTATTTACGAGATCCGCAAAGAACTGTATGTTCCAGTACGTGGGGAGCGCCGGCAGAATTATTCGGCAGGGTACGGAAGGAAAGGCAAAAGAGATTTTCGGGATCGTCATTTTCGATATGCATCACATTGGCGCCGCTCGGTTCGTGGGTGAGCTCGCGAAGGGTGCATTGGAGTTCCGGAATGGGAAGCACTTTAGTGACGACAAAGCCACGGTAGACTTCGCCAGCGCGTGTGAAAAAATTTGAGGCCATGGAGATTATTCTACATGGCCCCAGAATTGTGATCTAAGTCCAGGAAAGATTCGCTGCAGATTGGTATTCGGTGACGCGGGTTTCAAAGAAGTTCTTCTCTTTGCCGAGGTCGATCGTCTCGCTCATCCAGGGGAAGGGGTTTTTCGAGCGGTAGATCGCTTTGAGGCCGATGCGCTCGAGGCGGCGGTCAGCGATGTACTGGACATAGTCGCGGAACATCGGAGCGGTCAGGCCTAGGATGCCGCGGGGCAGGCAATCTTCGGCATATTGGATCTCGAGTTCGACGGCTTGCTTTGATCAGCTCGATGATGTGGGCTTGGAACTCAGGGGTCCAGAGATCGGGATTTTCTTCTTTGATCCCGTTGATCAGATCGATGCCGAAGTTGAGGTGGATCGTCTCATCGCGCAGGATGTATTGGAACTGCTCGCCGATGCCTGTCATCTTGTTTTGGCGGTGGAAGGAGAGGATCATCACAAAGCCGCTATAGAAGAAGATCCCTTCCATGATGATGTAGTAGCCGATCAGGTTCTCGAGGAACTTCTGCGCGCCTTCGGTGGTCGCGGTGGTGAAGTCAGGCTTCAGCATGTCTTCGGTGAGCTTCATCTCGAACTTATCTTTGTCATGGATCGTGTTGATCTCGTTGTACATGTTGAACACTTCGCCTTGGTCGAGGGTGAGCGATTCGACGATGTAGTGGAAGGTGTGGGTGTGGATCGCCTCTTCAAAGGCTTGGCGAAGGAGGTATTGGCGCACTTCGGGATTGGTGACATGTTTGAAGATCGCGAGGACGATGTTGTTGCCGACTAGGCTTTCCGCTGTGCTGAAGAAGCCTAGGTTGCGCATGATGACGCGCCTTTCATCATCGCTAGAGTATGTTCGATTTCCACAGTCTCGATGTCTTTGCCCATCGGCACTTCGGTCGGCATCCAGTGGTTGGCGCAGCCGTTGAGATAATGCTCCCAAGCCCATTTGTATTTGAGGGGCATGAGCTGGTTGACATCGACCTGATTGCAGTTGATCAGCCGTTTTTCATCGACCTTGACTCGCTTTGTCTTGGCCTTCTTGTGCTTGTCCTTCGAGTTCTTCAAATGTAACATGTTTTTATCCTTTTTTATTGGCAGCTTTCGCAGCCTTCTTCGAGGTTGCAGGCTATCGGTTTATCTTTCTTCTTCTCGCGCTCGACTTTGATATTGCTGGAGGCCGATTTGTTCTTCATCCAGCGGGGCTGCAGGCCGCGTTTATTGATGTCGGTCGTCGATTTTTCAATCTGCGTTGCAGCAAGCGTATCGCAAGATAATAGGTGGTCTTAAGTCCTTTTTTCCAAGCAGAGCATGTACATCTGATGCAGTTTTTTGCCGCTTGGTTCTGCGAGATAGAGGTTGAGCGATTGGCCCATGTCGATCCATTTTTGGCGGCGGCTGGCGCATTCGATGATCCATTCTGGATCGATCTCAAAGGCAGTGAGGAAGACCTGCTTGACTTCTTGCGGGATCCGCTCGATTTCTGCGATCGATCCATCGAAATATTTCAGATCGTCGAGCATCTCTTCATCCCAGAGTCCGAGTTTTTTGAGCTTATCGACGAGGTAGATATTGGGGATCGTAAATTCTCCGGAGAGGTTCGATTTGACGAAGAGATGTTTGTACATCGGCTCGATCGACTGGGTGACGCCTGTGATGTTGGAGATCGTCGCAGTCGGCGCGATCGCCATCGTGTTGCTGTTGCGCATGCCGTGTTTTTTGATCGACTTCGCGCACAGGCGTCCAATCCATGCGTGCAGCTGCGGTCCATCTCGAGATCGCCGCCTCGTTCTTTTTCGAGAAGATCGATCGTGTCGATCGGAAGAAGCCCGCGGTCCCATTTCGAGCCTTTATAGGTCGAATAGGTGCCTCGCTCTTTGGCCAGTTCGCTCGAGGCTAAGATCGCATAGTAGGAGATCATCTCCATGCTCTTGTCGGCAAATTCGACAGCTTCATGGCTGGCATAGCTGATGTTCTGGATGTAGAGCGCATCTTGGAAGCCCATGAGGCCCAGGCCGATCGGGCGGTGGCGCAGGTTGGCAGTTTTGCGCTTCGACGTTGGATAGAAGTTGATGTCGATCACGTTGTCGAGCATGCGGACCGCAGTGCGGATCGTGGCTGCGAGCTTTTTCTCATCGAGCCCTTTTTCCGTCATGTGCTCACCAGGTTGATCGAGCCAGGTTGCAGACAGCAGTCTCTTCTGCCGAAGTGTTGAGCAGGATCTCGGTGCACAGGTTAGAGCTGTGGACGACGCCTACGTGGTCTTGCGGAGAGCGGATATTGGAAGGATCTTTGAAGGTGATCCAAGGATGGCCTGTTTCAAAGAGCATGCTGAGCATTTTGCGCCAGAGCTGCAGCGCTTCGATTCGTTTGAAGAGCTTGAGTTTCCCTTCGTCGACCATTTTTTCATATTCGGCATACCGCTTTTCAAAGGCTGCTGCCATAGAGATCGTGAAGATCGGGAACATCGCTTGGGCTGAACAGCGTCCACATGCCATTTTCATTGCACCCGTTTCATGAAGAGGTCGGGGATCCAGTTGGCTGTATTCATGTCGTGCGTGCGGCGTCGCTCGTCGCCGGTGTTTTTGCGCAGCTCGAGGAAGTCTTCGATGTCGAGGTGCCAAGTCTCGAGATAGGCGCACATCGCCCCTTTGCGTTTGCCGCCGTTATGGGCAAGGCCTGCGGTCGTCATGTAGGACTCATCGCCTTCGACTTTGAGATCGAAGACAAAGGGATTCACAGGAGTGGTTTCGATGTTTTTGACACGTGTGAAGAGATATCCGTTGCCATGTCAGCCAGTTGTGTTTGGTGACAGGTTTGCAGCCGACTCGTTCTGCAAGTTCTGGCATGGCGGGAATGCGGAGATCATAGCAGGTGGTCTCTCCTTTGAAGTGGGCTAGAGAGCCATCTGATCGTTTGCCTGTGTGATCATTGTTGCGCACGCGGAATTGTCCTGCAGTTGGGATTCCCAGGCGAAGCATTGATAGCGGAGTCCTTCGATAAGAGGCTGAGAAGTATTGGTGAAGGTGATCTCTTTACCGCGCGAGACATTGCCGTCTGTTTCTAACAGTCCTTGGATCAGAGCGAGGGTTTGCGGACGAGGCAGATGGGAAAGCGAGGAGCAATCTGTTTATCGTTTTTTGCATCGTAGATGATCGTCATGCTCAAAAGGCAGCGTCGGCTCTCCGCTGCCGACGATGCGTCCTGTTGTCGCATCGCGCACGGCGCCTCGTCCTGCAGCCCAATGGATTTGAACATAGTTATCGCCTCGTCCTGTTTCCCAGAAATGGATGCCTCGCTCTTTTAAATAATTTCGGACAAATTCGAGATGCTCATCTGCTTGGGGATTGCCAGAAACGCCCCATTCGATGCCATCTTTGGAGAGATGGCCATCTCCAAGAAGAATCCCGTAGAGGCGCGCATCTTCTTCATCAAAATCTGGGACTGGAACGACTTCTTTAGGGATGACTTGCGCGACATAGTCGCCTGTTTTGAAGTTCGCCGGCATCGACCCATTCGCATTTGACTTTGCCTTTTTCAAGCCACTGCATAGTGTTCGCGCAGTTCGCTTGTTCCATAGGCACACCGCGGATCGCATAGAAGGGGTGTCCTGCTGTGACCGTGATCGGTTCGAGGGAATGTTTGACGGTGATCAGCGACCATCGGATCTTTTTGATTGTAGGCAAATTTTTCTGTGACTTCTCGATAGGTTCCGCTGATGCCGAGAACGAGATCTCCGACTTGCGACTTCAGAAATCGGCTTGACTCCTTCTGCAGTATAGATCAGGGTTTCTGGCGCAAAGCACTGATTCACTGCTACAGCTGTATCGTTGGCGACTTTGAGGAAGGGGATGACGCCTTGGCATTGCCGTTGGTCCCTTTGATGCGGGCGCCGGTGGCGCGGACATTGGTCCAGTCGTTGCCGATGCCGCCTGCCCATTTGGAGAGCTGGGCATCGTCGGCGACGACTTTGAAGATATGGTGCAGGTCGTCCATGACAGTGGAGAGATAGCAGGAGCTGAGCTGGGAATGGATCGTGCCTGAGTTGAAGAGGGTCGGCGTGCTCGAGACGTGAAATGGAATTTGGAGAGGATGTTGTAGAATTCGATCGCCCGTTCGTTCTTTTGCTCTCCTTCATTGAGTGCAAGGCCCATGGCGACGCGCATCCAGAAGATTTGCGGCGTTTCCAGGCGGCGCTGTTCGTGGTGGATGAAGTAGCGGTCGTAGAGAGTCTGCAGGCCGAGATAGGTGAAGAGATCGTCGCGCTGCAGTTGCATGGCGCTTGACGAGCTTGTCGAGATCGAAATTGAGGAGATCGGGATTGACGCGGTCTGACGTTGATCGGCATGTTTAAGGTATTTCTTTGAAATATTCGCGGTGGGCCGATTCAAGGGAAGGATCGGAGGCGGGAGAATTCCATCGTTTCGCGATAGAGGACATCGAGGAGAAGGCGCGAGGCGACTTGGGAATAGGCGGGCTCGATTTCGATCTTGCGCTCTTGCGGCCAAGATGTTGGCCTGATCGACTTCGCTTTCTTTAATCCCTTCGTAGAAATTGGTGATCGAGCTTTCGACAAGTTTTCTACGGAGACGAGGTCTTCCAGTCCACGGCAGGCGAATTTGATCGGTGCGGAGAGCTGGTTTCTGTGATTTTGCCGGTTTTGCCATCGATGTACGGTGATCGTGAAATGACGTTGTTGTTTTTCTTCTTCGGGAAGTGTTGCTCAGTGTTGAGGAAATGGGCTCGCCTTTCGCAACTGCTGGCAAGGATGTATTCTTTCGCGACGCGGAAGAAACCTTCTCTCATGAGTTGTTGTTCGATTTCATCGTCGATCAAGGCGGAATCGAGATCGTGGCCTGCTTTAGAAAGAGACACTGCGCTGGCGACGACTTTTTGCGTCATGAGGTTGACGCCGACGATGCTGTCTTGATTAGCGGGTCCTTCCAAATGTTCGGGTGCGACGGAAAGCATCTTCGATGGAAGAGGCGATTTTCATGGGATTGAAGCGGACTGCTGCCATCTGTCTGCGGATTTTGAGATTATGCGGAGAGTCTTCGCTGCAGGGCCTTATGTTCGTCGCGATAGATGATATAGTCTCTGGCGACATCGTGATGTCTTGTTTCATCAGAGTCACTTCGACCATGTCTTGAATCCCTTCGACCGTGATGCATGCTCCTTTTTTGGCTAGGAGAAGAACTTGGTCCACGACGAGGCTTGTCACTTCTTCGACTGCTTCGCGTAGGTCCTCGGCAAGAGCCCCTTCTTTGCCCACTTTACGCGTATCGCGGAATGCCGCTTCGATCGCAAGGTAGATTCTTTCCTTATGAAAAGGCACAAGAGCGCCGTTGCGTTTCACGACGGTGTACCCAAGGGCGATGGAAGAATCCTGATTTTTTCTCTTAGGAGAGTTATCGAGTGTGGCATTTGTTGGTGATTCGCGGCGTTTTATCATAGTGAAGGCTCTCTTATGTTTTTACTGCTGTTACGGTCTATCGGAGGGCGCTGGTAATTAAGCGATGTCGCCTTCCCTTGTCTTTTGAGGGTTTTTGTCCCTTAGTTCGGTGCCTATGGCGCCTTACGGCATATGTCACCGAACTAAGAAACAAAAACCCTTTGAAAACCCTGCGGGAATGCTCCTCGCTTAATTGCCAGACGCCCTCCCTGCCAGTCTCTTGCTACGACCTGGCGGATACCACATCTGGTAGTCTATTTGGGTTCAATACACTATATATTGTAGTAAAACGCTTTTCGTCCACAAAAAAACCAACCCTAAAAAATCTTTAAAATTGGGGCCGAAAATCTTACATCTAAGCCCCTCGACGCTAGGTAAATAATTTTTTTAGGGCTTTCTTTAAGCTTGCTTGTTTTGGGCATGTTTTTGCTAAAATGGCGGAACCCCTAACCCCAAAAATCATGCGCCAAGTCAATCTTTTGCCAAACATCATCACCGCTTTCGGACTCGCATGCGGTCTTTTCGTGATTTTCAAGATCAATATGGTGGAGCCCGGGGAGAGCAATTACCAAATTCTCTACTCTTCCGCGCTCTTGCTTTTGCTCGCGGCATTTGCCGATGTGCTCGATGGCGCTGTCGCTCGGGTGATTCATGCGGAAAGTGAGTTTGGCTTCATGTTCGACTCGCTTGCGGATGCGGTATCGTTTGGTATTGCGCCTTCTGTGCTCATGTTGAAAAATCTTTCGTTAGAGAGGGGTACTAGTTTATCCTTTTTTGCCATTGTCGGCGCCATGCTTTTTTCTATCTGCGGGGTTCTCCGTCTTGTCCGTTTCAATGTCAAAGCGAACGAAGCAAAAAAGAGTCATCAAACCAAACTCGCCTATAGTAAGAACTTCACAGGTCTGCCGATTCCCTGCGGCGCGATGGCCGCTGTCGGAGCGAATCTATTCTTGGCGTCGCCGCTCGCAGCCATGTTCATCCCTTGGAGTGAAGATACCCGTTCGATCGTCCTCATCTGCGTGATGATCGTTTTAGGATATCTGATGATCAGCCGCTGGAAATTCCCCAGTGTCAAGTCGCTGCATTTCCGGGTTCCGTCTTTTCAGCTGGTCTTTTTGACTGTGATCGGAGCGATCTTCATTCTGTATGGAATCCTCTATTTCTTCCCTGTCATGCTGCTCATTAGCTGTTGGGGATACATCTTCGTCGCCTTCGTCATTGCGGTCATACGCTTGATTGCAGGCAAGAAGTCGCGCACATTAGCCGACTTCGAACCTGAAGAAGAAGAGAAAGACTAAGAATTCTTTCAGATTAATAATCCACTCTTCGGGGATGCCGGCGGACCTGCGGTGTTCGGTAAAGAAATGCGTGCCGCCTGATTTTGCGCGGCTTAGCGGCATTTTTGGCGGGACGCTGGCTTTCCAGGTTTCCCAAGGATCTTGGTCAGGTTCTAGGTTTTTGCGTAGCCACTGCCATCCAAATGCTACATGCTTGATTTCATCTTTCAAGATTTGCTGCATGAGCGCTGAAGAAAGGTCATCTCCATATTTAGCAAACGAGTCTCCATAAAGAGGGGCGAAGTCGAGGTTGGCGTTTTCAAAGGTCAAGGCCATAAGGCTCACATACTGCAGCGGCGATGTCATATGGGGCGTATAGGCCCAGAAATGCCTATATAAGGGAAGATCGCTGAGTTCGACTCCTAAGGCTTTTAATCGCTCTACATAAAGACGAACATGCCACTGCTCTTCGCGTAGGGTGTTGGCGACGCCTTTGCGAAAATGCTTCGGCGCATCGGGAAATGCCAAGATCGCAAACGCCATAATTTCTACGGCGAGAAGTTCATGCCCTGCAAAACGATGTAGACAGACGGCCCGCTTTTCCGGATCGCCATGTTCATGAAGTGGGGGGAGTTTTTGGCCGCGGGTGAATTTGTTAAAACCTAAACCGGCTGGCCGCGTGGGTTCCTTCCAGATAAGCGGAGGCCCTGGCTGATGATCGGTAAGGGTGGTGGTGGAGAAGAGCTTGTCACTTAAGCAATCGGCGCTCAAAACCTGGATTGCCCATTCACGGAGTTCCATAATAGGGGCGCTGTTGTAGCGCCCCTGATTATAGGGTTGAGTTTATTCTTGAGCTAGGACGAAGTAGGCGGGGAAAGCGAAATTGTTATTAGGACGCTCTACGCCGACTAAGGAGACTCTCTTACCAACCATGTCTTGTAGGTTGATTTTCGTGCTATACACATAGGCAACCGGCATGTCTTTATCTCTGATGACAAAGTCGCCTGGTTTGTTCTTCACAGGGGCTGCATAAGCCTCGAGAATACCCGAGAGCTGTGTAGCCATTTCTTTTTGCTCATTGTAGTATTCTTGCATACTGCGATCTTCATGCAAAGATGCCCAATTGAGGTAGATGGCTTCTTCGACAGGCTCCCAGAGAAGCATTTTGTCGGTTGGCACGCCTTCATTTCTAGCTTCGATCGAATCCAGAGCGACGAGTTCTTCTCTTACGAGATTCGCTTCATCGGCTTCATCGGGATTGACTTTAGCTTCTAGGAAAGCGATCCGTTTTTGGACATAGGCTTCCTGCATAGCGGCAAGCCCTTCGCGAGCTTTTTCGACATATTCAGGGAAATCCGCATAATCGGTGATGATTTTCTTATAGGTAGTCTGAATGCGTTCGACATCGACGTCAGTAAATGACTTGCGAAGTTCCGCTTTAGCGAGGAAATCAGCATTGTCGAGCATTTGCATAACGGTTTCACGTCGACGATCCATTTGGACTTTCATTTCAGGGCCGCCGATATTTTCGATGAAATCTTTTGCGACATAGAAATGGACGCATGGCGGAATCATGATTTCCAGCCATTTGCTATTTTCTGCGCAAATCTTGCCGGTTACGCGATCGCCTGAATTAAGGTGGCCGAGGACTGGAGCTTCCGTATCTGGAAGCAGACGAATATTCACGCGGTTGCCTTCGACGACATTGTCGAGAACAAAGCTACGGAAAATATAGGCCTTTAATTCACTTGGCGCTTCCACAGCATAGAATTCAGCTTTTTCGCCGACGACAGTGACGAGATCGGTTTTGCTGAGTTCCTTGATGATGCGGCTTTCGAGATCAGCGTTGATCCTCATGCGCACACGGTTGCCGCGGATTTTCCCTGTAAAAGGGTTCAAGGCTGTTTCGACTGCGGGTGCAGCTGCGGGAATATCTTTTGCTTCTACCGCTGTTTCCTGAAGAACAGGAAGGGCGGTTTCTTGTATTACGACTGGCTGCTGCATCTGAGCGGCGGAGAGCTGGAATGCACTTGGTTGCTCTTCTTCCGCTTGGATGTTTGTCAGCGGCACTATAGAAAGAGCTCCGCAGACGAATTTGATCAACTTGGACATAGAAATAGGTTCCCTCCTGATCGAGATCTAAAATGTCATTCTAGGGCTTGCAATTTTTTCTACCAAGAACTTTTCTATTCTTATTAGGAAATTGCGATGTAGATTTTTACATCCGATTTTTTTTGCGGGTCAAAATCGGAAGGATAATGTTCGAAGTCGGATGTATAGCTTCGGTTGAGTTTGGTGTTCCAAATCGTATACCAAGTTTGTCCGACAGATTTCGGAAATTCTCCCTTGGCATGGAATACGGCATAGTTGGAAGCAGGAATGGTCCTGCCGACAAGACCTTTCGGAATGTTGTCGAGATTTTTTACTTCGCATCCGAACATGACTGTATAGGGCTTGGTGTGATCGCTTTCGTAATCGGTATATAGGACGAAGATATCGTCGCTGAGTTTATGAGGAATTTTCTGCAGAACGCCTTCTTGAAAAAATCGTTCGCGAAGAAGCGGGATATCGATCATCGCGCGACTATTTTCATTGGTCGTTCTTACATCGAGTCCAATGAGAAATTTTTTTGCTTGGTTGTCCAAATGATACCTCATGCGATTTCCTTGTGGAGATATCAGTATAGTAAAAAGGCCAGTTCCGGGGAACTGGCCTCAAAGAAAAAAAAAGAAAAAAAGAAAAGATTAGCTGCTTAGGACGGCGCGAACGTGTTCACAGTTGCGCATACCACAGGTACAACCGATAGGCTCGCCAAGGAAAACATTATAATGTTCATTTTGATCGAGAGGGTTCGTCACCTGATATAATTTATCGCCTTTCTGATTGATGTCCCATGAACGGAATCGCAAATCATCTTCAGATACGGGATCTTCGGAAGAGATCAGCGTAGCTTCTTGTTTTTCGGTTTCCAGGGCGCCATGGATCGCGCGGGCGATTTGGCAGAAGGTGCAATTGCAACCATCTTCTGCATTTGGAACTGCGGTTGTGTCGGAAAGACCCAGAGTCTGGATGAAGACGCCGATTTTTTCGACGACTTCAGGAGGAAGCTCTTCAGCATCGGCTTGGTCGGGATTATGCTGTAAAAGAGATTCCATCTTCTCGAGGCTGTCTCCGAACATCTTGATAGGAAGGTTTAGAGCGAGGCTCTTTAAGTCCCCTTTAGGAGCGCTTGGAACCTGACTGGAGATTTCAAGAGCATTGGAGTGGATAGCGAAGATCTTATGGATGAGGTCGAGGCTCAAGCCGGGTACGGCAACCCTGCCGCCTTGGACGAGTTCAACGATGAGGACAGGACCTGTCTCATTATTGAGGACTTGCAGGCTGGCGACATTGCCCCAGGTAGTCGATATATAGGGGGGCAGGCTGAGAATTTGCGTCGTGATTTTCATGATATTCCCTCCTCGCGAGGTGATACTATAATCTATACTTCATTATAGCAGATTAAGGGATTTCCCATCAAAATAATTGGCAATCGAGGTTTTGGCCTGCTAATTATTACATGCAAGTCATTTATAAACAAGATGTTGCATTCTGATAGTAAGAAAATCATTGTCGGGTGAGGGTCAGGTGGGTATTCTGCGAATTTGGTCTGAAAAACACGAATTGGGGGTAGCGCTTATGACCCTGAATCTAGAAAGAACCCTCCCTAGACAAGGAGCTCGGCCTGTGACAAGAAAAACCTTTGTGATCGACACCAACGTCTTATTGCATGACCCGGATGCGATCCTCAAGTTTGCCGACAACGATATTGTGATCCCCCTCGTCGTCTTAGAAGAATTAGACGGGTTGAAGCGGCTCTCCGATGAGCTCGGCCGCAATAGCCGACATGTCCTTCGTTTCATCGACTCCTTAAAGGAGCGGAAATCGGGCAATCTTCACGAAGGGGTAAAAATCCAAAATAACATCACCGTGCGCATTCATGTCGAAACGAAGGCGCCTGATAGAAAGGACTTCCCTTTGCCTGTCGATCGACCGGCAAACCGTGTTCTTTGGGTCGCGTATCAGATTGGTGCCTCGGGCAAAGATACAGTATTAGTCTCGAAAGATTCGGTTGTACGGGTGAAAGCCGAGGCGATCGGCATTCAAGCAGAAGACTATGAAAACTCGAAGTTTTCCTATGATAAACTCTATCGAGGCATTCGCAGACTCGAAGTGCAGAAACGGGATATCGATCTCTTTTATAAGGATGGAGCGTTAACTCCTCCTGTACGCGATTTAGCGCCTAACGAGTACTGCATTTTGACATGTCCTGAGCAATCATCCGCTGTTTGCAAATACAATCGCGTGTCGAAAATGCTCGAGCCGTTGCTGAAGTTGCAGCGGGATATCTGGGGGATTCATCCTCTCAATGTCGAACAAAAGTGTGCGCTCGATTTACTTTTGCGCGACGATATTAAGCTCGTCACTCTCGTCGGCCAGGCGGGAACAGGCAAAACGCTTCTTGCGCTTGCCGCAGGACTGAAGAAAGTCTTCGATGAAGGGCTGTATACCCGCATTCTCGTAAGCCGTCCGATCATTCCACTAGGTAAGGACATTGGATATTTGCCGGGAAGCAAGGAAGAGAAGCTCTATCATTGGATGCAGCCCATCAATGACAACCTCGAATATCTTTGCCGTTCGATGGATGGGCATAACAGCAGCCATGAGACGCAAAAATGGATCATGGAGAGCAAAAAAATCGAAATGGAAGCGGTGACCTATATTCGCGGCAGATCGCTTCCGAAAATGTGGATCATCATCGATGAAGCGCAAAACCTCACACCTCATGAGGTGAAGACGATCATTTCAAGAGCGGGCCAAGGAACAAAGGTCGTTCTCACAGGCGATCCAACGCAAATCGACAATCCCTATCTCGATAAAGACTCGAATGCGCTCACGTTCACGGTAGGCAGGTTCAAAGAGTATCCTATCTATGGACATGTCTTGCTCGATCGCACGGAACGCTCGGAACTCGCGGCCATCGCGGCTGAAGTCTTATGAAGGTAGGATTTGCCGGTCTTGGGGCTATGGGATTTCTCATGGCGGAAAATATCCTTAAGAAAGGTTTTCCGCTGCAGGTCTACAATCGCACAAAACAAAAAGCTCAGCCGCTCCTTGAAAAAGGAGCTATGTGGGCAGAGACACCGCGCACTCTTGCCAAAGAGTGCGATGTCATCATCACCATGGTCTCCGACGACGAGGCGCTGAAGACTATTGTCTATGGCGATAAGGGGATTCTCGCTGAAAAGAAAAAGGGACTCATCCATGTGTCGATGAGTACTGTTTCGCCAGCGATTATTCAAACCCTGGAAAAAGAACATCAGGATGCAGGCGGCGCACTTGTTACCGCGACTGTTACCGGTCTTCCCGAACGGGCCAAGGCGGGAACGCTTTGGATTTTTTGTTCGGGCGATCCGAAGTCCAAGGAAAAGGTGAAACCGGTGCTCGAAGCGATGGGCAGCAAAATCATCGATTTCGGCACTAGCGCCAAGCAGGCGAGTGTTTTTAAGCTCTGCAACAATTTCATGATCCTTTCGCTCATCGAATCCCTTTCGGAAGCGCTCGTGCTCCTCGAAAAAAATGGAATCTCCAATGAAAAAGCGGTCGAGGCTTGGACGATAGCGAATTTCGATTCACCCATTTTTCGGACGTATGGAGAGGTTCTTAGCAAGAAACTCTTCCATCCGGCTCGATTCGCGCTCGAACTGGGCTTTAAAGATATGCGACTTCTCGAAGCATTCGCCGAGCAAAGTGACATGCCGATGCCGCTTCTCGATTTGCTCCATGAAAAACTCGTCGCTTGCGTAGCGCAAGGAAGAAACGATTATGATTGGTCCGTGATCGCCCTTTTGACAAGAGAGCGCGCGGGTTTGAAAATTAGTCGACAACAGGGATTTTGCTGTATTCCAGAAGAGCGCAATACAAATAGAGCATGGTCCAATCTTTGGTGATGTGGCTTAAAGCAAATTCACGGGCATTGCGCGCAATGGATTTTGCCCAGCCGTCATTTTCCCTAGCCCAAGCGAGTTTTTCGAGCAAATCCCCTAGACCTTCTTTCACGGGAATGTAATGTGTATAGGGGATTAGAAAATTGTAGTACCACTGAATGCTCTCTGAATTTTCTTTGAATACGACAGAGTTGGTGAACCATTTCCATCCTGAAGAGGTATACGAACAGGAATTCCCATCGATGAGCATGAGGTATTTGTAGTAGACCTGGTCATCATAGGGAACGTAATTTCCTCGAAATTGCTCAAGAAAAGGTACCTCGCCAGCTCCCTGCGTGTATTCTGTGAATTTCGCATCGATCTTGTCGGGAAATTGCTGAGATAGTTCGCAAAGCCGCACGCGTGAATAGCAGCGGGGATCGTACTTACTGGAATTGCAGTCTTTCAAAGGATGCTGACCGGTCGTGCCTCTCCAGATCATTTGGTTTCTTTTCTTTTCCCAAGACACGAATTCTTTGGTGATGTCGAAGGCGCTTGTGACTTTGAAGGCTTCACGCAGCGCCTCAAAATCGGGAAAGAGGACCTGGCGGTGATTAGTTCGGTTTTTCGCCATTGCGAAAACTGGCACATCGAACTGCGTCCCTAGTTCGTCATGCATGGTGACGATAATTTCCATATTGGGGACTTGGTAGCGATTGCACAATTCTTGAAGAGCAACGCGAAGGTATTCCACCCTGTCGTTGTGATGAGAAAAATTTTTCAGCGCTTCGACATGTCGTTCTCGTATTATATATCTGACGAATTGATAGCGTTCATATTCTGGGCTTGTTGTGAGCAGATCTATAGTGCTTTTAGAGATATAGCCTTGTTCATGGAAATAGGCGAAATCGTCCTGGATTTGCTTTTGCATCCATTCAGGCATGGGTCGATGAAAGGAACGACCGCCCGGCCCCATTTGGCGGCCGCTCGCTAAAATAAAAAATGCAAGTACAAGCGCGAATCGTTTCATGATTTTAAGTCGTCAAACTTCAGAATTGGAGGATTTTATGAAATCAGCTAGAAAAAGTCGCAGGATTTTCTACACTATGGGAAAAAAAGTGCGAGCCGATTTGACAAATTATCCTACCTAAAGCAAAACGAAGAAAACCTCTTTACCGAAGGAAAAAAGATGAAAACTCGCTATTTTTTTGGCTCAGTTATTGCCCTTTGTTTATCGACAAGTGGCCTTATGGCTTGGCAAAGGTCTGCTATGAATGACTGCAAAATAGACAAAAAAAGTTGTACGGCGGATTCAGCGACTTGTAAAGCGCAGCTAAAAGAATGTGAGCAAAAAGCACCTGACAAAGATGAGGCTTCTTTTGTATTCGCTTTGAGCTCTTATGCAAATTCACTTTTTCAGAAATTCTCGGCTGAACAGAAGAAGCAAGCCATGGATTTTGCAGATGGCAATAAAATGGCGCCTGATGATGCGGTTCTCAAGGCGTCCGGCCAATGTCAATGTAAGTAAAAATCAGCTTTTCCAATAGGGATGGTCTTCGACTTTGAGATAGGTCAAGGTTTGCTCGTCCCAGACCATCGAGGGATCTAAATTCTCGCCGTATTTCGTATGGAGGAATTCTATCGCGTCATTGGGCGCCCAAACGGTCAGCCCATCGAAGGAAGCTTTTCTAAGAGGAAAAATCTGGTCGTAACGCAGAGGTTTTTGCGAAGCTTCGATCTCCGATTTTTTCCAGCTTTCAGGAAACGGGCTGTTTTCGAATGTGAAAATGTATTGGATCGTTTTTGCTGTGGTATCGGTCCTGTAGTGGTAGATATCGATGAAGTTTTTGGTCTCTTTGATGAAGAGCTTGAGAAGAGTGTTGGGTTTGCTGTAGCTCGACCAATCTTGCACCTGATATTTTACAGGATCCAAGGTAGAAAGAACTTTTCTCACATTTTCGTGGTCCTCTTCGAGAATCCCGATATCGATGTCGTAGTCCCACGGAATGATGCCGCCATAGCGATAGGCTCCAAGGCAGGTGCCAAAATCGATCCAGTAGATGATGTTATTGGCTTCTAGAAGCGAGATTAGTTCTTTCAAAGCCTTGATCTCGATCTTCTGCTTTTTGGTTAAAAAGGACGGACGCTTATGTCCTTGGCAGGGGATATAATCCTCAGAATAAAAAGAGCCGAATCCTCTCTCCTTATATTCTTGCAGCCTCGAACGCACGAGCTTGTCCTGCAACATAGCTTCAATATGTCGATGCCGTTTGCGGACCTCCGCGGAAAGATACGAAATGCCTTTTAGCGAAATCCCTAGAGGTTCGAAGAGGGGCAAAACGAGAAGCGACATGACAGTTTTAGGCCAATACCATTCGCCATAATCAAACGATTGTTTTACCTCGAAATCCAACCGGTCCTTATCGCGCATCGAGATTGTTTTGCCGCCGAATAGATATTGACTGGGAGTAAGGAAAAAATTGCCGAAAGATTCTAGGGGAGCCGCTTCCGTGGTTCTCGTATTGAGAAAGACATTTTCTCGGATGGAATGGAAAAACGTGACAACAGGCATGCCCATTGGCTGTAAAATATCACGGACAAAACATGTTGGAACGGGGGGCGATTCTTGTTCATTGGCTTGGGAAAATGCTGGCAAAAGAGCGAGCAAACAGACCGAAGAACGCAGCAAGGTTTTCAGCTTTGCTATCGAGAACAAGCGATCCTCGGTAAAAAATAAGACCGATACTTTTTTTTACCGAGATGGCTTTTTCCTGTCCAGAATTTCAGTCAAAATTCTGAAATTCATTGGAAGATTATGTAGATTTTGTTAGGGTTTCGCTAAGAAATTGGAGCCAACTGGAGACACTATGAGAACGATATTAGCAGTGATTTTTTCTTTTTTTCTAAGCAGCGCATACGCACGGGACTTCGAAAAAGTACGCGTTTACAACGACACGACTGCAGAATTATTGCAGCAAACATCCGATGTGCAGGAAATCGTACCGATCTTGAATGCCATCGGCGTTCGTTATGAGCAATGGGAAGCGAATGAGCAGTTGCCTGCAGAATTCGATCAGGCGAAAGTCATCGCAGCGTATCAAAAGGATGTCGATAGGCTAGCCAGAGAAAATGGCTATCTCACTGTCGATGTCGTGAGAATGTTTCCCAATTCTCCAAAAAAAGTCGAACTACGGAACAAGTTCTTAAACGAACACACGCATACCGAAGATGAGGTGCGGTTTTTTGTCGAAGGCTCGGGGCTTTTTTATCTCCATGTCCAAGACAAGGTCTATATCGTCCTTTGTGAAAAAGGCGATTTGATCAGCATTCCACCTAATTACACCCATTGGTTCGATATGGGCATGGACCCCTATTTTACCGCGATACGGTTTTTCATCGAACCAGGTGGTTGGATAGCGAACTTCACAGGCAGCCAGATCGCAGACAAATTCCCGAAATACGACAATTAAGTCTTTTTGATGTTGACGATTCGCCCCTCAGTGATCTTCAAAAGATCCTTGGGGGTGAATCGAAACACCGCATGCGGGGTGCCGGCAGCGGCCCAGATCTCCGCATAGCTCATCAAGTCTTCATCGATCAGAGGCTTTAATTCGAGCGGATACCCAATTGGAGGAATCCCGCCGATCGCAAACGTCGTGTGTTTCAAGACAAAATCGGCATCGGGTTTTTCGATCTCTTCACCGATGAGTTCTTTGATTTTTTTCTCATCGACCCGATTCTTTCCGCTGGCAATGATGCAGATGGGTTTTTGCGAGGTTTTTCCTTTGAAGATCAAAGTTTTGGCGATTTGCCCGACTTCGCAGCCGATGACATCGGCAGCTTCCTGGGCTGTGCGTGTTAGCTCTTTGAATTCGACCACCTGAATATCGAGATGATAGTGGGCTAAAATATCTTGGACGCGTTGAGCAGAATCGCGCAGTTCGGTCATCATAAAATACTCCTTTCAATAAGTAGATCCTCGACAACGTCAAATCCCATATCGGGAATTTTGCGATCGGAATCGATACAGTTTTTCATCTCTGAAATGGCCTTGAGAATCTCATCGGGTAGCTCTTCGGAAAGGGCCTGCTCGCCAGGCCACGAAGCATCGCGCATAGCTTGGGTTGGCCAGCGGGAATAGGCGAGCCAAAGTCCATCTTTGCCTCGATGCAGACAGGAGCCGATTGCGCCGCGGTTCTGGATAAAATAGGTGGCGACGATCTTCCAATAATGATGGAAGACTTCTTCGCGTCCCGGCTTCAAATAGGCTTGGTAAATTGCGGTAAACATTTATTTAGGTCGATTCTACCATAATTATGCAGATAAAATCGCTTCTAAAAGGGGGTAGCATTTCTGCTACCCCCTAGAGGTTACTCTACGAACATGTCCATCAGTTCATTGACGGGCATAGCGCACAGCGTTTCATGATCTTGGAAAAGAGCATTGAGCGCTGCCGATTTTTCCGCCGTAAAGCGGGTATTGAGATTCGCTTCGAACTTTTGGAAGAGCAGAGGAATGCCTTCGGCGCGTCTTCTGCGGTGTCCAATGGGGTATTCAACAGCTACGCGTGGCGTTGACGTTCCATCTTGGAAATGGATGGTGACGGCATTGGCAATCGAACGTTTTTCCGGATCGAGGTAATCGACGCTGTACTGCTTGTTCTCGACGACATGCATCTTGTCGCGTAGAGCATCGATACGGGGATCTTTGCTTACTCCATCTTCGTAATCATCCGCAGTGAGATTTCCTTTGATAAGGCCGATCGCTGTCATGTATTGCAGGCAATGATCGCGGTCTGCCGGGTTATTCAAAGGACCTTTTTTGTCGATGATGCGAATCGCCGATTCATGCGTTTCCATGTCGATCGAAACGATTTCATCGAGCCTATCTTTCACAAGAGGATACAGTTGGATGGCGCATTCGACCGCTGTCTGTGCATGGAACTCAGCAGGGAAGGAGATTTTGAACAGGACGTTCTCCATCACATATGAAGTGAAGGGACGCTGGAACGCAAAGGGTTTGCCTTGCTGCAGCACATCGTAAAAGCCCCACTTTTTGGCAGTGAGCGCTGTGGGATAGCCCATTTCTCCTTTCATCGTCGTGAAAGCAATGGAAAGACCACGGCTTGTCGCATCGCCAGCAGCCCAAGATTTGCGCGAGCCGGTATTCGGGGCATGGCGATAGGTTCTGAGCGGGCCGGTGTCGATCCAAGCGTGAGAAAGCGAATTGACGATCTGATCGCTGCTGCCGCCTAGCATGCCGGTTGTTACCGCTGCAGAAGCGACTTTGACCAAAATGACGTGGTCATGGCCGATGCGATTGAAGCTATTGAGCATCGCGTATTCGCCTTGGATTTCATGCGCTTTGATCATCGCGGTCAAGACATCTTGAACAGTAAAGGGGTCTTTCCCTTCTGCGATGTTTTTGCGGCTCATGTAATCGGCAAGAGCGAGGATTCCTCCGAGGTTGTCAGAAGGATGTCCCCATTCCGCTGCAAGCCAAGTATCGTTAAAATCTAGCCATCGGATCATCGCTCCGATGTTGAACGCTCCCCGAATCGGGTCGAGCACATAAGATGTGCCTGGAACGCGGGTGCCATGGGGAACAACAGTTTCCGGAACGACAGGACCCAGGAGTTTCGTGCACTCAGGGAAACGGAGCGCGAGGATTCCGCAGCCTAATGTATCGGCAAGACAGGCGCGCGCTGTCTGGTAGGCTTCATCGCTATCGATGACATAATCATGTACATAATCGGCGACGGTGGTCATCTCTTCATCGGCAGGGATCGATGCGTTTGTGGCAAAACTGTGACTACTTGCTGATAAACACAAATTAACGCAACTAGCGATGCCTGAAAACAACATAAAGTAAATTTTTTTCATGACATTTCCTTTTTTGTTAAAACTCACGAACGAAACGAACCCTTATAAAGTTGCTAGGGCATTTGATGAAAGGGGATTTTTTGTTCTAGAGAAATGGATATCAAGAGTTTAGAGGGCGATGATAAATTCCTCCCCTGAGAATTTTGGAGCCTTTCCGGGATTATCGATGTTGCTCTTCTCGGCCAAATGCAGCTTCGCATATGGCCTTCAAAGAGCGACATCGATCCTCCTCGGAAACGCCGCAAAATTCTCTATGGGATCAATTTATCATCACCCTCTTAGCGCGCGGCGAGAGATTCTCGCCGCGCAAGCGAGTCTACTCTTCTTGCTGTGAGCGGAGTTGCATATACAGCGAGGGGTTTCTCAACGCTAAAATGCGAAAAGCCATCATCATCGCTTGCTCCGCGTCGCAAGCGCAAGCGGTCGACAAGATGGGGGTTGTCACTTTGGCAAACTCAGGACAATCTCCATCGCAACGGATAGCGATGATGACCGATTCAGGTGTTTCTTTGAGGAGGCTTTGCACAGATGGCGAATCCTCGTCTTCCTCGGTAATGGTGCGGATCTTGAGCTTTTCATTCGCATACGGTTCGAATGCGTTGATAAAAGGAGTAAAATCGTCTTCTTCCGATGCGCGCCAGAGGATCACTTGTTGCAAGGGAACGCGGAAATGTCCCGTCAACTGCGCAACCCGTTCATAAAGACCCGCGACAGTAGCCAATGTTCCGCCATCGCGATAGACTTGTTTATCGATATAAGAGTCATTTTGCACGACGCGCCAGGAATCGTTATCGATCACGTCGGCAAGAAGGAGATTGCCGAGAGAATCAAATCCGAATTCCACTTTGAAATCGACCAGACGTCCTCCTTCGATTTGCCAGGCTTTTTCTAAAGCTAAGAAGGTCTGCTTGGCAAGGAGGGACATCACTTCGAAATACTCAGGCTGATCATTGAGCGGATAATCGGCAAGCGCCATGAACGGTTCTTGATTTTCCACGGGAACATCGGGGAGGTATAGCCAAGCGATTCCATCGCGGAATTGGATGAATGGATCATCTTTAGGAATATAGTTTCCTTTCCAGTCGTGGTTGCTGGTCTTCAAGAAAAATTCCACGACGAGGTCGGAGAAGTACGTTCCCTTTTTTAAATCAGGATGCCGTTTGAGATAGGATCCATGGGCTTCTCTGCGGACGACGACTTCATAAAGAACCATTTCGCATAGGGCGCCTAAAAACTTGGTGGAATCGATTTGCTCGCGAAAGGCGACGGGAAGGTTGCAATCAGCAAGAAGGCGAAAGACATTGCAGGTCGTCGCCGTCGCGAACTTCGCTTTTCCAGGGAGGATGTCGTGCTTTAAGCTATTGAATGCTGTGAGATCGTCTTTGGCTTCGAAAATAGCTAAATAGGGATCGTCGGCGTAGACGCGGACGATTTTCGTCTTTCCTTCGGCCAAGATGCCACTGTCACAATACAAAAAGGTGGGTAGTAGGCAATAGAGAATCAAGGTCCATAGTTTGCGTGTCATGGGTCCGCTCCAGTTAGGATTTTGCTAGGTAGGTTTCAAGTCCGTCTTTTTGCAAGAGAAGTTCTGTTTCTTCCCAGGAAAGCACTCTCTTGTTTTTCAACGCTTCTAAGATGCGAATGATCGACAGCCCGACTTCGGAGTTTTGCCCAGTCTTCTGCATTTTTTTTGCATAGTCGATGGCGTCGAAGAGAACGGCATTGGCATCGCTGTAAGAGATCCGATTCGACTCAGGAAGAGCGTCGTTGACATGGCTCATGATGAGAAAGGTCGCTCGTCCGATGAGTTTGAGATTTCCCGGATTGACATTGGTCATGGTATTGCCGACAACGCGTCCTAATTTTGCCATCACAGCTGTAGAATGGGCATTCAGGAGCATTTTCAATCCTATATGCTGACGTACTGCGAGAGGATCGCTGGAAATATCGAGGGGGAGCTGAACGATGAGTGCGTTGGGGCAGATAGAGCGGACATTCTGGATTGAGGAATCTTGGGCAGAAAGGGCAGCAGTGGGCAGGAGAATGACAGCTACCTTATTCTTAGAAAAAAGAGTCAGCCATTTTGCGAAAGGCGAAGAGAGATCTTTCACATTTCCAATTTCATGCGAGAAAAGAGCAAGTACCCCGAGATCTCCCTCCGTGGGTCCGCGGTTTTCGATATTGGAGGTCGAGAAGGAAAAATCATAGAGCCATTGTTGATCATTCCCAGCATTTTTCAAACTAGTAAGAGCCGCTCTTTGCAAATAGGGATCGGCGATTTCTGTGGAGAACGGTTTCTCATAGAGATCGGGACTTAAGCCTCGGAAAGGACGTCCTAGGAAATTGTGCCAGGCTTCGAGCTTATCTTGAGCCGGTGTCCAGACTTGAATCCATGATTTTCTTTGCGGATCGTTAGAACGATCGAGGGGGAAGAGACGGAATGTGGGAGCTCGCTCGGTGGAATCGATAAAGACGGTGATCAAGGCGTCTTGAGCGAAATACGTTGAGAAGTGTTTTTCCGCATACGTGGAAGACTCTAGATCCGTCAATTGACTAATGGAGTCGCGAAGGTCATAGACAGCTTTTTGCACGGGCAGAAAACTCAAAAGGCGATCTTTGAGGGTGGCATCGGTGAATCCAAGAGAGGCTAGCTCAGTTTGCGTTAAATAGTTTTTGAGAACTTGATGGACGGCATGCTCCAAAATGATCCCCATGACGAATGTTTCGCTTGTGGTCGCTTGCATCCGCGTAGAACCGGTGATCGATTGCGGACCTGTAAATAGACGTATCTTTGTAATGGAATCGTTTTCGATGACGCTACGACTTCTATCGAGTGGAAGCAGCACAGCATCGGGATTGTTATACATGAAATAGAGATGCTGTTTTGCCGAAAGCTCATCGGTATATTCCCTCGACGCTGTCAAAATGGTTCCGATCACCGAGGAAGTTTCTCCCCCTTCTGTAACGGCAAAAACGGCATCGCCGGCTTGAATCTCATGGTCCTGCAGTTGCAATTTTCCGATGAGTTGAAGGTCTTCGAAACCCTCGAGCGAACTGATCAATGCCCTATCCGCGCCGGTCATTTCGCCGACGAGGGAATTTTCGATATTCGGAAAATCGGCTTTGATCGAACTCCACTGGGGAAGCGAAGCGACTTTTTTCCAAAAAGGTCTCCAAAAGGAACTCTCCATCTGCTTAGCGAGCCTTCCTGTAGCCCCGCAGCCATAGATGTAGATCTTTTTGTTTTCCAAGATGGCATTTTCGACGGCTTTAGCTGCCTGCTCGAGAAGCTCGGTATTCTTCGACATCTCGATGAATTTGTTCGAAATGTCTTCATCGACGCTGAGCAACGCTTGGATTCCAGCTCCTGTATTTTTGCTGATGGTGTAGCTCAAATCCCAGGTTTTCGGGTGGCGCTGTTCAGTCAATAGTTCATGGAGTTGGAATTGTTTTTTGTTGGCCACGTAATCTTCCGATTGCGGCGAGGGTTGAATTTGCAGCAGGTCCAAAATGGGGCTTGCAAGAGCGGTAGAAGACAGGCTTAGAGCTGCGATCCCGAAAGTCAAAGTTCGTTTGGCGATTTTCATAGATTTTCCGTGGTGCAGAGTTTGAGTGACAGCAAGTTCGTAGCAAAAATGCAAAGCGACAAACAAGAAAAATGATTTTTATATGTTTGCGCAGAATGGTATTGTTTCATTTACTTTGAACCGATATTTCTACACTTGCAATCTAGAGGAGAACCTATGAGCAATTCTGTGCGACGATTTTGGGCCATTGTAGGGATCGGCTTAGGAATCACAGTCGTCGGCATGGCCTGGTCGATCATCAACACGGGTCTTTCTTCCATTCAAAAAGAACTTTCGGCAAGCGTTTTGCAACTGCAGTGGGTGATGAACTCTTTTGGGATCTGCTTGTGCGTTCCTCTTCTGACCATGGGAAAACTCGGCGATGCTTATGGAAGAAAGGGGATCTATTGTGCCGGAATTATCGGATGCGGGATCGCTTCTTTGGGAGCAGGTCTTGCTACGGATATCGCCTGGATCATCGGATGGATGGCGCTCCTTGGTCTATGCTCTTCGGCGATCCTTCCGCTTTCACAAGCACTGCTTGTCCACCAATTCCCTGAAAATAGAAAAGGGACGGCGATCGCAATTTGGTCGACGTTTGCATCGCTTTCATTGGGTATCGGCCCTTTTTTAGGGGGCATCATCATCAACTACCTCAATTGGCGTTGGATCTTTTTCATCAACATCCCCATTTTATTCATCGCTTTGCCTCTATTGGTCATATTTGTGAAAAAAGAAGTCAGGTTAAAAGGGGTCCATTGCGATTGGGGAGGAGTTGGGCTTCTCGCCGTCATCGTCTTTTCCCTCGTCATGGGGATCATGCAAGGGCCGAATTGGGGATGGTCTTCGATTCCGATCATCGGGCTTTTTTGCGTGACCGTGATCGCGTTTTGTTTCTTTTTGGCTCTCGAAAGACGTACGAAAACGCCATTATTTCGCCCAGAGCTTTTTTCCCATCCCAGGTTCGTTCGAGCAGCGATCAGCAATGGATGCATCGTCGCCTTTTTTTGGGGCGTGTTCTTCTTTATTCCGCTTTATATGCAGAATTCACAAGGAGACTCTGCGTTATTTTCCGGAACCAGCTTGCTTTTCGTAACGGTACCCGTTGTTCTATTCTCGGTGCTTGTCAGCAAGCTCGTTCGAAAATACAGTCCAAAATTGCTCATCCTTCCTGGATTTTCCCTTCTCATCCTTGCAACTTTGATCCTAGCTCTATTTTCTAAGGACCAAACCTATTGGCCGATCGGGCTCGGATGTCTTTTGATGGGCTTCGGATGGGTGATGAGCTGGGGTCCTTCGATTGCGGCCGGGCTTTCTTCCGTTCCTCATCATCTAGCGGGGATTGCTTCGGGCATGTTCACGACGATGCAGGAAGGATGCGCTATCGTTTCGCTTGCGATCTCGGGCGTTGTATTTCGGGCAGCACATACGGCCGTTTTACTGCCGCATACAGAAGAGATCAACGATGCGTTTAGCGGGGTTGCCAGCGATCGGATGGATGTACTTCTCACCAATCCCATTGAAGCGGGGCATTATTTAGGAGAAGGTTCTCCGATTGTGCCATGGCTGCAAAAGGCGTTTCTCGAGGGATTCAGCGATTCGATGTGGTTTCTATTCGCTCTGGCTGTCATCGGGGGTTTTTTCGGATTAATTCTGCCTAAGTTCAAGCAACCCGCAAATGGATGAGGGTCATTCCCTCTTTTTTCTCAATCGGCAAGATGGTGACAGCGCCGACTTCTTTGGTGCTATGCACTTGAGTCCCGCCGTCAGCGACGCTTCCCACTCCTTCCAGAGTCAGCAGGCGAAGAGGTTTATTTGTCGGCAGGCCGGGCTGCAAGTAGATCGCTTCCCGCTGGAGTTCATCGAAGCCTAGGAAACGAAACGAAAACGGAAGGTCTTTCGCAATCAACTCAGCGGTTTTTTTCTCGAGGTCTTCTCGAATGTCTTTTTCGACGGTTCCTTGGTAGTAGATCATAGGTTTTTTTCCGCTGTCGCCTTTTACCGGCACGAGGGACTTGGGGCAATACCCCAGAAGGTACATGGCGAAGTCGACGACATGGCAGGCGGAATGCAGCCGCATATTCAAATAGCGCCGATCCCAATCGAGAGCGCCCTTCACCATCGCGCCAAGAGGAGGAGGCTGATCGGATTCTACATAGTGCACAATGCGGTCGCCCTTCATAAGCACCTGCCTGACCATTCCCCTCCAAGAATCGGTTGAAAGCCATCCCTGATCGGTCGGTTGCCCACCTCCTAAAGGATAAAACACGGTCTTATCGAGAACGACTTGCCATTTCTTTTCACTTTCTTGCGTAGCTTCGAGAATATGGGCGTTCATTTCTTTCAGGTAGGCGTCTTCGAGATAAAGAGGTTCCGTTTGCATAAAGTCCTTGGGGCTTTCGAGAAGTGTGGCGAGGAGGGGGTTTTGGAGCAAGAAAATCTCAAATTTCTAGGACGGCTGCGCCTTCGAATCTTCCATCCTTCAGATCATCTAAAGCCTGGTTGGCTTTTTCTAGCGGATAGGCCGTAACGCTTGTATGGATAGGAAATTTTGCGAGAAGAGCGAAAAATTCCTTCGCATCGCTTCTCGTCAAATTGGCAATCGAGCGGATGCTTCTTTCTCCCCAGAGGTCTTTGTAAGGAAACGAGGGGATGTCGCTCATATAGATCCCGGCGCAAATGCATCTGCCGCCTTTTTTTAAGGCCTTCAGCGAAAGTGGAACCAAACTTCCAACGGGCGCGAAGATAATGACAGAATCAAGCGGTAGAGGGGGAAGAATCTTCGAGCTTCCCGCCCATTTTACGCCGAGCTGTTTCGCGAATTTTTGGGTGGACTCATCGCCCTCGCGGGTAAATGCGTAAACATCTTTTCCTTGATGGACGGCAATCTGCGCGACGATATGCGCAGATGCCCCAAATCCATAGAGTCCCAAAGTTTTTTTTGGAGCGGCTTTACGATAGGCGCGGTAGCCGATTAGACCCGCGCAAAGGAGGGGAGCCATATGTTGATCGGAGAGCCCTGATGGAAGATGAATGGTATAATCGGCATGGCATTTCGCATATTCAGCAAAACCACCGTCGAGCTGATAGCCAGTATAGTGGGCTTTTTCACAAAGATTTTCTCTTTCCTCGAGACAATATTCACAAGCGTTGCAACTTCCCCCGAGCCAGGGGATCCCGACACGGTCTCCTTTTTTAAAATTCGTAACCTCCTTGCCGACCTCTTCCACGGTGCCGACAATTTCATGGCCTAAGACGAGGGGGAGTTTGGGATGGGGGAGCTCGCCATCTCGTACATGGAGGTCTGTCCGGCAGACGCCGCAAACAGAAACTTTGACGACGATCTCATGTTCCTTAGCCACAGGCTTTGGAAGAGTCTCGAGGACAAGGGGCTTTTTTTGCTCTCTGAGGACCATTGCGCGCATAGTTTGGATGATAATGTAAACTCTTATTTTGATTGGTAAAAATCATCGAAAGAAACGTAAACTAGCACTATGCCCAAAATTACTATCCTCTATGACAACCGCAAAGATAACCATACTCTACAAGAAGGATGGGGGTTCTCTTCTTTGATCGAATGGGATGGCCGCAAAATCCTCTTTGATACCGGGGCGAATCTCGAAGCTTTTTTCGCCAATAGTGAAAAACTGCAAATTGCCTATGACGCCATCACGCACGTCGTCTTTTCCCATAAGCACTCCGATCATCGAACGGGCTTCGAAGAAATCTTAAAAAGATTGCCTCCGCAAATACCTATCTATCTCCCGAAAACTTTCCCGAATGCACTGATCAAAAAAGTTCCTTCCCAAATGCCAGTGCAGAAGATGAAGTCTTTTCAGGAAATCGATACGAATATTTTTTCTCTCGTTCTTCGGGGAGGTCTTTTTCTCTATGAGCAATGTCTAGTTCTCAAGACGCCCAAAGGACTCGTTATTTTGACCGGCTGCGCTCATCCGGGCATTGTGCACATCATTCAAGAAACGCAAAAGCGATTCAACGACAAGATCCATTTGGTTCTCGGAGGCTTCCATCTCTTTCGCAACTCAAAAGAGAGTGTCGCAAGCATCATCGAAGAATTCAAGCGTCTCGGCGTCGAAAAGGTAGCTCCCTGCCATTGCTGCGGAGATCATCCGATTCAAGCTTTTAAGGAAAGTTACAAAGACGACTTCATCAAGATCGGCACCGGCACAATCTTCACTATCTAATTTTGGAATGTAGGCAGAGAACTTAAGAAACGATCAAAACGAGAGTTCTCTTCGTGAGATTTTCTAAAATTTTTTGTGTATCTTGTCGCTAAACATACTTCAAGATATAACCTGCACCCGTTTTTCGACATCGAACAACGGGATTTCTATGAAAAAATCGACCTGCATTTTTCTCTCTGCACTCGCACTCAGTTTTTCTTCGGCCCTGCAAGCCGATTCCGCTCCTAAAGCAACTGTCACTCTTTCTGAAGAGATCGATGCAGCTGCAGCCTATATCCAACGTTTCACGACGCTCAAACCCGAGATCGCGATCGTGCTAGGTACCGGACTTGGCGGACTCGCTGATGAACTCGAAGTAGAACTCTCCATAGCGTACGAACATATTCCAGGTTTTCCTGCTGCAACTGCCCAGGCGCATGCCGGCAAATTGCTACTTGGAAAATTCCGAGGAAAGACTGTCGTGGCTATGCAAGGAAGGCTGCATCTTTATGAAGGCTACTCTCCTAAACAAATCACCTTTCCCATCCGCGTGATGAAAGCTCTTGGGGCAAATACCCTCATTTTGACCAATGCCGCTGGAGGGACGAATCCGAGCTATTGCCCTGGTGACATCATGCTTATCAAAGACCAAATCAATATGACGATCGATAGTCCTCTCATCGGTCCCAATGATCCAAAAATCGGTCCTCGCTGGCCTGATATGTCGGAGCCCTATGATAAAGGATACATCGCCCGTTTAGAGCAAATCGCCCAGGATAATGACATTCCTGTGAAGCAAGGTATATATGTAGGACTCAAAGGACCTTCTTTTGAGACAAAATCGGAATATAAAATGCTCCATGTCCTCGGCGCCGATGCCGTCGGCATGTCGACCGTTCTCGAAACGATTGCTGCCAAACACATGGGAATGAAAGTAGTGGGGATCTCGATCATCACCAACTGCGGCAACAATGAGAATCTAAAGCCCGCAAATGTCCAAGAGATTATCCGTATCGCCAGTGAGAAGGAACCAGTAGTCTCCTTCCTCGTATCGGAATTGCTGCAGCAAATCTGAAATAAAAAAAACCTCTCTTGCCGTCTGGCGAGAGAGGTTTTTTGATAGAGCGGGAGAGAGTATTTATCTGGGTGCCGTTCTTCTAGCTAAGATGGCATCAAATTGCGCAGACGATTTCTGAAGTTGCTGCCGCATAAGTTCTTGCCGAGAAGTTCTCACAATTAGATTTCTGAAGGATTCTTCGACTTTTTGGATTTGTGCTTCAGTATCCGTTACAACTTGTTCGCTAACCACTGAAGGCTTTCTTTCGAAAATGGAGATCCCTTCTGCAGCTAGTTCTTCTTTACTTCTTGTACAAATGAAAAGACCTACCTGAGATAACGCGGATGTTCTCTCATAAAAAGATGGGGTATAATCCTCTGGCTTAGGCTTATCATGTAATTCAGAAAGATTCTTGTATTTACGTAGAACGTTCTTGATTCGATTTGCAAGAGTAGCTACATCACGAGCAGTGGACTTGGTCAGAACATCAATCTGACGGACACTCTCCTGCATATCTTCTTCAGGAGCATCTTCTAGTCTTTTGATATCGATCTGAAGATCTTGAAGATTCCTTACGATTGTTGGACTCTTGCAGTTCAAGGCCTTATAGGCTGATCGAACCGTTGCTAAGGCCTCTTTCGTACTCTCAATATAATAGTCTTTTCCACCAAACTTGGATGATTGGGACGCTTTGCGCTGCGCAGCGGCCTGGGAAGGGATAAAACGAACATCTGCTGACATCATACTAAACCTCTTTTTTGTTATTAGAATTGCGTTAAAGTAATAATTATAACAAATGATTATTTGGATCCTGTTAATAACCGACGAAATATTATTAGGCGTTAGTAATAAAGGAATTATGTCTGGGTTTTCAGAGGGAGATTGCTTAAGATGCTGATCTTCAGCGTATTATGTAACTAGCTCGGCCTTAGAGCCGATCGAGGATCTTTCGGACATTCTCTTCTAAGGACTGCTCATGAGTGTCGATCATGAGGTCATAGGAGGCCCCTTCGTGGGTGCGCAGAGCTTGGGTTTTGCCTGTGCCTGCCAGCCGGTATTTTCGGGCCTTTTCCCGTTTTTCGATGACTTCGATGGGGGCGGTAACACCAATATAGAGGGCCTTGATGCCGTGGAGGGTCTTGCGCCACTCCTGCAGTTCTTTATCCCCAAAGGCAATATCGTCGATGATGATCTTATAGCCGCTATTGACAAGTAGCCGCACCACATCCTTGAAGGACTTGGAAATCCTCTTGGCGAAAGGGCCCATATGGAGTTCGTAGCTGCCTTCGGAATTCTTCTGGAAGCAGAATCCTTGTTCCTTGAAGCCTCCTTCCCAATCGTTGAGCTTCTCGGGCATAAGACCGATCATCTTATCGATGCTGATATGCAGAAACGGCTCTGTGAGGGTTTCTTGCAATTCTTTGGCAAGCAGCGTCTTGCCGGAGCTCGAAGGGCCATTGAGGAAGATGATCTGTGTCTTCATGTAGTGAAATATAGCGATTCGAGGCAAAAAGTTGGGAAAAAATTCCACCCAGCGCTAGATTTGCCTGCATGAAATCTCTCCTGATCTGGGCTATAGCGACTCTATTCGTGCCCATTTTCCAGCCACTTTTTTCGTTCGAGGAGACGGATGATATTTATTGGGAGACGGCGCCCTATAAGCTAAAACCGATACCTCCAAAAAGATATGTGTATCACCTCTATCGAAAGAACTTTATCGGGCATTGGATTGTTCCTATGAACAAAATGCCGGAAATGGAGGGATTTTCGGAGATTTATCGACAATGTGTTTCGAGATACCATGGAAGGGAGGAGACATTACAATGGGTAATTCTTCCATTCAATTGTCTCTGGAATGATGTGATCTTTTTAAGTCCTCTGCATCCACATCATCATTATGAGGAATATCGCAAAATCGGCTTCTCCTTGCCAAAAGTCCTATTCTATAAGATTCCCATCGAAATCCTCGAAGATAAGCGGGTCACGGTTTGGAAATGGCTGAGCTATAAAAAATATTCCAAAAGCGACCCGATCCATCGGTCCATGGAGTCGTATTGTGCTCTAGATTTTTCGCACTATCAGGAATTGGCAGATCTTCCAGAAGATGCCAAAGAATATTACCAGATATGTTTTGATCCGGAGCATCCAAATATTTCTCCGAAATATGGTTGGTATCGCGTTCCGCATATCCTTTGTCTGGATCCGATCGATATTTCTGATGAGCGGATCACGCTGATCGATTGGTCGGATCCGATAGAGGATTACGAATAGATTCGTTCGAGATAGGCTTCGAAATTTTTGTGTGCGAGGCTTTTCAAAAATTCAGGGGAAAGTTTCGTGCGCAAGAGGTCCAGAAGCTTGGGATAGCAGCTCGAAGTTCTGTAATCAGGGAAAAACGCGGGAAGAAGATGGGCCATTTCTTTCGGTGTATCGATTTCAGAGAAAAAATCGGCGCCGAAACAAAGGGCTTTTTCCCCACCAAGGGCAAGGCCGTGTTCGAACTGTCTGAGGAAATCAGAAGGGTCCTTGCCGATCATGTGGCATACGCAATTAAAACCGATCACGCCTTTTCTACGGATGATTTCAAGGGCGAGATCATCGGGAAGATTGCGGGGCACGTCGCAGATTTTTCGAAAATTGGAATGGCTGGCAATGGGCTGAACAGCGAGTTTTTTCTTATCGATATAGTTCAGGATATCGTGAGCGAGCCAGTCGGACGTATGGCTTAAATCGATCGCGATCTTTTTCTCATGAAGAAAATCGAGCAAATGTTCGCCATCTTTCTTAAGACCTGCTTTCGAGCCGTTTCCTCCGCCAAAGCGGTTTTCCTGATTCCAAGTGAGGCTGATATAGAGAATCATGGCTTCTTGGCGCATTTGCTCAAAGCGTTCGAGGCAAAGTTCGAACTCTTCATCTTCCTCGATAAGGCCCGATCCATTTTCAATGGAAACTGCGACGCTGATCGGTTCCAAGAGCGGTGGTTGTAGAGGTAGTACTTCTCCGGAATCGATGAGCTTTTTATAGAGAGAGAATTGACGAGCGCAATCTAGTGACGATCCATCTTTTGTTTCGGTGAAGATCGCCATCGTTTGGTAAATGACCCCGCCCTTTTTCAACTGGGGAATCGAACATTGCGCATCGTGATCTTCAGGGGTTCTCTCGGGATCAATGCCTAGGTAATAGAGCAGGTCGCAGTGGAGATCGGCAATGGGAAGTCGCATGGATAACCCTTAAGAAGACTTTCGAAAGCTCCAATATACCTCAGTTCTATAGGGGATATCAAAGACTTCTTTTCCTTGCGTCGCTGGATCAGAGGCAAGGATATCGAGAACTTTTTGCATGAGCTGCTTTTTCTCGGTTTCGGTAAGCGTTCCCATGATTTTGGCAGACGAGACGCGATCAAGGACATCTTGCACAGTGCCGCGATAGGAGAAAATGAACGTTTGATGCTCTAGGGTACTGAAAGAAGGATGATCATGGAACGGTTGCTGCCATTTGTGCCATTCTTTGGATAGATTCAGCCCGCCTTTGCCATACGGTGCTTCTAATAGCGTGCGGATTTTTTGGACCCATGGCAAGTCGCCGTCGAAGATATTCCAAATGAGGCCCAAGCTTCCATTGGCTTTTAAGATCCGAGCGATTTCATTTAAGGCCTGTTTTCCCTCGAACCAATGAAACGCGGTGCCGACTAGGACAACATCTTGGCTAGCATCGGGAAGGGGAATCTGTTCGGCTTTTCCGGAGAGAATGGGAACTGTAGGAAACTTCTCCGCAAAGATGAGCCGCATTTCCTCTACGGGTTCAACGGCCGAAAGGCGAATATCGGCTTTACTAAGCGCTTTGGTCAGTTTACCCGTTCCAGCGCCCAAATCGAGGACGGCTTTTTTGGAATTGAGCCCGAGAGTTTTGACTAAAAGCGCGATTGATTCAGGCGGATAATCGATTCGACCTTTGTCGTAGTCTTTAGCGACCCGATTGTAGCCAGAGAAAGAAGGTTGTTTCATATCCATTGATGATACCACCATTGTATTTGCAAGAAAGAAGAGTGGGAAAGACCACGTAAGTCGTTTCATTATTTTTTGGGCATTTGCACGCGGTAGATCGATTCGAGTTGATCGATCTCGGAATAGCAACAGTTCAAATCTTTGAGTTTTCCAGATTCCATATCATAGACCCAGCCATGGATGCTGAGAGGCTGTTTGCGCGACCAAGCTTCTTGGACGATCGTCGTCGAGCAGACATTCAGAACTTGTTGGAGGACATTCAATTCGACGAGCCGGTTGTGGCGATGTTTATGGTCGGCAATCGGCTCAAGCTCGGATTTATTGCGGGAATATACATCGCGGATGTTTCTTAGCCAGTTATCGACGAGGCCGAGATGATGATCTTCCATCGCAGCCTTCACTCCGGTGCAGCCATAATGGCCGCAGACGATGACGTGCTTGACTTTGAGGATACTCACAGCGAATTCAAGAACCGAAAGGCAATTGAAATCGGTATGAGGAAACACGTTGGCGACATTGCGGTGGACGAGGAGTTCTCCCGGCTCAAGGCCGACGATTTCATTGGCGGGAACCCTGCTATCGGAACAGCCAATCCATAAGTAGTAGGGATCTTGATCTTTGGCTAGGTTGAAGAAATATTCAGGATCTTGCTTGGTTTTCCGAACGACCCAGTTTTTGTTATTCTCGAAAAGGATCTTGAGTTCTTTCATGCGTTTTCAAGGGTTTTGATCCGTTCGATTTGCAAAAGGTTCCATGCGTCGGTGCTGAAAGGAGTATCGAACCAGGCTGTGAGAATTTCTTTCAGGACGGGTGGCGATGTCAATCGCAGGCTTAGGCCTAAGACATTGGCATGGTTCCAAATTCTCGCGCCCTTAGCGGTTTCGGTGTCGAGGCAAAGAGCGGCGCGGATACCCGCCACTTTGTTAGCGATCAAAGTGCATCCTGTCCCTGTCCAGCACAAGACAATCGCCTCATCCGCACGAGACTGCGCGGACTTCCTCGATGGCTTTCAGGGTGACTTCGGGCCAGTCGTGTGGTTTGTCTTCTTTCGCCGGGCCAAAGTACCGAACATCATGACCCCTCTGCTTGACCTCTTCAATAAGGAGGTCGATTAGGGGGGAATATTCATCGGAACTTATGACGATTTTCATGTCCGAAAGAGTACCATGAAAGGGCCTGACGAATCCATACAGATTTTACTTTAAAGGGGAGAAGTAACAGGCGTATTATCAGTGCTTTTTGCCAAGACCGAAATCGCCTCGCCCCAAGAATTTCCTTGGTTTTGCAGTTTTTCTAACTCTGCATAGTAGCGGAGCTGTCCTTGCGCCGGCGTGAAGAAAATGAGCATCTTGGTAGATTTTTCAGCTGTCTGCCAACCATGAATGGTATTTCTCACCACAGTTAAGGACTCTCCCGCTTGAAGGATCGTCTTGCGGCCACCAACAGTGAAAAGCACTTTTCCCGAGAGAATATAAAAACTCTCTTCCATCTTTTGATGAACATGGAGTCCCGGCCCCAGCTCTTCCTTCTCCGCCGACATTTCGAAGAGTTCAAGGGTGCTGGGAGATTGCAAGCACCGGATTTGGATGCCACCGATTTGGAAGGTCATTTGTACACGGCTTCTGGAGAGCGTTCATCGAGACGGTCGGTGGCAAGAGGGGGCTGAGGCGTTAGGGCGCTGATCTCCTCTCTTAGCTCGGGCGTCATGGGGATTTCCAATGAGCGCAGGGCGGGTTCGAGCTGTTCTACACTGCGGGCTCCAAGAATTGGGGCGGTGACTCCAGGATGGCTTTCTACCCACCGAATGGCCAAGCTGACGGGATGGACATTTTTTTCTTTGGCGATAGCAATGAAATTGGCAACGCGCTGTTTATCTTCAGGGATCCCATAGCGAAGCTGGTAGGTGAGGTTCGCGAGCAATCGTCCTTCTTTGGGGTTTTCCAGATATTTACCAGAGAGGATGCCGCCGGCTAGGGGATTGTAAGGGAAGACGGCGAGCTGTTCTTCTATGGCCATGGGAAGGATCTCCACTTCCACCTGTCTTTTCAGAAGATTGTACATGGGCTGGATACAGGTGAACCTAGCAAGTTGCTCTTTAGCGGAAATCCCTAGGCCTTTCATGATTTGCCAGGCGGCGAAATTGCTCACGCCGAGATAGAGCACCTTTCCTTGGCGCACAAGATCGTTGAAGGCATAGAGCGTCTCTTGCAGATCGGTTTTTTCATCGAAACGATGCAGATAGTAAATATCGAGATAATCGGTCTTAAGGCGTTTTAGACTTCCCTCGATCGATAGCAGAATGTGGCGGCGAGATAAACCATGCTGGTTGAGGTCGGGGCCCATCTGGTAGTAGACCTTGCTGGCCAAGATAATTTTTTCCCTCTCTCCGCGGATTAAATTGCCTAAGATCGTCTCCGATCTTCCTTCGGCATAGAGATCGGCGGTATCGAAGAAGTTGATCCCTGCATCGCGGCATCGTTTGTACATCAAAGCTGAGGTGGCCTCATCGGCTTCCTTTCCAAATGTCATCGTCCCCATGCAAAGTGAGGAAACCTGTACGCCTGTTTTTCCTAAAAATTTGTAGTTCATATGGCCTCGAAAGTTTCAGAAAATGGTAAGAAGACGGAGATTTGAACGGAAGAGGAAAAAGACTCTTAGTGGTGTTTCAAAAATTCTATGAAATCACGTGGAAAGTCGGTCATCACTCCATCGACGCCCATTTGGAGGAGTTCTTCCAGGCGGTCGGTGTCGTTCACGGTCCAGGGAATGACGCGAAATCCCTTTTGCTGAAGCGCTTTCACTTGGTCGCCAGTTTCGATGAGCAAATGATCGGGGGAGAGGATTTTCGCTCCAACCATTGTTCCTATTTTTGCCATGTCTTCTATATCGCCCTCATAGGCTAATCCGATCAGGGCTTTTGGATTTTGTTTCCTGACCTCTTGTAGAATTTCGGTATCGAACGAAGAATAGGCTACGCGATCTTCAAGTCCATATTTTCGAACAATCTCTAGGACATTTCGAACATATTCCAACGGAGGCGGCGTATATTCCGGATGATGGGATTTCCTCTTCATCTCTAGGTTAAATCGAACGGTCTTTGCATGTGGATGGGGAAGGGTTTTGACGAATTCGAAGAGTTCGGAAAGAGTGGGTATCCGGGTGCCGGGGATCGCTATTTGCCTTGGAAAAAGGAAATTCGGCGTTTTTCCGCAGTCGATGGACTTTATCTCTGTAAGAGATAACGAGAAGACAAGGTCATTATGAATGAAAAGGTCATGGTTAATGATTAGATATCCATCGCGGGTTACCATAAGATCGAGTTCAAGGACATCAGCACCTGCTTCGATCGCTTCTTGAAATGCCGGAAGGGTATTTTCGGGCATCACCCCTCTTGCACCGCGATGTCCTTGTATTTCCATCGATCCCTGCTCTCCTATAAACTACAGAATAAAACGACGAGCGCAGCTAAACGCATGGACTCCTCTATCTAAAGCCCAGCCTAGCTTTTTTTGGTTTTGAGCTCTACGACGATGATTTCAAGCGGTTCATCCGAATTTTTTCCGGTATGCAATTGATCGATAGGATCAGCATCTAGGTAGACAGCTTCGCCAGTGGGAAATCGTATCGCCTTTGTTGAGCCGTCCTTTTCGATTCGCGTGTAGGACCCTCCTTTGAGGCCGATGACGACTCTTGGATATTCATCGCGATGAAGGCCGACTTCTTCACCAGAGTCCAGTGCGATTTTAGAAACGCGAAATTGGTCGTTTTCACATTGAATGCAATATTCCATTGCTTCGATGCCGAAAGAAGTGGAAAGAATCGTGAGAAATAGAGCAAGCTTCATAGAGAAAACCTCCAAAAATAGAAGCCTTGAGTTTAGGGGCAGGACTGTTTCTTCCCAAGGAAAAATGATGATTAGGATACTTACGGGAATGCTGCTCCTTTGGACTACACACTTATCAGGATCTGACATGGAAACAATCACCTATTTTCAAGCACTGCCTAAAGCCGAGCTCCATTTGCATCTCGGTGGTTCTTACCCAAAATCCTATCTTTTTTCCATAGCGACCGATGAAGAACAAAAGGAGCTAGAAAACAAGCTCGAAGCGATCGCGAAGGGGATTGATTATCACGAGGCTTTTCGCGTTTTCCAGCTCATCAATCAGATCGTCAATACAGAAGGCAAGGTGCGCAAAGGGACTGAAGCGCTCGCTCTGGCTTTGCAAGAAGATGGTGTTTCCTATGCAGAAATCCGGACGGGCCTAAAAGATTTAGGCCATGGCCCCGAAGCGTATCTACAAGCTGTCTTAGAGGGGATCCAAGCGAAAAATTCCGCATCATTCCAAGCGCATGTCGTTCTTAGCCTTCAGAGGAACTCCTCTCTACAGAATGCAAAGACGACGGTGGACTTGGCATTAAAGTACCAAGATCGGGGAGTGATCGGGATGGATATTTCAGGAGACTCGACCCTTGGAAACATCGATCCGATTTTGCCTGAGCTTCTTCGAGCAAAGCAGGCAGGGCTTTCTTTCGTGATCCATATTGGTGAGTCCCCAAAGGAAAACGATCAACTGCAACTCTTACAAGTTCTCGAGCCGAAACGGATTGGACATGGGGTTCACCTTTCTTCGGAGGCCAAAGAGTGGATTCTCGAGCACCGTCTTCCTGTCGAAGTTTGCTTAACGAGCAGTGTGCTTGTGCAAATGATCGAGCGGTATGAGCAGCATCCGGGATTTGCCTTTTTTCATTTGGGACATCCGATCGTATTTTGCACGGACGATCCGCTCCTTTTTTCGACGACTCTTTCTAAGGAATTCCTTCATGCGCATCAGAGCGCCTCTCTTTCCTTAGAGGAAATTGCGAGAGTTTCCCATGAAGCGTTTGGTTATGCGTTATGATACTAGCTCAGGGTTTCTGAGATGGATCGAGCAATTGCGCAATGCCATTTCCAAATGACCAGTCTTCCCTTCCGATCGTGACGATACTAACAAAGACATCTCCTTTACGGACTTTGGGATTTTTTCCTAGGACTTTCACGAGCTCCTTATAGAGGTTTTTCTTCATTTCTAAAGAACGTTTGATCGAAGTGATGTAGATGAGGATCAGGTTATCGGAGCGCTTCACGCCCCAGATGGTTTTATTGAAATGAAAATGCGCCTTTTTATGTTCAGTGACAGTATGGAATCTGTCGGTCTTGGGAATCTTCCAGGCAGTCATGAGTGCTTTATGAATGCCGTCGCATACCGCTTGAATGTATTTTGGCGATTTTCCTTCGGCAAGCGAAATCTGAATCAGTGGCATGAGATCCTTTGCTTAGAAGTCAAGTCTTGCAGAAACAACTAAACCCTGGGTGGTCAAGTCTTCATGTAATTGCAGAGCAAGCACGGATGCGCCGTTTCCCCTAGCTGCACCTTGCGACAAAATAGGCGTCAAAAAAATGTTCTGGTCGAAAAAGTCATTGAATTCCCAGCCAATGGCTAGTTTAAGAGCTGTTCGCTTGTTCGAGAAGAGATAGGCCCATTGAATTCCTGCCGCAAGGTCCAGCATAGCCTTTATTTGATGCTGCGAAATTTTTGTATCCTGTATTCCGGTAGGAGAAGCGGTAAATGAGGTTACATCATGGGCTTTAAGAGGGGCTGTGCCATAAAGCAAGGAAACCGCTGTATTTCCATAAAGGCTCAATCCATAACAGATCCTCCAGGTAGAATCTAGACCAGCTCGCAATCCGACTCCCTTGAAGTCGATGCTCATAGATAAATTATCTTCAATCACAGGGACTGAACTAAAGACGGAAAGTCCTCCGAACGTATTGATCTTGTAATTTTGCTTGATCCAAGCGCCTCGCACTCCTCCATGCGGCCGGAGAATCAGAAACTGAGTAGCCCTAAATCCACGCGCTATTTCTCCATCGAGAAGATTGAGATGGAGATTCCATTTGGCATTGATTTCTGTGATCGGGGCGAAAACAGCAAAGCCAGGAACTGTGGCAACGGTAAACTGAGGGAAAAGAGTGCCGCCAGGTGTGCCGAACACTTGTCCTTTCGCCGTGCTCAAAAACCTGGTCCATTTGACAGAGAGTTCCCAGACATCATGAGGAAGTCTACCACCGATGCCTACTCGAAACCCGCTGTCCCATTGAAAATGAGGGGCAATTTTACGATTGGAGGATGTCTCATTAGCAATTGAGTCTTGAAGAACATAGCCTAGACCATTCTCATAAGGATGCCAATAGAGATACTCTCCCGTAACGAACGCAGTACTTTTTTTGCTGAATGCCGAATTCGCTGCGCAACCAGTAGGCTGGGGTTGAGGTTTTTTTTCTGCGCACTCTAAAGAACCTGCCCCTATGGTCAATGCGACTAGAGCACTGAATAGAACTTTGTCGCTTTTCAACATACGATTCCAGTTTGTTGATGCTAAAATGTGCATCATAGCTATAAGAAAAAATTCTAGGCTAGATAAAGTTGCCTAGAGGTTTTTCCAGAACAAACTTCTTTTTCCTGAAGAGAGGATTGTGACTGGAGTGGATAAGCAGCGATGCTTGATAAAAATCTGGGAAATAGTTGAAAGTCAGGAAATCAAAACATTTTTAGTAATTGAAGGGGTTCTAATGGCACAGGCTACACTTGGAGATAAGTTACAATTCAAATTGTATCGAGCTGCGACAATTCTCAAATCCTTTAAGGCATTATATACGTTATCTCCTGAAAAAGTAAGTTCCTTCCTCGAATCTTACAAAATTTACGACCATGATTGGGCAAATGAAGAACAACTCATCAAGGAAATGGGAGTTGATTATTACAACGAAATCCAGAAAAAGCTCATGGATTGGTATTCGGTGCTCAACCATCTCTGCGCGCTAGGTCAAGTGGAGAAGATGTATATTCCGCCAACAATGGATCTTTCTAAGAGCATCATCGCCAATCAAACCCTATTTGAAGCGAAAATGGCTAAAGATCTCGGTATCGGCAAGGGAAGCAAAGCTCTAGACATCGGCTGCGGAAGAGGGCGCGTTGCTAACCATATCGCCTCTATAACGGGCGCTCATATCACCGGAATCAACATCGACCACTCACAATTAGACTCGGCTAAACGTTTTGCTATAGGGAATGGGATGACGGAACAATGCCATTTCCAATATGGGGATGTGAACGATATTCCGCTCGCGTTTGCCGACAATTCTTTGGATGCGGTCTATCATATACAGGTATTTAGCTTATCGAAAGATCTCGGAAAGCTCTTCAAAGATATCTATCGCATACTCAAACCTGGCGCGAAATATGCCTGCCTTGATTGGGTAAGCCTTGAGAGTTACGATCCTAAAAATCCCCATCATGCGGACTTGATGAGGCGAATCAAACCATTAATTGGCGCTATCGGCACGCATTCTGTCGACGAATATACAGGAAAGATGAAAGAGGCCGGCTTCGATATCCTCACGAATGAAAACGCAAGCATCGATGGCCTGCAGGCTCCCCTCATTCAGAAGGCCGATCGTTTTTATACCCGTGCTGGGAAGCTGCTCAGGTTTCTTGTGGGATGCAAGCTTTTGCCTAAGCATTTTAACACGTTATTCGATCGCTTCACACAAGATGGACAGGCCTTTGTTGAAGCAGATCGCCTAAGACTTGTGACAACGAGCCATTATATCGTTGGGCAAAAACCCAAATGAAACATTCGGTATGATCCGCTATAACAACCTGACGCCGGAAGAAAGAGAGATACTCGTCAACAAAGGCACCGAACGGCCGGGCAGCGGAACTTACAATGCATTCGATGGGGAGGGCGTCTATGTCTGCAAGCAATGCGACGCCCCGCTTTATCTCTCGAAAGACAAATTCAATTCCCGATGCGGATGGCCGAGTTTTGATGATGAGATCCCCGATGCCGTGGAGCGAATCCTCGATCCAGATGGGGAACGCATCGAGATTCGCTGCAAGCATTGCGGCGGTCATCTAGGGCATGTCTTTTCCGGAGAACATCTCACGTCGAAAAATACCCGCCATTGCGTGAATTCTCTTTCGCTCTCGTTTCTACCGGCCTTCACGGAAGAGGGGTATGAACGAGCGATTTTCGCTGGAGGCTGTTTTTGGGGCGTCGAATACCACTTTGAGCTCGAACCTGGGGTGATCCACACAAAAGTCGGGTATATAGGAGGAAATGTTGCCCATCCCACCTATAAAGAGGTCTGTTCTGACAAAACAGGCCATGCCGAGGCGATGGAGGTGATCTTCGATCCTCAAAAGGTCAGTTATGAGACTCTCGCCAAGCTCTTTTTCGAGATTCACGACCCCACCCAAAAAATGCGGCAAGGCCCAGACATCGGAAGCCAATACCGATCGGCGATTTTCTATCTAACCGAAAATCAGCGAGAAATCGCTGAAAAATTAGTTTCAATCCTTGAAAAACGGGGGCTAGAGATCGCCACCGAAATCGTCCCTGCAAGCACATTTTATCCAGCTGAAGAAGATCATCAGCAATATTATGATAAGACTGGAAAAACTCCCTACTGCCATAGTCGAGTAAAGCGCTTCTAAGAGCTCTAAAAGAACTCTATTTTGGAAAGGGTTTCTGTAGTTTAGAGGCAATCATTCTTTGATTGAGAAAGGGTTCGCATTTTGCACGTGGTCTCGAAGCATTTTTGCTAATTCTTGCCCATTCATCGCGTTGAATGCTTGCAAAAACTCTTTAGACGGGTTCTCTTGCAGGTCCATTCCAGCCCAATGGATCGTATTTCTCCATTTTTTCCCCAACGCGCCCTTATGGATTTCTCTGCCGATCTTGGCCACAAGCAAACAATAGAATGTATCCGATCGATCAAAATCATCTACCCGCTTCCTCTTCACAGAGGAAGTCGATCGAACAGGAGGTGAACTCTCCGGAACCGGCGCAACGGAAGAAACTCGACTGCAAAGAGGGTTCGGAGCGGGTGCAATAGAAGGTATTTGACTGAGTAAAGGATTTTGAACGGGTGCAACGGAAGGAATACGACTGCGGGGAGAAGGCGGAATAGGAGCAATAGGAGGAATTCGACTCTGGAAAGGATTTGGAATCGGTACATCGGAAGAAACGCGATTGCGGAGTGGATATTGATGAAACGATTCAGAGGCGCTAGAACTCGGGGCTTTTCTTTTTGGTGTACCAGAACTAGAACTTGGGGCAGGCGGGGGAGAAGCTGGACCAATGGAAGGAGTTGACATCCGCTACCTTTCGGCAGAAAGGCAAAAATTGTACCAGGAAGTTCGATTTTTCAAGGCAACAAAAGCCGGCTTTATCCAGTGCGCCGTAAAACCCAGTCAGTTATGGCCGGGAATTTTGTTCTTGGATCAAAAAACTCTCTATTTCAGAACTTTTGATTGGAAAAAATGCCGAGCTTTTTGAGAATAGTTTGTGAGAAATATTATCGAAATTTTAAGGAAGTAAATGACGAAAATATCGAGTTTTTTTCTGGGGTTAACCATAATACTGCTCTCTTTGGTTGCAGTGGCTGAAGAAAATAATTCTAAAAATTATTTCGATAAATTGGGACGTAAAGAGGGGGGCTACTATAGTCAAGCCGGCCAAGATCGATTTCTTAATGAAAAATGGTTTAAAAATAAAACCAATGGTGTTTTTGTTGAAATCGGCGCCCACAATGGGATATCTTTTAGTAATACAAAATTTTTTGAGGAATTGGGTTGGAAAGGAATTTGCATTGAACCGATTCCGGAGGTTTTTGAAGAATTAAGAAATAATCGAACCTGCATTTGCGTCCAAGGATGTGTCTCCGATTTCACGGGAAAAGATGTTTTTTTGAAGCTAGAGGGTGAGCCTGAGATGCTTAGCGGTTTAATTAGTAAATACGACCCAAGACATTTAGAACGAGTTAATAAGGAAGTACTGACAAGATCTTTTGGCGAAGAACCGCAAATTATCGAGGTTGAGTGTTATTTGTTAAATGAACTACTTGAAGAAAACAGTTTCTTTCATGTCGATTATTTAAGCATAGATACAGAAGGCGGAGAATTAGACATTTTAAAGACTATAGATTTTGAACGATTTGATATCGATTTTATAGGCGTTGAAAACAATTACAAAGATCAAAAAATTAAAGAATTTATGATAGCAAATGGTTATGAATTTATTGTTAACCCAGATGATTTAGATGACTTCTTTAAAAAAACCCATTGAATTCTTAATAATTAAACGCTTTAGCATAAGAAACTGATCTAATGACCAAACTCATTAATTTCTCGATAGAGATCTAAGGAAACCAGGAATATGAAAGCACTAGCAGGTTTTTTCCTAGCGTGTTTGAGCATACTGCATGTGAATGTATTCGCTGTCCCAGGATTCGATTTTTATGCTCTATTTTTACCGGAAGATCCGGTGATTATAGATGCGGGAGCTCATGATGGAACTGCTGCGGTGGCTATGGCAAATAGATGGCCGGATGGGCAAATCTATTCCTTTGAACCTAGTCCCAACCTTCATGATAGGTTTTTAGAGAATGTAGCATTCTATTCCAATATTGCATTTTTCCCTATTGCTCTGGGGGATCAAGATGGTTTTGCTCAATTCAATGTTAGCAGCCCTACAAATCCAGGACAACAATACGATGCTCAAGGATCTCTCCTTACTCCAAATCCAGATTCTTTTTTTTGGCCGGTCTCCTTTGAACCTGTGATTGTGCCAGTCATGACAATAGATACTTGGGCTAAAGAAAACGGTGTTACAAAAGTAGATTTTATGTGGCTTGATTTACAAGGGATGGAATTTCAAGTGTTAAACGCATGCCCAACCATTCTCAAAACGGTCAAAGTAGTACAAGCTGAATTCTCGTTAAAACCCTTCTATATAGGGACTGTTCTTTTCGATGAATTTAAAGTTTTCATGGAGAATAATGGATTTTCACTATTCATTAAAGATGAGGGATGCGAAATGGGCGATGCTGTTTTTATTAGGTTTTAATCGATGAAGACTTCGTTTTGACAGCTCTTAGTAATGAGGCCATTAGAACTAAGTTGTCCTCCTTGTCGACTGATAATAAAAAAGCCGCTCAAATGAGCGGCTTTTTCAATGACAGGATAAAGCTAGCTAGATTAGCCTGCAGTAAATCCTTGGTACGTCAGGTAAATCCCTAGTACGAGTAAAACAAGCAAGATGACCCAATATCCTTGATGGAAATAGGTAACAATCTTCTTTTGCAGATAGGCGAGGAAAACAGACTCTCGCAATACCCCTGACGATCAATAGATAGCCTAACAGGGTAACGAGACCGTCCCAATCCACCTCATAAACGGGATGGGCAAGCACGATGACTAGACCAAGGAACAGGGAAGTGGATCCAGAGAAAACAAGAAGCGATTTCGAGGAAGAGAAATCTCTTACCGCCCCTTCTAATTCATGCTTCCGTAGAAGCATATCTACCGCAACAATCAATAAATAAAGACCAAGCAACTTAGCTAAAAACAACGATAAGTCCATAAATGACTCCTTTCCTTCCTTCTAAGAAACCACCGAAATAAACGCAAGCCCCCCCTAAAAATACCGAGGATTTACGCTTCTCGCTCAGCAAATGTTTCTTAGTTCCTTCGAAAGAGCGATCAGTTCGTCTTTAGGGGAATCAGCCCTGCTTCCTGGCCTATAGAGAAAAACTCGAGGCTCATAGTGGGTAATGCCCAGATCATTCTCTTTTCTGGGGACGACATGCAAATGAAAGTGGGGAACACTCTGGCCTGCCATCGAGCCTTCATTCCAAGCAAAGTTGAAGCCTTGGACATCCAGAGCTTTTTTCAATTTGGCGCAAACGATCTCTTTGAGTTTCAGGATATCGGTCCAAATTTCAAGGGTTAACTCTTTGCTGAAAGCGATGGGTTGTTTCGGGCAAATCAAGGTGTGCCCAGGAATAATAGGCATTTTATTCAAGAATGCAAAGGCATGCGTGTTTTCTGCCACGATGCGCTGAAGGATCTCTGGACTCTTGCAATCAAAGTTCTGCATGAATCTCTCCTACGAAAGGCTTGCCTAGAAGGGGTAAGAAATTTACTATTCTCCCCGCAAATCTACAGAGAGATCAATCCCAATGCGAATTAGAATAACAAACAAACTATTTTTTGGAGTGCTCTTTATGCTTCCTTTTACAGGGAAAGCTTTAGAAAATGCACAAATAAAAGATTTAAATACCATTGTGAGTGAAGATTCTTCCGCAATGTTACTAGACGCCACCAACCGGTACCTTGCCTTCATCCAACGAATTAGCCAGGGCGAGACGTTTCCTCAGGCCGAAGTAGCGGCAACCATATTGACGCCTGATTGTCGAAAAATTTTTAACGGCTCGCTTTTTACCGCCAGTCGAGACGCTTTTGTTGCTGACCTTCTCGAGGTGAATAGAACGCAGGGGTGTTGGACCGTTCAACCGGTGGATATCATTCCTGCGCCGCAAAGCAATGTCGTCGTCGTGCGCCTCATGATCACTATGGATACGCATGGCGCATTTACGGAAATTCTCATCCTTCGTTTCAATTCGGATTACTTAATCCAGGAAATGAACGTCGTCTTTAGCAAAATCGAAGATTCCTACAAGTTTGATGGCGGAACCAAATAAAGCTTAAGGATTTCGAAGGGGGTCTGAACCCGTAAATACGTCGGAGAATTTTAGGATTTTTCCCTCTTTATCGAAGTGAAGGAAAGCGGCATCGATTAGACGGGTTACGGTGCCATCATGAAAGGTTAGGGTTTCTTCCCAGTACACGGCTGCTTTATTACCTTCGATGATGATCTCTTTGACAGGGAATTTGATCTTTAAGGACTTGCATTTTGCCTTAAGAGCATTCGCTCGTTCTAAATAGGCATGAATTCCCGAGGCTATCAGCTGGCCATTCAGATAAAATTGGATGTCGGGAGCGACGAATCGCTCCACTTCGCCTAAGGAAATGGGTTTTTCGGAATTGCCAAACGAATTGAACCAATTCAAAAGGTCGATAATCTTTTTATGCAGGGGGTTCTCTTGCATGTCTTCGATCTACAAAAAAAATCTTAAACCGTAAAGGCTATACGTAGTTTTTACGGATTGACTTAGGGCAAGAGGTCTATTTATCATCCTTGCCGAAGAAAGAAAAAAATGGGAGAAAACTATGTCTAATGTAGCAACTGCAGAAGCCTACTATAAGGCGATGGGCAACAAAGACCTTGCTGGCGTGGGGCAGTATCTGCATCCTAAGATTGAGTTTTTGGGCCCGCTTGCGAATCTGACGGGAAAGGAAGTCGTCCTCGAAGGGCTAAAAAACCTCTTCAAGGTTGTTAACGGCGTGACCATGCGTGCTAAATTTGGCACCGGAGATCGAGTCATGTTAGCGTACGATTTACATTGCCTGGCGCCAATCGGAGACTTGCATGTAGCGGCATTGATGACCTTCAAAGAAGATCTGATTGGGCGTATCGAGCTATTTTACGATGCTCGTGCTTTCGAGAGGAAATAAGAGCTATTCTCTAAGTCTTGAACCCTTTCAAAATGGAGAGACGCCTTCACATCTTTTCGATGGGAAAAGCTGAAAAGGTGTCTCTCCATGAATCGAAAATCTAGCCAGTTATACCTACATTTATGTATAGCTTGATGTACGTGCATAAAGGGCTACTAGATGAACACAATCAGAAATCTGGGTTCTCTTAGATCAGTTTTTTTTACAGTTTCTTTGCTCTCAGTTCTTTCTGGTTTTGCCGAGACGCAAAGTTCGAATTCCAATCTCGCACAAGCTGCCGCAGCGCCTAAGCTTCCCTTTTCATCGATTCGCATTGCAGGAGACACCGCTTATGTTGCGGGGACTTCAGCAGCGCCAGGCAAAGCCAAACAGGGAAGCATCGAAGATCTCACCCAGCAAGTCATTGAAAACATTCAAGCGATCCTCGCCACAGAAAAACTCACGTTGAATGATGTGGTGAAAACGACTGTTTTCCTGACCGATATGAACGATTTCCAGGCGATGAGCAAGGTCTATGCAAAGATGTTTGCGGGAAATAGCCAATACCCAGCCCGAACGACAATCGGCGTTCAATCTCTCCCCTTCGGCGCGCCCATTGAAATCGAATGCATCGCCTATATTGGGAAATAGAGAAGGAATAAAAGGCTATGGAAGACACGAACAAGCCGAATAAACTCAAACGCTATTGGCCTCTGTTTGCCCTTATTTTGATCGCGATTTTAGGGGCAATGGCGTTAGTGCATGGTACTCAGAAAGGCCTTTCGGCTTGGATGCACTTCTTCATGGGTTTTTTCCTATGCCAATTCGCCATGCTGAAGCTATTTAATCCATCCGGTTTTGCTGAAGGGTTTCAAATGTACGATCTGGTGGCCAAAAAATTTCGGAGCTATGCATATCTTTATCCTCTTATTGAGCTTAGTCTCGGGCTGTCGTATCTTTCTTTTAGTTGCCCAATTGCTACGTACATCGTTACCATTATTGTGATGGGAGTTGGAGCGATCGGGGTCATCGGAGCGTTGAAACGAGGATTAGACCTTAGGTGTGCGTGTATGGGAACTGTTCTGGATGTGCCTCTTTCGACAGTGACTCTTTCCGAAGATATCGCGATGGGTGTTATGGCCTGTATTATGCTGATTGCCTCGATATAGAAAACGAATTCTGCTCTGTATTTCCCCCTCCGCAAAGGCTGTAAGGAATAGCGAAAATCAAAATCGCTATGGTATGAGATGAAATATGGCTAAAAAATACGATGAAAGCACTGTTCAGACCTTAGATGCGCTGGCGCATATCCGGCTGCGTTCGGGGATGTACATTGGCCGTTTGGGGGATGGATCGCACCCCGATGATGGGATCTATGTGATGCTCAAAGAGGTGATCGACAATGCTGTCGATGAGTTCATCATGGGCAATGGCAAAAAGATTGTGATCGAGCTGAATGAGAAGACTTCGACGGTTTCGGTGCGAGACTGGGGACGGGGGATTCCTTTCGGCAAGGTGATCGAATGCGTCAGCCAGATCAACACCGGCGCCAAATACAATGATGATGTCTTCCAGTTTTCTGTGGGATTGAACGGAGTGGGAACAAAGGCGGTCAATGCCCTTTCCTCTCATTTCATCGTGAAAAGCGTTCGCGATGGGGAGTTTGTCGAAGCCCGCTTTGCCAAAGGCATTCTTAAAGAGAAGAAGAAAGGGAAGACAAAAGAGGAGAATGGCACATGGGTCGAGTTTACTCCCGATACGGAGATCTTCAAAAAGTTTGCCTTTCAGAAAGAGACTGATCCTCAAGCGCCTCTGGCACTATGCCTATCTCAATACGGGCCTCACTCTCGTTTTCAATGGCGAAGAGATCCGTTCGGAAAATGGGCTTTTGGATCTCTTGAATGAAGAGGTCAAAGAGGATCGCCTCTATGAACCGCTCCATTACCGAGGAAAGCACATCGAGTTTGCCTTTCTCCATTCTTCGAGTTATGGCGAGACCTATTTTTCCTTCGTCAACGGCCAATATACTCAAGATGGAGGAACCCATCTATCGGCTTTCAGAGAAGGGATCTTGAAAGGGGTCAATGAGTATGCGAAGAAAAATTTTCAGGGCGTCGATGTGCGCGAAGGGATTGTCGGGGCCATTCTCATCAAAGTGAAGGATCCTGTCTTTGAATCGCAAACAAAGAACAAGCTGTCGAATAACGAGATTCGCGCTCCGATCGTTCAAGAGGTCAAAGATGCGGTTCAAAACCTTCTCTATAAGACATGAGGAGACGGGCAAGAAAATCATCGACCGGATCCTCTTTAATGAAAAGCTGCGGAAAGAGCTAGCGGCTGTCAAAAAAGAGGCGAAAGAGAAGCAGAAAAAGATCTCCTTCAAAATCCCCAAACTGCGCGATTCAAAATTCCACTTCGGCGATGGGATCGAAAGAGGGGGAAAATTCGGTGATTTTTCTCACGGAAGGGGAATCGGCCTCCGCCTCGATTGTCATGACGAGAGATCCGCTCACGCAGGCAGTCTTTTCTCTGCGCGGCAAACCGCTCAATGTCCATGGCATGAAGCTCGACCAGCTCTATAAAAATGAAGAGATGTACAACCTGATGTCGGCGCTCAATATCGAAGAGGATCTGGCCAATCTCCGCTACAACAAAGTGATCCTGGCCACAGATGCCGATGTCGATGGGATGCACATCCGCAATCTACTTGATCACTTTCTTTTTGACCTATTTTGAAGGGCTTGTTTTGAATGGCCACCTCCATATTCTCGAAACGCCTCTATTCAAAGTGAGAAATAAAGAGAAGACGATCTATTGCTATTCCGAAGAGGAGAAAGATAAGGCAGCTGAAGAGCTCAAGAAAGGGATTGAAATCACCCGCTTTAAAGGACTTGGAGAGATCTCTCCCGATGAGTTTAAACAATTCATCGCAAAAGATATCCGCCTGCTGCCTGTGATGATCCAAAACCTCTCCGATATCAAACCCACCCTTGAATTTTACATGGGCAAAAATACCCCGGCCCGAAAGGCCTTTATCATGCAAAACCTGGTGAATGAAGATGGATGATCTAAAACACCAGATGAAGGATCACTTCATCAAATATGCCTCCTATGTCATTCTCGACCGCGCGATTCCGAATGTGGTCGATGGGCTAAAGCCCGTGCAAAGGCGCATTCTCGAAATTTTATGGAGACAAAACGATGATAAACTCCATAAAGTCGCCAACATCGTCGGCCAGACGATGCAGCTCCATCCGCATGGAGATGCTCCCATCTATGAGGCGCTCGTCACACTTGGCCAACAAGGGCTATGTGCTCGACAGGCAGGGGAATTTCGGCAATATCTATACTGGAGATCCATCGGCTGCCGCCCGCTACATCGAAACGCGCCTTTCTCCTCTTGCCCGCGAGACCCTTTTCAATCCCGATATCACCGAAAAAATCCCCTCCTATGATGGGAGGAATTTCGAGCCTGTGACGCTGCCTGCAAAAATCCCTCTTCTTCTGATGCAGGGAGCGGATGGGATTGCCGTCGGGATGTCCACCCACATCCTGCCCCACAATTTCACCGAACTTCTCGAGGCGGAAATCGCTTGTCTTGAAGGGAGAAACTTCAAGATCTTTCCCGATTTCCCCACAGGCGGGATCATGGACAAGAGCCAGTATGACAAAGGGCAAGGGCAAGGTCAAACTGCGGGCAAAAATCGAGATCAAAGACCCCAAAACCTTGATCATTCGGGAGATCTGCTACGGGACGACGACGGAGAGCCTGATCCGCTCCATCGATGAGGCGGCCAAAAAAGGCAAAATCAAGATCGAGGCGATCAATGATTACACGGCCAAGAGATGTCGAAATCGAGATCAAGCTGCCCCGCGGACAGTATGCAGAAGAGATTCTCGATGCCCTTTATGGATTTACAGAATGCGAAGTCTCCTTGAATTCCCAGATCATCGTGATCAAAGATGGGCTTCCTTGGGAGACCGATGTCCATGAGATCCTCGCTTACAATGCTGAAAAAGTCGTGGAATTTCTCAAACGGGAACTCGAGATCGAAAGGGACCGGCTTCTAGAAAAGATCTTCTACAAGACGCTCGAGAGGATTTTCATTGAAAACCGCCTCTATAAGAAAATCGAGACGGTCAAAACTCTCGAAGGGATCCACGAGACTCTCGAAGCCTCCTTCAAACCCTTCAGAAGAAAGCTCCTGCGCGAACCGACCCATGAGGATCGAGAAAAACTCCTCCAAATCCCCATTCGGCGCATTTCTCAGTTTGATATCGATAAGAACAAGGAAGAGATCTCGCTGCTTGAAGAGACTCTGGATGCAGGTGGAGAAAAATCTCAAAAACGTCAAAAAATACGCCATTCAACATCTCAAAAATCTCATTGAAAAATACGGCAAAGACTATCCGAGAAAAACCCGTGTCAAAGCGATCGAAGAGATCGACCGCCGCGCGATCGAGACCAAAGAGATCAAGGTGGGCTTCGATCCTGAAACCGGATTTGTCGGGACCAAAGTCTCAGGGCCTGATCCACTTTACTTGCACCAACTTCGACAAGCTGCTCATTTTCTATAAAGACGGCACCTACAAAGCGATCAACATCCCTGAAAAGCAGTATTTCGAAAATGTCGCCTATGTCGCGATTGGCGATAAAAAAACGATCATCAATGTCGTCTACAAGAACAAAGAGACCCAACAAGTCTGGGCAAAGCGGTTCATCGTCGAGAAGTTCATCCTCGACAAGACGCTACCGCTATCTCGATGAAAACGCGGAACTCCAGCACATTTCTACAGATTCCGATGCTGTGGTGGAACTCCACTTCGCTCCAAAGGCCGGTCAGAAAGCGAAAAACCAGCTCGTTTCCTTCAAGGAGATTCTCGTCAAAGGCGCCCAAACTCGCGGCATCCGCCTATCTAAGCATAAGGTGAGAAAAGTGACTTTCGAATCCTGAAGCGCTACAAAAGAAATTTGCCAACAATAACCTTTTCTTAGTCAGCTGATGTGGAGACAGCGCGGAATGCTGCAACTTCGTTGGAGAGGATATCTATACTCAAGACGTATGTGGAACCTGAGTTATGGGGAATGAGATACGTTTTGTAAGCATTTCCCCTATTCGTGTTAAAATGAGAAGTCGGCACCTTTGCGAAGTCATTATAGTAATATAAATTGTAATCCATGGTTTGATCGGGAATTGAGACTGTAACCGTGAGAGTCAATGGAATCGGGGGAGGTGGGGCATTTGCACCAGGCGGCGGATTGTCGACATCTTGGCCTTGCAAGATTTCGGGAATCTCATAATTGACATTTGTTTCTACTCGCACAGGAATCGTATCGTTGTTGAGATCCATAACTCCTGTCATAGCGACGCCAAAATTCCTCGCATCATCGTTTAAGGAATAAATAGGCCCATTTGGGGAATTGGCGTCTTCTCGATCAGACTCGAAAGGGGAGAATTGATAGCTGAAGTAGTAAGGAGGGTTCCTAAATGCGCCCCAAAGCCCATTATCGATAATATAGAGTATGTCATCTGGATAAAAACTCGTGTCTGCGAGAGGTTGGTTTGAACCGATCCCGTAGGCCAACACGATGTGGTCATAAGTTTCATCTCCCGCATCTGGATCAGTATCTCCATAAAGCAAATACTCATTGTTGAAGACCCCAATGATAACCGGATTTCCAGCAAGGACAAATTGTTTGATCCAAGCGAGAAAATCATCGGTGTCCGTTTCACTGATCGAATCCCATTCGATTACGCTCAATCTCATGGCCGCCGCAGCGTCTTGATCATTGACTCCGATTAAGAGTTGGCTGCCATCCTCATATTGAGGCACGCCGGGAGATGTTAAAGCCCGCGCCGTGTACTGAGAGCAATATTGTCCATAATAAAGGCCCGCCGTGATGAAGGACGTTTCACCGCAATAACCGAAGTTCTGGTCCCATTCAAGCCTTGGAACAAGATCGTTCTTTTGAAGATTCAGCGTTGTGGGCTTGTTATATGTGACAACACAATAGGGAGGATGAATGTTCCTTGAAGAATTCGCCGATAATGAAGCGGCAAAAAAAAGAGGAAGGAGCAAGAAAGTGCGCAATTCCAAAAATACCCCCTAAAAATCAAAGCGGCCGTATAGAGTCAACCCATGAAAAAAAAGATTTCCCGCTTCTGCATCAGTCCCTGCCCAAAAATTATCGAGCATTTCTCGGATCTTATTTTGTCCCCAAAAGATGGTAAAATCATAAGAAGCCGAAAAGTCGATGTGATAGGAACGAGGAGAATTGTACATTTCCCAGCCGAATCCCAAGCCGAGCTCTGCATTAGGGAGCAAAGATTTTTGGTGGGATTGCACCACTTTGTAAGGTCCTGGCGCAACTGCGATAGACTGTGCATCTTCGGCATGCGTAAGAGTTGTAAAAAAGGTCGCAAGAAGACTACCTGCTCCGCTTCCTTCGAGCCTCCAACCTTGTGGGAGCAAGCATTTTGCATTGAACCCTATCCTAGGCCCTATGCCCCAGCAATTCGAATTATTGTGCGAATGAATGGGTTGGGGCAAAAGAAAGGAGGCGCCTCCTACTGATCCCGGCGCTTGCGTGAGAGCGACCTCGATGGTTTGTCGGATCCAAGCTGCCCGCAAGCCTATAAAGGGAAAGAGAGTCAAGTTAGATCCTTCGAAATACGGACGGCTAGCATCTAAGTCTACAATGTCCACGCCTAAGCGCCAACTCGAGGCCAAGGCTGTTCCGGAAAGAGATTGTCCCTGTAGAGAATTGACTTCTTGAAATGCGATCGTTTGTTGAAACCAATCATTCATATTCCAGATTCCAAGGCCTGTAAGATCGGAACTGGTATTCTCGGGCGCTTCTTTGTTGATAGTAGTATGGTTCCGAAGCCAAGTATATTCACCATGGATGGACCATTCATTGTTGTAAATCACCCCTATGCCGATTTTAAAGCCCGGTCGATATTCAAATGATTGATCAAGAGAAACCGCTTCTTGCGTAAGGGCCAAATTCCCCTGAACCAAGATGGCGCTTTCTGCCAGATGAAGCCCTTCCTCCCTTGCGTACCAATAGAGGAATGAGCTGTCGAAAAAGTAGCTCCATGATTGGTGGAATGCAACTGCTGCTGGAGCGTTATAGGCAGCAGGGTATTGATAACACTCCTTTTCAAAAGGGCTCACTTGAGATTTGCTAGAGGAGCCTGAACAGGCGTTAGAAGAAGCTTCCTCAGAAAAAAGAGTTGCAAAAATGCAACAAAAGGCAAGAGGGAGAATTTTAACAACCATTGAAGGACTCCTTAGAAATAGCTGCATTTGCAAACACATGACGAAGATGAACAACTCTTGTCGAACTATACTACTCGATTATTGACGATGCAATTCTATTTTTTTCATCAGATTTTGCAATGATTTGTAGGGTTCTTTACTTTATTGATCGGAACTTCTGATTGGGCAAATCTCCAAATTTTGACATCTTCTTTCAAAAGAAGGCAATGTGATTGTCGATCCACTGTTTATTCAGAGAATAGACAGGGGCAAACCTATCTATCATACGCATCTAGCGCCAATCGAGTCTTCGATGCTGTTTTGATTAGAAGTCAGGCCTTCTTCAATCAAATTGTCTCGCTTGTATCTAGATGAGATTGAATCCCTTCCCAGGCTTGGGTAAATTTTTCTGGCTGAGATTCTTTGATGTCTAGGAGAAAGGCTTTTTTATCATCGGGATTCATATGGGGGAATAATACCTCCATCATCTCGATCATTTGCTGTGGGGTCATACGTTGGTAAGTGTCGGCTTCGACGAGTTTTAATTCTTCATCCGTATAAAGCCTTTGTAGTTCGGGTAGAATGACAGTTTCCTCTTCATGTAAATGGAGGAGATTCTCTCCTACAAACTTTCTAAACCAGAGATAAAATTGATAACCCGCCTCGACTCGCGCATCTTCCTTTTGCTCTACTAGAACTCCCTTGAGCCGTAAGGAAAGGTCGTCCAAGATCTCATCATACTGTTCATGATCCTTTTCCACTTGCGCATAGACCGAGGACTGTTTTTTTCTCAGTAGTTCATGGAGGGCAGTATTTTCGTACTGAGCATGTCCTTGGAGCATTTCTACGATGGCCTCAAACTCGCTCTTTATTTTCTCTACTTCCTCGAGTTTCCTGAAGTTTGTCTTGGCGATCTTTCGCTCTAAATCATTGAGGGCGAAACTGACATACTTATGCTCACGATAAAATTTATAACGCATGGCTTTCCTAGAGATATTGAGCCACTTAGAGTAGCATATTTTTCAGAATAAACAAAGCCAGGAGAAAGAACTTTTCGGTGAGAAAATTACAAATTCCACCTAATCTCTTCCTATCGAGGCCATAAAGGTGAACTATGACAATGACACTTCAAGAAATTTCTGACCGTTTTGAGATAATGGATTTATTGACTGATTATTGTTCCGCTATTGATAGCAAAGATCTTGATGTCCTCGATCGAATTTTTACTGATGATGCCCGAATCGATTATTCAAAAGCGGGTGGGCCAAACTCTAACGTAAAAACGATAAAACGATTCCTAAAGGAAAATTTAGGCGACTTGCCACGGCAACATATGATTTCTAATTTCAAGATACGGATTCATGGAGATGTTGCCGATGTGCGCTGTCTTTGTCACAACCCATTAGAACTACCGACCCAAGGGGATGTTCTTGAAGTGGCATTCTGGGGGCTTTGGTATAACGATAAGTTGATTCGCACACCAAATGGTTGGCGAATTAAAGAGAAGATCACTGAGCCCTGTTATAGTTGGAAGATTCAACGAACCGATTCTTGAATCAGTCCCGAAAATGCTACAGCAAACGTTTTTCGAAAGTCTCCATGTTTGCTAAAATGGATAGCTTTTCTTACAATGCAATCGGTCACGTATTTTTGCCAGGAAAGTGCATGGATCAGTGGACGAAAATCTTAGAGCGGTTAGATGAGTGGACGTCTCCCTTAAGGCCATCCCCAGAGGATGTTGCCATGTACAGAAACCAACTGAAGGAGGGGGAGCAAACACTTCTTCTGGGGGTCACACCGGAATTACAGCCTTTGGCGAGTATCGCAGTCGATAACAATCCTCAAGTCATCAAGCATTGCCCAGACGCAGTTCTTGGCGACTGGAGTAATCTTCCCTTTGAATCGAAGTTCGATGCGCTTTTCGGCGACGGGTGTTTAACAGTCTTCCAGGGGTCTCCTGAGTTGTTTTTTCAACAGGCGAAAAAAGCATTAAAACCGAATGGACGCCTGATTTTGCGCCTTTTTATTTCTCCTGAATCCAAGGAAGATCTACAAAGTGTGGTGAAAAATAGAGAGGGGATGGGATTTCATGCATTTAAATGCAAGGTCGCTCAATCTCTTGCAAATCCTTACATATCTGTGAAAACACTCTATGAGGTGATCCGGCCGATTTGGGATCATCCTACGTTGGAAGTCTATCAAAACTCCGATCTGGTTTACTATTTTCCAAAATTATCAGAACTTCCCCCTTGGGATCACATTCAGTTTGGAAGCTCTTACGAACTAGCTGAACGCTGCCCTGTGGTCACTTGGCAGATGAATTCTTCAAACTTCCCCGAAGGAAATTCATCCAGATAGAGAAAGCGAACCTCGAAAGGATAGCCAATCCAGTATTGAACTTCTTTGCGCAGGGCGTATTCCTCTTCTCTAGTCAAAGGTCTCTCGGCAATGAGGCGCAACTCTAAGGTAGTTCTGTCTGTTTGCACTGCTTGGAAACGTTTGATCGGAGCAATTTTTCTATATTCTTTTGATCCAATGCGTGGCCAATGGCTTGATCCATCGGGCAAAACAACCAAGTTTCTCTTGCGACCGAGTAGTTTTTTTATGGTTTGCAACCCTCTGCCACAATGACATTCTCCCCATTCTGCATAATCGCCAATATCATAACGATATAGATACCGACTTGTCAGATCCGTCACGATGACCCTTCCTGCCTTTGCAGGGCGATCTTGCTCATCGAGGATTTCAAGAACGATATTCTCCATGACATGGTAATTTTCCGGATCGTCTGGACATTGAATGGCAATGGTTCCCACTTCTTCAGTAGAATACGTATCTACAATGAGAGAATTTTTGTAAGAGAGCATTTCCCCTGTTGTTTTTATCCCCTTGAGTTGCTTAAGAGCCGATAGATCGATTGTCTCTAAAATCGAAGGGTAAGTGAGGAGGTAGCCGGGTTGGATTTTTTGAAGCCAGCGATTGATATCCCCTTGAACCGGGTGCGCATGCACGGGACCGGTTCGCCCTAAAAGGGAAAATGCTGAGCCCCACTGGGGTAGAGTGAATTCCTTTTTTATGAACGGTCGAATGACCGCAAAGGAGAGGGAAAGATCCCGTTTATGCCAAAGGGCTTCTCGTAAATTCGTCGCATTATACCACAATTTAGATAGATTTGTTCTCTGCACTTCAACGGGAATGCCTGTGGAACCAGAGGTTATTGAGACATAATCCCCAGGAGGAGGTTGCATCTTCTGGAGGTCGTATCTTGTGAGGACTGGTCCCTTTAGAGGGGGGTAATCTCGTTTTTCCCATTGAGTCCGCTCAAGAGTTTTGAGAAGCTCTAGCAAATTCATGAATTAAAAGTCGATTCCAGTAAAGAGGCTGATGAAATACGACTGATAGGATCCATTAGCCATTACTTGGAATGTAATACCGCCATAAGGATAGGCCTTGTTTCTCGGGTTGAAAGAACCCATCAGTTGCAATGCTGCTAGATTTTCCACTTTGGTACTTGCGACCGCAATCGGAAAGCCCGAAGCTGCGCCCACAAAGGAGGTAGCTACTGAATTGACATGAAAAGGGGCCTGGTTGATGTAGCTTGCCTTTTCTTCAAGACAAAAAGTTCCCCATCCATAACGGAATCGCTCATAAAAACGGAGACCCGCTTCTGATTGCAATAAAGAGCTGTATAAGTTGCCCATCTTCAAGTTAAAGCCCGCACTTCCTGATTCGGTGAAATGATGTAGCCAGCTATTGATCCAATCGAGTGTGAAAAACGGCTCGATGAGATAACGCTTTTGTTGATCGATAGCCCAAGGACTTGCCATTTCGAGATGAGGGGATAAAATCCATCCATGGGTTTTTGATTTCGATGTGATCATAGAGAGGGTATGGCGGGTATTCCTGAACTGGTAAAGTCCGCCCCACAAAGCGCTATTTAACCTAAAATGATCTCTGAGATAGGAGCCATAAACGCAAACCATTTCCTCTTGGATTTTTCCATGGCCAATTCCACTACCGTAATGGATATAATTAAAAGCATATCCCAAACAAGTTCCCACCAGGTAATTAGACCCCTGGTGATCGTAAGCGAGAAGTGCGCCGCCGATTTCGTTGGTGAAATTGGGAATCGCTCCCTGAGCTCGAAGGTGGACAAAATCGCCAAATGGAGCGATCCAAATCGAATTTTGCTTAGGGGCAACAGGAGCTGGCTTTTTTTTGCGCTTAGATTTAGGCATTGCAGCTAACTTCGCATTGTTGGCTGCTAAAAGGCTCTCTTCGTTGCTTACAAATAACTCCTCTTCGTTTTCTGTACGAAGCGCAACTTCTGATCCTTCGACTTGGTTCCAGGTGCTGTTTTGTAGAGTGAAGCGGGACTCTAAAGCGTAGATGGCTGCAAGCTGGGTGTAGGCCGCACTTAGATAGGGGCCAAACGACTGAGGAGTTACAGCATTCAATAGGGACCCGTCATTTAGAGCCACGCTGGAAATCGAAGCTGCATTTGGATTCAAAAGAGTTAAAGCCCCATTGGGAGCGACAAGAGCAGCATAGGCATTTCCAGAATTGACCCCTCCGATCAGTCCGATCCCCGGGTCATTGATGGCCACCCAATTAATTTGACCGGCTATCGTATCATTAATAATAGGGTTAATCGAATGGTCTGAATGAACTTGTGCCGCATAGAGGTTTGTTCCATTTTGACCACCAATTAAACCATCTCCTGAGGAGTTCAGTGCGACGCTGTTGATGATCCCTGCAAAGGGAGGATTGAAAAGGGGAGTCACCACGGCTCCATCTGCAACATTTGTAGAATATCCCGCGTAAGCATTATTCGAAGCGTCATTACCGCCAATTAAACCTACACCCGCATCGTTAATGGCAACACCCATAATTTGTGCTCCGCTGCCATCAGGTATTGGACTGAGCAATAGAGGGGGCTCTGCAGCAGGAGTTACAAACGCTGCGTAGCTTGCGTGACCTAGGTTAACTCCGCCGATGATTCCCGTCCCTTGGCTATTCAATGCTACTCTGGAAATTTGACCGCCAAAACCTGATTGAGTCGAAAGGGGAGTCACCGTTCCATCCAACGCGACATAGGCAGCATAAGGCTGCGCATCATGTCCTTCTCCTCCGATTAATCCAACACTTGCATTGTTAATCGCAGCAGTAAAGATAGTCTCGACGTTTGCAGTTACATCAGGAAAGCCGGATGCAGGGGTGATAGTGCCATCTGCTGTAATGAACGCAGCAAAGCCAGAGAAGAGGCTGAGATTAAAACCACCCATGAGACCTACGCCGCTATCATTGATAGCAACAGCACTGATAGTTCCAGGTAGAATAAGGGAAGCAAGAGGATTGACTGCTCCACTAGGAGAGACGGTAGCAACATAGCCATTTGCCCCACCGGCCAGTCCTCCGATTAGACTGAATCCCGACTGATTTATGGCTACGGAATTGATGACACTATCTGCTGGCAATCCCAATCCCTGAATCGGAGCAAGAGTGCCATTCTCGAAGACAAGCGCTGCATAGGCGTCCGACGAACTATCCTGCCCTCCGATAATGCCCGTTGGAGTATCGGCATAAATCCCTGTCCCCATCCCAGCCAAACCTGCTAGCAGGATTCTTATCGAATTCCCTTTTCCGAGCTGTTTGTCAAATCGAAGACGCTTTTCCATTCCCTTGCCCTATCTTGAGAGACCCCTATTGGAGATGTAACATTACCTATAATAAAAATTAAAATGAATTCTTAGCTCCATAAACCTAGGGGATTTTACGGTTCTAATTAAAGAATTTATTTGAATATTCGAAAAATCCCCGGTTGCTGTATAATACCCAGAAACTGGGTATTTTTCATGAGATTAGTCAATAAAACAAGATACGCAATTTTGGGGATGCTTCTCGAAGGCCCCTGCACAGGATACGAGATCAAGGCTCTTATGGGACAGGTCGACTGTGTATTTCTGGCGCGAGTCCGATTCGACGATCTATCCGATGTTGAAGGTTTTGGCGAAAGAAGGAAAAGTGCATTCCGAGATCGTCCATGTTGGAAAGAAAAAGAAAGAGGTCTTTTCGATTACAAAGACAGGACGGGCGGAGTTTAAGGCTTGGCTCGAAAGTGCCGACCGGATCGGAAACTCCCCGGAACGAGTTTCTTCTCAAACTCTTTTTCGTCACAAATGAAAAGGAAATGGTCCGACTGTTTGAGGAAAGATTGGAAAAAGCCGAGAAGACTTACGAAGAATACAGGAAAATCGAAGACAGGTTAGAGACTCTGGGAGATTATCCTCGGAAAGCGATTCGTCTCAAATCGTTGAGATACGGGATCGCTCAACTTACATTAGAAATTACATGGTTAAAGGAAGGAATTTTAGAATATGCTCATCATTAAACACACTGTAGAAACAAAAGCCACTCCCATTCAAATTTGGAGAATTTGGCAAGACGTTGAAAACTGGAAAAATTGGGATCAAGAAATTGAGATAAGTCGAATCGATGGCCCATTTCAGACTGGCACAACCGGTTGTACTAAATTTATAGGGACCCCTCTTTTCAAAACCCTATTAACACAGGTTGAGCCCCTTAGGTTAGTGGTTCAAGAAGCCTATCTTTCTTTTGCGAAAGTGATCAGTTACCAATCGATGAGCCAAGTTGATGGGAAAACACAAGTGACTTTCCAAATAGAGATTCGGGGACCTTTATCCTTCTTCTTTGCCTGTATACTTGGCCGATTTATCAAAAAGAAGATTCCCCTAGAGATGGAGGAGATGATTAAAAGGGCATTAGCTATTGGAGAATAGTGCTGTCTCAAGAAGATGCGATGACTTGATCTTCTCTGCACCTTGTCAAGGATTCTTTGAAATTATAGGTAGGATTAAATCCCAAGAGCCTTTTTGCTTTTTCGATGACATAAACTCTATCGATTGTTTCGGGTAGGGTCCATCCTCGATCTTGGAAGATGTTTCTCGCATGTGGATAGTAGCGGCTTATCACACGATCTGCATGATGATAAAGGTCAGAAAGCTCAGATGAATGGAAAGGTGTTTGGCTAGAAATATTCAGTATATCAAAGCCGCTCGAGTCTGAAGTCAAAGCTAATCTATGCGCTAGCACAACATCGTGAATAGCAATGCCGCGATAGAGACGATAAATCACCATGAGTCTCTCATCCTCGGGGAAACATCTCGATACTCTTAAGCACAAACAAGACAGTAAGCCGCTATTCGTCGTCTCACGACATAATTCTTCGGCTGCTAGTTTTGTTTCATCATAGATATCCCTAGGTTGCGGCTCTAATTCTTCCGTAACCCAGACAGCTTCTTGAGGATGAACCATTGCATGGCCATAGATCGATGTCGAGCTTGTATAAACGAATCGAGTCACTTTGTGTTTTAAGCATGCATTCAGCAAATTCTCCGTACCCTGAACATTCACATCCCAAAATTTCTTGTCATCATAGACTCCAACGTGCGGGGCGTGAAGTGCTGCAGTGTGGACAACAACATCAGCTTTCCCAACAAGCCTTACAACTTCTGTGCTTTGAATATCCGTTATATGAGTAGTGTAGGATCCCGGGCTTATATCGACGCCGATGATCGTGTAATCATTTCGCAAAGACGCAGCTAGTGCGCTGCCTATCCGTCCAGAGGAGCCTGTGATTAAGATAGTCTTGGTTTTGCGCTGGTGTTCCACAATTGGCGAATTGTGTAACAAAAGAAAAAAAAAAGACCAGGACTTTCCTGGTCTTTAGGCTTATTGAAGGGGGAGAGACGTATTCAGAACTTTTTAGTGGGGAAAATTTAGCTTTTCTCTCTATGATCGTTTCAAAAAAATGAGATGCAAAACTCGGTAGGTCAAATGAGAAAAACGATATTTTGGGTGATGATGATATTCACTGAACTGCTCAGCGCAGGCCATCATAAAATCCAGATGATGTTGACTGTTCCGCGTACTGTGAGTACGGCGTTCGAGCGATCCATGATGGCACGCGGAGATCATAAGGTCTTTCATGAGCCATATGATACTTCTTATTTCTGCCATAAGGGGCATCATGAAATTCTAAAACAGCAACCCCCGCAAGAACTAATAGATGCGAAAAATTACTCAGAGGTCAAAGCGCTCATTTATCGCTATGCCGAGAAAAGCCCCGTTTACTTCAAAGATATGATTTGGTGCATAGAGAATGAGGTCCTTAGCGACGATGCTCTTTTTGCGGACCCTGATGTCATCATGACAATTCTGATTCGCGATCCTGCCCGAGCGATCGAATCGTGGTATGAAGAACTCACTACGGCGGGCATTCAAGACGAACCCGATGTCTTTCGTTACGATGCTTTGGTTAAATTTGCTGAAAAATACCACCAAGTGCGAGGGGAATGGCCTATTATTATAGAGTCAGAGGACCTCTGCAGCGATCCCGAAGGCACGATGCAGGCATTTTGCAAACAGGCGGGCATCAGATATATGCCTGAGGCACTCTCTTGGAAAGAAGGAATGCCTGAGGAATGGAAGCCTTTATCCAATTGGCATACTGCCGCGGCCAGCAGTAGTAATTTTCATGTTCTTAAGCGCGACGGAGAACAGCCGAGCTTCTCCAAGATTCCCGCTTCCTATGTTCCCAAGTTAAAAGCAATCTGCCAGAAGCAAATGCCTTTTTATGAAGCATTGAGAAAACTGAAACAGTGAGGGTGACAAATTCTGGGTAGCCGCCTGATAACACATACAGTCATCAAGAAAAGTCCTTTACGTGACGGCGAATATGCTCCTGAATCGAGCGGGACGCGCTCAAGAAATCTTCGAGAGTTCTGAAATTGGAGGTTGCCACCTCCATTTTGAAATCCTTCAAAGTATAAAGGACTTAAATCAGGCTATCTTTTGTCTAACGCTCCTTGGCAAATCTTCTAGGTTTACCTACGTCGCGTTCGCTAAAATCTAACCGGATTTAAGTCCTTTCTGCCCTTGAATTACTTCAAAATGGAGGTGGAGAGACGCATTCAGAACTTTTCAATGGGAAAGATATAAAATTTCTCATAACATCTTCACATACAGCTTCTTTTGTAAGGATTGATTCATGGCGAGTGGGGAAATTGTACTCTATACCGCTGAAGATGGGTGCTCGACGATCCAGTTACGAGCTGTCGAGGGAACCGTGTGGCTAACACAGTTAGAAATGACAGAGTTATTTCAGACAACTAAACAAAATATCAGCCTCCATATCAAGAACATACTGGAGGAAGGCGAGCAAGATAAATCAGTAGTCAAGGAACAATTGACAACTGCCACTGACGGGAAAAACTATAGAACAAAGATCTATAACCTCAACATGATCCTAGCGGTCGGCTATAGAGTCGCTTCCCCTCGCGGAACTCAATTCCGTCAATGGGCTACAACCCATTTACAAGAATATCTTGTGAAGGGCTTCGTGATGGATGATGCTCGACTGAAAGAGCCGGGAAATTGGGATTACTTTGATGAGTTGCTTGAGCGAATTCGTGAGATTCGTGCCTCGGAAAAGCGCTTTTATCAAAAAGTACGGGATATTTACGCTATGGCTATCGACTATGACCCCAAGAGCGATCGGGCCCAGCTTTTCTTTAAGAAAGTCCAGAACAAGATGCTTTGGGCAACAACACATCATACAGCGGCTGAGCTAATTGTTGAACGAGCGGATCCGAAGTTACCCAATATGGGTCTTAAGAGCTGGAAGGGTGGACGAGTGCGGCAACAAGATGTAACGATCGCCAAAAACTATCTCAACCAGCCTGAAATTGATGAGCTAAACCGGATTGTTGTGATGTACCTAGATTATGCCGAGGACCAGGCAGAGCGTCGTAAGATCATGACCATGGTTGAATGGGAACAAAAACTGGATACATTCCTCACCTTCAATGAAAGGGATCTTCTGGATCATGCTGGCAAAGTCTCAGCTCAAGTTGCTGAGAAACTCGCTTTGGAACGTTACATGGAGTTTGATTGCAAGCGGCGCGAAGAGGAAAGATTGCGCGCAGACGATGAAGATATGGCCTTTTTGGAAGAATTGCAGACTACAGCGAAATCAGCAGAGGTTCTCTCGAAAAAATAACGAGAAAAAAAGAGTATGGATTTAAAAAGAGCCAAAATCGTCGCCTGTAAACCCCGGCCACATTATTGGGTATGGATACGCTTTGACGACGGCCTAGAAGGCGAAGTAGATTTAAGCGATTTGGTCGGTAAAGGCGTTTTCGAAGCGTGGGAATCAGTTGATTTCTTCAACCAAGTTCGGGTTGATCCAAAAACAGATACTCTAGCATGGGGAGATGAGATTGATCTCGATCCTTATGTCCTTAGAGAACAGCTCGAAGCTAAGAAAAAAACTTAGCTTATAAATTTTTTTCAAAAAATATGAAAACTGTATCCATCGCATATTGCGGTGCTAGGCGTTCTCTTTCTTTCTCTAAGGCCTTTCGATCTCCAATTCGCCGATACCCCTGTATTTTCGCATACCAATCTATTAATCCCTGTACCTTTTCATCCTTTGGATGATAGGCAACGCTAAGCTGGATCGTTTTTTGATGCGCAATTTTGGCTTTACCTTCAGCAAATTTCATTAATTTAATTCCGAAGTCCAGCCCCCACCACTTGGGAGAAACAGAGAGGTAGCGAATAGTCGCTAGACCCGTGGGTTTTTGATCGATAGTCAATAGTACTGTTCCTATGAGATCATGGGAGGCTTTATCGAAGAGCATGAGCAACTCTTTGTTTTTTCCTGACAATTCTTCATTACATTTTTCGATTGGAATCATGTCGCGTTCCTGGTGCGCGACGAACTGCCTTTTTTTGAAAGCTTCATTAATGAGCCGTCGGCAACGTTCTTTATCGTCATCGGTACTGGCTATTTCAAATAGCGGGTCAAGTTCTTGATGCATAGGGATAATCAGGATAAAAAAAGGCCGAGAATTTCCCGGCCGTATGTGATGGAGGTTGCCACCTCCATTTTGAAATCCTTCAAAGCAGAAAGGCCTTGGATCGCGCTATCTTTTGTCGAGCGCTCCTCGGCAAACCTTCTAGGTTTACCTTCGTCGCGTTTGCCAAAATCTAACACAATCCAAGGCCTCTCTATCTTCGAATTACTTCAAAATGGAGGTGGAGAGAATCGAACAGGGTTGGCTGGTGAGCTAGTTTTTATAGACAAATCAACTTGATTTTTCCATTCATTTACGCAATTTTTACACAGTAGAATGGACGAAACTGGCGTAATATTTTGTTTTTTCATGCCCTCATGATACGATGTCTGCGATGTTCTAGATTTATGGTAAATTTTCGTTCGCATCATGGGTTATTGCCTACAATAGCAGGGGTTACATGTTGAAAGTGATTTCGATGAGGAATAGATGGCTGTCATTAATCCTTGTAGTACTCTCTGGTTGTCGAGGTCAAAACCCGAGCTTGCTTGACGATCTCTCTGCCTTGAAAAGGGAATTTATTGCTGAAGTTCTACAAGGTTCAATTGAAGAATGTCCCTTTGATTTGTCTTATCATTTTCGAACAGTTTTTTATTCAAAGCAGCTTGTCAGTTTGTTTGGGGAATTTCATTCATATACTCATTTACCTCACGGCTGGACAAAGTATGAGGGGCGCACTTTTTATAAAAATAATGGAAGATTTGTGCCACTTCTCCTAAGTCATTTAATTTCAACGAAAGAAAATTGGGAATTTATCCGCAAATATTGCGAAACTCTTCTAAAGAGCGATCCATGTACTTATTTCTCGGGGGAAGAGCCTCTTCGAACTACTCTTGCATTGGAGGATCTCAATACCTTTACACTTGATGATCAGGCGTTGATTCTTGTTTTCCAACCTTATACCGTTGCTGGAGGAACGGATGGTCCTCCCTTTGTGAGAATTCCTTGGGAGGAGTTACGTGGGGTTATATCCCCATCTCATCCTCTGTGTGCTATATTGAGTGAAACCATTCACTCGAAATGCTTCATTGCATCATGGGATGAGAATTCATTAGAGCGTTCATTAAAAGAGTATGATCGTTTTCAGGAACATTTGAAAAATTAACAAACCAAATCTCGGAACCTTTTCCCTTTGTATTCGGGGCGCAGATAGAGGCTGCCATTAGAAGAATGGACCAAGATTGCATGAAGACGCCGTTCGTTTGCCAGTGCCACTGCTTCTTCTTTCGAGATCCATGCATCAGATCCATTTTTGTGAATGCAGTATTCTTGGATAACACCGCGTTTTATGTGAACTCCGGTGATATACCATACGTCGATGAAGTCCTCTCTTCCAGCTACCCATTTTTCGATTTTCTCGATGGCCTTCCAATATTTTTCAAATTCAACAGGATTTAATGAACTGATTTTTCTCATTCGATCAAATCCGGTTTCTTCTACAATTGAATCGATATGGTCGGGATTGTCAGGCGTATAGTCAATAGAAGCCTGCTTAAGTGTTTTTGCTCCCCATTTTTTGCCTGATAGCATATCAACCAACGCTTGATGACCGATTTTGTAATCGGGATATGTTGCGAAGCCGCCTGCCTTTCCTATTGCTTTGGATGAGCGTTCTTTTCCCATGGTGTAAGGATTGGCAACTAAATTACCTGGGTTATTGTTTCTCCAGGCCCATGTTCCACCGCTTCTGATGATCATATTCCCTTGTTCATCGAAATATTGGACGGTTGGTTTGCTTTCGCCAATGTTTGGTGGGCCTTCCTGAGCTCGTATGTAAACCATCGTGATTTCCTTTGATCTGATCAATTATCGACTTTATACAATCAAGAAGCAATCGTTTTGAGTGGAGTTTGTAATTATGTGTGTTAATTAAACAATTTAATTGTAGATGAGTGAGATTTATATACGTTATTTCAGGGATTTGTATCGGCGACTGAGTTGGTGATTTTATTTTCCATCAAGGTGAGGCAGAAATCCCTTGTCTCCCAGCACCTTCATGATGCCTCGAAGCAAGTAGTTGTCGCCGAAACTGATGACGTAGTCTTTGAAGCCGATGCGTTGAAGCATTTTCTTATCCACAAGCCTCTTGATTTGTCGAGACAGTTCTGCGCCGTGCTTTCCTTGAAAGATCTCTTTCAAGTCACTCGATTGGATCATTTTTTTCTCGATAGCCATTCTCAATATTTTTGCTTCGACATCTGTGATATATTTTCTTTCGAGAGAGTGGTTGATTGTGGGTACCAAAATTTCCTTGGCTAGATAGTCATAGTCGAGAAGCTTGTCGATTTTTTCGATCTCCTCTTTGAGACCACGGAGCACGTATTCACACCAAGCCAGAATGCCCGATTTTTCTCCAGTATCAGCCTGTTCGAGATATTTGTAGTAATTATTTCGATGATTACAGAAAACGGCCGTAGGATTGATGATTCTCCCTACGTTTACATTGAAGCCGAGCTTGATCAACATTGCGTAAGTGAATAAACGTACTGTTCGTCCGTTGCCGTTGCCAAATGGATGTATCCATACGAATCGATGGTGAGCAATCGCTGTTTTTAACAGATCGAATTTTGCGCCGCTGTCCTGATTGATGAAATCAAATAATTCATTCATATATTCATCAACGAGCACCCACTCTGGCGGTAGATGCTTAGATTTTGTGATTTGTAAATTTGACTTCCTGTATTGACCTGGAGTTTTATCTCCCTCCCCCTTTGGCGAAGTAGGTAATCCCTCGACAACCATCCTATGAATTTCGCTGACAAAAGCTCGATTGATCGGATGCTTTTTTACGTTGTTTTCAATGAAATCCATGGCACTTTCGATATTTTGGATCTCTTTGACCCCCATAGGCACATCAACCTTCTCTTCCAACTTGGTCTCTATATACTCAAGAAGCGAGGTGTTATTTCCCTCGATGCGAGCTGAGCCGATACTCTCCAGCATATGGAAAATGCTCTTGAGGTTGAAGAAAACCTGGGAAGGAGTCGTCCCATCTAAACGTTTTTTCCGAAGATGGTTCAAATCGATAATAAGGTCCGTTAGAGGAGAGTCAAAAGTAGGCTCTACCAAAGTCAAGTCATAGTGTTTAAATTCGGCCTTTGTCATTTAACATCCCTTCCCTTCGGTCTTTAACATCCGTAGCGTCAAAAGTTTAACACAAAATATTGTAAGTGTCTTAAAAACAGTTAAATACGATGGTATACAAGGATAGGAATTTTAACAACTCGTTTTTTGGAGATTTAGCATCTCCCTCTGGAATCCTTGCGACAGGACATGGTAAAACATTCTTGTAATGCGTAATAAGTGCGTAATCAGCACATAGCAATATCGATTTATCATTGAATATCAGATATATGCAGCTTGAAGGTTGTGAGAATATACGAATCTCTTGTTGCTGTTTATTCCAGTGTTTTCTAGAATGATCCATTTGCATCTGGAGGATCATGGCAACAATTCGGGAATACAAGAAGGACGACGGAACAATCACTTACCATGCAGAAGTCCGCCTAAAAGGTTACCCTCCTCAAAGAGAGAGTTTCCGAACCAGGACTTTAGCAAAGAAATGGGTTCAGGACACGGAATCGTCGATTAGAGACGGTAGGCATTTCCGAATCGCTGAAGCCAAAAAGCATACAGTCAAAGATTTAATAGATAGATTCGTTTCTCAGTGGTTGTCACAGTTTCCTGAGAGAGTAGTGAGGCAGACGGCTTATCTTGCTTGGTGGAAAGAGAGGCTCGGCCATTTACTCCTAGCGGATTTAACTCCATGCCGTCATCGCTGAAGCGAGAGATGCTTTGCTCTCGGAGGTCACTACTAGGCAAAAATTACGAAATCCAGCGACGGTCAATCGATATCTGGCTGCTTTTTCCAGGGCTTTGACCATTGCAATGAAAGAGTGGGGATGGATTGATGATACCCCCATGAGAAAAGTCTCAAAGCCATCTGAAGGGAATGGGAGGAATCGTCTTCTTAGCTTAGAGGAGAAAGATCGTCTTTTACAGGAATGCAAGCTTTCCCCTAATCCCCATCTTTTTCCTATTGTTTCTTTGGCGCTTTTGACAGGCATGCGATTTGGAGAAATTGTTGGATTGAAGTGGGAAGACGTCGATCGTCAGAATCGGACTATCACTCTTGAAAAAACAAAAAATGGGGAAAGAAGAGTTCTCCCTTTAACTGATACGGTAGAAAAGATTTTGGTCAATTGGCAGAAGACCGATATAGCATCTGGTCTAATTTTTAAACCGACCAGTCCAACCAATCGATCAGGGTTGGTAGACATTCGGAATGCGTTTGTAAAAACTCTTCATCGAGCAAAAATTCCAAATTTTCGGTTTCACGACCTCAGGCATGCTGCGGCATCTTTTTTAGCGATGAGTGGTGCAACCCAAGGAGAATTAATGGCCATTCTGGGACATAAAACGCCGACAATGACTAGGCGTTACGCTCACTATAGCCAGAAACACATCGCAAACGTGATGGAACGCACACAGGCAAATTTATTGAATTAGGAGTGGCAATGGAAGCGAAGCAAAAGGATAGGCGCTGTTTACGAGATGCGATCTCTACGGAATTCAACCTCATCAAAACCTCGGAAACGATTGGAGGAGCGCTAACCCATCTCGGGGTTCTCATTGCAAAGGTTCGCCGCCAGCCCCATATCGATTGTATCATAGCTTCCGCAGAAACCGAGCTAGCAGAGGAAGATCGCATTGCTTTTGAAAATCTCGAAAAAGCTGTGGCATGGTTCCATGAGAAAATCAGAATTTTGTTACCGCACGTCAAATGGGCGCCTGACTCATTTGCAATGGCTGATGTAAACGCGCTGCTCAACTTTCACACCCTGTCTCTTAATGCCAATGGCTATGCTGGCAGCCTTCTTTTTCAACTCAGACACTTGTATTCGGAAGTTGCCAAAGAAGAAAAAAATTGCCTCCTATTCGAAGGTTGGATGCGGACCGAGAAAAAGCGCGGTTGCTCTGTGGAGGTTTTTGATTGGCCCGATTATGTGGACAAGAGCCTTAACTCACTTCCTCCCGATCAACAGTTGCACCAATGGAAAGAAAAGGCGGATACTTCTCTACCGTGCCTACTTCGATTCTTGAAAATATTATCTCTCTATCCAACGTTCACCCCTCTTACACTACCAGCTCGACCGACTGTCGATAGTTTGCCAAAAAATCTACTCCAATTAGAGGAGAGGCAATACCAAGCTACTGTAGGGTATTACCTCAGCGCATTCAGATCGCCCGACTCTAGGAAGCATCCTCTATCCATTGTCGAATTGATCAAATGGATAGATCGGTTTCTGTATATGCTCGAGCAAAGGCTTGAGTTCGATACACCGAACGATGGAAAATCTCCCATACAGGTCAATATTGTCATCAATCAATTCTTTTTCTTTTCAGAGAGAACGAAGACGGGTGCAGCAGCAACACAATCTACTTCGCAAGAGAGTGTAGAGCCAACTCCATCCGATGTCGCTAAAAAGACGCATGGTCATACGTGGAAAGAGGAAGCTGATCAAAAAGTGCTTTATTCCATTGGCAAGGAAATTTGGCGTCAGGCTGTGCGCAACGTCCCGTTGCAGGCGCTAAAGAACCTCTCTCAGAACGATATCGCGAATAAGATCAGGCAGGAGGTTAAAGCTCGTGGCATCCGACTTTATCGTGATGCGTCCTGCTCGTTATGCTAAAGCGGCCAAAGCAACCGATCCTCGTCATTGGGAAAACGGTCGTTGCCTAGGCTTCAAGAAAGGCTATTCTATCGAAGAGGGGGGTGTTTAAATTTAGAAGAGGGGATTTTTTATAAAAATTTTCCCCTCTATGCAACCTCCTCCTATCTAAACGTCTATTTTTAGACGACTCCTTTGCCGCTGGCCTAAAATAAGTAAAATGAGGGCATACGCGGAAAAATCAAATAAAGGAGCGTGTAATGACAACAATTCAAACATTAGAAATTACCAATAACAAAATCGTTCGCACTGTACGCGAGTTTTGCCAAAAAAACCGTGAGACAGGGGCATGGCCTTCTAGCGAGCACGCAGTGCGTGCCATCGTTCAACAAGGGGAGCAAAGTCCTTTTGCCTCCGCTATTCTTAGATACCACAGACGGGTTCTTATCGATCAGGTTGCATGGGATGCCTGTTTAGCTCGTCTTTCTCAACCCAAAACCAATATGCCCATAAAGGAGGTAGAAGATGCTAAGGAAATGTCAAGAAAGATCAAGACACAATCGGGTCGTGCGCAGCACTCGTAAAAGTGTCTGGATCGAATATGAATGGCAAAAAAAGCGCCTCAGTCAGTGCCCTAGAAAGTACGAAACTGAAGCGCGCAAAGTGGCTGAAATCTTAGGACTTTAAGCCTTGTTCCTCCCAAGCGTCAACTTGGGAGGGACTTTTATCAACCACAAGAACGAGACTTTTTAATGACCAATAATACTACACCTGTGGATACACCACCAGACCCAATATCGGCAAATGCCTTTTTGATCCAACCTAAGAAAGGGGCAGTGAGGGCTTTAAAGGTGGTAAAGAGTGAGTTAAAGGCGGCTGGTTGTCATTGGCATGACGGCAGCGGGAGCTTGGAGCTGTCCCGCGAGGACTAAAGAGACGATTGAAGCATTTTTAAACGAGAAGCACATTGGTGTTACCTTAACGTCTTTTCAGGATGACTATTTTTGCAAGGATGAGAGAGGTCAACAAGCGGACAAAGTATGGACGCAAATCGATATCTTGGAGAAGAGGCATTACGTTGAATCTACCGCCTTGCTCGTTGATCGCACGGCCTTTGAACGCGAGATGGAGGCAAGAGGACTTTCTCTAGAAGACCCTGACGTAAAAATGAGGTCGGAACAATTGGATGTCCGCGACAAAGCGCAGGGTGTTTTGATGGAAGAAATCATAGAGTTGCGGAATAGTGTGCGGCTGCTTGAGATGGCTGAAGAGACGGAGGTCAAGCTACCTTTCTATGTCCTTGGCCATAATGCCCAACGCGAGATTTTGATTTGGAAAGATGGACGTCTCATAGCGCTTCCTGCGGGGCGGTTGAACAAGGATGAACTTCGGCTCTACGTTGGGGGCGATTCCGAATGGTTTCGGGAGGAGGGTGCAGAAAAGGCACTCAAGCTCCAACTGATCGACACGGCGCACAAGAAGGGATTTATCGACGATCAGGCGCCTTTGAAAGCGGGTGTTTGGTACATCAACAAGAGGTGGTTGATTATCTCTGGCAAGAAAGCTGCCATCGTCGAAGGAAATCGGTTGCAGTATCTCGAAGAGCCTATCTTTGAAGGTAAATTGATCGAAACAGAAGGGGCGTCTTGGTTGAATTGGTCAATAGTTGAAGAGGCTATGCGAATGGAGCAGAGCGATCTAAAGAGCGTTTTCAATCTCATTTATGTCAGGGTAAAACAGTGGAATTGGTTAGACCCATCAATGAGTGCCTTTGTAACGGCTTTCGTCATGTTGTCGATTATGCAGCAAGCCATGCCCTGGCGGCCTTGGATTTATCTAACGGGGGCGAAGTCAACCGGCAAGTCCACTTTTTTCGAGGACATTTTGCAGGGCATCTATGGCGGGCAGGTTGAGCGTTTGGACAAGAGTACGGCACATGCTACTGCCCAAACCATCGGCAATAGCGGTCGCATCCCCGTGTTCGACGAGTTCGAGAAGCATAAGCACATTCCCGACATCCTTGAGCTGGCTAAACTCTTCAACCGAGGTGGTCAAAAAACCAGCGGCACGGGGTCCGATAAGGCGCATCGGTTTCATTTGCATCACATACCTTGGTTCGGATCGATCTATTTGCCTAAGAAGGTCATGCAGGATGCGGCACAGGAATCGAGGATCATCAAATTCGAGCTAAAAAAGCTGACGAATGCTTCGCCTCCTCTTGAACGATTTGGTGTCGGAGAAGGGGCTGTTATTGCAGCCAAAATCGTGGTGACAATGATTCTTGCGTGGCTTGAGATTGAGGCAAAGGCGCAAGAGATCAATGCAGATCGACAGGTATTCATACAAGAGCAGCAGGGGATCGAGGTTCGCACTGTGGAAAACTTCATGTATGCTTCTGCGCTGTTAGCGGTAGTGGCCCCTGAGGGACTAGAGGAGATTTTCCCAAGATGGGCGACCCTTCAATCAGAAGATGACGGCGATAAGCTTCTTGATACGATTTTGGCGAGCCTTATCTATGTCGATGGCAACAAGGTTTCTGTCGGGGAGATGCTGCAAAAGGCTGGGCGCTACGTTGATGAATTGGAGCGATACGGACTGAAGATGGTAATGCACAAATCGAAAGATTTTTTGGCGCTTCGATGCGAAAGTGTGACGAGGCACCTACTCAAGGATACGGAGTACGCTGTCTTGGACATCCGGAGTCCTTTGGCGAGGATCGAAGGTGCAGTTGGGAGTGCTCAGGTGAAAATGGCCGGTATCAATCAGCGTTGTGTCTTGATTCCAGTGGAACGGGTTTTGTGTGTGTGAACGCTACTATGTTACCACAGGGTAGCGCTTGATTTTTAGGTGTAATATATTGTGGCTTATATTGTTATATTTTTACAGTAGCGCGGTAGCAGAGAATTTCTGCGGCAAAGTGAAATGGGGGCGTGGGTAAGTTTACTGCCACATTGTCCAAAGAATAGATGTAAATTGATGTTACCAGCTACCGACATCTGTAATGTGTTATTTATGAAACTGTTAAGCGGTAACTTTGAAGCGTTACCAAGGGAGCGAAAAATATGAAAGAGAATGTACAAGAGCAAAAGGCTGTTGTTAATGCCGACCTACCGCAAAATCTGCCGATGAGTGTAGAGCCGTTAGGGCCGTCCCTAAAATTTCAGAAAGGGTCGGATGATAAATTGAGTAAGGGGCAGTTGGATTTAGTTTTGTCGGATGGTACGAGACTGACCCATGAATCAAAGGGACGGTTTGTTGAAGCTTTCAAAAAGACCACGGGCGCTGGTGATTTCAATTATTCCGTTGCTCTGCTTGCACAAGTGTCTCGTGGCATGTGTGACTCAACGGAAGAACAGCGCTTGACTCGTATGTCTTCATTACTCCCCACTCTCAGGCCACAAGATGAGACTGAAGCACTTCTTGCAGGGCAATTTTTGACTTTGCAAAACTCGGCCATGGATTGCTTACGTCAAGCCCATTTCCAAGAGGGTTTTTACCATATAGAGCGCTACATCAATTTAGCGACCAAACTTTTCAACGTGGCAAACCAGACTATGCAAGCCCTGTTGAAATACCGAACCAGAGGCCAACAAACCGTGCAAGTGGTCCACGTTCACAATGAGGGACAGGCAATTGTCGCTCAGAATGTTTCAGCGGCGGGGGGAGGGATGGGGAAAAAATCCTTGGATTGAACCCCTTGCATCATGGGACAATGTATAGCTACAAGCAAAAGATCAAGACGGCAGTGTCGAAATTGGGCTGTCCGGAAGAGGACAACCTGCCGGATGCATGGTGGATGTTCTAGAGGACCAAAAACACTAGCAGGGAGAGAGCACGCGCGTCACGCTGCCCTCAGGCATGGAGGTTATACCAAAGAAGCCAAGGCGAAGCACAAAGAGGTGATGGAACTCATCAAAACCAGCAAGAATATGCTGAATGGACTTTAGGGCGATATATAAGAAACATTGAGTTATAAATCAAAAAAAAATATAGAGGGTTTAAAACAAGGGACCTTCTATGCTCAACGATTCGCTCAAAAAGTTATTTATTCTGTCTTTAGTCTGCATCTCCTTGCCTTACAGCACTATTGAAGCAGCGAATCCATCAAAAAGCCCTTCCTCCCAGCCAACATGTAATGATCAGTGTCAACCCTTCCGCATCTCAGCTCGCCATATTGAAAATAAAGGGATTGGCTACAACACCGGCTACACAACTCTGGAAGCATTCTTAGCAGCTCCTACAGACCTCTGGCCTGTAATGCCATTTGTTGATTTAAGAGGACATATTTTTAACGATGGCCATTGGGCTGCAAATGCTGGCCTTGGGCTACGCTCTCTCCTGAAAGACCGTGTCTACGGTGCTTATGCCTATTACGACTATCGCGATACTAAGCGCAAAGGCTATAACCAAGTAAGCTTCGGATTAGAAACATTAGGAACCTTTTGGGATCTGCGCTTCAACGGATATGCCGTTGTTGGAAGTCGACAAAGCCGAACATATGACACCCAGTTTAGTCAATTTGCAGGCAATAACATCTTCTACACTCAGAAATTTCAGTATGCCCTTTCAGGGGGAAATGCAGAAGTAGGCTTTTATCCATTAAAAATGAAAGATGTTACTCTCTATACTGGAATTGGCCCCTACTATTTGAAAGGCCCTGTTGGAGATGCCGTGTGGGGAGGACAAACACGCGCTAAAGCGATGTGGAAAGAATACGTCGGAGCCGAGTTGAGTTATTCTTACGACCATACTTTTAAAAATATCGTCCAAGGACAGGTATTCCTTTCTTTACCGTTAGGACCGAAAGGAAAAGTAAGAGAGAGCAAGGGGCGTTCTTGCATGGATAATTACCTCTTGTGCCAACGAATGATCGAGCCTGTCGCGAAAAACGAGATCATCCCCGTAACGACAAAGAAAAATAAAAAACTAGCGATCAATCCAGCTACAGGACAACCCTATACCGTATACTTTGTCAATAACTTAAGTCACTCAGCTGGGACCTATGAGAGCCCGTTTTCCACACTAGCTGCTGCAGAAAGCGCCGCTCAGGCCAATGATATCATTTATGTCTACCCAGGAGACTTAACAAGCACAGGTCTATCAAGTGGGGTCACACTAAAAAATGGACAACAACTCCTTGGAGCTACAATTAATCAAGCTCTGATAACGACAGCAGGCCAGATCACCCTCACCTGCGCAAGCTCTGCATGGAAGCAATGCCCCCCTTCTTAGCAATGGAGCTGGAGCTGTTGTAACGCTAGGAAATAATAACGTTGTTTCAGGCTTCTACATTCAAAACACAGCTGGCGCTGGGATTTTGGCTAGCGGATCAAGTAATGCCACCCTCATACAAAACTACAGTCCAGGGGAAATAGCACAACTTATAACGGAATTGGGAACTCGACAACAATGTCTTACAGAGGACTGATTTCTGTCAATAGCTAACAAATTTTCAAATACGATCATGTATCAAGCTGGCGTGTGTGAACATCGATAATACTCTAGTTCAATCTCAAACGCATCTTATCTTTTTACGAACAATACCTTTCACTCGGAAGACGGTAACTATGGATTTAACATTGCCTATACGGAAGGATCGAATAACTATTTCCTGAGTTCAAATAACAATCTCTACGCAGCCCAGGCAGCGGGAATCAAATTTCTTGTACAAACACAACCGTTAACACGCCTCACGTCTTTGATATCACAAATTGCAATATAGGGACATACGATAGTACGCAGTCAAATTAACATTGAACAATGACTCCATAGCGCAACTAAACGTTCAAAATTCAACGATGAATTCATACTATGGAGTTTACACGATCACCAACAACCAATCTCAATTGACTTCAAGCATTACAAACAATTCATTCAATTGCTATGAGTATGCTTTATGAGCCGGAAACTCACAACGCCTCCGCTATTACAAATGATCAACGTTCGCCAATAACTCAATCAATTGCTACGAGTACCCAATCTACATCGACTCTTTACCACACTTCTACAATGCGCAGTCAACATCAGCAACAATACAACGAGCAGTTACGAGTATGCCATTTACGCAGCTCAACGATCGGTACCTTATCACAGAAACGATCAACAATAATACAGTGATACTCGTCTTTATGACGAGGAAGGCATTTATTAGACTGCAACTGGGTCTGCTAAATAGCACCAAATCTATTGCAGCAATCTGATATAACTAAGCATCCATAATGGTACAGGAAGTACGACCACATTGACATCAATCAGACGATCATATTCTTATCTGGAAATATATCGGTAACTAAACCTTCTATCCAGGCAAGATGACTGACGACAATCTCAGATAATACTTGCAGTGGATACTATGGAATTTAATCGCTCAGCCTGCAGGAATTATTAATTCCACAGTCATCAATAACAACGTTGCGTCTTTGGCACAGCAGGAAATTATTATGCATCAGGGCGGCGCTCTAATAAACTACCAATTGAGTACAGGGAAACGATTACATCTGGCGCATATGGAGCTAACGCAGTTTATTTGGACTTACCGACTGCAGGCACAACGTCCTTTACTGTGACGGATAACGTCCTAGCTGGCGGTGGAAGTTCAAGCGCAGGCGCTTCAGTATCTTGTAACGATGCTTGCAGAACTCAATTTCTCGACCTTTCGAATAACTCAATGACGAATACCGGAGGGTTCTCAAATCTGCATCAAATGCTTGTGCAGCCACTTGGAATGTAAACTGCAATGAGTTTTCGCTCGGACTAACCCCAGTTACTGCAACTGCATCGGTTCAGGAAGAAATGTTTGCCTGAAGTTCAATAACAACACAGCTATCTAATACTGCCTTATCCCGCATACATGATCATCGCCAGGAGGGACTTTGACACTCAACCCTGCAGGGAATATTGGGCAACTCACAATAACTGGAACAACACCAGGCACTATGTCCCTAATTCTTAAGTTAGGGGCAATCATTCCCGTTTTCAGCTTCCTCTCCAAGGAATAGTTTAAGGTTCGGCTATGGAAATGCGACCGCTCAGCGCTCTATAAGAGAGCCTCAGATCATTGAGCTAGTCCATGGTATCTTTCATTCAGATCGGGCCCCTCCTCGCATTTGATTCGAGTCTTTCATACCCACCTTGCTAAAGGGTGATCAGTATGCTTGACGTTCTTGATTTAGAAATTTTCAAGGCTTTTCAATTACGCAAATTTTACGCACTAGACTGGACAAAAGTGGCCTAAGTGAAAAGAAAAAGGACTTATCGGTTTCCCTTTAAGTCCTTGGTATTCTTAGTGTTATTTGATTTGGTTTAGTTTGAATTTTGGAGGTGGAGAGAATCGAACTCTCGTCCTCAGCAAACTATCTTACGGATGACTACATGCTTATCGTCTCCTAGTTTAAAGCCCGCCCTGCTGGAAGACGCCCCACTTAAGGAAGGCTTGCTCCTTATGTGCTCGGATCAACCTCGAAAGAGCGAATGAGATTGATCCACACCAGGGTGATGACAATAGGCCCTAAAACTCCTGGTCAGGTCTTAGGCTATCGGGCACTAAACGCTGTTAGGCGTTAAGCAGCCAATTGATCACAAGGATCAAATTCTTGTTTGCCAGTTATTGGCTTGTCAGATGATTAAGGAGGCCAACTGACGTCCTCCGCATGCCAACACGTATTCTATTTCCGAGTCGAAACCATTACACCCCCACTCATTATTTTAGCTTAAGGGAGGCTTTTTTTGCGAAGAAAACGGGTCTTTCGTATACTCTTTACCTTCAATACCCTCAGGCGGCTAAACCATGTTCCGGTTCGATCAGCAAGAATCCTTCCCCTCCAGAGAGGAAAAAGTCCTCGCTTTTTGGCAAAAGGACAAGATTTTCGCTCGTTCGGTTGATTCTAGGAAGGACAGGCCCCTTTTCTCCTATTATGACGGCCCCCCCTTTGCGACGGGGCTTCCCCACTATGGGCATATCCTGGCCGGCACGATCAAGGACGTGGTTCCCCGCTATAAGACGATGAAGGGGTTTTACGTGCCGCGCCGGTTCGGATGGGACTGCCACGGCCTTCCCGTAGAAAATGAGATTGAAAAGGCCAAAGAGCTCTCCGGAGCTTCAGCGATCGAAGATTTCGGGATTGGCGGCCTTCAACGAAGAGTGCCGCAAGATCGTCCTCCGCTATACCGAGGAATGGAAAAGGACCGTCCACCGGATGGGCGGTGGGTCGAGCTTCGACGATACCTACCACACCATGGACCTAGACTACATGGAATCGGTCTGGTGGGTCTTCGGCCAGCTCTATGCACAGAGGGCTTGTCTATGAAGGGTTCAAGGTGATGCCCTTTTCCTGCAAGCTCGGCACGCCGCTCTCGAATTTCGAGGCAAACCTCAATTACAAAGAAGTCGACGATCCTTCGCTCACGGTGACCTTCCCGCTGATCGACGAACCAGGGACATCGATCCTCGCCTGGACGACGACTCCCTGGACGCTTCCGTCCAATCTGGGCGTTATGGTCAATCCGGAAGATCGACTACATCAAAATCCGCGAGAAGAAAAGCGGGCACAACTACATCCTTGCGCAAGCCCGTCTCGGCGCGTACTTCAAGGATCCCGCAGAATACGACGTCGTCGATGTCGTCTTGGGCAAACAGCTCTACGGCAAACGGTACCAGCCGCTATTTCCGTACTTTGCAGCAAGAGCGCAGCAAAAAGCGTTCCGTGTTTTGGTCGAAGAGAGCGTTTCGACAGAAGAGGGGACTGGCGTCGTCCATTCCGCTCCCGCCTTTGGCGAGGTCGATTTCTTTGTCTGCTCGAGAGAAGGGATCGAGCCTGTGTGTCCTGTCGATCAAAATGGAAAATTCACGAAAGAAGTTCCTGATTACGAAGGGCAGTTCGTCAAAGATGCGGATAAAGAGATCATGCGCCGTTTGAAACACGAGAAACGTGTTTTCCATCAGGGAACGATCCGCCACCGCTATCCGTTCTGCTGGCGCTCCGACACACCGCTTCATCTATAAAGCGGTGCGCACGTGGTTCGTCGCTGTGGAAAAGATCAAGGACAAAGTTCTCAAGGCCAACTGCCCAAATCCATTGGATCCCTGAGCACATCAAAGACGGCCGGTTCGGCAAATGGCTCGAAAATGCGCGCGATTGGGCGATCTCCCGCAATCGCTATTGGGGCACGCCGATCCCTATCTGGCGGAGCGAAGATGGCGAGATCCGTGTCGTCGGCAGCATCGAAGAACTCGAGAATTTGACAGGGCAAAACGTCGACAGATCTCCACCGCCATTTCATCGATCGAGCTCGACATTCGAGCAAGATGGCAAAGTCTTCCACCGCATCCCCGAAGTGTTCGATTGCTGGTTTGAGTCGGGTTCGATGCCGTATGCAGCAAAATCATTATCCTTTCGAGAACAAGGAACTCACCATCAAAGCGCTTTCCGGCGGATTTCATCGCCGAAGGACTCGATCAAACGCGCGGATGGTTCTATACGCTCACCGTCCTCGCCGCTGCGCTCTTTGATAAGCCCGCGTTCAAAAACGTCATCGTCAACGGCATCATCTTGGCCGAAGATGGCGCCAAGATGTCCAAACGTCTCAAGAACTATCCAGAGCCCGATACTGTCATCAATCAATACGGCGCCGATGCCGTGCGCCTTTATCTTCTCAACAGTACCGCCGTAGTTGGCGACGACCTTCCGATTCTCCGAAAGAGGCGTCGAACAGGTGATGCGCCAGGTGCTTATCCCGCTTTGGAATTCCTACGTCTTTTTTGCTACCTACGCTTCGATCTATTCTTGGAAGCCTACGCAACAAAAGAATTTCTTCCCCGCGGCTGACATCGATCGATGGATCTTGTCGATGACGATGAAACTGCAAAAGGACATCGAAGAAGCGATGGATGCCTATCAGCTCCAACGCGCAGTCGAGCCACTTGTCGGATTCATCGACCAGCTCACGAATTGGTATATCCGCCGTTCGCGAGGGAGATTCTGGAACGATGACGATTGCCAAGATCGCAGAGAAGCATTCACAACGCTTTATGAAGTGCTTTTCCGCCTAGTCAAAGTCGCAGCGCCCTACATGCCCTTCATCGCCGACTCCATCTACCAAGAACTGCGTACACCCGACATGGCGACTTCCGTGCATCTTTTGGATTATCCTCTTTACCATCGCGATTGGCGCGACGAAGATCTCGAACGGGAAATGTCGCTCGTACAAACTGTTGTCAGCTCCGCACACGGCCTTCGCAAAGAACATAAACTCAAAGTACGCCAGCCGCTTCGCGCCGCCCATGTCGTCGCAGTCAGCAAACTTTCTCTCGATGCTCTGAAAAAACAGAAGAACCTCATCGCCGAAGAACTCAACGTCAAAGATGTCCTTTTCCACGACAATGAAGAAGAGTTCGTCCAGCTCAAAGGCAAAGCCAACTTCCGCGTTCTCGGCAAAAAAGTCGGACCGCTCATGAACCAGGCCAAGCTGCTCATCGAAGGATTCGATCGAAAAAGGCTCGAAGTCTTCCTCCAGGGACAAAACCTCGAAATCTCCCTCAATGGCGAACCGTTCATCTTGACGCCCGAAGATGTCAACGTCGAACGAGAAGCTCTTCCCGGACTCGTCGCCGCCACGACAAACGAGATCACCGTTGCGCTCGACACGAGCCTCGATGAATCTCTCCTTCTCGAAGGTCTTGCGCGCGAACTCGTCAATAAGATCAACACCTACCGTCGCGATCAGGGCTTTGCCGTGACCGACAGGATCTCGGTCGAGCTGAAACCAACCACCCGCCTCAAAGCCGCGCTAGCCCATCATAAGGACTACGTCGTCCATGAGGTCCTCGCAACTTCCCTTGTCTTTACGGAAGATTGTGAAGGGGAGGAAGCGGATCTCAATGGCGAGCTGACCACCATCAAAATCATGAAAGAAGATTTGTAAAGGATTTTCTTTTAATACTCTCTATTGTTCAAAAGTCATAACCCTATTATAACCTTACCTCCAACCTGGAAAACTAGGGATGTAATATGGATGCTGCTCATAACAGAACTACTTTATCTTGCGCCTTCCGTCAGATCGATCAAATAGGTTCTGACATTGGTCGTACCGAAAAAGACCTAAATCTCATCAAGAGCCAACGACTCTATCCACAGCACTTTCGACAAGAAGCAGAAACTCGACAAATGGATGAGTGGCGTCAATCGATTTCCGATTGTACCCGGAACATTCGGGAAACAAGGGAGCTATTAAAAGACGCAAGGCTCTATGCTTCTGTCGATAAGACGGCAAGAGGGAAGTTCCAAAAGGACATGCAATCTCGGCTAGAAGGGCTACGCGATAAGACGAGAAAACTCGAGGGCCGTCTTTCGCATGCTCCCGATGGGTTTAAGTTGCAGCGGCAGGCCGACAAATTTTTCGATAAGGCCTTTGCTCTTAACGGAGATAATGGGCATCCCGATGAACAAACTCTTAAAAGCCTTCGCAAGGAAATCAGCGAGCTTCTCGCAGGACATCCGGAGCTTCCGCTTGGATTTCAATCAGAGCTTGTCGGAAAGCTAAGACAGATCGAAGAGATCCTCGCTGCAGTTCACTCCAAAGCTCTTCCAAAAGAAAGACCTGATCTGGGAAGGATCATTTTTCAGCAAATCGAGTACATCGATCTAGAAGTTTCCTCAGAAGATGACTGTATGCAAGTCGCCGAAAACCCCAGTCAACCTCATCCCGAGGAATACACTCCGGAAGCCATCGCAAAGACCATGAAAAATCATCGCGAAAGAGTCGCCGAATTGACCAAGTCGATACGGGAGAATAGAGAACTTTTGAAAAATGGCAAACTCTTTGAATGCGTCGACAGGACAGCAAGGGCCAAGTTCCAAAAAGATTTGCAAGCCAGAGTAGAGAAACAGCGTGGAGAGGTAAGACGGCTAGAAGGGCGTATTACAAAGCTTCCTGAATATTTCGATCTAAACCGACGCGCTGATGCAGTGTTCACAAAATGTGAAAACGTGAAAGAACAAATTCTAGGCAGTGCAGCCCCTGACCAGAAAAAACTCAAGGAATTGCATAAGGAAATGAGCCAATTTCTCGCACAGAGCCCTCAGCTTTCGCTCTCTATTCAAATCGAATTCTCAGAAATCTTAGAACTCATCAAGTCTAGGCTCGTTGAAGCTGCTAAGCCTCCAAAAGAAGTATGGACTCGGAAGGAATTGAAACTAGAGGTTCTCAAACGCGCCGAGCAAGATCCCCAAGCTGCTTTGACGAGGGCGCGAACAGTCGTTAAGGGGTTAGAGGCGATCGCTACGCAAAAAGACGCGAAAAAACGGCAAGAAAAGATGGTTGTCCTCTTCACCCAGGAAGAAAGACACGCCCTTTACCGCATCATTGGCGTTGAGAAAGGGGAGAAGCCCCATATCCCCGTTGCTGTGGACTACGGCCGTAAGTATTTCGGCAAAGAGTTCCGTTTCGTGCAGCGGATCGCTATAGACAACCTTTGGGCTTTAGAAAGCCAAAATAGAGCGAAGAGCTGATCTTCGTCCTTAGCTGATCGAAGGGACTGTAATTGTGAAAATATATCTTTAATTAAAGATATATTTTTATACATTTTTTTATAATTCTTTATAATAACTCAACTACAAATCTGTTATAATTTCTACATCTAATCAAAAAAGGATTTATTATGGACGCTGCGCATGCAAGAATGGATATTCATACCCTCTTGAGCAGGCTCGATGCCTCTGATGTTCAAGTTGCTCGGATGACTAGAGAAATGAACCTCATTACGAAAGAGCGAATCGCTTATGGCGATTTTGGACAAGAAGCAGTCGATGCGAGGATGCAACAGTTTCGCGGAGTGATCTCCGGTAATCTAGGCGTTCTTCGACAATCCAGATCAGAATTGCAAAACGATAGACTCTTCGCTTGTATCGATACTACGGCAAGAGGAAAAGTTAAAACAGATCTACAGGCGCGGGTAGAAAAACTCCGTGGCGAATTAAAAAAACTCGAAGACCGTCTTCCCCGCTTACCGCAAGCTTATGCCCAGCAAAGCCAGGCCCACGGATGGAGCGTCAAAGCAATAAATCTTGGTGAGAACCTCGGCGTCGAAGGCAACCCCGATGAACGATCACTTAAAGACCTTCGCAAGGAAGGCAGCAAGCTCCTGGCAGGATACCCAGAGCTCCCTCTTGGGCTTCAGGCGGATCTCGTCAAAAAGCTAAGGCAGACTGAAATTAGCCTCGCAGAAGTGAGAGATAACGCGATCCCAAATGGGCCGAATTTAAACCCGGTCATTTATGAGCTCGATGGTCATGATGTGAATCTTTCCAATGCTCTTGCTGATATCCAGAAAGTCAAACTCGAACGTTTTACAGCTTCCCAGTGCACTAAGGAAGTTGCCGATAGAAACGTAACAATTCTTCGCCGAAGGCTCACGAATATTACCCAAAGGATCCGAAAAAGCAGAGACGAGCTGAAAAACGGTCAACTCTTCGAATGCGTCGACAGGACGGTAAGGGTCAAGCTTCAAAAAAATCTACAAGCCACATTGGAAAAACAGCGCGGCGAGGTACGGCAACTCGAAGACCGTCTTACGCGTCTTCCAGGCTATTACGATCTACAACGGCGTGCCTGCCAATTGTTCGCTAAGGCAGATGCCTTGCATAATGGAAACCGCGATCTAAAAAAACTCAAAGAACTCCGCAAGGAAATCAGCCAGTTTATCTCCCAAAATCCGCAACTTCCCCTCGATGTTCAAGTGATCCTCTTCAGGAATTTACAGACGATCCAAACCGTGCTTGATGACCGTGCTCAAGCAGCCCCTGCTGCCCCCCTCGCCCAAGCCCCTGGCCCCCGTCCAATGATATGGACCCAGAAGCAGCTAAAGCAAGAAGTTCTGAGACAGGCCAGTCAGGCACCCCAAGTCATTCTAGCAAGGGCAAGAGTCCTCGTTCAGGAGCTAGCAGCAATTGGTCTGAAGCATAAAGATGCCGGCAAACGGAAAAAAGAGATGGAGCGCCTCTTCACCGAGGATGAAAAGCAGGTTTTTTACCGTATTATCGGAGTCGAAAAAGGGGAGAAGCCCCCACATATCGAAGCTGCCATATACTATGGCAAGGAACATTTCGGTAAAGAGTTCCGCTTTGTGCAACAGATCGCTATCAACACCCTGCGGGACGTAGAGCTCCAAATGGCTAGGACCTAACTTAGCTAAGTCCCCAAAGGCCCCCCAAAAGACCTAATGGGGGCAGAAATTAAATAAATTTCTATACAGTCCTTGGGCGATGGATGCTCTTTTCAGCGAATAAGTAAAAAAATCCTTTAACCTTAAGTAATCGATTTAAATCAATTTTCGTCATATTGATAATTTTAATCATAACTATTATATTCACAGAATGGTATAATTGACGCTGCTAAATTAATAACTTTAGGAGTTATCCATGGAAGCTTCAACATCTTCAGCAGCTTTAACATCTACGTTTCCTGCAGTAGCGTCAGCTTCTGCATCTATGTCCTCAGTACCGGTAGCCGTCCGTGCTGCTACACCAGAACCCCAAACCCCAAGGAACGGGGATGATTTATTCGAGAGAATAGATACTCTTCGCGGAAACCTATCCTATATAGATGCGAACGTGCAGAGGCAAGAAAACCCCGATATGTATCAATATCGTTATTTTAGGGTCGATAGACAGGGTGCTCAGGGTGATGAAAGGCGGGTAGGCAGAGAAAGAACGGTAGCCGATCTCAATAAATTTAAAAAAGAACTGGGAAAACTCGAAAAAGCTCTAACTGCTGAGACTTTCGAATGTGTTGAAGAAACAGTGCGTCCAGTATTTGCTCAACAACTGAAAGAAGAATTTGCTGCACTAAAAGCAACGCAAAAAGATCTAGCTGCGCGGATAAAAAATCTCAAGAAAGTTGATGCAGCACATGAAAAATTCGTCGGTTTTATTGAAAGAATAGAAAAACTTCAAAATCAAGGGCGTACTGCGTATTCTCTTTCTCTTTCAGCTTTAGAACCTCGACAACCAGCAGCGCAAGAAAAGCCAGCTTCCCTTGCAGATTATAAAAAACTGCAGAAAGACCTATCAGAGTTCTTAACGAGACCCGAGACGCCATCTAACATCCGCAAGGCGGGTTTCCAAAAACTCCATGGTATCCAGTTCAGCATCGATCATCTTCAACGGCAAGAAACAGCTGATGCATTGCGTCAATCTTTTGTTTCTTTCTGGGAAATTTTCGATAGCGTAAGAGAAACAATAAGAACAGGTGGAAAAGATACAAATCTTCTCATTCGAAAAGCTGTTGAAAGCATGGAATTAAGGCCGTCAAAAGAAGATCATCGTCAGGATGGAATGTTCGATGGAAAATTGAGCGTCCGAAATGCTATTTATCGCGGGATCAACGGGCGTCATGAGAAAAATGTCGATGATAAGTTTGGAAAAGACAATTTCGATAAGAATCTCGATGAACTAGAGCAGGTCGTTAGCGATGTAGAACAAGCCGCTATTGGATATTCCGACCGTAGGTTTAATGCGTATAGACCAATGCGAGCAGCTCAAGATCCTTTTGCATTAGATTTTAAAGTTAGAGATGGCGATGAATCTCCAGTTCTCCGGGTTCCAAGTTTTGTGTCCGCCTCTAGAACACTTTCGATGGGGCCAGCAGCTCCTCGCGATTTCGGATCTTTTGGTGCAGGCGGCCTTGATGCGCCTCCTCCCAGATTCATTTTCCCTGCCTCCGGAACCGATTCTTCTATGGTGCCAGTGCCTATCCCACAACTAAGACCTTCTGGTCCAGGAAGCCACCTTGATTTCCCGCCTCCTCCTAGATTCCCCATGATGTCCTCTGGAGCGACAGCAAGCGGTGCACCGCAAGGTCCTGGCAGTTTCGCTCTGCCCCCAGATGCTTTAGCATATCCACCATCTCCACCATATCCTGATTTTGGGGCTGACATGGACCCTTCTCTATTCCCCCCCCCTGATATGCCGTTCCATCCAGAAGCGGTAGGCTTCGACGACTTTGGCGGCCCTGTTGCTGCTAGTTCGACTGTAAGTAGATACGTCCTTCCTCTCTTTCAAGGACCATCTCTTGAGGAGCAATTAGTACAATTACAAGCAAAGAAAGATGAGATAAAAAAAGCGAAAACCCAATTTGAAGGGCTGATCACAAAAGTCGAAGCTCTTCCTAAGCATAAGAAAACCAATGAAGCAGTTGTCGCGATCTTGAAAGAACAAGGATTCAGTGACCAACTAAATGCCGTATATAAAGATGTAGGAAAAGATTTTGGGAAGAAAACAGAGGCTGAAGCTGATGAGCAGATAAAGTATGGTAAAGCGAATCTCGCAAAACATATTGATGCCCTCGTAGCAAAACTCAAAAAGGAAGTATTTCCCCAATTCGACAAAGATCTCGCTGAGATTCGTGACCAAATCAAAGCCTTAGAAAAGCAGATCAAAGCTCAGAAAAAAGAGCTTGGTGCTGGTGCAAGTTCTGCTCATGTAAGCTCAGCTAAAAAATCTGTTGCAGGTCCAGCTGGTTCTGCTTTGGAATTTGAGGCCGACGCTATTTCTCCCCCATCCCCACAAAAAGATTCAGGACCCTCTTCGAAAGGGGCTGGAAGTTCTAGCGCTGCTCCTGCTCTTACCATGAAAGACTGGAAAGAACGTGATCGTGCAGATTTAGAAAAAGCAAAAAAAGAGAAAGTTGAAGTAGCTCAAGAAATTGATACTTACAGGAAGATGATCAAAGCTATTGAAGCTCTGCCTAAGAAAACAAATGATGCCATTAAGGGTGTCCTCAGAAAGTATGTTAAAGAAGAAGAAGTGCAAGGTATCTATAAAGAACTTGGACAACAGCATTCTGAATGGTCATCCGATGCAGAACGCGTGAAATACGGTCGTGAAAACATCGCTAAGCACGTAGATGCTTTCCTCAAAGGTCAGAGGGAACTAATTGGCGTTTTGGAGCAACATTTGGCCTTTTTACAAAGGCGTATTGAAAGGCTGGAAAAATCTGCCGCTACATATGCGGCTAAGGTCTAATCCCTAATCGTTCTCGCCGTGAGGAATACCTTACGGCGAGACTATCTTTTCTTATTCATTTCTAATTTTCATAACCCCTAAGAGTTAAATAAATTATTACTAACATTCTGTTTAGTAATAATTTTAACTGTTAACCATTATCTTGGGGAAGAGCTATTCTGCTTCTTTGCAAGGTTTTTAAGAGGCCTTTTATGTCTTTGTCCAATGGACATCCTGTTCAATCCCCAAGAAGCCCTGTTTTCCATACCGCCCGTGATGTGTATCAACGATTAGAGGAGTTGGAGAGTTCCATATCCAATGCAACCTTTCGGGCGAATCTATTTGTCACGTCGGCTGTTTCTTTTGTCGGGGATCATGCCCTAGATCGGAAGGCGCCCTTACAGCACACTGTTGAGGCTATTGATGCAGAGATCCAAGCCATTGGTCAGGTTTTAAAAGACGATGCGTTGTTCCAAGCGGTTCCTAGAAAAAATCGGGGCGATATTCTCCAAGTCGTGCAAAAAGCTTTGCATGACCTAAAAGCGCGCGCCCAAGATTTGAAGGGGAGAGTCGCGCTACTCCCCAAGGCCCTTCAACTGCGTCAGGATGCGGATAAACTCATCCGAAAAGCAAAAAAAGAGATACACACCGAACGCGATGAGACTTGCATTGAGCGCAGGTACAAACTGCGAAGAGACTTATGCAATTGTTTGATGAGAAACCCCCAAATGCCTCTTGATCTATCGAGGGGTATTTTTGCGCATTTGCATAAATTGCAGAGACGGTTGCCCGGAGAAACTCCCGAAAGCCAAGCCTTCGAAGGCTTTTATGAGGTGTTATCGCAGCAACGCAAAGGAACCCTAGACCGCGCGGCAATCCGCACCGCTATTGAACAGATGACGATCAAACCCGCAACACTCGGCGGAATCACGCTAGAGGAAGCCATTTATCAACGCACCAATCAAGTTTATGGAAAGCCAGTTGCTGATTCTTGCGGGAAAGTCAAGGTCGTCGAAAAACTCAACTGGCTTCTTGAGATCGTCGATACTCTGCATAAAGAACTATGTGAAACAAGAGAAGTAGAAAGCGATACAGATTCTTCCGATGATGAAAAAGAAGTAGACGAAGAGGACCGCTTATCCGGTGTATCTACGGATTCCGATGATTATTTTGAATTGAGGACGTCCCTTGAACCCGTGACGACTCCTACCTTAAGGGGGGCGAGTCCTAATGCGCATCCGAATGGCGATGGAACAGTGACAGGTTCTCCTTGGAAAGTGATGGTAACAGGACCTGATATGTTGCCACTTTCTTTAGGCGATGGCGCTGCTTCCTCCTCTGCAAAAGGCGTGCCTTCAAGATCTATGGTAGCCCCTATCAAGTATCACCTTCGCTTACCCATTAATGATCCAGGCGAACAGCTTTATTTACTTGCCAAAGAGTGTAGAGCGATGTCGGGCATTAGCGGCATTCAACAATCGCTTGTTATGGGTTCTTTGGAAACGGACTTCGAAAGACTGCCTGAGTCGGTGAAAGCCGATATTCGTACAACTCTCGGAAAAACGGATAATCTCTTCTTAGATGTAAAAGGGTTCGTCAGAGCGATTGAAGCGCATCCTCTTACAATAGCCTACAAACAAAAGAAGCGAGCAGATGACGCAGATAATCTATCGGCTTCTTCTGATGAAGCATCTACCGGAAGGCCGTCTCATGTGCGAACATTCTCAGCAGAAGAAGCACTAAAAGCTCGGGAGCTTTCCAAAGAAAAATCCCAGTTACAAAGAAAACTCTCACAACTTTCGAGAATGCTCACAAGCCTTGAGGAATTTGCCAAAGATGGCGCTCTCATGAAAGATTCTGCCCAGTTGAACCAGAAAATGACTGAACTATTCAACAAACGCTTCCCGACCAGAGAGGAAAAGATCTCCATGTACCGCGCATTGGGGAGACATTTCGGTAAGAAACAAGATGATGCATCCGCAGAAGGATATGGACGTCAGAATCTAGCTCAACATCTCATTCCCATTCAGAGGAAAATAACGCAATGGCAAGAAAAAGTGCGCTTACAGATCGATGCGTATAAAAAATAGAAACTCGGATCAATAATAATTTATAAAATCCCAGACTAATTTTTAACTTCTGAAGTAGCTCGGCCAAAAAAATCTTGCGGGAAAATATCATCTTAAAGGAAGCTTCACATTCCCTTAATGGGAAATTAGGAGTAATCTATATGTCACATGCAGTACCAATGACCCCACGTAGTGGTGAGCTCCACACACTTATCCATCAAGTCGCTCAAGATAGAGAAGATCTCGAGGCTCTAACCCGCGATGTCAAGACATCTGAAGCTTTGGCAACGCAACCCGGAACCGATGAAGCGACTCTTGGAGTACAAGCTCTTGTCGAGCGAAGCGCCAAAATCGCGGCAGCTGTCGCAGCTCATAAAGGAAGGGTGAATGTTGAAGAGGTGTTTAAAAGGGATGCTGGAGTTTCTCTTCAAATATCTCAGTGCATCACCGCGCTGGAAACTGATTTGCCCTTTGTCAATACCGGGATTGGGCATATTGCCGATGTATTTGCAATGCGCAAGGCTGTGGATGCGTTGTCTCTCCAACATCAAGGTGCTAAACCTGAGGATTTGTCAGGCCTTAAAGCGCGCATGACAGAGCTTTCTGACCATCAAGATCAGATGCCACTTGGTCTCCTTGCAGCGCATTTTACCTCTAAAGTGCAATACGAAACAGCGCTTGCCGCTCATGAAAAGACTGTCAAAGAAGCTGAAGAAGCCAGACAAGCAGCAACCGCAGCTTTGGAAAAAGAAAAAACAGAGGTATTCGGAGCCTATGAAGCGTTCTATACAGCTTTCGGGGCATCGAATGGCGACATTGCTGCCATTATGGCCGCGATCACCCAACTTCCTGCTGATGCGCTCGCAAGCGTGAATTTGGCGCTCCGTGGCAAAGACCTAGCAAAAGCAGACCTTCAAGCTTTTGCTGATCACGTTCGTCAACTATACGAAGAAGTATGCACAAAATACGGCGTTGCACCGAAAGAAGAGCCGAAATACGCCTTCGTGGCAGAGGTTGTTAAACAAGCCGCAGCTGAAGCGCACAAAAAAGAAGGGGAACAAGTACTCGGACTATATGACACCTTCTTTAGTACTTTCGGCGCCTCTAAGGGCGAGGAATCGTTTGTTAGAACCGCGGTTACAATGCTCCCCGAACCCGTCCGAAAAGTGGCTGAAGAGAAATTCAAAGATGGTGTAACGCAAGCCTCATGTCAGGCATTCCTCGATCATATGTATGTGCTCTATACGGATGCATGCACATTCTACGGAACTGCTCCGGTCGCAAAACCGACCTATGACTTCCTCGTAGTCGTACCGCCAAAAGCGCCTGTAGCGTTAATAGCGCCTGTCTACGTCCATGGGCAAGAAGCGAAATTCCTCGCCGAGGCAGCAGCCCAGTGCACCCTCATGGCTGGCATGGATAAAGACGATGCCACTCGCATGGCCGTCCTTCAAGCAATTTGGGCTTCTTTGAAGTTAAAAGATGCCAAAGGGAGCAAAGGCTTTCCTGAGGCTTTACGTCATGATATTTATAAAGCCATTGGCCTCGACGCAGGTCAAAAGCAGAGAAGTGCACAAGATTGGGGCAAAAACAATCTTTTTGCAGACCTCGATCGCTTTGTGCGCGTAGTCATGGCTAGAGCCGATGTAGCTGCCCATCTTAAAGCCAGCGCGCCATCAACCGGTGCGCCAGCAGCTACTGCAAACACCTCAAAAGCACCCGTAACAAGTGGAGCTGCTGATCCATTTGAAGTTGATGGAAAAGATCCAAAAGGTCCTCCTGCTGCAAGCAAAGGTGACGACAAGAAGGCTAAGAAAAAAGATCCTCTGGATGATCCCTTTGATTTCGACTTCGGAGATGGCTCTGGTAGCACCCCAGGTGCAGCTAGAAGCAAAACTGGTTCTGGTGATTCCGCACCTTCAGTTCCAGCTGGAGGAGTGAAAACAACTGGCACAGGCGATGCTTCTGTTCCAAAACCCACTACTCCAGTCCGCCCACCTTCACCACCTGTAGCCCCAGTAAAGACTGGCAGAAGTGACGCAGGCGATGGTTCCGTTCCAAAACCCGCTACTCCAGTCCGTGCACCTTCACCTGTAGTAACAAGATCTGGTTCAGTAGATGTTTCTGCACCTCCAGCACCAGTGAAAAAGGGTGAGCAGGAGATGTTTCTGCACCTCCAGCACCAGTGAAAAAGGGTGACGCAGGAGATGTTTCTGCACCTCCAGCACCTACTGATAAGTTGACAAGAGCAGGCGGTATTTCTGTTCCTGGACCTGCTTCAAGATCGGCAAGTGGAGATAAAGATCTTCCACCGCTTGAGGTAAGAAGGAAAAGAGATGCTGATGCTTCCGTGAAACTAGCTGGTAAACCCGGTGATGCAACAGTTGCTTCTGGAGCCGCCTCTAAGCAAAAAACTGCTGAGCCTGTTTCTGGTCCAGCAAGTAAATCCAAAGATGCGGATGCTGCTGGAGCAGCTTCTAAGTCTGATGCTGATAAAGCTCGTCGTAAAGATAAGCCAACCGAAGAGAAAGCTGCTGCAAAGGATCTCGGGAAATCATTCTATGGGTTCCCAGTTTCAGCCGCTGACAGCGCAAAACCCCAGCCTAAGCTTCCTGTCTTGAGTGTTGCAGCTCGTGACGCGATCTTGGCAAGTCTTGCGAAGATCAAGCTGACAGCTAAAGATAGCGTTGTAAAAGATGCTATGAATAAAGCTTTCGAAGGACATCATGACTACAAAGTTCAGGTTGTCTATGTAGCTATTGGCCAAGAATTCGGCAAATTGGCTCTGCAGGGTAAAGCAGCAGAAGAATTTGGCCGTGCGCACTTCTCTGAGCATCTTGACTTCGTCAAGGCCATCCTTGGAAGCGCTGTTTAAAGCAAACTCGTTGCTTATTTTCCGACTCTCGCCATGAAGCACCCGCTCTCATGGCGAGAGTCTTTGTTTTTAGAGAAATTCCTTGCTTTCTTTCAGATCTTAAAAGAAACTTTTCCCTTTCTTTATAAAGCTGAGGAGTTCTCACCATGTCTCATGTTCACCAAGCATCTTCTTTGGGAGTTTTGAATGAGCATCTCCGTATGCTCTGTCAGGATGCCGATTCGCTTCAGCAATTGGGTGAGAATGTCGATATAGTCCGCGGGCAAATCGCAAGAAATTATTATGCCAATACCCCTGACGCAACCTTTCAGAGCGCCTTTCAAGAACTTGTAGGCGATCTCCAACAAACGGATGTGGAGATGACGGAGGAACATCGGGCTTACCAAGCGGAAATGCAGGAAGTTAGCGAAGATGTTCACGAGATGGCACTTCGACAAAACCTAAGCCAAAGATTCAATGACCTGAGAGCTACTGCACATAGACTTCAAGATCGCTTGCAACAACTTCCAGCGCTGTTTGCCCTTAGGAAACAAGTCACACAACTCGGAATCGCCTGTGCTGCTGCGCATGGAGATCAACTGCGAAGTCTTAGAGATACTGCAACGGTTCTTCTCGGGGCGGATATTGCGCTGATCGAAGCGCGCATGCCTATTACCCTCTTGAATGATCTTTGGTTGCACTATTCCCGTATCTCGAAATTGATTGTGATCGAAGAGCAGTTAGTGCAAGTACAACCCTTCCGCCAATTTTTCGAGGACTTGAATCAAGCGCAAGGAGATCGGCAGAAATTGCTTGCAGCTATTGCCAATTTACCTGAGGGCATTCGAGAGGATTTGCATCGACGCATGGGAGGTAAAATCGACGATGCTGAACAAGGCATTCGGTATGAAAAAGATCAAGCAGTCGAGCATTTGGAGCTATTAAGGGTGACTGCTCTTGAACAGTACCAGGATAAACTCGATGCAATGCACCTGACCGACGATGCGCTTGATGAACTCATCGATGATGAGGCTAGATTCCGTGGACAGGGATCTCAATTACCTCAGACAACTCCACGGCCTCCAATGGTTATTCCACCAACACCTGAAGATGGGCAGATCTCAGGCGTACAATTGCTAAATTCCCCTTTCGGGCATAGGCAATTTACATTTTCTCCCCAAGGCGTGAGACAGGGGGTGGCCAGGGGTAGGTCCCGGAGCACAGGGCCAGCTAGCGCTCAAACGTATCAACCTATTTATGCATTACAACGAACTGTGTCGGGACTCTTAAGGCCGCCCGTACCAAGACTCCCAACGCCTACGGACGCCCGTTTTTCGCAAATTGGCTTTGGAAAACCTCCCGTCCCCTTTCAGGGAAGTCCCTTCCCTTCCCCACCGAGTGATAATTCTTATTCTCAGCACACAGGCGATGCTTCAGGGACTGGGAGCGAGTTCGTTCCATCTCCTCTAGACTCTCCTTCTCCTCTAAGGGCAGCTTGGACCAGCTTCTTTAAGTCAGGCTATGCCACGCGCTGGCGGTAATGATGATAGAAAAGTGCAAGGGCTGCATCATAGTCGACCCCTTGGCTCTAGTGAATTTGCAATGCTCCGGCCTGCCATAACGTCGCCACCAATTGGGACTGTACATATTCCTGGCCCCGTGGTTCTTTTGGAACTCCTCCAAGAAGAAGCGATCATTCTTAATGAAATACGCAAAAGCTGTTATGGATTAGCCGCGTTTGAGGAGGCGCATAAGCAAAGAAAGCAGCTACAATCGATGCAATGCGCAGGGATTTTGATAGTTTGCCCGAGTCTGTACGCAAAGAGATGTATAGAAATATTGGATTGCAAGGTGGGGTCTTCTCCGGCAAATGCCGAACGGTTCGGCAAACGACATATTTTCGATGACTTAGGTCGATTTGCTGTAGCTGCGCTGCAGCATTCTCTTATTCAAAGACATGATGGCCAAAGTACCATGCATCCCCTTTCTTAACTGGAGATGAGTTTGCACAAGGACCTGGTGCATCGGCCTCTTCTTCTGCGGTTTTGCAAGCGGGTATCCCTAATGAGGATCCGGTGGAACTCTTTAAGCAGATGCTCATATCCTCGATGCGATAACAGATGAACTCGATGATCAACAGTTTGCACAGGCAATAGCGCCAGTAAGAGGGCTTTTGGGGCGGCTGCCAGAAGAGATGCGACATGATCTTTATCAGGATATTGGTCATATGCAGAATATTGCAAATCACGATGCTGCTGAAAACTATGGTCGCGAACATTTCTTCGAGGACCTCGGTCTTTTGAACTCACTCCTTACTGAGCGAGTAAGAGAAAAACCAGAGATTTTGGAGTCACCGATTTTTACCGAAGAAGAACTCGCAGTTCTCCCGAATCTTGTCAAGTGGATTAACGCCGCTCAATAACCCGAGTACTCTGAGTGATTTATCCCGCCTGCGTGCCAACATGCATAGTGTATTTAACTTATTTCCGCGCGATTTGAAGTTGAAGGTCTACATTTGGATTGGCGAGGCCTTTGGAGAAACATATGATATGGAAGCCCTGCAATTTGGCCGCGATAATTTTGCAGAGAATTTCCAGAATATCTATGCGATGCTTTCTAAGTTTATGAAATAGATTCTAGAGGCCGGGTACGGGCAGCTTCATGCGGCGGACATGGATCCATCGCCAGATCGCGCAAACGATCAAGAAGAGCACCCAGATGCTGATATTCGGAAGCGTAAACCAGGGATAGGGAGGCTGATTGGGGATTCCCCAACGGCTTCCCGCAGGCCAGAAAATGAAGCTCGGTGCGCCGCGCAAATTATCCTCCGGCACGAATCCAAAGACTCGGCTATCGCCGCTCATCGCATGATTATCGCCTAATACGAGATAGCTCTTTTCGGGGATTTTCAGGCCAAGCTGCTGGATCATTGCATGGTTTGGCGGGCCACAATCTACGAAAGGAATGTAATCTTTAGCGTGTTTTTGTTCTTGCTGCTCGAAGGCTGCAAGAGAAGTGTCGCCTTTTTTCCAGAGAGGCTGACCCATGACAAAAAGATCGCCGTCCCGGAAATATGCATAGCGGTTGGGACGGATATTGACCCTGCTGGAAGGTTTGTAGAGGTTGTTGAAGTCGAGTCCTAGATTGAACCAGAGCAGCAGTCTTTCGGGTGTTTGTTGATAAATTGGATGGCTGTTCGGTAATTCCGTTGCAAGTCCTTGCCAGCCGATTTGATAGGCTTTTCCATAGTAGAATTCATAAAGACCGTCAGGTACATCGCTGATGCGCGGCACCAGCTGCAGCGGCATCGCCTCATGGCCTCCGACGCTGTAGCGGGAAATGAGTCCGCTTTTGACGCTGAAACGGGCGGTATAAAGATTGCTGAAAAGAGTTTTGATGTCCTGATCGTTTAAGGGAAGTAGCGAGATTTCATAACGGAATCCTGGACGGAGTTTTCCACTGATATCCGAGGTAAGTTCGAGACGACCGAGACGAGGATGATGGGAAAGTTCGAGGAAGAGTTTCGCTTGTGTTGCAGGAGCAACTCCTTCGGCAATCGCTTCTTCTTTTGTCAAAAGCCTTGCCATGGCGTAATTGCCGATGCCCCAAAGCGCACTGTAACTTTCCGGCAGGGGAAATTGATTGTCATGGATCGAAGCAAGGGAAAGAAATTTTCCATCATTTGTTCCATTGAGGACTGCAATGGGTTGTCCCATCTGGTGGATGACGGCTTTGGGATAAATGCCACCTGTTGCGCCGACAGGATACGAGAGCTGCCCTTCGAAACGGAGGAAGGGAATATGGTCGATCAGCGCCAACTGCGGATCGCGAAATTCTGCGGAAATATCTTGTCCATTGGCATCGATACCATAAATATCGCCGCCGTAGAAATAGAGTATGTCGCCGGGTTTGCCGATCATCCTTTTGACGAACTGCTTCTTGCCCGGGAAAATATAAAAATAGCGTGTATCGGCATCGGCGATATCCATATTTTCACTGGTCAGAGTGACGATGCCGTAGCGTTGAACAAGTGTGGGATCGAAATAGGCGTGATTGGCCATTAGGGGGATATTCAGGCCGAAATTCGTTTTGGAAACGATGAGCCGATCTTGTTCTTTGAGAGTGGGACGCATCGATCCAGTGGGGATCTCATAGAGCTCGAACCAGATCTGCCGAACGACGACTGCCACGGCGAGCGCGACGGCGAGGCCGACAATGAGATCGATAAATTGCTCCAACCCTTTTTTGCGGAGGTGTTCATCGTAAAGTTGTTTGGCTCGAAGAGCATGACGCTTGCTCGCTTCCTTATCGGAAGCTAGCAGGGCATCTTCGAGCGATTTTAGGCAGGTGCGGATTTGGGTTTTTGCCGAATCGCTGAGCTTGGATTCTTTTCGCCGAAAACGTCGATAGACGTGAAAGAAAACATTCTTAGATTTTTTAGACATAGCGCAACATTGTAGTGGAAAAGATGATTTGTGGAAAAGGTGTTGATAAATACCCCGGTTACCGGGTCTTGATGGACTCTTGACGTCTACGAGAGGGGAATATGCAACATCTTAAGAATTAGACGATTGCGCGGGAGTTTTGCTAAGAAACGACCACGACTGTCCACTACTGTTCATCATTGTTGATAACTGCGAATGTGCTCTCGGTTTCTGTGTAACATTCGGGATGCCCAAAGGGGGCAAGAGCTAGTCGATAATGATGCCCAATTTGCAGTTTATCGTCGACAAGAGTTTTGGGTATGAGGAAGCGAAGTGTTTCTTTGTCCACGCGTTCCATTTCATAAAGCAAACGGATACCGGGTTTTAGAGGCCCGCCGGCCTCGATGGCGAAGAGATCGATCTTCTCAAAATCTTCGATGCAGCGAACTTCCATAACAAAACTTTCGCCAACAATTTCAGGCATTTTGAGAATTTTCGGAGGACGCATGGGCATATTCGGAGCAGGGGAGGTGAGATTGCGTCCAGCTTCGATGACAGCCATATGGGCTTTTAAATGGCTCGTGGAAATCTCGATCCATGTGGGAAAAGCGAAATCGGGCAAGCGATCGTCGTAATAAAAATCAATTCTGCTGCCCGAAATCACGCTGCTATCGCGTGGCCACTCTGCCCGAAAGACCGTCGTGGGTTCATTGCGACTTACGCCTTCGAAGCGAATCTTCGGTTGCCAAATCTTTCGAAAATCGGGCTCGCCAGCTAGAGGAGGGGGGCCGATTTTGCGTCGAATATCATTGTGCAAACGCTGCGTCGGCAAGGAAAGAAGTTTGAGAAAAAATTGTTCATCTTCGGAGAGCTGCAAGAAACTTCGTCTTGAAACGCTGTAAGCATCGAGGAGTTTTTGTTCAGCGAGATCGATTTCGAGATAGATCCAAGAAGTGTTGCCGGGGGCGCGGGAAAGAATCCAAGTTTTCCAATCCATTTTCTTGGTATCGACGGCATAATCGGGGATATCGATTTCTTCGAGAATGATCTTATTTCCCTCATGCGAACGGATGAGAAGAACGCAATAGCATCCAGGTTGGCTTGTGACGATATAATCGCCTGCTTTTGCACGAGTGAGTCGCGAGCAAAAATAGGAAGAAGGTTCCTCAGCAGCGAGAATCCCCGTCATCAGCAAGAAGGTGAAAAAAAATTTTCGAAACATGCGAAGTAGTATAGCCTGTTTTCTCTCTCTTACCCAATATCAAGATTTTTTTTGACAGTCATAACAATATTTGGGATCGAAATGATCGTGATCCTCGATCTGGATCGTCATGTGGGTGATACCAAATTTTTTTTCGAGGGTGTGATGGGCGGCCTGCAGCGTGCGATTGGCGTCTTTGGAAACAAGATGGACGCTTAAAACCGGATCGTTGGAGGAAATCGACCAGATATGCAAATCGTGAACTTCCTCGACAGCTGGAAGTTCTTTGAGAGTTTGATAGAGGGCGTCAGAATCTAGCCCAGGCGGCGTTGATTCCATCAAAATGGCAAGTGATTGTCTGAACACTTTGATCGTGCTGTAGATGATCGCCACAGCAATCAGGATAGTGATGATCGGGTCGATAGGATTCCATCCTGTGAGGAGTATCACAACACCGCTGAAGAGTACGCCGACACTTCCCAAGAGATCGCTGATCACATGTAGATAGGCTGCGCGCATATTGAGATTTTCTTTGTGGGCAGGATGCAGCACGCGCATCATGGCGTAGTTTGCGGCAAGTCCCAAAGCGGCGACGACGAATACGACCCCTCCGCGTACTGGTTCAGGATGGAGGAATCTGTCGACAGCATGATAGACGAGGACAGAGCATAGAGCCCAAAGAATGAGAGCGCTGGCAAGGGCGCCAAGCGCTTCGGCTCTATGATAGCCATAAGAGAGTCTTTGCGTTGCAGGTTTTTGCAGAAGATGCGAAATGATCCATCCCAAAACAAGAGCGCCTACATCGGCGAAGAGATGCAGCGCATCGCTCATCAGCGCAAGGCTTCTTGCGATAATACCACCCACTACTTCGACGACGATGAATACGAGCGCAATCAAGATGGCGATGAGCAAAATTCGCTTATGTTGGTTCGCTTTATGCGTGTGCGTATGTCCCAAGAGATGTCCTCAATATTCTACTTTCCTGTTAACATAAAGACTATATGTGGCAAACAGTTGTCGGTTTGTTTCTTCTCACTTCTCCGCTCGTCGATAACATGGACTGGCAGATAGATGTGCAAGAGATCGACGAAGAAGTTTCGCAACTCCAAGATCGGAGGATCAAGGTGCTCGGAAAAGCCAATCTTCTCGAAGATAAAGCCATTCGATGGCAGTTCCTCCCTGATCAATTCAATGAAACACGCCGCGCTTATGAACAAGCCGATGCTTATCGCCAAGAAGCGAAAGCGATCGATACGCAAATCGATCTTCTCGAAAGGCGTAAACAAAGAATCCTTCAACAGCATGGGTTGCTCTAGTGACTAAATTCCTTCCTCCCTATGGGCAATCATTAGCTCTTCATACCGACCTCTATCAACTCACCATGGCCTATGGGTATTGGAAGAAGCAGCTGCATGAAAGAGAGGCTGTCTTTCAGCTTTTCTTCCGCAAGAAACCTTTCGGAGGCTCTTTCGCAATCGCTGCAGGACTTGAAACGGCTGTGGAGTATCTTCAGACGCTTCATTTCGACGCTAGCGATCTTGCCTATCTTGAATCGCTCGTGGGCGTTAAAGGTCATCCGCTCTTCGATCCAAAATTTCTCGACTATTTAAGCAAGCTTAAGATCACCTGTGACCTCGACGCCATGCCTGAGGGAACGCCGGTTTTTCCCCAAGAACCGTTTGTTCGCATTCAAGGACCGCTTCTTCAAGCGCAAATGCTGGAAAGCCCACTTCTGAATATTTTCAATTTTCAGACTTTGATTGCGACCAAAGCCTCGCGCGTCGTTCTCGCCGCCAAAGGCGATCCCATCATCGAATTCGGCATGCGAAGGGCGCAAGGGATCGATGGAGCGCTTTCTGCTGCAAGGGCAGCCTATATCGGCGGCTGCATGGGCACCTCGAATGTCCTCGCCGGAAAAATCTTCGGCATTCCCGTGAAAGGAACATTCGCCCATAGCTGGGTGATGGTCTTTCGCAGCGAGGAAGAATCGTTCGATGCCTTTGCCGATGTAATGGCCGAAAACTGTATTTTCCTCGTCGATACCTACGACACGATGAAAGGCGTGCGCAAAGCTATCCACGCAGCGAAAAAACTTCGCCAAAGAGGCATTGAAATGATCGGCGTAAGGATGGACTCCGGCGATCTTGCGCATCTTTCCATGGAAATCCGCAAAGTTCTCGATAAAGAAGGATTCCCTAAAGCCAAAATCATGGCAAGCAACGAGCTCGACGAGTATCTCATCCGCGATCTCAAACAACAGGGAGCCAAAATCGATTTATGGGGTGTGGGCACGCATCTTGTGACGGCCAAAGATCAATCGGCTTTAGATGGCGTCTACAAACTCTCGGCCATCAAAGATACTGATGGAAAATGGCTGCCTAAACTCAAGATCTCCGAGCGGGCTGAAAAAATGACCAACCCGGGGATTTTGCAAGTGCGAAGATTCGAAACGAGCGGCAACTATGCTGCAGATATGATTTACGATTCCCTCGAGGGAATCGAAGAACCTGGACAGATCGTGGATCCCAGCGATCCCGCCCTCATCCGAACGATTAGTTATACAGATGTTTTTCATGATCTTCTAGTGCCCGTGTTGCGAAAGGGACAGCTCGTAAAACCACTTCCCAAACTTTCAGCTATTCAAGACTACAGCCAAGCGCAGCAAGCCAAGTTCCATCCTGCCATTCGCAGGTTTTTGAATCCCCAGCTCTATTTGACCGGCCTGGAAAAAACTCTCTTCGATCAGAAAGTGCGGCTCTTGGAAGAAATCCAAAAACGCGAGGATCCGTGAAGGCGCTCATCGTCGTCGATATGCAAAACGATTTCATGCCGGGCGGCGCCCTTGGCGTAAAAGGCGGCGATATTCTCATCCCGATCATCAACCGGCTAATTCCAAAATTCCCTCTCTGCGTGACGTCCAAAGACTGGCATCCGCCGCATCACATCAGTTTTGCCTCGAGTCATCCCGGGAAAAAAATCGGCGACATCATCCAAGTCGAAGGAAAGCCGCAGGTGCTTTGGCCGGACCACTGTGTGCAAAATACACACGGCGCCGAAAATTCTTCCGGACTCGACACTAAGCGCATCCAAGAGACCTTCCATAAAGGAACCGATCCCAAGATCGATAGCTATAGTTGCTTTTTCGATAACGCCCGCAAACGAAGTACGGGCCTTGAAACCTATCTCAAGAAACACCACGTCGATGAAGTCTATATCGCGGGACTCACGACCGATTACTGCGTTCTCTACACGGCCTTCGATGCAATCGACCTCGGCTTCAAGGTCTTTGTCATCGAAGATGCCTGCGCCGGCATCGATCTGCATAAAGGCGATGTCAAAAAAGCTCTCGAAGCGATCGCCGCCAAAGGCGGAACGATCATTACCTCGAAAGAGCTCCTTTCTTGAACTTCTTTTGTCTTTGGTCGAGAAGTTCAACTATTCTTTGTAAAGTTGATAATGATTCATATAACCTAGCCCCGGAGGTCGAATCTTTTTTCCTCCATGGGAAAGTATAAGATCTGCAAGTGCTTTGTCATTCTTAAGCACAGCAAGCTGAAAGGGAGTCAAGCCTTCTCTAGCCTGATTGACATCGGCTCCGGCTTGAATGACTCTTTCGCAAACTTGAAAAAGATCGCGATTTTTCAAACCGCTATTCTGCAATAATTCACCTAGCGCAAGACGAGGGTTTGTGAAATGAATCATTGTTGCAACTTTATCTCGGAGTTCTTCCAATACAAGCTCGCATTCGGGCAAATCGGAAACTAGAGGACCAAGCCAGTCAGTCCAAGTTTTTTTGACCTCCGCGATTATTTTTTCATCAAAAAAATCTGCGATTGTTTTAAATGCTACCCCCTTTATAGAACACTTCAAAGGCAATAGAGAACGAATGAGTTTAAAATTCACATGATTTCCAAATTTTCCGAGAATACGCCAAAGATCGTAATAATCTCTCGACCTTGAACGGAAAATATCCCCTTCATGGATTTTCTTTGTGCATTGAAGAATCGCCCGTAATTTTTCGAGAATAATCTCCTCTAAGGCATATATCATGACCTCTTGGTGAATAGGTTCTCCATAATCATGCAAAATCGGCTTCCATAGGGGATTAAAGAGAAGGTTTTCGTCTCTCGATATTTCCACCATGATCTTAGTTAAAGGCTGATTTTGCCACGGGAATTGTGCGTAGAAAGAGAATGCTTCTTGCCCGTGAGGATGAGGTTCTTTCTCCTCATATCTTTTTATCTCGATCTTGATGGGAGCATATTCATTCATGCTAACCCTAGCAATTTCACAAACTTCTGTGAGTGCTAAATGAAGGGCCGAGCCCTTTGGGGCTTTTGACGTCGTGGTAAAATCGAGATCTTGGGAGAATCGATATTCTCCAAAGTAACATTTCTTAAGAGCCGTACCGCCCTTAAAAGCTAGTGATTCCTTCAAAAGAGGGTGTCGATAAATGCAAGCCAGTACCCAAGATAATAAATAATCCTGCTGTAGAATATCTAGTCGGAGGCCACTATTTTTGGCTGCATCATCTAGTCGTTTGCGTAGGGGTTTTAAATTCATATGTTTTCCTGAATCATCCATTTTTTATTATAAATTCCTTTGAGAGGCCCGCTAGCATCCAATTTTCTATAACCCTTGATGGGGAATGTCTCTAATCGAAGCAACAAGGACTTTTGGATTCCCAATTGATCGAGAATCCAACCGAGGCGTTTTATAATGGCAGAATCAAGTCTTAAGGCATATTGAATGATCTTCTTCAAATCGAGATGTTCTTTGTGGATTTTAAAAGCGTGAAAAACTTCAGAAAAATCACCACAATATTGTGGCATCATTAGACCATCTAATAGTGTTCTTTCAGGATCTGTGATTTGAACCTGCGCTTCATTTACCCATACCTTTTGAATGCCGAAAAAGAATGAATTTTTGATTTTCACAAATCGAAATCGACCTTTATCCAAAGAGCGAGGAATCGCCGATGAAGTTGGTGTAATTGCAAAAATTGTATTGGGTGTCTGTTGAGTAAGATGATGATAATGCATTGCTGTCCAATGGCTGATTGCAGAAGGATGAACTAATGCCATTGCAATTTCAAAATCATGAGGAGGAGTTCCAAACCCAGATTCGGCACTAAGAGCATACGTACCTCTTTTCAAACGTTTGACCCATCCCCCTTTCAATAGATGATGGAGAGCTTCGGGTATATAATGCGGATCAATTCCCAGTTCTGCCGAAAATTCTTGAGCTTTTTTGAGCGTAAAAATTCTAAGCCCTTCATTGGCGAGACGCCGTAATAGGAGAGTTCCAGAGGTTGATTGCTTCATAATTGCAATATATCCTATATGTCATTATTTGGACAATATCCAAGCATCGACAGATGAAATATATTCTCTATGACTATATCCATTTAATATTCAATGATTAATGGTAACACTCCAGCCGAAGGCACTCCTGCTCTTACTGACTCGAAAATAAGGCTAAGTTCTCAAAAGTCAAATCAGCCCTGTGATCCTCCATTGCTTCGTAGACCAAAATTTCTCCAGGCTGGCAATCGAGTACCTTGCATAAAGCTTCCAGTGTACTAAACCGAATTGCCTTGGCTTTGCCTGTCTTCAGGATCGAGAGATTTTGCTCGGTGATTCCGATCGCTTCCGCCACATCCTTAGAGCGCATTTTTCTCTTCGCAAGAACGACATCGAGATTAATAACGATCGGCATACTAAATCGTCGCCTCGCTTTCTTCTTGCAATTTCCTTCCTTCGTTCATGATCCAGGAAACGAGGATGACGATCAGAGCGACGATGGTAAGACTAGCTTGTTCTCCTTCAAAACCGACCGTGATGTTGCGCATGCCTGGGGGATTGTTCATCGTCAACGCAAGCGTCATCATGCCCATATAAAACGGATAGACGAGTTGTCCGAAGAGCAGACAAAACCCAAGTTTGCGGATATAGAGAACGCTTTCTTTGGAAAAGAATTCCCGTTTTTCAAATAGGCCGAAGAGTTTCATCAAAAAAAGAAGCGCCGCAGTTTTGAACCCCACCGGAATGAGAGAAATCAAAAACCCGAGCAATTTCGCCTGAACCGAAAGTTGCCCGAATGCGGGAATCGAAGCTTCGGAGAGTTGAGGCAGGACCTCCCAATGGATCCAGGGTTGTAAAAACATGTAACCATCCGTAATCCATCCGCCTGCGTTGACGATAGGCAAAGCGCAAGCCAAACCAAGGAATAGGACTTTCAGAATTCTGCTGAGTGTTTCGATCTTTTTTTCGTTCATAAGTTCCTCCTAAAAGAAACCATGATCGAAAAACGATCATTTTTTGTCAAATAACAATCATTTGTGATCGGCCATCGCTTTGGCAAAAACATGAAGATCTGCAGGAAAACGCGACGAGATTAAATTGCCATCGATGACGACAGGCTCGTCCTTCCAATGCACGCCGGCATTTTCCATGTCGTCCTTAATGGCTTTATAGCTGGTTGCCGTGCGGCCTTTGAGGATTTTTGCAGAAATTGGCACCCAACCTGCATGGCAAATGAACGCGATCATTTTCTTTTCGTCATGGAATTGCTTCGTGATGCTTAGGACTTTTGGATCAATGCGAAGATAATCGGGACAATAGCCTCCGGGAATCAAAAGACCCGCATAATCTTTGACCTGCACGTCTTTGAAGGAGATGTCCGCTTTGCAAGGATAGCTGTGTTTTCCTTCATAAATTTTCCCTGCTTCAGGACCCGCAACGACAGTTTTCCAGCCAGCTTCTTCCATGCGGATTTTTGGATACCAAAGTTCTAGATCTTCGTAGAGATTGTGAACGAAAACTAAAAGCGATTTCATAGATTCCTCATTGGATCAGTTTGTTGATTTTTTCTCGGAGTTGCTCAAAGGTAAACCCTTCGATGGAAAGGCGTTTGTGACGGCTCTTTTCTCCCTGCACAATTGTGATGGCCTGTTTGGGGAGCCTAAGTTTTTTGGCGAGGAAATCAATTAGAGCTTTATTAGCGGCTCCTTTTTCCGGGACCGCCTTTAAACGAATTTTTACCTCTTCTCCCTCCCAGCCGACGATCTCTTCACGGGACGTCTTAGGGAGGACTTTTACAAGGATAATGGCGGTTGACAATTCCTATTCTCCGAACGTATACTGGCCGTATGTTAACGGTGTCTTTTGTCTCTCACTTCCATTCCCTCCATCATAGCCTGTAACAGGCTATATACAACTTTTTTTTCACATCCGATTTGCCCCTCAATGATTCAAAATAAGGTTTGATGGTATGGAGAATGTATCCGTTGCCCAGGCAACGCCAAAAACAGTTTTTTCTAAGATCCTCAGCGGCTCCCTTTTGATCGCCGGCACCACGATTGGCGCCGGAATGCTCGGGATTCCGCTACTCACCGCTCAGGCGGGCCTTTATCCGGCCCTTCTGATCACCACCCTCGTATGGCTCTTTATGCTCGCGACAGGCCTTCTCATCGTCGAAGCGGCTCTATGGATGCCTCCCGGCTCCAATATCCTCTCGATGACAGGGCGCCTCCTCGGTAATAAGGGACGGTATATCGCAGGCGGCTTGTTTCTCTTCCTTTACTACTGTCTCATGATCGCCTATGTCGCAGGTGGCGCGCCTCTTTTTACTTCGTTCATCCACGCGATGACAGGGCTCTCACTCCCTGGCAAGACGGGCTATGTGCTGTTTGCGGCGATCTTCGGAATGATCGTCTTCCGCGGCATCCGTTCGATCGATCGGGTCAACCTGCTTCTTGTCTGCGGCCTCGCGGCAACCTACGTCTTTCTCGTGGGATTGGGATCGGGGGAAGTGAGCGCCGAGCGTTTTCTTCTGTTCGATCTTCCAGGCGCTTTTGTCGCAGCTCCTGTGCTTTTTAGCGCCTTTGGATTCCACAATGTGATTCCGTCGCTTTGCACCTATCTCGATCGGGATCGCAAGGCACTTCGCCTATCAGTCTTCATCGGTACGGGGATCGCCTTTGTCATCTATTCCGTATGGCAATGGCTCGTGATCGGCTCTGCGCCAATCGAAACGATCGTAGCAGCCAAAGCAGCAGGGCAACCCGCAAGCGTCGTCTTGCAGAGCATTACTGCAAATCCCTGGCTTGGAAGATGCGCTGCGATCTTCGCTTTTTTTGCGCTGGTTACATCGCTTCTTGGCGTATCGCTTTCGATGGTCGATTTCATGGCGGATGGACTCCGCAAATACAACGTGAAAAGATGGATTCTGACGGTGCTTACGTTTGCGCCCCCTTTAGCCATCGCGCTCTTCGATCCGGCGATTTTTGATAAAGCGCTGGGTTGGGCGGGAGGATTTGGCGAAGCCTTCTTGAATGGTCTTCTGCCGGTGCTTCTCGTATGGGCTGGTCGCTATAAACTCGGACTTGAAAAAGCTCCCATCCTTCGGGGAGGAAAGCCGATGCTTTGGCTTCTCGGCGGAAGCTCGCTTGCGGTCTTTTTCTTAGAAGCAATCGCGCTCGCTGCTTAAATTTCTAACAGCTCCTCCCACGACGTCGTGTAGTGGGGGGTGCGTTTGCTCTGCTTCATTTCCCAATTCTGATCGAGTCCTTCCGCGGCAAAGCGGAGCGCTTTATTGCCGAAACGGTTCTGGACGGCATCGAGCATCAGCATGGCGTTGGCGTGCTTGCTTTGCTCTTGCAAAGGAGCCTCCCAAAAATCGCCTTGCAAATCTTGTTTGGGAGCAAGCTCGCTCAAAATCACACCGACTTTTTTGTACACAAGTCCGGGTCTATACAAAGACGTGATCAGTTCATGGGCTTTTGCAATCAAATGCGGCGTATAAGAAGTCGGGGTGGCTAGAGAGCTTGCTTGCGACGCGGCAAAAGGGTCTTTGAGAAACCGAGACGTCATCAAAAACACGCAGAGGACTCTTGCGACGCCATCTTGCTCCCGGAGTTTCGCGGCGGCCTTGGCGACATGCATAGCCAGCGCTTCTTTCAACTCTTCGAGATCAGTAACAGGCTGGCCGAAGGATCGTGAACGGAGGATCGAATCTTGCAATTCGGGACTCTCTTCGAGATCCAAACACGATATGCCCTGAAGTTCCAGCGATGTTCGAAGGAGCATCACGGAAAATTGTCTTTTCAGCCACGTAGGTTCTGCGGTGGCCACTTCCCACGCTGTCGTGATCCTTAGTTCGTTCAGTCGTTCTTTGAGACGTCTTCCGATGCCCCACACTTCTTCGACGGGGAGTTTTTTTAGGACCTTTATGCCTTCTTCGCCATCCAAAAGACAGACGCCGTCTTTGGTGTTTTTTGCAAGATCGCTTGCGACTTTAGCGAGTGTTTTGGTCTTGGCGATGCCAATGGATACGCCGATACCTGTCCATCTTCCGACGGTTTTGCGGATTTCCTTGGCAAAGGAAATAGGATCTTTTTCCTCGCTCCATAAAAAGGCTTCATCGATCGAATAGACTTCGAGATCGTCGCAAAATTTCTCCAGCACCTGCATGACCCTTTGCGACATGTCCGAATACAGAGCGAAGTTCGAGGATAAAGTGACGACGCCATGTTGTTTGAAAAGATCGCGGCATTGATAGGCCGGCACGCCCATCGCGATGCCGAGTTTTTTCGCTTCTCTTGATCTAGCGACGACGCACCCATCGTTGCTCGAAAGCACCACCACAGGCCGGTTGAGGAGTTTCGGCGCGAAGACCTGCTCGCAGGAGACGAAGAACTGGTTGCAATCGACTAGGTAATACATGATTTGATGATGTAGGTCACTGTTCCCCATACTTGAAAGTCGCTTTCAGCGGGGACCTTGATGATCGGGTAGGCGGGATTTTCGGGTACCAGGCGCACCGTTTCTCCCTCGATTAGCAGCCGTTTGACGGTGAATTCCCCATTGAGGATGGCAACTACGATCCTTCCGCTCACAGGCTCAAGGGACCTATCCACCACGAGAATATCGCCGCAGTGGATGGCGGCTCCCTCCATTGAATTGCCCTTCACCCTGACAAAAAAGGTGGCAGCCGGATGGGTGATGAGCAGCTCGTGAAGATCGAGGCTTTTTTCGACATGGTCGTCCGCTGCCGAGGCGAAGCCCGCCGGCACCGTAGCGCTGAAAAAAGGCAATTGCACAGACTTATCCATAGAGATCTCACTAGCGAAAATAGTCTATCTGGGGATAAAATTCCGCTCTATTTTACGGGGTGTAGCGCAGTTTGGCTAGCGCGCTTCGTTCGGGACGAAGAGGTCGTGGGTTCGAATCCCGCTACCCCGAAATAAAAAAAGGGCTCTTCCCAGAAGGAAGAGCCCTTACTCTTTAGAGATGTTTAGGGTGGTTAGTCGAGGTCAGATCCGGCTAGGGATTTCTGATATTCAGCGGGAGCGTTGGCTACAACACCTTTGACGTCTTTACCGGCTTTTTGATTATACTTTTTGTTTGTCGCTAGTTCACCGCGGACTTCCATGAGCAGCAGGCCGAGCCTATTTTGCCCTTTGCCATCGAGGCCATCGCCCCAGAATGCATCTCTATCGTGCTCGACGATATAGGCGTCTTTTGTTGCGAAAAGAAGCTCTCGCAGCTCTTCGTTCTGCTTGAATTTCGCAAGAAGGACCTCTTTCATATGGGCCGGATTGCGGATGAACCAAGTTTGATCCATTTTCCCCTTGGTGTTGGGATTTTCTCGAACTTCTGGATTTGCGATGGTTTTGCCGAGAGCAGTAGCGCGAGGGCCATCGAGATCTACGAATTCTTTTCTGCGCGCTTTCACGCGGTCTGATTGGAAAGCCGCTTCGGCGCACTTGAATGTAAGTTCTCCAGAGGTTTTACTGCCTTTGTACATTGTGACGTTGCAAGGATAGTAAGTGCCAAGGAAGGAAGTCAAAGAATCAGCGCTTCGATCGAAGGCGATGAATTTCTGTAATCTTGCATTTTCCTTGAGTATTGCTACTTTGTCAGCAAGAGAAGGAGCGCCGCTTTTAGCGGGCTTAGCGCTATTAGCAGCTGCGGGACCTGCGTCATCTTTACCATCGATATCGGAGAAATCATCATCGCCACCGGCGTAGGGTCTGCTAGCAGAAGGTGCTGCTGAACGACGTGCTGGAACAATATCATCATCGAAGAAATCATCATCTCCACCGCCAGCATAAGGTCTACCTGCGGGATTGGCACTAGCAGAGGGGCCGGCGACACCGAAGTAATCAGCAGATAGTGGCTTGTTACATCCGTCGAATACTTGGGCGCCACGTGCAGCAAAATGCTGAGCAAAGGGCAGGAAATTTCCATTCCCACCAGATTTCATAGCATTTTTATCATCGATAATCGCAAAGACCACCGCATCGAACATGCCGGTGAAATTCTGGAGTTCTTCTTCATAGATTTTTGCAATTTGTGCAGGCGGATTATTATAAGCGCCGCAACCAAATGCACTAAGGACAAGTACTCGAACGCCTTGGTCGGCGGCCATCTGTAATTGAAGGGTGATCAGCTTTCTTGTAGACGCAATTTCCGCGGGACTTAGAGCTCCAGAACCATTCGGTCTTTTTAGCGCTGCGACTGTGATGACATCGATATTGAAAGGTCTTTCTAAGAATGCATAATCGCGATCTCCGCCGGCTCTAAAGACAGGAACAGCGGGAGAATAAAGACCGCTAATACCTTGAAGAGGATAACAATTGGTTTGCAAGCCATCGCGTTCTTTAGGGGCGATTGCATGGACAAGACCTGTACGTCTTGAAACATCTTCTTCTTGCGCCTGGGTATTCTCGCGTACACCGCCATTAGGTTGTTTTGCTGAGGCCATATTCAAGAGAGCTACTCGCTTGCCTTGTTTGACGAATTCTTCAGCGACATAGAGACAATCGCGACCAATCACAAACAGTTGTGGTGGAACTTTCGGCCCACGCTGGGGTTGGGGATTGAAAGCTTCATCAGATGAAGCAAAGCGTGTCGTTCTGCCTTCTCGATAGAGAACCGTTCCTTCGACGGATGGTTGTGTACGTAGTTGAACAAGTCCTCTTCCTGAAACATAACGTTGTCCTTGCCTATTGAGGATATCTACGGTTTCTTTCCAAACTTCAAATCGTCTCTCTTTACTCGCAGTAGGTTTTTCCGGTTGTCCAAGAGACGCTGCTCTATAGGTGACTTCGCGTCGTGGAGAAGGTTCATCTGCTGACGCCAAATGAACGGGTCCTGCAGAACTCGCACCTCTTTGTAGTGCTGCGCTACTAAAAGGTCCCTGTCCAGCAGCGGGTTTTCCGGACAGTTTATCAAAGAGCTTTTGGAATTTACGGTATTCTTGGTCAAGCGTTGTTTGAATAGCGGTTAGAGTAGATCGAGTCTCTGGAGAATCGGGCTTGATATATGTCATATCCCTACCAATCGTCGAAATCCGATCATAGAGAGCTTGCACAGCTTGAGGAGTAGGATTTGCTTTTGCTGCACGTCTTTCGGTTTGGATCTTCACGAGCTCTACGCAAGCATCGGATAGGACTTCTTTTACAGAACGGACTGACATGGGTTTATCCTCTTTTTAATTAAAAATTGAATTAATAGATCAATTTTAACCAAATTAATGTTAAAAAACAATTGTTTAAACCGTGGATTTTAAACTATTTATTATATAGTTTGACGTCTAATGGGTCTGAGCTTCAGGGGCTTGGGGATTTTGAATGAATAGGGCGAGGGCCGCAGCCACGAAAGAAAGAGCTGCGATGAGAGATAGGGCGATGGTGAAATCACCGGAAATGCTTGTAAGCCAACCTGTTAGGATGGGGGCTAAAAAGCTGGCAAGGGCTAAAAAGAGGTTCATGATGCCCTGGGCGGTGCCGGAATGCCTTGGGAAGAGGTCGGCATTGAGGGCATATATAGGGGCATTGATGGCAAAGGCGAGGGCTAGGCTCAAGGAGAGGAATAGGAGGCTAAGGGGGAGGGAATGGATCAGGATCGTCGCGACGAAAAAGACCCCCGATAGCCCCATGCCGAGGCCGATGATCAGGCTGCGGGATTTGCGGAGGTTTTGGGTCCTTTTGAGGAGGCGATCAGAGAGGGATCCCCCGAATAAGATGGCTAGGGCGCTGAGGGCCCAAGGGATCACGACGAGGTATCCCGTGAGCAGAATATTGGTTCCATAGGTCTGTTCAAAGTAGCCCGGCATCCACATGAGGGCGAAAAAGAGGATATAGCCGAAAACGAAGAAGATGAAGCAACTCATCTGAAAAGAATGCGAGGAGAGAATCGTTCTCCAGGAGGTGCCCCTTTCAAAAATCTGCGTCGTTTGGCTAAGAGGCGTGATTTTTTTGGGTTTGATCCATTCGCGGCCTTTGAAATTCATCGTCCATAACACTGCCCAGATGATCCCCAAAACTCCCAAGATATAGAACATTTTGTGCCAACCAAAGAACTCGATCAGCCAGGAGATGAAGGGAGCTCCGATGATGGCGGAAATGGGAACGCCAAAAAGTCCGATAGCAATCGAGCGCGCTCGAAGATGCAAAGGGAGCCAATCGACGATTGTCTTGAGTAAGCAAGAAAAATGGATCGATTCGGCAAAGCCGAGAAGAATGCGCAAAATGAAAAGTTCTTCGAAACTTCTTGCAAGTCCTAAACCGATGGTGACGCCTGACCAGACGATCGCGCTGACCATCCAAATGAGGACAGCGCCAAAACGATCAACCAATATACCGCCGATGACGGCCATGGCCATATAGCCGATGCCAAAGGCGCCGGCGATCCATCCGAAATCGGTATTCGTGAGGTTGAGATCGTGTTCAATGGGAAGAATGGCAAAGGAAATGGCGCTTCGATCGAAAAAATTGATGATCGTCGCGCAGGAAATGAGAACCAGTATGCGTAGCTGCAGCCAGGTCATATTCTTCTATTACGCGAAAAGCGCAAAATAAGACTAGGCTACTTTCAGCTTCTTATAGAGATAGAAGAGCAGCACAGGCACGATCGTGATGAGGTTGCCGAGGCCGATCATCGAGAGCATATTGCCCGGTCGATTCGATCTGGATATTGTCGGGAGGGAAGAAGCCGACGAGGATCGTCACTGCGCAGCCGAAAAGACCCAGCAAGCAGGTGATCCATATGCCAATAGTGCCACCGGGAATTTTGAAGGTTTTGGGACGATCGACGTATTTGTGATGCAAACGGGCGGCTGCTGCAGAACATGAGCAGATACATGATCATATACAGCTCAGTGCTCAGAGCCGTGAGGAACCAATAAAAAGCATTGATGCTGGGAACGAGCAGAAAGACAGAGCAGAAAATGCTCACAAGAAGCGCCTGGGCAATGAGGATGCGCGAGGCGACGCCGTAGCGGTTCTTCTTGGCAAAAAAGGCGGGCAGGAATTTGTATTCGGCTGCATGGAGCAGACCCTTTGCCGGAGAAATGAGCCAGTTGGTCATACCGCCAATGCTTCCGATCACGATGAGCAGGGTGAGAATCGGAATGCACCAACGCATATTGAAGACATCGAAAAAGTTCGTGAAGACCTGCATCACGCCTGCGACGAGGTTGATCTGGCCAGCTGGCAATACATAGGCGATAGCCAGCGAACCAAGCAACATCGAGATGAGGATGAACAGGCATGCATAGAAAATAGCTTTAGGGAAATTGCGCTGAGGATTGCGGATATCGTTGACATGGACGCCGGAAAGTTCCATTCCCACAAATCCCGCCATGATCGCAATGAGCGAAATCCAATTGGTGGAATGGCTAAGGGAAGGCAGCACCGTTTCAGACGTTACAACGATCTGGCGCGGTTGCCCACTAAAGAACCAAATAGCGCCGAGAACCACTAAAAGGACCATAGGGAACATGGTGCCGATAAGAACGCAGAGGCCATTGACTCTTGCGGAAATATGGAGTCCGAAGAGATTGACGATAGTCAAACACCAAAAGACGATGAGGATCACGCTGACGAGATAGACTTCGTTTTGCGCCAAAGTAGGATCGATTAAGTAAGCGGCAGTACCCGCTATGAACGAAAGGATCGTCGGATACCAGACCATGGTATTGATCCATTGCAGCCAGATCGCGAGCATGCCAGTCTTTTCTCCAAAGGCCGTGCGAATCCAGTGATAGACGCCCCCCTTTTCGGGAAAAGTGGCGGAGAGCTCAGCTGCGACAAGCGATGTCGGGATCAGAAAAACGACGGCCGAAAAGATAAAGAAGAAGATCAGCGCGCTGCCGAAAAGAGCCGCGGAAGGAAGGTTGCGTATGCTGTCAATAGCAGCGATGACTAAAAGGACTAAGGAAAAGAGTGAGATCTTTTTTTGCATCTGAAGAAAATTAAAACTCATGAAAAGGGAGTATTTCTCACTTTCATATGCTTTTGCAAGAGAAAAAAGTCGATTTCGGGAATCTTGACCAGTCCGAAACGAAACGGCGCACCCCAATTTTTCTTATTGCAGATGAAGGTGAGCGACTCGACTAGAGGCAAAATCGAGACTTCTTTGCAGGGGGAGAATTTGACGTTGCGTCGATAGGGAATGAAACCTCCTCCCATGTCAAAGGGATAGATTTCCTCATCGGCAATTTTTCCGATGGCCGTGAACTTTTGGCAGGGAGTTTTTTCCTGAAAAACTTCTTTGGGAGAATAGTAAATAATCCCATCACCGCATTGCATCCTTTTCAATGGACCAGCTTTTCCATGGCAAACCTGCATGAAGCCGCCTTTGACGCCGTTTTGTACATGTTCTCTTGATGCTACTGCAATCCAATACGATGTCATTGTGTAAGTCTCCCTAACGCTTTAGTAAAAAAATCTTGGGATTTATCCAGCCGGGCAAAAAATGCACGGTCGGTAGCTTCGACAAGCTGAAGAGCTTTTTGGATGAGTTTCCAACCTGCATCCGTAAGAGCTAAAGAAAAGGCCCGTGCATCTGTTTTCGAATGTTTCCGCTCTAGCCAACGTTTTTTTTCGAGGGTTCTGACAACTTGCGAGGTCATCATGAGATCGGTCTTGGCCTGAGCCGCCACATCAGCTTGCGAAATTTCCCCCTCTCTATTTTCCTGCAGCCATCCGATGCAGGCGAGCAGGACGAATTGCACATGCGTCAGTCCAAGAGGTCGCAGTACCTCTCGTTGCTTTCTTTGCCAGTCATTGGTCACTTGCCATAACAAAAATCCTGGACTTACCTTCGGGGTCTTGAAGGAAGAACGAAATCTTCCCATCACAAACTCTCAGCGATAGCTGCGAGTTTTTTGAGGGCTACGGGGAATCCTGCTTGAAAACGCTTCCGAAGTTTCAGATAGAGGATAGGAGCGAGTAGTCCTTTGACGGAAACGCTATGCGTGATCCGAACGCCCTCTTTAGATGGCTCGATAGTGTGATTGAATTCCATCTGCGTGAGCGGCATTTTGGAAAGGTCTTTGAAGGATTTTTCCCATTCGACTTCGGTCATGACAAATGTCGAAACGGGCCAGTCCTTGGCTTTTAGGCGTCCTTCTACGCCTGGGGCAAAGTCGCCGTCGAGTTCTGCCCATTCGAGTTCATGGTCCCAATTCGACCATCCTTTGACATCGGACCACACTTTCCAAATATTTTTTACCGACGCCTTCGTCGTAACGCTTTCTTCAAAACTCCATGAAAACATAGACACCTCCAAAAAAACTATGCACGCATATTATATGCGCGCATAGTTTAAATCAAGAGGTCTTGAGTTTTGCCCGTTTCCAGTAATCGATGAGAACTTCGAAAGGCTGATTTTTGAGATCCTGTCGCCCATCCTTGCGGACGAGCTCGACCAGAGCGTCATAGCGGATTTGGAATTTCTCGATGCTCTTTTGGAGGGTGTCGGAGGCAGACATCCCGCAGAAGATCGCCAGGCTGCCAGCGCAATTCATGAGATCGCCGATCTCTTCTTGCAAATGGGCCTTGTTCCCGCTTTGGTGGGCTTGTTTGATCTCCTCGCATTCGCTGAGGATTTGCTCCAGGAGCTGATCGATCCGTTCCCAATAGAAGCCGAAATCTCGGGCAGTCAGTTCTTGCTTAGTCAGCCGTTCCAAAAGATCTGAAGTTTTCATGCTGCCTCAGCGGGCTGTACGTGTTCTACAGGCTCTTCAGTCTCTATCTGTTCTGCAGGTTCTTCAGGTGCTACTGGTGTGCGTTTGATCCCGATAGTGATGTGGTAGGGAAATTTCGGTCTAGGTGGGAGATAACGTTGCCGGATTTTAAACAACATGGGCGCCTCTAGAGTAATGAGGTAGACTTCATCCACCCCTTCCCAATTCGGGGGATTGACGATTTGGCATTCTTTGATGCGGAAATAGATCGTCCTTCCTAATTCGGATTCTCGTAGCCGGCCTACTTTAAATGCTTCATTTTCTTTGACAGATATCACAGTAATATGCGCGCCGCATAATTCTGGACTTCCGAAATAGGGCGGTGTCACGAAGCCCTGTTCTTCGATAAACGGAAGGAGCTTATTGATATAATCGTCATCGACTTTTAAGTAGACAAAGCCTTCTTCATTTTGTTCAAGAGTCCCCGATTGTTCGAGATTCTCGAAGATGAAGTCTTGGATTTCCTTGCATTCGGGCAGGTCGGCAAAATTTTTGCCGGCCACAAAGAAAAATAGCGCGATCAATAAGAAACGAAGCATTTTCATAGTCATTTCCACAGTGAGAATTTTCTTGTCATTTCCGATACTTTATTCCATTCGCCAAAGAGAACGATGCCATAGAAGATAAGTTCTTCTTCTTTCTTTTGTTTTGTTCGTTCGATTTGCTCGAGATAGGTTCCGACGGTCATCGTATCAGTAAAATCATTAAACCGGATGCCATGGGCCATGGCTTCATGGCGAAGACCGCGGATTTTATTGGAATTGGCTTTCAAGATCATGAAAGGCATTTCAGATATGAGCGGATGCTCGCCTTGATCGGCATCGACATACGTCATCAAACGTAAAGCCTCTTTTCCAATCGAGGCGCCGAGGCCTATGGACATATGGGCCAGAGCGTTCATAATGATGCCACTCTCGATTTTCTCATTCATCACTGCGACAAGTTTTTCTTTAAACATAGAGTCTCCAAATGCCCCAGCACGAGGCTGGGGCGGATTAGTTTACTGTTTTTGTGGTTTTTTTTGCATCCAAGAGGGGAGATAGGGGGGTATAGCCTCCATCGCCTCGCCTATTACGACTAAAGCCACCCCGACCATCATGGTTCGGGCGGCTGCGCCTTTGATGAGATCGCCGGCTTGTTCGGTTTGTACGATTTTTTTTGCTACCTCAAACATGGAGTGAGAGCCTTCCAGGTCTCCTTGCATCCGTGTTTTGATCCAATGTGCAGGAGTGCTACAAAAACCGGCAAAACTACCGGCGATGAAGCTGGCTGTCATGCTGCGAGCACGGGCATTTTCGATTTTTCCTTGCAATGCGGCTTCCACTTTTCGTTTCCCACGGAAGAGCGCATCATTGAAGATGACCTCTCGAACGATGGTGGGGACTACTCCCTTGAATCCTCCCTTAAGGCCTTCTTTCTCGAGAAAGAGAAGAGTGGCGTTTTTAGCTGAGAGGCCTCGAAGCTGCTGCAAGACTACGACCCGTTCGATCGGTGTCGCTGTGATGCCGCTGGAGAAGCCTGCGGCTACACCGCCTGAAAAAAAGCCCTGGGTGAACATGGCCATAGATTGCGCAGGAACTGTTCCTGCGCAGGCAGAACCGAAGCCTCGATAGAGGGCATTTATTGGCGGCATGCCTTTTTTGCTCATGAGATAGGTCGTGACTGTCGATAAAGGTTGTACGACCGTCATCATGGCGGTACTCGATAAGATTCCATTGGTAAATCGTCCCGCTTCATTCAATGTTTGCGAAGGACGTTCTGAGGTAGCAGACATAGTGATTCCTTGTTGATTTATTATTTGGTTAAAAATTATGAAAAAAAACGACTCCATTCGTCGATGGAATGTAATTTTTAAAAGACTAAATTCTCGACAAGAAAAACAAATTCTTAGGCTTTAGGGCCTAATGAAAAAAAACGACAAAAGTGAGAGGGCAAAGTTTGGTAAGTGCGCGTTAGCGCACTAGAATAAGAGAAATGACGACGAAAGCCAACCTACCAGCAGCTAAAGAGCGGCTGGCCTCTTCTTCGAGGAAATAGGAAGGCGAGTTTTTCATGCTAACTAGTTTAACAAGACCTGTGAATTTCGATCTAGGAGTTTCTCTCTGGGAATTGAAGGAAAAAATTCGCTGTAAAGGTATACTTTTTGCTGAGGTACCTATGATTCCGATCTATTCCCAAAAATATGATTCATCTCCGCTGATCACTGCGAAGAAACATTTAGAGTATTTGAAGGAGAAAAATTTTTACCCGAGTTCTCCGCCGCCAAAATGGATGATCTTCTGCTACTCAGGCAAATTTCTCCGAGAAGACTTTAGAAAAGTACAAGATGAAGCAATGCGATGGGTGTTTTTACAATCTCTATTATTTCCTCGAGTTATCCTGAAGTGGCAATTGCGGAATTCGGCATCGGCGCTCCTGCCATTGCCTTGAAGTTCGAGCTTCTTATCGCATGGGGAGTGAAACAATTCCTCTCTATCGGCACTGCAGGTGGCTTGCAAAAGAACTTATCGATTGGGGATATCATTCTCTGCGATAAAGCGATCCGCGACGAAGGACTTTCTCATCACTATCTTCCTCCGGAAAGAATGATCGACGCTCAGCCAGGTATGCTCGGAAAAATGGCTCAAGCCCTACAAGAAATGCATGTGCCTTATGTGACGGGGGCGAGCTGGACGACCGATGCTTTTTTTCGGCAAACACTTGCTGAGGTGAAGCATTATCAAGAAGAAGGAATTCTCACTGTCGAAATGGAAGCAGCTGCGCTCTTTGCCATAGCGAAATGCTGCAAGGTCTGGCTAGGCAGCGCATTTACGATCAGCGATCTGCATGCTGATCTGGAATGGAGTCCTCATTTCCGCAATTCCCAAACAGAAGAGGGTTTAAGGACTCTTCTCGAGATGGCGCTCAAAGTAGCGATGAATGCATAAAAAAAAAGACAGGCTCAAAGAGCCTGCCTTTATGGTATGAAAATCCTTTTCGGGAATTATTTAATTGAACCGAGGATGTCCATAATGTTTTGCCCTGCAGATACGGTTGTTTGGTCGTTAGCTACTTGGGATTCTAAATTCGATAACTGTTCTTCATAATCGGGACTATTGGGGTGTTGCCGAACATAGGCCAGCTTTTTTGTGTCAGAGTCTAGTTGCTCTTGGGCGTCTTGCAGCTTCGATTGTAGGGTCATACCACTACCTAGTAATGCTGCGTCTTTTTGCAGGCTAGAAATATCCGCTGAGGATAATCCCAACTGAGTGCCCAAGCTTCGAATTAGGCCTCCGTTATCACTATTGATAGCATCTTGAAGCTGTTGTTGTAGCGTCTCCTGCATAGCAGTAGCTTGTTGTGCACTTAACTCAGCTGGACTTACACCGGAAATAGTCATTTTATTACCCCTTTTTGGTTGTTTATTAGTTTGTTAATGACAGGCTCAAAAGAGCCTGTCATTTTTTGCTTTTATTGAAAAATTATGAATTTGGAAGAATAGCAGTAATACTGTCCCAAATAGATTTGAGTTGATCTTGATCTTGTGAAATAGACTTTTGATCATTGGGAATTTGATTATTTTGAAGATCTTGTATTTGACTCTTAGCTGGCTTGATATTCTCATCCATGATTTCATCTGCCAGCTGATAATCTCCTGAGGCCTTGGCTTTCTGATATTCGAATTCATAACCTTGTAATGCTATATTTAGAACACCAAGGGCGCCTTCATCTTTGTGTAACTTAAGTGTATCTTGAGATAATGCTACTTTGGTATTATCAAAATTCGCTGTATAGGTTTTTAGATCGTTAATATAGGCTTGTCTTAGACCTAATTGCTCACCATACTGTTGAATTAAACTCATCTGTTGAGGTGTCTGATTTTGTATAGCATTTAGGAGTTCTTGAAGAACTGCTGGATCCGGATTCTGGACTTGCTGCTGAATTGCAGTATTATTTGCTGTACTTACATCTGAAATACCACTCATTTTATTACCCCGTTTTGGTTGTTTATTACTTGGATTTTTTGGCATCCTGGATTAATTATAGCATTTAATTATTAAGGTAAGATTAATTTTTAACCACTGATATTCAGTGGGTTAGGTGTCATTTTTTTGGCTTATTTTTTTGATTTCTTTAAGTAATTTGGGAGCAAGTATCTAGGCAAAATTTTTTGGTCAAGGTGCGGATTTTTCCCAAGTATCTGAACAATAAGGGCTTCCATTAGAAAAAGGCGTAGCCTTCTGCTATCAAGAGGGTTCTCTATTTAAAATGGCGATGAATGCCTAATAAGAAGACAGGCCAAAAAAGCCTGCCTTTTTGAAGAAATTCCTCTTCGGGAATTATTTAATTGAACCGAGGATGTTCTGAATGTCTTGCTGTGCATTGGATACATCCTGCTTGTCATTAGATAGGGATAATTGGTCCCAGGCTACTTGCGCTTGCATATCCCATATTTGTGTTGGATTTTGCTGTGATAAAGGCTGTTGCAGAAGAGCTTCCAGTTGGCTCATATCAGAGTTTAATTGGCTTGTAGCGGCTTGCTCCGTCTTTGGGGCAGCTTGAACCAAACAAGCATCTTTTTGTAGGCTGGAAATATCAGTTGGGGATAGGCCCAACTGCGCGCCCAAGCGTTGAATTAGTTTATCGTTATCACTATTGATAGCATCTTGAAGCTGCTGAAGTAGCGACTCCTGCTGAGCGCTTGCTTGTTGTGCACTATAGTCAGCTGAACTTAGACCCTGAATACTCATTTTATTACCCCTTTTGGTGTTTTATTAGTTGTTATTGCTTAGATCTTTCTTGCATCCGATATTAATTTTAGCATCTTTACATTAAGGATAAATAAAATTTTTAATGACTGATAATCAGAGCCTTAGGTGGGTTATTTTGGGGGATAATTTATGGTTTTTTTAAGCGATTGGGGGTCAAGGGCATAGGAATAAAGTTCTTTTTTCTTAAAAGATTTTTCCCCAAGGACCTGAAGAGTAGGCTTTTCCATTTTTTGTCGAAAAATCGCCTAAAAGGCATAGTCCAGAATTTAGGGGAACCGCATGAGATTCCTTTGCGACCAGATGCTGGCGGGGTTGGGAAAGTGGCTTAGGGCTGCTGGCTATGATACTGTCATCATCGAAAATTCCGAAAAGGACAAAGAGATCCTCGAATATGCGCTCAAGGAGAAACGGTGTTTGCTGACCAGGGACCATCATTTTTTACATATGCGTGCGCCTGAGGAGGCGGTGATTTTTCTGAATGGGAATTCGATACGAGACTGCGTGATCGAGCTGAATAAGAGGCTTCAGATCGATTGGCTGTATCGACCGTTCTCTAGATGCCTTGTATGCAATACACTCCTCGAAAAGCCCGATGGACAGATGCTCGAAGACGTTCCTTTGAAGGTTCGCGAGGAAGCAAAAACCATCTGGCATTGTACTCATTGTCAGAAAGTGTTTTGGGAAGGAAGCCATACGAGAAGAATGGTGAAACAATTGCATTTGTGGCAAAAAATGAAAACCAGGCAATATTGATTTTATGACAATTATCTCCGTCATAGCATTCCTTCTATTAGCACTTTCTTTCGTAAGCATATGGGTGAAGCGCGATCCAAAAATTTGGGGCGGGCTTTTGTGCTTGAGCGTCGTCGCGGGACTCATGAGCGCGAATGTGCAATGGATAGGGCTGCTCATTCTTTTTGGTTGGGCGTTATTGTGGCTCTTTTATGTGAAGCGCGAGAAAATGGCTTCGCGACTTGGGCTATTTGTCCTGATCGTGTTCTTGAGTTATGGGTTCAAATTTTATCTCTTTCCAGGATTTCATCCTGTAAGCATTACGCCTAAGTTCCTCTTAGGATTAGATGTGCCTTTGGTGGAAATATTTCCCCTAGCACTTCTCGTGCCAATCGCGATGAATAAGAAAGACTGGAAGATCGTGTTTACGAAAGGACTCGGGCTTGCTTGCGCTGGGATCGCGGTTTTGGCGCTTCTTGCAATAGCGAGCGGTTCGGTGCAGTGGCAATGGAAACTCCCTTCCTATGCGGCCATGCGCTACCCGGTTAATCTCTTATTCACGGCGATTCCTGAAGAGGCATTTTACCGAGGATTTGTGCAAGGAGAGCTTTGCCGATTCCTACCCAAAACGACGATGGGAAAAGTCACTGCTCTTGTCGTCTCTTCGCTCATCTTCACATTTGCACATTTCTATTGGAGTCCCGATTTGGGGATTCTAGCGTTTGTCTTTCTTGCCAGCCTTCTTTATGGCGGCGTCTATATGCTCACAGGAAAGATCGAGGCCAGCATCCTCTGTCATTTCCTTCTCAATTTCGTCCACATGACGTTCTTTAGCTATCACGCGATGTAGAATTATTCTTTAAGAATTTGTTTAGATATTATTTTAAATTTGTTCAGTCGGCAATTAACGCTTGATTGAACTTGCGAAGATAATTAAAGTAATGGAAACCAGGGGAGGATAACATAGATAAAAACCTCAATGTTCCTTCGAATAAGGATTGTCGTCCTTATGCCTCTTGGGCCGCATTCGTAGCCACAGTTGGGGGTTTTTTACAAAGCTATGTAACCTGTATCATCGCCGGCGCTCTGATCTTTATCAGCGATGAATTCCAGCTTTCCCCCCTCCAACAAGGAAGTCTAGCGAGTATCATTCTACTCGGAGCGCTGACTGGGTCCTGCATTAGCGGCTACTTAGCCGATCGTTTTGGAAGACGATGTACGCTTTTTATCGCAGCCCTCTTATTTCTGGCAAACAGTGCAGTCATTCTCTACGTGCCTTCCATATCCATTTTATTTACCCTTCGATTTTTCATAGGAATAGCAGCAGGACTGAGTTCTTCATTAGTGCCTATGTATCTTGCGGAGATCGCTCCTGCATCAAAGAGAGGGGCTTTTGTGACGGGTTTTCAATTTTCCGTCACGATTGGAACTCTGATTGCCTATCTAATCAACGCTTCCCTTATGAACTCTGGAGACTGGCGCCTGATGTTATTCCTCGCTGTTGTTCCTGCAGGATTTCAATTGGTCGCGCTGTTTTTTCTGCCGGAAAGTCCTAAATGGCTAGGGAAAATGGGACAAGACGCAAAAGCAAAAAAAGTTCTTAAACAGTTATATGGGGAAAATCTTTCGCAGGCGCAGATCGAGGATAACATTCCAAATACATCTACAGAAATGGTCTCTTGGAAAGATCTTCTAAAGCCCTCTCTTCGTTATGTACTGGGCATTGGGGTTACCTTATGCATTCTTCAGCAGTTTGTCGGGATCAACGCGGTGATCTATTTTACGCCTGCAATTTTTCAAGAGGCAGGATTTGCCACGGCAAAAAATGCTATGCTTGCGACCTTAATCGTAGGCTGTGTCAATTTTCTCGCGACATTCTGTTCGATTTTCTTGATGGATCGCCTAGGAAGAAGAAAGCTCCTTTTAATCAGCCAGCTAGGCGTTACGATTAGCCTCGTGATCTTTATTCTATCCTTTGTGCTGGAGATCAAGATCATCGAGCTCATGGCTGTTCTAGCCATCCTTACGTATGTAGCAAGTTATTCATTAGGACTTGGTCCTGTGACGTGGGTACTAGTTTCAGAGATTTATCCTACGAAATTTCGTGCTAAAGCGATGTCTGTGATGACATTCTTAAGCTGGCTCTCCAACTACATCGTCGTACTGACGTTTCCGTCTCTTATGAACACACTTGGAACAACGATGACCTTTTCTCTCTATTTGTTGATTTCTGTAATCGCCTATTTCTTTTTCTTGCGCTACATCCCTGAAACAAAAGGGAAGACCTTGGAACAGCTCGAGGCGATTCTGCATTCCAAAAAACGAAGCTAGTGATGGGTGTTTTTTATCGTAGCCCGCAAGGGCAAGATGATCAGCAGGCCCATAACCAATACGACGATTCCTAAGAATATAGGCGTATGATTTGGAAGGTAGGCCATGATTCCCGAAATAACGCCTGCGAGGAGCATTTGCAAGCTGCTGAAGATGGCGCTCGCTTTTCCAGGGATGTGCGCATAGCCTTGCATCGCGCCCGAGATCGTATTCGAGAAAATCAGCGATTGCCCCGAGGTCGCAACGATCATAGGGATGAGGATGATCCATGGAGTCAGGATCATGCTGGAGCCGATGAGGATCGCAATGCCAGAAAGAGCGATCAAAATCGTTCCGCACATCATGATTTTTCCCAGATGGAATTTCATGACGAGCGACTTGTTAAAATACGCCGCGAAAAAGTAAAAGATGGAGACGAACAAGGTCATCCATCCATAAGCATCAGCGGAAAATCCAAGCTCTTTTTGTATCAGGAACGGCGTCATGACGTTATAAGAAACGAGGACGCTATAGGCAAACACCCCGGCTATCAGAAATTGCCAAAATACTTTATCTCGAAGGATTCCGCTGAAACTATGCCGCGTATGGCCTATGAACTCCTTCCAAGACATAGCAGCATCAGACTTTTGCCCTGTTTCCGGCAGTTTTTTTACTAGAAGAATGAGGAAGCCAATTCCTAAGAGCAGATTGAACAGGAAATTCGATTCCCATCCGAAATAGGTCTGCAAATAAGCGCCGATCACGGGAGATACTCCGAATCCTATCGCAAATCCCATCGAAGCATAGGAAGCAGCGCTCGAGAGCTCTTTTCCGCTGAAGCAATCGCGAAGGATCGAGCGTCCGAGCGTAATGATGCTTCCGCTCCCAACTCCTTGAAAAAACCTGGCAATGGCGAATCCCCAGAAGGAATGGACGAAGAGATTGACAAAACAGAAAATACAAAAAATCGCGATGCCGATGAGAAGAAGGGGCTTTCGGCCATGCCGTTCGGATAAGGGGCCATAGATGAGCTGGGAAAGTCCGAAACCGAGCAAGAAAGCGGTGAGTGTCGCTTTGACATCGCCGGGACTCAATTGCAACGACTCTGCAATTTTGGGAAATGCCGGGATATACAATGTCATCGCTGCTTGGGTAAGGGCTGTCATCCACATGACGAGCAGTGGAATGGATCGTTTATCTTGTGGGTTCATAGTGAATTCAAGATAAAGAAATTACTGGGTTCCTTGGAAGAAGAATGCGTTTCTTTCTTGGAGCCGTTTAAATTCCTTCTCATCGAGCTGAGCAAGTTCGTCTGCCGGTAGTTTATCGGCATTCATCAGGAAGGTTCCGCCAAGAACGCCGCAGCATGCATAGCCTTCTGGATTCGATGGAGAAATAAAACGTGTCCTCGGGAACAGATAAACATATTCCTCTATGCCGTCTTGCAGGACTTTGGTGTAGACCATGTAGTCCATGTGACCTTGACCGGCTTCTGGACTTAGCATGAGCAAATGCCCCCGAACGGGGATCATTTTCAAGTCATTGGCCAAATCTCCGCCGCCAAGACCTGTGCAGTTGAAAATCAGCTCTTCTGTGACGTCGCTGAATTTTTCGATTTTCCGCATTTCAATCGGCAGACCGAGGCGGCTGACTTCTAGATGAAGTTCTTCCATAAGAGTGGTCACATCGAAGAAGTAGGTCGAATATTTCGCAAAATTGGGATGGACTACGCCATTTCCGAAATCGATATCGACGATTTCTTTGGGAGGGATGAAGCCCTGCTCTTCCAATTCTTCGACACCCGCATGAGTATCTTGGCTGCAATAGACAGGGAGGAAACGGACAGTTCTCGGTGTGAGATAGGGGTGCTGCCCTTTCTCGATCTGCTTATAGTAGCTAAAGGTGGTGTAGTTGATCCGATTCACCGTTTGTTCTTCTTCCGGTGAGATTTTCACCGAGACAAGAGCGAAATAACCAGCCGCGTTCCAGGAAGGGATGTCATAGAGCTCTTTGGTAGAGATGCCTGCGACGTTATAGCCTTTTCTCGTCAATTCAATGGCAGAGCAAAGCCCCATGCAACCCGTTCCAATGACGCGGATCGGAGGAGTTTGGGAAGGAGAGGGGTAGCGCTTTTGAAATAGTTCGATCGCGCGATCCACCGAGCCCATGAAAGTGGTCCAACCACAGCCTCCGTGGCCATAGCAATGAATGACAAACTTATCTCCGATGTCTTGCGAAGAAATATTGAAGGTGCCTTCGCGCATCGGTCTTACGCAGGCGATTTTTGCTGCAATCGTTTCAGGTTGCAATTTCGGGGGAGTTAATCGTTCAATGCGATTTTCGGTTCCAAAGAGAGAGGTCGCAAATCCAAAGATAAAAAGCCATTTAAACATAAACAGAGCAGTTGGTTTACAAGATTGGAAAAGATGCACTATAAAATGTCTTCGACTTTTAATCATTCCTTTATATATAAAAGGGGCTTTCGGTGACGCGGGGTGCCGCTTAGGCGGCTGAGATTATACCCGTTGTACTTGATCTGGGTAATGCCAGCGCAGGGAACGTCGTATAAGCCCTTGTCATCACGCGCTTTTTATTTTCAACAACGAGGTGTCATGATGAAGACGAGGACCAATTTCCTTCTGAACTGGTATGCCAATCCCTATCATACGCCGATTTTTGTCGCGCAGGCGCTAGGGTTTTACGAAAAAGAAGGAATCAAGCTGGCGATTTTCGAACCGACCGATCCAAGCGATGTGACGGAAGCTGTCGGCATCGGTGCCATGGATATGGGGCTGAAAGCAATGATCCATACGCTCGCTGCAAGAGCAAAGGGATTTCCTGTGGTGTCCACGGGGACTTTGCTCGACGAGCCGCCGACAGGTCTTCTCGCGCTCAAATCGAGCGGCATCCAAAAATTTCAAGATATCCAAGGCAAACGGATCGGCTACGTCGGCGAGTTCGGCAAAAAGATCGTCGACGATTTAGCGAGATTGGCGGGGATTCCAGCTGGGTCGTATGAAACTGTCCGCGTAGGGATGAATGTCACGGATGCGATTATCCGGGGAAAAATCGATGCGGGCATCGGCTTCATCAACTTTCAAAAAGTGGAACTCGAATACTTGAAGGGTGAGGCGGTTTTACTGCGCATCGATCAGCTCGCAGGTCTAGGTTGCTGCTGCTTTTGTTCGATCCAATTCATCGCCCATCAAAAGTTCTTGCAAGCCCATTCCGATGTAGCGGAAGGATTCTTGACTGCGACGCAACGAGGCGCAGCCTTCACTGTCGAAGATCCTGAACAAGCCTATGCGATTCTTTGCGATGCCAAGCCAAACCTACGCACGGAGATGTACAAGACGATTTTCCAGAGGACATTGCCATTCTTCTCTAGAACACTCCTCAATGTCGAAAGGGATTGGAACAAAGTCTATCGTTACTCCAAGCACCTAGGAATTTTGCCTGAAAATTTCGCTCTAGAAGATGTCTATACGAATCAGTATCTTCCGGAGATGCCATATTCGGAAGTGCAACCAATTGCGTGTTGTGTATGACGGTCCCTTGCATTTTGACCATTGCTGGATCGGATAGCGGAGGCGGCGCAGGGATTCAAGCCGACTTGAAGACCTTTGCCGCCTTTGGTTGTTTTGGGACGAGCGTCATTACCGCGATCACTGCACAAAACACGCAAAGTGTTTTCGATGTCGCAAGCGTATCACCAGACATGATCCAAAAACAGCTCGATGCGGTCTTCGATGATTTTCCCATTCTTGCCGTGAAAGTGGGGATGCTTTGGGATAGGAGGGCGATCGATGTGGTCATAAGAAAGCTCGAGAATTTTGCGCACTTGCCGATCGTCGTCGATCCTGTCATGGCCGCCAAGGGAGGGTCGTTGCTTTTACAAAAAGATGCGCTTGAGGAATTGGAGCATCTTTTTTCGATCGCGACGCTCATCACGCCCAATCTCATCGAAGCATCGGCACTTCTCGGCCGCTCGATCGAATCGTCGGATGACATGGAAGAGGCTGCCATAGAGCTTTTGGAATTCGGGTCGGACGGGGTTCTTCTGAAGGGTGGACATCTCGAAACAAATCCGGGCGCAGATTGTCTGGCATTGCAAGAAGGGGTGTCTTGGTATGAAACGCCGAAAGTGCTGACAAAAAATACACATGGCACAGGATGCACGTACTCAGCCGCGATTGCAGCTTTGCTGGGTCTCGATGAGCCCCTCGAAGACGCGGTAGGAAAAGCGAAGGAATATTTGCACCATTGTCTTGAAGAGGCAAAAGATTGGGAAATCGGAAGCGGGATCGGCCCCTTGTGTCATTTTCCGCAACATTGGCAATGCCATGACCTCAGGTGATCCTCTTCTCATCATCGGCGGCGGCATCATCGGCCTGAGCATCGGCTGGCAGCTCGCCCGCAAGGGAACTCCCGTAATGATCCTCGATAAAGAGGAGGCGGGGAAGCAAACGAGCTGGACTGCAGCAGGCATGCTCGCACCTTTTTCCGAGGCGGGATTTGAAGATGAAGCAAAACTTCATTTAGGCGCTGAAGGACTCGAGCTTTTTCCCCAATTTCTTTCGGAGTTAGAAGAGGATAGCGGGGAGAAAATCGCCTTGGAGAGCAAAGGAACGCTCTTTGTTGCGCCAAGACGGGGCGATAAGGAGTGGCTCGAGAGGATTTACACCTTCAAGGAAAGCCAGGGTTTGCCTTTGTCGTGGATTTCTGAGGAGGAAGTGCGTCAAATAGCTCCCTTTTTGTCGCCGCGCATTTCAGGCGGTATCTTTCTTCCGACAGAAAGACATGTCAATAATCGAAAACTCTTGAGCGCTCTTCGCAAGGCCTTCATGGCACGGGGCGGCATTTTGCGCGAATACAGGGAAGTGGAACAAATTTTGAAGAAGGAAGGGCGATTTTGTGGCGTACGTCTAAAAGGTGGGAAGATTCTTGAAGCGCAAATAGGAATTCTTGCAGCAGGCTCTTGGAGCACGCGATTTGCGCTTCCTGAACTGGAGCAGATTCGAGCCGTCAAAGGGCAAATCCTCACACTCCGCGGAAAAGGAAGTGTTCAACTCGATTACATGATCCGATCGCCTAGAGTCTATCTCGCGATGAAAACCGATGGAACGCTACGTATCGGCGCGACAAGCGAGGAAAAAGGATTTGATAGAACGACAACTGGAGGAGCGGTACTCGATCTATTGCAAAGCGCATGGGAAATTTTTCCTGCGATCGATGAGTTTATCTTTGAAGGGGCCGAAATGGGTTTTCGTCCCACTTCACAAAATGATCTTCCCTTGCTCGGAATGAGTTCGCTTCAAGGACTTTTTTTGGCGACGGGACACGGGAGATCGGGCATTTTGCTCGCTCCTTATACCGCATATTATATTTTGGGACTTTATGGAAATTCGGCTAAATGGGAAAACAATATCTTTACAAAATCCTCAAACGCTGGAGGATTTTTTGCTGCATCTGAGCATTACTCCTGAAATGCGAGGTATTGCCATCGCGCATAACGGAAGGATTGTACCGCGAAATAAGTGGGAAATCTGTATCTTGCAAGAACATGATGAAGTGGAGGTAATTCGTGCCGTCCAAGGAGGATAAGAAAGTTCACGATTCCTTTATGCTGGGAGGAACAACATTTTCCTCGCGGCTGTTGATTGGCAGCGCCCGTTTTCCGGATCTCAAAACGATGCGCGATGCTATTGTTGTGAGTGAAGCCAACATTGCAACGATTGCGATCCGCAGAATCGATTTCGAAGATCGGCAGCAGGGGAGCCTATTATTTGTCTTAGAAGAACTGGGACTTACGCTGCTTCCGAATACCTCGGGATGTTTTACTGCGAAAGAAGCGGTTTTGACAGCGCAGCTCGCCCGCGAAGCGCTTGGCACATCCTGGATCAAATTAGAAGTCATCGGCGATGAACGGACAGTATTTCCCAATAATGAAGAATTACTCAAAGCATCTCGAGAACTCATTAGGGATGGATTTGTCGTTTTTCCCTATTGCAGCGACGATATCGTCGTCTGTCAAAAACTCCAAGATATCGGCTGCGCTGCGGTGATGCCTTTGGGATCTCCGATCGGAACAGGAAAAGGGATCAGCAATCCCTATCATCTCGAGTTGATTCGGGAATTCATCCAAATCCCTGTGATTATCGACGCTGGCATCGGCACAGCTTCCGATGTCGCCATCGCCTTTGAACTCGGTTTAGATGCTGTCATGGTGAATACCGCAATTGCCAAGGCCAAGCATCCCGTCATCATGGCGCAAGCGATGAAAGATGCCTGCCAAGCAGGACGTCTTGCTTATCTAGCGGGTAGAATTCCGAAAAGTCAATATGCAGTAGCCTCCAGTCCTAAACTTGGGAGAGTAGTAATATGAAACAAATCCTCGTGACTGATGGGACGGCAAGGGCCGATCTCTTCGAACGATTGCAGCAGGCCTGTCTTGCAGGCATCGATGCAATCCAGATTCGGGAGAGGACCATGGAAGCCAAAGATCTCTACGAACTTATCGCCAAACTCCATCCCATCGCCGCAGCTTGCGGCGTTTCTTTGCACATCAATGAGAGATTCGATATCGCCCTTTCCTCGGGAATTGCAGGAATCCATTTTCCTGAAAAAGGGCTCTCACCGACGATTGCCAAACAAATCAAGACGTCGCTTCTCATAGGATGCAGTGTGCATTCGTTGGAAAAGGCGCTTCAAAAAGAAGATGAAGGCGCCGACCAGGTTTTCTTCGGCCCGATTTATCCTACCGCCACAAAACCGCATGCCCAAGGTCTCGATCGTCTTCATATAGTTGCTTCAAGGCTTACGATTCCCGTGATTGCTATCGGGGGAATAACACCGCATCGCGCAGGAGAATGCGTAGCCGCCGGCGCTAAAGGCGTTGCGGCTATCGGCGCCTACTGTGTAGAGGAAGTCAAAACAGTCATCAAAGAGTTTTATGAGAAAATTGTATCTCATTCTAAGCACCAACCTTCTTCCGCCGTCATCTCTTAAGGGAGTGACGCAGGCAGCAATCCGCGGTGGCGTCGACTGGGTACAATTTCGTCATAAAGAAATGATGACACAAGAAATGTTCGAGATTGCCCGCGAGATTCGTGCTCTTTGCCGTGAAAAAAAGGTTCCTTTCATCGTCAATGACCGTTTTGATTTAGCTCTTCTTCTCGATGCCGATGGACTGCATTTAGGACAGACCGATGTGCCCATTCCTGTAGCAAGACGATTTTGGCCCAAAGGAAAGATGCTCGGCGTATCGGCCGCTAGTACTGAGGAAGTCGATCGGGCCGTTCGCGAGGGGGCCGATTACGTTGGCATCGGACATGTATTTCCCACTGGAACCAAACTGAAAACTACACCGCCGCTTGGACCCGATGAAATGCAGAAGATCGCGTCTATCTGCCCCGTTCCTCTTTTTCCGATTGGAGGAATTGGACTTAGCAATGTCGCTTCGATTCTCTTCCCGGGCGTGAGCGGTGTCGCGATCGCTTCGGCGATCTGCTCATCACCTGATGTAGAAAATGCCGCCAAATCTTTTAAAGTGAGGCTCTATGCATGAATGGACAACTGAGGAAAAGGAACGGTATGCCAAGCAAGTCACCTTATGTGAATGGGGGTGGGCGGCACAGGAAAAACTCAAGCAGAAAAGCGTGCTCATCGTCGGTGCAGGAGCTCTAGGATGCGCTGCGCTTCCCTATTTGATTGGAGCGGGGCTTGGAAGGGTGGATTTCATCGATGACGACACCATCGAACGCTCCAATTTGCATCGTCAGGTTCTCTATGGCGAAGAAGACATCGGGCAGAGAAAAGTCGATATAGCCAAACAAAATCTTGCTCGCCTGAATCCCTATGTCAATATAACAGCGATCCCTAAACGCCTTATTTGGGACAATGCGGAGGAAATCGTCGAACCGTACGATCTCATTCTCGATGCAACCGACCGCTTTTCTTCACGAGAAATCATCGATACTGTTTGCCATCGTCTCAAAAAACCATGGATCCATGCTTCAATCGACCGCTTCGTCGGCCAGGTCGCCTTCTTTACGAAGACGCGCTATAGCGATCTTTTTCCCGGCCCATTAACCGATGACATGGCGATGGGTTGCTCGGAAGGAGGAGTCCTCGGGCCTATTGCAGGAATCATGGGATCGATTCAGGCTTTGGAAGCCTTGCAATGGCTCGGCGGCATCGAATCTGCTGCGGATAAGTTGATCCGTTTCGATGCTTTGACATTTTCAATGCAAGTTTTCACGTTTGGTCCCCTAGAAGAGAAGCTTTCCCTCACCATCGAAGATCTCGATGAATGGACCGAAAATGAGAGGGACTATTTGCTCATCGATGTGCGTCAACCCGAAGAACGCATCAATGGCCATCTCGGCGGAAAAATGATCCCTTTTGCACAAATCTTTCATGCCCCGCTTCCCAAAGACAAGCCCATTGTCCTCTACTGTCAATCGGGCATCCGCAGCACAGCTGCTGCAAAACGTCTTCGAGAAGAACGCTCTCTTTTAGCGTACTCCCTCGAGGGCGGCCTCAGGGGCTTGGGTGACTCCTCTCGGATTCATACCGAACGCTTCGATCTTTGCGGTCGATCTTCTTAGCAAATCTTCTTTAAGCGGCTCGAATGCTCCGCCAAGAACATTTGTAAAAAGCCATTCCGAATGGGCAAGGAACGTCATTAGGTTAGCGAACTTGACAAGGCCATGCCCTTCATCGGGATACTTCATGTAAATGACTTTGCATTCTCTTTGCTTCATCGTTTCGACGATCTGATCGGATTCGGAGGCAGGGATAATGGGATCGTTATTGCCGTGCATGAGCAACATGGGCCTTTGGATCCTGTCGACGAAGTTCAGTGGCGAGCGGCTTTGCAAATGAGCGAGCTCTTTTTCATTATCAGGACTTCCGCCCATGCTGATGATGAAGGCATTTTTTGTGAAAAAGCTTGTTTTCTCCGAAAGGGGTGCATTTGGGGTTTCCCAGTAGAAGGAGATTTTTTCCAAGATCGTCTTTAAATTCGATGGACCGCTCATCGCCACGCCGCAAGCAAAGACTGTCGGCGTGAATGTCATAGCGACAAGGGCTTCGTAGCCGCCATAGCTTCCACCCCAAATTGCGAGCTTGTCTTTATCGGCGATCTTCTGATCGACGCACCATTGCACGGCATCCAAGATATCCAGATGGGCTTTTCCTCCCCATTCTCCATTGCCAGCATTGACGAAGGCCTTCCCAAAACCCGAGGAGAGACGGAAATTTACATTCAGCACTGCATAGCCTCGGCTAGCAAGCCACTGATGATACGGATTGCAGCCGTAGAGATCGCGCGCTTTGAAGGGACCTCCATGGGGAATGACGACTAAAGGAACCGGATGCTTAGGGTTTCCCCCGACATCGAGCTCTTTTGGAATCGTCAAATAGCATACAAGAGGCAGGCCATCTCTTGCTGGAATGACGATCGGGAGCATTTTAGCGAGCCGATCATCGCCTTTTGCTTCATAGATCGTCGAAAGAGTTTTGGAACCTCGCCGATACAAATAGAAAGCACCGCCTTTTTCCGGGATGCTGTTCTTGATCACCCAGAATTGTCCGTCTGTGCTCTGATCGTGAATTTCGAAATTACGGCCCACTTTGGAGTTAAGCCATTCGATATCGGCTTTGCTTTTTTCATTCAGCGGATGCCAGGTCTTTTCTGTGTAATAGCTCGAGTAGGCGATAGGTCTTCCCGCCTCAAAAACCACATCGAAGATATCGCTTTTCAGATCATGACCGAGGAGAATTTCCTTCTTGCTATTCAGGAGGATTTTTTTGAGCTGTGTCGTATCGCTTCCGCGGGTGTCCAAAAGATAAAATGCATTTTCCTGAGCATTGCAGAGCAACGTTTCGGTATTGAAAGCATCCTCAGCGGTAAGTTCTAAGAAAACCTCTCCATTCTTATCGATAAGCGTATGGGAGCTATCTGGGTTCATCCTGATCTTGATCTGTACCTGCAAGTTTTCATCGAACACGAAATTGATGAACTCGTCGTTTTGGAATAGCAAAGTAAGTTCGCCCGTATTGATATCGACGCTATAGAGATCGTGGAATTTGGGATTGCGTGCATTGATGCCGACGATCGCTTTGTTTTCGCTTTCGCTCATTTTAAAGATCTTGGCGACGATACGGTCGTATTTTGCGGTGAGGTCTTTCAGCTCACCCGTGGTCACATCGAGCTTGTAAAGATGATAAAGGCGCGTTCCATCCGTATCTTTGAGCAAGAGAATGCTTTTGTTGTCGGGGGCCCATTTGAAAAGCCGAATTTCAGGAGAAGGGCAATGCGTAACCTGCTTCGCTCCTTGCATGGAGAGATTCGAAGAAACAAAGAGGTTCGTCGCCGCTTGGTCATCCCCGCCTACATAGGCAATGCGCTTCCCATCGGGGCTGACTCTCACGCCTATGCATGCTGAGGGCTTAAAAAGATCTTCTCTTGGAAGGATGGTATCCGCAGAAAGAAACGACGACATAAATAGACTCCCTAGGCTAAGGATAAGAGTTTTCATGAAAAATCTCCTCAGGAGAAGAGAGAAATTTTAGCATAATCACAGCATTTTGCATTTACAAAATTATTTTTCTGCACCAAGCTCATAGTCATTCAAAATCAAGGACTAACACTTCAATCGCAAGGACAGTATGAAACTGAAATTCCTTCTATCCATGCTGATTTCCACAGCATATCTATCGGCAGATGAAACTCTTCCTCCACCCTATAATGAGTTGAAAACAATTTTGCCTTTCAACGGCCATGGCTGGTATATAAATGGACCCTTCTTAGAAAGGCTCTTACTTGATGAAAATGCAAAAGTGGTCATCGAATTAGGATCTTGGCTGGGAAAATCGATTATCGCCATTGCCAACATTTTGCCTGAAGATGGGATTGTTTATTCCGTCGATCACTGGTATACCCCGCCTTATAATAAGAACATTCCCTATTACTACAATTTACCGGAATTCGACGTTCCCAACCTATACAATCAATTTCTCTCGAATATCATTCATGCGGGTCTTACGCATAAAGTAATTCCGGTGAAAATGAGTAGCTCAGAAGCGGCGAAAGTACTTGTTGCCAAGGGAATACGACCGGATATCGTCTATGTAGACGCCTCTCATGAGGAGCAAGATGTCTATGATGATCTCACGAATTACTTTCCTTTCATAAAAGGGCATGGGAAAATATGCGGTGACGATTGGTTCTGTATTCCCGTTCAGACAGCTATTAAACGCTATGCCGAAGAAAATAATTTAGTGATCGAATGTGCTAGTAATAGTGCGTTTTGGGTATTACATGAAATGCCATCCGTAGAACCTTAAGAGATCATTTCAAAAGATGCTTCCGACATTCCTGATCGAGGAAGTCTTTGTCGACCTCTTTGTTGAACCAAAAGCGGTATTGACCTAGTGCTTGGTGGACGAACATTTTGTAGCCATAGACAATTGTGCAGCCTTTTTTCTCTGCTTCAACGAGAAATTCAGGCATTTTCGGGCGGCTTTTAATGTCCATGGCGACTGTGTGGGCAATGAGAAGCGATGGATCAATAGGGAGGGGAGATGGTGTCGTATTGATGACGATGTCGTATTCCTTGGGGAATTCCTCAAGTCCGCCTCCTTCGCAATGGAGCTCTTCAGCGAGTTCGAGAGCGCGCTTTTTGGTGCGATTGAGGATCAAGAGTTCTGCGCCGCGTAGGCGAGCTTCATAGGCGATTGCGCGTGCTGCTCCACCAGCGCCAAGTAGGACGACTTTTTTCCCTTTAACGGGGATTTTTTCTTCAAGAGCATCTAGAGCTCCTTTTCCATCGGTGTTGCAGCCAAAGATATTTTGTTCATTGAATAGAAGCGTGTTGATGGCGCCGATCTTTTTACTGCCTTCTTCGACACCGTTGAGAAAAGGAAGAATTTCTTCTTTGAGGGGCATCGTCACGCTCAAACCTGCAAAACCAATCTGTTTGGCTAGAGAAAAAAACTCCGGCAGTTCTTCTTTCTTCACGCGGATTTTCACATATACGGCATTCAGAAGATGATGGCGCATGAGGGGATTGTGAGTGAGGGCGCCCATCGTCTTGGCGATGGGGTCGCCGATCACGCCGAAAATCTTCGTAGAAGGCTCAAGCGAGCGGTAGTTGTAGAGGGAATGAAGCTCGGAGATTGAAATCTGTCCTGGCGCGACAGGCTCTATATCGTAGGTATAATCGAAAAGGGTTCCAAAAATCGGGCCTAAGACGCGAGCGAACTGGCCGTCTTCTCCCATGCAAATGCCGCAGAGGTTTTTCCCCTTCGAATTTTTTAGAAATAGGAGCATCCGCATGGCATCAAGAGAGGATTTTGCCATCGTCGCGATCTTGTAGGCGTGGGCAAGAGGATTTTTTATGCTCTCCAAAAGAGCAGGAAGATTTTCGGGGGTTTCTTCGAAGTTGTGATAGGAAAGCAGGATCTTCGTGTCAGGAAAGTTGAGCGCGATTTTATCTATGAAGTTCGGATCGGTGTCGTGTTCGAGATCGATATAATCAGGTTGGAGAGAAAGAAGATCTTCGAGTAAAGCAAGCCTTTCTTTTTCGCTCCTTCCGCCTCTTCTGAGAGTGAAAATACTCAACCCAGAAAGTTTCTTCATGACGCGGCCAATTTCTTCTTTATCGATATGAGGAAAACAGTCGAGGCGAAAATCAAAACCATCGGACTTTGTCTCGACTAGAGTAGGCTTTTGCACACTCAAGATCAGCATTTTTTCAACACTTTTTTGAGTGATAGTATAAGCTGAAACACAGGAAAATTTCTAGGAGACAGTCTCTATGACCATCCTATTCGATAAAGTTTCAAATATTTTCTCCCATCTTTCCCATCCTCGCTCACGCCATATCCTCATCACCGACAAAACAATAGAAGGTATCTACGCTAGTACCTTAAAAAATTTCGAGTTCGAAACGATCGTCATTTCCCCAGGAGAATCGAGCAAAACTCGTGAGACCAAGCATGCGATCGAAGATCAAATGTTAGCCAAAGGCTTTGGGCGCGATAGTTGCATCATCGCACTCGGAGGAGGAGTCGTCACTGATCTTGCGGGTTTTGTCGCAGCGACGTATTGCCGAGGCATTCCCTGGATTTCTATCCCCACGACGCTAGTCGGTATGGTCGATGCGAGCATCGGCGGAAAAACAGGAGTCGATGTGCCGCAAGGAAAAAATCTCATCGGCGCTTTCCATCCGCCCTCGCTCACCCTCATCGATCCCTGGTTTCTCGACACTCTTCCAGAAGTGGAATGGAAAAACGGATGCGGCGAAGTGATCAAACACAGCTTGATCGCTTCAAAGCCGCTTTTTCATCTCCTAGAAAAAGGGGGGCGTGAACATCTTTTGGAAATTCTCCACCAAAGCATCGCGATCAAAAATTCTGTCGTAGAAGCCGATCCTTTGGAAAAGGGGATGCGTCGCATCCTCAATTTCGGCCATACGATTGCTCATGCTCTAGAAACACTACTTCAGTATCGCATCGCGCATGGAGAAGCGGTCGGGATCGGACTTCTCATCGAGAGTTATCTAAGCCATCGACTCGGGTATCTCCAAGAGGAGGAATTTAAGAAAATTGCTGAAATGCTTTCTTCCTATGGTTTTTCTGCAGGATTTCCCGAGGAGATTTCTTGGGATGCGCTACTGGATGCGATGAGCATGGATAAAAAGGCTCTACGCAGCGAGCCGCGCTTTGTTCTCATCGAGTCGATCGGAAGAGCGATGTCTTTTGAAGGAGAGTTTTGCTGCCCCGTTGATCAAAATATTCTCAGGGAGGCGTATGGACAGTTTTCATATTCAACCCGGTAAGCTTGCAGGCGAGATCATGATTCCGCCGTCTAAATCTCACACTCTTCGCGCTCTAGTATTTGCTTTGATGGCGAAGGGAAAAAGCATCATCCGCCATCCTCTTTATTCTCCGGATACGCAAGCGATGATCGAGGCAATCTCGATCTTTGGCGCCAAGGTCTCGGTTTTTCCCTATCATCTAGAGATCCTCGGCGTTGCAGGCAAGCTTCCTGCTGCAGAAGATGTGATCCATGCGGGAAACTCCGGTCAGGTTCTGCGCTTTATCGGCGCTCTTGCAGCCCTATCGCCAAGCTATACCGTCATTACAGGTGATCCCTCGATCCGTCATCATCGGCCCGTAAAACCGCTTCTAGAGGCCTTAAATCAACTCGGCGCAGTGGCCGTTAGCGCACGAGGCGATGGACATGCTCCTATTATTATACGAGGTCCATTGCAGGGCTATCATGCAGCGCTCTGCGGGGAAGATTCTCAGCCGGTTTCTGCCTTGCTCATCGCAGCTTCGTTCCTTCCGCACGCGACGACGCTCACCGTGACCAATCCCGGAGAGAAGCCCTGGATCGATATGACGCTCTATTGGCTGAAAAAATTCGGCTTGAATATTCGCCACCATCAGTATGAACATTACGAAATCCCAGGTCATCTGGCCTATGAGGGTTTCGATATCGCGATCCCTGGGTGATTTCAGCTCTGCATCCTATCCTATCGCGGCAGCGATCGTCACAGGATCAGAACTCACTCTCCATAATCTCGATATGAGCGATGTTCAGGGAGATAAAAAGCTGATCGACCTTCTCGTCCAAATGGGCGCGAATATCCTCATCGAAAAAAACACGCTCATCATCAAGAAAGCGACCTCTCTTCATGGGCGCAAAATCGACATCAACAATTTCATCGATATGATCACGATTCTTCCTGTCATCGCCTCCTTTGCAGAAGGAAAAACCGAAATCTGCAATGGCGCAATTGCAAGAACCAAAGAATCGGACCGCATCAGCGCGATCACCGCCGAGCTGCGAAAAATGGGGGCGATTATCGAGGAAAAAGAGGATGGGATGATCATCACGCCGAGTGTTCTTTCTGGAGCGAAGCTGGAAAGCCACGCGGATCATCGCATGGCGCTTGCCCTCAGTGTTGCCGCGCTTGCCGCAGAAGGGGAGAGCGAGATCGACGGAGTTTCCTGCATCGACAAAACCTATCCGACGTTCCAAAGAGATTTTCAGGCATTGGGAGCGTCGATCACATGAATCTCATCCTTATCGGATTCAAAAGCTGCGGCAAGACCTATTTTGGAAAGTTATTAGCTACGCAGCTCAAGAGAGAGTGGATCGACACCGATAAGCTTGTCGAAGAAATCCATGAAAAAACTCGTGGCGAGAAGCTAGGCTCTAGAGAAATTGCCATCCAGTATGGAACCGAGGCGTTTCGCAAGCTGGAAAAGCAGGTGATCCATGCTTTGCGTCCGGAAAAAGAGGTCGTGATCTCTGTCGGAGGTGGCGCTGTTCTCGATGCATCCAACTGCCAAAGACTCCAAAAACTCGGCAAACTCGTCTATATGCAACTCGACAAAGAAACCCTCAAAAAACGGATCTTGAGCAGTCCGCTTCCTTCATTTCTTGATCCGAAGGATCCTGAAGGCTCTTTTGAAGAAATGCACAAAATGCGAAAACCTCTCTATGAAAAGATAGCAGAGATCACAATCGATGTTTCAGGAAAAGACGACCGCAGCGTCATCGAGGAATTGATTCATGGGCAGTAATTCTTTCGGCACTATTTTTTCCATCACCACATGGGGAGAGTCCCATGGCAAAGCGATCGGCGTCGTCATCGACGGGTGTCCAGCGGGACTACCGCTTTCGGAAGAAGATATCCAGAGCGAACTCACGAAAAGGCGGCCAGGAAAAAACCCCTACACATCTCCTCGTGCGGAAAAAGACGAGGCGCAGATCCTCTCGGGAATTTTCGAAGGAAAAACCACGGGTACGCCTATCTGCATCGCGATTTTCAATCACGATGCCGATCCGAGCAAATACGAACCAATCAAGGATCTCCTGAGACCCGGACATGCCAACTTCACCTACCTCGAAAAATACGGCATCTTCGATCACCGCGGCGGCGGACGTGCATCGGGAAGAGAAACAGCCTGCCGTGTCGCTGCAGGCGCCGTGGCGAAAAAACTCCTCGCCCATTTTGACATCGAGATCATCGCCTACATCCGAGAAATCGGAGGCATCCTCACTTGCGAACCCGACCTTTCTAATCCGAAGAATCTTCGCGAAGCCACATTAGCAAGTCCCATCTATTGCCCTGACGAGAAAGCAGCAGCGGTGATGATGGCCAAACTCGAAGAAGTAAAGGCTGAAGGGGATTCTCTTGGAGGGATTGTCGAAGTGGCGGCTCTATCTTTGCCGATTGGTCTCGGAGAGCCTGTCTATGAAAAACTCGAAGCGAACCTCGCCAAGGCGATGCTCTCACTCCCGGCGACAAAAGGGTTCGAGATCGGCTCGGGATTTGCGGCTTCACGCATGAAAGGCTCTGAGCATAACGATAGCTTCGTCTTAGATGAGAAAGGCAATGTTGTCACGAAGACCAACTGCGCCGGCGGAACGCTCGGTGGCATCAGCACCGGCATGCCGCTTCTTTGCCGCGTCGCGTTCAAGCCGCCCTCGAGCATCAAAAAGCCGCAAAAAACTCTTTCTCTCGATAAAGAGGTGCGGGAATTCAAGCTTCCGGAAGGTTCGCGCCATGATCCTTGCGTCACGATCCGCGCCGTGCCTATCGTCGAAGCGATGGCCGCTCTCGTCCTCGCAGACGCGCTCCTCATGAACCGCTTAAGCCGCCTATAAGCGCAACTAATGGACGGGCGTTTTCTTCGATGGAAGGGCTGTCATTGGAGATTTGACAGTACATAGCGCCTGTCAGTCTGCAGCAGGCAAAAACGAATTCTCGAGATAGTTCTTGATCCTTGTCTAGCTCGCTTTCGGTCTCGACATCGCGATGCCTGCTTGGATCATTCGCTCTTCTTTGCCGAATGATCTTAGGAGAACATTCGAGCATGACGATCGCCTGCGGCTTTAAGATCTTTAGGACTTCTTCAGGGAGTCCGGGAAAGTAGCCTTCGGGGGTGCGAATTAGGGCGTGTGTATCGACGATAGTGATGCCTTTGGCTTCAGAGGAGATCTTCTTCGCAGCGGCAATGCCCAGCACTTTTTGTTTTTCCATGGACAATTTTCGCAGCTGGTCCCTGTCTTTGAGACCTGCTTGGTCGAGCATTTTATCGCCGTAATTGATGACGTGCACATTTGGGCAGCGTCTTACGATTTCATTGAGGATGGAACTCTTGCCGCAGCCGGGAATACCTACGAGAATGATCATGGCATCGAGTATAGCACGAAAAGTCGGCTCTTGGATAGTATGTCAGCCTTTTTTTAAGGGAAAGGGCATGGCGGCGGCAATTTCTCCACCTAACGGTTGCGTTCAGACGGAGAGACTGCTGACTCCTTCACAAATCATTTCGGGTAGTCACACACCGACTTCACGAATTCCAGCAACATGCGTTCGAACGGAGAAACTTCTGACTCCTTCAAAAATCCTTTCAGGTCCTGTTCGAGTGGCGACCAGGCACATGCCAATTTCTCTAATTCCAGCAACACGCGTCGGATTTCCCCAGAACGCCGTGCATTTACAACCCTGGTACATCGTAAAGGATCCAAAAGAGCTGAATGCAATCCAATATGCCATCGAGAGCCAGATCAAAAGGATTCTTAATTTTTTCAAAAGATACAGTTACGATCTTGAAAAAGGAGAAGAAATTCTCGAAGGTATTTGCGCTCTTCGAGATTTAGATACTGCGCATATGGCGGAGGCCATTGGCAGACTACTCCAGGAATCGATGTTCGATCAATCTGAAGAAATACTAAGACCACTCATGGAAGATGTGAATTTCCGCACTATGTTCAGTGCCATGTGTAGAAAGCCCGATTTTGAGTTGGTTTGGAAAGAAATTCTCGAGACGGTGAACCCAGAAGAACTTCTAATTCTGATAAGAAATGTACCGAAAGAAGCGGGTCATCTACAACGCGATCTTGCATTAGTTGAAAAAGAACGATTTCCCGAACAGTTTGAAGAACAACATGCGAAAGTCAAGTTTCAGGTGAACATTTCCGAGGAAGATAAACAAAAATGGCATGCGATCGTAGCCGAACCACAGATAGTTTTTCAAAATGAGGAGCTCTGGAGCCTTCTAAAAAAATGCATCACACAGGCATGCGATGCCAATTTTGACTCCCCCTATTCTCAAGACTTAAGCGGGATACTGAGTCAAGCTTTGCCCAATCGAGAGCTTTTTGTCCGCTGGATGGAGCAGCTGCGGAGGCATCCTTATACGAGGAGATTTGCAGAACATTTCTTGGTGCTACATAGTTTAGAGATCTCTGAAGAGAATGTCGAAAATCTTGAGTTTCTCTTCGATCAATTCGGCGATCAATCGAGTTTTCTCAAAGAAACGATTTGCCTGAACATCATTAAAAAGCTATTTGCTAGAGGCCAGATCGCATCGCTGCGTCGCTTTCTTTACTTCAGGGAAGTGACAATCGATGTCTTGAAAAGAGCCCGTATCGATATCTGGGAGGATATCGATGTGCCTAATCAATCTGACTCACTATCCTTCGACGATATGGAAGAGGCTCTCGATGCTATGGATTCTACAATACTAGCCAAGCAGATGGTCCGTCACATCCTAGAAAAGGTAAATCAGCAAATATCACCAATTATTATGGATACCCAACATGCTAACAGTTCCTCCTCTTAACGGCGCTCATCACTCTTCCCAAGTACCCGCGGCCAGTTCTTCTCACAAGGCTTGGCAGCCTTTTCCCCTGCCCTTTCGGTTAGCCCCTCCAAAAAATGCGTTTAAGATAAGAAACCCCATGCAATTCAAACCCTGGGAAGTTCTTGATGATCTCGACAAGATGAGTGCAATAGGAAAAGCCGTCAAAAGACAAATTAGAAGGATCTTAAGTTACTTTAAATCTCTCGAATATGCCCCGATTGCCGGAGAAGAAGTTCTCGAGAGGCTGTGCGATCTCAAGAAATTTGGCGATGAGCATATGGCGGAAGGAGTTGCCCGACTCTTGCAAGAGGCTATGCATGTAGATCCGGAGAAGACTTTAGTGCCGCTACTGAACGATCCTGGCTACCGCAAGCTTTTAAATCAGCAGTGCAAAAAGCCCGATTTTAATGTGATTTGGCAAGAACTCCTTCCCACACTTTCTCCCAAGGAAATCCGAATCCTATTAGAACACCTCCCTCCCAATGCCGGCCATTTGCAGCGCGATCTTCTTTTCCAAGAAAAACAGACATTTCCAGAAGAATTTGAAAGAGTGCATGCGAAGCTCCTTTTGACTGTGGAGACTTCAGATGAAGCTTGGAGCAAAATCATCGCCAATCCCTCGGAGGTTTTTCAAGATCCGAAAGCTTGGGAAGTTCTCAAGGAAAGGATGATGCAAGCGTATTATGACCCCATTGTCTATCCCTATTCCCGCGACTTGACCAAGATTCTTCGTGATGTACAGATGGATCGTAAACTTTTTGCTCAGTGGGTAGAAAAGTTAAGAGTGAATCCCTACACATTGAGATTTGTCGAGAAATTTTTGACGGATCAAATCACGGTGGGTGCTTTGAAAGAGGATAGCGCCACGATTCATTTTCTCTTTGCGCAATTCGGCGATCAATCGAGTTATTTGAAAAAAGAAATCTGCCTTCGATTGATCAAAAGACTTTGCTCAGAAACAAAGATGCAAGAACTTCGATCCTTTCTTGTTTGCAGGGAAGTCACAATAGAAGTTGTACAAAAGGCAAAAATCCATATTCAAGAAAATTTCGATATGCCCGATTTAGGCGAAGAAAAAGATCCCTTTATCTCGATCACGCCCGATGCAAACTATCTGGCGGTCCTAGAAGCAGCGCTTGTAGCCAAACAGATGCTCCAGCTCCTCATGGAAAAAGTACATCGCCGGATTGTGAAGCTTCCTGCGCGTAAAAAATAGACTCAGCTTTTCGTGGTTTTTTCCCCTATTTCGCCACTTTTGTAGAGCCATTTGCCATCGATCTTCTCAAAGAGACTTCTTTCGGTGAAGGTCGCATCGCGGCCGTTTTGCTTGAGATGGGCTGTAAAGGTTACATAGGCGATGTTGTCACCATCGGAAAACTCGAGGATGTCGAGTCCATCAAAATCGGTTTTTTGAGAAAACTCCATGATCTCCTTTTTCCATTGGGGAATAGGAGTCGCGGTCCTAGGATTTCCTGGATGGGAGGTCCGAATGAGATACTCAGCAAGGCCTAGTGCATAGGCAGCGTACCGTGAGCGCATCAGTTTGAGCGCATTCTCAGGGCTTTGCCCATCGTGATAGGGTTTGCAGCATTGTGCGTAGGGTTTATTGCTCCAGCAGGGGCAGGGATCGTTTTTGTTCATAAAAGGAAGTAGCGCAAGTAGGGTTAGAAAAATTTTCATAAGCGGTTCATTTGGGTACATTATCGAATGCCGCCCAAAATCGCGCTAGAATTTTGTCATTTACTTCCTGAGAATCGCACGATCACCCTTGCCATCTGGTTGGGAACATAGTGATAGGGAATGATTTGCTGGTCGACTAGCCTTAAGGTTTCTGGGTTGGCTCCTGCCTCGATCGCTTTCTGTTTGGCTTGGGCATGGAGGGTTTCCAGGATTTCCTCGCGCTTTTCTAAACTCACTACGACGTCGACGGTGCCGGAGATCTCCGAGAGGGCAGCGCCATAGGCGTTCGCGACGTCGAAGTGTTTGGGGATAATGGCGGTTTTTTCAAAAAGAGCTGGCGGAAGAAGCGCCGAGCCTCCTCCGACGAAGATCACGGGCAGGTCTTTGTGCTCGCCCTGCATTTTGGCGACGAGTCCATCGATCTTCGATTTCACTTGGTCGAACAGGAGTTTGCCTTCATGGGGATGAAGGGGAATGTGCGAGGCTTTTTGGATTTTGAGATGGCCCATCGCAAGGGCAGCATCGGTCAGCGTCAAAATCGTTCCTCCGAAAGCTACGGCTTTATGCAGTTCTTTGCCGATGCTCATCGGACTGATTTCATGATTGTGAATAATGCTGCCACCGCCGAGCGCAATCGAGAGCACATCGGGCATGGGGAAATTCAGCGCAACGCCTCCGATATTCGATTTGTTCAAACTGCGAATGGGGAATCCTCGCTTCACCAGTCCTACGTCGGTCGAAGTGCCGCCGATATCGACCACGATGGCAGTTTCATAGTTTGCCAGACGGCATCCTCCAAGAAAGGAATTGGTCGGACCTGCCGAGATCGTGAGCACCGGATATTCCACAGCATGGGAAAGATCGATCAAGCTGCCGTCATTTTGGGTGATCATGAGCGGACAGGTGAGATGCAGGCGCCTACACATGGTTTCAAGACTTAAGAAGCCTTGCTGCATGACTCGTTTGAGCGAGGCATTGAGCAAGCAAGAGTTTTCTCTTTCAATAAAGCCGATGCCGCCGAGCTTATGCGAAAGCGAAACGGGAAAATCTCTGCCTGCAATTGCACAAATGAGATCGGCGACTTGGAGTTCTTGCTCGCCATTCAAAGGCGAGAACGTGCCGACGATGGCGATGCTCTCCGCTCCTTGGGCGAGGAGATTTTCGATGGCTACGCGCGCCTCATGTTCTGAGAACGTCGTTAGGCTGCTGCCGTCGCATTCGAAGCCGCCGGCAATGGTCTGAAAGCCGGCGATGATCGTTTGTTTGAGATCGCTTGGCCAACTATAACCCGGAGGTAGCGTATCCGGCTTATGTCCGGCGATACGGATGAGGCCTACGCGATAGAGTCCTTTTTTCTGCAGGATCGCATTGGTCGCATGGGTCGTGCCGACAAACACTCCTATAATCGATGAGGGTGGAACACGCGATTTCGCGAGCAGCTGCGAAAGAGCGTTATGGAATCCCACGGAGATATTCTCCGTCGTGGGTGTTTTGATTGCGCAGAGGATCTGTTCGTTTTGGTCCACGAGGACCGCATCGGTATTTGTGCCGCCGATGTCGACGCCGATGATGGTCATATAGATACTCTGATCGGTTGATAGGGAATGTCGTAACCGAATGCCTTTGGGCCGACGAGGGCGAGGCCTTCGGGCGTCTGCCAGATTTCCGGCGCAGGAAGTGCGAGAAGCGCGACTTGCAGTCCGTAGCGGAGCATCTCGCTCGTGATCGGCGTTCCACTGCCTTCTTCCATGAGAACGAAGATGTCGGGGGTGGTTGCAATAGGCCCATGCTCGTCGTACACGAGAAGATATTCGTTTTGATAAAAGAGGGTGATCTTTCCTCTAGACGAGTGGATCGTCGCCGATCCTTGCAAAAAGCCCTCTTTGACACTTTGATCGACGTCGACGATGATCCCGCGCGCAAGGATTTGAGCATCCAGAGCGGAAATGGGATCGCTGCCAAGCTTAAGCGCTTTTTGGATCGAAGACCCTAGCTTAAGCGCTTGGGAAAACGTGCCTGCACAGGCGGCCTTGTGAACGTCATCGCCGTTCATGAGATAAAAGGCGATACCACTCGAAGAGCCCATGGCGACAGTCGCGGGCCTTGCGAGTTTTTCCAAAGTCGCAGCATCCGGTGTTTCGATCAGGACCGTGTTGCCGAGACAATCGGAAAGAAATGCCGGCGTCGGGCAAAGGTTCTTGAGATTGCCGGTGTTCATCTGCAACTGCGGAAAGGCTCTTCCGATGAGATCCGCATCGAGAATGGGGAGCTTACATTTGGAAGCGATGAGCAGCGGCGTGAATGCGTTCGCGCCGCCGATTTCGCCTGCCATGAGAACTGTCGGTTTGCGGCCGAGATGTTTTTCGATCGCAGAAAGGAGCGACTCGAGTTCTTTTCCGAGCAGCCTTTCCATATTGATGAGAGGCGCGCCCATGATGGCGATCGGTACGACCAAATCTTCCGATTTCAGTTCATCGATGGAGATGAGCTTGGCCGGACCGTATTGTTCCAAATGGTATTTCGCCATGGGAACCGCGTAGCCGGGATCGCCGCCTCCGCCAGAGCCGAGGACGGCGCATCCAAGGCTCAGCGCCTCGAGATCATCGATTGTGAGCAATTGCATAAGGTTTCCTTTTGGTGATGAAGTGTAAAGAAAGTTGTGTCAGCGCGACGGCGATGAATGCATCCAAAGCCGGAGCGCCTGTGATGGAGATATGGCACAAAGAAGTTGCTAAACCGACCGCAACCCCGATTGCCCAACTGAAAAGAGAAATCGAGCCGTTCGGCGGTTTTTTGCGGAGTTCTAAAAGATAGCCGGCGAGCATGACCGCGCCCATACTGCCGATCGTGATGGAGAGAAGATCGAGCATCCCTTCCATATGGCCTAAGGGATTGAAGCAGGCGACCATCGTTCCTACCGCCCCAATCAGAAGCGTTCGCGGGAACGGAGACAGTTTGCCCGGCAGCGAATATGAAGAATTCACTGCTGAATAGAGATTGGCATTGTTCGAGGCTATCCCCGAAAAAAGGACAAAGCAACTAATCCAGATCGACCAGGCAAAACCGTGTCCTGCTTGCAAGACATCGAGAATGGTATGGCCGCCTGTTACCGCGCCGAGATAAAGGCCGATTCCCTCGATGAGTGGAACAACGAGGCCATAGAGCAAGAGGATCGTGAACAATGCGTCTTTTTTCGATCGCGCATGTTGGAAAAAGGTCGGCAGATCGATCACAGCGGCAATCGCTGCACCGATGACGATGGAAAGACCTCCCATCCAGGAGATCGTGAGCGGCGGGACTGGCGGGACGATGCCATGCGCCGACAAAAGAGCATAGATCAGCGTGAGCGCGAGTAGCGGCGCGGTGCAATTCGAAAGGAGTTTCATCGCTTTCATCCCAAAACCCATGATGCAGCTCAATAAAAGGCCAATGGCGATATTGAGATAAAGAGGAGGGATCGTAATCCCTCCTATCGCTAAAAGCTGGCCTAGGCACAGGCTCATCACATTGAGCTGGATCGCAAACCATCCCACCATCGACAAGATCATCAAGGCAGCAAATAGGGGGCCGCCTCTTTGGCCGAAATAATGTGTCGCTTGCTGGACCGTTGTCCGCGGTCTGAGCGTGCTGAGTCCTGCAAAGGCAAGACCAATCGCGAGCAAAAAGAGATTGCCGGTCACTACGCCGCAGATCGCTGCGGTCCACCCATACTTTTGGCAGAGGATCTGGCCCACCAAGATGACGGGAAGGCAAAGCGATCCCGCCGACTGGATGCTTAAGAGCTGCAGCCATGATTGTTTTTTCATGGCGCCTCCTCGAGATACGCGAAGATCGTATCCGCGATTTTGGGAACGGCAGCGAGCTCTCGCGGCAAGATTGGATTAGGCAATTGTTTATAGACTTTGCTGCAAAAGACATGATCGATGCAAAACAGCGTCGGATTATCTGTAGTGCAGCCGATTTCTGCAGCAAGCGTTTTATATGCAACAAAAGAGGGGTCTTTTTCAAACAGCACATCTTTTTCCGGATCGGGATATTGCCTATGGGATGCGCTATTCGCTAAGAACATCTCGACAACATCATGATCGTCAAAAGCATGCTCAAGGTTTGCCATGCTTAGAAGCTTGTCAGAGCTTCTGCACATGAGTCCTTCAATCACAAACGCAGCGCGTCCAAAATCCCCGATGCCAGGTGTTTTTTTGACGTATTTGGCTTGCTTTGGATGGAACTCATAGAGCAGAGAGGTTTTCCCCACTATTCTACATTCTTGATCCTTGGCAAACGTCCTCAGCGAAATGACGATCGGGATCTTTTGCTGCATGGCAACATTGATCAAAATGGTATTCGTGAAAAAGAACGGAAGCATGACGCAATCATTTTCTTCTACGATCAACTTGTCCGACACAAGTTCGTCCTCTCCGGCAAGTTCTTTAGCTTGCTCCTGGACGAATTGCACAGACGCTGTGGAAAGCTGTTTACGCACGAGCTTTACAACACGCCCTGCAAAGCCATTACTAGCCGACTCGTCCAGCTTTTTGAACTGATTGAGATCGGTCACATCCTCGAGAAGACGGCAGTCCTTTTTTTTGGGCCTTGTCACTTTGACGAGAGTGAGCAAGTAGGCCTGGACGAAGAACATTTCGTCAGGAGTGAGTGCGACCTCGAGCTTTTTGTCCACGAGGAGATCTTTCAGAGTGATCTTGGTGGCGCCCATAGCATGAAGCTCCTTGGGCGTAGACAAACTCTCGATCGATTTCAATGCTGCATCGACTTTAGGTTCTAGGCCTTTTATGGAAGACGAGACCCCTTTTGCCGACAGCGCGATTTTAATCGCGCGGATCTGGCACATATTCTCTCCGACGAGGGCATCGAACTTTTCAAAATCCCCCTCCTTCAAAGCCTCGATCGCTTGTTTCACCGCGATCAGCAGAACTTTATACTCCGTGAGAGCGGTTTTGAGAGTGCCTTTACCTTTGCTCGCCGGTTGATAGGGCAGCAAATTACTCACTACATAATGACCAAATTCTAAACTGGCAGCGCTCATAAAAATCCTATAATAATAATTTTAAAACTAAATTAAATTGCTGACTTAGAACGATCTAAATCAGAAAAAACACGTAAATGTATTAGAAAAAAAGGATTAGGTGCGCCGCCACCGGAAGGTGGGGAAAAGGAGAGAAACACGAGCAGAACCAGGAATGGTTCCTAGCTTAGGCGGGGAACTATAATCCCCTAAAGGCAAATCGGACATAACGACCTCCAAAAAATTCACTATATAAATTTTTTTTTAAAATAGAGCTAATAAATACTTCTGATGAAAGATGAGCTTTCGATCAGACAACGAAAACGAAGCTATTTTGAGACAAAATTATAGGGCGGTCGCCCGCCAAGTGAGCGAAGAAGAGGGGAACAAACAGACTTTGAAAGACTTATGTTTATTATCCAACATAGGGAGTTTTCCTCAATGTCACTAATTATAACGTCATCGAGGAAAGCATTCAAGAGTTTATTGCGAAATGGGAGATCCCCTTCATATGGATGAATTTGCAAGTTCTTGGATCTTAAGGGCAAGTTAAGGCGATTCAGTGGGTGATAAAAGGTAAATGATATCCGGTCCTAATCTACCTGAACCTATTAAGCGGCAGTCCATAATCTCCCGTAAGGTGGTAGCAACAGCAGGTTCGCCACTCATGTCGAGGATTCGTTTGCGGTTGCCCGAAATTGGTTCTTACAAAATTATAAAACATTTCCGAAACATTTCTTATATTACGAAAAATAGCCGGGAGAAAGTAAAACCTACTAGATGTTGGAAGGAATGCCTCTTCGTCAAACAAGGATTCAATTCGATAACTTAATGTCCTTGCATTGGATTTTTCTGTTCTACTAAGACCCTCTAAAAGAGGCCTCTGTATATTCTGTCTATTATGATAAGGGATTTTATGCACTAATACCCCTACTCGTCGAAGTAAAGCGTCAATTGTTGCAGTGCCTTCGTAATGTGACGAAGATATGTAATCAGCTCCAAAGAAAGACAAATTCGGATGCACCCGGTCAGCAATTTTACGAAGGGCACCAAAATTATTCGCAGATTCTATAGCACTTTGTATATTCATCATAAATACTCGCCTTTTTGTAATTTACGGGTTGTTTATTTGTTGGTTTTCTTGCGATTTTCGGGGTTTGTACAGGGGATCCCATCACTTAGAATCCATGTTCCCTGTAAAACAAGATTATAAAAAGCGTGGGAAATATTTCTAAGCAAAAGAAAAAATGGACGGAAAGGGAATGGTCTATGTGAAGAAATCCTCCTGTTTATTGCCTCGTCATATAAAAACTCTATTCGATTACCTAAAGCCCTCGCGTGATTTTTTTCTCGATGACTAAGGGTGGGATAAAGAGGTCTGTGTTTATGATCATGGGTGGGACTTCTATGGACTAGCATCGTTATCTTGCGAACTAAGTCATCAATTGTTGATGTCCCTTCATAACGGGATGAAGATATGTACTCTGCGCCAAAAAAAGATAAATGCGGATATACGCGATCAGCGATTTTTCGTAATTCTCCGAAGTTATTTGCTGTTTCAATTGCAGTATTTATATTTACCATGAGTACCCTTCCATTTTTTCTTTAAATTTTATTTATTTCAAAAGTTGTAAACGCCAAGCTACTATCACAATTTAGTTATGATTCGGGAATCCTCCAAGATTCACGCGAGTATATCTATCCCATCTAGAATGATGGTCTTCCAGTGACTGCCAGGTGCATAATTTATATATCGAAAAAGAAGCTGTTTTTACTAACAGAATCCAGCATGTAATTATGTCGGATAGCGCAAGAGTTGTTTCTTCTTTTAATAAAAAATTAACTCGATTTTTTAAAGCAATGGCATGTTCGTTCTCTTTTTTGCTAAGACTAGCTAAAAGAAATCCACCTTTGTTGCGATTTTGAATTCGATCTACTAGCGTATTTATACGACAAAGTAAATCTTCCATTGTTATTGTTCCTGCATACCTTGGCGATGATAAGTACTCGGAACCTAAAAAAGTTATCTGTGGCTGTACTCGATCAGCGATCTTAAGAATCGCGCCAAAGCTATTCGCTGATTCTAGGGCTGTTTGAAGTTTCATGGTCTTGCATGGGAAAGTTTATCGCGAAACAGTTCGGTCCATAATCTGTAGGGAGGGTAAATGTTAATAATGTCCTTCCCTAACCAAGCAACATCATAAATTTTTTCTGGCAGAAATCTAATTAGGGCGAAAAATGTTGAAAAGAAGAAATAGTTTGAAGGTTGTGTTGAATATAACTTATCAATTCGATTTGCTAGAGCCTTTGCTTTCTTATATTCACTGTAACTAAGCCGAAGACTCCCGTAATCACCATAATTATCATAGCCGTCATGTTTAGATGTTTTCTTAATTAGATCTATTACTCGACTAACTAAGGCATCCATTGATGATGTTCCTTCATATTTTGCTGAAGAAAGGTACGATGTACCTAAGAAGGAACAATAGCGTTGCGAGCGATCAGCGATCTTAAGAATCGCATCAAAGCTATTCGCAGATTCTAGTGCTGTTTGAAGTTTCATATTTACCTATCTTTTTTTTGTTTTAACAATTTTAAGCATATTTATTTCTATTGAGGCTTCTCCTTTATAGAAGGAGGGCTAAAAATAACTGATGGAAAACTGGGAAGTTGAGAATATAGCCATTTTGGAAATTCTCTTATCGATTTTGCCCAAGTAATAGGTTTTTTTGGTTCATTCGATGGGCATGCACATTTAGATTTGGACTTTTGTGTGCTATTCGGTTTGTAATTTTGTGCAGCATAGACTTCTCCGGCGGGTGTTGTAGCGATGTAAGAAGAAAACCAGCCGTCATATGGTGGTGGTGTAATATCAGCGATTGCTAAGGTTTGTTTTGCCCAAGTTGCGCAATTATGTGTATTTTCGTTTTTTTGGTTCTTAATAGTTACTTTTGCCTGATATCTAAGAGGACATCTTCCTGATTCAACATCTATCGCTTGTTTGTTTATCACCTTTAGCATTTTTTTTGCCTTAGCAGCGCTTACTATCCAAGTATCAGTTTTATATTTGGTTTTATAATGTTGAGTTGTTGGCTTATTGAGTTTTTCTAGTTTAACATATCCATGGCCTGTACGTTCGCGATGTCCAAAAAACTGAGCGAGGTGGATTTCATATTCACCATTTTCGACAGTCTCTATAAAAATCCCTGAATGTCCGAACCAAGTAGCTGGGGAATGCTTAAACCTTTCGTCAGTTCTATCCAATGTAAGTACAATTTCTCGATCCCCAATATCTGCCAAAGTCACGCCCCAATGGGACTCTGTGATCATTTTCGTTTTATCGAATACGGCAGGAATTTTTTCCACCCAAGGCTCGTAAGGGATCGATGAAGTCATGGCAAATTCAAATAGGGGACCAAAGAAAAGTTGACGTCGGTAGGAATCAAGGCAATTGGGGTCATGGAGGAGTCGAAGAGTAGCCATGATCGCTTGGGATCTTTGAGAATGGCTAACTCGATCTGTATAGGCACGTGAATGGAAGGCTAGCAGCCCAAAATGACGATCTGGACTTTTAGATCCATCGAGTTCATAGATTCTCTTTCGAACTTTACTTTCTAAGCGCTCAGGCACTAAAGCGGTTGGATATTTTCTATAAGCCTCATTCGCATTTCCGTTTCGAAAATCCTCAGCGATCACTCTTAGGTCGGCTAGAGTGAGTTCAATTCGCTGATCGGCGATGGCAAATGCCTTTGTCCATGAATTTGTTGATTTATCGTAGAAAAACCTCTTGCCAAAATCAGGTGTATGGGAAGGTTTGCCATGAATCGTCCAAACTCTTTCAAATACCTTATTTTTAATGAGAGTTGGCAAGTATTTAAATTTTCTCAGCGCGTCATCTACTTTTCCGTATCGAAAATCAGGCGCTATCGAATGCAATAGTACCTGTGGAGTGAATCTAAAACGAAGCTGATTATCATTCGATACTACGGGTACTCGATGTACATACCAAGCATAATGCTGCTCTTCTAGAGTGAGGGCTGCTCGAGGATGTTTAGGCGAGGTTTCTAAAGGGATAGATACCAGATCGAAAGAATCATTAGGTAATGCTGGATATTGCAAGGTTGAAATATAGGCATTTGTCGTAGGTTCGAATCGTTCTAATGCCAGCCTATATACTCTTTTAACAGCGGTGTTTTGTAAGTTTGGATTCAACTCATAGAAGTCGCGTTCAACGAGTCTAATTTTCTGATCCTTCCATTGCCAAATGCAGACGTCAGGATTGCGACCAAAGGCAATACAACCGTCTTCGAATTCTTTAGAATAGGATGTCAGTCGATTTGTAATTTGATCTAGAGGGCGATCTTCGTTGCTGCAATCTACAGGCACAGTCCAACTTGTTGCTAGGCTTTCATCTCTCACGCGAAATTCTAGCTTGTCTGTCTTGCGGAGTAGGGTGAAATGCTTAGCATTAGCCATCCAGGCATCAACAACAATTCCCGATTCTTGCAAAATAGGGTTTCCATTAGGAGAGAGTATAATTTCGCCAGATCGGATCATATGATCTCGCATATGAATACCGAGATTCGCTGGATATCTTGTATTCCTATCATTCTCTACAACATGCCATTCCATCGAAGAGCCTCTTCGTATGAGGCGAACTTCTTTATTCAAAACTAACCAGGAATGCAGTCGGGTTTCCTGAAATTGAGGGGGTAAGGATGGGCGGATCCTGTTAATATAGCGTTGGATTGCTTGGACGTTTTTTGCTCTATGAAGCAAATGGCCGTCTCCAAAGAAGGCCTTCCTGCCATAATCTCGCTCTCGAGAGCTCTTAGATCCATCATCAACCCAAACTTGTCTGAAAATGCTTCTTTGAATTTCTGCAGGTATCTCATCATTGAATATTTTCAATGCAGGTTGGTTTCTTCCGGCTTGAAATTCGTCAGCAATCATTTGCAGAGTAGACAAATTATCTGCAGTCCTTTGCATAGTTGAAGCTATAGAAACGGACGAAGACATAAATAGTTGCCCTAAAATTTCTTTAATGAATCGAGCCTAAATCAAAAATAAACTTATTAATCTAGGTTATGAAGTATATGTCAAATTAACACTTATGTAAACGATTAAAATGCTGTAATTGTTTAATCGTTGATAGTGTCTATTAAACATGATTTATTAACAAAATCGCTTATAAAGGTAATTGTATCCTAGGATCTTACGTTTGGACGCTAGGGGTATTGGCTCTCTGTATGAATAAAATTATTTAAATCAAACAGGGAAGGCTATAATTGCCTATGCTGGATGTCCATTTCGAATCGGGGTGGACGGTTCTAATCTCTGTTATACACAATTTTACAGCGCCTAATAGCCTCTAACTTGATTACAGGATCGACCTGAAATCCCTCGGCCCCTCGCATAGCTTTTCTTGCAAAATGCGGATCCTGTAGATAGACGCCACGCTCCTTGCATAGGATAACTAGCTTGCTATATAGATCTCGGACATACGCTCGATTATAGCGCTCGAGTCTTTCAAGACTTTTAGTGATAAACAGCTTATTTTTTCCTGTAATAGAGGCCTTAAGATGCTCGATTTCTACATTAACAAGGGCTTTGAACCGGAGATCTGTGTCAATAACAGCGCTTTGAGCTGTCCCACGTAAAAAGGCATCGCTTCCAAAATGGGGATTATGTTTACGAACTAATCCTTTTTCGTGGCAAAGACGATAAACTTCTTTATGTAGATTTCGCATATAGACCGGGGCGGCTAGTTTGGCTTCCGTATGAACTGAAGCAGACATTGGAAAATCAGGATTATGAAGAACGGAATTCCATAAACGGTTCAAAGTGGCATGATGTAGGCAAGTAACAGGATCAGTAGCCTGGCCCCCGTTCAATACTCGCAGACGATTTTCAATAAGTGCTTGTAGATCGAGGTTTTCAACTAGATTTTTAGGATCGAATTCTTCTCTGGTATAAGGATTTATAATGGGATTGCGTTGGCGTCTGCATTCCTCGATCCAATGAATAATTGCAGATTTTTCAAAATTAAAACTAAATTCTCCATCAGAGCTTTTGATAGTTGCCGGGAATCGGATTGGAGATTGTGTGAATGGGCATATGAATTGGCTTAGAATGGGATCCTTATGAAAACGATCTGGAATCTCGTTGGGAAGATCGGAAGGAATTTCGTTTCTGGAGAGCCTAGGTGCTGAATTTTGAGGTCTTTCGGGATGATTTACAGAGATTTGTGGATCTGAAGAAATACTAGGTTCTCTTGGAACTGATGGAGTGGAAGGAATCACAATTGGACGCGCATTATGGTCAGTCATTTTACTCCACCACTCAAATCGCACAGCAGTTACCAAGGAAGTAATAGATATTCCTAAGGCGGATGGCACTATCGCAAATAGAGGCAATCGCATGTACCTATCCCTGCATAGGTTTGCAGAGGCTGTGACTATCTGAGTAACATTCAACCCATCACGTACAATACCACTCCCATCGGCGCTCTGACGCTTGGTTTCACGAGATATATGATCGGCACCTAGTCTTACTGCCGCAGCATGGAGTTGTACTTTAATTGCATGGTCATACGTTTTTCTGAGGGTGGCTGTTTGTTTAGTCGCAGGCCCTGCAAATTCGGTTAGTTGACTTTGCGCACGAAAACCCTGAATTCCATAGTAAGTGCCGACGATTGCTGCACCTGCGGAAACAGCTTTGGCAGTTACATTAAGATAGTCCGTTGTGGTGGGATTTTCCATATTAAGCAATTCGCGGCTGCCTTTATAGGCATCATTCATCTGTTTGCTTGCAGTTACACCGCCGGCCCCTAACTGTGCAGCCTGAATAGATTGGGTTAAAGTAAAGCTCATATGAAACCTTGGTTTGATTTGATCAAGAATTATCGAGTTTAAATCTAATTTAAATCAAACGATAAATAATCCGTGATTTTCGTATTGCAGGTTATTAAACGGGAGTATTTAAGCGCGATTTGTTTTTATTGTGTTTGATCTGTTTGTTTTGATTAGCGAAGCTAAGGCAATTTGACAAGAAATTTCTTAGAATTCGCGAACTAGGTGAGCTTATTTCGACGTAGCTTGAGTATTCTCGGAAAGAGTATGGAAATTCTGACCGTAGGAATCTTCGTCTAATTGTTTTGCGCAGGCGATAAGAGCGGCTGTATATGTAGAGGCGAGGTTGAGCAACTCTTCATAGGGGATATTCGTTTCATTTTCCCAGTTCATTTCAATCAGGGCAGTTTTTACAGACGCTGTGATGTTGTCGATCGATTCAATCTTTCGATCATAAAGGAGAGCAAAGTAACTGGTTCATGATTTTGTCATCGAGGCAGGGACAGCTGGGCTTGATGGTTTTTTTGAGAAATTCTTCGATGATGGATAGCGAGGGAAAATCGAAAATCTCGCCGGAAAGATGTGCAACGGGGGAAAAGGGTTCACTGAGATCTGGAACAGACGAAAAATGGCGAAAAGCCGGTTTTTTCAAAGATGGCAGTGGTGATAAATGCAAATTGCGATGTGCGAGATTCTCGGGGGCATATCGATGAAAAGATGCCGATTCTTGGATCTTTCTTAAGGAAAGTACAGAGCGAGCAAAGTCTTGTAAGGGCAACACGGAAGCAGCGCGAAATGTCGGTGGCATTCTTGCGATAGCGAACATAAGATCTCCCTAAAAAAGCCCAAGAGTCTAGGGAAGATTCGCAAAAATGCCAAAACAAAAATAAAGATTCCGTGAAGGCGCTATCGATTATCGATGCGGCAGAATCCTCCATCCACAATAAGATCCGTTCCTGTGATGTAACTCGACTTATCCGAGCCAAGGAAGACGGCTGCTTCTGCGATGTCTTTAGGCACGCCAAGACGTTGCAAGGGAATTTGTTTTTCGAGTTTTTTTAGGTAGGCTTTTGTCATTCCAGCATCTCCCAGCATCTTTGTCATAATGACACCTGGAGAAATAGAATTCACACGGATGTTTTTGGGAGCGAGATCGGCAGCAAAACATCGCGCCATTTCGAGTACTGCGCCTTTGCTCGAGGAATAAGCGGAAAAGTTGGGAAACCCAGTATGAGCAGCGATAGAGGAGAGCAAGATAACAGAGCTTTCGATTTTTAGATAAGGTAGGGCTTTCTGAACAGTAAAATAGACCCCTTTGACATTGGTTTCCATGACGCGATCGAATTCATTTTCTGTCACTTCTGCGAGTGTATCGGTGGTAACAATGCCTGCATTGGCGACGAGAATATCGATTTTCCCGAGTTTATCGCTCACTTCTCGATACATCCGTTCGATTTCCGAGACTCGAGAAAGATCGGCAATAATAGAAAAAGCCTTGGAGCCGAATTTTCTTTGGGCTTTCATAAGAAGATCTTTATTTCGACCGACAAGGGCCACTTGTGCGCCTTCATCGATAAAGGCTTCTGCGATGGCAAAACCGATGCCTTTGCTGGCGCCTGTGACTAGAGCTGTTTTTTTCTTGAGATCCATATTTTCACCATATGATTAGACATTTGCCTGGTTTGATCCCGACGATGCGATGGCCGCTGCCGGTGAGATCTTCGGCGAGGAACATTTCCCCGCGCTTAAAATTTTTCGAAGAAGAGTCCCGAAGTTGGATTTGCAATTCCCCTTCCAAAATGACGACGTATTGCGGTTCGGGAGGATTGTACCATTCCCGGATGAAGGATGTGTCGAATTCATGGATGAGCATGGCGTGGCAGGGAAGCGAATGAGAGAGTTTGCGTGTTCCCTCGATAGCTTTGATGGGCATGATATTGCGTGTAACAAACTGTGATTTTCCATCCTTGCCGGAAGTGATGACCGTGATTTCCATATCAATTTGTGATCATTCTCATTGGAGCTATTAATGGCAAGAGTTCTAGAAATTAAATTTGAAATATTGGAAAAGAAAATCATGAAGCAGAATCCTGAAGTACTGATCGAATTGGCGGACAAGATCTCCCTGAAGGGAATTTTAATCATTCCTAAAGATGCCGTGGGAATCGTGGTGTTTGCCCATGGCAGCGGAAGCGGACGGCTCAGTCCGCGGAATCAATTCGTCGCAAATGTCCTGCAGCAAAGCGGCCTTGCTACACTTTTGCTCGATCTTCTGACGCCTGAAGAAGAAGAGATCGATAACAGGACGCGGGAGCTTCGTTTCAATATCCCACTTTTGTCCAAAAGACTCGTTCAAACGACCAAATGGCTCGAAAAGAACCTGCAAACCCATTCTCTTCGCGTCGAATATTTTGGCGCGAGTACAGGGGCAGCGGCTGCCTTGATTGCAGCGGCGGAGCTAGGAAATAAGATCGCAGCCGTGGTTTCCCGCGGCGGCAGGCCAGACTTAGCAGCGGCTGTTTTGTACAAAGTCACAGCGCCGACGCTTCTTATCGTCGGAAGCGAGGACTTTGATGTAATCGAAATGAATCGCGAGGCCTTCGATCTCTTAGGAGGTGAAAAAGAGATGCAAATCGTCCCCGGGGCCACCCATCTTTTCGAGGAACCTGGAACCCTTGAGCAGGTAGCTCACCTTGCTGCTACTTGGCTGAAGGACGCTTTAGGCGGCTCTTCGCCCGCCTGGAAGGTTTTGCCTTAGGAACTTCATTTTTCTTATTCCTTGATCGCCAAGCACTTACGACAGAATCCCCAATCCATAATCTATAGTAAATATTTGGTATTTAGTCTTTTGTAATTAAAATATTTATACTATCTTTATAAAAAATCTTTATAATGAATGTAGATCAATAATTAAACGGCAAACAAACATCATGTCCCTTGTTAATGTAGCTGCACCCCCTTCGCCTGAACCTGAATCGCAGGTTCCAGAGGGTCATACGCAGGTTTCGAATGTTCATGATGGTTTAAAGGGCAGAGCTACCCTTCTCGATGTCCACAAGGATCCTAAAACCAAGGATCTCGAGGGATGGAAAGCTACCGCACGAAAAACGGGTATTTACGCTTTGGCGTTTATCCCCACGATCATTTTTCTTATCTTCTCATTCGTAGTGAATGTTGTTTTCCATCCTATCAAACTCATCAGTTTTGCAAGATTTTCCGATTTTACGGACACCATATCAAGGCATAAAGCCAGTGTGATGCAGCTAGCTCTCAAGACCGATGAAGCGAGAAAGATAAAAACAGCAGAAAAGGACAAGTTAGTCGATGAGACTTTGTCAGCCTATCCAACTAAAAAGCCGGAAAGAGCAGAGGTCGAGGGATTCATAAAACAAGTCCAGGGACTCCTTTGTTATGTGGAAATAATGAATCCTGATGAAATTGAACCAAACTATAGTGTCGATATTTTACGAAGCAAAATTCATGAAGTCATGAAGACAGATGTCTATAAGGCTCTAAAAAATGAAAATGTTCCTGCGATTGATTTTATCCAGATTCTCATCATGCATCTCAAAGGTGGAAACGTAGAAGGGTCCGACGATGTCTATACGAAATATGGTCAAAATCTTCTTGGCGATCTCGATCAAGAGGAATTCAATTTTGACCAGCTCGCTACCTTGATGGACAAAGAAGCTGATGCTATTTTTGCTTTCAAACGGAACACTTGGTACCAGAAACTTTTTTGGGGACTTTTTCATCCCTTTCATACTCTCCATGCGCTAACTGCGACATGGTTTCCAATTAAATTCAAAAGTCATAAAGAGAATCCTGAAATTTTTGGGTTTGATTACGTTCTTCCTGAAAGCAATGGAAAAGAGCTTCCTTACAATGCTAACGAAAAGAGAATGCGCTTTTATTATGGCCCGGGGCCGACGGGGGATAAGCTCTATAATGATGGTTATCTAGTTTATATGGAAAAACAACAAAAAAGATTAAAACGGCCAATGTTTGAACGACGCAATAACTATCAAAGCATTCACCTTCGATCAGAAAGTAAGCGTATTTGCGAGATGAAAAGATGGGAAGCCGAACATCCCGAGTCCCATCGGTTCCTTTCGATGAGTTTTGATACCCCATTTACAAAAAAACCGCCTGAATTTACCAATGCCGCTGATTTTATGGGAAAATTGCAAGAGCAATACTGCGGGGAAATCGAGGGCGCAAAAGCCTATCGCGCGATGTACAAAGAGAAAAAAGCGGAAAACGGGATCTACGTCGGCCAAAATATTCTTAGCAATGCGCAAGTCGAGGGTGCTGTAAAATCCTCGAAGTCGATCTTTACCGAACTTTCAAAAGACAATAAATATTGGGAAAAGCTTGCAAAACGAGGAAAAGCCGGAAAGGTTCGGCTTGCTCGTATGATGACTTTAGGAACCCGTGGCATGATTAGCCTCGGCTCTCTTTACAAAGGGCTGCAAGATAGTCCTGATTTTGATGCAAGGTTGAATGCGAATCTCACGATGTGCCGTGCAAGCGGCGCTTGCAAACAGGATATCGACCGCGCCATCGACGATAACATCGTCGAACGACTCTTTTTCCGTCTGCTCACGAACGATAAACCGCTGACAAAAAAAGAAGTCTATTCCATTGTCGGTGCTGTTATCGGTCGAGCTTTTGGTGTTGAGGGAAGGCTCCTCTTATGGCATCGCTATGAGATTTTGAGCGATCTGCTCCATTTCGTCGGTTCTCAAGAAAGAATGAAAGTTCTTAGTGGTCATTTGAAAGGGTATATCAAAGAGAACTTCTCAGGAAATCAGTAGCCAGTTGTCTAGTCTTTCTTTTTTCTTTTTTTAATCAAAAGCCACCTCGTGTCGTCTTTGTCGGCGCGATCGAGCTTGATGAGGGCGAATTGTCCTTTTAGCTTCTTCCCGAAGAGGATGAAGTGCAGTTCGCCTTTGCGATACTGGGCTTTGAGAAGCTTTTCGCTCTCTTTTTTATCCTTAGCTTTTGCGGCGAGATAGGTTCCACGGTCCCAGATGAGGACTTTGCCGGCGCCATAGTGGCCCTTGGGAATTGTGCCATGGAAGGAACCATAGGCTAGCGCGTGGTCATCGACGTGGATGGCCAGGCGTCTGACTCCTGGGGTTCTAGAAACACCTTTCGGAACAGCCCAGCTTTTATAGACGCCGCCAAGCTCTAAGCGAAAATCATAATGCAAGCTTCTTGCATAATGCTTCTGGATGACAAATTTTAGACCCGCCACGGGTAACCTCTTTTTTCCTTCGTTGTAAAGGACCTGGTTACAAAAAACAAGCAGTCGATAAATATGAATACATGAACAACGAGAACAACCTCAAAATCGACCTGGCCGAAATCGCCGACCTAGCGATGAAGCAAAGGGGATTATTGCCAGAATTTTCTCAGGAGGAATTGCAAGAAGTCGCCGCATTCAAAGGGCCTGCAAAACCCTTGGAAAACACGCGCGATGTGCGGGATCTACTATGGATTTCCATCGACAACGATGACTCGAAAGATCTCGATCAGATCACGTATGCGGAACAATCAGCGGTCGGTGAATATAGGATCTATATTGCGGTTGCCGATGTCGATGCGCTCGTCAAACGGGACTCGGCGATCGACAGGTACGCCGCGCACAATACGACGTCGGTCTATACACCGACGAAAATTTTCTCCATGCTGCCGCTCAGGCTTTCTACGGATCTGACTTCCTTGAATGAGAACGAAGACCGCTGCGCGATGGTCGTCGAAGTGAAAGTGGGAAGAGATGGGGCATTTGATCTCGCGAATGTCTACTCGGGGTTAGTGCGCAATCACGCCAAACTGACTTATAACGGGGTTACCGCCTGGCTGGAAAAAAAGACGCCTCTTCCCAATCCGAAGACGAATAGGGATGAGGTCTTCCAGCAACTTGCCTTGCAAGATGAAATCGCCCAGCTTATCAAGGAATACCGGTTCCAGCAAGGAGCGCTCACCTTTGCCTCGCTTGAGGTTCGCGCTGTCGTCGTCAATGGCATCCCTGTTGGACTCAAAGAAAAAGTCATGAGCCGCGGAGACGAGCTGATCGAAAATTTCATGATTGCAGGCAATGTCGCCATGACCCATTTTCTCATGCGCAACCATGTATCGACACTGCGGCGTGTCGTGCGAGAACCGAAGAGATGGGACCGCATTGTCCAGCTTGTAAAAGGCATGGGAACAGAGCTCCCTTCTCATCCGGATGCGATTGCTCTTCGAGATTTTCTCGTAGAGCAGAGACGTTCAAGACCGGAACATTTTGGAGAATTGTCACTCACGATGATCAAGCTCATTGGCAGGGGAGAGTATGTCCTGAGCATGCCGGGAGGGCCAAAACCCGGTCACTTCGATCTCGCTTTGCATGACTATGCGCATACCACAGCGCCGAACCGCAGATTTCCCGATCTCATCATGCAGCGCATGGCCAAAAGCTGTTTGCAGAATACCCAAGCTCCCTATCGCAATGATGAACTGGCAGGACTAGCATCGCGATGTACCGAACGAGAAGATGATGCAACGAAAGTCGAACGCAGGGTGCATAAGTCGGCGGCGGCGATGGTCTTGGCGCCGAAAATCGGCCAGCAATTTTCCGCGATGATCACCGGTATCAACGAAGACGGGACATGGCTGCGTCTCAAATCGATTCCTGTCGAGGGCAAACTCGTGCAGGGTTATCATGGCATGGATGTCGGCGATCATGTCAATGTGCGGCTCGTCAATGTCGATATCATCAACGGACATATCGATTTCGCGCGTCTGTAAATTTTGTAAATTGCTCTTGCTTAAGAAAATATATTTGTGGTTTTCTTTTTGCCTTAACCAACTCTTAACCATGAGGCAGAAATTATGGCTGAGGTTATACAACCAGCCACCATCTGGTAATTCTCAGAACCTTTGGAACAATGTTCTCCCGAGTCTTGTACTTGGAACCAAGGTGATGGCGGCGCAAGCCCCGGTATTAAATGGATGGAATCGAGTGTCCGTTGTTGCCTGTGACAGGAATCTTTCTACTCTTGGATCCATCCAACAGATTTATCAAGGAAAAGTGGATAAAAACCGCCCTCCATAAGGCATTTTGGAAAAGGGCTTACTGCTCATACAATTAAAGAAACAGGCCGCGTCTTTGGCAAATCCGCTGGATTGGGTGTTGTCCTACCCGAGCTTCGTGCGCATTACCAAGACGATCCTTGGGGGAAGCATAAAGTAAGTGGGCTTATGGCCGGGGGCCTTGCTGCTGTAGAAATGGCCATCAATCCCCTCGATACGTTTCGAACCATGCAGCAAGCCGATATTACGAGATTACGACTAGTGGCGAAGAGGAAAAATACTTTCTCATTTATACAAAGGTGCCGGGTTAAATGGAGGTCGCCAATTTGGCGTATGGTATGGATTTGTTTATGGGGATCAAATGTGGACGTCGCATATTTAAAGAATATACAACGATTAGACCCATCATCCACGATGGAGTTGTTGTACAAGGGGTTCCCGTAGGCATACAGGCAATGACACCTGTATGGATTCTAGAAAGCCTAAAGAATCGAATCCAATGCCTTCCATGGGTTGACGGAAACGGGGAAATCTAGGATTGCTGCCATTATTAGACACATTATTCAGACTCAGGGAGTCCGGGGGTTTTTCAGGGGGGCTGTGGCAAAGACAAGATTCTACGCCCGTTCCAAGCAATGGGAGCGGTCTGGCAAGTCGTAAAGGGGCAAGAAGCTCAAAGACAAAAGAAGCTCAAAGCGCAATATCAGCTACAGCCGCCAGAGCTGCCTGAAATCGTGCCTTCTAAAGGCTGGCGCTAGCGCCAGCCTTCTCCTTTTCAAAAATTTCTTTGCACGCATTCATATTTTAATTCGCTTTATCGAATTATTTATTAATGCGAATTTCATTATCTAAATTGCTAATAATAATTCAATAGTTGAAGATTATAATATATCAATATTACAATTAATTGGTTTTGTCTGTCGGCTGATAGTTAATAAACAGCGTCAGAAATAATAAAAATTAAAATTGTAATATGACTGATCGACTCGTTCTTTCCGGCTATGCCGCTAAGTTGACGGATCATTTGATCCTCAAAGGGGATAACGGCAACCTAGCCTCTTTCATTTTTTTTGAGAGCGTACTCGCTCGCCTGGTGAGCACCGTCGTTTTTCCTATTTTTGCAGGCCTAGATTTCATCGGCCATGGACTTAGGGCAATTGGCGAAAGGATCTGGGCGATAGGCGCCAAAGATAAAGAAGCTCATATCCAGGAAGCTCGAGAACGCCTGGCTCTTGCTGGTAAGTCTTTAGCTGGAGTCTTCGGATCTGTTTTAGCGATTCCTTCCTTTGTCGATGTCGTCTCCTTCCACTTCCTTCCGCCTGATGGACAAAAAGGCGTTGTCGAACCCTATGGAAAACTCTACCGAAGGCAGGTCGATGAAAGATCTCCCAAAACACTCGAAGAAGTCCAGCGCATCGTCAAAGAAGCGAAATGGGAAGGCAAGAAAATCGGTATAGCTGGAGCGCGCATGTCTCAGGGGGAACACATTCTTCCTTCCAAGGCATCCCATATTTTCATCGATACGAAAGGGCTGAACAAAATACAGATCAATCCCCATATAAAAACCGCAAAAATACAAGCAGGCGCGACTTGGTGTGAGCTACAAGAAGCGGCCAATAAATTCGGTCTTGCACCGAAAGTGCAGCAGGCTTCGAATATCTTCCGAGTGGGCGGATCGCTTTCTGCCGATTGCCATGGTTGGGATCACAAAGCGGGCTCTCTTGTCAATGTAGTAAGGTCGCTGACGATTGTCGATGCCGATGGGCATAAACAGGTCGTTTATCCAGACGATGAACTTTTCAGACTCGCTATTGGCGGCTATGGACTTTTCGGAGTGATCGTCGAGGCGGAAATCGAACTCACCGACAATCTTACACTTCAAGAAACGGGAGAGAGGGTCGCGATCAAAGACTATGTGAAATATTTCGATAGGAAGATCTTACCCAATAAGGATATCGCGATGCACCTCTATCGCTTATCTCTCAATGATGGGCATCTCCTACAAAGTGGGGTAGCGGTCAGTTATTTAAAAAGGGATGAGAAAAGACACGTTGCGAAACTTGTCGATGAAGAGCCGAATGGTACATTCTTAGATCGGTTCCTTCTGCATATCGCCCGAAGGCGTTCGTATTTTCGTAAGCTCTATTGGAGCGGCGAAACTAAGAGGATTGACTCATCTGGAACAGTAGCAACGAGAAATGAAATCATGCGTCCGCCGATCAAGGCGGCGCTCAATTCTTCTAGAGCGCAGACCGAATGGCTTCAAGAATATTTCGTTCGCGGAAAAGATCTCGAGCCTTTCCTTCGCAAACTTGGGTCTACATTACGCAAAAACAACATGCCGGTCATCAACGCTTCGGTGCGCTATGTGAAGCACGATACGAAAGCGGAAATGGCCTATGCGAAAAAGGGAAGACGTTTTGCGATCGTGCTGTTCTTCAATCAATCTCTCGCATCCAAAGAAGTCGAAACGACGCGTAAATGGGTAAGAGAAATCGATGACTGGCTAGGGAAACGGGAAGGGACTTTCTATCTGCCCTATGCCCACCTCGCTACGAAAGAGCAATTCCGCAAGTGCTATCCCCAATGGAAAAACGTCGTAGAGAGAAAAAAATATTACGATCCTGACGAAACCTTCAGTTCGGGATTCTACCAAGCATATTTTAAATAGGAAAAACTATGAGTATCAGCGTAAATACACCCACTTACCGGTTCCAGGAAGTCTTCAAAAGCACTACCTGGCGGAAGGAATTCGCCAAGTTCTTAGACAATATTTTCTTGCAGCTCGACACGAAGAAATTCTTCAAGCTAATCGACGACATCCTCAAAAAACCCAAGAACGACGAAACGGTCTACAAGGAACTTTGCGGCAGGATCAAGGAAGCTCGTCACGGACTCCTCTTTTATGACAAAAAGCCTGGCTATGTGAAGAACGGAAAAGCGGTACTACGCTCTCTTAGCAATTTAAAAGAGCAGATGGCGGATCAGGCAAAGAAGCTTCTTGGCACGAAGAAGAAAGTCGATGGCTATATGGAAATCGGCTTCCCGGGAAGATTTACAAGGCCGATGCAAAAAGTCGTCGAAATGACAGGCAATAAGGTCGTCGTCAATACCAGCGAGCAGCTTTCCGATTATGTTCAATGTGGATTTCCAAGACCTAGAGATCAGTTTATCCCTCTGAATGACTATTCGCCTATCGGCAAAACCGAAGTAGAAAGCCGCAGCCTCGATCTCGTCAACTGCTTCGTAGGACTTCACCACGTCCCTAAACAGAATCTCGATGGATTCGTCAAATCGCTCAATCGGGTTTTACGTCCTGGTGGAACTTTTCTGTTACGAGACCACGATGCGAAATCCCCGGAAATGCGCCGGTTCGTGAGCATTGTCCATAGCGTCTTCAATGCCGCTACAGGAGTTTCTCCCGAAGATGAAAAAGCCGAGGTACGCAACTTCCAAGGACTTGAGCATTGGACGTCTCTTTTAGAGAAAAATGGTTTTAGAAGACTTGGAGGCGGTCCGCATGTTGTCGAGGGCGACCCTACGGACAATGGCATGATCCGCTTCGAAAAAATCAAGACGCCCGAAGATAAGATGCAAGCCTCTCTTGCCAATACGAAGGACTATCAACGAAAGGGTTTCCAAACCTACTTGACCTCGATCGAATGGCATAGCGTCGACATCGCCAGAGAATACGCCGATTTTGTGAAACATGATCGCTTCTACAATTTCCCGTTCTTCAAACACGTCGCTCTTCTTTGGTCGATTTTCGCAAATTCTTGGAGCGCCGCGAGAGAAAACCATAGCGCTTGGGAGATCATTACTTCCGATTACTTCTTGATGAACCTTTTCATCACCATCGGCACATCGTTCGAATTTTTCTTCAAAGGGATATTCTGCGCGCCGATCTCTTGGATCGGGCATAAAGCTCCAGGTGAGGTCGAAAAGCATAGCGCAAAAGTCGCGAAGGAATACGCCGACTATGTCAATCACACCCCATTTTATTTATTCTCGTACTTCAAGGAAATTTCCAAGATGTGGGAAGTCTATGGAAAAACGAAAGACACTACCGCTCTTGATTTCTTCCTTTGCCTGGGAACAACGGTCGATTTCTTCTTCAAAGGTCTATTCTCCCTTCCTATCGCGGGCGGCTATCAATCCGAAGAGAATAAAGAGCCCGAGACGATCCAAATGCTCGTCAAAGACCGGCATAATCGCCTCGCTTCTCTAGATCTGGCTGATCGTATTCAAACCAAAGAAGAATTCGAGGGAACGGGCTTCCAGCGTGTCACGATGCCGCGTTATAGACCATTTACGGAAATCTTTAGAAAAATCGCCCGCACCGATGTGCAGATCGCCGAAATCGCCGGCCAAAAAGAGATCCAGCTCAAAACGCGCGTGAAAGTCGGAAAGGCTGATCCTTGCAAAGGGCTAAAAGGCTGCGTAAAGCTTTATGAGTGGCCCATTGCTACAGACCCCAAATACAAGTACGTCAACCTCAAGGTTCGCGTAGCTGATCTTGGTCAAGCTATCCGAAAGATCGAAAGCGAAGGCCATAAACTCGTGTATATCCACGATTTTTAAACGAGACTATCTTTATCCTAGGTTACAAAAGGAAATCTTGTGTCAGGAATTGAAAGTTGTAATGGACATTCATCGTTTGCCACGCAGGAAAATAAGGGGCAAAGTGGCACATCTACAGCAACAGCCGTGGCGCAAAGAGCCCTGCAACAGCATCCTTTACGTAGCCAATTGAAGGTCTTCATGCCAGAAGAAGTGGTCCAAGCCCCCGCCCATTTGCGTAAACTTCTCAATGAACCTACGGATTTAGTCAACAAGGTCGAGGATGTCTTCAATATGGAGCTTATCTCGCAGCAAGGACTGAAATTACTCGCTAGGTATCCTGCCTTAGTCCAACAACAGCCAAAACTTTTTCTTTTTGATCAGGTGCAATTTAGACTCATTTTGGCGAGGTGCTATTTTCTTAAGGCATCGTCGAAAGAATTCGCTACGCCCCTGGATTTTCGTCAAAATAACGATCAGGAAAGTCTCGAAAAGGCTGGGAAAGAGATTCAACTTGCTATTGAGGATCTGGAGTTTCTTCGACAAAGGAATTTGCATGTAAACATGGTGAGTTGGGAGACCTTGCGGGCTCAAACGCTCGCCCTTTCCGCGTATTATTCTTTGCGAAGGCCCGTTCCCTTAGAGCAGAGTATTAGAGTCTATCAAGAGGCCTGCCAACTCGCAAATGCCTTGCTCTCTTCCACTACTATGCATAATCATGAAATAGCCGAAGATCTCATCATCGACCTCGATAAGATGGATCAGGAAATCAAAAATAGACAGAGTACTTCTCAACCCACGCCCATGGAAACTTCTCAACCCGCGCCCATGGAAACTTCTGAAGATAAGCCCAAACCAGCCAGCTAGCTTTGCGCAATAATTGCGCTCTTGAGTATAGAAAACAGGAATGAGCGAAACGAACTGCATTCCTATGCTGGCGACATTGGTCGAACAACCTTTCGACCAAAAAGGGTGGCTTTTCGAGACAAAATGGGACGGTTATCGAGCTCTAGCGCATAAAAATGGGCAGGTGCAGCTCAAATCGCGCGGGCAAAAATCATTCAATGCCAGATTCCCCACGATCGTCGTAGAACTGAAAAAACTGCGCATGAAATGCGTTCTGGATGGGGAGATCGTCATTTTCGACGAGAAAAAACACTCGAACTTCCAGCTCCTGCAAAATTACCAAACCACCCGCAAGGGCACGCCGTACTACTACGTCTTCGATATTCTTTCACTTGGTGGCAAAAGCCTGACGAGATTGCCGCTGATCGATCGGAAAAAAATCCTGAAGAAGCTCCTCAGCCAAAGCGGCATTCCCCACATCAAGTTCAGTCAGCATGTTCTCACGAAGGGAAAAGCCTTTTTCAAAAAGGCGATCAAAAAGGGATGGGAAGGGATCGTTGCAAAAAGATGCGATAGTCCCTATCAGTTCCGACGAAGCACCGATTGGCAAAAGATCAAGACGACGATGCGCCAAGAAGTGGTCATTGGAGGCTTTACCGCGCCAAGAGGAGGAAGGAAACGTTTCGGCGCGCTTCTCGTAGGGGTTTATGAACGAGGGAAACTTCGCTATGTCGGCCATGTCGGCGGCGGATTCAATGAAAAACTCCTCGAGGATGTCTACAAAAAGCTGAAAAGGGCGATCAGTGAAAAATGTCCCTTTAGTGTGCAGCCGCATCCGAATTCTCCAGTAAAATGGACAAGGCCAAGCCTGGTATGCGAAGTGGCGTTTTCCGAATGGACACACGATGGAAAAATGCGTCAGCCGATTTTCAAGGGCATGCGGATCGATAAACCTGCAAGGCAAGTGGTACGGGAAAAAGCAAAAAGGGTGGCGAAATGACCGATGCGCTCAAGCTGACGAACCTCGATAAGCTCTATTGGAAAGGGGACAAGATCACCAAAGGCGACATGCTCCGCTACTATAAAAGCGTCTCCCGCTATATCCTTCCCTATCTTCGGAATCGTCCTGTGATGCTGCGCCGCTTTCCCGATGGGATCAATGGCCTCAATTTTTATCAAAAAAATGCCGGCGAAAACGCGCCGAATTTTGTCAAGACGGCGAAGGTGCAGCACGAGGGTAGGAAAATTTCCTACATCATCGTGCAGGACGTGAAGAGCCTGCTCTATGTCGCTAATCTAGGTTCCATCGAGCTTCATACGTTCAATGCTTCTCTTAAGCGTCTGGAAAAGCCCGATTACATGGTCTTCGATCTCGATCCCCAAGGAGTATCTTATGACGCCGTCGTAGATACTGCTAAAGCTCTCCATGAGATTTTCCAAGAGCTAAGGATGCCGAGCTTCTGCAAGACCTCCGGCGCTACCGGGATGCATATTTATGTTCCTATGCATGGGCAATACGATTTCAAAGAGGTGAAACATTTCGCATCGCTCATCGCTCGTTTAGGAAAGCAGAGATTGCCAGGGATTACGTCGATTGAAAGGAATCCGCAGAAAAGGAAAAAGAAGGTCTATATCGATTGTTTGCAGAACGAACATATGCAAACTCTCGTATGTCCTTATTCGCTGAGGGCAAGGCCTCATGCGCCTGTTTCGACGCCGCTAGATTGGAAGGAAGTGAAACATGGACTCGATCCAGCGCAATTCACCATCAAAAATACAATGAAGCGTCTGTCGAATAAGGGAGATATCTTTCGGAAGGTCCTTGGAAAAGGAATTTCATTAGAAAGATGTGTTAAAAGTCTGGAGAAGCTATTTTGAAAATAAAGGATTCATAAATGATCTATCCAATCATCTCACTTGTTGCAGGAATAGTGATTTTGATTTTTCCAAAGATTCTCAACTATGTCGTAGCCCTCTATTTGATCATCATAGGCATCATGGGCATCGTACAGGGATTTTGATATGGCATACATTCGCTGGTTTGAAGACCTAAGGCTGAAAGACGTTCCCGATGTGGGAAGCAAAAATGCTTCTTTGGGGGAGATGATCCACCATCTTAAATCGGAAGGGATTGACGTGCCGGATGGTTTTTCCACTACCTCCGAAGCCTATCGGGAATTCATCAAGGATAATCAGCTCAAAGATAAGATCGGAGAGGTATTGAAACAAGCAAGGCATAAAACGATTTCCTTGGTGAAGGCGGGAAAAGAGATCCGCGAACATATTCTTAAGGCCGAATTCTCCGAGTCTTTTAAGGAAGATGTAATCAAAGCCTATCGCCAATTGGGCAGGAAATACCATACGCCGCAACTCGATGTGGCAGTAAGAAGCAGCGGGACTGCGGAAGATCTTTCCGATGCTAGTTTCGCAGGACAACAGGAAACCTACCTAAACATCCGTGGAGAGAAAGAAGTGCTCGAGGCTTGCAAAAGATGCATAGCCTCGCTCTTCTCCGACCGCGCGATATCGTATCGCGAAATCAAGGGATTCGACCATTTCAAGACAGCCCTTTCTGTTGGCGTGCAGAAAATGGTGCGTTCCGATTTAGCTGGAGCGGGCGTGATGTTCACTCTGGATATAGATACCGGATTTCGCGATGTCATCGTGATCAATGCGTGCTGGGGCCTTGGAGAAAGTGTAGCCCAAGGATTAGTCTTGCCTGATGAGTACCGTGTCTTTAAGCCGCTGTTAGGAAAAGAATCATTCAAGCCCATCATTGAAAAAACGCGTGGCGAAAAAGAGAAAAAAGTCGTTTTGACGAAGAGCGGGACAAAAGAGGTGACCACGACGAAGCGCGAGAGACTGAAGCTTGTTCTGAAAGATGAAGAAATTCTCCAGCTTGCAGCGTGGGGAGTGATCATCGAAAAGCACTACAAAATACCGATGGACATCGAATGGGCGAAGGATGGAAAAACCGGCAAGCTCTTCATCGTTCAAGCAAGGGCCGAGGTGAAGCACTCACGCAAAAGTTCCGAGATCATCAAGAGCTATACGATCAAGCAGAAGGGGCAAACGCTCATCGAAGGCCTGGCTATCGGTGAAGCGATCGTCGCTGGACCTGTCCAATTAATCCATGATATCTCTGAAATCCATCACTTCGTTCCCGGCTCTATCCTGGTCACGGAAATGACCTCGCCCGATTGGGTTCCGATCATGATGCAAGCGAAGGGCATCATCACCGATCGTGGGGGAAGGACGTCGCATGCCGCAATTGTCAGTCGCGAACTTGGAATTCCTGCGATTGTAGGAACGAGTAAGGCTACCCATGTTTTGCGGGAGAAACAGGGGATCACTCTCTCTTGCGCAGAGGGAGAACGGGGATATGTCTACGAAGGGATTTGGGAACACGAAGAGCATAACATCGACCTGACTAAAATCCCTAAGGTCAAAGTAGATATCATGCTCAATACGGCGAGTCCGGAAGAAGCGATGGGCTGGTGGTTTTTGCCCTGCAAGGGCATTGGTCTTGCTCGCATGGAATTCATCATCAGCAATATCTTCAAAATTCACCCGATGGCGCTCGTCCATTTTGATAAGGTCCGCGAGAAAAAAGTACGGGCGATGATCACCCATCTCACGCGAGGCTATCACCATAAAACCGATTACTTTGTCGACAATCTCTCCCAGGCAATCGGCCACATCGCCGCTTCTCGCTATCCTCAGCCGGTCCATATCCGCATGAGCGACTTCAAGAGCAATGAGTATGCCGATTTGATCGGCGGAAGACAGTTTGAGCCGATCGAAGAAAACCCTACGCTCGGATTGCGAGGAGCTTCGCGCTATTACAATGAAAAGTATAAAGAGGGCTTTGCCCTCGAATGCCAAGCCTTCAAGAAAGCAAGAGAAGAACTCGGTTTTGAAAATGTGGTCATGATGATCCCCTTTTGCCGGACTTTGGAAGAAGCCGATAAAGTTCTCGGAGTGCTTGCGGAAAATGGACTTAAGAGAGGGCAAAAGAATCTCAAAATCTTCATGATGTTGGAAGTCCCTTCGAATGTGATGCTCGTCGAGGAGTTTGCTACTCGATTTGATGGCTTTTCCATCGGTTCGAATGACCTCACCCAGCTTCTCTTGGGAATCGATCGAGATTCCGAAGAGCTCGCTCCACTTTTTGACGAGCGGAACCAAGCCGTGAAAAATGCGATTTTGGAATTGATCCATGGAGCAAAGAAAAAAAATATTTACATAGGGATTTGCGGCCAAGCCCCGAGCGATTATCCCGACTTTGCGCTTTTCCTCATGCGAGAAGGAATTGATTCTATCTCGCTCAATCCTGATGCTGTGATACACGTGATCTCCTATCTTGCGAAGGCAGAAGGAGAATCTGGTCGATCGGCAAAATAAGCACAGTTTGTCAAAGGAATCTTGATCATGGAGTACATACGCTGGTTTGCAAATTTACGGATGCACGATGTTTCCGACGTAGGAGGCAAAAATGCTTCTTTAGGGGAGATGATCGGCACTCTTAAAAGCGCTGGGATCAACGTGCCGGATGGTTTTGCGACGACCGCCGATGCCTATTGGGATTTCATCGAAAATAACCAGCTCAAAAAGAAAATCGGAGATGTGCTGGAACAGTTGAAGAAAAAAAACATTTCTTTGGAAAAAGCCGGCAAACAAATACGCAATCTTATTCAGAAAGCTTCGTTTTCTAAGGCTTTTCAGAAAGAAATAGGCCGAGCCTATCGTCAATTAAGTAAACACTACAAGGCTTCTCAAGTCGATGTCGCAGTGAGAAGCAGCGCGACAGCCGAAGATCTTCCCGATGCGAGTTTTGCCGGTCAGCAGGAAACCTACCTGAATATCTGTGGAGAGAAAGATCTAATGAAGGCTTGCAAAAAGTGCTTTGCCTCTCTCTTCACTGACCGTGCGATTACGTATCGCGAAGTCAAAGGATTCGATCATCTCAAGATTGCTCTTTCCATAGGGGTGCAGAAGATGGTGCGCTCCGATTTGGCAGGAGCCGGAGTGATGTTCACTCTCGATACCGATACAGGGTTTCGGGATGTGGTCGTGATCGATGCAAGCTGGGGACTCGGAGAGAATGTGGTCCAGGGGTCGATTTCGCCGGATGAATACCGTGTCTATAAGCCCCTTTTAAAAAAAGCAGCTTTCAAACCGATCATTCAAAAATCCCGCGGCGAAAAAGAAAAAAAACTCATTTCCACGAAAACAGGAACGAAAAATATTGCCACGACGAAAGAAGAGCGTTTGAATTTTGTCCTGAAAGATACGGAAATTCTTCAGCTTGCAAGGTGGGGGGCCACCATTGAAACGCACTATAATAGGCCGATGGATATCGAGTGGGCAAAGGATGGGAAAACCGGCAAGCTCTTCATCGTCCAAGCTAGGCCCGAGACTGTCCAATCCCGCAAGAGTTCCCATACCATCAAGAGCTATACGATCAAGGAGAAGGGAAAGAAACTCGTAGATGGCCTGGCTATCGGCGAAGCGATCGTCACGGGATCGGTCCAAGTCATCAAAGATGTCTCGGAAATCCATCAGTTCATCCCCGGATCTATCTTGGTTACACGGATGACTTCACCCGATTGGGTCCCGATCATGAAGCAAGCAAAGGGCATCATCACGGATCGAGGGGGAAGAACTTCCCATGCGGCAATCGTCAGTCGAGAACTAGGCCTTCCAGCGATTGTGGGAACGATGAACGCCACGAACATTCTCAAGGATAAACAAGAAGTCACGCTTTCTTGTGCTGAAGGGGAACGAGGATTTGTCTATCAGGGGATTTTGAAATTCCAGGAGCATGATTTTGACCTAAATAAAATCCCTAAAGTCCATACCGATATTCTTCTCAATATCGCAAGCCCTGCCGAAGCGATGCGCTGGTGGTATTTGCCCTGCAAGGGCATTGGCCTTGCGCGCATGGAATTCATCATTAGCGATGTCATCAAAATCCACCCAATGGCGCTTGTCCATTTTGCTAAGGTACGCGATAAAAAAGCGCGGGCGATGATCGCCCATCTTACACGGGGATTTCCCCGTAAAACCGAATACTTTGTCGATAATCTCGCAATGGGGATCGCTCACATCGCCGCATCGCGCTACCCCGATCCCGTCATCGTCCGAATGAGCGACTTCAAGACCAACGAATATGCGAATTTAATCGGGGGAAAGCAATTTGAACCGATCGAAGAAAATCCCATGCTGGGTTTCCGAGGCGCATCCCGTTATTACAATGACAAATACCGCGAGGGATTTGCGCTTGAATGCCGCGCCATTAAGAAAGCGCGTGAGCAGATGGGCTTTGATAATATTGTCATGATGATCCCCTTTTGCCGGACGTTAGAGGAAGCGGATAAAGTCCTCGAGGTCATGGGAGAGAATGGACTTAAAAGGGGGGATAAAGGGCTTCAAGTCTACGTAATGGCCGAAATCCCTTCGAATGTCATCCTAGCCGAGAAATTTGCCGATCGTTTCGATGGCTTTTCCATCGGTTCCAATGATCTCACCCAGCTTCTTTTAGGAGTCGATCGAGACTCCGAAGAGCTCGCTCCGCTTTTCGATGAGCGGAATCAAGCTGTCAAAGATGCGATCAGCGAACTCATCCAAAAAGCGAAGAGAAAACGGACCAAAATAGGGATTTGCGGCCAGGCGCCGAGCGATTATCCGGACTTTGCGGTCTTTCTCATGAGAGAGGGGATTGATACCATCTCCCTCAACCCGGATAGTGTTCTGACGGTGATCTTGCGCCTTGCAAAGGTCGAACGGGAATCGGCTCAATCGGCTATAAAAGCCGGTTAATGATTCTTATATTTCTCTGGCCAGAATGGCTCTTTTCGTAAGAACAGAGTGAAGGCGAGAAGGACGAGAAGCCCGATCATGAGCCACGCCATCAAGTAGAAACAATCATCTAAAGCAAGAGATGTTGCTCTTCGAGTGAGAAAGAAATTGAGCTGATCAAGAGATTGCTCAGGTTGAAGCTTGAGTTCTTCGGCCCTAACAAAGAAATCCTTGGTCTCTTGAGAAAAAGGGGTCAGATCGCCGCCAAGGCGATCATGGAAAAAGACCTGCCTGCGCTGCCAAATCGTCGAATAGACTGCGACCCCTAAAGCGCTGCATGTGGCCCGAACAGTATGAAATAGGCTCATGACATGCAGTCCCCATTCTGAGGGAAAATTCAACAAGCATAGCCGGACGAGAGGGGGGATGAAAAAGGCAAGTCCCAACCCGGAAATAAAGCGGGAGATGACGATTCTTTGGAAATCGATCTCCACGTCAAAGGTCGTTGTATGGAAGCAAGAAACTGCGAAAAAAATCACCGCTATGCAGAGAGCGACGCGGCAATCGACCCTACCTAGGCGATGTTTGATCAAAAACGGCGGAATAATGCCGGCAACGGCCATGATGCCGAGAAGAGTCCCAATCCAAATTGGCGTGTAATTGACATCGAGGGCAAGCCAAAGCGCTAGGAGGTTGATCATCCCGAAATAGGCGGAGAATAGCATGCCTAGATTGAAAAGCGCAAAGGAGAGAATCGGTTTTTTTAAAAGACGCAGGTACAAAATGGGATGAGGATGGTGCAGATCCCAAAGGATGAAGAAGAGAAAACAAGGGAGCCCAATCAGGGTCATCGTGACGATGACAGGGGATCTGTACCAATCAAAATACTGGCCTGTGATGACGACAAAGACAAGACTGAACAAGCCTGCGAAATAGAAAAAATAGCCGATGGGATCGAAGGTAACAATATGCAAACGGAGCTTATGGGCCTTCAATTTATTCCAGAGGTAGAAGGATAAAATGAGAACAAGCGCAGTATCGGCATAAAAGACGTGCTGCCATTTGTAGTCATAAGCAATCCAGCCGCCCCAGCAAGCACTGATCACAGGTACCGTGGCAAACAGCATGATGGTAATGGCGAGAAAGGTGTCTTTATTTTCATCGGGAACGATTTTCGAGAAGATAAACTGGACCACGACGAAAAAAGGACCCGAGACAAGGCCTTGCAAAAACCGCGTTCCTAGAAAAAAGGGATAGTTCGTGGAAAAGGCGCAGAGAATAGCAAAAACACTATAGAGAACAAGGCATGTGACGAGCATTTTTGCAGCATCGATATGGCCTAAAAGCACTCTTCCCAAGGGAATGCTCAAAGCAGTTCCAAGACCAAAGAAGGAGATGGAGTAGGAAGTGAGGTCATTGCTTCCTCCAAGATCGCCGACAATGTACGGGGACATCATATTCGTGAGCGTAAAACTGCCGATCACTTGGAAAAGTACAGCGAAAAGGGCGATGAAAACCGGCGTCGTGACGAGACCTTGAATGCAAATGGGCTCAGTCTTTTCCATGCTCACTTCTCTAGGAAATGGGGTTAAGGGGAACAGACGATGATGCTGGGTTTTAGGAGGGGTGAGGAGCCAATCATTGGGTTTTTCTTCTTTCGTGAGTTGTTGAGGAGGCGCTGGAGTTTCAGCTTGCGGAAGGATTTCTTCGACAATCGTCTTTTCGAAACTATCAGGCTTTGGCAGATGGGAATGAACAATTTGCAAGGGCTCTGTGATGAAGTCCGCAAGAGAGGGATCGAGGTTTTCTTGGATGATGACCTCGATAAGTTGTTCATCCCCTTTTTCTTCTTTGGTAAAGATCGGGGTCTGATACGTGGGAGACCCAGCCGTCGTTGTGGGGACCAAAGCGCCTCCTTGGTCCAGAAGATCCACGGTCGCTTCCATTGAAAGACCGATCCTCAAGGGATGTTCTTGGATCTCATCGGCATTCAAAGCTACGCGAACTGGAAGTCTTTGGACGATTTTGATCCAGTTGCCCGATAGATTTTGCGGAGGAAGGAGGGAAAAAGCATTACCTGCCCCGCCGGGAAGGCCTACGATCGTTCCCTGAAAGATGACATCGCGGCCGTAGAGGTCGGATGTGATTTTGACTTTTTGACCGATCCGCATCCGTTTGAGCTGAGTTTCTTTGTAATTCGCATTCACCCAGATTTGATCGAGAGGGATGACGCTCAAAAGAGGCTCGCCCGCTTTGGCCCACATGCCTACTTGAATGGTCCTTTGCGCGGCCAGGCCTTCGATAGGAGAATAGATCTTGCAGCGGTAAAGCTGCACCCAAGCTTCTCTCACCCGGTCCGCGGCTTCTAGAACAAGAGGGTGATTACGAATCGTGGTGCCTTGTACAGCAGCTAGCGCTCTGTCATAGAGAATTTCGGTCCATTCCAAGGAGAAAAAACTCGCTCGGAAAGCCGCGACCGCATGCTGATAGTCTTCCAAAGAAACACCGCCGGCCTCTAAGACATTTTCCCGGTGTTCGAAATCTTGCGATGTCTTGATGAATTCTGCCCGTCTGACTTCGATCTCTGCTTGATAGGCGAATACGTCGTGGAATAATTGGCAGACGCGGCGTACGACGTCGGCAAGGCGCTCTTTGGCTTGGTTCAAGGCGATCATGGAATCGGTTTCATCGAGCTGGATGAGGAGCTGCCCACTTTTTACAAGAAACGTATCATCGGTATGGATAGCCGTGACGAAGCCAGGACGAAGGGGAGTGATGAAAACTTGGTTCCCTTCGACGTATGCATCATTGGTATATTCTCGATAGCGAAGGAAGAAAAACCAGAATAAAAATCCTAAGACGCAAAGAATGGTGCAGGAGATCCAATAAAATCCGGCGATTTTTCCTCTTTTCTGCGTATGAATAGGATCTTGAATCATGATTCGCCTGCCTTCAGAGGAACGCTATACTCAGAAAGATAGCCGCCACCTAAGGCTTTGATCAGTTTTATGGTCGCGAGATATTGGCTATACAGCAGGTTCACATCTTCGAGCTGTTTTTGGATGAGAGAATCTTGATAGGCTAGAGTTTGCAGGGTATTGTCGAGCCCTTTTTCCTTGCGAAGCTTGGTGAGTTCGTAGCGCGATTTGGCATTTCCTACGATCTGGTTTTGCTTATGCTTTTGCTTGAAAACGGTCTCGACGATGACGAGAAGATCGGCGACTTCCTTCGAGCTTCGGAGGAGCAGATTGTTGTATTCATAGACCGCTTCATCGAAGGCGGCCTTTTTGGCTTCGATATTCGCCCTGATCGCGCCAGCCGTGAAAATCGGCAAGTGGATTGCGGGCTGAAGACCACCGGTTTCACTATTTCCACGGAAAAGCAGGGAATACAAGACGCTTTCCAAGCCTGTAAAGGCCGTGAGATTAATGTTGGGAAAGAAATCGGCTTTAGCAGCCCCTACTTCATGCGCAAGAGCTTCGACGCGCCAGATCTGCGCCATGAGATCGGGTCTTCTCGCAAGCAAATCCAAAGAGAGATCTTTTGGAAGAGAAAGCGTCTGTGGAAGAGGGGGCAAGGTCGCATCGACTTCTAACGCTTCATCAGGGCCTGCTCCGAGCAGAGATATTCAGATAGATGTTTGTCGGTCGCAATTTCTTCTTCTATTCCAAGAAGCAGCTTTTGCGCTTCGAAAAATCCCTCCTCGGAAAGAAGGGGAGGAAGTTTTGAATAAAGCGCCTCGTCTTGAAGGAAATTTTGCAGCTCGGCAAAGGCTTTTCGTACGGAGGCGAGCTCTTCATAGAGATGTTTGCGAAGAAGATTCGTCTTGAGCGCAAAATAGGCTTGGGCAACGGCAGTCGTCGTGATGAGCTTGACTTGTGCGGCTTCCGCTTCTTGCGCTTTTTCTTTTCCTAAAGCAGCCCGATAGAGATTTAAGTTCTTACCCCAGAAATCGAATTCATAACGAAAGGAAAGAGTCAAATCGACGAGATTCGCGTTGATGGGAATATCGGGATTGAAGGTGCGATAAAGGCCATTATGGCTCAAGTATTCCCATGTTTCGTCCATATCGAAAAAGAGAAGAGGGAAGAGTCTCGAACGGGTGACTTTAGCGCTCTCTTTGGCAAAGGCGATCCTTTTTTCCACAGCTTCGATGGAAGGATTTTGCTCTAGCGCTTTTGCGATGAGGAGGCTGAGTTGATCAGAATGGAATATCTCCCACCAGGTTTCCTTCGGCCACTCGCCTTCAGAAAAAAGCCCTGTTTGCAAGCTGCTGGCTACGCTTTTTTCGACGGAAGGAGGGGAGATCAGATTTTCCGTTTGAAGATTTTTCGGCATGGAAACGCAGGATGTAAGAAAGAGCAAACTTCCGAAAATTCGGGATCTCTTGGAAAACGACATGAAGTTTTTTTCTCATCTGTTCCACTTTTCTGTTAAAAGCTCTGGATTAATTGGTCAATGAGGAATCTCGGATTCCAAGGGTATCTTTACGATTGGAGCAGAAGAGACTGGAACAAGGCTTTCGAAGAGTTTCTTTTTGTCGAGTTTAACGATCCATGACTCGTGATCTTGTCTTCCATAGGAAAGCCAAATGTAGTCATCATCGAAGATATAACCGCAAGGGAAGATGACTCTGACCGATTTCCAAAAAGGCTTGTAGATAGTCCCGTTGTAGAATCCCTTACCGACAATTGGCTCTGGGCTGATTCGCGTGATGGCAAATGGAGACTGTGCAGCAAAGGTATAGGCTCCCATGAAGTAGTGAGAGATTTTTCTCCCCTCTGAATGGACGGTGGGAATATCCATGGATGAATGAAAAAAAGCTAAATATTCACCATCGACGAGAAATCCCGGAGTTCCTCCTCGTAGAATTCCCCAAGGCCAGTTGATCAGGCTCGTTGTGGTTGCGAGCGTGATGCATTCTGGGCTGCCGAAAATTGGGCAGAAAATTCGATGGGGGACAAGACTATAAGCTAGAAGAAGCGTGTCCTGATAATCGAAAGGAACCCAATTTTTTTCTCGAATGTCGGGGCTTTCTCCTTCGTATTGAAAGATGCCCTCGAGATTTTCAATGGAAAAAAATTCCCCATCGAATTGGATTTCGCCATAGTACATTCGGTAGCACGCTTTATTGATCTGACGAGAGTTGCAGTCATCGTAGATGATATAAAGACGATCATCGATGGTGAGCAATCTTGCATCTTCTCCTCGAGGGGGAATAGGGGAATCGGGGTCTCGGGTCAGCAGAATTTGCGGCTCGCCAACTGGGCATAAATCATCATCGAGCCAGACCAGGCCGAGCAAGGTTGTGTAGGAATTTTTGCGATTCGGAATGATGCGAAAACTCATGATAATACGCCCTTGCCAGCGGATAATGCAGGGATTCAAGGCAAGTGGATAACCGGGGACTTCTATTTTTCTTGTTTCCAAGACAAAGTCTTGAATTTTTTCTTCGAGATCGATGGGATCAGCGAAGAGACAGAGGGAACATAGTGTGAATAGACAAAAAAAAGTTCGTTGTGTGGAAGTCATAATCGTTCTTCAGTATCGAATGTGAAGTCTAGTAAGGAGTCATTAAATAACGCGTCTCCGCAGAGCTCTCCTCTGTTAATACAGGGGCAAGACTATTGAGGAGACCCTTTTTGTCCAGCTTGGCAATCCAGACTTCATGGTCCTGTCTTCCATAGGCAATCCAGATATATTGATCATCGGAAACAAATCCGCCAGGAAAGACGACCCGCAATGGTTTCCAAGTTTTATACTCCAAGCCATTGTAGAAATTCTTACCGACGATGGGTCTTGTGCTGATGGCCGTTAGCTCAAATGGCGGTTTACTCGAAAAGGTGTAGGCCCCCATGAAATAGTGGGGGATGCTCCTATTGCCTGAATGGCAGGTCGACATGCTTTTCGAGCAATGAAAGAAGGCGAGATATTCATCACCCTCCAAAAGAGCGGGAGTTCCACCCCGCAGCACTCCCCATTCCCATTTGAAGAGTCCTTTTGTATTGCCAACGGTCTCGCAGGAATGATTTCCTATAGGACGAAAAATGCGATGGGGGAGGAGGCTATACGCGAGTAAAAGCGCACCATTGTAATCAAAAGGCACCCAGTTCTTTTCCGAACGCAATTCGACTTCCCCTTCATACTCGGTCAATGGTTCTGAACTATCTGCATAAAAATCCTCTCCATCAAAAAACACTTCAGCGATAAGCATCCTGCGGATTTCGCGATTCAGCGTCACTCTCATCACGTTATTGTAGATGACATAGAGTCGATGGCCGACATACAGAAGCCGGGGATCTTGTCGTTTCGGTAAGAAGAATTCGTCATCAAACCGCATCTGCAATAAGCGAGGAGGTCCAAGGATTTGAAGGTTTTCATCGAGAAACACAAGCCCGATCTTATCGGCAGTATTTTTTTTGCGATCATAGATCCGAAAGTTCATGAGAAGTTTGCCCTGCCATCGGATGAGCGAAGGATTGAAAGCATCCGGATACTCGGGTATGTCGATTTTGACCGTTTCCAAGACAAAATCCTGGGCCATGTCTTCTAAATCGAAGCAGTAGGGCTCTGGCGGTGGAGGTGGCGGCGGCGGTGGTGGTGGAGGTTCTTCAATCGGCGGTTCCTCATCGTCCGAATTAGGAGGAGGATAATCGAGAAATTCTCCGATGGGCTCGGCAGGATTCTCCATAGCGCCTAGGGTCGCGAAACAAAAGAGCGCGAGAATCCATATGCGGCAAGGGATGCTCATAGAGGCCTCATCGAGAAATTCGGGAAAATGAACTGTGCATTAGGCCAAAATTCGAAAGGAAAAGCTCTATAGAGCCGATCTAAATCGCATTGAAAAGGCTGTTCACCGCCCATTTCCAAGGCTTCTTCGATGGAAGTCGCATAGCAAAAATCAGGACGGTTAGTGCCAAGATAATAATCCTGGTATTTGATTAAAGCTTCATGTTCGGTGACTCTAAGCATTCTAGCAGGAATGCCGAATGCTTCAGCGACGATGATGCCATGAAGGGAACTTGCAATGACGAATTTACTATCGAGGATTTTTTCGAAGATTTCTTCCCAAGGATCGGTAGGATGGACGATAAAGCTGCCCATCGATTTGGGAAGCAGGCTTCGTTCGGAATAATGAGGGATTACGATGAATTCATTCGAGGGATTTTCTTTCTTTTTAAATTCCTGAAAAAAGTAGGGGAACAATAAAGCAGGATCACCATAGATTTCGGGACAATAGATCCAAAAATTCTCCATGAGAAATTGCCTCGTAAGAGGGCCTCGCACTGCTCTGACATCGAGATCACTGAATTTATAATGCTTTAAGTTAAGCAATCTGCCATTAACCCCGCAGCCCCAAATGATATCATCATCCCTTGCAAAACTAAGAATGGATCCAATGCCCAAAAGCTTTTGGACCTTGTATTTCGGAGTTTTCTTGAAGAACTTCACGGGTCCATTGACAATTCTCTCGACCAGCACCAGAGATATATAGTCGCCGAAATTGATAAAGGGTTGCTCTTGCCAATAGAGAAGAGGAAGGCCTTCTGAAGGGGCTTCGTCAGCTGAACAAGGCGGGACAACTAAAAAGAAAAAAAACAACCCGAGAAGGAATCCTGTAATGGTAGGACGGGTTTGTTTGTATCTTCGATTGGATTTTGATCGAAGACAAGATAGAAAAAGAAAAAAATGCAAATTAAAAGAATTTCGCAAGAGGTTTATAATTCCAAACATTGTCAATTTGCAATTGCATAACTGTGCAGTTTCGATTTATGCCAATAGAAAGATGCTTTTCCTCAAAAAAACAGCAAAGATTTGATAAACTTTATCAGAGCCCTTAAAAATTCTCAACAACTTGAATCTCATCAGGTTGTTATTTCTTTTTCCATGTGATGATTTGCGCATCTTTGAGGAGTTGCTTGCGGAGCGCATCATAGGAGAGATCTTGAAGAGCAGAATTTCTTTCAAGCGCCAAACAAGCTGCTGTTGCAGAAGATTGTCCCAGCACCATGAACACCGGTTCCATGCGGATGGAACCATAGCCGGCATGGGTTGCAGAAAGACAAATAGGAACGACTAAATTTTCGCATTGTTCTCGTTTAGGCACTATAGCGCGATAGCTGATGGGAAAAGGTTTTGGAACCTTTTTATACATTCCGCCGTCCGTCATCACATAGCCATCGTGTCCGACGAAGTATTTGACCGCATGCGAATCTAAATGGTAGGAACCCAGTCCGATACCATCCGGTTCGCATACTTTGCCTAAAGCCAGATGTTCGGTAATGACAACTGAGGCGATCATTCGTCTCGCTTCACGAATGTAGAGCTGATGTGGCCAGTGATTATTGTCAGTAAATTCATCTTTCGGAAGTCCCCATGGGGCGAAATAGTTTTTGATTTCTTTCGGAATGCGAGGATGATTTTGCAGAGTCCAAAGCAATCCCCGCTGCCATGTTTCATGTTCACGCGCGATCCGCTTACGGGCGGCATAGTCGGCTTCGGGATAGTCCCAATTCATGCCTATGTAGTCAGTAGAAATCGAACAATGGTTGTTCGAATCGGTCTTTTTATTGGGAATAAGATCGAGTTTGAAAAACTTTTCCTTTGGCAAACCAGCTTCGATAGCGCGGAAAATAATTTCGTAGTGCAATTCATTGTAATTGGCTGGTTTTTCGATTTTGATGCGATTGGCTGGCACATTTGTGAGGCACATCCGGTAATTGTATGCTTGAATCCCACGGTCGCTTGCTCCTTCATGGCCGCCAGCGCTTGAATGAATACGTGGAAGCAGGCCGCTTTTAGGATTGCCCTTTTCGCAATAGGGATCGAGCTTATGAGGAATATTTGCTCGTTTGTGATTGATATGGATGCCGTTGATTGTTTCCCCATAGCGGCTATTGGATTCGCGTCCTAGGGTATAGGAAACTCCAGAAGCCGCCATGAGGTCGCCTTCATAGGTAGCGTCGATGAACATGCGGCCTAGGAAAGTGCGTCCTGATTCCATGATGAGGTGAACGATGCGATTTCCGCTTTTTGCCACCCCGTATTTTCGATTGAGTCTTTCTCCACGTAGTACAGGCACCCTTGCTTCTGCAAGCATTTGCTCAAAAATTTGCTCCCCGACATGCGGTTCGAGCACCCAGAGAACTTCATTCTCCGGAAGATTTTTCAGTTGTCCCTTGATACAGCGCTTTTTCTCATGACGCCAAGCTTCATCGTTTTGATAATGGAGCCATACGCGATGGAAATACTCTCTCGTCAATCCTCCAATCGTCGCGGGATTGCCAACGTCGATCCAACTAAGTCCGCTTGCCGTCATACCACCGAGATGTTTTTCTGGTTCGATCAACACGACTGACTTGCGCATCCGCGCTGCTTGCACTGCAGCGATGACGCCGCAAGAAGTGCCTCCATAAACTACGACGTCGTATTGCTCTATGCAAAGACCTTTGTGGAATAAAAGGAAAATTCCCAATAGAAAGCATGAGAATGTTCCTTTTTTCACGGATATTCCTTGCAATTTGATTGGAGGGGTGGAAAACTTTGCAACTTCTTGATCTTTATTATCGAGTTAAGGGGTTTTTATGGCAACTGTGGCTGCAACAGGAATACAAACAGCGCCTGCGACATCTTCTGCAGCAATGGGACAAGATAGCGCTGCTAAAACAAAGGCTGTTCGCATTGCAAGCGAAGCTCTTTCAGGAAATGCAGATACCCCAGATGCAAAAAGAATGAAAGGAACAACGCCACCAACCGATGATACTCCTCGCATACAACAAGCGATAGAAAGGACACTTCCAGTGCCGTCTCCTTTGCATCCTTCTCAGAATAGTACTCCAGTAGCTCATGGGTTACCAAGCGCTGTGCTCGCAGCGCCACCGATCGATTTTACAGCAAGGGGAATACTCAATTATCTTGTGGGAACTAACGCTGGTATGCCGGCTGGTCAAACTCCTGTAGAAGGTGGAACAATTCTAGCTGATAGACAAAGAGCCTATCCTGCTGGGTCTATATTACCAGCAGGTGATATGCGTCCATTGGCAACAACAAGAGGCGTTGAACTCGGATCTTCAAGAGTAACTGCTCCTTTTAGCATGGGAAGTATGCCTCAACCTTTTCAGATAGGGACCCCCGGACTTGGCTTAACTTCTCTTGCGCATTTGCAAGCACTCAGACCTTCTCTACAACCGACCAGTTTGCTGCCGCAACAAGCATTAGGACCCTTTCCATTTAACTATCCATTGCCGCCATTACCTGGGTATCAATTTCCTATTCCTGTTTCTGCTTTACCTTCCGCACCCCTTACTGCGACAGGAGTATCTATGACAGGAGCTGCGCCGAGCAACTTAACATCATCGACAAGTGTTCCTGCTTACTACAGCCAGGCAAGCCCTGCTTTTTCGCAAATACCAACAGCAGAGCCGGTGGGTATGAGCGCTGAATATGGAATTCACTCGATCCCAATGTTGTTAAAAGCTGGCGTGCAGCAGGGTGCTGTTTCGATTGGTGATGCTCCTACTGGAGTTGTTGACCTGTCCCTACTATCAGCATTGCGTAACCAGGCGTTGCACACACAATCAAAGAAGCTGGCTCTTTCTAGCGTTCCAGTGGCAGTCGCTCCGAGTTCTCAGTCTTCCAGCGCACCTATTTCCTTACAGATTCCAAGGATTTTTCCTTTGGCCCCAGTGAATGCCGATCTGATACAAGAAAGTGCGATCGACAATGTAGTCTGTGATTCTTGGAGAATGAACATACCTCCACAAACACAAGCGAGTGTTTCTTGCCTTGAAGCATTCTTCAAGAAATGGGAACAGAGCTACAGTCCCCAAGACGCTGCCCAGTTACAAGATTGTTTTACACTTTTGCAAAGTAGTGACTTTGAGCAATTCCCCTTCCTAAAGCAAGACTACACGAGTCGAATGTATCTTGTTATTACCTATCTGTATCTTCAAATCCATAATCATGAAATTACATTCGAGTCTCACAGCATAGAACAGCTAAAAACCGCCCGTTATTATTTGCAATATTCCGAAGTGTTAAGTAATTTTGATCTTTCATCCATTCCCTTACATACAGTTGAAATGAATCACTATGGAAATTCAAAAGAGTTTCTAGGAAGAATGGTAACGCTCTGTGGGAATATCCATTTACTCACCCGAAGATCTATTATCCAACTTTTGAAAGCCTACTGTCTTTTGGAAATCAATGAGGCTGCTAATTCTCCAGGCGGCCAATGTAGCGTGCATGAGGCTGCGCATAGTTTGCAAAAAGCAAAACAGGAAATCGACTTTCTTAGTTCGATCAACTCCAAGAAGACCAAAGAAATTGCCGCTCAGCTTTATGCTAATATGGCAAAAGTGGAACAGCAGCTCGCAAGGAAGATCCATGCTGGACCTTGCCTGTTTCACATTCCTAGGGGAAGTAGTGTAAGCGGACTGCAGAGCAGAGTTTAAACGAAAAAACTTAGACTTCGAATATTGTCAAAAATCCATGAGCTGCGCAGCGGGACCGTCATATTGAATATGATGATTGATGAGCGAGCTTTGGTAGCAAGCTTTGCAGGCGGAATAGCAGGTGAGACATGCGCAGCAGAAGATGCCAGCTACACAACCTATAAGGCAACCTTCACCCGAATCACAACATCTCAAACTTTCACAGCTACATAGGCAGGCATCAGATCTAGCCTCCTGCTTGTCTTTTTTTTGTAGAGGTACGCAACAACCAAGGAAACAACTCGGCATTTCGCAAAAAAGAGGGTCATGGCAGCAAGGATTGCTACAGGGTGGGGGATTCTTTCGGAAAATATTCAATAGAGTTTTAGATGCATTGATTGGTTGCAGTGTTCTTGGAACAACTCTGGAAGTGTTGCTACTCTTGGACCTTGAAGAATGGTAGACCCTGTCTGAAGCGCCAGCAGTACGCGCCGTGCTTTTTCCCCTTGAAGATCCTCTTAGAGATTTAACTTTCGTGGCCACTTTTGCTTGAGATTTTTCCCGGAAGACTTTTGAGGCTTTATCGCTGCCCGATGATTTTTTCGCTTTATGCGAACTATGGGATCTACGCGAACTATGGGATCTATGGGAACCACTTACACTGGGCATAATAAACTCCTCATTACAATTATTAAATTAACTCCCTACTATTATAATAAATTTTATAATTAACTTCCAGCTTTACGTAACAGCCTGGTATTAAAGCAGTTAGCGTTTGGACCCTTGTTCAATAATAAAGGATTACGTATAGGTCGTTTTGAAACCACCAAAGGAACCCCCTATGATTGTTCACCCTATAATCGCTCCCATAGTGACCCTCATTGCAGGGATCCTAATTCTGATTTTCCCGCCTATTCTGAACTACATCGTGGCGATCTACTTCATTCTCATCGGCATTATGGGCATTTTAGCGAGATATTAGAGGACGAATGAAGCGAAAAAGCTCAGATGAAAGCACAAAAGCATTCATTTCAGAAACGATCAAAAAGCAAATGAAGCTGGGAAAATCCCAGAAACAAGCGGTAGCGATTGCTTTAAGCGAAGCTCGCGAGGCTGGGGCAAGAATTCCGAAAAAAAGAAAAAAAGCAGCCTAAGACAGTTTCTAACTTTCCAGAGGGCGGACATTCTTGGCTTGTTGGCCTTTGGGACCCGTGCCAACTTCGTAGTCGACCCGTTCTCCTTTTTCCACCAACTGTTCTAGATTGTCGATATCCGTACGGTAGAAAAAGATGTCCTGATGACCTACATCCGGGGTGATAAAGCCGTAGCTTTTCTGTTCATCAAACCACTTCACTGTTCCCTGTTCGCGCGCCATAAACAGCCTCATGAATTGAAATGAGAGTAAAACTGATCTAGCATTTCCTATCAAGTCGTCCTTCAAATACACTGTGCAACTCAATATAAGGTGCCTATGCGCAAGTTGTTATGTCTTTTTGTTTGTTGGATTGTCAACATTCATGGGATCGAAACGGATTTCGATACTATCGTGGTAGGCACAAGCCCTATCTCGATGCTCGAGGCTATCTATCAAAGAGCTTCAGGGAAGACTGTGCTAGTTGTCGAGAAAGCAGGAGAGTGTGGCGGTGCTTGGAAAAGCATTACGATTTGCGGTATCGAACATGCAGATTTGGGATGTCATGAATATGGCTCAGATCAAACTGTTCGGGCTTTTTTGGAAGACTATATAGGTTGCAAAATTATTCCCAATACTAGGGATAAGAATATGAATTTTGGATATTGCCCCTCGCGGGGTTGCTATGAACTCGTGCATAACTTAGAGCTTCTCATGCAAAAGTTCGGCGTCAATCTCCTCTTGAATAGCAAGTTGGAAAGTGTCTATCTCGATAGCAGTCGTAAAATCGCCGAGGTGAGAGTGAATGGAAGACGCTTTACGACATCCAAGATCATAGCGACGAATAGGAGTGAGATTAGGATAGAAAACTCTCAAGCTCGAAAAGATTCTTCCAATCTGGGCAAATATTACCATGTTTATATGTTGATCGAAGATCCAACCCCCTCGCGATTTATGTACATGAGCTTTTCCGCTTCGGGTGCATCGCGCGCTATGAATCTGACGCAATTCACGGGTTTGGAGGGAACTGGCAGGCAGCTCATCGCCATTCAAGTCCATCATGAACAAAGTTTGCAAAGTGGACCGAGCTATTTGGCTGCTCTCAAAAATCAAGGCTATGTCGATGCAAATGCTTGCATCAGTAGAGTGGAAACCTATGTCTACGAGCAGGCGTATTTCAATCCAGGAAGTTTACAGTCACTCGGCGAACTTCAGTCGCTATTTGAGGTCATCAATACCACGCATATCGCCAATATTAGAATGTATCTGGATAAGTGGAAAAAAAGTATGCGGCCTTGGAAGGAAGTAATGGGTTGATTGACTATCTCTCGCAAAAAAGTACGGATTCTTCCCCGGTCATTGGATCGATAGTGAATTGAACGATTTCGCAATGGTTGATGAAGATTTTGTCCGGCTGGTTCTTTCCATCACAAATGCCAAGGCAAATGGCAAGTCCATGCGTAAAGATAGCGACTTTTTCCCCTTGATGACGCTTCGCAAGTTCATAGAGCGCCTCTTTAAATCTCTTTTGCACTTCTTCATAAGTTTCCGCCCCGGGCAAAAAGGTGCGATTCCATCTGTCCTGCCAATGAGGAAAGTTGCGATTGAATTCTCTTTTCTGAGGACCATAGGCTCTTTCCGCCTCTTCATCGTTCATGCCCTCAGCCTGGCCCCAGCCGACTTCACGAAAAGCCGGGTTGGAGATTACGGGTAAGCAAAATACCTTTGCCGTCTCCAAAGCAGTTGAGTGAGCGCGTGAAAGATCGCTGGAATAAATGGCCGCGATATCGGCATGATAGTGGCCGATTTTTTCGGCGCAGGCTTTTGCTTGCTGGATCCCTCGCTCATTTAAGGGAACATCGGCATGTCCCTGATAGCGTTTTTGCCGATTCCACTCTGTTTCGCCATGGCGAATAAGAAGGAAAATAGCAGGTTCTGCGAGGATTGTTTGGGCAAAGAGAATGAATAGAAGAAGAACAGTTCGAAACATAACGCAAGGTATTCTAAGTAAATATCCTATAATTCTCAAGAGATCTGGCGTTAAAAGAATTTTTTAAAAAACAACAAGCCTTAATAAGATCTAAAAGTGGTTTTGGTATAATTCCTCTATTAATTTAAATAAATTTTTAGGAACAAATGAATCAATTCCCCCCTCCAGATTACAATGGCAAACGAGAAGCTAGGTTTTACCCAGAAACCCCTGCTTCAACAGCATCTTCATTTTCTTTTAGTCGATTGCCCTCGATGCCTTCTACTGTTCTTTCTTATCCTTCAACTGCCCCTTTTGTATCCCTAAGTAGAATGCCCTCGATGGTTTCTTTTCCTCCTTCATTTCCTTCAATGCCAGCTTCGGTATCTTATAGCAGAACGCCAGAGACCTATTCTTTTAGCCCCCTTTCTTTTCCTTCAACAGCCCCTTCTATGCCTGTCCATGGAATGCCTACAATACATTCTTTCCCTTCCTATCCAGGGTCTACCGTTTCTTTTAGCAGAACACCGGCGGCGCCTTCTATGCCCGTCAATGGAATGCCCTCGATGTATTCTTTGCCCCCTTCACTGCCTGCAACGACATCTTCGGTATTCTTTAGTAGAATGCCTCCCCCACCCCCCTCTCTTTCCTTTAGTAGAGGCTCTTTGACGCCCTCGACAATCCCTTCTACTTTTTCAACAGGGTCTTCTGCTGTAACAAGAAGCATGCCAGTCATGTATTCCATGCCTTCCTCGCAATCTTCAGCACCTTTAAGCGCAATGCAGCCTACTGCGCCTGTAGAGTCGTGGACGCAAGATGCGCAGTTTCTTGGCGAATGGGGACTAATCCTCGATAAGCTTTTTCGTGAACCAAATAACAGTTTTGCAGGACATATCATCCATACTCTTTGGCAGCTTTCAAGGGAACTTGCCTCCCACCCGGTTGCCAAAGGACGTATCGCACAAGTTTTGGTATCTACTACAGATCGTAGATCTTCGCTTCAGCAAATGGGGGTTCTTCTCTCTTTAATCCAAGAATTTGGAGTTAATTCGACTTTCCTAAACGATATGGTTCTTTCAAATCAAGATTGGCTAAAACAATTGATGACTCTTTATATCACCAAAAGCAAATCAAGAGTTTTTGATCTTGCCGAAATGTTTCCTAGATGCAAGCAGGATACCAAGGAACTCCTTATCACGACGGAACTAGCGCGGCAACTTGCCCGAGTGCTGATCGATGATAATGGCCAAATCAATATGGGCGCAGTCGATTTTTGGAATACAAGAGTCCCCCTCGATTTTCCTACTCTTCCCAACCTCTATAAAAAACAAATCGACGTAGTGCTGCATGCACTCTTGAATCACCGAAGTTTTCAGCAAGAGATTATGTCGATCAGAGCGCCTCATGCTTCTGTTCGAGAGGATCTGCTGATTCAGCTCAAATGCAGAAAATCTACAGAGTTCTCCCAAGCTATCAGTCGAAGAGCTGCTTTGGGCGCGCTTCTCTCCTACTCACGCCAAGATGGAGGAGCCGACTGCTTTGTTCAATCTATCGTCATCGGTATTTTGCAGCATGATCCCAGTTTCATCCTAAGGCAGCTCAAACAGCTCATAGAAACCGGAAAGCTCGCAGCACCGGGTATGTTCAGACAATTTCCTAATGTGAATTTGCGATGGGAGGAGACCTTTCATCATTCCTATGTTTATGAGAGTATGCCCTCAGGAGAAATTCTTGCTTCTAAACCGTTTATCACTGCTTTAGCCATCATGAGGTGCAAGCCCAGACAAGCCGACGATCCGACGATGCTCACAACGCCAAGAGATGAACTGGTGCGACATCTCAATCTTACGCAGCTTTCACAAAAGGAAAAAGAGAAAGCTCTAATACTCGGACTGAATATGATGGCTTCCTATTTCCAAAACCATTTGCTGCAGACGATCATTACGCATGCGAAATTTATCTCGGATAATTTTCTGAATGGAGTCTCTTCACGAGCCGTAGTTCTAGAAGCCATAGTGAGGTTTGTTTCTATAAATCCTCAACTTCGGCCTATTGCAATGGAGTTCCGCGCTCTCCTTCAAAATCGTCTTTTCTTTCATAGGATACAAGATGCCACGCAACTGCAAACTCTTATGAGTTTGGGGATATCTCGTGAGCGACTTATGGAAGGTTGGGGAAATGTCGTTTATATAGATGCCCAAAAAAGCGACTATCGCACTCTTGGTAAATGGGAAGATGTAGCTATAATTTTCCCTCAACTTCTTAAAGAGGCGTTTGTCATTGCCTCTGCGAAAAATCCTTCCATGGATTGGAATGCCACATACGGAATCATTTCCCAGCTGCAAGCAAATCCAGCAATTAGTGTTACGGGATTTAGGGAGTTAGCTCTTAATGCTGCAGGGGGTACCAATTCGTATCCTAAACAACTTTTTCTGAGTCCTTATTGCTGTTTCTCAGTTGTCGGTGGCTTTACGAGCGTGCTCATGGAGCATTTTTTCCATATTGATGCAGAACAGTGTCCTATCGATGCTTCGGATGCAAGAGAAGCTCTTTTTCGCCTAGCTTCAACGCTCCATCAGAAACTTCCTCCTCAACCTACTAAGTCGCATCCTCCTTTTGTTCTATGCCATCATAAAACTGCGACCGGGAATCATACCTACACCTTGCTACCCTATAACTACACTCTCAGAAGTATTTGGTGTTTCGATGCCCGATCGACAGAATCACCCGAAGAAACGATTAAACGAAAGATCGCAACTATTACAACTAATTCCGAAGAACCTTTAGGGGATATTCAAAGAGGGTTCCTAAGAGATTGGCTCCTCAGGATATATCCCGATGATCGAGATAAATTTATGGCGGCCACCCTCGAATTTTCAGAGAAGGACATTTGTCCTTCCAAAATCATGGAGAATTGGAAAAGAAAAAAAAGAAATGGCAACCCGATTGAAAACGATATACCAGCTTTGCAGATCGCATTGAATCAGGCCGTGGAGATGCTTGCTTGGCCTTTTTGGAAAGGCGGATTGATGAAGCACGTTGTCAATGAGATTCATGATAGTCGGTTCCCTCCGGAAGTTGACCGTGCAATGGCCATTGAAAGACTTGAGAAAGCTCTCGATCCCCGACAAAAACAGATGCAAGAAACTGGTGATGTGCACGGCCTTTGGGGAATGACAGTGCACGTGGGGGCAAAACACATTTTCGATACGCTTCTGGAAATGGGTTTTGATTTGGAATTTGGCGAGATCCTGCAACCCCTATGTCATTTGCATGGCTTCCCATCAAAAGTCTTTATCGGTGATTTGAATTATACCTTGCAGACCGGACACAGAGAACTTTGGATAGTCCCGAATTATGGAAATAAGGATCAGCCTGTGGGTTTTGCTTATGCGGATGGCACGGGTTATTATGATGTAAATAATATTCCCGCGCCAATGATCGAATTTCTTTATATCAAAAGAAATTCTTCTACTTCATCGCAGTCTAGCGGACCTATGTCCTCGTTCTATTCTAAACCTTCGGGCATGGATGAAGATATGTTCCCTTCCTTAAGGATTTCATAAAGCACTTTCTTCTGAAAGTAGTTGATCGGCAATTTCCTAGAGTTCTATAGGGGAGATATAGGGAATCCTCTAGGATGCTGAGAAAACATTTACTGCCGGCAGTTGCCATCGTGGGCGCAATCATTGCGCTCCTGGTCGCGTTTTGGAGCGAAAGAAAGCCTCCGGTTCCGTTCATTCCTTTTCCCCCTGCCAAATCTCCCTACGTCAATGCAATCGCAGGCGAGGGGATCGTCGAAGCCGCCTCCAGAAACATTTCCATCGGATCGCCATTCAGTGAAGTGGTGACAAAAGTGTTCGTTGTCGAAGGGGATACAGTCAAAGCCGGCGATCCGCTTTTCCAGCTCGATACGCGACTCTTCGAAGCTCAGGCGGAGACAGCCCGCAGCGAAATTCGTCAAGCGATCGTCAACTTAGAAAACCAGCGGACACAGTTCAGTTTTTACGAGCAGCTCGGTGACAAACGAGCTGTGAGCAAGCAAATGTATGAGCAGACGTATTACGCCTTTAAGGAAGCGGAAGAGCAAGTCAAAGTAGCCCAAGCGCAGCTCGGCGAGGTACAGGCCAATATCGAAAGATCGACCATCACGGCGCCGATAGACGGTGAAATCTTGCAAGTGAATATCCATGTGGGAGAAGTGGCGCCGAATGTACAGCCTGCTTCAGCCCAAATGATCCTTCCCTATGGTTCTTCGCAATTTCCTTTGATGCTCATGGGGAATATCGAGCCACTCTATCTACGGATCGACATCGATGAGGAAGATTCGTGGCGCTATCAAAAAGGAGCGCCGGCAACTGCTTTTGTCAGAGGCAACACCAATCTCAACTATTCACTGCAATTCTTCCGCATAGAACCGTACATCATCCCCAAAGCGTCCTTTACCGGAGATACGGTGGAGAGGATCGATACCCGCGTCTTGCAGGTGCTCTACCGTTTTGAGAGATGCGATCTTCCCATCTATGGCGGCCAACTTCTCGATGTCTATATCGAAGCTCCTCCTCTTCCGACAAGAGAGGAGAAAAATTCTCCATGAGAAAAATCCCACTTGGCATTTTTATTCTACTCGCGGGATGCATGGTGGGGCCTAAGTACCACGCTCCGCAGACTTCCATGCCCGATCAATTCGTCGAGGCAAAAGAGGGGACTATAGCAGTTTCTGACAATGACCTCTGCCAGTGGTGGAAACAATTCAAAGATCCGCTTTTGGATACGTTAATCGCGGAGGCCGTCAAAACGAACTTCGATTTCCAAATTGCTTTAGAAAAAATCGTCCAAGCTCGGGCGCAACTTCGCGTCGAGGGGTCTTACCTTTGGCCAGAATTCGACGTGAATGCCGTTGCCACCCGAACGCGCAATAGCCAGAACTTTTTTACGCAAAATAACACAACAATTCCAGGGGCTCCAGGTCCCAACAGCCTTTTGCCGACGTATCAAAACCTTTTCACTGTTGGATTCGATGCGATCTGGGAGCTCGATTTTTGGGGGAAATTCCGTCATGCCAAGAAAGCGGCTTTTTATGAATGGGAAGCTGCAAAAGAAGACGCGCAGGATGTGATGATTTCCATCATCAGCGAAGTGGCCAGAGATTATATCGCTATCCGCGCGCTCCAGCAAAAAGTCGCCATACTCGAGAAAAAAGTGCTGGCGGATGAAGAGCAGGTTCTATTGACCAAAGATCTTTTTCAATCGGGACTCGATAGCGAGATCCAAATGGACAACTTGATCGCTGCCTTAGAAAGTGACATGGCAGAGATTCCTCTTCTAGAAACTTCGCTCAAGCAGACAATCTATGCTCTAGCTGTTCTTTTGGGAAGACAACCTGAAAGCCTTGCCTCGGAATTTAATAGTAGCAAACCCATTCCTTCCGGCTTCGATAAGGTTCCTTTGGGACTTCCTTCCGATCTTCTACGAAGAAGACCCGATATCAAACGGGCAGAAAGAGAGCTTGCCGCTGCCACTGAACAAATCGGTGTCGCTGTCGCCGATCTTTTTCCCCATATTTCCCTGACGGGAAATACGTTTTCCGGCGGTAGCCTTCTCGGGGGTTTTTATGGGTATCAGAGCGGCAAACTCAACAAACTGCTCAAAGCTCCAAGCCGCGCATGGAGTATAGGGCCTTATGTCCGCTGGGATCTGATCGACTGGGGGAGGACGACAGGCAATATTGCTATTGAAAATTCCCTGCAAAGACAAGCACTTTTGACCTACGAAAAGATCGTGACGATTTCCTTGAAGGATGTGGAAGGGGCGCTCGTCGCCTATTTTGAGGAACAAAAGCGAAAAATGTACCTCGAGGATCAAGTGACGGCCAATCGTCGCGCGCTCATACTGACGGAAGATCTGTTTCAGGCAGGACTTGCAAGTGATCTGCAGGTCCTTGCAGCACGTAAGACCCTTCTCGATGCAGAAAACATACTGATTGATAGCGAGCAGTCGCTCACAAGCGATCTCGTCGCCCTCTACAAAGCTCTTGGAGGAAATTGGGAATGCTCCTATTCGCCTTAAAAATGCTCATAGGGGATCGAGCCAAGTACATCGGTATTATCATCGGCTTGAGCTTTGCCGCATTCATCATTTCGCAGCAGGCGGCGATCTTCGTTGGCGTGATGAAGCGTACCTATAGTTTCATTAGCGATACATCGCAGCCCGATATTTGGGTGATGGATCCTACGGTGCAATTTGTCGACGATGTAAAGCCCATACGAGAAACTTCGCTTTTTCGCGTGCGCAGTCTCAGCAACGTGGATTGGGCAGTGCCCATGTATCGGGGATATATCGAAGCTAGGCGAACGAATGGGGTCTATCAGCTCTGCTACTTTATCGGCATCGATGATGCGACATTGATCGGCGGCCCGCCGCATATGGTCGAAGGAAGCATCATCAATCTACGCGCTCCCGATGCCATCATCGTCAATCAAGACGGATGCGACACAAAGCTTGCCTCTCCGGAAACATCCAAAACCCCTGGCGTTCCTCTTCGCGTAGGCGACGTCATCGAGCTCAATGACAATCGATCCTATGTAGCGGGGATTTGCGAGACGACCCGCACCTTTCAATCACAGCCGGTGATTTATACGACCTACAATCGCGCTGTGCTCTTTTCTCCACGAATACGCGATATGCTTTCGTTTATTTTAGTGAAGGCAAAACCGGGTATCGATCCGGAAGAACTTTGCGAGCAGATCACGGCCTATACGGGACTTGCCGCCTATACCCAATGGGGATTTCAAAAGCAGACGATGATGTACTACCTCAAAAATACCGGCATCGTCATCAATTTCGGATTCGCGATCTTTCTTGGTTTCATCATCGGGATTGCGATCGCAGGCCAGACATTTTTCAACTTCACAAATGACAATCTACCCTATTTTGGCATGTTTCGAGCCATGGGAGCCGACAATCAGCTTCTCGTGAAGATGATCCTTTTACAAGCGCTCATGGTGAGCGTCATCGGGTGGGGTCTTGGGATTGGGGCTGCGGCGCTCTTTGGTTATATGATGCGTTCGACGGAACTCTCCTTCAACCTTCCGATTTATCTCTATGTTCTTAGCGGCTTATCGATGCTCTTTATCTGTTTTCTTGCCGCCGTGTTCAGTATTCAGAAAGTCTCGCGTGTCGATCCTGCAATTATCTTTAAGGCTTGAAGATGGCAGAAGAAAAAGTTTCGGCGGTCGTCTGTAAGGATGTCAAAAAGTACTTTGGCGAAGGCGGCGCTCGGGTGCAGGCTCTTCGTGGAGTGAATCTCGACATCAAACAGGGTGAGCTCATTATGCTGATGGGACCTTCGGGCTCGGGAAAGACTACGCTCATTTCTGTCATCGCCGGTATTTTAACGCAGGATGAAGGAGAATGCTTCGTTTCGAATCTCAATTTGAACAAGATGCCCGATCATGAAAAAACCCTCTATCGAGGAAGGCATATCGGCTTCGTTTTTCAAATCTTCAATCTCATACCCAGTTTGACAAGCCAAGAAAATATCGCCATTCCGCTTCTTCTTAATGGAGTCGATCGAAAAACCGCTATACAAAGAGCGCAAGAACTCCTTCGCCAAGTAGGCATCCCTGAAAAAGCCAAGGCCTATCCAGGGCAACTTTCAGGCGGGCAGCAACAGAGAGTCGCGATTGCAAGAGCCATCGTCCATGATCCCCAAATCATCGTCTGCGATGAGCCGACGAGCTTCCTCGATCACGAGACAGGGATCAAGATCTTGGAGCTTCTTCGCAGTGTCATTACGCAGGATGGAAAAACCATGATCGTCGTCACCCACGATGCGCGTATTCTTCAATTTGCCGATCGCATCGCGCATTTGGAAGACGGATTGATCGTCGATTAAGAGGGTGTACGGGTCTGTAAAAACGAGCCTTACCTCAAGTCTCTAACAATCAATAGCATATATTCATATTGTCGTTAATTGTCTTTTATTGTATAATTATTACTTTATTATTACTGGAAAATTAAAGAACTTATGCTCGCTTTACAAACAAATAGATCCCAAGGATTTGCGTACGAGGCTCCGTTCATAGAGAACCAAGATGGAGACCTTCTCGCCTCCACCCTCTCAAAACTCCTCGAAACGATCGATCGTTCCTCGGATTTCGAGCATAAAATGAGCGTTTATACAAAAGCTCTCGATCTCATCCAGGCCTATTCGAACAATAGAGAAAATGATCCGGGATACCCTGGAATTGTGATGACGCGCTTCTATATCGATCTCGCTTGGTTCTACCTTCACAATGCCAATGGCTACGGAATGTGCGAAAGCTCCATCGATTGGGATGCCTATGTCGATGCAGAATTTTTAGAAAAAGCTCTCGATTCACTCAATCGAGCTGAAAAAGAATTCGCTTTATTCGTTCTCAACGAAAAAAGCAGCTACCGCACAAATCCTGAGATCCAAGCTTTTCCTGCGATGATCAATCGTTTGCGAGTATTCTGTCAGTTAAAAGCTAAGGTAAGTTTTTCTCCGGTATAGCCGCAAAGATATCCATTAAAGAATCGCCGCTATGGATTCGTTGCATCACCGTCTCTTCTTTTTTTCGCACTTCTTCTGCCAATAAGAGCGCTTCTTGCCATTCGCTTGGACGAATAGCAACAAGGCCATCTTCGTCCCCAAAAAGAATATCCCCAGGATGAATAGTCACTCCTCCGCAGATAATAGGAACCTGCGTCTGGCCGACGGCTATTCTCGCTCCCGCTTCGGCGGATATCGATCTTGCATAGAAGGGAAGACGAAGCATGCGAATTCCATCGACATCGCGGCAAGCGCCATCGATGACAATGCCCGCGAGTCCCTTTCTTTTGGCTTCAGTGGTCATCAGCTCTCCTGCAAGCGCCTTAAGAGAGCCCCCGGAACTAATGACAAGAATTTCCCCTTTCTTTGCTTCATGCAGTGCTTTTAGTACAGGCAGGATGTTGCCTTGACTTTCTATAGTATGAGCAATACCTACCATAGTCCCGGCTAAGAGGGGACGTATCCTAGGGTCCAACAAATGAATTAATTTCGGCGCTCCATCACAAAAATGGGGAGTATTCAATTGCAGGAAACGAAGCTTGCTTTTTTGAAAATCATCCATTTTTTTACTCTGTGTTAAATCCAAAAAAAGGATCATTGAGTGCTCGCAAACGCTCTTGCATTTCTCGAGTAGGAGTCGAAGCCAAAGTTAAATAAGGTGTATGAAGTTCATGTCTTGCATGCAATTCAGATGGATCCCCCTGTGCAAATGATCCAGTATTCCTTGGAGAAGAAAGTGATCCGACCGGTGGCCCTTGGAGTCTTTCTAAAAGAGAAAGATCGGGTAGCTGAGAAGATTGTTTAGAACGGTCAATTGGTACCATAGGGCGGTTCATAGGCGGAGGTGTGAGGATAAATGATAAATCCCGAGGTGGGGGCGCAAAAGGTGCATGAGCAGTTGCACTAGGAGGCATTGCTGAAAACATATAAGGGTTCGCGGGAAAATACTGGATATCGGAGAGCCGCGCAGGCGGCGGCAACCCCTCAAGAATTCGAGCAGGCAAAGGAAGGGGGATTCTCGGTGCGGACATGCCCTGAGGAGGTGTGGAAGCGGCTGCTGGGGCCATCTGAGGGGCGAGCGAAGACGATTTTGGGCGTTCTAGCGGAGCGGAAGATGAATCACTAGGCTTCGCAGTAGGTTTTTTCCTTTTTACCGATCTTTTATCTTTCGCAACTTGTAATTCTGCAACTTCAGCTTCCAAGGCGAGTATCCTGGCTTTCAAGTTCGCGATTTCTACAAGCTGCCCACGATTAGCTTTTTCTAATTCGCTGCTTTTCGTCAAATACCTGGAAGCTTGCTCTGCGGAAGCGGTTACGGCCGATTGAGAGAAAGCAAGAAAGAGTTGCTGCTTCCGATAGCTCTGCAACGTATGGGCGAATAGCTCAGATTCTGAACGTGGAATTTGCAAAGCATGCAGACGAATATATTTTTCGAATATTTGGGAAATCGCCGGATCTCTAACGGCCTGAGCGAGCGACCAAGGCGTTTGCATATGAGCATCCACATCGAAAGGATCGGCATGTTTGTTCAAGAGGAATGCAACAGCCCATTGGTTTCTCTTGAGTACTGCAATCGCTAGAATGGAGACCGCATGCCGAGTAGAGGGATAATTAATCCAGCAACTATTTCGATTCATCCATGCTTCTAAAGCAGCGTTATTTTCATTGCCCTGTGCGCGCAATAAAAGATCATGTCCCTTCTCTTGTTCGGGAACATTGTTCTGTGAAGGCGGGATTGAAAATGTGTACAGATCTAGGATTGAAGGAACAGATGCAGTAGCCATACTTCTCTACCGAGAAATTTAGCCAAGAATCATGACGCTTTTGGGCCTTTCACTTCAATAGGCAATCATTTTTTTCTTTTGCAAACGATCGCCATGATGCCGCCTACGATGCAAAGGACGATCCCTGAGATGAGCGTGATCATAGTCGGGGCATCGTATTCAGAGATCTTTGCTCGTGCTGCCCCGCCAAAAAATTCAACAAAGGGGTTCCAGGCAGGATCTTTATTAAAGAAATCGGAGACATCCTTGACTACGCCCTTCGCATGGGCAATTTCATTCATGAAATGCATGGCCAAAATGATGAGGCCGATGCCGATGACCAAAAGCGCAAAACCGATCAACCGTTTGCGGTTCATGTTCACATCCCCGTATAAACTTCTTTGTACTAAAAAAAGGATTTAGGGGGAAACAATCTGAAATTCTTCAACGATCTTCCCACCGATAAGGTGTTCTTGGAGGATCCGTTCTAAGATCTCGGGGGTACAAGAATGGTACCAAACGCCCTCAGGGTAAACTACGGCGATAGGGCCGTTTGTACAGACGCGGAGGCAATTGGCCTTTGTGCGCCAAAGATGCGCTTGGCCCTGAAGGTTGGCTTCTTCCACCCGGCGCTTTAGGTAGTCCCAGGAGATCACCCCTTCTTCTTTCTGGCAGCATTTGGGGGAGCCTTGGTCGCAGCAGAGGAAGATATGGCGTCCTTTCTGCCCGATTTTGAGCTTCTGGACCGCTTGGTCCATTTTTTCCCTATCCATGGATCCCTCTCCGATTGAATACCGGAAAAAGTTAACCCGAATGGGTTCTTCCTAGCAAGGGTTCAAAACTCGAGATCGAAGCCAAGGGTCAAACCATGGAAAAGAAGATCTCCAGAAGGATACAAATTATTGGCCGTAATCATAAGATTCTGATTCCACCAATAGACTGCTGAGTATCCAGCATAGACATCGAGATATAATACTTGATCTTTCCAACAATGGCCATAGTCGAATCCTGCAAATAGTTCAGCATTGGCGCGGATGCGTTTGAAGGAATTTTTGAAACTACCGGTAGTAGTGGTGCCTAGGGATGAAGAAAGAAAACTAGCTTGAGTATAGCTGAATCCTGAATAGAGAAGAGAGGCGCAGCCATTGAGGGAAAAACCGAATCCTGACATTCCAAAAAGCCAGTGCGTATTAAGGCCGAGTCGAGGACCTACTCCCCAAAATGTCTGTTTTTGAGATGTTGTAACATTTACAGGGGAATTAGGTTGACTACTACTTACTAATTTGCCGATTGAAAAAGTTGTAATCTTTTGCAGCATCCAAGCGCCGCGCAGGCTTGCAAAGGGATTCAATGCAAGATGCTTGCTGACGTAGAAGTTTCTTCCCAACTCCAAATCGACGACATTGTAATGGAGCTTCCATTGAGCGTTGAAATTAGTTGCGGTCACCAATCCACTAATCGGGTTTAAAAGAACGAGAGGAATGAGGGCATTATTGGGTAGGAGGGCATCTGGATCTGTCACTTCGACTTTCTTGCGCGTTTGATACCAGGTATAAAGAGCATCGACCCACCAGTCATCGTACTTACAATTATAACCGGCTCCCACGCGGAAGCCCGGTTTGAAGCCTGGTTGTAGTTCGATAGTCGAACCTTGCTGTATAAGATTCGTTTGTTCCTGAGCCACTATTTTTTATAGCGGCAATCATATTGTCTTCAAAGGCGCGCCAATAGAGAAATTCCCCTACGATCTTCAACCCATCTTCGTCAGGACAGCCTCTGGCTGAAGGTGTGATTTTTCGAGGTTTTTTTCCCGCGGACGTTTTCTCAGAGGGACTAGGAGTCTTTGCGACGAATTGCAGTTCGTCATTTTTATTCTTTGCGGCGGGCTGCGGTTCTTCGGATTTTTCAACAGAAGCGGATTCTTGATTTCCTGCGTATCCTTCTCCAGCGAATTTAATAAGTTTGCCACTTCTTCTTCGAGGCTATTGATATCCTCCACAAGGCCTTTTTGCTCGGCGCTTGACTGTTTCTTTCGGTCCTTAATTTGAAGAGGAGGAGAAGACGTTTGACCGGGGCTTTCCGCCCAGCTGCATAAGCATAGAAGCGCTGTGACCATGGAGAATTTTGCAAGATGAGAAGGAAGTGATTTGCTCATGACAAACTCTTTTTTTTCCCATATTGGAATAAAAATTAGGATAAATGGCAATGGTAATAATGGCATTGCTTATTGCCATGTGAATCATGAACAAATGAAATTAGGTTGATTTTGGATTATCTAATGCGTAGAGATATGCATTTTCCATCTGAAAGCTTAAAACTCGAAATCGAAGCCAAGGGTCAAACCATGGAAAATGAGATCTCCGGCGGAGTAGAGATTGTTGGATGTGAACATTCGATTTTGACCCCACCAATATGTTGCCGAGTAACCAGCGTAGACATTGAGAAATAATGCCTCATCTTTCCAACAATGGCCATAGTCGAATCCCAGAAATAATTCAGCATTGGCGTTTATCCGTTTATAGGAAGTATGAGAGAATTCTTCGACTAACTTAAAGGGGGCTTCGGTATTTTGAAAAGATGTGAAGTTATCATAGCTAAATCCTGCATAGAGAAGAGATGCGCTGCCATTGAGGAAAAAGCCAACTCCCGAGTTTCCAAAAAGCCAGTGAGTATTAAGACCGAGACGAGGTCCCACGCCCCAAAACGTCTGCTTTTGGGAGGAGGTAGCAATTGAAGGGGTAAATAGTATAAATTGAGACTGAGTTATACCAACTGCCGATGAATGAATCGATTGCCGCATCCAAGATCCGCGAATGCTTGCAAAGGGATTCAAAGAGAGATTTTTGCTGATGTAAAAATTTCGACCCAATTCCAAATCGATGACATTGTAATGAAGTTTCCATCGAGAGTCGACAAAACCTGCGAACACTACAGTTCCGCCAATGGGATCGGCGAAAATAAGTGAAACGATTCCTGGATTATTATTCATGAGAACATTGGGATTCGTTGCAGAAACTCTTGTTCTCGTTTGATACCAGGTATAAATCGCATCGACCCACCAATCATCATAGGTTGCATTATAACCGGCTCCTACCCGGAAGCCGGGTTTGAAGCTCGGTTGGAGTGTGATTAAGGTAGTATTTTGAGAAGTGGAATCGGATGGTCCCGAAGTGGTCTCATTGGCAGCGACTAAAAGATTGTCTTCAAAGGCGCGCCAGTAGAGAAATTCCCCTATGATCTTCAACCCATCTTCCTCGGGACATCCTCGGGCTGAAGGTGTGATTTTTCGAGGTTTTTTTCCCGCGGACGTTTTCTCAGAGGGACTAGGAGTCTTTGCGAGGAATTGCGGTTCATCGGTTTTACTCTTTGAGACGGGCTGCAGCTCGCCGTTTTTTTCAACAGAAGCGGATTCTTTATTTTCTGCGTATTCCTCCAGGGACTTTAATAAGTTTGCCACGTCTTCTTCGAGGTTGTTGATATCCTCCGCAAGAGCTTTTTGCTCCGCGCTTGACTGTTTCTTTCGGTCCTTGATCTGAAGAGGAGGAGAAGAAGTTTGACCAGGACTTTCCACCCAGCTGCATAAGCAGAGAAGCGATGGGATCAAAGCGATTTTCAGAAAGGAAGAATGACGTGCATTGCTCATGAGAGAACCTTTTGCTCTATACAATTCTCTCCTAACCAAATTGCGCATTTCTGGGAATGATTTTGATAAAGCGCCTAGCAAATGCTAGGCGCCAATTGCCTTAAGTCTTTGACAAGATAGATGGCAAATGTTTCCGCGTTGCATCCATCAGGAAATCGGCGTGCATGGCCATTTTATCGCCAAGCACCGCATCTCCTAATTGTTCATCGCATTTTTGTGTCACCACCAATTCCAAAGCTTGATTTTCCTCGGTGATCGATTCCGCATAAATCAATCGTTGTTCCGAGAAAATCTCCTTGATCGGATTTTTTCGATGAGGACATTGATCCGATTTGAGAGCGGATTGGAAGTATTGCATGCTGAGATCACCCTTCCTTGGCATCGGCGGACCCATGATGACGACAGCTATGCGTATCCAGGTCTCTTGAGGAAGCTCTTTTCGCAAGTCTTCCACATGTTTATGCAAGGAAGAAAGACGGCATTTAGCAGCCTGATCGAGAAGATTCTTTAGATCTTCGCGAAGAGAACCAAGATCCTGATTTGTTTCTGCTTGCAAAAGCTGCTGATAGCGCAGCAGAAGCGGCCGATGTTTTTGCAAATCAGGTGAATCGAGGATCTTTTCTAAAAGATGCAGAGCATTTGTTTGCAGCTCTTTTGCGAGATCCTGCTGATTGCGTCTCCGAAGATCTTGCAAAGTATCGAGAAGGCAAGAGATATGGGCGATCGATTTCAACTGATGATATTCTTCAGGAATGACTTTGATAGCTCTACGGGTTCCTTCATGCAAGAAGATCAGTTGATCGCCATGCATGAGGATTACAGGAAGGCTTTTTCCTAAAGATTGGCGGATTTCCTTTTTCCTTAGGGCATAGGAATCGAGGAAGAGCGCATTGATCTCGCGCAATTCTGTAGATGCGGCTGAGCCGCAAAGGAGTCTTTGTTGCATAGCGGCAGGCCGCATGCATGGCTTTGGCATAGAGATAGTACGCCAAACAGGAGTCATCGTCCATGGACGAGACAGTGCATGTAAGGGCATTCGAATTAGGGACATAAATTTCCTAAAGTGATTTTTTTTCAAAATGATTGATGGGTTTTCTGCTTACGAATAAGCAGAATCATTTCAAGCAGGGTTCAATTTCTGCTCGAATCGTACTGAAAAAATTAGAAGGAAAAAGTTATGTAGCGGCTGGAGCCGCCAAAAAAGAGCGTAGTGGAAAAGAAACGTCCGCAAGAGAGAGCGGAATGCTTCTCCAAGCGGTTTTGCTTAGGGCGGATCTTGCTCAGATCATCATAGGCCATAAGGGGCTTCAGGACCGTGATCCCTTGTCCTCGGAGGCCGACAGATCTGGAAACGCGCTTATTCATTGTGTTAGCGGGTAAAATTGTTAGAAATAATTATACTTCAAGCCGTCTATACGCGCAAGGCGCAATCCTTAAAATATAACCCTTTGAAATTTAGTCTATTAGATTTTGGATTCCTTAATCGTTGGATTAATTTGATCTTAAAAAAAAGCCTCTTCGGAAATACCCTCCATCTAAAAGCCTAGTTCAGCTCATTGATTATAAGGATCTTATGCTTGGAATTAAAAAATTCTTTTAACAACTCTTAATGTTGGCGGAGTAAAATAATAAGTGATCGCTCATTCAACAAGTGAGATCATTAAAAACCAATAATAACCAAGGAAATACTATGTCAGATATTCAACTATCAACTGTCTCTAATGCTCAACTAAGCATCCATGATGATCCAACACCTTTACAAGGTTGGGATTCTGCTATGTCCCAGTTGGAAGGCGCTTTAGAGAGCGTAAAACACTTCAATAAAACAGATCCTTGCTATCAGCTTCTAATGGGCTCTCTTTCAACATTAGAGTCCTATGTGAAAAAGGCCGGGGGGTCGGCATTGGGAGATTTCGAACAATTGAAAAACGATCTTCTCTATGGTGACAGAGACGCTGCAAGGCAAGATTTGCACAACTTATCCGAAGGCACAACACCTGCCCTATCTTCTCAAGACTTTGAGGATGCGTCTGCGGATGCTATGAACGTAGCAATCAATGAATCCTTCATTAACAACAATCCAACGCCTGATGATATGAATGCGTTCCAAGGATTCGATGCTATGATGAAAGACTTCCTTGGGAAAAATCCCTTAACTTCCAAGCAACAACAAGCTTATCAGGACTATCAAGCTGCTTCTGGAGAATATCAAGCTGGAGTTTCTCAATCAGGTGAGGATGTTAAACACGCGATCAACGCTCTTTTACAGGCATTTTCTTCCTAAGACTTCTTTCTAAAACAAAAGGCCGAGAGAGAATCTCGGCCTTTTTTCAAATACCAGTACTTCTGTCAGACACTCAGGACGCGTCAGCGATCTCTTTCGTAGATTCCTTTAGGGGAGGGCGGAGAGCTGCTAGATGCTTGGGATCTGACAAGGTCTTATCTTCTGTAACAAGTCCTGGGCTGGTCATAAACGCTACGATGAATTTCGTCTTGTCTTCAGCGCCTTTATAACCTTCGATGTTTTGGGCGATTTTCGCTCGTTTTCGCTCAGCGATTTTCTCGATTTCGGCGAAGACTGGACCTAGATTTTTGAGTTTTTTGTATTCCTCATAGAGGGGCTTGAATTCGCTATGCCCTTGGCCGATCATGAGATTGACATAGACGAGGGCCATGAAGGGATCATCGGTATTCAAGTAGATGGTCTTAAGGCGGTCCATGGAAGGGGCATAGCCGAGGCCCGCTGCTGCGGAAAAGTAGCCATAGGCCCGTTTTTCATCTTGTTTGAACCCATTCGCTCCAGTGAGATAATTGAGACCGACCCAATGGATCGCGGCGGGTTCGCCTTCAAGCGCGCTCGTGATCGTCTTTTGGATTGTTTGGGATTTATGGGTCTTCAGATAGCGCTCTTCCTCCGTAGTCGACTGGAATTGCACGAGGAGCTGCTTTTCTCGATTGGGCAGTTCACCATCATTTGCCCAAGAAGAGAGAGGGGCTATGACCATACCCAAGGAGACAAGGATTTCTTTGATTTTTTTCATAACTTTTCACCCAATGGTTCAAGACGCACAAGTATTATAAAACGGCTTGGGGATTTCTCAAAAGGGAATTGCATAGAAAAAACAGGATGGTCAGACTTGCAAGCCTATGATTATTAAGGCATTATAACATTCATTACAGAAAAGCGGCAAAAACCGTATAGTTTCCTTTCACATAGGACGCACTCAATGAAACTAGCCGGCAAAAAAACCATTGTCACAGGGGCCAATCGAAGTATAGGGCAAGCCATAGCTCTTGCCTTTGCCAAGGAGGGCGCCGATGTCGTGATCAGTTACCGCTCCGATAAGGAAGGGGCTGAGAGCACGATAAACGAGATCGAAAAAATGGGAAGAAAGGGAAAGGCGATCTTTGCCGACTTTTCTCAGCAGGGTGGCGTGCAGGAGTTTTTCAAGAGTGCGGTGGACTTCCTCAAAAGCATCGACATTTTGGTCAATAACGCGGCCATCTGGGATACGACGGAATTCTTTGCCATGAAGGAAGAGAATTTCGAGCATCTTCTCAGAGTCAATGTTGCAGTTCCCCTATTCCTCTCGCAGATGGTAGCTCAGCATATGATCGAAAAGAAGATCGCCGGATCGATCATCAACATTTCCTCGATTACGGGCGTTCGTCCTTATCCTGGCCGCACCTGTTTTGCGACGAGCAAAGCTGCATTGAATATGATGACGCAGAATATGGCTCTCGATCTGGCAAAATACCAAATCCGCGTCAATGCGATCGCTCCAGGTTCGACGCCCTATGAGTTTTCGGATGAAAGAGTCGAAGAGATTCCTTTAGGGCGTTTTGGCAAACCCGAAGATCACGCTCATGCCGCGGTCTATCTTGCTTCGGAGGAATCTTCCTGGAAAACAGGGCAGATTTTATCATGGATGGTGGACATTCTCTTTCTTTTTAACAAGGAGTCGTATGCTTGCATCAGATCTTCTTCTTGAGAACAATTCTCTTTTTGTTCCCCCTGAACAGTTCAAGATATCTGCCAATGTGCAATCACTGGATCTTTATGAAGAAGCGAAACAAGACCGGATAGCTTTTTGGGGAAGGCAAGCAAGCTGTATCAGTTGGTATCGAAAATGGGAGCAGATATTGCAATGGAATCCTCCCTATGCCAAGTGGTATGTCGGCGGGAAACTCAATGCGAGCTACAATTGTCTCGATCGACATGTAAAGGCGGGGATAGGCGATAAAATTGCCTTGCTCTGGGAAGGGGAAAGGGGAGAGGAGAAATCCTTCACGTATGAGCAGCTCCTTCTTGAAGTCCAAAAATTCAGCAATGTTCTTAAATCCCTCGGCATTCGCAAAGGGGATAAAGTCGCCATCTATCTTCCTATGATTCCAGAAGCGATCGTCGCTGTGCAGAGCTGCGCGCGGATCGGAGCTGTCCATACTGTCGTATTCGGAGGATTTTCTTCCGATTCCTTGAAAGATAGGATCCTCGATGCCGAAGCGAAGCTCGTCATCACCGCCGATGGAGGATTTCGCAAGGGGAAAATCGTCCCTCTTAAAGAATCCACGGATCTCGCCGTCAAGGAATGCTCATGCGTGGAAAATGTGATCGTAGTCCAACACACGCACGCACCCATCTCCATGACAGGTAAGGATCATTGGTATCACGAGCTCATGCAGGAGGCGCTAGAAGAATGTCCTCCTGAAGTCATGGATGCGGAAGACGAACTGTTTATTCTCTACACCTCGGGCACGACTGGGAAACCAAAAGGGATCCTCCACACGACGGGCGGCTATATGGTGGGGGCGACGCTGACCACCCGCTTAGTTCTCGATGTCAAACCTTCCGATGTTTATTGGTGCACAGCCGATATTGGATGGATCACAGGCCATAGCTATGTGGCCTATGGCCCTCTTTCCAATGGCATCACGATGCTTATCTATGAAGGATCTCCGGATTTTCCCGAGCAAGACAGGTATTGGAAGCTCATCGAGAAGTACGGCGTGACGATCTTCTATACCGCGCCTACTGCGATACGGACGTTTATGAAGTGGGGAGAAGAATGGCTGCGCGACCATGATTTTTCCTCTTTGCGTCTTTTAGGATCTGTCGGGGAACCGATCAATCCAGAAGCATGGCTATGGTATCACCGGCATATCGGCCAGGGAAATTGTCCCATTGTGGATACCTGGTGGCAGACAGAAACCGGCAGCATCATGATTGCGCCGCTTCCAGGAATCACTCCTCTGAAACCCGGTAGCGCCACAAGGCCCTTGCCCGGCATCGACGTAGCGCTGATCGATGAAAAAGGCGAAGAATCGAGTTCGGGTTATCTGGTATTGACTTCTCCTTGGCCCTCGATGCTGCGGGGCGTTCATAAAGACCCCGCCCGCTATGAACAGACCTATTGGAAAAAATTCGGCGGCAAGTATTACTTTACCGGCGATGGGGCCAAACAGGATCAAGAAGGCTACTATTGGCTCATGGGGCGCGTCGATGATGTCATCAATGTTTCGGGGCATTGCTTAGGCACGATGGAATTAGAAAGCGTACTCACCGAATATCAGGGCGTCGTAGAAGCTGCCATTATCGCCATCTCGCATCCCATAAAAGGGCAGGGGATTGTCGGTTTTGTCACCCTGCGAGATGGGTTTACACCGGGAAAATCCATGGAAGATGCGCTCAAACAGCATGTCGTCAAAAAAATCGGCGCCATTGCAAGACCTGAAAAGATCATTTTCATTGGCGAGCTTCCTAAAACGCGCAGCGGAAAAATCATGCGCCGCTTGCTGCGCGATATTGCGGAAGGAAGAATTGTCGGAGATACTTCAACTCTATCCAATCCTTCTGTGATCCATGCGATCAAAAATCAATACCTCGAAGAAGAACAGTAGAAGCAAATTTTTTGATCGAAGTAATTTGCCATTTGTTGATAGGATCTTAATCCGATCTCAACAAACTGGAGAGAATTTATGCTTCGAGCAGCAGCTGCTGTAGTGGTGGTCATGGCGCAGGAACTCCCCCTGCGACAGTCTGTGATTCCGATAAATTCAGATCGTCTGCTGGCAAAGCTTCTAGATGTTCTTGTAGTTGTTGGGATCTTACGACTGGCAGAATCTCTAGCATGGCCCACACCACGCGAAAAGCGATTGGCGGCGCCTTTCGGGATATGCTTTTTTTCCCTCTCCATAGCAAAGCTGAACAAGCGCAGGCTGTAATCGAGAAACGCTTTGGCGCTGATTTTTGGAAAACCACGGCTCCTTTAGATCTGAATTATCCTTACCAAGACCGCATTCGCAAGGAATTCAGTGTCACGAATGAGACGATTCGCATACCAGTGGGTGATAAAGAAGTTGCGCTGACCTATCGAATGATGCTTTGGAAAGGAAACGGAAATGGTCATAAACCCTACAACTTTGTCTTTATCCCCGGCAACTTTTGGACGATCGAGAGCAGCATTTCGGGTGTCTATCCCTTTTTGGCATCGTATTTGCTGCAGAAGGATCAGGATAAGACCCTCCCTCCTGCCCGTTTCATCGTCACAACGCAATACGACATTAAACTTCGAGGAGCTGGCGATGCGGAGACCGATTACAAACCTGAAACCATCGACGAAGCAGGGTATATTCTTCGAGAAACTCTAAGGCAGCTCCATGAAAAGTGGGGCAAGATCGATCATCTCTTTGCCCATTCGTTGGGCACGATTTTGTTTGCCAGGGCTCTGAAGCAAATGCCTGCGAAGGAAGATAGCCTTCCAACGCATCTGACCCTGCACTGCGCCCCTTCTTCGATCCATGAGAAAAGGAAGCAGTATTGGGGAGGGATTTTACTTCTGCAGCTTGCCAAGCTTGGCAAATGGGATTTCGATGTAGAAACAGAGGTCGTCAAATTATGCCAGCGAGAAGATCGTCCTAAAACGATCATTCTCTCAGGCGTTAAACAAGATCACCATTTCAGCGGGGCAAATCTCGTCTATCGGGATGCGATAGGAAAGCTTCAAGAAAGGGGCGCGCTTACTGTGTTAAAATTCGATCCCCATCGCGGCCTTACGCATCAAATTGGGCATCACGGCATGAGCTGCGATAAATTCCATGGAGGCTATGTCGAAGCAGGATCGAGCGCCTTTATCAAAGAAGGCGAGCATTATGCCCATGCGTTGGTTCGGCACTCTATAAGGCAAAGCGCTGAAGCTTCCTCTTAATAGTGTTCGTCCACGATAAATACGGCGCTATCAGGTGGAGTTTGGGTACGATCCGCAAGTTCCATAGCTTTTAGTTTTTGCTCGCGGCTCATTTTGCCCCATTCATAGCGTCCAAATTTACTTAGTCTGGAGACGAACTTATCATAGTTGTAGTCTCGAGTGTCTTTGAGGAGCAGCATTTCTTCCGATTTGCTTTTCCAGAGAGTTTCTCCTTGCGAGTTTTGCATGGATTGCTCGGGAGCCGGCATATAGAGGTCAGTAGGGTTGTCCATGCCTAAAACAGGTCGTGTGGCTTTGTTCGCAAACTCGGTTTTCACTGTCTCTAGCTCGGCCTTGACAAGCTCTAGCTCAGCTTTATACGCGGCGATGATAGAGTTGGCTTCCTGAGAAGCAGAGTTGATGGCTGCGAGGTCGGCTTTGACCGATTCTAGTTCAGGATTCATTAGGGGTTCGGCTTGGGCGGTAACAGCCTCAGCTGCTGTAATGGCTTGCAGTTGGGCCTTAACGTTATCCAGCTCGGCTTTATAGGTATCGATCTCCGACTTTGCTTTGACAGAAGAAGAAGTCACTGCTGCCAGCTGCGCTTTTAGGGCTTGCAGCTCTGCTTGGGCTTCTAGTTCCGCTTTTTCGGCTTTTATCGCGGCTAACTCGGCTCTAACAGCCTCGATTTCTTCTCGCGTGTTTACGGAGTTCTTGTTTTTGGAAACGGCGATTTGGGCTAATTCTTCTTTAACCGTTTCTAATGCAGCTCGATCAGCCTCGAGGTCGCCCTGATAAGGCAGAGCTGCTATTTCTGTTTTTTTAGTAACAGTTTCATTTTCTGCATACATGCAATTAGCAGAAAATAGTGTGATGGCAATAAGAACGCCATTTAGTTTATTAAAAATCGCCATAATCTACCCTTGCATTGTGTGCTTATTCTTATATTTTATTATAAAGCCGCGCCATTTGATTTCAACTAATATTTAATATAATTAATTAGAGGTATAGAATCGCGCTTATTTTCAATAGTTTCGACTTTTATTATGGTCGTTTATTTTGCCGTAAAATGCTTTTGTTTGATGAAACCCACTTGACACCTGCGCTTTTAAACCATTACAAAACGATTAAATAGTGCAGGGTCTCTATATGAATCGCTTCAAGAGCGCGCTGATCTCCTATGTATTGCCAATTGCGGCTGTTTTGGTCGTCGCTTATGGCTGTAAGCAGATGAGTAGTACGAGTTCGCAACTATGCGATCAACCCTATGCGCTCTGTACATCTGCCCTATGCGTACCTCTGCCCGGCGATCCAACGAAAGCGATTTGTACATGCGATGTCGAAGAAGGTCCAAATATGTCCACTCTTCCATGCGACATGCTCAAACCCAGCACCGATGCCAATGGTATCCGCACGATCTATTCCACTTTTTCTCTCGAGCAGTTCAAAGTCGGCAAGAAGAGTATGAAATGTCCAAGCGGAACGCCATGGACATGGTGTCTGAACAAGCGCTGCACCGTCGACCCTTCCAATCCCATGAAGGCAAACTGCCTCTGCGATGTGATGCGATCGGGGGAATGGACGACGCTAGGAGGTGATTGCGATACCTCGACATGCGAGACCGGCTATTGGTCGGGGGCTTCACTTGAGGGCTTGCAACAGGGGAATGCTTTTATGACCAAAGCGCTTGGGTTAGAGAATTCGCCAGCTAAATGGTGTGAGGCCCATGAATAGGTTGCGTCATTGCGTTCCGGTTTTGGGAATCATCGCCTTGGCGGCGCTCTTTTTTAAGCTGCCGGAAGCCCCGAATATCTTCGGTATCTGTAAGGCATGCTCCTCGAGCGGCCCCTATCTACCCCTCATTGGCGCTGGCTACTTTGCCCTACTTGTCTCAGTCTCGCTGCTTTTCCCGGCCTTTCCCAAACCCCTGATCGCAAGAGGGGGCTTACTTTGGGCGATGTTGCTCGCTTTGGTTCTGACTACTATCTCGCCAGGTTGGTGCCCTGCCTGTTTAATCGCCCATGGTTGCAATATCTTGATCTGGACGATCTGGGTGATCGTTCCTGTATCATTAAGGAAGTCGAAGGGGGCAGTGGGGGAGAAAGCGTTTCTGATGCTGCTTGCGCCGATTTCCACGATAGCCTTATTCAGCTGTCTCAATCTCACTTTCATGGCCTATGGCAGCCACTACAAGATCTCAGGATTGCAACGGGGCGATACAGCTCCGTCCTTTAGTGTTCAGATCGCTGGCACGAGCCGGCTATTTGCGAACACGGATTCTGCAGTCATTAACTTTGTCTCCCCAGATTGTCCCTATTGCCAAGAGCAGCTACTCGTTTTAAGCGAGGTGGCGGTCCAGCTCGCGAGCGGCTCCTACCGATTTATCAATATCAGCCCCAAGCTATCGCCTGAGTTACTCCAAAGCTCGCCCGGTACTGAATGGGTCGAGGATAAGGAGGGAAGCTGCGGGATATGTTCAAAGTGTCGGGGTATCCGACGTTGTTTGTGCTGGAAAATGGCAAGATTGTGCAAACCATTGCCGGGGTTCCCGAAGAGTTAAAGACCTATCTATTGACGAGACTTGTCCAGCCAAAAGGCGATTAAAAATCCCCGTATTTTTGTCTAGACAACGGAGTCTTCTTCATGTAAACAAGGAAAGAACTATTGAAAAAATTTTATGAAGAAGAAGCTTCTTTATACGTTTCTAATTCTCCTCGCTATTGCGCTGGTGATGCTGTTTTTCGTCTATCTAGCGGGCACGAATGTCGCTGTGATGAACCCCAAGGGTTGGGTAGCGCAGAAACAGAAAGACCTCATCATCCTCTCGACGATCCTGATGCTCATCGTCGTTGTCCCGGTATTTATCCTCACTGTGTTTGTTTCTTGGAAATTTCGAGGGCATCATAAGCACAAATACTCACCCGATTGGGACAGTAATCACATCCTAGAGACTGTCTGGTGGTGCTTCCCCTTAGTCATTGTTGGTATCCTTAGCGTCGTCGCCTATAAAAGTTGTCATCTTCTAGATCCCTATAAACCCCTCGAATCGACGGCAAAGCCCCTAAGAATCCAGGTGGTCGCACTACAATGGAAATGGCTATTCATCTATCCCGAAGAGCAGATCGCCACTGTCAACTTTTTCCAAATTCCCGAGCAGAGGCCGATCAATTTGGAAATCACGGCCGACGCTCCGATGAATTCCTTTTGGCTTCCTCAGCTCGCCGGCCAAATCTATGCGATGGCAGGCATGCGTTCCAAACTGCATCTGATCGCCCATGAAACCGGAAGCTATAAAGGCTCCTCTGCCAATATCAGCGGAGAGGGATTTTCAGGCATGACGTTTACCGCCAAAGTCAGCACGCAAGAGGAATTTGACCAATGGGTGCAATCGGTCAAGCAATCCCCGAACCTTGGGCTAGAGGAATATAAGCAATTAGCGAAGCCGAGTTCGTACAATCCGGTAGCTTCCTATGTATTGCAGGCAGGGAATCTGTTCGATTGGATCATGATGAGATTTATGATGCCGCCAGAAACGCTAACGAAGAGCAAATAACTATGTCTATGTCTTTATTTGGCAACTTAACCCTTGATGCGTTCAAGCACGACCTCATTGAGTATGGCGCAGGAATCTCGATGTTCCTGGTACTTTTCATCATCTTCGGGCTTCTATTTTACTTCAAGCGTTGGAAATGGCTCTGGAAGGAATGGATCACTTCGGTCGATCCTAAAAAGATCGGGGTGATGTACCTCGTCGTTTCGTTTGTCATGCTGTTCAAAGGCGTTTTCGATGCTCTTATGATGCGGGCGCAGCAAGCGACTTTCGTAGGCGATTCGTTCGGCTATCTGTCGACGTCCCATTTTCAGCAGGTATTTACCGCCCACGGCACGACGATGATCTTCTTCGTGGCGATGGGAGTCATCTTTGGCTTGATGAATATTATCATGCCCTTGCAGATCGGCGCGCGCGATGTTGCTTTTCCCTTTCTAAATGCCTTGAGTTTCTGGCTGTTTGCTGCCGGAGCCTCAATTCGTCATGTTCTCGCTTCTCATAGGAGAATTTTCTGCGACGGGATGGGTGGCCTATCCGCCTCTTTCAGGGATACTAGTATAGTCCCGGCGTAGGGGTCGATTACTGGATATGGAGCGTGCAGATCGCGGGGTTGGGAGTTTGCTTTCCGGGATCAACTTCTTGGTGACGATCTTCAAGATGCGCTGCCCGGGCATGACCCTGATGAAAATGCCGATCTTCGTATGGGCCTCTTTGAATACGATGGTCCTCGTCATTTTTGCCTTTCCGATTTTAACGGCAACGCCTCGATGCTCTCTTTAGACCGCTACTCGGCATGCATTTTTTCACCTCGGACTTTGGCGGCAATCCCATGATGTATGTCAACCTGATCTGGGCATGGGGCCATCCTGAAGTCTATATTCTGATCTTGCCGGCTTTTGGGATCTTTTCCGAAGTGGTGGCCACCTTCTCGCAAAAGCGGTTATTCGGCTATGCCTCCATGGTCTGGGCGCTCGTTGCGATCACCTTTCTCTCCTTCATCGTTTGGCTGCACCATTTCTTCACGATGGGCGCTGGAGCCAACGTCAACGCCTTCTTCGGGATCATGACGATGCTCATCGCCATCCCGACAGGCGTAAAAATCTTCAACTGGCTCTTTACGATGTACGAGGGCGCGTCCAATTTACAACGCCGATGCTCTGGTTTTTGGCCTTTGTCCTCAATTTTACAATCGGCGGGATGACCGGTGTTTTGATGTCCATCGCCCCAGCGGACTTTCAAGTGCACAATAGCTTATTTCTGATCGCCCACTTCCATTCCATGATCATCGGGGGCGTCTTGTTCGGTTTTTTTGCCGGCTTCACCTACTGGTTTCCCAAGATCACTGGCTTCAAATTGAATGAACGGATTGGAAAATATGCATTTTGGTGCTGGGTCATTGGGTTCAGCTTAGCGTTTTTTCCCTTATATGCCCTTGGACTTATGGGGGTGACAAGGCGCCTTGACCATTATGAAGCAGGCCAAGGATGGACGCCGCTTTTCGTCGTCGCTGCAATCGGCGCCCTGTTTATCGGCCTTGGCATGATGCTGCAGTTTCTGCAGATCATTTGGAGCATTATCCACCGGAAACACAATCGCGATACGACTGGCGACCCTTGGAATGGCAGGACATTGGAATGGGCGACCCCTTCTCCGCCGCCATTCTACAATTTCCCCTTCACCCCCAAAGTCCATGATCGCGATGCATTCTGGGCCATGAAAGAAAAAGGGGAACCTAAGGGTAAGAAGCCTGTTTATCACGACATCCATATGCCCAAGAGCACCTCTGTCGGCTTTTGGATCGGCGTGCTGAGTTTCTTCTTTGGTTTCGGGATGATCTGGGCCATCTGGTGGCTTGTTTTGCTCAGCGCTCTAGGCATCATCATCTTCACGATCGTTCGCCTTTCCAGCGACGATACGGACTATTACGTATCTGCTGAAGAAGTGGAAAAAATCGAAGAGTCGAAAACGTATAGGAAGGGATTCACATGGCAGAGCACGTAGAATCCCATCAGTGTCACCATCCCGATGATTCCCATATCGCTTCCTCGAAGACGATCTTTGGCTTTTGGCTCTACTTGATGACCGACTGCATTCTGTTCGCAACATTCTTTGCGACCTATGCTGTTCTTAGGAATGGCACTTATGGCGGTCCTACGGCTGGACAGCTCGTCGAGCTTCATAGAGTTTTTTACGAGACGCTGCTGTTTTTGGGGAGCAGCCTTTTCTGCGGTCTTGTGCAGGTGGCGGCTCTTCGGGAGGGCAGACACAAGGTCCAAACTGCGCTTGTCCTGACCTTCTTGTTAGGAGGGGGCTTTTTATGGATGGTCTTAGGCGACTTTACCCATCTAATCCAAGCGGGAAATGGCTGGCAAAGAAGCGCCTTTTTATCGGCCTATTTCACCCTTGTGGGCGTTCTTCTCATGCACGTTGCCTCGGGGCTGTTATGGATCATCGTCTTGATGCTGCAAATTCTTTACCGCGGCCTCACCGTTTCCACACATAGACGGATACTCTGTTTAAGGCTGTTTTGGCATTTCTTGAATATCGTCTGGGTTTTCATCTTTACGATTGTGTACTTATGGGGAGCAGCCACATGAAGCATCACGCCGAAAAGCATGAGTGGGCAGAACTAGGGACCGTGAAGGGGTACCTTCTGGGATTTGTAGTGTCCGCTCTCTTGACCTGGCTCGCCTATTTCCTCGTCGCTAAACATATCTCTACCGGTACGATGCTCATTTTATTAACTATTGGACTCGCCTTTGCGCAAATGATCGTCCAGTTCATCTATTTTCTGCATTTAGGCAGTGAATCTAGGCCGCGTTGGAATCTGATTGTTTTTCTCTTCATGCTCCTCGTCTTAGTCGTTATCGTAGGCGGCTCTCTATGGATTATGTACCACTTGAACTATCAAATGATGCCCTCTGAGCAAATGGAAACCCACATGCGCACCCACGAAGGAATATGATCAAACACTACTATCTACTCACGAAGCCGGGAATCATCTTCGGCAATCTCATCACCACAGTCGGCGGATTTGCCCTCGCATCGAAAGGCTATTTCGATATTTGGCTCTTTCTCGCAACTTTTGTGGGTTTAGCCGGCGTCATTGCTTCGGCTTGTGTGTTCAACAACTACATCGACCGTGAAAGCGATAAAAAAATGGCCCGAACGCAGAATCGCGCGCTTGTGAAAGGCCTCATTTCCGGACGCAATGCGATCTACTTTGCCATTTTTCTAAGCTTAGCAGGCTTTTCTATCTTGATCCTCTACACCAACCTCTTGGCAACATTGGTCGCCCTTGTTGGATTCCTTTTCTATGTCGTTCTATATAGTTTTGGGAAGTATCTTTCGGTCTTTGGAACTGCTATCGGCAGCATCGCAGGCGCGGTGCCTCCCGTCGTCGGGTATTGCGCTGTGACGAATCAAATCGATGCTGGCGCCATCCTCTTATTTTTGATCCTCGTCCTCTGGCAAATGCCCCATTTCTTCTCGATCGCCGTGTACCGCTTTGATGACTATGTCGCCGCATCCATTCCCGTTTTGCCTGTCGTTAGGGGGATGCGCACTACAAAGATCCGTATGCTTATCTACATCATCGCGTTCATCCCGACGACGCTTTTGCTCACGGTATTCGGGTATACAGGCTACGCCTATCTCATCGTCGCCACTCTGCTCGGCATCGCTTGGCTTTTTCTCTGTATCAAAGGGTTTAAAGTCGATAATGATAAACTCTGGGCCAGGAAAATGTTCCTTTTTTCCCTAGTGACGATCACGGTTCTCTGTCCGCTAATTGCTTTGGATGCTGTTTAGAGATTGCAGTGAGGACAGCATTTGAATCCTTCTTCGCTGTGAGCTTCCGAGGTGCATTCTGAGCAGCAGCCGCAACCGCCTGCATCTGCAACTTGTTTATTTTTGCAAGAACTGCAGCATGAAGTCGTGGCCAAAAGTCCAGCAGATAGGACGAGAGAAAGCAAAATCTTTTTCATGAGCGCCTCGCTAATAAAGTTACATTACGAATGGGGGTTTTGGTTTTTTGGCTTTACGAGAGCCGGCTTTTCGGGTTTTCCAAAAAGGAGGAAACTCGCGCTTCTTCTTTTCTTTCGAGGCGGATCTCGCCCGTTTTTTTTTCTTCTGAATAGCGCCTTTTGCCATACGAACTCCCAGTTTTATTCATAATAGTGAACGAATCATGAATAAGGGGCAACCTGGACGTGGGAGTTGCTCAATTTTTGATAGAATTTCTTAGAAAAATGGATGATTCTTCTAATATCGAACGAGGAGTGATCGACTATGAAACACAAATTCCTACTATGTATCGCTATCTGCTTAACAGCACGAGTTTTTGGTAATCCCCAACAGGGTTCTTATGTGGATGAGAACGGATCCATCGAAGAGGGATTTGTCACCTTTGCGACAGCGAGTTATTTCCCAATTCTCAAAGTCTTACTAGATAGTGTGAAGGCATTCTCCACACGTCCTGTCGTTGCATTTGGAATAAATGATGATATTCCTTTTTCAACAGAAGAATATCCTTTTTTGATTAAGAGAAGACTTGAAAATTTGGAGTATAGTATTTTCTATCAAAAACCCAGGATTATTTTAGAATCTGGCATTCGTTTTGGGGTTTATGTAGAAGCAGATGACATTGTAAATGAAGGAGTCGATGTTTTATTCGAATGGGCCAAGTCTGTCGGAGATTACCCCTTATGTCCTATTCATCCAAGTGATCCTGAGGGTATGGAAACTCTTATGGCCGTTCTTAGGGTTCCTTACAAGTCGATGCATTATGTTCATGCGCACGTGCTATTTTCTTACAAATGTATGCCATTTATCCAAGAATGGTACGATCATTGCCCAGGATATGCGCATCTAGCGCCTTTTGCAGACGAAAGTATGCTAAATGTTCTACTTTGGAAGCATGGCGTTACCGACTATGTCGATATTTACGATCCTTTCTACCAAACGATTCGATATTTTGTGAAAGGAGAGTTTCCAGAAGGCATTCCTGCATATCAGAAAATGTACTACTATATGCTGCATGGCTGTAAAGACCCTGTTGAAGCAAAAGAGATCCTTGAGACTTTGATCGCTTTTTCTAAAGAAAAAGCAGCGTTGAAGCAAAATCCTTAAATTTTGAAGAGGTTTTGCTTAAGTAAAGTTCCCTCAAGATTTGTGTTGACAAAGCTCTAGTAGAATCATCTACGATGCAGGTTAAATTGTAGCGAAGGAGATTCTATGCATCCGCATCGGCTGACCTCGTGTACTCTGCTTCTTCTTCTCGCCTCGAGTTCGCACATCTTCGCAAATCCGCAAGGATTCCAGCTCATTCAAGGAGAAGCGAAGACTCCTGTTCTCGACAACAATACATTGACCGTTGAAACGGGGCATCAAGCCATCCTTCATTGGCAAGATTTTTCGATCGCCGAAGGCGAGACAACGCGATTCGTCATGCCCGATAGCAGTTCCCATGTCTTGAACCGCGTGATCGGAAGCAACCTCAGCGAAATCTACGGCATGCTCGAAGCCAACGGCAAAATCCTCCTCGTCAATCCCAAGGGAGTCCTTTTTGGAGAAAATGCCTACGTCGATACCTCCGCGTTCATCGCCTCCAGCTTGGACGTGCTCGATGCTGATTTTCTTAAGAATGGCGATCTTCTTTTCGCCGGCAACTCTTCCGCATCCATCGTGAATTTAGGGACGATCTCCGCCTGGGACGGCGATGTGGCCCTGATCGGCTATCAGGTAGTCAATGAGGGGGAAATTTCCACTCCAAATGGCGTCGCCGCGCTTGCCGCAGGAACCCAAGTCCTTTTCCGCCCCCTCGAGAATGAACGGATTGCGATCCGCGTCTCCGTTCCCACTGACAAAACTGAAGTGGGAATCGAAAACTCCGGCGCCATCCAGGCGATCGCCGCAGAACTCAAAGCCGACGGCAATCTCTATCAATACGCCATCAAAGACTCTAGCAAGATCGACGCCCTCGGCCTCGAAAAACGCGAGGGACGCATCTTTCTTGTCGCCGAGCAAGGCGCGCTTTCTGCCCAAGGTTCCTATACAGCGAAATCCGAAACAAAAGGAGGGGACATCCGTTTCCTCGGCAATGAAGTGCGGATCGAAGAAGGAGCCGAAATCATAGCTTCCGGAGAGATGAGCGGCGGACAGGTGTTGATCGGAGGCGATTATCAAGGCGACAATCCCGAAATCGCCAATGCCAAAGTCACCTATGTCGCTCCAAATGCGCATATCGCTGCGGATGCCACACTTTCTGGAGATGGCGGCAAAGTCATCCTCTGGGGAGATACCGCGACTGGGTTCTATGGCTTCATTTCCGCCCAAGGCGGAGCAACGAAGGGCGATGGGGGATTCATCGAAGTTTCGAGTCCTGGATACTTAGCGTTCAATGGTCTTGCCAATGCAAAAGCCCCTTTTGGGAAAACGGGGATGTTACTCCTCGACCCAACCACTGTGATGATTAGCACAGGGACGGATAGTAATGACTTCGGCGGGTGCCTTAGCGGCGGAGATTATAACTTTGGCAGCGCATCATCGACCATCAATAATGTTGCTTTACAAGATATTCTCAACACCATGTGTTCAGTGACGATTAACGCTTCAAGCGGGACAGGCAGCGCGAATCCAGGATCAATCACCCTCGTCGAAGGCGCTCCTGTGACCTGGACTTCGACCAATTCGTTGACCCTTCAAGCGTACGATTCGACCAGTAGTTTTATCACCCTCAATGATCTCCTAACAGCGAGTGGCGGAGGATCTCTCAATATCAACGACAATAATATGTATAATGCAACCCTAACCATTCAATCCATAGGAACGGATGACGCAGGGTTTCGTTCCACTGCAAGTGGAGGTTCCGTGGTGGTCCAGATCGGAACCATTGCGATCACAGGAGGGGGAACAGGTTTTGGTTTAGCCTACATCGAGTGTGACGCTGCTAATACGCCCATAACGATTAATACAGAAAGCCTGACTCTAACCGGCGGCACCGGGACTGGAAAGTCTGCATACCTATACACCGATGACGCGCTTCTTTCGATTGTTTGCAACGGTCCCCTCATGTTGACTGGAGGAACGCAGACAGGTACTTCCGCAATCATTCAGTCGGATACAGATGGCGATCTTACCATTCAATGCTATGACCTAACGATGAGTCAGGGATCGAGTTTCACCTCGTTGATGACGACGAGTGGTAATCTCACCATCGATGGGACCGCGAGCAATTCCGGAGCCATTACGCTCAATGGATTCTCTTCAATCACTACAAACAGGTTAGGATCGACGGGAGGCGCCATCTCAATCGGAAAAAATGGGACGAGCGTGATTCCTACCAATTTGATGCTTCTACCGGCGAGCGGGCCTGAACCTGCAGAAATCTCTAATCAGAATGGCGGTGACATTACCTGTAATATTTCAGGAAATTATACGTTCACTGCTGGGACTATCTCGGCCGCTGAAATTATCACAGGAGGCGCTGGGGACATATCCTTGGCCGGCAATCAGCTGACATTAACTGGTGGCACCGGTGGTAATGCTACGGCGAATATATCAGCATCTGATGGCAATGTAACGCTCACGATGACAGGCGCCATCAGCCTCGATGGCTCTGCTAACCAAGCTTCAGTCAACGGAAGTGACATTACAATCGGTGGGGCCTCTTTAACGCTGACCGCTGGAACCGTAGTCAACAGGGATTTTGCGGCTGTGATCGGCACTGGCGATATTATGATCGCTTGCGATGGCGAAGTCGAATTGACTGCAGCGACTGGGTTTGGCTTCGCGCAAATTGCGACTACGGGCACTGGCACCACTCTCTCCATTGAATCCACGAACTTGACGATGATGTCAGAGGCGACAGGAATTGGCGCTAGCTTACAATCGACCACCGGCAATCTGACCATCGATGGGTTCAATGCAGGCAATCCCGGATCGATTTCGCTCATGGGAAACTCGACAATCTCTACGACTACAGGAGACATCATAATCGGACAAAATGGGAACACGACCTTCATTAACATCACTGGAGGTACTGTTACCGATGCGGATGCTTCGATTATTACGACAAACTTGGGCAGTATTGCGATTGCTTGCAGCGAAGGACTCACGTTGCAGGATGGAATATTAGGTTATGCCCTTATCGCACCTTCGCTAAACACCAATCAAGCAGGCAATCTCTCTATTGAATCCGGTACTATCATGTTGAGTAGCACATTTGGCAATGGCGCTACGTTGCAAACGGGTAGCGGCAATATTACGATCGATGGATTCAACGCGAGTACTTCTGGATCGATTGAGATTTCTGGGAACGCTTCCATCAATACCCAAATGGGTACTGGTGTAAGCAGTGGGAACATTACCATCGGAAGTCTAGCTCCGACAAAACAGCTCCCTACTACTTTCAGTATTACAGGGACTGCCTCGGGTCCTGCTTCGGTTTTTGTGACTATGAGCGGGGCTATTACAAGCACAATTGCCGGAACCTATGTGATTACGTCCGGAGCATCACAGGCTTTTATTGCGACAACCTCTACAGGTGATATAACGTTAACCGGTGAATCTCTTCTAATTAGCAGTGTAGGCGCTACCGCTGCGGCGTACATTCAAACAGGGTTAAATGATGTTATGATCTCTTGCAGTGATGTAGTAGAATTATCTGCTGGCACAGCGATAGGAGCGTCCATTTTCTCAGCAAACAATCTCACCATTCAATCCATTGGCTTGACGATGAATGGCGGGACAACCGGCATCGCTACATTACAGACGACAACCGGCGATATTAACATCGATGGGTTCGACAACCTAGTAGGTGGTTCTGGACCCATTATGTTCAATGGGAACAATACAGTCATTACTACGACAACGGGAGCTATCAACATCGGACAGAATGCCGCAAAAGAGCTTCCTACCAGCCTAATGATTCAAGGGGATGGGAATGGGAATGCAAGCGGGCTAGTTCCCATCATCTATACGCAGTCGGGAGGTAACATTACATCTACGATTCTCGGAGCCTATGAGCTCTTGGCCAATGCTACGCTAAACAACTCAGGTGTTTCTATTCAGACACAAGGCGCTACTGGCTCCAACAACATCAGCTTGACCGGCACCGGGCTTACAATGACTGCAGGTGGAGGGAGTGTTCAGGTAGAATCTCAAATTCTTTCAAGCACAGGCAACATTACGCTCGATATGAGAAACGGCTCCATCTCGATGGATGGCCCTTCAGATAGCGGCGCAGCTTACATCAATGCCCAAGGAATGGGTGGAATCACGATCATGGCAGGAGGGGGAATTTCCATAACGGACAATTGCAATATCTGGTCTTCTGGCACAGGTAGCGCTGGCAACATCGTGATAAATCCCGCCGGTCCAGTTATCATGACGACGACGGCGGCAAATTCTGGGGGTCCCACCATATTTACATTTAACGGCGGCGCTATTGCAATCACTGGGGATTCCTTGACGATGACCGGTGGAATCGGAATCGATGATAGTCCGAATTTAACCACGGGCAACGGCGGCGATATTACGGTCTCTTGCAGCGGTGTAGTTACATTGAATGGCGGACCACCGCCCTCAAGCAATAATCCCGGCTTCGCCACCATTAACGCGGATTCTGGCGGCGATATCTTTATTCAATCCACTGGACTCACAATGAATGGGAATTCTGAGTTTGTTACTTTGGAAACGAGTACCGGTACGATTCACATCGATGGGTACGATGCGAACAATTCCGGACCGATTTTCCTTGGCATGGGTATAGCTGAAATCCTCACGAACGGGGGAGGCGATATCCTTATTGGGCAGACGAATGGGTACCAAGTTCCTACTAGCTTGACCCTTGAAGGAACAAATGGTCTTTTTGATCAAATTTCCACTAATAGCGGCGGCAATATTACCTGTACGATTTCCGGAGATTATTCGCTCACCGTCGACAATCAACCCGATTCACAGACGACAATTAATACGTTTGGTGGCGGCAACATTTCTCTCACCGGGGGCTCCATGACTCTCACTTCCGGATCCGGCGGATTCGCCACGTCGATGATCCAAGGCATTAATGTTGGGGGAACTATTACAATTGTCTGCGACGATCTCACGGTTACAGGTGGTATGAATAACTCTCCGGCGGGCATTACGACGGCGATGGGAGACATCAATATCACGTGCTCTGGGAATTGCACGTTCAGCGACTCCGACATCACCGGCAGTTCCCCATCGGAAATTCAGACGTTCGGCAGCGATTTGACGCTGATAGTACCTGGAAACGCCTCCTTCATGGGATTCGCCACAGTCTCAACGCCGGCTCCCGGCAATCTGACGATCATTGCAGGGGCGAACCTCTCCATAGGAGACAGCGCCTCGATCACCGCGACGGGCACCACAGGCAGCTCTTTGACTCTCGTCTGCGATAATGATTTTCCGACGCCTCCCGCAATGGGACCAGGAGAATTCAATTTGACAGGAACCCCTACTGTGAGCACTGGAATGGGGGCGCCGTTAAGGATCTTCACATCAAATAGGACGCAAAACACCATTTCGGCACCGATCAACGGCGTCACGTTCACGCCAGGACCTGAGTTAAAGGACACCGCCACGGAACAATGGGGCACGTATTATCCCAGCTCTATTGGAGGAGTGCCATCATTTACGATTTTCTATAAATTCGGTTATGTTGCACCTCCTCCTAGCCTTGTTTTCGATCCACAACCGGCCATTACCGCCTTTGCTGTCCTCGCATCTCAAGGCTTTTTTGATTTCTCTGAAATAGACAGATTCGATTACTTTGATTGGTATCGCTTTAGCGACTTCACCACCAGGATAAAAACAGGGAAAAATCTCGTGAATCGAGGAAATTATTCGCTTAGGAAGAGACGAGGAGAGTTCTTGAAAAACAATGGGCCTAGAGGATTCGCACAACTATGAAAAATAGGCTGATACTCTCTATCCTTCCTTTAGCGCTGCTTTCTGGAACACCGCTGCTCTTTTCGGCAGCTACGCTCGAAGCGCCTTCGTCCAAAAATGAAATCGCTGTAACACCTCCACTCGCATCGATCTGTCTTACTTGTTCCGGGGAAGTTTCTGCCGTTATTGCCGATGGAATCTATTTCGAAGGACTAGAGGTTCCCGGCAATGTAAATCACTTGCGGAACAGTTTACTCGCTTATCTTGGAAAACCAATTGATGCCGACACCGTTCGCGACATCAAACGAGAAGTGATCGCATTCTACCAACAAAACAATTACCCCTTTGTCAGCGTCCAAATTCCTGAGCAAGAGGTCACGGATGGCCGTTTGAAATTGATCGTTTCAGCGAGCAAACTTGGCAAAGTGAATGTATCGGGCAATCGCTATTTTTCTTCAGAACGCTATCGAAATGCGATCCGCATTCGCCATGGTGAGCCGATCAATGAACGGACGATCCTCAACAATGTGAATTATCTCAACCGCAACCCTTTTCGTGTGGTCGATTTGGTCTATTCCGAGGGAGAGTCAAGGCACACAACGGATCTCGATCTGATCGTCAAGGATCGTTATCCGTTAACCGGCTACGTAGGTGTCGATAACACGGGATTGCAGCATATCGAACGGACGCGTCTTTTTGGAGGATTGACTTGGGGCAACGTCTTCGGGTGCGACCAAATTTTGACCGTGCAATACAGCATGGCCCCCGAAATTCATAAGTTTTTTGCGATCACAGGCAGCTATATCATCCCTTTGCCTATTCAGCACGTCATCAATCTCTATGGCGGCTATTCGCGCGTGCACGCCCATGTGCCATCCTCCACGCATACGGCCGGCTATTCTTCGCAAGCAAGCCTCCGCTATACAGTCCCTCTGACCGCAGCTTCGGGTATTTTGCAGGAGTGTTTCGCAGGGTTTGATTTTAAGCGGTACAACAATACCGTCGAGTTTGTCGAAATTACTCCGGTCTTTGGCCAAACCGTCGATCTGACGCAATTTCTCGGCGGCTACAACTTTGGCTACGAAACGGGAAGACATAAATTGGGATTCGATTTTCAGCTTGTCTTTTCCCCCTTTCAATGGCTTCCCGATCAATCGAATGCCGATTTCGAATCGCTCAATCCCTTCGCTCGACATACGTATGTCTATGGCCGGTTAGCCATCAATTATAAAGTCCTTCTTCCAGGAAGATGGTATTGGACTGTTTATGCGGCTGGGCAGCTTACAAATATAACGCTTCTACCCAGCGAGCAATTAGGTATTGGTGGATATAGCACTGTGCGAGGTTATGAAGAAAGGCAGCTCAATGCAGATGACGGTGTATACGTGCAGACAGAATTCCTCACGCCTAAAATAAAGTTCCCCAAAAACCTCCAAGACAAGAGAACCCTTCGCACTCTGGAATTTCTCGCCTTCTTAGACTATGGTTTTGCCCATGACCGGCATCAATATGGGGGAGAAGGGAAAAATGAATATCTATTAGGTGTAGGACCTGGCGTTCGATTTAGCATCGGCCGTTATTTCTTAGCCCGATGCGATTGGGGCATCAAACTCCATCGAGACCATTTCCCCGGTGGTTGGTCGATGCTCCATTTCAGTGTGATGGGAAGTTTCTGACCTCGAGTTAATACGAATAATTGAATTCGACAACACCCGATCTGAATTGGGTGCTATTCCTCCCCAATGCAGTCACCCATGCCCCAGCGATGATTCCTAAATTGGCGCTGAAATTGTATTCGATGCCAGGAGCAAAGCTTATTTGCTCCGAGGAAGGGGTTCCAACTGTTGCCGGCTCGCCAGTATCCGTGACGCCGCGATATCCGGAAAATCGACTTCGATTCGTATGAATGTAGACATTATCGAGAGCTAAAGCCCAATTTCGATTCAAAGAAAATTCAAAGCTCACAATTCCTTGGTAAGCGCTGCCTGGAAAGACCTTCCCTCGGGTATGATAGCCTCCTCCATAAGCATTGAATCCTTTGACGTGCACAGGAGCTGAATAAGTATATTCGAAGTACGCGGTCACACTCACAAAATGAAAGCCATGCAAATGATAGACTTTATAAAACTCTAAACTCAGATTGGTCGCATAAGAACCCCTTCCACTCAAGTCCGTCCCTTGTTTGCGAGGATTGAGTTTTTGGTACTGCCCTGTGGGAAATGTTTCCAATATGGTGAATTTAATTCCGGGCTTGTCTCCAGCTGGACAGAGCTGGAAATCGAATCCAGCGGGAAGATCGCCAAAACGCGCCGAAGATTGATTATGCGTAGTGTTGTAGAACATCTCTGGAATGATTTGGAAATCCATCCACTCCGTCATCCCAATCATGGTCAAAAGCGATGGTGTTACGCTTACGAAATTATGGGGAAGACCATGGGAACGCCAATGTCCATCATAAATTCCCGTATTGGTGGTCGCAAATACGTAGGTCTCGATAGTAAAGTGGCCTACTTGAACAACCGTTGCTGGTGGTATGATCAAAGGGCCTGTCAACCAGGGAACGGGAACGAATTGTTCCGACGTCTCTCTATGGGTTACCGCATCATCTGCAAAACAGCAGGCCCATAGCATTCCAGAAAGTGCCAGAGTTCTAAACTTCACAATGTTCTCCGTTGCCCATCGACGATATAACAAACTCTCAGAATTTAAGCTACCATCGGTGAATCCCAGCAGAGCGCTCTCTCTGATAGGGTTTTTAAAAGTTATTTTATAATGAAATTAACAACAATAAATGCTATAATTAATTACAATTATTTATTAACTAAACATGGTAGTATGAATTTATACAAATTATTCATTTCAGCATGTTTACTATCTTCTTCACTAGTTTTCCCTCTGAGTTCCGACCTACAGAATACTAAGCCAAGCGAACTCGTGGAGGAAAAGTTCAAGTGCATCATTGGTTCCATCAAAGACCTACAAAAACAAGGGCTTTTGGACGGTGAAATCTTGATCGCGCAAGGAAACTTGCCGCTACTCCATCTACGCAGTCAAGACATAGAGGGAATCGAAGAGCCCCAATTCATGATCGGCTCTGTTTCTAAGCAGTTTTTTGCCGTGGCCTTGCTAAAGGCGCTCTATGACTCATGCTTGGGGGAGACGGAAGACGCGAAAATCAATGAAATCCGAGCAAAAATCTACGCGCCCATTTCCCTGTTTTTACCTAAGAACGCAGCTATTTGGGCGGGCAATATGCCTGTATGGGCCCATGAGGTATCCCTTCATCAGCTTCTCACGCATACCTCGGGAATTCCTAATCACACTGAATTCGAAGAGTTTCTCGCGTATACAACTCCAGACAGAAAGTATTTCGAGTTTCCTCATTCACCAGCTGAAATTATCCAGATAGTTTCAGCAAAACCCCTGCTTTTTCCTCCAGGATCCAAATTCTCTTATAGCAACACTAATTATCTCCTTGTCGCTGAAATCATCGAAACGATCACAAAGAAAACAGCCTCTAGCTATCTTCAAGAAGCTCTCTTCGATCCGATCGGCCTAGTCTCGACAACAAATCTTGAGCAAGGAAGATTGGACGAATTACAATCGTTTAGGCTTCCTTCCCAATGGAACTATGATCCAAGAGGGGATCAAGAAACCCTCTACCCGCAGCTGCACATGGAAGACATCAGTATTGCAAAAGGAGCTGGCTCGATCGTTTCCTCAGCAACCGATTTACTAAAATGGAATCAAGCCCTTCACAAAACAAGATCCGTTCTACCTGATTCGCTATATAGCATGTTTCTTCAAGAATATTTGGATGGATATGGATACGGCATCGGGATCGATCCTAGCGATCTAGGCAAGATTCTAGGCCATAGCGGCGGAATAGGCGGCTTTAGAACCCTGCTCTGTTATTTCCCCGATCACGATCTATCGGTGATCGTGCTCTCGAATATCTCCTATGACTACGACAAGATCGATGGAGAATATAAAGAGCTGTTCATCGCCTTACAGGAAACCATTCCCGATGAGCGTGAGCGCGCTCATGAGGCGCTAAAAATCCTCTCTGAGAAATATCCCGGTAAACGAGGGTTTGAGAAGATCCTAAGTATGATGCAAACCTTGCCGCACTAACCTCGCTTAAGTTTTACGCTTTCCTTCTTTCGGCTAATGCACTATGGAAAAACCTAGTGCTTCTAGGCTGTTTGAGGCGACTTTTTGATGAAAAAAATCTTATGTGCGATCGCGATCAGTGGAACACTCGTTGGAGCTGAAAGCAGCCCGGAGAAGACGTTTCCCGTCATCGAAAATGGCCGAGAGTACAATCTCTTTGGGATCAGTGAGTTCCTCTATTGGAGATTTTCCTCTCCGGAATTGATCTACGGCCGAAATGGGGTGGGAGGAGTGCCGGGCACTCCTGAAGGAACGGTGACGAGCGGAACGGTTTTATTGCCCGATTTTACTTACGATCCCGGATTTAGAGTGGGACTGGGAATCAAATTCGGTCCTTCCAAAGCGTTTGATCTTATCGGGTACTATACCTGGCTTTATTCTAATCCTTCACAGAGCGCTTCAGGAAATGCCATCTCTTCGACATTTCAGCCGACGAACTTTTTCAATATCATCACCGCTGCAACCAATGTGTACTCCTCTGCGTCTCTGAACGTCCATGTGCATCTCAATATTCCAGAATTGCAGTCGGGCTATACGTTCCACATCAACCGCTATTTTGCCCTGCGTCCCTATATAGCATTGACTGCTCTCATCATCGATGGAGATCTAAGGGCCCAATATGAATTCACCTCTTCCGGTGTATTTGAGATAGGCAAGACACATGGAGAGTGTAATTCTTGGTCGATTGGACCCAAGGCAGGTCTGGATGTGATCTACAACATGAGCTTTAATTGGGGCATTTTTTTTAATGTCAATCTCTCGCAGCAATTCACACATCTTGTGATGAAAACACAGCAAACGCAGAAAGTGCCTGCTACTGGTGCGGAATTTCTTACTCAAAAGGGCCATTTAACGGAAAATCGCAATATTACTCTACTCAGTCTAGAGATAGGGCCTTCTTGGGAAACATGGTTCTGCAAGGACAAATACCATCTCTACCTTCGAGCGACGTATCAGGGTTGCAATTTGAATAACGGTGCGAATCTCTCTTTCCTCAATAATAACAACGTGGACTTGATCCTGCAGACCGACTATCGAGGACTGAATGTACGTGCGTTATTTGAATTTTAACCTCTAACTTCATAATTCCCGCGAACGACCCATTTGTACGAGGTTAGCTCCTTCAATCCCATAGGCCCCCTGGCATGCAGTTTTTGCGTACTTATAGCTACTTCAGCCCCTAATCCAAACTGCCCTCCATCCGTAAAGCGAGTAGACGCGTTGACATAGACGGCTGCCGAATCGATCTCCCTAACGAAAGTATCCGCATTCTGCGAGCTTTCCGTCAAAATGCCATCGCTATGGCCTGTGCCATGCTGTTGAATATGCGTAGTCGCCTCTTCGAGATTCTCTACAACCTTAACCCCTAGGACAAGGCTCAACCATTCCGTAGTCCAATCGTTCTCTTCCGCAAGGCTGCAAGAAGGGTCTTGCACGAGCTGCCACGCCTTTTGATCGAGACGAAAGGTAACGCCCTGTTCACTGAGCTTGGCCACAAGTTTAGGAACGAAAATGAGAGCGATGGCAGCATGAACGAGTACCGTGTCCAAAGCGTTGCATACCGTCGGTCTTTGCGTTTTTGCATTCGAAATGACCAAGAGCGACCGCTCGATATCCGCACTCTCATCGACGAAGAGATGACAGATCCCAATTCCTCCTGTGACCACAGGAATCGTACTATGCTCGCGGCAAAATTGTTGCAGCGCCGAACTGCCCCTGGGAATGATCAAATCAATATGCTCATGGAGCTGCAGCAGCTTTTCGATCTCCCTGCGGTCCAAATTGGTCATGAGTTGAACGGCTTCGCCTTGGGAGGCCCGCCATTGCAAGAGACTCTTGAATCACCTCGATCAGTGCTTGATTCGTATGCAGAGTTTCCGAACCTCCCCGCAGGATGGCGCAGTTGCCCGATTTGATGGTAAGCGCGCTGATATCGAGCGTGACGTTCGGCCTGGATTCATAGATAACCCCTAGCACTCCAAGAGGAGTGCGGCATTTCGCCAGATGCAGTTGATTGAGAGTTTGCTCTTCGAACGACCTCTCCCACAGGGTCGGGAAGATCGATCACTTGCCGGATGTCATGGAGGATCCCTTCGAATCGATTCTCTAATGACAGTCTTTCCAACAATGAAGCGCTTAAGTCCCTTGCTTTCGCAAGGGCGAAATCTTGCCGATTCGCTTGTAAAATTGCTTCCCGGTGTTTTTGCAAATTCTCGATCAGGGCTTCCAGAGCGCCATTTTTTTGCTGCAGCGAAGCCTTAGCCATGCTCAAGCTGGCCTTTTTGGCGGCAATGGCCATTTGTTTGATGTCGGTATTCATGCGTTTTTTTCTCCTTCAAATTGAAATAATGTCCCTATCTGTTTGCCTTCCACGAGATCGATCAAAACATTCGGACGAGAGGAAGACGCGATAATGGTTCGTATGCCTGCCAGCTTTGCCGCTGCAATTTTTGTCGCCATTCCTCCGGTGCCAAAGTGATGTAGAGGTATTTCCTGCAAGGGCGCAAATCTTCTCATCGATACATTCGACGAGTGAGATGAGCCTTGCATCGCGATGGAGGCGAGGATCGGCGGTGTAAAGCCCTTCCTGGTCTGTTAAAAGGATGATCGTATCCGCCTCGATCAGATTCGCAACTAGGGCCGCTAAACGATCGTTATTTCCCACACAGAGTTCTTGCGTTGCAACTGTATCATTTTCATTCACGATCGGGATGATTTTATGTTGCAATAGAGAATTCAAAGTCTCTTTTGTGAGAGATCCCTTTTGATCGGAGAAGTCCTCCATGGTCAAAAGCACCTGTCCAACTTGAAGATCGAATAGGGAAAAGAGTTCCGACCAAACTTGCATCAATTTGACCTGTCCAATCGATGCGAACGTCTGTTTGGAAGGGAGATCGGAATTTAAGAGATCTCGCCCTGTCGCCACAGCTCCTGAGCTGACTAAAATGATTTCCAAGCCTTGGGTTTGTAGATGAGCGATTTGCTGCACTAATCCCAGCATGGTGCGCCGAGATAGCTTTTGGGTTCCTTGGGTTAGAGTGCTCGTGCCCACTTTAATGACAATTCTATGCATTGCCTTCATAAAAAATCCTATTTTGCTAAGAGACTATCTCCAAATTAAACTTCTGTCGATTTGGAGGTTCTTTTGAGCTTAATTTCATTCCATCCGTCGAGGGCAATATCGACCCGAAGTATATTACCCTCGATGGATGGAATGAAATTAAGCCAAAATAATCCACAAAATTGACGAAGCCTTAATTTGGAGACAGTCGCAAAATGCAAATAAATCGAAAAAATATTAATTTCAATTACTTGAAATTAATGGCAAATAAGTCAGATTCTAAAAATATTTAGAATCAAGAACGTCTGGGTGTGTTTAAAAAAAGAATTAACCCTTGAAGGGAGGGGGTGGGAGCAACTTGTTGAACTGACGATGAGATACTGAAACGATTGTTTTCTTCATATCTACCACCATAGGGAACTAGGACTGTTGTCCTATGAACCCCATTCTACCAAATAAACAACATTCTCCAAAAGGAATCTAACAAAATAGCACAAGTCTATAGCAGAAGTGTGGCAGAGTGGACAAGTGGCTGTTAAAAGTTTTTTTTGTCTAGAAACGCGATTGTTGCTATCAAGATAGATATGCGCGTTCTTTTTTCTCTTCTTCTCATGTTTTTTTTCGGAAAGTTCGTTTGGGGGGAGGAATGCCATTTGCAAAAAAAGAGCATGCGCGCTGAAATTCGGCATATTGAGGCAGGAGGGATCGGTTATACGCAAGGGTACACGACCTTGGACGTATTTATCGCCAATGATCCCGGTAAGTGGGTTCTGACGCCATTTATCGATTTGCGAGGACATATATTTAACAATGGAAAATGGGCCTTCAATGCAGGAGTCGGCGCACGGAAAACTTTAGGCTGCAGAGTCTATGGGGCCAATGTTTATTACGATTATCGGAACACAAGCCAAATCGATTTCAACCAAATTGGGTTTGGACTCGAAACATTGGGGAATTTGTGGGATCTCAGAATCAATGGCTATCTTCCCGTTGGGAGCAAAGTCAGCTCTGCCTACGATATAAAATTTGGAGGGTTTCGAGGAAATTCAGTTTTGGTCGACCGGAAATTCAAATATGCGATGAAAGGGATCGACGCTGAAGCGGGATTCCATTTTGGGAAGACATCTGGTTTCGAGTTTTATTCCGGCATAGGCCCCTACTATTTCAAAGGAGATTTGGGAAAAGCGGCTATTGGCGGGAAAGCGCGAGCGGCCGGCTGCTACAAACAGTATGTCACTCTGGAATTCAGCGATTCGTACGACACAGTTTTCCACAACAATTTTCAAGCGCAATTGACGCTAGCGCTTCCTTTCGGCCCGAAAGTTCGGGCTAAGGCGACTCATAGAGACTGTCCCGATATCTGTGATTTTGCAACACTCCTTGCTACGCGGATGATTCAGCCCGTAGCAAGGCAAGAAATCATAGTTGTCGAGAAGAAGGTAAAAAAGGATCCTGCAGCAGGAATTGGGTTTATCTTCGTCAATAACGAAAGCCATTCGAACGGAACGTACGAAAGCCCCTATCCGACACTGCTTCTAGCACAAGACAATTCGGTCCCTGGAAATGTGATCTATGTATTTCAAGGCGACGGGACGACAAAGGGAATGGATCAGGGAATTATATTGCAGAACGAGCAAAAACTCTGGGGATCGGGCGTTAGCCAGACTCTCGATACCAATTTTGGCCCGATCGTCATTCCGCCACAGACCTTCGGCCCACCCCAAATCACAAATTCCAGCGGCAACAGTGCGGTGACTCTGGCGGTCGACAATCAGATAAGCGGAGTGACTCTTCTTGCTCCCTCTTCCGCTTATGGAATTACTGGGTATAATGAGAATAATCCGGGCAACGTTTCCATTCTCTCTTCTACAATCTCTGGTCCATCGTCCAGTTACGGCGGGATCGCATTGGTTTATGTGACTGGAGGACCCAATACCGCTGTATTTGATGGACTCACTATCAGCACCCCCGGCGGCAGTGGGATCAATATATATGTAGAGAATGCTATTTCCGGGGATGTGCAGGTCTCGATTTGCAATTCTACCTTCATTCAATGCAGTGAATCCATTAATGTCGGAGCAGATGCACCAGTATTTGCTTTGAATGTGTTTATCAATAATAACAGCATTTTGAACGACCTGAGTTCTCCTATACAATTGATAGCCTTTGGCGGTCCGTTAACCTATCCGACTGTATGGACAGTGAGCAATAATTATATCGAGGGAGCAGCGGGATCGAGTCTCTACATCGAGCCTGCAGGCAATGGACCCGCTCGGATTACCTTGAATGGAAATACAGTGATCAATGGATTTTACTCCGAGTTTTATCTTGAAAACGGCGGCAATTCTACTTTTGTTATGAAAAACAATACCTTCAGCGGTAGTCCTTCTTATAGCGGCATTTATATGAATATTTACAATAACGCTAATTACGAAATGGCTCTGGTAGGCAATAATTTTAGCAACAATAACGGCACTGGATTAATACTATTTTCTGATAACACGGCGAATCTTATTGCAAATGTGCAAGAGAACACTTTTTCTAACAATATGACTGGAGGACTCGATTTTGAATTGCAGCAAAGTTCAACAACCTGTACGCAAATAAGCGGAAACATTGCTGCGAATAATAACAACCAAGACTATGTTTTTAATAACACTTCTTCTGGCGTCAACTATTTAGCCCCATGTAACTACCAGCAGATAAATACAGGAACATTTGTTTTAACGCATATGACAATTGTAGATCAATGTAACTTGCCAACCCCGTGCGAATAAGAGGTAGGTGCAATATTATTTCGGCATGTATGCAATGTGAGGTATGCTGAACTTGAAATCATGGAGCAACGTCCTACTTTCGATCAGAACAAAGATCAGGTGCAATCTTAAGGTTAGGCATTCTCACAATGATCCCCACTTTTCCTCCCATCTTCGAGAAATCAGCGGTTTCATCGATGAGGATATGGCCCTTCAGTTTATCGGGAATGACGAAGGAAGCGACGATTTCGAATCGCGCCGCATTGCCGGAAATGGAAGTCGATTGTATAGTCGCCTAAGTTTTTCAATTTTTTGAATGGTAAAATACTGAGGCTTTATGAATTCGATATTTGCGTCTTTTTTTTCAGCAGCAATTTTTAGCCTCAGTTATCTCTCTGCAAGTGATGCCTCAGCTAGCTGTACACCTTTGTCCGGAGGAGTTGTCATTGTCGGAGGGCAATTCGGCGATGAGGGGAAAGGGAAAATTATCGATTGTTTAAGTCCACAAGCGGATTTCATTGTTCGAGCACAAGGAGGCAATAACGCGGGACATACAGTCGTGATTGGCAGCAAGGAATACAAACTCCATCTGATCCCCTCGGGAATATTAAATCCGGATACGCAATGTTACATAGGGGGTGGCGTCGTTATCGATCCTAAGGTTCTGATCGCTGAAATCGAAGGGTTAGAAAAATCGGGTATTCAACTCAAAGGGAGGTTGTGGATCTCTCCCTATGCCAATGTGATCATGCCGTATCATTGCCAAATGGATAAGCTGATCGAAAAAAGCAAAGGGAAAAATTCCCTAGGCACTACTGGAAGGGGTATCGGCCCTTGTTATGCCGATCGGGCAAATCGCATCGCTATTCGAATGGCCGATTTAATGAATCCAAAAAAATTTAAGGAACTCCTCACGAATAATGTAAACGGTGTCAACCAACAGCTAAAAAACATCTATTCTGAGCAACTACTCACCGTTGATCCTATCTACGAGGAATATCTTAAGTATGCAAATATTCTTAGATCCTATCTTAAAGAAGATTTAGAACTTTCTCTGTCCAACTCTCTTCGCGACGGCAAAATCGTTCTTTTTGAAGGAGCTCAAGGAACGTTTCTCGATAACACGTTTGGAACATTTCCCTATGTCACTTCTTCCAATACAATTGCCTCGGGAATTTGTTGCGGCGCAGGAGTGGGTCCTTCCAAGATCTCTAAAACGATCGCCGTTGTAAAATCCTACACCACGCGTGTCGGAAACGGCCCCATGCCAACAGAAGTAAGCGATGATGAAGCCTTTGCTGACGCTGCAGAGGCGCGCGAATACGGCACTACAACAGGGCGTAAAAGAAGAATGGGTTGGTTCGATGCAGTGCTGGTTAAACAAGCTGTTAGCTTGAATGGAGCCGATGCAATTGCACTGACAAAACTCGATATTCTCGATCTTCTTGAGAAAGTGAAGATTTGCACAGGATATAAATATAAAGGTGAAACTTATACGTTTATTCCTGCTGAAGCCAATCTCAACGATGTCGTGCCAATTTATGAAGAAATGGAAGGTTGGAAAACATCCACAGCCTCTATTAGAAAATATGAGGACTTGCCTGAGAACGCCAAGAAGTATGTGCAAAGGATTTCAGCACTTGTTGGAACTCCTATTTACATGATCTCTGTGGGACCTGAGCGCTTACAAACCATTTTTATCGAAACGCCCACTACGCTGTAAATATCTTACTTCAAGAAATTGTGGAAAAGTGAGATCGCAAAACCAGAATCCAGCCTCAACCAGCGCTTAGAGAATACCAAAGCAATCCAAGAGCATTCCAAGATCTAAATCACTCATCTCATGAGACAATCTACCTGGTCGAGCTGCGACCATTCTTGAACTTTAAGTGCCGGGTAAGAAATTAGGGCAGCCCGGACTAAAACTGGGTGCTTAGGAGTCTATTCTCAAAAAATAAGTTTATCAGGCCCTCCTGGTTGTATTTAGGCTCCAGAAAACTTATCCTAATGATTTCCAGTTAGTTATGGATGAATCATAGCTTCTTAGCAGATCTTTCTGAAATCCCAGCCTTATTTAATTAAAATATTAACGCATTATTAATAATTATATATTAAAATATATAATATGATAATTACGTTTAAATAAAAATGGTAATTTATGAGTTCTGTAGACAACAATTTATCAAGCTCTTCTTCGGCTGCTGTCCCTGCATCGAGAGACGCGCTCAAAACGTCGAGTTCTTCTGCCGCCTATACCTATCTAGACCCGTCCAAAAGGCCCGATGCACTCAAGGGCCGCATTACATCAGCCTTTGATCGTATCGTAGGTCAAACCAGAAGCAGCTGGGGACTTTTCAATGGGAATTCGAGTTATCAAATGTGCGGGGTCAAGGAACATCAATTGATGAAAAGAATCATCCTCGAAGCATATCCAGCGCAAAAAGAATTTTATGCCCTCGATGTCGGTGCAGGGGATTTCCAATTCAACCAGGGACTTGCTAAGTATTTAAACGAACAAACCGATCTGCCAGATGACATCAAGATTCACATCATCGGCATCCGAGGGGAAAGCAATTCTGGTGCCAAAGTCGTTGAGACGGGCCGCTGCAAGACATACAACCTCGGAGCCTTTAAGGCTGAAGAACTCTCGACGCAATTTAAGGAACTCGGCCTCGATCTAGAAAACAAGATCGATATGGCGGTATCGCATTGGTGTTTCAACCATTTTGCCGACCCCGTCGGAACGTTTGTCCAAACCTACAATCTACTCCGGCCGAATACCGGATTTTTTCTCGTGGACGGTTTTCAATTCCTCCATGAAAATGAAAATAGGGCTGACTATAATCAACACATGACTCAACTTCTTTTCGACACGCGCGCAACCTTCCTGACGAGACCTTATAATGCCTTCGCCTCCTTGAATCAATTCATCATGCGAAGACCAGACGACAGACCTTGCCAACTCCCGATGAGCTACGTGGGTTGCAGAGACTACGACTGGAGTGCTGGAACGATAACGGAATTTAAAAGACGCCCTCAACTGCACGATGAAGGAGAACTCCATCCTCCTCCTATCGACAAGCCCAATCAAATGCGGGGCGACAAAGCATTGCATGATTGGTTAAAGGAGAATCGATTATTGGATAACCCTGCTGCACTATGGCATCCTCTTCAAGATAAGGATAAGCCTCGCGAAACTCCTCCTTTGCACAAAGCCATTCTCGCAGGGGATAAGGCGGCCATTGCAGAGTGCCTGGCGACATGCGATATCAACGAATCCGATTCTCAGGGAAATACAGCGCTTCATATAGCCATCCAAAAGCAAGATTTCGAACTTTTCAAGCTTCTCTTGAGTAAAGGCGCCGATATCGGTCTTTTCAATGGCGAAGGATCAACCCCTCTGCATGAAGCCGCCATCCAAGATAAGGAAGGGATTTTCCTGCAAAGCCTGATCGATGCCGGCGCTGACGTCAAAGCGAAAGCCCAATACTACCACAGTGTGCCTATGGAAGACGCCATCTGGGCGAAGAATTTCAAAGCTATCGAGCTGCTCTTGAAGGCAAAAGCCCCGCTATCTCTGAGTAATTACAATCGACTCAGAACCGATAAGTTTTCTTCCATCCACCCTCTTCTTCCTAAAATGCCGCACGAGACAGAGGATTTTGAGAAGATCGTTCAGCATATCCAGCAAGGCAACTGTGTTTTCTTCCGATATGCAGGGAGAGCACATGGCCACTTATTCCAGCCAAAGGAAACTGGGCCAAATGAAACCGGACAAGAGACGCCTTCAAGGAATAAACTCCTGATCGTAGACGTATATCTGGACACACCTTTGTTAGAATATCTCGAATTAATCAGCGAGAGAACTGGTTATGACCATTCCATTTATGATCCGAATTCGGAGGGTGTGCATCATTATGAATTTCCCGAGACTTCCGCCTTTAGCTTCGGGTATGCTGAACCCCTGCTAGTCCCTAGCTAGAACGACTGTTTGTAGGTGGGGCAGCCTGGACTTGAATCAGGTGCCTACGGGTTATGAGTCTCATTCCAGGTTAACTCTGAATGAAATAGACTTAACCAGAACCGAGTTTTCCTCTCGAAAAAGATTGATCTCCGGTTCTATTCTGCCTGATTTCTAAAAATTCTGACGCGTTCTAGACATTTGCGTAAAAAATGCGGAAACATTTCCTATGAGCGCCGAAAGCTAAGATTCTGTGATCACCAGGAAAAGTCTTCCCTTTGGAATTTCCAACTTTAAAAGCATTGACAACAGGCCACTGCTGATCTAGCCTTTCTGAACTTTCATCGAACTGGGTATGGAATCATGTTTAAGTCTTTCGCCGCATTCCTGACGCTTCCAATTCTTGGCCTAGCAGGTCAAATCAATCTAGAAGAAGCTCGCAAAGCCGTTGTATTTGTTGCAATAGAATCGGATCCTTTCGAGCTTTCTTATGGGACCGATCCAGGCTATTATGATTATCTTCGTCCTGTTTATGAATATTTTTGGCCTACCTTTCATGCTCAGGGCTCTGGTTTTATCATTAGCCCCGTTGGTTATGTGATCACCAACGAGCATGTAGTAGAGGACGCCACAAAGGTTCTGGTCATCATGCGCACGCCAGACATCCAACTTTGCAAAGCAACTGTTCTGGGTAAGGATCCTCGTTCTGATATTGCCATATTAAAACTTGAACTTGAAGAAACAGCCCCTCTTCCTTACCTGAATTTTGGAGATTCTGACCAAGTAAAAGTAGGAGATCAGGTTATCCTCATTGGAAATCCCAGGGGATTAGAGTCTTCAGTATCAGTAGGGGTGATCAGCGAAAAAAATAGAAATGACTATGGATTATCTATCTCAGGACATCTTCAGACGGATAGTGCCCTCAATCCTGGCAACTCCGGCGGTCCATTATTAAATTCCGAAGGTGAGGTCATTGGTATCGCCTGCTGGAGTTATATAGGTATTAGCTTAGAGGGGCTTCATTTTACTATCCCGAGCAATACTGCGAAGGAAATTGCCAACCAGATCATCACAAATGGGAAAATCACCCAGGGTTTTTTAGGGGTCGAATTAGAAGATAATATTGTAGTTGCATTTAACCGTTATTACTTTGATCGAAATGAAGGGGCACGGATCGAATCCATCATAGAAAATTCCCCTGCGCATCAAGCCGGGCTGCAAGCAGGAGATCTCATAGTCATGGTCAACGATAGACCCGTACAATCCTCGGCCATTCTAAGGAATAAGGTTGCGATTTTAGCTCAGGATACAGCTATTTCCATTCAGGTGTATCGAGAAGGGGAGATGCTGGAATTTCGTCTTGTTCTTGGTAGCGATGAATTATCCCAAAGATATTCGAATCTGAGCGGCCCTTCTATTATACTCTGAAGAGAGTCCGTTGATGGAATGTTCTTAAGAATGGGGCCAGCCTGGACTTGAACCAGGAATCTATAAACCTAATGCAATTGAAATCTCATTCCAAGCCTTTTCTAAGGCCTGCTTAAAGTGCTCCATCTGGTAATTTATTTTGGTTAAAATTTTTCCTTTCGGTATACATCATCACTTATGGACTTGGCACAATACATCGATCACACGCTTCTCAATCCCGATGCCACAGAAGAAGATATCAAACGGGTCTGCAAAGAGGCGATTGAGCACCATTTCAAAACAGTTTGTATCTTGCCCAAATTTTTAGCGCTTGCTGTTTCTTTACTTAAAGGAAAGAAAACGGTTCCCATTGCGGTGGTTGATTTTCCCAAGGGCGACGGTACGCCCGATGCAAAAGCCCGCGAGGCAAAAAAAGCAGTAGAGATGGGCGCCAAAGAAATTGACATGGTGATCAATTGGCATGCTCTCAAAGAGGGAAAGTTCCAAGAGGTTTTGGAAGGGATCCAAAAAGTTGTCGCAGCGTCAACTCCATACCCTGTGAAGGTCATTTTAGAAACTTGCTACTTAAATGAAGATGAAAAGATCATCGCTTGCGCCTTTTCAAAAGCAGCAGGGGCCGCTTTCGTGAAAACGTCTACGGGATTCGGCAAAGGGGGCGCTACGGTTGAAGACGTAGCGCTCATGAGGCGTATTGTAGGCAGCAAGATGGGAGTGAAAGCAAGTGGTGGAATCCGCACTCGTGAAGATGCGATGAAAATGATTGAGGCAGGGGCAAATCGCATTGGCGCTTCGAGCTCCGTTGCCATTGTCAAAGGGGGATCGTCTTCTAAGGATGGCTATTAATGGGAAATGCGATCGTCCTCGTCTTGGACAGTGTCGGGATTGGAGAGGCGCCGGATGCAAAAGAATACGGCGATGTCGGCTCCGCAACTCTTCCCCACTTGATGCAAGCAGTTGTTAAGGTCGATCTCCCCCACCTACAAGCTTTAGGACTTGGAAAAATTGTGCCCCTGAAGGGATTTGATCCACACGCTAAGATCCGAGGGGGTTACGGGAAGCTGAGAGAGTGTACGAAAGGGAAAGATACCGTTGCAGGCCACTGGGAGATGATGGGCGTTCATTTGCAAAAGCCTTTTGCTCTTTACAAGGAAGGGTTTCCGAGTGAGATCATGGATGCCTTTGTCAAAAAGAGCGGACATGAATGGATCGGAAATATCGCTGAGTCGGGAACAGAGGTTCTTCAACGGCTGGGCGATGAGCACATGAAAACCAAAAAACTCATTGTCTATACCTCGGCAGACTCGGTTTTTCAAATCGCAGCTCATGAAAAAATCGTTTCTATCAATGAGCTATATCGCGTGTGCGAGATTGCGCGCAAAATTTGCAATGAGTATCAAATTGGAAGGGTCATTGCAAGACCCTTTACAGGATCGAGCGGCGCCTTTATACGAACGCCCAATCGGAAAGATTTCGCTATGAAGCCTCCTAAGAAAACGGCTTTGAACTATTTGCAAGAGGCCGGAATTCATACGGTGGGGATTGGGAAGATCGGGGATATCTTTGCAGGCTCAGGCCTTGACGCGATTCTCCCGTCCCACGGCAACAAAGATTGCTATAAAGAGACGCTAGAGCAGATGAAGATGAATCAAAATGCATTGATCTTCACGAATCTCGTCGATTTTGACATGCTCTATGGGCATAGAAGAGACCCCGCCGGCTATTACCAGTGTCTGAAAGATTTTGACAACGAGCTTCCTAACTATTTCGAGTTGATGAAAGAAGATGATCTTTTGATCATTTGCGCCGACCACGGCAACGACCCCACATTTAAGGGAACGGATCATACGCGGGAATATTCTCCTCTCCTTGCTTACCAGCCCTCTATGAAGGTGGGGGTGAATCTCGGGACGAGAAAGACCTTCTCCGATACGGGGAAGACCGTTTTAGACTATTTTGGAGTTCATGTAGATCTCCCAGGAGAAAGTTTTTTAAAGGAATTAAAAAATGCGTCTTAGCAATTCAAGAACCTGGATTAAAATCCTTTTAGGATCTCTATTTTTCTTCTACGGCTATTTTCAAGTCAATATGATGAATGCCCTCGAAGAACCGCTCACCCAATACTTCCACACAAGTGCGGGGACAATTGGACTTTTGTCGGCCAATTTTTTCTACACGACCATGCTTTTAACTTTGCCTGCAGGCCTCCTATTAGACCGTTTCCCGATCCGCACCATCATGTTGACGAATATGGGGATTGCGATCTTTGGAATGGTCCTTTTCGCTTATTCTATCTCGATTGCCATGGCGGCCATTGCCCGCCTTATCTGTGGCGTTATGATGTCATTTTGTATGCTCGCCGAGATGAAGCGCGCTTCCCTTTTGCTTCCTCCAAAATTTATAGCTCTAGCGAGTTCTTTGATCGTAACAGTCGGTATGCTTGGGGGGCTGAGTGCCAATATCGTCATGGAAAGCTTAGTGGTTTCATTTGGATGGCGCAACGCCCTTCTTGTCATTGCGGCTCTCGGCGTAGTGATCGCTATCATCCTATTCTTTTGCGTAGGCAAGGAAGAAAGAGACCCCCACAGAAGAGAACACGCCAACATTTGGAAAAGCTTGGGGGAGACCATCAAAGAGAGCCAAAACTGGTTTTGCGGGTTTTTTACTTGCCTGCTCAATTTACCTCTCGCGATCTTAGGGGCTCTTTTCGGCATTTCTTATCTCATGCAGGTATTTCATTCTTCAGAGATTGAGGCGGCAGCAATCAGTTCAATGCTCTTTTTGGGACTCATCTTTGGCACCGCTTTATTTGGTTGGATTTCTGACTTAAGCGGCAAAAGACGTCCCTCAATGATTATCGGATCTATTCTTTGCCTTTTGCTGATGGTCTTTTTGCTCTATAGTGAACAGCACTCTGCTCTAATCCTCTATATCTTGATGTTCGCCATCGGTTTTACAAGTGGAGCGCAAGTACTCGGATATCCAGTCATCATTCACAGCAATCCTCCCCATCTCACTGCGACCGCTCTAGGATTTGCCTCGATCATCATCATGGGTCTTGGCTATGGCCTCGGCCTCCCATTTATTGGCTGGATGCTCGATTTGTTCTGGAAAGGAAAAATGGCAGGAGGGGTCCCCTTTTACGAGCCAAGTACCTATATGAAGGCCTTTCTTGCCATCCCCATCTGCATTGGGATCAGCGTAATCCTGGCTTTGGTAATGAAAGAAAAAAAAGGTAAAGCAACATGAGCTTCCACCCGGAACACATCAACGTGACCGAAGAGGACTTAAAGGGCAATGGCTCTATAGGCCGTTACATCTTTTTTCCTGGTTCGGACGGGAGAGCCAAAGAAATTGCAGAACATTTTTCCCATGTAAAAGTAAAGGAACATCCTCGAGGCCATAACCTTTACATCGGATCGATCGAGTCCGATGGCCGGAATATCGATGTGGCATCGATCTCTTCGGGAATGGGAACGCCAAGCCTCGATATCATTGCTAATGAACTACTAAAACTGGGCGCCCGGAGATTTTTAAGAGTGGGCACTGCGGGGCTTGTGCAACCTGAATATATGAAGCCAGGCGATCTCGTAATTGGGACTGGCTCAGTTCGCGACGACGGCGCCTCCAGGACCTATGTCCCTCCAGAATACCCAGCGATTGCCTCGATTGAGATGGTCATGGCCTCTATCGCTGCAGCAAAAAAAATCCCATCTAAAGTGCATTTGGGGGTGCTGCATACCAAAGATTCTCTTTTTGCGAGAGAGTTTGGCGAAGGGACCATGTCTCAGGAAAATCAGCGCTATATGCAAATCTTGCGCGATGCGGGTGTTATCGCAACGGAGATGGAGTCTTCCATGCTCTTTATATTGGCCGAAATCTGGGATCATAAAATGAAAAAAGCAAAAATGGGAAGAGTTCTTGCTGGCGCACTTTGCGCGGTCGTTGGCGAAGGAAGTGATTTTGGGAGCAAAGAGGCCATCGCAAAGACGACGAAAAATCTCATTGAGCTTTCCAAACATACATTCTTCGAACTATCCAAAAAGGAAGAAGGAAATGGGTAACCTATCGAATGAAGTTGGAATCATCGGAGTTGTCCTCATTTTAGCGGCCTATTTTCTTCTACAGTTGGGGAAATTGCGCCCAGATGGTTTTTTATACTCATTCGTTAATCTTATCGGCGCTGCTGGGGTTATCTATTCTCTATTTTTTGAGTGGAACATTTCTGCATTCATCATCGAGGCAGCATGGATTCTTATCAGTATCTATGGCCTCATTCGATTTATTATGCGGAAAAAAGCGAGTGGCGAATCTTGAATGCGGCTATGGCAAACGTGCCGGCTACGCCGGCATCGACAAGAAAAATAAATCAAAATTCAATGGTCTGAGAACTTCCGCAGGCCCGCCACACCGATGTGATATATGATCATCAAATAGGTGCTTTAGCTAAAAGCCATAATCCACTCGAATATTTAGATAGGGAAGCAAGGTATAGCGAAGGCCCGGGCCTGTGCCCTATAGTAAAAAAAGCATTTTAAAAATCAGAAATTCGATACAACGAGGTGACTGCTCCTTCAAACGAAGGAAGAGTCATCCATAACCCCTCCATCTGTTAGAAATACACGCCGATCTTAGCGAGTACGGAATTGGACATGTAACGGGAAGCAAATTGCCCATCATAGGTTACTGAGCCAAAGATGCCGTGCTTGAATCGCCCGAGGATCTCTACGCCAGGGGCAAAGAGATTTTGTGCTGTGTTATAGGCGAAGACCGAAAAGCCGGGAGGTTCACCGATGAAGGCTACGTTCTCAATGTTGCCAATACCAAATCCCTTCTTATACATATAGGCTAGGGTGCCTCGGAAAAACAAAAGACCCCAATCATACTTCTCCCAAATATAGACATTCAGCCCTGCTTTTGCACGTAGGAGTTCAGAGGTCGAACTCTTCTGTTTATAGTCTATTGGCGCGCTTCCGTGCTCTGAGAACCCGCTCTCGAATACCACCGCGCAATCCGCATCGGCAAAAGGCTCGAGTACCCTCCTACCCCAGGCAATATCGTAACCGAATCCTAAATGCGGAGCAGTTTGCCATCCATGATGCTTGCTTTTTGCATGCTCATCAAAGCCTGGAAAAACGACATGACGATTTTGTTCGTATTGATTGCGAACACCCAAGATGCCTGTCTCGATATACGCATCCCCGATATAGCCTATTCCATAGACACCAAGAGCATAGGTATCGACCTTATTGCGATCGAGATGGCCATTCACATGGGAGTTCGCATAGCTAAATATTCCAGTGACCTGGCAATGGGTACCATAATAGTCCATCCCAACGATTACACCCCATGTGGATGTATGAAAGGCGGGCAATTGATCTTGACCTTTTTGTTGCGTAAATTGTCCAAGGCCATCTGCCCAAACAGAATAGTTTTCTTTTTGCCGCGCCGCTGTCTGTGCCGATCCGCGGGGCAATCCATCCGCTTGTGCGATGAGAGACTCGGATTCCGTGTAGATAAGGGCAATGTCCTTGTTTTTCTCACGTCTCCGCCGCGTCTGCTCCCTAAAATCGTGTTCCACAGCATCTCCTATAGAGAAGGCGGTATTCGCAGCGGAGATCTTTGCAGAGGGTTTGGGCAACATCGCGATGAGAGCGGCTTTCAAAGCGCTTGGACTAAGTTGTGAAAGATCAAAGGCGATTTGCAAAATTGAGGGGCTCGTACTCGAATTGATATAATTGGCCAAACGTTGGATATTTCCACTGAGTCCTGATAGTGGGACATACAAGGAAAAAGAAGCAGCGTAGGGAAATATAGAGGGGAACACGCCAGACGACCAGACTGCGACGAAAGATTGACTTACTGGGTCGTAAGCGGCGTTAACGGTGGTAGCCCCAATCGTGGTGTTGATCGGCGCTACCGAACTCCAAGTCTGTCCGCCATCTGAAGAAAAGGCATAAGAACCAAGACCGGTATTGGAATCAGCAAATACCAGGATCATGGTTCCGTTGACTGGGTTGCTTGCAGTACGGACGTCGTAAGTATTGCCCGTAAGCTGCCCAGCCGCTCCCCAAGTCTTTCCACCATCGAGAGAAATGGCAAACATAGGGACGCCAGTATTTTCATCGGCCCAAGTGGCAACTGTCGTACCATATACGGGATTGTAAGTTGTAAAGACATTGTCAGAAATGGGGTCGTTGCTGATCGTTACAAGGCTGTTCCAGGAACTCCCATGATCATCAGAAATGATGGCCGTCGGGAATTGAGAGGGATTCGCTGGCCACGCAGCGACAAGTCTTCCAAGAGCTGCATCGTAAGAGCCAAAAATGAATGTTTCATCATAAACAGTACTACTGCCCGTGAGATCTGCAGGAGTCGACCAGGTTGTTCCGCCATCAGTGGAAATCGAAACATAGGGGGGTTCAGGATTAGGAGCAGGAGTTTTCTGAAAGAAAGCGAGGAGGCTCTGATTTCCAGAGTCATAAACCTCGGAAACGAAACCGTGATCGCCAGGTGCAGGTACCGTCACGATTGGATTCCAATGTACACCGTCAGAAGATTGATCGGTGATAATGTTAAAAGGGGAAGTATTCCATACCCATGCTGCGACAAATTTCGCATGCGCCGAATCATAAACGATATACGCATCTCCGCTGTTTGAAGACGTAGCGTTCACTCTTACGTCAGGACCCCAGCTCAATCCGCCGTTAGTAGAAACAGCAGCGTAGGGGAAACTGCCGCTATTGTTTACCCATATTGCGGCGAGGGTCCCTCCGCCAGGAGCAGGAAACACATCGCCCTGTACAGTTGCATTTGGATCATTGCTAATTTGCACAGGCTCCGTCCACCCAGCTGAGAGCGATGTTGTTGCGAGGAGGCACCCCAGACTGATCATCGCATCCATTTTCATATTCATCATCCTATCTCCCTAGGTCTAGACAACCCTTCTTCGACTGAGATTCTTTTCTCATCGCAACGGAGGAGCAGGGCTTCATCCGCTTGATTTCTAAGATAAAACCAGTAACAGATAAATCCTAAAAATACAAAACAAAAAGGATAAAATTTGAATAACATTTTTCTCGCTGACGTTATTTTTCGTTCCAAAAGTTTGCAAAAGAATTCGATCGTTTACAACTAAACTCGTGCTATAACAATAGGAGAGAAAGAGCGAGTATAACAACAGGGTAGAGTCCTTTTGATTCGCTCTCTTGGCAAGCTTTGAGGAGTCTAGCTCTCTCTTCGTCAATTAAATGATTTCAGCATCTAGATTCTCATCGGATAAACCCGCCGGTTCGCGGACGAGTACGTCGCTTCACTTCAAGCTCAGACAGAAGCCACGCAGGTGGCTTCTGTCTGCCAAATAACCCACGATGTGGGATTTATTGGGGCAGCCTGGACTTGAACCAGGGACCGACGGGTTATGAGTCCGCAGCACCCGCGCCACTTCCCAGCAGCTAACTCCCCGAAATCATAGCGGAAAGCGCCGCCTTTCCAGCTACTGCGAACTGTCGTCATTTATCGCACTTTTTTGCATGCCAGTGGTCCACAAATGGTCCACGGAAATTGTCGGTGTAACGCTGCGGCTTGTGAATTATTCGGAATTTCCGAATGGTTACAGATCTTCTTAAGCCATTTTATACTGGCTTTCTGACATATATCGTGCGGATTCATTTTCTTTGCGCTTTAATGATTACACTTTTTTAGTAGGTTTGATAATATCAATAAATCGAATGAGATTTAATTACGGTTGAGCTCGATATAATAACGATCCTATCCAAATAATTAATATTAAATAATACAGAGCCCAGCCTTTTGCTGGAGGAAAAAAGCGTGAAAGCCATCTAAAATGCTTTGTATACCACTTTTCTCCTAACCATACGATCAAATTACATCCAATACTATCTATCAAAATGAGGTAATAAATAATTATCTCGATATGCATGTCTTGTTTTTTCCTTCATTTGCTTTTTTCTTTTCGAATCTCCTTCTCTGCCTGCTCCCAGTCCTCATCAGCATGACCATCCTGTTTTCCTCTCTTCTCATATAACTCATGGGCTCGTCTTGCGATCTGCGACGTTAAATTAGAGGATGTCATGGGTTTAACCGGATCAAAAATCCGATAGGCAAGCCATTTCACTTGATCATTTACGAGGAACCATACAATGGCGTAGCCCCAAACAAAACCAGCCCATTTCCAGCCGAGAGGTGTCATGAGGAGCCCATAAACTGCAATCAAAGTCGCTATCATTTGCGTGCCGAGGACTGCACCCCATAAAATATTTGCAGGTCGGATGGTCCAGAACGGACCCCGCGTACGCGTCAGGAAAATCGTCAGGTGTCCGGCTACGGATAATTTCAAATACATCAGCGTTTGGATATGTGGACGGTCAAGATGAAAGACGCGCTCGCCAAGATAAAATAAACCGAAGGCAGACACGACGCCGATGAGGCCCAAGCGCTGTGGCAACCCCAAGCACCATACGCATATTCCAGCCTTCAGGCTGATTCTTGTAGTGAACATTATCATAGGCAATGGATAGAATGGCGCCGTCGTTAAGCAATGCCAGCATCACGATCATCACAGCTGTCAATGGATAGAAATTAAAGATCAGAATGGCCAGCGTCATGAAAAACAGCACGCGCAGCGTCTCGGCAATCCGATAGATCGCGTAGCTGTTCATCCGTTGAAAAATTTTTCGGCTCTCCTTGATCGCATCAATGATTACAGAGAGGCCAGGCGTCAGCAGCACAATGGCCGCTGCTGCGCGTGCTGCATCTGTTGCGCTTGAAACAGCGATGCCGCAGTCGGCTTTTTTTAGCGCAGGAGCGTCATTCACTCCATCTCCCGTCATACCAACGATGTGGCCTCGTTTTTGCAGGACATCTACAATATGGAACTTGTGTTCGGGGAACACCTGGGCAAAACCGTCAGCCTTCTCAATCGACTCGGCAACTTGAGCTGTTTCTTGCTTCTTGACGTCGCCAAGGCCGGTAGCATCGAGAATGTCTGTGCCCATTCCTAGTTTTTTAGCAGTTTCCTTGGCAATGGCCAGTTGATCACCCGTGACCATCTTGACTTTCACACCCATTTGAGTTGCGGTCTCAATGGTTGCCTTAGCATCTTCTCTCGGTGGATCGAACAGGGGTAATACGCCAAGAAACTGCCAGCCTCCCTCTCCATCTGCCCGGGCTACACCAAGCGATCGAAATCCACGTGCTGCAAATTCGTTGACGGCTTTTTCAACTTCAGCCTTTACTTGGGCCACATTAGCCGATAAGGCCAAAATCACTTGAGGCGCCCCCTTGGTCACCTTGAACTCTTTGCCATCCTGGCCTTTGATAACGGCTTCGGTCCGTTTATGCACCGCATCAAACGGCTGGAAATGGACCATTTGATAACCCTTCAATGCATCTTTATTTTTCAAGCCGCCCAAAACAGCGAGATCAATGGTGTCGTTATTTTCCGCGCGCGATGCAAGAGCGGCATAGAGGATCACTTGCTCAGCAGGGATATTATTTACGCTGAACGGATCGCCGAGTGTTAGCTTGTTCTGGGTCAAAGTGCCGGTCTTATCCGCACACAAGATATCTACGCCTGCCAACTCCTCGATAGCCACAAGCCGACTCACAATCGCTTGTTTTTTGGCGAGCAAGCGAGCCCCGACCGCCATTGTTACAGACAATACCGTTGGCATTGCTACGGGGATCGAAGCAACGGTCAGGACTAAGGCAAACTGCAGCGTGGTGAGGATCGGATCGCCTCGGAAGATCGCAACGGTTATGATTCCCGCAACCAAAACGCCTGCGAGAATGATCAGATAATTGCCGATCTTCAAAACCGCTTTTTGAAAATGACTAACTGTGTGCGCTTCTTGTACTAGTTGTGCCGTTTTACCGAAGTAGGTATTCATACCGGTTCCGTAGACGAATGCTTCGATTTCTCCCTGCCGGACAATCGACCCTGAAAACACCGGCTCTCCAGATTTGCGCGTGACAGGCAATGATTCTCCCGTCAAAGCAGACTGATCTACTTCGACAGGATCGCCATCCAGAAGCCTGGCATCCGCAGGCACAATGTCGCCAGAGCGCAATCGGATAACGTCTCCTGGAACCAACTCGCGTGCCGCCGGAGTGCTCCACTTTCCATCGCGCTTCACTCGGGCCTTGACCGCAAGCTGGGCTTTCAGGGCAGCAATAGCGCCTGCTGCCTTATGTTCTTCCCAGAATCCGACTACTGCATTGGCAAGAAGTAAAAGGAGAATAATGAAAAAATCTGGCCAGTGGCGAACCACGCCGGATAGAATCACCGCTATTTCAATCATCCATGGGATAGGTCCCCAAAAATAGCTAAGAAATTTTAGAAATAGATTCGTTTTCTTTTCTTCGATCTCGTTAGACCCGTATTGAGTCAGCCGTTTTGCCGCTTCAGCTTCAGTAAGGCCATCAGGAGAGAATCCCAATTTTTTCTTAACCTCTTCCAGAGAGAGGGATTTTAGATCCTCATTCGCATTGGGATTTTTCAATACTGGAGCTTTAGGTTTATCGGCATTAGGTTCCATTATTTAAAGTTACCCCACTTCCAATTCCGGATTTCCGGCATATCTTGACCGTGCTTGTCGATGTAGTGTTTGTGTTCGATGAGCTTGTCCTGCATCATCTGTTTGAGATAGGCCCCCTTAGCTCCCAAATTCGCTAGCCTGTCGATCACGTCTTGCACTAGATGAAAGCGGTCCAGGTCATTCTGAACCCGCATGTCAAAAGCTGTCGTGATTGTACCTTCTTCCTTGTAGCCTCGAACATGCAGATTTCTGTTGGTCCGGCGATACGTCAATCGGTGGATCAGCGTGGGATATCCATGAAAGCCGAAGATGATGTGCTTATCTTTTGTAAAAAGAGAATCGTAATCCATCTCAGAGAGGCCGTGCGGATGCTCGCTTTGGGACTGGAGCTTCATCAAATCGACGACATTGACCACACGGATTTTCAGATCGGGCAAATGCTCGCGAAGGATGGAAACGGCAGCCAAAATTTCCAGTGTGGGTGTATCTCCGCAGCAGCCCATCACTACGTCAGGCTCGGCATCTTGATCGTTGCTGGCCCATTGCCAGATGCCAATTCCTTCTGTGCAGTGCACAACTGCAGCATCCATAGTCAGCCATTGAGGGAGAGGGTGTTTGCCCGCAACCACCACGTTGACGTAGTTGCGGCTGCGCAAACAGTGATCAAATACCGACAAGAGGCAGTTGGCATCAGGCGGCAGGTAAACCCGCACAATAGTAGCCTTCTTGTTGATCACGTGGTCGAGAAAGCCGGGATCTTGATGCGTAAAGCCGTTATGATCCTGCTGCCAGACGTGAGAGGCGAGCAGGTAATTCAGGGAAGCGATCTTCCGGCGCCAAGGCAATTCTAAGCACACCTTCAGCCACTTAGCGTGCTGGCTAAACATCGAATCGACGATGCGGATGAACGCCTCATAACTGTTGAAGAGCCCATGCCTCCCAGTCAGCAGATATCCTTCCAACCAACCTTCGCACTGGTGCTCGCTGAGCATTGAATCCAGCACTTGCCCTGCGGGTGCGAGGAACTCATCACTTTTTACTTCCCTCGCATCCCACTGACGGTTGGTGACTTCAAAGACGGCGCCCAAGAGATTCGAAAGCGTCTCATCTGGCCCGAAGATCCGAAAATTCCGCTGATCCTGATTCAATTTGGCTATGTCACGCAGAAAATTTCCCAATACGAGAGTATCTTGACCCTCAACAGCACCAGGCGCTGGCACATTGACTGCGTGTTCATGAAAGTCCGGCATGCGCAAATCACGCAGCAGCAGGCCGCCGTTGGCGTGAGGATTGGCGCCCATCCGCCGGTTACCTTTCGGCGCCAGTTCAGCCAATTCCGGTATAAGCTTTCCATTCTTATCAAATAATTCTTCTGCTTTGTAGCTCTTCATCCAGCTTTCAAGTTGCTGGACGTGCTCAGGATGCTCGGGGTTTACTAGAATCGGTACCTGGTGCGCTCGAAATGTGCCTTCAATTTGCAACCCATCGACGATTTTAGGCCCCGTCCAGCCTTTAGGCGATCTCAGGACAATCATCGGCCATCGCCGTCTTGTGGTGTCGTTTTTACTGCGTGCATTGTCTTGGATTTGGTGAATGTCTTCGATTGCCTTTTCCATAGACGCAGCCATGAGTTGATGCATCAACTCCGGTTCACTGCCTTCTACAAAGTAGGGCGTCCAGCCGCAGCCTCGTAAAAATTGCTCCAATTCCTCATGCTCGATGCGAGCCAAAACGGTTGGGTTGCTGATCTTATAGCCATTGAGGTGGAGGATTGGCAGCACAGCTCCATCAGTAATGGGATCGAGAAATTTATTGGACTGCCACGCTGTTGCCAAAGGACCTGTTTCCGCTTCGCCGTCGCCAATGACACAGGCGACAATTAGATCGGGGTTGTCAAACACGGCTCCAAAGGCATGGCTAAGTGAATACCCCAGCTCGCCGCCTTCATGAATCGACCCCGGAGTCGTCGGGGCAACATGGCTGGAAATTCCTCCTGGAAACGAGAATTGCTTGAACAGCTTTTGCATTCCCGTTTCGTCTTGGCTGATATCTGGATAAATCTCACTATAGGAACCCTCGAGATATGTATTGGCTACGAGAGCCGGACCTCCATGGCCGGGACCTGCGATGTAAAACATATTCAGATCATATTTCTTGATCACCCGGTTCAAATGGACATAGATGAAGTTCTGGCCTGGCGTTGTTCCCCAATGTCCGACCACGAGCGGCTTCACATCCGACAATGAAAGTTGCCGCTTTAGCAATGGATTGTCGTAGAGATAAATCTGACCTACCGATAAATAGTTAGCGGCCCGCCAATAGGCATCCATTTTATGAAGCAGTTCTGGAGAAAGAATATTTATATTCATGGCTCTATTTCCTTTTTTCCAAGACCGAGAACGCGGCAAACCGTCTTGGCTATCATCCATTCTTCATCCGTGCGAATGACGCGAACCGCAACACGGCTCTTGCCGGAAGAAATTACACCCTCATTAGCACTATTTTGCTTTTCCTCGAGTTCGATTCCAAGAAATTCCAGTCCATCGCAAATCCTAGCCCGTACAATAGGTGCATTCTCTCCGATGCCGCCAGCGAACACTAGCGTATCCAGACCACCCAAAGCCGCTGCAAATGAGCCAATCCATTTTTTAACCTGGTAACAGAAGAGCGCTATAGCTTCAGCAGCCCGCACGTCCTTTGCTTCGGCTTTCAGCAAGTCATGCATGTCGGAACTGGTCTCCGATATTCCGAGCAGTCCGGACTTGAAATTGACCATCTCATTGAAACGTTTTGCATCGAATCCATCGGTGCGCGCCAAATACCAGACCAGTCCAGGATCGAGATCGCCAGAGCGAGTGCTCATCGGTATTCCGGCGGTTGGAGTGAAACTCATGCTTGTGTCTATGGATTTGCCATCTCGTACAGCTGCTAGGCTCGCTCCATTGCCAAGATGGGCGAGAATGACTCGGCCTTGTGCCGCTTCTAATCCTGCGAGGCGGCCTAATTCCCCAACAAGAAACTCATACGACAACCCATGAAACCCATATCGCCTCACCCCTTGCGCTTCAAAGCGTCGCGGGATCGGCAACATTTTAGCCACACGAGGCAGGTCATGATGAAAAGCAGTATCGAAACAAGCCCATTGAGGCAAACCAGGAAACCTGCGATGAAACGCCTCAACGAGCAGGATCTCCTCCGGCATATGTTCAGGATCAAAAGACTCGAGGCTGTGCAGATCCTCAATCATTTTTGCAGTGATTCGCTCCGGTTTCCAATACTTCGGACCGCCATGCACCATGCGATGCCCTACCGCAGCCAATGCATCGTGCTGACTGCGCTGCTCGATCCAATCCATTAGGAAGCCCACTGCTGCTGTATGATCTGTCGCTGCTATCGGCTTCGAGAAATTGTCCGCCGGGTTTATACCCTTCACTCGTAAAGTAGCGTCAGGCAATCCCACGCGATCAATGCCACCTTCCAAAATCCTTTGAAACGAGTCACTTGCCTCAAACAGCGCGAACTTGATGCTCGAAGAGCCTCCATTGATTGTCAAGATACGCGGTTTAGCTGGTGTCATGGATGGCTCCTTTTTTATCCCTTTGCGATATGCTTAGCCAATTGGCTGAAAATAAGAGCATGAAACGGATAAAGACTATACCAATAAAATCTACCCCAGACTCCATTGGGACGAAAAGAGGCTGTTTGTTTCAGAATCCCTCCCGTTTCATGAGGGATGATCTCAAATTCAAGCCACGCTTCACCCGGCAATTTCATTTCAGCATAGAGAAGTAAACGTCGATTTTTTTCATCTGCTAACAAAACGCGCCAGAAATCGAGAGCGTCTCCTACTTTCAGTCGCGTTGGATGAGTTCTGCCTCGGCGCAGCCCAATTCCTCCCACCAATTTATCCAGAAAACCCCTGAGTTTCCAAGCCCAATTCATCGCTGGCCAACCTCTTCTTCCGCCTAGAGACCAAATCCGTTTTTGCACTTGTTCTATGGGACAAGAGAAGGGAATGGTGCGTCTATCGTTCAAGATGCCGAATTTAGGAACGTGGATATAAATGGAAAGATCCGGATTTAAAGTAGACCCGCTTAAGGTGTCTTTCCAACTTGAAGGTACCCAATCTTCTTCAGTACGGGTAAAAGCCAGTTGCAAAGCCTCTTCATAAGAGAGTAATTTTCTAGGAAAAAGCGTTTGAATTCGATTTTCTTTGCAAACTGCATTATTAATGAGACTTTCGACTAGGAAACGGGCAAGTGAAAAACTTGTACTAGTTACAAAGAAAAGCCAGTAGGAGGAGAGGCGTGGTGTAAGCACAGGAACCGTGAAGATTTTCCTCTTCAACCCCCGCATTTTAGCGAAATTTAATAGAAGGTCTTTGTAGCTCATGACATCAGGTCCTCCGATCTCAAAGGACTGTCCGAAGCAGGCTGAATTCCCCAAAACTAGCGTTAGATAAGCTAGAACATCGCTTATGGCGATCGGTTGAGTAAGCTGCTTAAGCCATTTTGGGGCAACCATAATGGGCAGCTTTTCAACCAGGTCTCGGATAATTTCAAATGAAGCGCTTCCCGAGCCGATAATAATTCCAGCCATTAAGATAGTCACAGGAACTTTTCCTTCTCGGAGGATTTCTCCTACCCTTTTTCTCGAGGTTAAATGATGGGAAAGATGGGCTTCATTTGAGAGACCGCTCAAGTAGATGATTTGTTTTGCTTTCGTGTTTTTCAGTCGACTCGCGAAATTTTCTGCTGAAGCAGCTTCCAATTCGGAAAATTTTTGCGAACAGCTCATTGAATGGACGAGATAGTAAGCCGCATCGATATCAGCGGGAATCTTTAGCAAAGAGGAAGGATTAAGTAGATCAGCTTCAATGACATGGAGCTGAGATTGAAATTTCTCGGGAATTTCAATTCTAGAGCGACTTCTTACTAGGGCATAGATCTCATGCCCTTCCTCTACCAAACGGGGAAGAAGGCGAGTCCCAATGTATCCATTAGCTCCAGTAAGTAAGATTTTCATAGTCCTCTCTTTAAAATATCTATAAGCTAATAGTCCACAAGTAATCTATGAAAATTGACTTTTGATTTTCAGGATTTTGTAAAATAAATCCTTTCCAAGGACCTGCTCTAACTCTATGGACCTAGAAAAATAGATCTTCCAGATTTTACTAGGTTGACCCATCTTTACAAGTCCTTAAATATGATAGTATTGCATGCAGAAACGAATATATGTAGACATTTTTTAAATCTTTGGAGGTTATGCTTATGAGATTTTTTCTCTTTAAGCATTGCTATTTGGTCGGAAATCGGCTAATATAAGGTTATATTGAGAGAAAATATCTCATAAAGGAGCCTCCTTATGCTGATTCGATTTTCAATTGAAAATTGGATGTCCTTCCAAACCAAAGCAACTTTCTCGCTGATAGCAAGCCGTGAACGTCAACACGGGGAGCGCATCCCTAAAATAGGCAAACTCAAACTGGGGGTTCTGCCTGTTGCGGCTGTATATGGGGGGAATGCATCCGGGAAAACCAATCTTTTTAAGGCCCTGCATTTTGCAAAAGGACTGATCGTTAAAGGAACCCAACCCTACAGCCTAATTGCTGTAGATAGTTTTAGGCTTGGAAATGCACAAAAGGTCGAACAGCCAGCCCAGTTTGAGTTTGAATTGCTAATCGACGAGACGGTTTATGCATTTAGTTTCTCTGTTAACCGCAAAACCATTTTAGAAGAAAAATTGGTTCATATTTCTGGTAATAGTGAAAAGACGCTTTACCATCGAGTATCAGGGGAACCTAATTTCGATTCATCTTTAAAGAGTGACCAATCGCTCCAGTTTGCTTTCAAAGGCACTCGCGATAATCAGCTCTTCCTCACTAATTCAGTTTCTCAAAAAATAGATGCCTTCAAGCCAGTGTACGACTGGTTTAAAGATACTTTGGAACTGATCGCGCCTGATTCAAGATTTGAACTTTTTGAGCAATTTTTGGATGAAGGACATCCTTTGTACGCGACGATGAATAAGATGTTGTCCCAATTAGACACTGGAATATCTCATCTTGGCGGTGAAGAAATTCCCTTTGAAAATTTACCGCTGCCCGAACCGATAAAGATGAAGTTGAGAGAAGAATTAGCAGAGGATGCGACTGTCAGATTATTAGCCGAACCTGGGAATGAGCGTTTTGTCGTTACTCGAAAGAATGGCGAACTAATCTCAAAAAAGCTGGTTACCTATCATTTAAATTCTGATGGTTCAGAGACAAAGTTTGATATGAGGCAAGAATCGGACGGTTCTCAACGTGTCATCGACCTTCTTCCTGCTTTTTTAGAACTATCTGCAGCTCAATCCAAAAAAGTCTATGTCATCGATGAAGTAGACAGGAGTTTACATACATTGTTGATCAGGCGTCTTCTAGAAGGCTATCTGGCAAAATGTTCTCATAATAGTCGCTCTCAGTTACTATTTACCACTCACAATGTGTTATTGATGGATCAGGATCTGCTCAGACGAGATGAAATGTGGATTGCAGAACGAAATGCGGAAGGGGTTTCCAGCTTGCTGTCTTTCAGCGAATACAAAGATGTGCGCTATGACAAAGACATTCGAAAAAGCTATCTGCAAGGACGCTTAGGAGGTATTCCTCGCATTCTTCTACAATCTCCCAATTGAAGGAAGCGACTAATGGCTCGAAAAAGCCGCGCACTTTTCAAAGACCTCTAGGAGAGCGTCGATACAAAAAGCTATTTGTGGTCTCAGTGGAGGGTTCCAAAACTGAGCCCCAATATTTTGCCATTTTTAACCAGCCGCAATCGATTGTCCTAGTAAAATGCCTTAAGAGGCCATCAACGGAAAGCTCGCCGATTCAGGTGCTCAAGAAGATGCAGGGTTATTTGCGGAAGGAGTCTTTAAGAAAGACGGATGAGGCATGGATTGTTGTAGACAAGGATGATTGGACAGAGGATCAGCTTAGAGAGCTCTTGCAGTGGGCAAAGAAAAGCGAAAACCACGGTTTTGCTCTTAGCAATCCCAACTTCGAATATTGGCTTTTGCTCCATTTTGAAGATGGAAAAGGGATTGCAAACTCTCAAGAATGCCTGACTCGCCTAAAGAGGCACTTGCCCAATTACAAAAAAGATAT